>NZ_KZ477992.1:47864-211013 GCF_002837185.1 Pseudomonas fluorescens | reverse complement strand
AAACTGTTACCTATGTGCGTGAACTGATTTGTAACCCATGTGGGTGAGTCATACCGGCAAGAGCGTTTTGCTTACTTTTGCGCTTTTCAAAAGTGAGCCGCCGTCAGGGCGGAACCCTAAGTGGCCGTTACCGCAGAAACGGATATGTACTCGGTCCAATCCAACATCCTGGTCGGCCCAGAGGCCGCCATCGGGAGCAAGCCCCCTCCCACAGTCAATCGCGCCCCCCTCAACCACGAGGCACAAACACATCAGCCAGCAGCTGATTACGCGGCAGCCCCGCCAAAAACAAACGCTTGGCGAACACCTCGACGCTGCCAGGGTGCCCGCACAGTAAAGCCAGCGTTTGCCGCGAAACAAGCCGCAGTTGTGCCAATGCCTGGTCCAACTGCGCCGCCGTCCACAGCTCCACCGTCAGGTTGGAATGCTGCGCGGCGAGCTCTGCCAAGGGCCCGGCCAGATAATGCCCGTCAGCATCATGGGCCAGGTGAATCACGCGAATGGCGCCTTGGTGATCCTGGCGCAACGCTTCACGCAATACCCCCCACAACGGCCCCAGCCCAGTGCCGGATGCGAGCAGCCACAGCGGTCGCATCTGCCAGTCCGGATCGTAATGCAGCGCCCCGCCCCGCAACTCGCCCAGGCGCAGACAATCACCCCTGTTCAACTGTCGCGCCGCATCGCTGAATTCGCCGGGTAAACGGCAATCCAGATGAAACTCCAGGTATGGCTCCTCCTGCGGCAAACTCGCCAGGGAATACGGCCGCGCCACCTGCCCCGCCCATAACACCAGGTGCTGCCCCGCCCTGTACCGCAGGCCGCGCTCCGGTTGCAGGCGCAGACGCAACACCGATGCCGTCAGCCAATCGGCCCCCACCACCTGCGCCGCCAAACCGTCGCGCACAGGATCAAAGGCTTCGACCTGCAGATCGCCAACCACCTGGCACTGGCACGCCAGGCGCCAACCGTGCTGGCGTTGCTCCGGGCTCAACGCTTCAGGTTGCTTGTCCTGAACCTCGCCCTGGCAACGTACCAGGCAGGCATGGCAACTGCCGGCGCGGCAACTGTAGGGCACGGCCACACCTGCCTGGTTCAAGGCATCCAGCAGGTTGCTGCCGGTGGCGACCGACCAGTGGCGTTCGCCGACGTGCAGTTCAGGCATATAAAGGCTCTATCAGAAGGGACGTGCACAGGGAATCATGCCTGCGACAGTTTGACCATAGTCGGGTGTATCGGCCACCGCCACGGGTTATACTGCCGCGCCTTTTTAGCGTCGCGCCTGCACCAATGGCGTGCCTGTGGAAGGTGGCTTCAGCCGACCGATGCAACACTGAAGCCACCTTTATTGAATGTTCCCTTATAGAGGAGCGCGACTCATGACCGTGATCAAGCAAGACGACCTGATTCAGAGCGTTGCCGACGCCCTGCAATTCATTTCCTACTACCACCCGGTTGATTTCATCCAGGCGATGCACGAAGCCTACCTGCGCGAAGAATCGCCGGCCGCCCGTGATTCCATCGCCCAGATCCTGATCAACTCGCGCATGTGCGCCACCGGCCATCGCCCGATCTGCCAGGACACCGGTATCGTCACCGTGTTCGTGCGCGTGGGTATGGATGTCCGTTGGGATGGCGCCACCATGGGCCTGGACGACATGATCAACGAAGGCGTGCGTCGCGCCTACAACCTGCCGGAAAACGTACTGCGCGCCTCCATCCTCGCCGATCCGGCAGGCGCGCGCAAAAACACCAAGGACAACACCCCGGCCGTGATCCACTACTCCATCGTGCCGGGTAACACCGTGGAAGTGGACGTCGCCGCCAAGGGCGGTGGTTCCGAAAACAAGTCGAAAATGGCCATGCTCAACCCGTCCGACTCGATCGTCGACTGGGTGCTCAAGACCGTTCCGACCATGGGTGCCGGCTGGTGCCCACCGGGCATGCTGGGTATCGGCATCGGCGGCACCGCCGAGAAGGCCGCGGTGATGGCCAAGGAAGTGTTGATGGAATCCATCGACATCCATGAGCTGAAGAAGCGCGGCCCGCAGAACCGTATCGAAGAGATGCGCCTGGAGCTGTTCGAGAAGGTCAACCAACTGGGCATCGGCGCCCAGGGCCTGGGTGGCCTGACCACCGTACTCGACGTGAAGATCATGGACTACCCGACTCACGCCGCTTCCCTGCCGGTGTGCATGATCCCCAACTGCGCCGCCACCCGCCATGCGCATTTCGTGCTCGACGGTTCGGGCCCGGCATCGCTGGAAGCGCCACCGCTGGACGCCTACCCGGAAATCGTCTGGGAAGCCGGCCCATCGGCCCGTCGCGTCAACCTCGACACCTTGACTCCGCAAGAAGTGCAGAGCTGGAAGCCGGGCGAAACCGTGTTGCTCAACGGCAAGATGCTCACCGGTCGCGACGCCGCGCACAAGCGCATGGTCGAGATGCTGAACAAGGGCGAAACCCTGCCGGTGGACCTCAAGGGTCGCTTCATCTACTACGTCGGCCCGGTTGATCCGGTGCGTGAAGAAGTGGTGGGCCCGGCAGGCCCGACCACCGCGACGCGGATGGACAAGTTCACCCGTCAGATCCTCGAACAAACCGGCCTGTTGGGCATGATCGGCAAATCCGAGCGCGGCCCCACCGCCATCGAAGCGATCAAGGACCACAAGGCCGTGTACCTGATGGCCGTGGGCGGCGCCGCGTACCTGGTGGCGCAAGCCATCAAGCAATCGCGCGTCGTCGCTTTCGCCGAACTGGGCATGGAAGCGATCTACGAGTTCGACGTGAAGGACATGCCGGTCACCGTTGCGGTGGACAGCAACGGCGAGTCGGTACACATCACCGGTCCTGCCATCTGGCAGAAGAAGATCAGTGAGAGCCTCGCGGTGGAAGTGCAGTAAGCACCTCCCTCCAAGGATAAAGGCGACTGCGGCCCCACGGCCCAGTCGCCTTTTTTCATGATGAGCGCAGCCAAATGTGGGAGGGGGCTTGCTCCCGATAGCGGTTAGTCAGTTCCAGATAGGCTGACTGGCATACCTCTATCGAGAGCAAGCCCCCTCCCACACCAGTCCTCTGACTGCACTACCCAATGGCTCATGGTATGGTGCTCGCCCCTTACCGGCCTGTTGATCATCGTATGATCGCGATCCCTCGCTCCCTGCGCCTGACCTTCTATTCGCTGCTGATCATCGCCGGTGCAGTACTGGCTGCCGCCCTGGCTACGCGCCATGCCGAACGCCAGGCTTTGGTGGACGATGCCGCCCGCGCCAACCAGCAGCTCGCGCTGTATGCCAACTCGCTGCACACCCTGATCGAACGCTACCGCGCCCTGCCCGCCGTGCTGGCCCTGGACTCGGAGATGATCAACGCCTTGAAAGGCCCGCTGGATGCCAGCACCCAGGACCTGCTCAACCGCAAGCTGGAACGCATCAACAGCGCCGCGCAGTCGTCCACCCTGGAACTGATGGACCGCACGGGCCTGGCCGTGGCCGCCAGCAACTGGAAGCTGCCCAGCAGTTACGTGGGGCACAACTACGCCTTTCGCCCCTATTTCAGCCAGACCTTGAGCCAGGGCACCGGGCGCTTTTATGCCGTGGGGGTGACCACCGGCATCCCCGGCTACTTCCTTTCCAGCGCGGTGGTCGATGAACACGAGCAGTTCCTCGGCGCCATGGTGGTCAAGCTGGAGTTTCCCGAACTGGAACGCGAATGGGCCCAGGGCAATGACTTGCTGCTGGTCAGCGATGCACGCGGCATTGTGTTCATCGCCAACCAGCCGGGCTGGCGCTATCGCAACCTGCGGCCGCTGTCAGGGAGCGACCTGGCTGAACTCAAGGCCACTCGTCAATACGACAAGAAGCAACTGCAGCCGCTGGAGACCAGCACCCTGCAACGCTTTGACGACAACAGCCACTTGATGCGCGTCAACGGCCCCGACGGCAGTGCCAACTACATCTGGGAGTCGCTGCCGCTCAAAGCCGAAGGCTGGACCCTGCACCTGCTGCGCAAACCCCAGTTCCCGTTTGAAGACCAGCGCAATGCCGGCCTGGCCGCCGCCGGGTCCTGGCTGGCCCTGGTGTTCCTTGTGCTGTTCCTGAGCCAACGCTGGCGCCTGGCGCGCCTGCGTCAACGCAGCCGCGAAGAGCTCGAACAATTGGTGGAGGAGCGCACCCGGGCCCTGCGCACCGCTCAGGATGGCCTGGTGCAGTCGGCCAAACTGGCGGCACTGGGGCAGATGTCCGCCGCCCTTGCCCACGAAATCAACCAACCACTGACCGCGCAACGCATGCAATTGGCGACGCTGCGACTGTTGCTCGACCACGGCCGCGTGGACGATGCCTACAAGGCACTCACACCGCTGGATGACATGCTCACGCGCATGGCGGCGCTGACGGGCCACCTCAAGACCTTCGCCCGAAAAAGCCCCAGCGGCCTGCGCGAACGCCTGGACCTGGCCACCGTGGTCGACCAGTCCCTGCATCTGCTCGATGCGCGCCTGCGCGATGAACACATCGGCGTAGCGCTGGACCTGACCCGCCCTGCCTGGGTACGGGGCGACGCGATTCGCCTCGAACAAGTGTTGATCAACCTGCTGCGTAACGCCCTGGATGCCATGGCCGACAAACCGCGCAAACGCCTGGAGATCCGTTTGCACGCCGACCAGCAGCTCTGGCAGTTAAGCGTCAGCGACAGCGGCGGCGGGATTGCCGAAGAACACTTGAACAACGTATTCGACCCCTTCTTCACCACCAAGCCAGTGGGTGACGGGCTCGGCTTGGGGTTGGCGGTGTCCTACGCTATCGTGCATGAACTGGGCGGACGCCTGATCGCCGGCAACCGGGGCGACGGCGCAGTGTTTACCTTGACCTTACCCGTCGCGCTGGAGACGCCCGACCTATGTTGAACGCGGTGATTGTGGTGGATGACGAAGCCAGCATTCGCACGGCCGTCGAACAATGGTTGAGCCTGTCGGGTTTCGCGGTGCAATTGTTCAGCCGTGCCGAAGAATGCCTGGCGCAGTTGCCCAGGGACTTCCCCGGCGTGATCCTGAGCGACGTGCGCATGCCCGGGCTCAGCGGCCTGGAGTTGCTGGCCGAAGTGCAGCGTCGTGATGCCGACTTGCCAGTGATTTTACTCACCGGCCATGGCGACGTGCCAATGGCCGTCGAAGCCATGCGCGACGGCGCCTACGACTTTCTGGAAAAACCTTTCAGCCCGGATACCCTGCTCAATAGCCTGCGTCGAGCGCTCGACAAACGCGGCCTGGTCCTGGAAAACCGCCGCCTGCATCAGCAGGCCGATCACCGCGCCCAACTGGAATCCAGCCTGCTGGGGGTGTCCCGCAGTTTGCAGCACCTGCGCCGCCAGGTGCTGGACCTGGCAGCGCTGCCGGTCAATGTGTTGATCCGTGGCGAGACCGGCAGCGGCAAGGAACTGGTGGCCCGCTGCCTGCATGATTTCGGCCTGCGGGCGAAGAAACCGTTTGTCGCGCTCAATTGCGCGGCCATTCCCGAACAGCTGTTCGAGGCCGAGTTGTTCGGCCATGAAAGCGGCGCGTTCACCGGCGCCCAGGGCAAGCGTATCGGCAAGCTGGAATATGCCCACGGCGGCACGCTGTTCCTTGATGAAATCGAAAGCATGCCCCTGGCCCAACAGGTGAAATTGTTGCGGGTGCTGCAGGAGCAGAAGCTTGAGCGGTTGGGCTCCAATCAAAGTATCCAGGTGGATTTACGCATCATTGCCGCCACCAAGCCGGACCTGCTGGAAGAGGCCCGTGCCGGGCGTTTTCGCGAAGACCTGGCGTATCGCCTGAACGTCGCGCAACTGCGCTTGCCACCGTTGCGCGAGCGGCGCGAAGACATCCCGTTGCTGTACGAGCATTTTGCGCAAAGCGCCGCCGAGCGTTTGGGCCGCCAGGTCGAACCCTTGAGCGGGCCGCAGTTGGGGCGCCTGCTCAGCCATGACTGGCCGGGCAATGTGCGTGAACTGGCCAACGTCGCTGAACGCCAGGTACTGGGGCTTGGAGAGCCTGAACCTGAGGGTGTCGAGGTCGGGCAATCGTTGGCGGCGCAACAGGAAGCCTTCGAGGCGCATTGCCTGAAAGCTGCGCTGACCCGACATAAAGGCGATATCAAGGCGGTGCTGGCGGAACTGCAACTGCCCCGCCGCACCTTCAATGAAAAGATGCAGCGGCATGGGTTGGCAAGGGAGATGTTTCTTTAGCGGCCTTCCGATCGCTATCGGGGGCAAGCCCCCTCCCACACTTGGATGTGTTCACAAATCAAAATGTGGGAGGGGGCTTGCCCCCGATGACGCCCGCAGCCATAAGCGGATTTCCGCTCATCACCCCAGAACCATCAGCAACTTTCCGCTCAAGAAAACCTTGAAACCCTTCTATCCCGGGCCTTCATCCACCTGGCACAGCTCCTGCTATAGCCCAAGTCAGGCAGTGCTCAAGCACGCTCCATAAAAACAACTAGATGAAGGATCCTTCAATGGATAACTCCAATACCTTGCCTCTGGGGTCGGCAGCTGCGCCGGCGAAAGAACGCACGACCTCCAGCCGGATCAAATCGATCTTCAGCGGCTCCGTCGGCAACATGGTCGAGTGGTATGACTGGTACGTCTATGCCGCATTCTCGCTGTACTTCGCCAAAACCTTCTTCCCCAAAGGCGACACCACCGCCCAATTGCTCAACACCGCCGCGATCTTCGCCGTGGGCTTTTTGATGCGTCCTATCGGCGGCTGGCTGATGGGCCTTTACGCCGACAAAGTCGGGCGTAAAAAAGCCCTGATGGCCTCGGTCTACCTGATGTGCTTCGGCTCACTGTTGATTGCCCTGAGCCCAAGCTATGAACTCATCGGTATCGGTGCACCCATCCTGCTGGTGTTTGCCCGGTTGCTGCAGGGGCTGTCGGTCGGTGGCGAATACGGCACCTCCGCCACGTACCTCAGCGAGATGGCGACCAAGGAACGTCGCGGTTTCTACTCCAGCTTCCAGTACGTGACCCTGATCTCCGGCCAGCTCATCGCGCTGGCAGTGCTGATCGTGCTGCAACAACTGCTGACCACCGAGCAACTGTACGCCTGGGGCTGGCGCATTCCGTTCGCCATCGGCGCCCTGTGCGCAGTGGTTGCGCTCTATCTGCGTCGCGGCATGGAAGAAACCGAGTCGTTCACCAAAAAGGAAAAAGCCAAGGAAAGCGCGATGCGCACCTTGATGCGCCACCCCAAGGAACTGCTCACCGTGGTGGGCCTGACCATGGGCGGCACCCTGGCCTTCTACACCTACACCACTTACATGCAGAAATACCTGGTGAACACCGTCGGCATGAGCATCTCCGACTCCACCACCATCTCGGCGGCGACGCTGTTTCTGTTCATGTGCCTGCAACCCCTGGTGGGCGGCCTGTCGGACAAGATTGGTCGGCGCCCGATCCTGATCGCCTTCGGCGTCCTCGGCACGCTGTTTACCGTGCCGATCCTCACCACCCTGCACACCATCCAGACCTGGTGGGGCGCGTTCTTCCTGATCATGGCCGCGCTGATCATCGTCAGCGGCTATACCTCGATCAATGCGGTGGTCAAAGCCGAGCTGTTCCCGACTGAAATCCGCGCCCTCGGCGTGGGCCTGCCGTATGCCCTGACCGTGTCGATCTTCGGCGGTACCGCTGAATACATTGCCCTGTGGTTCAAGAGCATCGGCATGGAGACCGGTTATTACTGGTACGTGACCGCGTGTATCGCGGTGTCGTTGCTGGTCTATGTGACCATGAAGGACACCCGCAAGCATTCGCGGATTACCACCGACTAAAAGTGTGGGAGGGGCTTGCCCCCGATAGCGGTGTATCCGTCATCTATACAGTGACTGAACCACCGATATCGGGGGCAAGCCCCCTCCCACATTGGATATGATGTGGGCTCCAGAATTGAGAGCAGACAGGCTATGTCCGACGATATCCACTTCTACGAACCCGCCAACGGCCACGGCCTGCCCCATGATCCGTTCAATGCCATCGTCGGCCCGCGCCCGATCGGCTGGATCTCGTCACAAGACCGCGAAGGTCGCCTGAACCTGGCGCCTTACAGTTTCTTCAACGCGTTCAACTACATTCCGCCGATCATTGGGTTTTCCAGCGTCGGGCGCAAAGACAGCCTGAACAATATCGAACAGACCGGCGAGTTCGTGTGGAACCTGGCGACCCGCCCGCTGGCCGAGCAGATGAACCAGAGTTGCGCGGCTGTTTCGCCGGACGTGAATGAATTCGAGTTGGCCGGCCTGACGCCGATGGCTTCGAAAATCGTCGGCGTCCCGCGGGTGGGCGAGAGCCCGGTGTCGTTCGAATGCAAGGTGACGCAGATTATCCAGCTGCAACGCGCCGACCAGCAGTTGGTCCCCAGCTGGCTGGTGCTGGGCGAAGTGGTCGCGGTGCACATCGCCAAATGGCTGCTCAAGGATGGGATCTACGACACGGCAGCCGCCGAGCCGATTCTGCGCGGTGGCGGCCCGGCGGATTATTTCCAGTTAGGCCCTGAAGCGCTGTTCAAGATGTACCGGCCAGGCGCCACAAAACCCTGACTGAAATGCAATCAAACATGTGGGAGGGGGCTTGCCCCCGATGACTGTGTATCAGCTGCAAATTTGCTGGCTGACCCACCGCTATCGGCGGCAAGCCCCCTCACCCATTTAGTCAGCGGCAGGCGCCCAAACCAGTTGGCCGTCTGCATCCACATCAACCAGGCACTCAAGCTGCACAGCCGCCGCATCATCGGCATCGGACGCGGTCTTGAACGTCTGACCGTCCAGGATCTTGTGAAATCGCGGAGCGCCCATGCCATCGAGTGCCTTGACGGCAACGGCGGCGCTGTAGCCACTCTCTCCCGGTACGACGGCGGAAACGGCTTCGTGGTGGGCAAATTGTTTACGTGCCATGTTGCAGGTCCTGGCCAATGAAAAGTCGGCCATTCTAACCCCTAACCGGCCAGTTGCAGGTACTCGCCGTAGGCGTTGACGGCGGATGCGTCGGTGAAGGTCTGGAAGTCCATGCTGCGCACGACCCTGTCGTTCAACAACTCGGTGAAGATCATCAGGGCCGGGGAATTGAAGTAGGCGCTCATCGCCTGCTCGCTGCTCCATACCCCCGTGACCAACCACACATCGGGGTCGACCTGGGAATGCTGCAACGAAAATTGCAGGCAACCCTGAGCCTGTCGGCCCGGTTCGATCAAACTGCTCAAGCGTGCACCCAGCTCGGTGCTGCACCCGGTACGGGCACGGATAAAGGCCATATGGCTCGCGGGAATGGGGGTGGACATGTTCGACTCTCCCGTTGAGAAGTGATGCTCGGCAACCACGGTGAGGGCGTGTTGCCACAGGATCAAAGATAGCGGCGCAGGGTTGGGCGCGGTTAGTCGATTCCTGCAGGCTTCTTGCACAATCCTGCCAGAAGCGTAGGCAGGACGTTCGCGCAGCCGTTTTATTCCACGCCCGAGCGGCGTGTTTCAGGGAGATGACAGCGGCTTTGCTTGCCTGATTCACGACAGGGCGCAGGATCAGGCAAGGATTGTGCAGAATTGACATAACACTGTTTGAAACTCCACCGCTAAGCTGAGCCCCATCAAACCTGCGTGTAGAGGACGCCTCATGTCGTCGCCTGACCTCAAGCCCACTCCCCTCGATGCCGAGATGGAAAAGCAGCGTGCCGAACTGGCCAGCATCGTGCACCGCCATACCTGGGAAGACGGTTCCTACGGTACGGCGATCACTTCGCTGTACCTGAACCGCCACAACACGCCGCGCGACTTCATGCCGGTGCTGGTGGAACCGGCATTGTGCATCCTCGCCAGTGGCAGCAAGGAAGTGCGCCTGGCCGACGAAATCTTCGCCTATGACCCGCTCAACTATTTAGTGTTCTCGGTGGCCATGCCGGTGGCCGGGCGGATTATCGACGCCACCCCGGAAGACCCCAACCTGTCGGTGCGCATCAATATCGACCCGGCCCAACTCACCGCACTGATTGCCGAAGCCGGCCCGATGGGCGTGCCGTCGCGTCCTACGTCCCGTGGCATGTACGTCGACCGCATCGACAATCAACTGCTCGACGCCGTGCTGCGCTTGAGCCGCCTGCTGGACACGCCCAAAGACATCGCGATGCTTGCGCCGCTGATCAACCGCGAAATTCTCTACCGCTTGTTGCGTGGCCCCCAAGGCTATCGCCTGTATGAAATCGCCGTCGCCAACAGCCAGAGTCACCGGGTGAGCCAAGCGATCAAGTGGTTGAACGGAAACTACGAACAGCCGCTGCGCATCGATGACCTGGCCCGGGAAGTGAACCTGAGCGTGTCGACCTTGCATCACCGCTTCAAGGCGATCACCGCCATGAGCCCGCTGCAGTACCAGAAACAACTGCGCCTGCAGGAAGCGCGGCGGCTGATGATTGCCGAAGGGCTGGAGGCCTCGGCGGCGGGGTATCGGGTGGGGTATGAAAGCCCGTCGCAGTTCAGCCGGGAGTACAGCCGGTTGTTTGGCGCGCCGCCTTTACGCGACTTGGCCCGCTTGCGCCAAAGCATCTGACTCAATGAGTTTCAAAATGTGGGAGGGGGCTTGCCCCCGATAGCGGTGGGTCAGTTGCAAATGAGCTGACTGATACACCGCTATCGGGGGCAAGCCCCCTCCCACATTGGTCCGTATCCGGTCAGTCCAATCCGCGCGGCAGCTGCAAGGTAACGCGCAGGCCGCCTTCGCGCAGGTTCTGCAAACTCACTTCGCCCCCATGGCTATGGGCGATATTGCGCGCAATGCCCAATCCCAAACCGTAGCCCTGCTGCTGCCCGGCCAGGCGAAAGTGTGGCTCGAACACCTGCTCCAGGCGCTGTTCCGGCACGCCGGGGCCTTCGTCGTCCACGTGCAGGATGAACTCGGCGCCATCGTCCTCGATGTGCAAATGCGCGTTCTGTCCGTATTTCAACGCATTGTCGATCAGGTTGCCGATGCAGCGCTTGAGCGCCAGCGGCTTGCCCGGATAGGTGGCAAGGGCCTGCCCATGCTGGGTCACTCGTCCGTTGCCGTTGGGCGCAAGGTAGGGTTCCACCAGGCATTCGAGCACGTGGTTGAGGTCCACCGGCTGGATGTTCTCGTGGATATCGGTGTCTTTCACGCACTGCAGCGCGCCCTTGACCAGCAATTCCAGCTCATCCAGGTCACGCCCGAATTTGTTTTGCAGGTTCTCATCGTCGAGCAATTCCACGCGCAGGCGCAGGCGCGTGATGGGCGTGCGCAGGTCGTGGGAGATCGCGCTGAACAGTTGGCTGCGCTCGGTCAGGTAGCGGCTGATGCGCTCACGCATGGCATTGAACGCACGCCCCACTTCCACCACTTCACTGCCGCCGCCTTCGGCAACCGGTTCCACGTCCGCCCCCAGGGACATGTCCCGCGCCGCCCGCGCCAGGCGCTTGAGCGGTCGGCTTTGCCAATGCACCAGCAGGCCGATAAACAGCAGCAGGAAGCCGCTGGTCAACACGATAAACCACACCTGCTGGGCCGGCAGGCCCTGCTCTTCAAGGCTGGTGTAGGGTTCGGGCAACAGCGAGGCGATGTACAGCCATTCACCCGGCGCCAGCTGAATCTGGGTGACCAGTACCGGTGGGTTGACCGGCTCCAGGGTCAACGCGTAGTGGGCCCAGGAGCGCGGCAGTTCGTCGAGCTTGAGGCCGGCGTTGAAGATGCGCAGGTCTTCGGCGCTGACAAACTCCACCGAGATATGCACATCGGCGCCGAGGGTCTGGCGCAACACGTCGTCCACAGCCACCAGCACCGCCTGCTTGCGCGGGGTTTCGGGCAATACCTGCATGTCCAGCGGACGATCATTGAGGGTCACCACAAAACGCGTGCCGCCCATGCTGCGCAACTGGTCGAGCACCAGTGGGCGATAGGCCACCGGCAATGAACGGAAGTAACTCACGCTGGCGGTCATCGAATGCGCCAGGCTACGGGCGCTGGTGACCAGGCCTTCCAACTGCGTGGCGCGCAGCTGCGAGACCCAGATCACGCTGGACAGCGCCTGGGCGAACAACACGGCGAGCAAGGTCAGCAGCAACATGCGCCCCAGCAGCGAGCGTGGCACGGGAAAACGGCGGCGGCGTTCGCTCAGGTGTTCAGTGGGCATTGCCGGCAACCACGCTGGCTGCCAGTTGATAGCCGCTGCCGCGCACGGTGCGGATCAGCCGCGGAGGTTTCTCGGTATCGCGCAGGCGTTGGCGCAGGCGGCTGACGGCCATGTCGACGATGCGGTCCAACGGCATCAGGTCGCGGCCACGGGTGGCATTGCCGATGGTGTCGCGGTCGAGGATCTGTTGCGGGTGGTCGAGAAACAGCTTGAGCAAGGCAAAGTCGGCACCGGAGAGGATCACCTCTTCGCCGTCCACATGAAACAGACGGTGGCTGACCGTATCCAGGCGCCATTCGTCGAACACCAGCACCTCGCCGGCACCGCTGCGCTCCTGGCCGAACTGACAACGACGCAACAGCGCCTTGATCCGCGCCTGCAATTCGCGGGGGCTGAACGGCTTGCCGATATAGTCATCGGCGCCCAGCTCCAGGCCGATCACGCGGTCGGCTTCATCGGAACTGGCGGTGAGCATGATGATCGGCACCTGCGCCTGGCGCGGGTGCTGGCGAACCCAGCGGCAGAGGCTGAAACCGTCTTCGTCCGGCAACATCACATCGAGGATCACCAGGTCGCACGGCGCCTCGCTCATCGCCTGGCGGAACCCCGCGCCATCGGCCACGCCACGCACCTGGAAGCCGGCGCGACTGAGGTAGGTCTGCAGCAATTCGCGGATTTCCTGGTCGTCGTCGACGAGGAGAATGGATTTACTGATTACGCTCACGGGGCCTCCTTGTTGTTGTGGGTGTTCTTGAGGGCCTCATCGGGGGCAAGCCCCCTCCCACATTTGAAGGTATTCACAAATCGATAGGTGGGAGGGGCTTGCCCCCGATGAGGCCATCACAGCCTAAGCAAATGCCTGCTCAAGCGCCACACCCGCCCCGGTCAAGCCGGAATACGGCGCGGTCACCAGCCACACCGGAATCCCTTTGAAATAGTCGCTCATGCAGCCTTTATCGGCAAAGCTCTTGGCAAAACCGCTGTTGATAAAGAAGTCGGCAAACCTCGGTATCACCCCGCCCACGATGTACACGCCACCACGCCCGCCGGTGGTCAGCACATTGTTGCCCGCCACCCGGCCCAGCCAGATGCTGAACTGGTCCAGGACTTCCATCGCCACCGGATCGCCCGCCAGCCCCGCTGCCGTGATGGCCTCGGGCGTGTCCAGCACCGGTGTGTGCCCGTCCACCGCGCAGATCGCCCGGTACAGGCGCGGCAAGCCGCCGCCGCTCAAGGCGGTTTCGGCGCTGACATGGCCGATCTCGCTGTGGATGTGCTGCCACAACTGGGTTTCGCGCGGGCTGCCCAGGGGCAGGTCAACATGGCCACCCTCCCCCGGCAATGCCGCAAAGCGCCCTGCGCCAAGGTCCAGCAGGGTACCGACGCCCAGGCCGGTGCCGGGGCCGATCACCACTGCCGGGCGCAACGGCTCCGGGGTGCCTTCGCAGACTACCCGGAATTCGTCGGGCTGCAGGCGGGTCATGCCCAGGGCCATGGCCGAAAAATCGTTGACCAGCAGCAGTTCGTCCACCTGCAGCGCCTGGCAAAACGCCGTCTTGCTCAGGCGCCAGTGATTATTGGTGAACTTGAATTCATCGCCGCTCACCGGCCCGGCCACCGACAGGCAAACTGCCCCGATATCGCCGATATTCAAGCCTTCTTCCGCCAGATAGAACCTGATCGCGTCTTCAGGGCTGGGGTAGTCCGCCGTGGCATGCACACGAATCGAGTGCAGTGCCTGATCCCGCCACAACGCAAAACGGGCGTTGGTACCCCCGATATCACCGACCAGCGCTAACTTCACTTAAGCGTCTCCAAGGCAGAGGTAAAGGCGCTGGCGCCCTGCTCTGCGGAGCTTGCGGCCAAGCGCATGAATGCAAACAACTCGCGACCAGCGCCCACGTTATTGCCCAACAGGCCAGTGGCAGGCGTGCGCGCTGCAAATACGTCGGCGTCCACCTTAAGCTCCAGGGTGCCGGTCACGCCATCGACGCGAATGATATCGCCATCCTGGACCCGTGCCAGCGGCCCGCCGCTCTGGGCTTCGGGGTTGACGTGGATCGCGGCGGGAATCTTACCCGAGGCGCCGGACATGCGCCCGTCTGTTACCAACGCCACTTTGAAACCACGGTCCTGCAATACGCCGAGAAACGGGGTCATCTTGTGCAATTCGGGCATGCCGTTGGAACGCGGGCCCTGGAAGCGCATCACCGCAACGAAGTCTTTTTCCAGCAGGCCCGCCTTGAAGGCATCGGCCAGGTCCTGTTGATCCTGGAACACCACCGCCGGCGCTTCGACCACCTGATGTTCCGGTGCGACCGCAGACACTTTCATCACGCCACGGCCAAGGTTGCCTTCCATCACACGCAAGCCGCCTTCCGGCGAAAACGCACGGGCCACGGGGCGCAGGATGGTTTCGTCGAGGCTTTCGATGGGGCCGTCGCGCCAGATCAGTTCGCCATCGACCAGGAACGGCTCCTGGGTGTAGCGGCTCAAGCCTTTGCCCGCCACGGTGTTGACGTCTTCGTGGAGCAGGCCGGCTTCGAGCAGTTCACGGATCAGGAACGACATGCCGCCCGCCGCCTGGAAGTGGTTGATGTCAGCCTTGCCGTTCGGATACACGTGAGACAGGGTCGGCACCACCTCGGAGAGGTCGGCCATGTCCTGCCAGGTCAGGATGATACCCGCCGACATGGCGATGGCCGGCATGTGCAGGGTGTGGTTGGTGGACCCGCCCGTGGCGTTGAGGGCGACGATGGAGTTGACGATGGATTTTTCGTCGACGATCTCGCCGATGGGCGTGAAGTTGCCGTTGGCCTTGGTCAGGCGCGTGACCTGGTGCGCGGCCTCGCGGGTCAATGCGTCACGCAGCGGCGTGTACGGGTTGACGAACGAAGCGCCCGGCAGGTGCAGGCCCATGACTTCCATCAACAGTTGGTTGGTGTTGGCGGTGCCGTAGAAGGTGCAGGTGCCGGGGCTGTGATAGGACTTCATCTCCGACTCCAGCAACTCTTCGCGGCTGGCCTTGCCTTCGGCGTAGCGCTGGCGCACATCGGCCTTCTGCTTGTTGGAGATACCCGACGGCATCGGCCCGCCGGGCACGAAGATCATTGGCAGGTGACCATAGCGCAGCGCGCCCATCATCAGGCCGGGAACAATTTTGTCGCAGATGCCCAGCATCAACGCGGCGTCGAACATGTTGTGGGACAGCGCTACCGCCGTGGACATGGCGATGACTTCACGGCTGAGCAGGCTCAGCTCCATGCCCGGCTCGCCCTGGGTGACGCCGTCGCACATGGCGGGCGTGCCGCCGGCGAACTGGCCGACCGAGCCGACTTCGCGCAGGGCTTTCTTGATTTGTTCAGGGAAATGTTCGTACGGCTGATGCGCCGAGAGCATGTCGTTATATGAAGAAACAATTGCCACGTTGGCGGCATTCATCATGCGCAGGCTGTTTTTGTCCTCGGTGCCGCAACCGGCCACGCCATGGGCGAAATTGGCGCATTGCAGCTTGCCGCGCATCGGACCGTCGCTGGCGGCGCCGCGAATGAGCGCAAGGTAGGCCTTGCGGGTGGCGCGGCTGCGGGCGATAAGCCGTTCGGTGACCTCAAGAACGCGGGGATGCATGTATAGAACTCCAGGCTAACGGATGTGGCGACCTGAGAGTCTATGCTGATCAAACGCCCACGGCTCATGGGATGGCAGGGGTCGTTTGAATCATCGGACCAGTTGATTCAGGTCACTCGTTGTAGATTGAACAAAATATTGCCACTAAAAAGGCTTGTTTTCTATTTTTATGCGAATAATCTTGTAATTCTTACAACAAATCGACGACAGGCACTTTTCCAATGACTCTACGTATCGCAATCAATGGTTTTGGCCGTATCGGCCGTAATGTCCTGCGCGCACTGTATACCCAAGGCTATCGCCAGGATCTGCAGATCGTCGCCATCAACGACTTGGGCGACAGTTCGATCAATGCCCACCTGCTCAAATACGACACCGTACATGGCACATTCGACGCAGAGGTCGCCCACGATCAGGAAAGCCTGACCGTCAACGGTGACCGGATTGCCGTGAGTGCCATTCGCAACCCGGCCGACCTGCCGTGGGCCGCGCACAAGATTGACGTGGTGTTCGAATGCACCGGCCTGTTCACCGACCGTGACAAGGCTGCCGCGCATATCAGCGCCGGCGCGCGCAAGGTGATCATCTCCGCACCGGCCAAGGGCGCGGACGCGACCGTGGTCTATGGCGTAAACCATGACATTCTGCGTCAATCGCACCAGATCATCTCCAACGCTTCGTGCACCACCAACTGCCTGGCACCCGTCGCCCAGGTGCTGCACCGGGAGCTGGGCATCGAAAGCGGCCTGATGACCACCATTCACGCCTATACCAACGACCAGAACCTGACCGACGTCTACCACACCGACCCGTACCGCGCGCGTTCGGCCACCCAGAACATGATCCCGAGCAAGACCGGCGCCGCCGAAGCCGTCGGCCTGGTATTGCCGGAGCTGGCGGGCAAGCTGACCGGCATGGCCGTGCGCGTGCCGGTGATCAACGTGTCGCTGGTGGACCTTACCGTACAGCTGAAAAAAGAAGCCACCGCCGACGAAGTCAACGCACTGTTGAAGCAGGCCAGCCAGCACTCGAAAATCCTCGGCTACAACACCCTGCCGCTGGTTTCCAGTGACTTCAACCATAACCCGCTGTCGTCGATCTTCGATGCCAACCACACCAAGGTCAGCGGTAAGCTGCTCAAGGTACTGGCGTGGTATGACAACGAGTGGGGCTTCTCGAACCGGATGCTGGATAACTGCCTGGCGCTGTGTAACGCCGAGTAATCCTCGGACTGTAGGAGCGAGCTTGCTCGCGAAGAACGCATAAACACCGCGTTCATTCAGGCTGCCAGCGTTATCGTTGACGACCTTCGCGAGCGAGCTCGCTCCTACAGGATTAACGCTTAGCAAAGTGCCACTTGCCATTTCAGTTGATGATAAGCATTATCATTAACTGCATGTCGGTCTGGTATCACTGTGAGCCTATCTCGCTTCAACCACGTCTTTCTCGCCCAACGGGTGATCCTGCTGCGCACGCTGCAGCGCATGGTGAATAACCACAGCACCGCCGAGGACCTGTTGCAGGAAACCTACCTGCGGGTGACTCGGGCCTTGAGTGAGCGGCCGATCGACCACCTTGAACCCTTCGTCTACCAGACCGCGCGCAACCTGGCGCTGGACCATTTGCGTTCGCGCAGGATCCAGGCCCGCACCCTGCAGGAAGATGTCCCGCTGGATATCCTGCAAAGCGTCGCCGCCCCCATCAGCACGCCCGAAGACGCCACCCAGGCCGAGCAATTGCTTGAGCACCTGAGCGTCAGCCTGGGCCAGTTGAGCGCGCGCCAGCAACGGATCTTCATCCTCAGCCGCCTGCACGGTTGCAGCTACCAGGAGATTGCCGATCAGTTGCAAGTGTCCTTGAGCACGGTGCAGAAGGAACTGAAATTGATCATGGCCATCTGTGTAGGTGTGGCCGAGCGGTTGGATCAGCCTTAAGCTCCATCAGACAGAGGTTATCGATCCAGCCTGTAGGAAATAATGAATAAAACGTGGCGAAGACCCGAGGAACACCGTGACGGACCCGAATAGACTGCGCCCCCATGAGCTGGCTCATGAGGTGCTGCAAGACACGGCCATGGACCAAGCGCTCGATTGGCTGATCGCCTTGCAGTGCCCGCAACCCGGCCAACAAGCCGCCTTCCAGGCCTGGCTGGCGCAGGACCCGGCGCATGCCCACGCGTTCAGCAAGGCTCAGTCCGCCTGGGGTGGCGCGCCGGTGCACAGCGCCGCCGTGGCGTTGGCCGCGCCGCGCAGACCGAGCGCCTGGCGCCGGGTCAAACCGCATTGGAAACCCCTGGCCACCGCTGCCGTGCTGCTGCTCGGTCTGTTCAGCTTCAGCGACCTGCCGGTACGCCTGCAGGCCGACCACCTCACTGTGGTCGGTGAGCGCCAGCGTCTGCAACTGGATGACGGCTCCCATGTCCTGCTGAACACCCATTCGGCGTTTTCCAGCCGCATCCAAGACCACCAGCGCATCGCCCGCCTCTACCAGGGCGAAGCGTTTTTCGACATCGCCCCCGCCCGTGGCCTGCCGCTGGAAATCGACGCCGGCCCGGTGCGCGCCAGCGTGCGCGACACTGCGTTTGCCGTGCGCTATCTCAACGGCGAAGCCCAGGTGCAAGTGCAACGCGGTGATGTCGACCTGAGCAATACCTTCGACGACGCCCGGGTGCGCCTGAGTGCCGGCGAAAGCATCCGCATCGGCCCCAGGGGCTTCGGCCAGCCGGCCAAGCTGGACGCCGGCAAGGACCTGGCCTGGGTCCAGGGCCGGCTGGTGTTCGAAAACTGCCCGATGAGCGAAGTGCTGGCGGAGTTGCGCCGCTATTATCCGGGCTGGATCGTCAACACCAACGACAAGCTCGCCAGCGTCGCCGTCACCGGTAACTACCGCCTCGACCAACCATTGGACGTGGTGCGTTCCCTGGCCCACATCACCTCGGCCAAGCTGTCGGAATACCCGGCGCTGGTGATTTTGAACTGAATGAGAAATATTTTTACTCGATATTAACCGGCGATACGTCTCGTTATAGCCAATGCAACTGATTCCTATTTGATTTCGGTTCGCAACTATAAGATTCGTATTTCCGGAGCGCTCTCGATGTCCTCTCGTTTCAACCGCCGGTCTTGTTCGCCCGTTCTGTCCTTGCTGACCGCTGCCATACTGATGGCCGGCGTGCCGGCGGCAATGGCCGCAACCGCCGCGGAACCTGCGCCGCGCAGCCACGGCAACTACAACTTCAGCATCGAACAGCAGCCGCTGGTGGCGGCGCTGAACGCGTTCACCGGCGTGACCGGCTGGCAAGTCGGCCTGCCGGCCGAGCTGGGCCAGGGTGTGTCGTCGCCGGGCGTGCGCGGGGCGTTGTCGCCGGAGAAGGCGCTGGAGCGGCTGTTGGTGGGGACCAACCTGAGCTACCGCAAACTGGGCAACAACACCATCGTCCTGGAGAAACGTGCCGCCGGCAGCGCCCTCAACCTGCAGCCAGTGACCATCAGCGCCACCCGCACCGAGCAGGCTGTCGACAGCGTACCGAGCATGGTCAGCGTGCACGACCGCCAGGAACTGGACCGCCAGAACGTCAACAACACCCGTGAGCTGGTGCGTTACGAACCGGGCGTGTCCGTGGGCGGCGCCGGCACCCGCTCGGGCAACGCGGGCTATAACATTCGCGGGATCGACGGCGACCGCATTCTTACCCAGGTCGATGGTGTGGAAGTGCCGGACAACTTCTTCAACGGCCCCTACGCCAAGACCCGGCGCAACTACGTCGACCCGGAAATCGTCAAGCGCGTGGAGATCCTGCGCGGCCCGGCCTCGGCCCTGTACGGCAGCAGCGCCATCGGTGGCGCGGTGAGTTACTTCACCCTCGACCCGGATGACATCATCAAGCCCGGCCAGGACGTTGGCGCACGCCTGAAAACCGGCTACAGCTCCGCCGACGAAAGCTGGCTGACCTCCGCCACCGTCGCCGGCCGCGTGCAGGATGTCGACGGCTTGCTGCACCTGAGCCAGCGCAACGGCCACGAAACCGAATCCTATGATGGCAACAACGCCACTGGCCTAGCCCGCACCGGCGCCAACCCGGAAGACGCCCGCACCACCAACGTGCTGGCCAAACTGGGTTGGAATTACGGGGACGACAACCGTCTGGGCCTGACCTACGAGAAGTACAAGGATGATCGCGACGTCAACCTCAAGAATGCGGTGGGCGGCCCGTTCATCGGTGGCCGTGGTTTCAACCTGTACCGTGACCGTCGCGGCAACGACACCATCACCCGTGAACGCTTCGGCCTGGAAAACAGCTTTGCCCTCGAGTCGCCGATCGCCGACCGCATCAAGACCAGCCTCAATTACCAGATCGCCAAGACCGACCAGACGACCGCCGAAATCTATCAGTCCGGCCGCCGTGTATTGCGCACCCGCGACACGCTGTACGAAGAAAAACAGTGGGTCTTCGATGCACAGCTGGACAAGGCCTTCAGCCTCGGTGCCACCGATCACCAGGTGACCTACGGCACCACCCTCAAGCAGCAGAAAGTCACCGGCTCGCGTGAAGGCGGCGCCACCTGCCTGGCGGTCGGCAGCGGCTGCACCGCCATCGGCGCGCCCAGCCCATCGGCCAGCGACAGCGTGAAGAAATCCAGCGACTTCCCCGACCCGACCATCAACACCTATTCGCTGTTCGCCCAGGACCAGATCACCTGGGACAACTGGACCTTCCTGCCCGCCGTGCGCTACGACTACACCCGGCTCAAGCCCAAGCTGACCGAGGAATTCCTCAGCACCGTGAACCCCACCGGAGAGTATGCGGTCGACGGCAAGGACAAAACCTGGCACCGCGTCACGCCCAAGTTCGGCCTGACCTATGCCCTGACCGATCAATACACCTGGTTCGGCCAGTACGCCGAGGGTTTCCGCACACCGTCCGCCAAAGCGCTGTATGGCCGCTTCGAAAACCTCAACCTGGGCTACACCGTGGAGCCCAACCCCGACCTCAAGCCGGAAACCAGCAAGGGCATCGAAACCGGGCTGCGCGGCAAGTTCGACGAAGGCTCGTTCGAAATCGCCGTGTTCTACAACAAATACCGCGACTTCATCGACGAGGACAACGCAGTGGTCGGTGGCACCGTCGAGCAGTTCCAGGCGGTGAATATCAAACGCGCCACCATCAAGGGCGCCGAGGCCAAGGGCCGGCTGAACCTGGATGCGTTCGGCGCGCCGCAAGGTCTCTATACCCAAGGCGCGGTCTCCTACGCCCATGGCCGTAACGACGACAACGGCGAGCCGCTCAACAGCGTCAACCCGCTCAAGGGCGTATTCGGCCTGGGCTACGACCAGGACAACTACGGGGGCCTGGTGAGCTGGACCCTGGTGAAGAAACAGAACCGCGTCGACAGCAGCACCTTCCACGCCCCCGACGGCGACACCCGCGGCCCGTTCAAGACGCCGGGCTTCGGCATTCTTGATCTGACCGCCTACTACAAGCTCACCCACGACGTGACCGTCAACGGCGGCCTCTACAACCTCACCGACAAAAAGTACTGGAACTGGGATGACGTGCGCAGCTACGACAGCGTTGGCGAAGCCGCAGTGACCGGCCCGGCCAACCTCGATCGACTGACACAGCCGGGGCGCAACTTCGCGATCAACCTGATCTGGGACATCTGACGCGCCCTGCCGCACCTCGCCGCAATGATCGTGCGGCGAGGTGAGGATTTTTTACTGTGCCGCGTCTTCCTGTTCGTCTAGTTGATAACGGCTCTCTTTAGAGCCACAAGGCGCTCCCCCCTCAAGGATTTTCTCATGACCGCTTCTCCTACTGCAGAACGTCCAGGCCTGCGCTCCCAGCGCCTGAACCAGATCACCAACGAGCCGCACACCAAGCTCGACGCACTGGTCAAGGCGCACGCCCCGTTTGAGACCCAGGCCAACTTCGCCCGCTTCGTGGTGGCGCAGTACCTGTTCCAATCGGAGTTGGTCGCGCTGTACAACGATGCCGAACTGAACCGGATCATCCCGGACCTGGCCGAGCGCTGCCGCGCAGAAGCAGCCAGGCTCGATCTGGGCGACCTCGACACCGACGTACCCGCGCCGGTCGCCGGTGCCGTGAGCAACCCGGGCCAGGCCGAAGCCCTGGGCTGGCTGTTCGTCTCGGAAGGCTCCAAACTGGGCGCTGCCTTCCTGATCAAACGGGCCGTGGGCCTGGGCCTGAGCGAGACCTTCGGCGCGCGCCACCTGGCCGAGCCGGTCGGTGGACGCGCCGAAGGCTGGAAGCGCTTCACCCGCATTCTCGACGGCCTGCCGTTCAGCGCCGAAGAAGAAGCCGCGGTAGAAAAAGGCGCAATCGATGCGTTTGTACGCTTCACCGTATTGCTGGAACAGGCGTACGCTACGGCCCCTGAACTGGCCTGACCTACTGATTGAAATGCAATCAAATGTGGGAGGCGGCTTGCCCCCGATGCGGTGTGTCAGCAAAGAATTTATTGACTGATACACCGCCATCGGGGGCAAGCCCCCCCCCCCACAGTTGGAACGCATTTCACATTGTTTTTCTGTGATAACCCTACCTATGACCGGCAAAACCCAATCCACCTCCAGAATCGCGCAGATCCTCTACGGCCTGCTGGCCTACGTCAGCCTGGGGATCGGCCTGGTGGCGATTGTCATACCGGGTTTACCCACCACCGAATTCATCCTGCTGGCCACCTGGGCCGCGACTAAAAGCTCGCCGCGCCTGAGCGCCTGGCTGGAAAACCACCGCCTGTTCGGGCCGATCCTGTTCAACTGGCGCAATGGCAAGATCATCGCGCGTCGGGCCAAAGTCAGCGCCACCGTCAGCATGCTGCTGTGCGCCGTCCTGATGCTGGTGATGCTCGATCACGGCTGGCCGATCTACCTGGCAATCGCCGGCATGGGCCTGGGCAATCTGTGGATCTGGTCTCGCCCCGAGCAGCTTGCACCGCCCGTATAACACTGCGCGTAGGCGTTTTCCTACCGCTCATCGTCTGTCACTCATGAATTGATTTGTTAAGCCGATGTTTCAGACATGGCGCCGAATGGACTTGGCTCTGCTGCGCGCATCTCAACAAGTCCATTCGTGAGTGAACCTATGTTCGACACCCTCTCCATCCGCCTGAAAATCGTGCTGCTGTCCGGCCTCTGCCTGGTAGGGGTCATTGCACTGGTGGTCGGCATCAACATCTACAACACCAACCAGAACGATCAACTGGTCAGTGACTCAAGCTCACGCATGCTGACTGCCGGCGTGGAACAGTTGCTGCAAGCCAAGGCGGCCGAACAGGCCGTGCAGTTGCAGAAAACCTTCAACGAAAACCTGCTGGCGGTCACCGCCCTCGCCGACCAGATCAAAGACCTGCGCAACCTCGGGGCCAAGCGTTCCCTGGAAGCCGGCGCCCTGCGCGAAGAACTCAACCAGAGCGTCAAAACCGCTTTCGACCGTAACACCAAGGTGCTGGGCATCTGGCTGTCGTTCGAACCCAACGCACTGGACGGCAAGGACAGCGAGTTCATCGACGACAAGGCCCGCGTCTCCAACGAAAAAGGCCGTTTTTCCAGTTACTGGAGCCGGGCCGGCGGCGAAGGCCTGAACACGGTCATGGTCGAGGCTGACCTGACCAAGACCACCCTCAACCTCAGCGGTACGCCCTACAACATTTGGTACACCTGCCCACGCGACACGCGCACCACGTGCCTGCTGGACCCGTACGAAGACACCGTGGCCGGCAAGCCCGTGCTGATGACCACCATCTCCCTGCCTTTGATCGTCGATAACAAGGTGATCGGCGTCGTCGGTGTCGATATCGCCCTCAACGCCCTGCAAGCCGACACCGATGCGGCGCAGAAGGGCGTGTTCAACGGCGCCGCACACGTGGAGGTTCTGTCCAGCACCGGGGTGATCGCCGCCTACAGCGGTGAGCCGGCCAAAGTGGGCAAGAACCTGATCGACACGCTTGGCGCCGAGGGCAAAGAGATCGTGCAACTGCTCGCCGATGATCGCCCGATGATCCGCGAACAGGGCGAGACCATTCGTGCCGTATACCCCGTCAAGCCGATTGCCGACGCCAAATCCTGGGGCGTGGTGATCAAGCTGCCCAAATCGGTGATGCTGGCCGATAACGTGAAACTGCAAGCTGTGCTTGACCAAGCCCAGGCGACAGGCACCCTCAAAGCCTTGCTGGTCGCCGCCGCCGCGGCCCTGCTGGGCCTGCTGCTGATCTGGCTGACCGCCACCGGCGTAACGCGTCCGATCAACAGTGTGGCCGCCATGCTCAAGGACATCGCCAGCGGCGACGGCGACCTCACCCAGCGCCTGGCCTATGCCAAAAAAGACGAACTGGGCGAGCTGGTGAACTGGTTCAACCGCTTCCTCGACAAACTGCAACCGACCATCGCGCAGATCAAGCAAAGCATCACCGAGGCGCGCGGCACGGCCGACCAGTCCTCGGCCATCGCGCGCCAGACCAGCGAAGGCATGCAGGTGCAATTTCGCGAGATCGACCAGGTGGCCACCGCGTCCAATGAAATGAGCGCCACCGCCCATGACGTCGCCAACAGCGCCTCCAATGCCGCCAGCGCGGCACGCGGCGCGGATCAGTCGGCGCGCGAAGGCATGTCGATCATCGAGCAAAGCACCCGCGATATCACCTCGCTTGCCCAGGAAGTCAGCAAGGCCGTCGGCGAAGTCGAGGCGTTGGCCGTCAATAGCGAACAGATCGGTTCAGTCCTGGAAGTGATTCGCAGCATTGCCGAACAGACCAACCTGCTGGCGTTGAACGCGGCGATCGAAGCGGCGCGTGCCGGGGAAAGCGGACGCGGTTTTGCGGTGGTGGCCGATGAGGTGCGCAACCTGGCCAAACGCACCCAGGATTCGGTAGAGGAAATTCGTCTGGTGATCGAACGGATCCAGAGCGGCACCCGGGACGTGGTGGCGACCATGCATTCCAGCCAACAACAGGCCCAAAGCAATGCCGGGCAGATCCATCAAGCGGTGCAGGCCCTGGGCAAGATCAGCGACGCCGTGACCGTGATCAGCGACATGAACCTGCAGATCGCCAGCGCCGCCGAAGAGCAGAGCGCGGTGGCCGAAGAGGTCAATCGCAACGTCTCGGCGATCCGCACCGTGACCGAAACCCTCACCGGCCAGGCCACCGAGTCGGCGGCCATCAGCAGCCAGCTCAATGCCCTGGCCAGCCAGCAGATGAAGTTGATGGATCAGTTCAGGGTTTAAGACACACTGCAGGTCCAATATGGGAGGGGGCCTGCCCCCGATGGCAGAGTGTCAGTCACTTATCTGTAGCTGACTTTACCGCTATCGGGGGCAAGCCCCCTCCCACATTTTGACCCTTTTTGTTTTACAGGCCGGTCCAGGCCTGGACGAACGCCGCAACATCTTCCTTGGGCGCCGTACGCGGCGGGTTCTGCGGCGTGCCCAGGTACAGGAAGCCGATCACTTCTTCATCTGCGGTCAGCCCCAGCCCTTTGGCCACATGAGCCGAGTAAGACAACTCGCCCGTGCGCCACACCGCGCCGATCCCTTGCGCATAAGCCGCCAAAAGAATGCCATGGGCCGCACAGGCGGCTGCCAGCAATTGTTCGGACTTCGGCACTTTGAAATGCTCCTGCAGGCGGGCGATCACCACCACCACCAGCGGCGCCCGCAACGGGCCGTTCTGGGCCTTGTCGATAGCGGCTTGCGGGGCATCCGCATCCTGCAAACGCGCCGCTTCGGCCAACAGCGTGCCCATGCGCTCACGGGCCGGGCCTTCCACGGTGAGGAAACGCCACGGGCGTAACTGGCCGTGGTCGGGCGCGCGCATGGCGGCGGCGAACAGCACGTCGCGCTGCTCCTGGGTCGGTGCCGGTTCCAGCAAGCGCGGCACGGAAACACGGTTGAGCAAAGCGTCGAGAGCCTGCATTGGCCACCTCCAGAAAAAAATGTGCGGTCATTCTAGCGGAATGCATCGGGATGCCACCAAACGATAATTGCTCTTATTCAAACTGCCCTGCCCTGTTAGACTTTGCCACCGGATTTTTCGCCTTCGTTCAGGAAACTCGATGTTCCGTTCGCTACTACGCCTGTGCGCAGCATTGATGGCCCTGGGCCTGACTGCCTGCGACGACGCCCCAAGGTTTACCCAGGCTGAGCCGGGGGAAGCGCGGGCCGGCGGCGCGGCGACCGTGAACAAGCGCGACCAGAACGCGTTTTCCCTACCCTCGGCCAACCTGGCGCCTACCCGCCGCCTGGACTTCAGCGTAGGCAACAGTTTCTTTCGCAGCCCCTGGGTGATCGCGCCCTCGACCACCACTGCGCGTGACGGCCTGGGCCCGCTGTTCAATACCAACGCCTGCCAGAACTGTCATATCAAGGACGGCCGGGGCCACCCACCGCTGGCCGATGCGCCCAATGCCGTGTCGATGCTGGTGCGCCTGTCCATCTCCCCCCCAGATGCAGAGCTGGCGCCTTACGCCAAACTCATCGAACAGCTTGGCGTGGTGCCCGAGCCGGTGTACGGCGGCCAACTGCAGGACATGGCCGTGCCGGGCGTGGCACCGGAGGGCAAGGTGCGCGTCGACTACACGCCGATCAACGTCAGGTTCACGGACGGCACGGTGGTCGAGTTGCGCAAGCCCGCGCTGCAGATCACCCAGCTTGGCTATGGCCCGATGCACCCCGACACCCGCTTTTCTGCGCGCGTCGCACCGCCGATGATTGGCCTGGGTTTGCTTGAAGCCATCAGCGACGCCGACATCCTGCGCAACACCGACCCGAAAACCGCCGACAGCGAAGCCATCATCGGCCGGGCGAACCAGGTATGGGATGACGCCGAGCAAAAGACCGTTTTAGGGCGCTTTGGCTGGAAATCCGGGCAACCCAACCTCAATCAACAAAATGTTCACGCATTTTCGGGTGATATGGGCCTCACCACTTCCCTGAGACCCTTCGATGACTGCACCGACGCCCAGGTGGCCTGCAAACAGGCACCCAACGGCAACGGCCCCGAGGGCGAGCCGGAAGTCAGCGACAACATTCTGCGCCTGGTGCTGTTCTATACGCGTAACCTCGCCGTGCCGCTGCGCCGCGACGTCAACGCGCCACAGGTGCTGGCCGGCAAGAACCTGTTTTACCAGGCAGGTTGCCAGGGCTGTCACAAGCCAACGTTCACCACGGCGGCCAACGCCTCCGAACCCGAACTGGCCAATCAGGTGATCCGCCCCTACAGCGACTTGCTGCTGCATGACATGGGCGAAGGCCTCGCCGACAACCGTACTGAATTCAAGGCCGGTGGCCGCGACTGGCGTACCCCGCCGTTGTGGGGCATCGGCCTGACGCAAACCGTGAGTGGTCACACCCAGTTTCTGCATGACGGCCGCGCCCGCAACCTGCTTGAAGCCGTGCTCTGGCATGGCGGGCAAGCGCAAGCGGCGCAGCAGCATGTGTTGTCGTTCAACGCCGAGCAGCGTGCCGCGTTGCTGGCATTCCTGAATTCTCTATAAGCTTTGCCCCAATTACAGAAGGGAGCTCGACATGTTCCGTCCCAAGTTGTTGTTCACCAGCCTGGCCGCCCTTGCCCTCGGTGCCTGCTCGCCCCAGGATCCGCAAGCGGTGACCTCGGCCGCCATCGCCAAGCAAGTCATCCTGCCGACCTACAGCCGGTGGGTCGAGGCCGACCGTCAGTTGGCCGTCAGCGCCCTCGCCTATTGCCAGGATAAAGAAAGCCTGGACACCGCCCGTGCCGACTTCCTCCACGCGCAAAAAGCCTGGGCCGAGTTGCAACCGCTGCTGATCGGCCCGCTGGCCGAAGGCAACCGCGCCTGGCAGATCCAGTTCTGGCCGGACAAGAAAAACCTGGTGGGTCGTCAGGTCGAGCAACTGGTCAGCGCCCAGCCGCAGATCGATGCGGCCGCCCTCGCCAAATCCAGCGTGGTGGTGCAAGGCCTGTCGGCCTACGAATATATCCTCTACGACGCCAAGCCCGACGTTGCCGACGCGGCCCAGAAAGCCCGTTACTGCCCGCTGTTGATGGCCATCGGCGAACGCCAGAAAGCCCTGGCCGAAGAGATCCTGGCGAGCTGGAACAGCACCGACGGCATGCTTGCGCAGATGACCAAGTTCCCGAACCAGCGTTACGCCGACTCCCACGAAGCCATCGCTGATCTGCTGCGCGTGCAAGTGACCGCCCTGGATACCCTGAAGAAAAAACTCGGCACGCCGATGGGTCGCCAGACCAAAGGCATCCCGCAGCCGTTCCAGGCCGATGCATGGCGCAGCCAGTCGTCCCTGCAAAGCCTGGAAGCCAGCCTCGCGGCGGCCCAGACCGTGTGGGTGGGCGTTGACAACAAAGGCCTGCGCGGGCTGTTGCCGGCCGATCAGAAAGCCCTGGCCGACAAGATCGACGCCGCCTATGCCGCGTCACTCAAACTGTTTGCCAGCAACCAGCGTACCCTCAACGAACTGTTGAACGACGACGCCGGGCGCCAGCAGCTCAACGACCTCTACGACAGCCTCAACGTGGTCCATCGCCTGCACGAAGGCGAGCTGGCCAAGGCGCTGGGCATCCAGCTGGGCTTCAACGCCAACGACGGTGACTGATAATGCTCAGGCGACAGGCTTTGGCGGTTGGCAGCGTACTGCTCAGCGCACTCACCTTGGGCGGCTGGACGCTGTTCAAGCACAAGGACAAGAGCCCGCTGCTGCTGTCGGCGCGCGATGACGCAGACGGCAGGCACTACGCCGTCGGTTATCGCCTGGACGGCAAGCAGGTGTTCGCCACCCAGGTCGGCCAGCGCTGCCACGACATCATCAACCACCCGACGCTGCCGATTGCGTTGTTCGTCGCCCGCCGCCCGGGCACCGAGAGCTACCTGATCGACCTGCGTGACGGCGCGCTCCTGCAAACCATCACCTCGAACGCCAATCGCCACTTCTATGGCCACGCGGTGATCCACAAGAGCGGCGACTGGCTGTATGCCACCGAGAACGACACCTCCGACCCCGGCCGTGGCCTGTTGGGTGTGTATAAGTTCGAAGGCGAGCGGCTGGTGCACAGCGGCGAGATCTCCACCCACGGCATCGGCCCGCACCAGGTGTCCTGGATGCCCGATGGCGAAACCCTGGTGGTGGCCAACGGCGGCATCCGCACCGAAGCCGAAAGCCGCGTGGAGATGAACCTCAACGCCATGGAGCCGAGCCTGGTGCTGATGCACCGCGACGGCAGCCTGATCAGCAAGGAAACCCTGGGCCAGCAGATGAACAGCGTGCGCCACATGGGGATCGCCAGCGATGGCACCATCCTCACCGGGCAACAGTTCATGGGACCGTCACAGGAGCGTTCCGAATTGCTCGCCATCAAGCGTCCGGGTCAGCCTTTCGTGGCGTTCCCGGTGGCCGATGAACAATGGCAGGCAATGGGGCACTACACCGCCAGTGTTGCGGTACACAGCGAGCTGCGGCTGGTGGCGCTGACGGCGCCGCGGGGTAATCGCTTCTTTATCTGGGACATGGACAATGGCGAGTTGCGCCTGGACGGCCCGCTGCCCGATTGCGCCGGAGTGGGCGCGGTGGCGGACGGGTTTGTCGTGACCTCGGGCCAGGGGCGCTGCCGCCTCTACGATTGCCGCCAGAAACAGCCAGTAGCGACGCCGCTGACCTTGCCCGCAGGATTGTGGGATAACCACCTGCATCTGATGACGTAACCTCCCGCTTCGATCTCAACGCTCCTGGGCTGACACTCAGGAGCCTACCCGCCGACAGCTGCTTGGCACATTCCCCTACACAATCTGTAGAACTCTCTCTCAATCGCCTTCCAGTATTCTCACAACAACTTGCGAAACGACTACTTATCCCCGTCCTTGTCCTGATCAAGACTGCGGCGCTCCGTGCCGCGCCGCTTGCTCTTGCGTGCTCGCGCGCCGTTCACAATCTGCACACGTCTCACAAGGACCCCACTATGACCATGCCGGCCCGCCGGATGATTATCATGCTCAGCCTCGTTCTTTCAGTCGTCCTGATGCTTGCCGGCTACAAGACGTACTGGATTTATCAGCAGTTGCAGCTTTTGCATGGGCCCAAACCACCGGTCAGCGTGGCGACGTCCAATGCCTTTGAAATACCCTGGCAGCGCCAAATGCCGGCGGCGGGCACGCTCAAGGCATTGCAAGGTATCGACCTGAGCACTGAGGTGCCCGGCGTTGTGACACAGCTGCACTTTGAGTCCGGGCAAATGGTCGAAGCTGGACAGCCCTTGCTGCAGCTTGAGCACCAGACCGAGCAGGCCGAGCTGGACGTGGCAAAGGCCGACCAACGCCTGGCCCGTCAGAACTTCGAGCGCGGCCAGAAACTGGTGGAGATCAGCGCCATCTCCAAAGGCGAATTCGATCGGCTCGGCGCTGAATTCAATCGAAACACTGCCGTCGTTGCACAGCGCACTACAGCGCTGGAAAAGAAGCACATCGTTGCCCCCTTCACCGGCACCATTGGCATCCGCCAGGTCAATGTGGGCGATTACCTGCAAAGTACCCAGGTCATCGCCAGCTTGCAGGACAGACGCCAGCTTTATGTTGACTTTTATGTGCCCGAGCAAGCCGTTCAGCTGATCAGGATCGGGCAGTCGGTTCAGGTTGAAGTCTCGGCACGCCCCGGCAACTTCAGCCTCGCCAAAGTGAGCGCCATCAACCCGATCGTCGATGACAGCACGCGAAACGTGCTGGTACGTGCGACGCTGCCCAACCCTCGCGACGATCTGCTACCGGGAATGTTCGCCAATCTACGGGTGCTGCTGGACGAACCGACGGCACAAACCGTCATCCAGGAAAGTGCGATCGCCTTCAGCCCCTATGGTCAGTACGTTTTCGTAATAACACCTGATAACAACGGTGAGCCGCAAGCCGCCGATGCCAGCGATGCGCCGCCACTGATCGCCGAGCAGCGCCTGATCGAAACGGGTGAGCGTCGCCATGGCCTGGTGGTGGTTTCCAAGGGACTGAACAAGGGCGAACAGGTGGTCACTGCCGGCCAGCTCAAACTGAAACACGGCACCCCTGTGCGCATCAGTATCGACCGAAGCCAGGCGGATGGGCCGCGGCCGATGCCCGATCGGGAGGGCACGCAATGACCTTCACCGACCTGTTCATTCGTCGCCCGGTACTGGCCGTGGTCGTCAGCCTGCTGATCGTGCTGCTTGGATGCCAGGCTTACAAGAAACTGCAACTGCGCCAGTTTCCACAAATGGAAAACGCGCTGATTACGGTCACCACGGTCGCCCCGGGCCTGAGTGCGCAAACCATCCAGAGTTACATCACCCAACCCTTGCAACAAAGCCTGGCCAGCGCGCAAGGCATCGACTATATGACGTCGTCCAGTCGTCAGAATATATCGATCATCTCCATCTATAGTCGGGTCGGCGCCGACAGCAACCGCTTGTTCACCGAACTGCTGGCCAAGTCCAATGAAGTCAGAAACCAGTTGCCCAGCGGCATCGAAGAACCGGTACTGAGCAAGGTTGCAGTGGATAGCACTGCGCTGATGTACCTGAGTTTTTCCAGCAACACCATGAACAATGCGCAGATCACCGACTATCTGCAGCGGGTCGTCCAGCCTCGGCTGGTGACACTGCCGGGCATGGCGCAAGCGCAGATTATCGGCAGTCAGAACTTCGCCATGCGCCTGTGGCTCGACCCGATAAAACTCGCGGGGTTTGGCCTGAGCGCCAGTGACGTAACCCAGGCCATCAGGCGCTACAACGTACAACCTGTCGCGGGGGACCTGACCGGCGAATATGTCGTCACCAGCGCGACCACCAACACCGAACTCCAATCGGCCGAGGGATTCAGTGCGATCCCGGTGAAAACCGACGGCGACAACCAGGTACGTCTGGGAGACGTGGCGCGCGTGGAATTGGGCTCGCGAAATTACGACAGTTTCAGCACGTTCAACGGTATCCCGGCGGTTTATATCAGCATTCAAGCCACGCCCGATGCCAACCCACTGGAGTTGGGCAAGCGCGTCCGCCAATTGATGCCCCAATTGCAGACGCAGGTGCCACCCGACCTGCACACGGATATTGCTTACGATTCGACGCTGTATATCAACGCTTCGATCGACCAGGTGCTGTCCAGCCTGCTCGAAGCCGTACTGATTGTGGTGTTGGTGGTGTTTTTGTTCCTGGGTTCCTTACGCTCAGTGATCATTCCAGTCATCACCATTCCACTGTCGCTGCTAGGCACATTGTTCCTCATGCAACTGCTGGGCTATTCCATCAACGTGCTGACGCTGCTGGCCATGGTCCTGGCTATCGGCCTGGTGGTCGACGACGCCATCGTGATGATGGAAAACATTCACCGGCACATCGAAAAAGGCAAATCCCCGCTTGAAGCCGCGATCAAGGGGGCAAGAGAGGTCTGCGTTCCGGTGGTGTCCATGACCATCACGCTGGCCGCGGTTTTTGCACCCATTGGCTTCATGCAGGGCTTGACCGGGGCGTTGTTCAAGGAGTTTGCCCTGACACTGGCTGGCGCTGTAGTGATTTCCGGGATCGTGGCGTTGACGCTGTCACCGATGATGTGCGCCATTTTGCTGCTGCCTGAAGAACAGCCAAAGGGCCTGTCGCAGGTTCTGGAGCGCTTCTTCAATGCCTTGAAAAAACGCTATCAGCGCCGCCTGCGCCAGATCATGCAAGCGCAGTCGGTGGTATTGGTTTTCGCCACGCTGGTGCTCTGCCTGATCCCGGCCATGCTCACGTTCACCCTCTCGGAATTGGCGCCCGACGAGGACAAAGGCCTGATTTTCATCCTGTCCAATGCCCCCCAGGCAACAAACCTGGCCTACCTGAACCGCTACACCCAGGACTTTATCGAACCGTTCAAAACCCTGCCCGAATACCAGGCATCCTTCCAGATCAATGGGCTGGATGGCGTACACTCAGGCGTCGGCGGCTTCCTGCTCAAAACCTGGGGGGAACGTGAGCGCACACAGATGCAAGTGCTGGAGCCACTGCGCGAAAAACTCGACAACAACCCCGGCCTGCAAGTTTTCGCATTCAACTTGCCCTCCCTGCCGGGTACCGGTGAAGGCCTGCCCTTTGGCTTTGTCATCAGTTCACAGCAGGACCACAGTTCGATGATGAGCGTAGCCGAGCGCATCAAACAACGCGCGATCGACTCGGGAAAGTTTGCCTACGTGGATATCGACCTGGCATTCGACCGCCCTGAAGTCATGGTCGAAATTGACCGGACCAAGGCCGCCCAGATGGGCGTATCCATGGAGGATCTGGACCTGACCCTGACTACCCTCCTGGCTGAAGCGGAAATCAATCGATTCAGTATCGACGGTCATCTCTACAAAGTGATTGCGCAAGTCGAGCGCGACTACCGAGACAACCCCGACTGGCTGAACCAGTACGCGGTAAAAAACGCCAAGGGCCAATTATTACCCTTGTCGACGCTGGTCACCGTGTCCAGCCCTCAGGTTCGGCCGCAGCGGTTGAATCAGTTCCAGCAGCTCAATTCAGTCACGGTATCGGCGTTTCCGATCGTCGGCATGAGCAACGCATTGCAGACCTTGCAAAACATCGCACAGGAGGAAGCGCCAGCGGATTACACCTTCGATTACCGCAACGCTACACGCCAGTTTGTGCAGGAGGGCAATGCGCTATGGGGCACGTTCGGCCTGGCACTTGCCATCATCGCGCTGGTGTTGGCGGCGCAGTTTGAAAGCCTGCGTGACTCCCTGGTGATACTGGTAACGGTGCCGCTGTCGATAGGCGGCGCATTGATCGCGCTGTTCCTGGGGTGGTCCACCCTGAATATCTACACGCAGATCGGCCTGGTCACGTTAATCGGTTTGATCAGCAAACACGGGATCCTGATCGTCGAGTTCGCCAATCAACTGCGCAAGCAACAAGGCCTGTCCGCGCGGGCTGCGGTCGAGCAAGCTGCCGCGATCCGTCTGCGGCCGATTCTGATGACCACGCTGGCCACCGTCATGGGTGTCGTGCCGTTGATTTTCTCCAGCGGCGCGGGCGCGGTCAGTCGGTTCGATATCGGCATGGTGATCGCCACCGGCATGTCGATCGGTACCTTGTTCACCCTATTCGTCCTGCCCACGGTGTACACGACACTGACCAAAGCGGACACCCCAGCCAGGGCACTGACCCGATAGCGCAAAAAAAAGGCCTCGCATCGCGAGGCCTTTTCCGGGGGTTTCAATCGTTTCAACTCTGCGGCCTCATCGCTTGAGACATCCCGAACATGAATAACAGCAACTCATGATCGGGTTTGGCCGCCACACTGACCTTGGCCACACGTGGCAGCAGGCATTGCCCACCGCCTTGGGTCGCACTGAGTACCTGTGTGCGAGGCTGTTCCCAGGCAGCCAGGGCCAGGGCTGTAACCCCTAGCGCCCCGACCAGGAACAAACCTCGTGCTATTTCTAGCTTCATCTGGTTAAACCCTTGATAGCGCTGCCAAACGCCGTCTCGTAAAAGTAGCTGAGTTTTTTCCAGTCGGTATCATTCCACGACGAATGGCGGCGCAATTGCAGCATGTCATGGGAGGCGGCTCGATAAGCGGTCAAACGCTGGCGACATTTTTCAAAGTCCAGCAGTGCCACTTCAACGTTCACCGCATCGCCCTCGCCGGTTACCCGGACGAAGATGTGCTTGATGTACAGGCAACCATGCTGCCAGCGGCCTTTGTGCATACGCGCCAGGGTAGCGGCCAATTCCTCGAGCAAGCGCTCGTGGACCGCCTCGCCATATTGCTCACGGCCACCGGCGGCGTACCAGTTTTCGATTTCATCGAAACCGTCCAGCGAAGCGGTGACCAGCAAGGCTTTCCACTGATGCTCGGGGTCGCGTCGCGCCTCGCAGAACACCAACTCCGGCACCCGTACATCCAGCAAGCGCAGGCCCTTGAGGGCATCACGCTCACGCAACACGGTCGGACGTCCAAACGGATGCAACCAACTGCGGTAGATATGACCCGTCTGGCGTTTGCAATAGAGCAATCGCCCGTTGGGACTGATCACCCGCTGTACGCCACTTTCACCGCCACGCCGACGGTTGGGCTCTTCCACCCACTCACCCTGCTGACGCCAGAAAAAATCAAATCGTTCTTCGGGAGCTATATGACTGCCGACTACGCACTCAACTGCCATCCTGTTACCTCTTACGCAATACATAGACTCGCCACATGGCGTAGAGCGGCATGAAGTCCAGGGATTCCTGAACTCGGAAACCGGCCTGCTCGAATTCTGCCTCGACAGTAGCAGCCGGTAACACAAACCGGTTTTGGTAACCTTCCTGCTCACCTTTCTTACGACGCCGCACCTCGGCGCGCCTGCGCTTCCAGGCCTTGAAATTGCCATCCACCCACAGCGAGATAATCACGCTGTCACGGCTAACCCGCTGAAACTCCCGAAGTATTGTCATCCTGTGCGCCGGGTCACCGATGTGGTGCATCAAGCGCATGCAGAAAATACTGTCGACCGAGTTGTCTGGCAAATCGATATCAAAGGCGGAAGTCTGCAAAGGGCGTACCCGTTTTACCACTTCCGCCGGCTGGGCCGCCGTGGCGACCTTCAGCATCGACGCCGAATTGTCGGCCCCGATGATCACACGATTGGGTTTCTCGGCCAGCAATGGCCAAAAGCGTCCGGCACCACACGGCAAGTCCAACACCAGGCCCGGCTCACCGGCCATGGCCAGCGCACCACGCGCCAGTTGCTCATCGCGCTTGTGGGACAACCGGCGAGCCAGATTGTCCCGATGCTTGAGCAGGTATTGCCGCGCGTGTTGATCGTCGTACTTTTCTGAAAATTCCAACTTGATCGGGGAAGGCATCTTGAGTCTCCGGTAACTGATGCCTACAACCCTAAGCAGCGAACTGTGATCAACAGGTCAACTCGTTGTGAAAAACTTGTCCTGTCCAATCCCATACATTTCAAGACTTTACAGAAACATTCAGTAGCATCGGGCCATCTTCGCCGAAAAGCAGGCGTCGTGCAGCAGCAAATTGACAGACTGAACGGTCAGGTTCTGACTTGACCCAGTTCCACATGAAAACGGCAGCCATTGGGCTCCATGGTACTCAGGGTGACGCTCCAGCCCTGGCTTTCACAGATACGCTGCACCAGTGACAAGCCCAACCCCAGACCCTCGCCGCGCTTCTCGCTGCCACGCACGAACGGCTCGAACATCGCTTCGCGCTTGTCTTCAGGAATGCCCACACCCGTGTCCTCCACCACAAAGCCGCTGGGCTCCAGGGTCAGGCGGATAAACCCTTGCTCGGTGTAATGCAGTGCATTGCGCAACAGATTGCCCATCACCGCATGCAGGAACGTCGTGTTGTAGCGTGTCTCCAGCGGGGTACCTGGGCAGTAGATCAACTCAAGGCCTTTTTGCTCGATGGGCCCGCGCCAGATTCCGAGCAGGTCCTCGGCAACCTGGGTCAGGTTGACCTGGGCCGACATGGCGGCATCGTCATGCTTGGCGCGGGCCAGCATCAGAAAAGTCTGCACCAGTTCGCGCATCTCTTCACAGGCCCGGGCGATGCGCTGGACCTGATTACGCCCGCGCTGATCGATCGCCGGATTCTCCAGCAGCAATTCGCAGGAACTGGCCAACACCATCAAGGGTGTACGCAGTTCATGGCTCACATCGCTGGTAAACAACTGTTCGCGAGACAGCGCCTGGCGCAAGCGACCCAGGGTGGCGTCGAACGCCACCGCCAATTCGCCCACTTCGTCGGCCGCATAATCCGGCGCCAACGGTGGCGCAAGTCCAAGCAACTGGTCGCGATGGCGCACCTGGCGGGCCAGGCGCACCACCGGCGCCATCACCTTGCGCGCCAGCACCCAACCCAGGAACACCGCCAGTGCCAGGCTGAGCACAAAGCCCACCAGCACCACGGCAAACAGCACACGCTCGCGCTCTTCGAAATCGCTTTGGTCCTGCAGCAGCACATAACGCCGGCCATCGATCACTTCGACCATGGCATGGTAGGACAGCGACTCGCGAAACACCTCATGAAAGCCCGGGTCCAGATGCCGCAAATCCTTGGGCAGCTCGAAATCGCCGGGGCCGCCGCTGAAATAGAACAACTGGTCAGGCTCGGGCCGATGTCGCCAGTCTTCCATGCTGTCCATCAACAGCAGACGTTGCAGGTCGCCGCCCAGGCCCGCCGAAATCAACTTCTCTTCCACCAGGTGCACGGTCGCGACAATGCCCATGGCGAAGGCCCCCGCCACCAACGCACTCATCAAGGCAAAGGCGATGATGATCCGCTGGGCAAGGCTTTGCTTAAACTCCATCACGGCCCTCGGCCAGGCGATAACCCACACCGTGTACCGTTTGCAGCAACGGCTTGGCGAAAGGTTTGTCGATCACTTGGCGCAGTTGGTGAACGTGACTGCGCAGGCTGTCGCTGTCCGGGCAATCGTCGCCCCACAAGGCTTCTTCGAGGATTTCCCGACGCAATACGTGCGGGCTTTTCTGCATCAGCACCGCCAGCAACTTCAGGCCGACCGGGTTGAGTTTCAGCAGGCGCCCTTCTCGGGTCACCTCCAGCGTATCCAGGTCATAATTCAGGTCGCCCACTTGCAGGGCACGACGCCCGCCACCTTGGGCACGGCGCAACACCGCTTCGATACGGGCGGCCAGCTCCGACAAGGCGAACGGCTTGAGCAGGTAGTCATCGGCGCCGGACTTGAAGCCCTGCAGCCGGTCGTCCAACTGGTCACGGGCAGTCAGCATGATCACCGGCGTGTCGCGGCGCGCATCTTCGCGCAGGCGTTTGCACAGGGTGTAGCCATCGATGCCAGGCAGCATGATGTCGAGCACGATCAAGTCGTAGTGCTCGGTGGCCGCCAGGTGCAGGCCCGACAGACCGTCCTGCGCACAATCCACTGTGTAGCCTTTGAGCCCCAGGTAATCGGCCAGGTTGGCCAGAATATCGCGGTTGTCTTCAACCAATAAAATTCGCATGGGCAGTGCTCCGTACGCGGTAACAGCCGTGTTGGCTCGCGCAGCTTAAGGCCAAGTGTCGCTCAGGGATAGACCTGCACAGGTCATCGATATAGGTTTTCAACCGATATTTATATTGAACGAGATTTTCACTATAACTTCACAGACTCGCTACGCTAGTGCGTGGAAAATCATCGCCCATTGAAATGAAGATCAACGTGGGAGGGGGCTTTCCCCCGATGAGGATGGGTCAGTTGATAAATGTTTAACTGACCCACCGCGATCGGGGGCAAGCCCCCTCCCACAATGTTTGACCGAGTACACCGGCCCCCTCACCGGTCGGCCAGAAGGCCGAAACAACAAAAAACCCCGCCTGCATCACTGCAGGCGGGGTTTTTCAGTAGCCGGGTGAGGCTGGCTTACATCATGCCGCCCATGCCACCCATGCCGCCCATGTCTGGCATACCGCCGCCGCCTGCGCCTTCAGCCTTTGGCTTCTCAGCGATGGCAGCTTCGGTGGTCAGGATCAGGCCGCCGATGGAAGCAGCTGCCTGCAGTGCGGAACGAGTCACCTTGGTTGGGTCCAGGATGCCCATTTCGATCATGTCGCCGTAGACGCCAGTCGCAGCGTTGTAACCGTAGTTACCTTTGCCGTTCTTGACTTCGTTGACCACAACGCTTGGCTCGTCGCCGGAGTTGGCAGCGATCTGGCGCAGCGGTGCTTCAACGGCACGGCGCAGTACAGCGATACCGACATTCTGGTCAGCGTTGTCGCCGGTCAGATTGGTCAGGGCTTCCAGAGCACGGATCAGCGCAACGCCACCGCCAGGTACCACGCCTTCTTCGACGGCTGCACGGGTAGCGTGCAGGGCGTCTTCAACGCGGGCCTTCTTCTCTTTCATTTCAACTTCGGAACCGGCGCCAACCTTGATCACTGCAACGCCGCCGGACAGTTTGGCCAGACGCTCTTGCAGTTTTTCACGGTCGTAGTCCGAGGAAGTCTCGGCAACCTGGGTACGGATCTGAGCGATACGCGATTCGATGTCACCTTCAACGCCAGCACCGTCAACGATGATGGTGTTTTCCTTGGAGATGGTCACGCGCTTGGCGCTACCCAGGTTTTCCAGGGTGGCGCTTTCCAGGCTCAGGCCGATCTCTTCGGAGATAACGGTACCGCCGGTCAATACGGCGATGTCCTGCAGCATGGCCTTGCGACGGTCGCCGAAGCCTGGAGCCTTGACGGCTGCGACTTTGACGATGCCACGCATGTTGTTCACAACCAGGGTCGCCAGGGCTTCGCCTTCAACGTCTTCGGAAACGATCAGCAGCGGACGGCCGGCTTTGGCAACGGCTTCCAGTACAGGCAGCATTTCGCGGATGTTGGAGATCTTTTTGTCGACCAGCAGGATCAGCGGGCTGTCCAGCTCGGCAACCATGGTGTCCGGCTTGTTGACGAAGTACGGGGACAGGTAGCCACGGTCGAACTGCATGCCTTCTACAACCGACAGTTCGTTTTCCAGGCCCGAGCCTTCTTCAACGGTGATCACGCCTTCCTTGCCGACTTTTTCCATGGCTTGGGCAATGATGTCGCCGATGGAGCTGTCGGAGTTGGCGGAGATGGTGCCTACCTGAGCGATAGCCTTGGTGTCAGCGCATGGCTTGGACAGGTTTTTCAGCTCGGCAACGATCGCGATGGTCGCTTTGTCGATACCGCGCTTGAGGTCCATCGGGTTCATGCCGGCAGCGACGGCTTTGTAGCCTTCGTTGACGATGGCCTGAGCCAGGACGGTAGCGGTGGTGGTGCCGTCGCCGGCGTCATCGTTGGCACGGGAGGCAACGTCTTTGACCAGCTGCGCGCCCATGTTCTCGAAACGGTCTTCCAGTTCGATTTCCTTGGCTACGGAAACGCCATCCTTGGTGATGGTCGGAGCGCCGAAGCTTTTCTCGATGATCACGTTACGGCCTTTCGGGCCCAGGGTCGCTTTTACTGCGTCAGCCAGGACGTTGACACCGGTGAGCATTTTCTTGCGGGCGGAATCGCCGAATTTAACTTCTTTAGCAGCCATGATCGATATTCCTTAAATACTTTGTAGTAACGGGAAAATGAGCGGGAAAATCAGCCTTCCAGTACAGCGAGAATTTCGTTCTCAGCCATTACCAGCAGGTCTTCGCCGTCGACTTTCACAGTGTTGCTGCCGGAGTAAGGGCCGAAAACAACCTTGTCACCCACTTTCACGGCCAGCGCACGTACTTCACCGTTTTCCAGGGTCTTGCCTGGGCCAGCAGCGACGATCACGCCGTGGTTGGCTTTCTCAGCAGCCGAACCTGGCAGGACGATCCCACCGGCGGTTTTCTTTTCTTCTTCGCTGCGACGGATGACGACGCGGTCGTGCAGAGGACGAAGCTTGCTCATTGTCGATCTCTCCTAATTGTGTTTTTCATCGGCCGGTATCAATTCCGGCGGGTTAAATTCCGGCGGTGCCGGTCGCGGCTCGCTGGGCGAACCGCGGAAGTCTGTCTAGTGTCACCACCAGAAACCTTGCGGTGACCGTTACATAAGGGCGCCCAGGCTTATTACAAGGGGCAGCGAACGAATTTTTTTTGTGTGTTGATCAGGAATGAATGCAACACGGCACCCGAAGGTGCCGTGCCGGTGAGGTCTTTATTTGCTGTCGCGGTGTTCGAACTCGCCTTCGATCACATCGCCTTCCCGCCCCAGGGGCTGGCGCGGGGCCGGACCGCCACGGGGTTGCAGGTCTTCGGCAAACGCGCGCTGGCGCATGGCCGCTTCTTCGGCACGCTGGCGCATCTTGCCGGCCAGCAGTTTGCGCGTGACCGGCAGCAGCATCACCAGACCGACCACATCGCTGATAAAGCCCGGCAGGATCAACAGGCCACCGGCCAGGGCCATCATCAGGCCTTCAAGCATGGTCTGGGCGGGCAGCTCACCGCGGTTCAGGCTCTCACGGGCGCGCAGGGCCGTCGCCAGGCCGGCGACGCGCAGCACCAGAACGCCGAGCATCGAGCCGAGAATGATCAGTAACAGTGCCGGGAAAAATCCGATCGCACCGCTGACTTGAACGAATACGAACAGCTCCAGCACCGGGAACAATAGAAAAAGCAACAAAAAAGGGCGCATCAAATGGTTCCTCAACGCAAGAATGCCTTGCTAGTTCACCTTAGATGACGTCGCCTTTTCGTGAATTCAAGCGCGAACGTCTGATTTTTTCGGCCAGGTCTGCGCGTGAGCCAATGAAACCAGGGCTTCGCGTACTTGTGTCGGTGTGTTGCAAGACTCGGCAAACGGCAACCAGTGCAGGGACTGGCCAATGCGCAGGTGCATGCCTTCGCTGTCGATGCCGGCCAGTTGCGCAGTCTCGGTCGCCGGTATACCGGCGAGGTCGACGTAATGGGCGATGGCCTTGGCGTGATCGCTGTTCATGTGTTCGATCATGCTGCGCTCGGCCTTGCCCGCGAACGGATTGGCCAGGGTCAGTTGATCGACCCAGTGGATCGCGCCAAACCCACCGATATAACGGTGGCGCACCGGTTTGAGCACCCAGAAATCGAAATCGTGGGCCTGGTGGTAATTGGCCGAGTCAGGGAAGTAGCGGTAGTAGCGCTCGGCAGCGGCTTCGATGCTGGCGGCGTCTTCCAGCTTTTCGGCTTGCGCCAGGTAGGTCAGGCGCCCGACGGCCTGCACATCGTCGGCTTCGCGCTCACCGACCAGCAACGAACACTTGGGGTCGTTCTGTAAATTGTGCGTGTGCTGGGCGATGCGACTGATCAGGATCAGCGGCTGGCCGTGCGCGTCGAGGCAGTACGGCACGACCGAACCGAAGGGGAAACCGGGCATGGCTTTGGACAGTGTGGCCAAGGCCCCACGGTATTCCTTGAGCAACAGCTCTCGGGCGTTCCTGGCAACGTGCGCGCTCACTGTATGACTCCTGGGTTGTTTCGCCGCCCATGGCATATGGGAATGGATCTCAACACAAGGTAATCAATATCCATGCAGGTTGCCAGCGTGTCGCTTTACCAGGCCACACCAAAACCTGCGGTGTAGCGGGTCTTGCTCAAGCTGCTGTCGGAGTCGCCGCTGATGACATCGCGTTCAGCCTTGAGATTGAGCGACGCCCACTCGGTGACTTTGTAGCGCAGGCCCATCTCGGCATCCAGGGAATAGTCGGCCGGACCGTCCAGCGGCTTGCCCAGCTCGCCGTTGGTGAAGAACTCAACGGTCTTGCCCACCAGGTAGCGGTTGTAGTTCCACTTCATGGCCAGGGAGTAGAAGTTGTCCTTGCCGCCATCGGCGTATTCGTAATCGGTGCGGTTGACCAGCGAGCCGAGGGAGAACGCGCCGAGTTCATCGTCCCAGAACTGATAGCCAGGGCCCGTACCGACGGTGCGTTGACGTGCCAGGTCTTCGACCTTGTCACGCTTGTAGGTCAGACGACCCTGCCAGAACCAGTGCTCGGTGATAAAGCGGTCCAGGTCGTATTCCAACGCCCAGTTGTCGGTGGTGGTGACGTCGTCCTGGAACTCGCGGTTGTATTCGCCCTTACCCGTGTGGCGCCACTGGCCGTGACGGGCTGAAGTCTTGAAGTCGATGTCGTAGTCGTTGGTGTCTTTGTCGGCGCGCTTGTAGTCCAGCGCCAGGTCGATGTTGCCCTTCCATACCAGATCTTCGATCACAGGCTTGGGCTTGAGGATCTGCTGGATGCTGGCCAAGTCCACAGTCTTGGGCGCTTCGCCATTGGCCAGCACGACTTTGCCATCCTCTGCAGGCTTGAGGGACTTGGCCTTTTCGCCGTCGTAGGCGTCCTGCTTGACCAGCAACTCCTGATCGCTCTCCAGGGTTTTCACCTGCTTCCAGTCCACCGGGATCGCCCCGCCGTAGCTGGTCTGGATCAGCAGCTTGCCGCCGTCGAAGACTTTTATCTTGCCGGTCAGGCGGTCACCGTTTTTCAACCAGACGGTATCGGCGAGCAGGGGCGTGGAAGCACTGAGGACAGCGAGGCACAGCAGGGTTCTGGACAACATAAGCGGATACGGGGCTCGGGGTTGGCGAAAAGAAGAGGCTATCGTGTTAGATAGCCTGAACTGACTCAACTATTTATATTGAGTTCCATGCTCGACGCCAAGCTTACAGACGTTTCTCACAAAAACACCGATGTTCTCAACGGACAGCCTCGCAGTGAATGAACCCGCCGACACCCCGCAAAACCCCGCCGAAATGCGCCGCACCGCACTTTACCTGACGTTGTCGCAGGTGCCTGAAGGCTGCGTGGTCAGTTACGGCGAGTTGGCGCACCTGGCAGGCTTGGGGCGCGCCGCGCGCTGGGTCGGACGCACCTTGAGCCAGCTCCCCGCAGATACCCGATTGCCCTGGCACCGTGTGCTGGGTGCCGGTGGTCGGATAAGCCTGCCGCTGGGCAGTGCATCCGGTGACGAGCAACGTGCGCGTTTACGCAGCGAAGGCGTCACTATCCTGAACAATCGTGTTGATATTCAGCGCCATGGCTGGCGTCCGGTAGAGCACAGCGGTTAGAGTGCGCGCTTTGTTTCCGCAAATCTGAGGCAGACTCCAGCCCATGCCCCGTAAAACCTGGCGCGCCGCGCTCGCCGCCTATGCCAGCCCCTCGACGTTAGTGCTGTTGTTGCTCGGTTTCGCTGCCGGCCTGCCTTATATGTTGGTGTTCTCGACGCTTTCCGTGTGGTTGCGCGAAGCAGGCGTTGCCCGCGAGACCATCGGTTATGCAAGCCTGATCGGGCTGGCCTACGCCTTCAAATGGGTCTGGTCGCCGCTGCTCGACCAATGGCGCCTGCCATTGCTCGGAAAACTCGGGCGCCGGCGTTCCTGGCTGGTGCTCTCCCAGTCGCTGGTGATCCTCGGATTGATCGGCATGGGCTTTTGTGACCCGCAAAAACACTTGTCCTGGTTGATCGCTATTGCCGTCGTCGTTGCATTCGCGTCGGCCACCCAGGACATCGCCGTCGATGCCTACCGCCTGGAAATCGCTGACGACAACCGCCAGGCCGCCCTGGCCGCCAGTTATATGTCCGGTTATCGCATCGCCGCCCTGCTGGCCACGGCCGGTGCGCTGTTCTTTGCAGAGGGCTTCGGTTCCACCGGTTTCAACTATAAACATTCGGCCTGGACCGGCACCTATGTGCTGTTCGGCGTGTTGATGGTCCCGGCGCTGCTCACCACCTTGTTCATGCGCGAACCCAACGTGCCGCTGCGCACCCAGTTGCAGGCCGGGCGCTACAGCTTCGCGCATCAGCTGGTGTCGGTGTTCGTGCTGATCGTGCTGCTGGTGTCCGTGCCGGCGATGTTTACCCAGCTGTACAACACTGACTTCGCCAGCGTGCTGTTCGAGGGCGTGAGCCTGTGGGAATTGTTGATGGAAGACCGCGCATTCCTGCGCGCCATCCTCTATATCCTGCTGACTGCGATGTGTCTCTCCGCCATGGGCCGGCGCGGCCTGGCGCCGGTGCTGACGCCGGTCAACGACTTTATCCTGCGCTACCGCTGGCAGGCGTTGCTGCTGCTCGGGTTGATCGCCTCCTATCGCATGTCCGACACCGTCATGGGCGTGATGGCCAACGTGTTCTATATCGACCAGGGTTTCACCAAGGACCAGATTGCCGGGGTCAGCAAGATCTTCGGCCTGATCATGACCCTGATCGGCGCCGGTATGGGTGGCCTGTTGATCGTGCGGTTCGGTATCCTGCCGATCCTGTTCATCGGCGGCGTGGCCTCGGCCGGCACCAATCTGTTGTTCGTGATGCTCGCCGACATGGGCCCCGACCTGCAGATGCTGATTGTCACCATTTCCCTGGATAACTTCAGCTCGGGCCTGGCCACATCGGCGTTTGTCGCCTACCTGTCGAGCCTGACCAACCTCAAGTTCTCCGCCACCCAATACGCCCTGCTCAGCTCGATCATGCTGTTGCTGCCGCGCCTGATCGGCGGGTATTCGGGGGTGATGGTGGAGAAGTTCGGCTATCACAACTTCTTCATGATCACCTGCCTGCTGGGGGTGCCGACGCTGTTCCTGATTGCGCTGCACTGGTTCCAGGAAAACCGGCGCGCCCGGTTGAATCCACCTGCAGAAGACTGAAATGTGGGAGGGGGCTTGCCCCCGATTGCGGTGGGACAGCTGAGTATCTCGTCGCTCAAACACCGCTATCGGGGGCAAGCCCCCTCCCACATTTGGATCTTCTACAGTCAGTCAGATCCCCCGCAATGTCACGCCTGTACTCCAGCAGCAACCGCCCGTACAATCCCAAGTCATTTCAAGTCCAAGCAACCGACAACGGCCTACCATGCGTACCAGTCAATATTTGCTCGCCACACAGAAAGAAACGCCTTCCGACGCGGTTGTGATCAGCCATCAGCTGATGCTGCGCGCCGGCATGATCCGCAAACTGGCCTCGGGCCTGTACACCTGGCTGCCCATGGGCTTGAAGGTGATGCGCAAGGTCGAAGCCATCGTTCGTGAAGAAATGAACGCCGCCGGCTCTCTGGAAGTGTTGATGCCGAGCACCCAACCGGCTGAACTGTGGCAGGAATCCGGACGCTGGGAAGAGTACGGCCCCGAGCTGCTGCGCTTCAAGGACCGTCATGGCCGCGATTTCTGCGCCGGCCCGACCCACGAAGAAGTCATTACCGACCTGATGCGCAATGAGTTGAGCAGCTATAAACAACTGCCGCTGAACCTGTATCAGATCCAGACCAAATTCCGTGATGAGATCCGCCCACGCTTCGGTTTGATGCGCGGCCGTGAATTCATCATGAAGGACGCCTATTCGTTCCACGCCGACCAGGCGTCGTTGCAGGCGACCTACGACCGCATGCACCAGGCCTACTGCAATATCTTCACGCGCCTGGGCCTGAAATTCCGCCCGGTTGAGGCGGACAACGGCTCCATCGGCGGTGCCGGCTCCCACGAGTTCCACGTGCTGGCCGAATCCGGCGAAGACGACATTGCGTTCAGCAATGGTTCGGACTACGCGGCGAACGTCGAAAAAGCCGAAGCCGTACCACGTGAAACCTCGCGCCCGGCGCCGGCTGAAGAGCTGCGCCTGGTCGATACCCCGGACACCAAGACCATCGCGGCCCTGGTGGAAAAATTCAATCTGCCGATTGAAAAGACCATCAAGACCCTGATCGTGCGTGCCGAAGAAGAAGGCAAGCTGATCGCCCTGGTGATCCGTGGCGACCACGAGCTCAACGAAATCAAGGCGGCCCAGCAGCCTGGCGTGGCAAGTCCGCTGGCCATGGCCACCGATGCCGAACTGCGCGACGCCATTGGCGCCGGCGCCGGCTCCCTCGGCCCGCTGAACCTGCCGCTGCCGATCATCATCGACCGTTCCGTCGAGCTGATGAGCGACTTCGGTATCGGCGCCAACATCGACGACAAGCACTACTTCGGCGTGAACTGGGAGCGCGACCTGCCGGTGCCGACCGTGGCCGACCTGCGCAACGTCGTGGCCGGCGACCCGAGCCCGGATGGCAAGGGCACCCTGGAGATCAAGCGCGGCATCGAAGTCGGGCACATCTTCCAGCTGGGCAACAAGTACAGCAAGGCGATGAAGTGCGAAGTACTGGGCGAGAACGGCAAGCCGATCACCCTGGACATGGGCTGCTACGGCATTGGCGTTTCCCGTGTGGTCGCCGCTGCCATCGAGCAGAACAACGACGAGAAAGGCATTATCTGGAGCGACGCGCTGGCGCCGTTCCAGGTTGCGCTGGTGCCGTTGCGCTATGAAACCGAGCAAGTACGCGAAGCCACCGACAAACTGTATGCCGAACTGACGGCCGCCGGTTTTGAAGTGCTGCTCGATGACCGGGACAAGAAAACCAGCCCGGGCATCAAGTTCGCCGACATGGAGCTGATTGGCATCCCGCACCGGATCGTGGTCAGTGACCGCGGCCTGGCCGATGGCAATCTGGAATACAAGAGCCGGACCGAAGCCGAGGCCCAACCGTTGCCGGTGGCTGACGTGCTGTCTTTCCTTCAGGCGCGTATTCGTCGCTGAAAACCAGATCAAGAGAAGTCATGTTCAAGCGAAACACCAGAGCCCTGGGGGGCGCCGCCTTGTGCGGCGCCCTGCTGGTCAGCGGCTGCGCCAACCAGATGTCGCAACGCAGTGAGCACGAGGAGCGGGTCGAGCGCAAGTTGCTCGACCACAGCCTGCAGATCGATGTGGGTGAGCCCAAAGTGCTGGAGCTGCCGCAACGTCGGGTTCGGATTCACGAGCAAAAGACTTTCGAGGTCACCGAATTCGAAGTCACAAGGCGTTACGACCGCTACACGCCCTACCAGCCCTGGCGCAAACTCTATGAGATGCCACTGGGTGCCGTTGCGTTGGTGGCCGGCGCGGGGGCCAATGTGGCGAATATCTTCGCCCTCGGCAACCTGCCTGCCAGCATGACGCACGATTGGCTGAGCTACGGCGTGGACGGCATCAACCCGTTCATGAACGTGCAATCCCACGGTCGTGCGCAGCAGAACCTCGCGGCTATCGATGAAGTGCAGCGTGACAAGCGCCTGGAATATTCGAGCCTGCCCTGGAGCGAACGCCCGGTACAGGTCACCGCCGGCAAACAGACCCATGAACTGACCACTGACCGCGACGGCGTCCTGCGCCTGAACCTGTTGGACAGTCCGTTTGCCGAGCAGGACCTGAACCGCGTCACCACCTTGAAGATCAGCGTGGAAGACGGCCAGGACGATGTGCACACGGATTCGACCCTGGCGATCAGCAACACCCTGCGCGGCAAATTGCTGGAAGCCCATGGCCTGATCTATGACGATTTGGAAGACGACGAAGTCAACCAGTGGGTGCACCGGGTCAAGCGCCTCTCGGAGCTGGGCCTGGAAGAAGAAGCCAGCGAGCTTGAGCAAAGCCTGATTGAACTGACGCGCAACGATCCGGAATTGCAGCAGGAGTTTTTGCAGGCACTGGCCAAGGATGCGGGGCGACTCGTCGCAGATCCTGGCCCACGCTGAGTTTTCAGACCGTTCCAAGATCCAAATGTGGGAGGGGGCTTGCCCCCGATTGCAGTGTGTCAGTCAGTACATCTGACACTGACACCCCGCTATCGGGGGCAAGCCCCCTCCCACATTTGGATCTCTCACATTTTTTAATCCCGGGTTCTACCAGGGGTTCTACCAGGGGTTCTACCAGGACAACTCGAGCTGTTCGTTGCCGCTGCTCAAATCCAGCAACCTCACCCCGATCCCCAACAATCGCACTGGTTTCCCACCACGGTTGAACGCCTGGGTCATCAGCTGTTCATAACTCTGCAGATCCCGACCTGCCCCGGCCTGCTCCAGGGTGGTCTGGGTGAAGTCATGGAACTTGACCTTCACGAACGGCTTGCCTGCCCGGTAGCTGCTGTCGATACGCGCCATGCGCCCAGCCAGGGTTTCCATCAACTCAGGCAGCTTGGCCAGACAGCTGGAAAGATCCGGCAAGTCCACATCGTAGGTATTTTCGACACTGATAGATTGCCGCCGACTGTCGTTCTGCACCACGCGGTCATCGATCCCACGGGCAAGGCTCCAGAGACGCTCCCCGAAACTGCCGAATTCGCGCACCAGCGCCAGCTTGTTCCACTCACGCAATTGCAGGCAATCCTCAATGCCCAGGCGCGCCAGCTTGTCGGCGGTGACCTTGCCCACTCCATGCAATTTACTCACCCGCAACTGCGAGACAAAATCTTCGATCTGGTCCGGGGTAATCACAAACAGGCCGTTGGGTTTCTTCCAATCGCTGGCGATCTTGGCCAGAAACTTGTTGGGCGCCACGCCGGCAGACACGGTGATGTGCAACTGATTGGACACACGCCGGCGAATGTCCTGGGCGATGCGCGTGGCACTGCCGCCAAAATGCGGGCTGTCGGAGACGTCGAGGTAGGCTTCATCCAGCGACAACGGCTCGATCAGGTCGGTGTAGTCGCGAAAGATCGTCTGGATTTCCTTCGACGCTTCTTTATAGGCATCCATACGCGGCTTGACGATCGTCAGGTCCGGGCACAGCTTCAACGCGTGACGCGATGACATCGCCGAGCGCACCCCGTAAGCCCGCGCTTCGTAATTGCACGTAGCGATCACCCCCCGCCGATCTGCCGAGCCACCGACAGCCAAGGGTTTTTGCGCCAGGCTCGGGTCGTCGCGCATCTCGATGGCGGCGTAGAAGCAATCACAGTCGACGTGGATGATTTTGCGCTGCGTCATATAAACGGGATGTGAATCAACGGGTGGCCAGTATCGCATTCACCCCTGTATATAGCACCAGTAGTTTGAATCTTCCGCCTGAGCGGTAGGAAATATCCCAGATGAATTGGTTTTCTCAATCGAATTCGACCTTCCAATAGAGCTGAAAGCCCTGGCCTGACTGGCCCCGCGCCCTCCGCAAGCCTGCCTTGGAGAGCTAACCAATTGAACCGCAAGCGCTTTTGTTCGATTTCAGGGTTGACACACTCGCGTTCCTCTGTAGAATGCCGACACACAGACGCGGGATGGAGCAGTCTGGTAGCTCGTCGGGCTCATAACCCGAAGGTCGTCGGTTCAAATCCGGCTCCCGCAACCAAACATCAAAAAAGGCTACTCGAAAGAGTGGCCTTTTTTGTGCGCGCCTGTTTTTACCCCTCCCCTTACATGGGCGGTGCCAAGGCATTGATTTTGAATAAAACCCACTTATTTGAGCCATTGCAGCATTAACGGTTGACACCTCGGCGCTGGACTGTAGAATGCCGCCCACAGACGCGGGATGGAGCAGTCTGGTAGCTCGTCGGGCTCATAACCCGAAGGTCGTCGGTTCAAATCCGGCTCCCGCAACCAAACATCAAAAAAGGCTACTCGAAAGAGTGGCCTTTTTTGTATCCGGTGAAAAAGTTCTTCTGAAACAATGGCATGGCATCTTTCATGAAACCGTAGACGGTTTGCAGAGTCCATCTCATTGCACGCTATGCTCAATGCTCAAGCACTACCCTCTACGACCAATGGCCGCAGTCGCCGCACTCGGTGATCCGCGTTAATATTTGTAATTATTTTGTCCATAGGGATTGGTAACTTGGCTGGATACCCCCATCCTGTCGCGCACAATCCACGAGGTGATTGATGCGCGCCAACTCGTCTGAACCACAAGACACTGTCACAGCGGAACAACCGATCCCTCCCACCCGATTGCGTTGGTTGGATCTGTTGAGCAAATACCGTCAGCCCATCGGCCTGGCCGTGACCTTGCTGCTGTTTGCCATTGCTCTGATCGCCTGCCGACATCTGTTGTTGGAACTCGATCTCTACGCCCTCCACGACTCGATCCTGGAAGTCCCCAAGCCTGCCTTGCTCGGCGCGTTTGCGGCGGCGGTGGCCGGTTTCATCATTCTGTTGGGCTACGAATTTTCCGGCGCACGTTATGCCGGCGTGAAACTGCCCGCCAAGACCCTGGCACTGGGGGGCTTCACCGCCTTTGCCATCGGCAACGCCATTGGCTTGTCGATGCTCTCGGGCGGCTCGGTGCGCTACCGTCTCTATGCACGCCACGGCATCGGTGCTTCGGAAGTCGCGCACATGACCGTGTTCGCCAGCCTGGCGCTGGGCTGCGCGCTTCCCCCCCTGGCCGCTTTGGCCACACTGAGCAACCTGCCGGCGGCATCGACCTACCTGCATTTATCGCAAAGCCTGCTGGGCGGTGTTGCCGGTGCTGTACTGCTGTTGTCGGCCATGCTGTGCATCGGCATCTATCGCCGTCGCCTGCCGGAACAACCCTACCCGGATAACCTGCTGGTCAAGGCCGGGCGCCGCACCCTGCGCCTGCCTGGCCGGCGCTTGACGTTCCTGCAGTTGATCATCACCGCACTGGATGTCGCTGCCGCCGCCACCGTCCTTTATCTGCTGCTGCCGGAAGCGCCACCCTTCGGCCCGTTCCTGCTGGTGTACCTGCTGGCCCTGGCCGCCGGCGTACTCAGCCACGTACCGGGTGGCGTGGGGGTGTTCGAAGCGATCCTGCTGGCGGCCTTCGCCGACAAACTCGGCGCGGCGCCACTGGCCGCCGCCCTGCTGCTGTACCGGATGATCTACGTGGTATTGCCGCTGCTGATCGCCTGTATCTTCCTGCTGGTCAACGAGGCCCAGCGCCTGTTCCAGACCCAGCAGAGCCTGCGCGTCGCCTCCGGCCTTGCGGCACCGGTGCTGGCCGTACTGGTTTTTTTGTCCGGCGTGGTCCTGCTGTTTTCCGGCGCCACGCCGGAGATCGATTCACGCCTGGAAAACATCGGCTTCCTGATTCCCCACCGCCTGATTGACGCGTCGCACTTCGGTGCCAGCCTGATCGGCGTGCTGTGCCTGCTGCTGGCCCAAGGCTTGCGTCGACGTCTGTCGGCGGCCTGGATGCTGACCATGGTGCTGCTGCTGGTAGGCGCCCTGCTCTCGTTGCTCAAGGGCTTCGACTGGGAAGAAGCCAGCCTGATGACCATGACCGCCGTGCTGCTGGCGATCTTCCGACGCTCGTTCTACCGCGCCAGCCGCTTGACCGAACTGCCCTTCTCACCGCTGTACCTGGTGGCCAGCGTGTGCGTGCTGGGCGCGTCGATCTGGCTGCTGCTGTTCGCCTATCAGGACGTGCCCTACAGTCATCAACTGTGGTGGCAGTTCACCCTCGATGCCAACGCCCCACGCGGCTTGCGTTCGTTGCTGGGTGCCGCCGTCCTGCTGGTGATCGTGTCGCTGACCTGGCTGCTGCGTACCGCACGCCCGGTCATCCATCTGCCGACCCCGGACGAACTCGAGCGCGCCTCCAAAATCCTGATGGCCTCCTCGCAACCCGACGGCGGCCTGGCGCTGACCGGCGACAAGGCGTTGCTGTTCCACCCTAATGATGAAGCCTTCCTGATGTATGCCCGTCGAGGGCGCAGCCTGGTGGCCTTGTATGATCCGATCGGGCCGACCCAGCCGCGCGCCGAGATGATCTGGCAGTTCCGCGACCTGTGCGACATTCACCACGCACGGCCGGTGTTCTATCAAGTGCGCGCCGAGAACCTGCCGTACTACATGGATATCGGACTCACCGCGATCAAGCTGGGCGAAGAGGCCCGCGTCGACCTGAAACGCTTTGACCTGGAAGCCAAGGGCAAGGAAATGAAGGATTTGCGCTACACCTGGAACCGTGGCACCCGCGACGGTCTGTCCCTGGAGATCTGCGAGCCGGGCACGGCGCCGATGGATGAATTAAAAGTTATCTCGGACGCCTGGCTAACCGGTAAGAATGTGCGCGAAAAGGGCTTCTCCCTGGGCCGCTTCAGCGACGACTACCTCAAGCACTTCCGTATCGCGATCATTCGCTTCGAAGGGCGCCCGGTGGCCTTCGCCAACCTGCTCGAGACGTACAACCATGACCTGGCCAGTCTCGACCTGATGCGCGCCCACCCGGACGCACCGAAGCTGACCATGGAGTTCATGATGGTCGGTCTGATTCAACATTATAAGAGTCACGGCTACGCCCGCTTCAGCCTCGGCATGGTGCCGTTGTCGGGCCTGCAACCCCGGCGTGGCGCGCCACTGACCCAACGCTTGGGCTCGATGGTGTTCCGCCGTGGCGAGCAACTGTATAACTTCCAAGGTTTGCGCCGCTTCAAAGACAAGTTCCAGCCTGACTGGGAACCCCGTTACATGGCCGTGCCCGCAGGACTTGATCCGCTGGTGGCACTGGCCGATACCGCCGCCCTGATCGCGGGCGGCTTGACTGGATTGGTGAAACGCTGATGATTCGACGCTCCTGGCGGTATGTATTGGCTGTTGTGGTGCTGCTCGCGCTGATCCTGGGCGGCGGTTACTGGTACTGGAACCGCCCTGCTCCACAGCCGACCCTGGAGCAAATGCCCCAGGCCGATGGCTCGGTGATGACCCGCGTCAGCCCTGCCGGCGCGGTGAAGGCCCGCGTGGCAGTGGCCGTGATGGCCGACGAAACCCTCACCGACAGCCAACTGATCGCCCTCAGCCAGGGTGGCTCGGCGCAGCTCGTTCAGGTGATTCTGCCCAAGGATGACTGCAAGCTGCAGGCGCAAGCGCTGCAGAGCGCCCTGGCCCAGCTTAAAGGCCCGGCGACCCTGGTCAGCGGCATTGGCCCTGGCGCAGCGCTCGCCTGGCGCTGGCTGGCCACACAGAACGACGACAAGGCCAACGCCATTTCCGTCGGCTTTGCCCTGAAACAGGAAGGCTGCAACGACCCGCTGCCGAAAACCGCCGCCCATGGCAACTGGCTGGTGGCCTGGAATGACAACCCTGACGATGAAAGCGCCAGCTTCGTTCGTGACACACCGCGTGCCACCACCAGCATCAGCGACTACGACATTCATTACCCGCAAGTGCTGAACAACGAGCTGCGCAAGCAACTGGTAGGTTCGGACAACGGCGGCCTGGCGATTCCAGTGGTGGAAGTGCCGGCCGGTCAGGCCAAGGACACCGTGACCCTGTTCCTCTCCGGTGACGGCGGCTGGCGTGACCTGGACCGCGACGTGGCCGGCGAAATGGCGAAGATCGGCTACCCGGTGGTCGGCATCGACACCCTGCGCTACTACTGGCAGCACAAAACCCCGGAACAAAGCGCCAAGGACCTTACCGAACTGATGCAGCACTACCGGCAGAAATGGGGCACCAAGCGCTTCGTGCTGACCGGTTACTCGTTCGGCGCCGACGTCCTGCCGGCCATCTACAACCGTATGCCGGCAAACGAACAGCAACGCGTCGACGCGATCATTCTGCTGGCCTTCGCCCGCACCGGCAGTTTTGAGATTGAAGTGGAAGGCTGGCTGGGCAACGCCGGCAAAGAAGCCGCGACCGGCCCGGAAATGGCCAAGCTGCCCCCCGAAAAAGTGGTGTGCATCTATGGCGCGGAAGAAGTCGACGAGAGTGGCTGCACCGACAAGACTGCCGTGGGCGAAGCCATGAAGCTGCCGGGCGGGCATCACTTCGATGAGAACTATCCGGCGCTGGCCAAGCGGTTGGTGGATATCATCGTGAAACACCAGGCCAAAGCCGAGTAATCCCAGGCTATACACAAAACTAAATGTGGGAGGGGGCTTGCCCCCGATAGCATGGTGTCAGTCAATGATGTTGTGACTGATCCACCGCTATCGGGGGCAAGCCCCCTCCCACAGTTGTATTGCATTGTCAGCTGGATCTAGCGCGGCTCGATATGCGCAATCATCAACTGCACCGTCTCATTGCCACGAAACTCATTCACATCCAGCTTGTAGGCCAACTCCACCCAGCGCACGGTCGGGTTCGGCCAGACTTCACGGTCTACCCCAAACGCAATGCCATCAAGCTTCACCGACCCGCATTCGCTCTTGAGCACCACCTTCAAGTGCCGCTCGCCGACCACCCGCTGTTCCACCAACTGGAACACACCGTGAAACAACGGCTCGGGAAAGTGCTGCCCCCACGGGCCGGCATGGCGCAGCGCGCGCGCCAGTTCCAGGTGAAACTCTTCCACCGCCAGGGTGCCATCGGAGAGCAGGCGTCCGGTGAGGTCTTCTTCGCGCAGTTGCCGACGCACTTCGGCATCGAAAGCCTCGGCAAACAAGGGGAAGTTCGCTTCGGGCAGGGTCAGGCCCGCCGCCATCGCGTGACCGCCGTATTTGGCGATCAGGTTGGGGTGCTGGCTGGCAACCACCGCCAGCGCGTCACGGATATGAAAGCCCTGTACTGAACGCCCGGAGCCCTTGAGCAGGCCATCACCGGCATCGGCAAACGCGATGGTGGGACGGAAATAACGTTCTTTCATGCGCGAGGCCAGAATCCCGATCACCCCCTGGTGCCACTCCGGGTCGAACAGGCACAAGCCGTACGGCATTGACTCCACTGGCAAATCCTTGAGTTGAGCCAGGGCTTCGCGCTGCATGCCTTGCTCGATGGATTTGCGGTCCTGGTTCATGCCGTCCAACTGCGCGGCCATTTCCCGCGCCGCGGCAACATCGGTGGTCAGCAGGCATTCGATGCCCAGGCTCATATCGTCCAGGCGCCCGGCCGCGTTGAGCCGTGGGCCGAGAATGAAGCCCAGGTCGGTGGAGGTGATGCGGGCATGGTCACGCTTGGCCACTTCAAGGATCGCCTTGATCCCCGGCCGCGCGCGGCCAGCGCGGATACGCTCCAATCCTTGATGCACCAGGATGCGGTTGTTGGCGTCCAGCGGCACCACATCGGCGACGCTGCCCAGGGCCACCAGGTCGAGCAGTTCACCAATGTTCGGCTGCGGGCTGCTGTCATACCAGCCCAGGCTGCGCAAACGCGCGCGCAGGGCCATCAGTACGTAGAAGATCACGCCCACACCGGCCAGTGCCTTGCTGGGGAACGCACAGCCTGGCTGGTTCGGATTGACGATCGCGTCCGCCGCCGGCAGTTCGTCGCCCGGCAAGTGGTGATCGGTCACCAGCACCTTCAGCCCCGCCGCCTTCGCCGCCGCCACGCCTTCGACGCTGGAGATACCGTTGTCCACCGTGATCAGCAACTGCGGCTCGCGCTGCAGCGCCACCGCAACGATCTCCGGCGTCAGGCCGTAGCCGTATTCAAAACGGTTGGGCACCAGGTAATCGACATGGGCCGCACCGAGCAAACGCAGGCCCAGTGTACCTACGGTGCTGGCGGTGGCGCCGTCGGCATCGAAGTCACCGACGATCAGGATGCGCTGGCGTTGTTCCAGCGCCGTCACCAGCAGGTCGACGGCGGCATCGATGCCCTTGAGCTGCTGATAGGGAATCAACCGCGCCAGGCTCTTGTCCAGCTCGGCTTCCGATTGCACCCCGCGCGCGGCGTAGAGACGGGTCAGCAGCGGGGGCAATTCACCGAGGAATGGCAGGACGGCGGGCAAGGGACGGGGATCGATACGCATGGGACGCTGGGGGGTTCTCTGTAGGGGAATAATAGCTGGCTTCAGGCTTCAGGCTTCAGGCTTCAAGCTTCAAGCTTCAAGCTAAAAGCTTGCCGCTTGTAGCTGCAACTCTTCAATCGCGCTCTCCAACGAGCCATTGCAGTTGCACTTCATGCTGGCCACGGTCATCGGTGACGAAGATCGTGCCTTCGCTGATCATCACGTCCCACTTGATCACGCGCGGCATGTCCTTGGCCAGGACCTCCAGAATTTCCTGCGGCACGGCAGCGATATGCACGTTCTTCAGGTTATTCGCCACCGGCACCACCTTGCCTTCCCACACCCGCAGGCTGCCGTAGGCCAGCAGGCTGGTGCGTTCGGTGCGACGCGAGCACCAGGTCAGGCGGTCTGCATCCGGCTGGCCGACTTCGATCCAGTGCAACACCCGATCATCCAGGCTCTTTTCCCACAGGGCCGGCTCGTCGACATCCGACAAGCCACGGCCGAACGCCAACTGCTCGTTGTACCAGAGGGCGTAGGCCAGCAGGCGCACGGTCATGCGTTCTTCGGTTTCCGAAGGGTGGCGGGCGATGGTCTGTTTGACGCTCTCGTACACCGAACGATCAAGGTCGGTGAGGTTGAGTTCGAATTTGTAGGTCGTGGACGGCTGGGCCATGAACGGGCTCTGGAGACAAGGAAAGGCGGCCAGTCTAACCGATGGCGAGGCCAATCAACGAATACTGCGCTGCATCCAGGCTGCCCGCCTATGTTAAAAAGCAGTACGTCACCGTCCCGCGCGCTCAAGGATCCCCATGTCGCTTAATGCCAAACCACTTGCCGGCCTGAAAGTCATCGAACTCGGCACCCTGATTGCCGGCCCGTTTGCCTCACGTATCTGCGCCGAGTTTGGCGCCGAGGTGATCAAGGTCGAATCCCCGGACGGCGGCGACCCCCTGCGCAAATGGCGCAAATTGTATGAAGGCACCTCGCTGTGGTGGTTCGTGCAGGCGCGTAACAAGCAGTCGCTAACCCTCAACCTCAAGCACCCGGATGGCCTGGCGATCCTCAAGCAATTGCTGGCCGACGCCGACATCCTGATCGAAAACTTCCGCCCCGGCGTGCTGGAAAAACTCGGCCTGGGCTGGGAGACCCTGCACGCACTGAACCCCAGGCTGGTGATGGTGCGCCTTTCCGGCTTCGGCCAGACCGGGCCAATGAAAGACCAACCGGGGTTTGGCGCGGTGGGCGAGTCCATGGGCGGCTTGCGCTACATCACCGGCTTCGAAGACCGCCCGCCCGTGCGCACCGGGATTTCCATCGGTGACTCGATTGCCGCGCTGTGGGCGGTGATCGGTGCGCTGATGGCCCTGCGTCATCGTGAAGTCAACGGTGGCCTCGGCCAGGTGGTGGACGTGGCGCTGTACGAAGCCATCTTCGCCATGATGGAAAGCATGATTCCCGAGTTCGACGTGTTCGGCTTCATTCGCGAACGCACCGGCAATATCATGCCGGGTATTACGCCCTCCTCGATCCACACCAGCGCCGACGGCAAACATGTGCAGATTGGCGCCAATGGCGATGCGATCTTCAAGCGCTTCATGGTCGCCATCGGCCGCGACGATCTGGCGAACGACCCGGCGCTTGCCAGCAATGACGGGCGTGACAGCCGCCGCGATGAGCTGTACGGGGTGATCGATCGCTGGGTCAACGCCCTGCCGCTGGAGCAGGTCATGGCGCAGTTGAATCAGGCCCAGGTGCCCGCCAGCCGCATCTACAGTGCCGAAGACATGCTGGGTGACCCGCAGTTCCTGGCCCGGGAGATGTTCCTCAGCGCGCAACTGCCGGGTGGCAAGGCTTTCAAGATGCCCGGCATCGTGCCCAAGCTGTCGGATACGCCAGGCAGCTGCGAATGGGTAGGACCGCAATTGGGCGAGCACAACACTGTGGTGCTCAACGCTCTGGGCTATGACGCGGCGGCCATCGCCCGCCTGCGTGCCGATGGCGCGATCTGAGCGCGCGCCGTGCCAAATCCCAGGCAAAAAGAAACCCCGAGGAGTGGGGAGACAACTCGGGGTTAAACGTGATCTACAAAGACCAGTACAACAAGCCACAAACACCGGAGCACAATGTTTGCTCTTGCTGTTACAAACTCTGACCGGCCATGCCGTAGGAAGTTTCGAAGGATAAATAATTCTTCATGCGCACACCGGGGTTCGTGTCATGGCGGCGTTTCGCAGGGCTGCGATGACCGAGGGCTCAAGTCGACCTTCGGCGATTTTCAAATCGCGCAGCAGGCAATCCACCACATCCACCAGCGCGCGCTTGTCGGTCAACTGTGCGCGGTTGAATTCGCGCTCGACCATGATGGCGCCACCGGGGTTCTTCACGGTCACCAGGCATTCGCCCTGCACACCAGAGGTGGTCAGCGTAACCAGATAAGGGCTCAGTGCTTCTTCGAGCAACAGGCTGATACTTTCCATCTCGATCACCACTCAATAGTTCGGGAACAATCGTTTCAACGGGTGCTGCATCTCTCCTAGTGACTGGTTGTGACGTAGGAAAGTTCGCTTTTTCGTCTTTCAAGGGTTGTGCGGGGATGACGTCTCCAGCATGCGCTTGCAACATGACAGGCAAAAAACGGCGACACATAACTGCTTACGCAATGGGTTGCGGTTTTGGGCTACGCCGAGCGCGCAGGCCAGGCGTGAATCCTATACTCGGTGAGCGCTGATCACCCTGCCGTGCAGGCAGAGTGCATGTCATAGGCCCTTATTGCGAAGGATGAAAATGATGTTGGAACAAAATGAACAGCAAGCATCGATGGAGAGGATGCATGCCGATGTAAGGCGCATCTATGCCGAAATATCACGCATGCAGGCTGAGCAAGATAAGCTCAAATCGGAATCACTGAAGATAAATTGCGAAACTTTCTGGTACCCCATGGGCGTAGCGATGGCCGTGGTCGCAACGATTGCCTCAATCACTGGAGTGGCTATTAAACTGCTCCTGTAAACAGCACGTTGCCGGGCCTGCCAGAAACAAAAAACGCCGCTGACCCAGGGAAGGGAAAGCGGCGTTGTTGTCTACGCGGTGCGCCTTACAGCGGCTTGCCCCGATTGCCATGCTGGCTGACAAACGCCTGCACAGTCTTCAGGTCGTTAGCCAGCACCGTGCAACGCTCTTCGCGCTCGAACAGATCAGCCAGGTGCTGCGGCAACTCCAGGGCCTTGCCAACACCGGCCTTTTCCACCGCTTCGGGGAATTTGACCGGGTGCGCAGTGCCAAGGATCACCATCGGGACATCCAGGCTGCGACGGCACTCGCGGGCGGCCTTCACACCGATGGCCGTGTGCGGGTCAAGCAACTCGCCGGTCTGGGCGTAGACCTCGGCGATGGTTTCGCAGGTCTGCGCGTCGTCCACCGCCAGGGAGTCGAACAGCTTGCGGGTTTCGGTCCAGCGCTCTTGCTCGACACTGAAACCGCCACCTTGCTTGAAGCTGTTCATCAGCTCGGCCAACGCCGCGCCATTGCGACCGTGCATGTCGAACAGCAGGCGTTCGAAGTTCGACGACACCATGATGTCCATCGACGGCGACAGCGTGGCGTGCAGGGTTTCCTTGACGTACCCGTTGCCGCTCATGAAGCGGTGCAGGATGTCGTTGCGGTTGGTCGCGACGATCAACTGATTGATCGGCAGGCCCATGTTGCGCGCCAGGTAGCCGGCGAAGATGTCGCCGAAGTTGCCGGTCGGCACCGAGAACGACACCGAACGCGCCGGGCCGCCCAACTGCAGGGAGGCGTGGAAGTAGTAGACGATCTGGGCCATGATCCGCGCCCAGTTGATCGAGTTTACCGCCACCAGTCGCGTGCCCTTGAGGAAACTCTGGTCGGCAAAGCTGTTCTTGACCATTTCCTGGCAGTCATCGAAGTTGCCTTCGATGGCGATGTTGTGGATGTTCTCACCGAAAATGGTGGTCATCTGGCGACGCTGCACCTCCGAGACGCGCTTGTGCGGGTGCAGGATGAAGATGTCGACGTTTTCGCAGTGCTTGCACCCTTCGATGGCCGCCGAGCCGGTATCACCGGAAGTGGCGCCGATGATCACTACGCGCTCGCCGCGTTTTTCCAGTACGTAGTCGAGCAGGCGACCCAGCAATTGCAGGGCAAAGTCCTTGAACGCCAGGGTCGGGCCGTGGAACAGCTCAAGCACCCACTCGTTGCCGTTCAACTGGCGCAGGGGCGCAATGGCGCTGTGGGAAAACACGCCGTACGTTTCTTCCAGGATCTTCTTGAAATCCGCATCCGGAATGCTGCCGGTGACGAACGGGCGCATCACTCGGAATGCCAGCTCGTGGTACGGCAGGCCGGCCCAGGAAGCGATTTCTTCCTGGGTGAAGCGTGGCAGGTTCTCCGGCACGTACAGGCCGCCGTCGGTGGCAAGGCCTGCCAGCAGAACATCTTCGAAATTCAGGGCCGGTGCCTGGCCGCGGGTGCTGATATAGCGCATAGGGGCAAACCTTCGGTTTGGGCTTCAAGCTTCAAGTTACAAGCGGCAAGTTAGAGCGAATCGGCTTTTACTTGCAGCTTGTAGCTAACCGCTTGCAGCTGAATTAATTCAAATGCTCGACGCGGATACGGACCACCGGTCCAACCACGCCCTGGAGCGCTTCGAGTGCTCGGATGGCATCGTTGATATGCTGCTCGAGCACGCGGTGGGTCAGCAGGATCATCGGCACCTGGCCGTTCTGCTCCTCGACTTCCTTCTGCATGATCGACTCGATGTTGATCCCGCGCTCCGACAGGATACTCGCCACCTGGGCCAGCACGCCCGGATGATCCTGGGCCTGGATGCGCAGGTAGTAGGCGCTTTCGCAGGCTTCGATCGGCAGGATCGGGTGGGCCGACAGCGAGTCCGGCTGGAAGGCGAGGTGCGGTACGCGGTTTTCCGGGTCGCTGGTCATGGCGCGAACCACATCCACCAGGTCGGCGATTACCGAGGAAGCGGTCGGTTCCATGCCGGCACCGGCGCCGTAGAACAGGGTGGAGCCGGCGGCATCACCGTTGACCATCACCGCGTTCATCACGCCATTGACGTTGGCGATCAGGCGGTCGGCCGGGATCAGTGTCGGGTGCACACGCAATTCGATACCGGCCGGGGTGCTGCGCGCCACACCGAGGTGCTTGATGCGGTAGCCCAGGGCTTCGGCGTAGTTCACGTCGGCGGTGGTCAGTTTGGTGATGCCTTCGGTGTAGGCCTTGTCGAACTGCAGCGGGACACCAAAGGCGATGGACGCCAGGATGGTCAGCTTGTGGGCCGCATCGATGCCTTCCACGTCAAAGGTCGGGTCGGCTTCGGCATAACCCAGGGCCTGGGCTTCAGCCAGCACGTCGTCGAAGGTGCGACCCTTTTCGCGCATTTCGGTAAGGATGAAGTTACCGGTGCCGTTGATGATACCGGCGACCCAATTGATGCGGTTGGCGGACAGGCCTTCACGAATCGCCTTGATCACCGGGATGCCGCCGGCCACGGCGGCTTCGAACGCCACGATCACGCCCTTCTCACGGGCCTTGGCGAAGATTTCGTTACCGTGCACGGCGATCAGCGCCTTGTTGGCGGTGACCACGTGCTTGCCGTTCTCGATGGCCTTGAGCACCAGCTCGCGGGCTACGGTATAGCCGCCTACCAGCTCGATGACTATATCGATGTCAGGGTTGGTGGCCACGGCGAACACATCGTTGGTAATCGCAATACCGGTCGTTTCGAACTGAGGCTTCGGCGAACGCGTGGCAATCTGCGCCACTTCAATCTCACGCCCTGCACGGCGGGAAATTTCTTCAGCGTTACGCTGAAGTACGTTGAAGGTGCCGCCACCGACGGTCCCTAACCCACAGATGCCTACTTTGACCGGTTTCACTGAAGAACTCCCCATGAAACGGCCGACGCGAGGTCGGCCGTGGAACACAGCCGCACAACTGCGGCTCTCAATTAATGACCCGCCGACGGTTCGGCCGATCATGCTCGTCGAAGGCTCGACGATTAATGCTTACTTGGCACCCAGTGCCAGTTTGGCAACTTGTGGTGCCGGCTGGTAGCCCGGAATCACCTGGCCGTCGGCCAAGACGATGGCCGGTGTGCCGTTCACGCCGATGGACTGGCCCAGGGCGAACTGCTTGGAAACCGGATTGGCGCATTTGGCCGCCTTGATTTCCTTGCCATCGACCATCTTGTCCATGGCCGCTTTCTTGTCGGCCGAGCACCAGACCGCCTGCAACTGCTCATCACCCGGCGAACCCAGGCCCTGGCGCGGGAATGCGACATAGCGCACTTCCACACCCAGCTTGTTCAATGCAGGCACTTCGGCGTGCAGCTTGTGGCAATACGGGCAGGTGGTGTCGGTGAACACGGTGATGTGGGTCTTGGTCTCACCGATGGCCGGGTACACCACGGTTTCAGCCACGGGAATACCGTTGATCAGCTTGGACACGCCGAGGCGTTCGGCTTTCTCGGTCAGGTTGACCGGCTTGCCGTCCTTGAGCTGGAACAGGTAGCCCTGAACGATGTACTGGCCATCGGCACTGGCGTACAGCACGCGGCTGCCCTTGAGCTTGACTTCGTACAGACCGGCCATGGGGCTGGCACTGATGCTTTCGATGGGGGTATCGAGTTGCAGGTTGACCAGGCTCTTGCGAATGGCCTGCTCAGCCGCATCGTCGGCGACGGCAAAGGTGGAAACCAACGCAATGGCTGCGGCGGCAATAATCTGGGTCAAGCGCATGGTAACTCCTGAAGGCAGATGCAGGGACGGGTGCAGCTACGCCGATTGGAAACCGGGGGTGTGGACCGTCGCCTTTGCGAACCGGCAAAGCCTACCACAGTTGGGCCGCAGGGCAGCCCGCAGCCGAACAAATTGGGATTTTTCAGCCGCGTGGATGGTGCTTGGCGTGCATCTCCTGCAAGCGCGCCCGTGCCACATGGGTGTAGATCTGGGTGGTGGACAAGTCGCTGTGGCCGAGCAGCATCTGTACCACACGCAGATCCGCGCCATGGTTGAGCAAGTGGGTGGCGAACGCATGACGCAAGGTATGCGGCGACAGGGACTTGCCGATCCCGGCCACTTTGGCCTGGTGCTTGATCCGGTGCCAGAAGGTCTGGCGGGTCATCTGCTCGCCGCGCAGGCTGGGGAACAGCACATCACTGGGACGGCCACCGAGCAGCTCGTGACGCGCATCGCGCAGGTAACGCTCGACCCACACAATCGCCTCCTCCCCCATCGGTACCAGGCGCTCCTTGCTGCCCTTGCCCATCACCCGCAACACGCCCTGGCGCAGGTTGACCTGCTCCAGGGTCAGGCTGATCAGCTCGGTGACCCGCAGCCCGCAAGCGTAGAGCACTTCCAGCATGGCGCGATCACGCTGGCCGATGGCCTCACTGAGATCCGGCGCGGCCAACAGAGCCTCCACGTCAGTTTCCGACAAAGATTTAGGAAGAGGCCTACCTAATTGCGGCATATCGACTTGTAGAGTTGGATCGATTGCGATGAGTTTTTCACGCAACAGATAGCGATAAAAGCCACGCACACCGGAGAGAAATCTCGCGGTGGAACGCGGCTTGTAATGTTGCTCGAGGCGCCAGGCCAAGTGATCGAGGATCAGCTCGCGCCCGGCATTGATCAGCTCCAGGTTTTTCTCCTGCAACCAACCGTTGAACAGGGCCAGGTCGCTGCGGTAAGCCTGGCGAGTGTTGTCCGAGAGGCCTTTTTCCAACCAAAGGGCGTCAAGGAAGCGGTCGATCAGCGGGTGGTCAATGGCGGGCATGGTTACTCAAGCGACGCGGCAAGGGGCTTGGCGCCATTTTATTTAGTGAACTGTGGCAAGGGCCACTAGTCTTTCATAGCCCGCTACTTCTAGGAACAGGAAGCTTTAATGAACGAACAACAGATCTTGTTGGCTTTCGGCGGTATCGGTGTGGCCGCGCTCGGCTGCCAATGGCTGGCCTGGCGCCTGAAATTGCCGGCGATTCTGTTTCTGTTATTGAGCGGAATTCTGGCGGGGCCGGTACTTGGCTGGCTCGACCCGCAGGAAATGTTCGGCCCGTTGCTGATGCCATTGGTGTCGCTGGCCGTCGCATTGATCCTGTTTGAGGGCAGCCTGACGCTGCATCTGTCGGAATGGAAGGAAATCGGCAGCGTGGTGCACCGACTGGTGACCCTTGGTGCGCTGACGACCTGGGCGGTGATCACCCTGGCAACCCACTGGCTGCTGGGTTTCGACTGGATGCTGGCGCTGCTGTTCGGCACCTTGACGCTGGTGACAGGCCCGACCGTCATCGTGCCCATGTTGCGCGTGGTACGCCCCAAGGCGTCCATCGCCAACATCCTGCGCTGGGAAGGCATTGTTATCGACCCTATCGGCGCGCTGCTGGCCGTGGTGGTCTACAGCTTCATCATCGCCAGCGCCTCGGGCGATGGACTGAGTCACAGCCTGCTGACCTTTGGCGGCGTCATCCTGTGCGGCAGTCTGTTCGGGATTGCCGGGGGCTGGGTGCTGGGCCTGGTTATGCGCCGCCAGTGGTTGCCGGAATACCTGCATAACCTGGCCACCCTGGCGGCGGTGCTGGGGGTGTTCATCGCCTCCAATCAGGTGATGCATGAGTCGGGCCTGCTGGCGGTGACGCTGATGGGCATGTGGATGGCCAACATGAAGGGCGTGGACGTGCGTCACATCCTGCACTTCAAGGAGAACCTCAGTGTTCTGTTGATATCCGGCTTGTTTATCCTGCTGGCAGCGCGCCTGGACCTGAACGCACTGATCGCCCTGGGGCCGTTCGTACTGATTCTGCTGCTGATCATTCAGTTCATTGCGCGCCCGCTGAACGTTGCGGTGTCGACCGTCGGCTCGAAACTGAACTGGCGCGAACGCGCACTGCTGGCCTGGATCGCCCCGCGCGGGATTGTGGCCGCGGCGGTGTCGGCCATTTTTGCGATTCGCCTGGATGAGGCCGGCCACGAAGGTGCGTTGTTGCTGGTGCCGCTGACGTTTGCGGTGATCATCGGCACGGTGGTGCTGCAAAGCGCGACTGCGCGTCCTCTGGCGCGCTTGCTGAAAGTAGCCGAGCCCGCGCCAAGCGGCTTTCTGATCGTCGGCGCGAACGGCCCGGCACGCATTCTCGGCAAAGCCCTGCAACAGCTGGGCAGCCGCGTGCTGCTGACCGATTCGAGCTGGGAGAACATTCGCGCCAGCCGTATGGAAGGGCTGCCGACCTACTTCGGCAACCCGGCCTCACAGCATGCCGAGTCCCATCTGGACCTGGTCGGTCTCGGGCATTTGCTCGCGCTGTCACCTTCCGGCGAATTGAACACCCTGGCCACCATGCGCTTTCGTCACGACTTCGGGCATCGCCTGTTCGCCTTGGCCAACAGCCAGGAAAGCCGTCGCACCGACAAGCACCGGGCCAGCGGCGAGCATCGTGGGCACTTGCTGGGCAGCCAGCCGCTGAGCTACACCAAGCTCGCCAGCCTGCTGGGGCAAGGCGCCGAGCTGTATACCACCCACCTGACCGAAGGGTTTGGCTGGAGCGATTATCAGGCACTGCATGGGGAGCGGGCGACACTGCTGTTTGCCCGCGATAACAGCGGCTGGGTGCATGTGGTCACGCCGCAGAGCGATATGAAACCGCTGGCGGGATGGACATTACTGGCAGTCATTCAGCCTGGTCAGGCCTAGGGGCGCACCGCTTAAATCGCAGGCACAAAAAAGCAGCCCGTAGGCTGCTTTTTTCTGCATCGGGAAGCTGGACTTAAGCCAGTTTTTCCTTGATGCGAGCTGCTTTACCGGACAGGTCACGCAGGTAGTACAGCTTGGCTTTGCGTACGTCACCGCGACGTTTCACAGCCATGCTGTCGATTTGCGGGCTGTAGGTCTGGAAAGTACGCTCTACGCCAACACCGTTGGAGATTTTACGAACAGTGAAAGCACTGTTCACACCACGGTTACGCTTGGCGATTACCACGCCTTCGAACGCTTGCAGACGCGAACGGTCGCCTTCCTTCACTTTCACCTGAACGACAATGGTGTCGCCCGGGGCAAAGGTAGGGATCTCTTTGGTCATCTGCTCTGCTTCGAGTGCAAGGATGATTTTGTTAGTCATGCTGTGCTCCTAAGGTAAGTCAATGGACCTACCATCGATACGTTGTTAACTATCGTCCCGCGCGAGGATGTATTCCTCGAGCAGCTTCTTCTCTTCTCCAGAAAGCGAGCGGCTTTCCAGAAGATCGGCGCGTCGTTCATAGGTCCGACCAAGGGACTGCTGTAAACGCCAACGCCGGATGTGTGCGTGATTGCCACTTAGCAATACGTCGGGAACACGCTGATCCGCATACACCTCCGGACGGGTGTAGTGCGGGCAATCCAGCAAACCATCCGTGAAGGAATCTTCCTCCGCAGAGTCCGCATGCCCTAAAGCTCCAGGCAGCAGTCGTGTAACCGCATCTATCAGGACCATCGCCGGCAGCTCGCCGCCAGACAGGACATAGTCCCCAATCGACCACTCTTCATCGACATGAGCGTCAATAAAACGCTCGTCAATGCCTTCATAGCGACCGGCAATCAGGATCAGTGCCTCCTCATTCGCCAGTTCGCCTACCACAGCCTGTTTCAGCTGACGGCCTTGAGGGGACAGGTAAATTACCTTCGCCTTCTCCCCGGCCACTGCCTTGGCCTGGGCCAACGCGTCTTCCAGGGGCTTGATCTTCATCACCATGCCCGGGCCACCGCCAAATGGGCGATCGTCCACAGTGTGATGTCGATCCGTCGTGTAGTCTCGCGGGTTCCAACAGGTAAGCTGCAACAGCCCCTGTTTCACCGCCCGACTGGTGATGCCGTACTCGCTGATGGCGGAGAACATCTCGGGAAACAAACTGATCACTTCAATGCGCAAATTAGCCACGCCTAGAAGTCCGCATCCCATTCCACCTTCATCTCGCCCGCTGCCAGGTCGACGGCCAACACGCACTGCCCGGTATAGGGCAACAGGCGTTCGCGATCATCCAGGCTGCCAGCGCAAGGCTTGACCACCATTACATCGTTGGCGCCGGTTTCCAGAAGATGATCGATTTTCCCGAGCAGTTGCCCGAGTTGATCAATAACCTTCAAACCTTCCAGCTGGTACCAGTAGTACTCGCCGTCGGTCAATTCAGGGAACAGGTTGCGCGGCACGCAGATCTCATAACCAGCCAGAAGCCGAGCTTCTTCACGATCATCAAGACCCTTGAGCTTTGCGACCAGGAACTTGTCGCTCCCGCGTCCACTGACCAGCTCGACCTGTTTCACGCTGCCTTCGCGCTTGAGCGTCCAGGTTTTGTACTGCAACAGGTTTTCAGTCGGATCAGTAAAGGAATACACCTTCACTTCGCCGCGAACGCCATGAACAGAGTAAATCTTGCCGATAACGATCAAATCATCAGCAACAGCTGGCGTCGCGTTCATATTGCTCAGGCTGCGGCCTTAGCCGAGTCTTTCAACAGCTTGGCAACGCGCTCGGATGGCTGTGCACCCACGCTCAGCCAGTAGGCTACGCGCTCTTGGTTCACGGACAGACGAACTTCCTGACCGCGAGCGATCGGGTTGAAGAAACCAACTTGTTCCTTGTGAGAGCCGTCACGTGGGTTGCGGCTGTCAGTTACGGTCAAGTGGTAAAACGGGCGCTTTTTGGAGCCGCCAAGGGCAAGACGGATTGTTAGCATGTGAACATCGTTCCTGTAGTCGGTGCTGCAAATCTAAATGCACAGCGGGCATAGGTGCCCGAAAGGCCGCATATTCTAAGGAATATCCGGACTTTTGCAAATGTCTTTTTCCGGCGCCTACCAGCGTGCCATTCAGATCTGCTATAGAGCCGTCGGTTAAAACGGCAGGTCAGCGCCCGCCAATGGCGGGTTTGCTGGAGATCCCGCATCCCTGCGGGTCGGAGCGCAAGCAGGGCTTGCGCTCGAATTCTTTACATCTTGGGCATGCCGCCGCCGGGCAACATACCGCCCATGCCGCGCATCATCTTGGCCATACCGCCCTTGGCGGAGAACTTCTTCATCATCTTCTGCATCTGCTTGTGCTGCTTGATCAAGCGACCGATGTCCTGCACCTGGGTGCCGGAACCCATGGCGATCCGGCGTTTGCGCGAACCGCTGATCAGCTCAGGGTCGCGGCGCTCGGCCGGGGTCATGGAGTTGATGATGGCTTCCATCTGCTTGAACTGCTTCTCTGCCGCGCCCTGGGCATTGCCCATTTGCGCCAGGTTCACGCCGCCGATGTTCGGCAACTTGTCCATCAGGCCGCCGAGGCCACCCATGTTCTTCATTTGTTGCAACTGATCGCGGAAGTCTTCGAGGTCGAAGCCCTTGCCCTTCTTCAGCTTCTTGGCCAGTTTGTCGGCCTTGTCCTTGTCGAGCGTGGCTTCGGCCTGCTCGATCAGGCTGAGCACGTCGCCCATGCCGAGGATGCGCGAGGCGATACGCTCGGGGTGGAACGGCTCGAGCGCTTCGCTCTTCTCGCCCATGCCGATGAACTTGATCGGCTTGCCGGTGATTGCACGTACCGACAGCGCGGCACCGCCACGGGCGTCGCCGTCGACCTTGGTGAGGATCACACCGGTCAGCGGCAGTGCGTCACCGAAGGCCTTGGCGGTGTTGGCCGCATCCTGGCCGGTCATGGCGTCAACTACGAACAGCGTTTCGACCGGGTTGATCGCGGCATGCAGCGCCTTGATCTCGCCCATCATCTCTTCATCGATGTGCAGGCGACCGGCGGTATCGACGATGACCACGTCGATGAATTTCAGCTTGGCTTCTTTAATGGCCGCGTTGGCAATGTCGACCGGCTTCTGGCTCAGGTCCGACGGGAAGAAGGTCACGCCCACTTCGCCCGCGAGCATTTCCAACTGCTTGATGGCCGCCGGACGATAAACGTCGGCCGACACCACCATCACGGACTTCTTCTTGCGCTCTTTAAGGAAGCGCGCCAGCTTGCCGGCGGTGGTGGTCTTGCCCGCACCTTGCAGGCCGGCCATCAGCACAACGGCCGGAGGCACGGCGCTGAGGTTCAGGTCTTCGTTGGCCGCGCCCATCAGGCTTTCGAGTTCGGCCTGGACGATTTTCACGAACGCCTGGCCCGGCGTCAGGCTGCGCGACACTTCGGTGCCGACCGCGCGTTCCTTGACCGAGTTGACGAAGTCCTTCACCACCGGCAAGGCCACGTCGGCTTCCAGCAACGCCATGCGCACTTCACGCAGGGTGTCTTTAATATTGTCCTCGGTCAGCTTGGCCTTGCCGGTTACATGGCGCAGCGTCTGCGAGAGACGGTCAGTCAGGTTTTCAAACATGCGCGATCCTTTCAGGCCCTATTCAACGAAATGCATTGGTAGACCGAGGTAATGGCGGCCCAGGCTGTGGTAAATCGCTATTAAACATAGCGCTCGGCAAGCCTGCGGCGTGGGCAGGTCGCGGATTATAGCGAAGACTGCGCCCATGCACACCCGCTGTCTGGCGGGGGAGTCTTTCGTGCGGCGCGGGTGTGTGCCAAACTCAGCGCCTTTCGGGCTTGTCTATCAGGATTTATGCTCCCCTTGTCACCCAGTTTGCTACCCAGCCTCGCCGCCGCCATCTTGTATGCCGCTGCGACCCTCTATCAGGGCACTCGTCTGGCCCAAGGCGCCAAAGCGGACAAACGTCTGCTGACCGGCCTTGGCGTCCTCGCCCTGCTGGCTCATGCCGCCAGTCTGTTCACGCACCTGATGACCCCGGTCGGCCTGGGCCTGGATTTTTTCAGCGCCGCCAGCCTGATCGCCGCCGCCGTGATCGCACTGACACTGCTGGCGTGCTATCGGATTCCGGTCGAGAACCTGCTCGCGCTGCTGTTCCCGCTGGGCATGCTCACGGTGCTGCTGGCGCAATTCGCGCCCACCGGCACCGTACAGGTGATCGATGAAGAGCCGGGCATTCTCGCGCATATCCTGTTGTCGATCCTTGCCTACGGCATGTTCACCATTGCGGTGTTCCAATCGCTGCTGGTACTGCTGCAAGACCACCAGCTCAAGCACAAGCACCCGTCCGGGCTGATCAAGAACTTCCCGCCGCTGCAAACCATGGAAAGCCTGCTGTTCGGGTTCCTGTGGGCCGGCTGGACCTTGCTGTCGCTGTCGCTGATTTCCGGCTGGCTGTTCGTCGAGAACCTGTTCGCCCAGCATCTGGTGCACAAGACCTTGCTGGCCTGCCTGGCCTGGATCGTGTTCAGCGTGTTGCTATGGGGCCGCAACCGCCTCGGCTGGCGCGGGCACAAGGCCATCCGCTGGACCCTGGCCGGTTTCTGCCTGCTGATGCTGGCCTATTTCGGCAGCAAGCTGGTTCGCGAATACATCCTGCATATCTGACGAGCGGCGATCATGGACAACTTGCCCCTTGGGCCGATGCTCGCCGTAATTGCCTTGCTGGTTTTATGGGCGGCGCTGTTTACCGCCATCGAGGCCGCACAACAACACCTGCTGGCCCTGCGCCCGGGCACACGCCAGGGTGACAAGGCTGCCGCACGCCTGAGCTTTCCGCGCCACAGCCTGATCCTGTGCAACAGCCTGTGCCGCGCAGCGGTGGTCATTCTCTGCACACTGCTGGCGATCCATGCCTGGGCACAGAACGGGCCATGGCTCGGCGGGCTGATCGCCTGCGCAGTGCTGCTGATCCTCGCCGATTACCTGCCCCGCGCCCTGGCTACCCGCTATCCGCACGCCATACTGGGTTTCGGCAATGCGCTGCTGGGGGTGCCGCTGAAAATCCTTTATCCCGTTGCCTGGCTGCTCAATGCCATCAGCCTGATGTTGCTGCGCCCGTTCTCGCGCAAGACCGGCGTGGTGAGAAACAGCGACGAGCCTTCGTCCGACCCTAACGACGAACCGCAACATGATGCCGATGAAGAGCCTATGCCCGGCATGCCTGGTATCCATGCCCTGGACAACATCACCGTCAATGACATCCTGGTGCCGCGCAGCGAAGTGGACGGCATCAACCTGGATGACGCGATCGAGGACATCATCGAGCAACTGCGCACTTCCCAGCGCACGCGGTTGCCGGTGTTCCACAGCGACATCAACCAGGTTGAAGCGGTGCTCAACACGCGGCAGATCCAGCACCTGCTGGCCGACGCCAGCCTGACCAAGGAAGCGCTGCTGGCCGCCTGCCACGAACCCTACTTCGTGCCGGAAAGCACGCCGTTGCAGCTGCAACTGCTCAATTTCCACAAGCAGCAGCGCCGCCTGGGCATGGTGGTGGACGAGTACGGCGAAGTGCTGGGCATCGTTACCCTGGAAGACATCCTGGAAGAAATCGTCGGCGAATTCGAAAGCGACCAGACTGTGGATAACCCGCACATCGAAGCCCAGCCGGACGGCCGCTATATCATCGACGGCGCGGCTTCGATCCGCGAATTGAACAAAAGCCTGGGCTGGCACCTGCCCAGCGACGGCCCCAAGACCCTCAACGGCTTGGTGACCGAAGCGCTGGAGACTATCCCGGACTGCGCGGTATGCCTGAAAATTGGCCGTTATCGCCTGGAAATCCTCGAGACCGAGGACAACCGGGTAAGCAAGGTATTGATCTGGCATACCAGCCATGTGCCCGTCGCCGCCTGACGTTCTGATAAACCACAATCCAATGTGGGAGGGGGCTTGCCCCCGATAACAGAATGCCAGTCACTGCATCAGGTGGCTGATACACCGCCATCGGGGGCAAGCCCCCTCCCACACTGGATCTGTGTTACTCCAACCACTTGTTGTAATTCCACACCCCTTCCTATAATCCCTGCGGCTTACCCAAGCCCCGCCCGACCGCGTGCTACCCGCACTCAGCGCGTCCAGGCAGCGCTTTACCCTGTCTGACCGGTGTTTGCTCCCATCCCGAGCCGCTCCGAGCACACCCCTGATCCATGGGTGTACGACCAATAATAATCCGCGTCCAAACGCGCAATGACCGTCAGGGATTACCGCCATGAGCACCACCTATAACGAGGCGGCAACCGCTGCCCCGACCAACTCGACGGCTCGCGTGGCGACCGCGAGCATCGTCGGCACCGCCATCGAGTTCTACGACTTTTATATCTACGCCACGGCTGCCGCGCTGGTGATCGGCCCGGTGTTCTTCCCGCAGACGTCCGGCACCGCGCAGATGCTGGCGTCGTTCCTGACCTTCGGCATCGCGTTTATCGCCCGCCCGCTGGGCTCGGCGCTGTTCGGCCACTTTGGCGACCGTATCGGTCGCAAGTCGACGCTGGTGGCCTCGCTGCTGCTGATGGGCGTGTGTACCACCCTGATCGGCTTGCTGCCCGGCTACGACAGCATTGGCGCCTGGGCACCGATCCTGCTGTGTGTATTGCGCTTCGGCCAGGGCTTGGGCCTGGGCGGGGAATGGGGCGGCGCGGCCTTGCTGGCGACCGAGAACGCGCCCAAAGGCAAACGCGCCTGGTTCGGCATGTTCCCGCAACTGGGCCCGTCGATTGGCTTTTTGGCGGCCAATGGTTTGTTCCTGATTTTGGCCATGAGCCTGAACGACGAGCAGTTCCGCAGCTGGGGCTGGCGCATTCCGTTCATCCTCAGTGCGGCGCTGGTGATGGTGGGCCTGTACGCACGGCTCAAGCTGCACGAGACGCCCGTGTTCGCCAATGCCGTGGCCCATGAAAAACCGGTGAAGGTGCCGTTGGTGGAGCTGTTCAGCCAGCATTGGCTGCCGGTATTGCTGGGCGCCGCGTCGATGGTGGTGTGCTATGCGCTGTTCTACATCACCACGGCGTTTTCCCTGAGTTACGGGGTGTCGACCCTCGGCTACAGTCGTGAAACCTTCCTCGGCCTGTTGTGTTTCGCGGTGCTGTTCATGGGCCTGGCGACGCCATTGGCGGCGCTGGCCAGCGACCGCTACGGGCGCAAGCCGGTGCTGATTGTCGGCGCGATCCTGGCGATTCTGTCGGGTTTTACCATGGAGCCGCTGCTGACCCACGGTTCGACCTGGGCCGTGGCGCTGTTCCTGGCGCTGGAGCTGTTCCTGATGGGCGTAACCTTCGCGCCGATGGGTGCGCTGCTGCCGGAACTGTTCCCGACCCGCGTGCGTTATACCGGCGCTTCGGCGGCATATAACCTGGGGGGGATCGTGGGCGCGTCGGCGGCACCGTTTTTCGCGACCAAGCTGGTGGCGATGGGCGGACTGAGTTACGTCGGGGGGTATGTGTCGGCGGCAGCGTTGCTGAGTTTGATTGCGGTGCTGTGTTTGAAAGAGACGCGGGATAATGATTTGAACAAGGTCGCCTGATAGACCGCTATCGGGGGCAAGCCCCCTCCCACATGTTGATGTGTGAACACATTCAAGTGTGGGAGGGGGCTTGCCCCCGATGCTTTTAAAGCTCGACCACAACGGCTTGGGAAGCCCGGGTCGCCTTGGCCCGAGCCGCTGCAATCGACTCATCCCGTGCCAGCGCTACGCCCATGCGACGCTGGCCATTGACTTCAGGCTTGCCAAACAGACGCAACGCCGTATCCGGCTCGCTCAACGCGGCGCCCAGATTGGCGAATGCGGTCTGGGTCGACTGCCCCTCCACCAGAATCACCGCCGAAGCCGAAGGCCCGAACTGGCGGATCAACGGAATCGGCAAGCCGAGGATGGCGCGGGCGTGCAGGGCAAACTGCGACAGGTCCTGGGAAATCAGGGTCACCAGGCCGGTGTCATGGGGGCGCGGCGAGACTTCGCTGAACCACACCTGATCGCCCTTGATGAACAGTTCCACGCCAAACAGACCACGACCGCCCAAGGCTTCGGTCACCGCCTTGGCAACCCGCTCGGACTCGGCCAGGGCAACCGGGCTCATGGCCTGGGGCTGCCAGGATTCCTGGTAGTCGCCCTTCTCCTGACGATGGCCGACCGGCGCGCAGAACGTAGTGCCGCCGATATGGCGCACGGTCAGCAGGGTGATTTCGTAGTCGAAGTCGATAAAGCCTTCGATGATCACCCGGCCCTTGCCGGCCCGCCCGCCTTCCTGCGCGTAGTCCCAGGCTTTCTGCACATCGTCAGCGCTGCGCAACAGGCTCTGGCCCTTGCCCGACGAACTCATCACCGGCTTGACCACACACGGGAAACCCAGGTCCTGCACGGCCTTGCTGTAGTCTTCGAAGGTATCGGCGAAGTGGTACGGCGAGGTCGGCAGGTCCAGCTCTTCGGCGGCCAGGCGACGGATGCCTTCACGGTTCATGGTCAGCGAGGTGGCGCGCGCGGTCGGGATCACGGTGAATCCCTCGGCTTCCAGCTCGACCAGGGTCGCCGTGGCGATCGCTTCGATTTCCGGCACGATGAAGTGCGGCTTCTCCGCCTCGATGACGGCGCGCAGGGCGGCGCCGTCGAGCATGTTGATCACGTGGCTGCGGTGCGCCACCTGCATGGCGGGCGCGTTGGCGTAGCGATCCACGGCAATCACTTCAACGCCCAGGCGCTGCAGCTCGATTACCACTTCCTTGCCCAGCTCACCGCAGCCACACAGCAAAACGCGGGTCGCGGTTGGCGACAATGGAGTTCCGATTCGGGTCATCTCAGGTCCTCAGGGGAGCGGATCATGGGGGAGAAAGGCCGGCATTTTACATGAACTGTAAAAATTGGCCTCAGTTGGCGACGGCGCGCCGGCGGATGCGCCAGACCATTACCAGCCACACCACGGTGACCCCGGCGAATTTCGACACCAGCGCCGTGCCCGCCACCGCCGGCGTCAGCGCACCGATCAGGCCGAAGAAGATAAAGGTATCCAGGGGAATGCTCAGCGCCGAACTGATCCACAGGCGATCGTGCAGCGGGCGCCGGGTGATGCTGAACACCAGCCAGTCGATGCATTCGGACACCGCGAACGCCGTGGCGCTGGCCAGGGCGATGGACGGATCGGAAGTGATATACGACAGCACCAGCGCCGCCAGCATGGCGATGATCGCACCGTGGCCGAAGCGGGTTTGCACCATGTCGCGCAGGATGAAGACCAGGCCACCCCAGGCGGACCAGATCACGTCCAGGTGCGGGGCGGTGGAGAAGGCGAAGTTGATCAGCACGACGCTGCTGATATAGGCGATCAGGAAGAGCATGGGGATGGACCTGTGGGTGATGCCGCACAGAGTACACAATTACAGGGAGGCCGTCTGGAAGGGCCTCATCGGGGGCAAGCCCCCTCCCACACTTGACTGTGTTCACAGATCAAAAAGGTGGGAGGGGGCTTGCCCCCGATGGCGGTCTATCAGGCGCCGGATTTGCCAGAAGCCATAAACACTAAACCACTGGCCACCGCCCGCTCATGACACAACCCCAACACCACCCGGCGTTCGGCGTTGTCCAGGCGGCTCCAACGCGTAATCTCGTCAACCGTACGCTGGCAACCGGTGCAGATATCGTCCTCGTCCAACGCGCAAATGCTCACGCAAGGCGAGGCCACAGGCCGTTCAACCGCACTCATTGCTCCTGCTCAACCAGATCACGCGCATACCGCTGCGAATTATGCACATAGTGCGCGGCGCTGGCTTCGAGCATGCGTTTCTGCGCCTCGGTCAGCTCACGTACCACCTTGCCCGGCGACCCCATCACCAGCGAGCCATCGGGAATTTCCTTGCCTTCGCCGATCAGCGAATTAGCGCCGATGATGCAGTGCTTGCCAATTTTGGCGCCATTGAGAACCACCGCGTTGATGCCGATCAGGCTGTAGTCGTCGACAGTGCAGCCGTGCAGCATGGCGTTATGGCCGATGGTCACGCCGGTGCCGAGGGTCAGCGGGTAGCCCATGTCGGTGTGCATCACGCTGCCGTCCTGCACATTGCTGTTCCTGCCGATCAGGATCAGTTCGTTGTCGCCACGCAATACCGCGTTGAACCAGACGTTGGCGCCCTCCTCCAGCTTGACCTTGCCCACCAGCGTGGCATTGGGTGCTACCCAGCTTTGTGGATGAGTCTCGACGCGGGCATCGCCCAGGCGGTATTTCATGGTTGTCCCTCACGGCTTGCCATTCAAAGGCTGGCTTAGATATTGATGAAGCTCTTGGGTGGCTGGTGCAGGCTGATCTTGGCGTCGTCATAGAGCAGGTTGATCAGCTCGACGATCATGATTGCCGTCAGGCCCCAGATCTTGTATTCGCCGAACCTGTAGCTTGGCACATACCAACTACGGCCCTGATAGTCGATGCGGTGGGTGTGCTCGCGGGGGTCCTGGCGAAAGAACTCCAGGGGGACGCTGAAGACAGCTGCAATTTCGGCGTCGTTGGCCAGGTACTCGACATAGTCGGGGATCACGCCCACGTAGGGCGTTACACGGATGCCGTGCAGGGAGATCAGCGGGCTCAAGGGGCCAATGACCTCGACCAGCCCCGGCGGCAGGCCGATTTCTTCTTCGGCTTCGCGCAGGGCGGTAAAGATCAGGTCCGGGTCTTCGGGGTCACGGCGCCCGCCGGGAAAGGCCACTTCGCCGCCATGGGTCGACAGGCCACTGGCGCGCAGGGTCAGGATCAGCTCGGGTTCGTCGCTGCGGGTAATCGGTACCAGCACCGCGGCCTCGGGGAAACGCCCGTCAGTCTCCAGGGTGTGGGGGGTGTGATTGCTTACCCGGCGAAGTAGCTCGTCCAGCATGAGTCATCTCGATCTGTTGGCTACCTTGCATCATGCACCAAAGCGCACGGGCGCCCAACCCCAAAACCGCCGGTGTGTCGCTAAACGACAACTTGCAGGGCCCTGCCTGCCAAGCCAAGATAGGCCCACTCTCCAGGAACCCCAGCATGAACTTCTGCAGCCAGTGCGGTAAAACGGTCACCCAACGCATTCCCGAAGGCGACGCACGCCTGCGCTATGTGTGCGACCACTGCTCGACCATTCACTATCAGAACCCCAATATCGTCGCCGGTACCGTGCCGGTCTGGGAAGACAAAGTGCTGCTGTGCCGCCGCGCCATCGAGCCACGCCTGGGGTACTGGACCCTGCCCGCCGGTTTTATGGAAAACGGCGAAACCGTGGAACAGGCCGCCATGCGCGAAACCCTGGAAGAAGCCTGCGCCCGCGTGCGCAACCTGAGCCTCTATACCCTGATCAATGTGCCGCACATCAACCAGGTGCATATTTTCTATCGCGCCGAGCTGGCCGACCTGGACTTCGCCGCAGGCCAGGAAAGCCTGGAAGTGAAGCTGTTCGCACACGCCGATATCCCTTGGTCCGAGCTGGCTTTCCGCACGGTCGGGCGTACCTTAGAATGCTTCTTCGCTGACCGTGCGCAACAGCTGTTCCCGGTGCGCAGCGAGTCCGTGCCTCCCCTGTCCAAGCCCGCCCAATAACAAGCCGGCCAATCGTCGCCAAAGGGAAATCGTTTCAATGCGTTGGTTGCTTGCTCTGATCTGTGTGTTGTTCGCTGCCCTGTCCTCGGCCTCCACGGTGGAAACCCTCGGCGGCAAACCTGTCGAAAAAGTTTTGGTGCTCAAATCCGCCCATCAGTTGCAACTGATCAACGACGGCAAGCCCCTCAAGACCTATCGCATATCCCTGGGTAAAAACCCGAAAGGCCACAAACTGATCGAGGGCGACCGTCGCACGCCTGAAGGCTTCTACTGGATCGACTGGCGCAAGACCAGCGAGCGCTTCAACCTGGCCATGCACATCTCCTACCCCAATATCAGCGACGCCGCCCGCGCGCGTCGCGAAGGGGTTAAACCGGGCAGCATGATCATGATCCACGGCACGCCCGACACCGAAGACTACCCGGAGCAGTGGTTCCACACCCTGGACTGGACCGACGGCTGCATCGGCATGCGCAATGTGGACATGCGCGAAGTCTGGAGCCTGGTCAAGGACGGCACCCTGATCGAGATTCGGCCCTGATCGGCGACCGCTCGTAAAATAATTCGAAAATATTTCCTGCCCTCAAGCAGCGCCTGCCGGTGAATACCAGTTCACCGCGCAGGCTGTGCGTTTGTGCGCGCAATAAAGACCTCTCTAATACCACTTGATACCAGGCACCGTTAAGGAGCCCTGAAACCGGGGCGCGCACCGTTTTGGTAGCATTGACATGGTATTTAAGTGGTATTAATTTCCGGCCATTACCGGGCGACAACATTCCAATAACGCATCGGAAACCTGACAGATGAACCCCATCCTGGCCTTGCGCCCCGACGACAAGCAATCCACGCCGCTGTACCTGCAACTGGCCCGCAGCCTTGAAGCGGCGATCCATGCCGGCCAGTGGAAATCCGAGCAGGCCCTGCCCTCGGAACGCGCCCTCAGCGAGCAGTTGAGCATCTCGCGGGTGACCGCCCGCAAAGCGCTGGAGGTGTTGCTTGCACAGGGCCTGATCCGCCGCAGCCAGGGCTCCGGCACCTTCATCACGCCGCGCCTGGAACAACCGTTGTCGCGCCTGTCGGGGTTCAGCGAAATGTTGCGGCTCAAAGGCTTTGTACCCACTTCCCAATGGCTGGAACGCGATATCACCCCGCCAACCCACGAAGAGCTGATCCGCCTGTGCCTGTCGCCTACCGACAAAGTGGCGCGCCTCAAGCGTCTGCGCAAAGCCGATGACACGGTGATGGCGATTGAAATGACCGCCATGCCCGCCTCGGTACTGCCACAGCCGCAAGCCATCGGCAATTCGCTGTACGAATACCTGGAAGGCATCGGCAAGCCCATCGTGCGCGCCCTGCAGCATATCCAGGCGATCAATGCCTCGGACGAGTTCGCCAAGCTGGTGGGCATCGCCCCCGGCACCGCCATGCTGCTGATGACCCGCGTGGGCTACACCGCCGACAACACGCCGATTGAAATCACCGACACCTACTGCCGCAACGACTACTACGACTTTGTCGCAGAGCTGCGCCGTCATGACTATTCCGCCGAATTGCGAATCTAGAGAACTGCCCATGTCAGAAGACAATATCCTCACGCCCAGCGGCTGGATGCGCGGCCGCCTGGTGCACGAGCACGGCAAGGTGGTCGCCATTGAAGGCACGCCGTGCGACCCGGCCGACAACGACCTGCCCTACCTGCTGCCGGGCTTTATCGACCTGCATGTGCACGGCGGCGGCGGTGCGGACATCATGGAAGGTGCGCACGCTTTCGAGACCATTACCCGTACCCACGTGCGGTTTGGGACCACCTCGCTACTGGCCACCACCATGACGGCGCCGGTGGAAGAAATCACCAGCGTCCTCGGTGAACTCGGCAGGTTTTGCGAACAACGTCCGACGGGCAGCGCCCGGGTATTGGGCGTGCACCTGGAAGGCCCTTACATCAATCCGGGCAAACTCGGCGCCCAACCCAACTTCGCCCACACCGCGTTGATGGCGGAAGTCGAAGCCTACCTGCGCCTGGCGCCGATCCGGGTGATTACCATCGCCCCGGAAATCGCCGGCCACGATGCATTGATCCGCGCCCTCAGCGAACGCGGCGTGCGCATGCAGATCGGCCATACCCTGGGCAGCTATGAAGAAGGCGTCGCCGCCCTCGCCGCCGGCGCCACCAGCTTCACGCATTTGTACAACGCCATGAGCCCGCTGCATCACCGCGAGCCGGGCATCGTCGGCGCCGCGCTGGCCCATGCCCAATACGCCGAGTTGATCCCGGACTTGCTTCACGTGCATCCCGGTGCCATGCGCGTGGCACTGCGCTCGATCCCGTGCCTGTATTGCGTCACCGACTCCACCGCCGCCGCCGGCATGCCCGATGGCGAATACAAGCTGGGCAGCCACACCGTGACCAAATGCCTGGGCGGCGTACGCCTGGCCGACGGCACCCTGGCCGGCAGCACCCTGACCATGGACCAGGCGCTGCGCAACCTGGTGAAAATCGGCCTGCCTATCAGCGAAGCCTCACAACGCTTGTCGCAATTTCCCGCGGACTACCTGGGCCTGGAAGCGCGCGGCCGCCTGCAACCCGGCAGCTTCGCCGACTGCGTGCGCCTGGACCGCTCCCTGACACTCACCGACGTAATGGTCGAAGGAGAAACCATTGACTTCAAAAATGCTTGAAGAGGCCCTGGCCTCCTGCGACGCCGTCGCCGCACAACTGCAACGCCTGGACCCGCTGCTGACGGAAGTCGCCGGTCGCCTGCGCCGCCAGCCGCCGCAAGTGGCGATGACCATCGCCCGCGGCAGCTCGGACCATGCCGCCAGCTACTTCGCCTACCTGACCATGCAGCATGTGGGCATTCCGGTGGCGTCGTTGCCGATGTCGGTGGTGACCCTGTTGCAGGCGCCAATGAAAGTCAGCGGCCAGGTGGCGTTCGGGTTCTCCCAGTCGGGGCAGAGCCCGGACTTGGTCAACAGCCTGCGCCTGTTGCGCAAACGCGGGGCCTTGAGCATTTCGTTGGTGAATGCCGAAGACTCGCCGCTGGAAGCCGCGTGTGAATTCCATGTGCCGCTGTGCGCCGGGCCGGAACTCAGCGTGGCCGCGACCAAGAGTTTTATCGCCACCCTCAGCGCCAGCGCGCAGTTGATCGGCCACTGGAACCAGGAAACCGACCTGCTGCAAGCCTGCCAGGCCCTGCCCGATGGCCTGCGCGACGCCGCCAGACAGGATTGGCGCCTGGCCGTCGACGCCCTCAAAGGCAGCCAGCGCTTGATGGTGATCGGCCGTGGCGCCGGTTTCGCCGTCGCCCAGGAAGCCGCGCTCAAGCTCAAGGAAACCTCGGCGATCCAGGCCGAAGCTTTCAGCAGCGCCGAGGTGCGCCATGGGCCGATGGCGCTGATCGACGAGAACTACCCCCTGCTGGTGTTCGCCCCACGGGGCGCCGAGCAGGCCGGGCTGTTGAGCCTGGCCGCCGATATGCGTCAACGCGGTGCCCGGGTGCTGCTGGCCGCGCCGGACGATATCGCCGAACGCGACCTGACCCTGAGCCGCGCCGAACACCCGAGCCTGGACCCGATCCTGGCGATCCAGAGTTTCTACGTGATGGCCGCCGGCCTGGCTGAGGCCCGGGGCATGGACCCGGACCAGCCGCGCCACCTGAGCAAAGTCACCCGCACCCACTGAAGCGGCGTTTTCCTGATGAGTACCGTGCCCATGTCCAACAACAATAATCGACTGACCCTCAGCGCCCCCTTGAGTGGGCCGGTGCTGGCCCTGAACAGCGTCCCCGACGAAGTGTTCGCCAGCGGCGCCATGGGCGACGGTATCGCTATCGACCCATTGAACGACTGTCTGCAGGCACCCTGTGACGGCGTGATCATCCATGTCGCCCGCACCGGGCACGCCCTGACCCTGCGCGCCGACAACGGTGCCGAGGTGCTGATGCATGTGGGCATCGACACCGTGCAACTCAATGGCGAAGGCTTTGCCTTGCTGGTCAAGGAAGGCGCACGGGTGAGCCAGGGCCAGACGCTGGTGCAATTTGACCTGGACCGCATTGCGCGTCAGTGCAAGAGCCTGGTGAGCCTGATCATCCTGACCAACAGTGATCGCTTTGAACTGACGCCTTTGGCGCTGAAAACGGTCAAGGTCGGAGAGCCATTGCTGCAGATTGCCGCGCGCGCGACCAGCACCGTTCAAGCAGCTGTGGATAACTACAACTCAAAAGCCGACTCAAAAGCCGACTCAGAAGCCAGCGCCAGCGTGCGCATCACCCACCGTGGCGGTTTGCATGCCCGCCCCGCCGCCTTGATTCGCAAGACGGCCCAGGGTTTCAGCAGCCAGTCGCACCTGCACTTCGCTGACAAGTCGGCATCGTGCGACAGCCTGATTGGCTTGATGGGCCTGGGCATTGGCGAAGGCGACGAAGTGCGCGTGAGTTGCCGTGGCAAGGACGCCGAGGCCGCGTTGCAAGGGTTGATCGCGGCATTGTCCGTGGCAGTCAGCGAAGTCCATCACGCGCCGGTGGCCGCTGCTGCGCCCCGTCGTACCAGTGTGGAAGCCGATGTGTTGCAAGGCGTTTGTGCAGCGCCCGGCCTGGTGTGCGGGCCGCTGTTTCGCCTGACCGGCATCGAGCTGCCGGAAGACACCGGCAACCATTCGGCCGACGAACAACAACAGCGCCTCGACACGGCTCTGCAGCAGGTGCGCGATGAAATCCGCAGCACCCTCGACCATGCCCGCCAACGCAAGAACGTCGAGGAGGAAGACATCTTCGCCGCCCACCTCGCGCTGCTCGAAGACCCGGCGCTGCTGGAAGCGGCCACCGCCGCCATCACACACGGCAGCGCTGCCACCCACGCCTGGCGTGATGCGATCCAGGCCCAGTGCGCGGTGCTGCTGGCACTGGGCAAGCCGTTGTTTGCCGAGCGCGCCAACGATCTGCGCGACCTGCAACAACGCGTACTGCGCGCCTTGCTGGGCGAGGCCTGGCACTTTGAACTGCCTGCCGGGTCGATCGTCAGTGCCCATGAACTGACGCCGTCAGATCTGCTGCAGTTGAGTGAGCAGCAGGCTGTGGGTATCTGCATGGCCGAAGGCGGCGCCACGTCACACGTCGCCATTCTTGCGCGGGGTAAAGGCTTGCCCTGCGTGGTCGCGCTGGGTGCCGAGGTGCTGGATGTGCCTCAGGGCCAGCGTGTGGTGCTGGACGCCGTCAATGGCCGGCTGGAACTGGCCCCCAGTGACGCGCGTCATGCTGAAGTCCACCAGATTCGCGACGCGCAGAAGCTCCGTCGCCAGCAGCAACACGCCCAGGCGCAACAACCGGCACGCACCACCGATGGCGTGAGCATTGAAGTCGCCGCCAACGTCGCCTCCAGCAGCGAGGCCCGGCACGCATTTGAAAATGGCGCCGATGGCGTCGGTTTGCTGCGCACCGAATTTCTGTTCGTCGACCGCCGCACCGCACCGGATGAACAGGAACAGCGCCAGGCTTATCAGGCCGTGCTGGATGCGATGGGCGACAAGTCCGTGATCATTCGCACCATCGACGTGGGCGGTGACAAGCAGCTCGACTACCTGCCGCTGCCTGTCGAAGCCAACCCGGTATTGGGCCTGCGCGGCATTCGCATGGCCCAGGTGCGCCCGGAACTGCTCGACCAGCAACTGCGCGCCCTGTTGCAAGTCTCGCCGCTGGCGCGTTGCCGCATCCTGTTGCCGATGGTCAGCGAGGTGGACGAACTGCTGCAGATCCGCCAACGCCTGGATCAACTGTGCGTGGAACTGAACCTGACGCAGCGCCCCGAACTGGGTGTGATGATCGAAGTGCCCGCCGCCGCGCTGATGGCTGAGCAGTTGGCCGAACACGCGGACTTTTTGTCCATCGGCACCAATGACCTGTCCCAGTACACCCTGGCCATGGATCGCGACCACGCAGGCTTGGCTGCCCGCGTCGACGCGCTGCATCCAGCCTTGCTGCGGCTGATCGCCCAGACCTGCGCCGGTGCGGCAAAACACGGGCGTTGGGTCGGCGTGTGCGGCGCCCTGGCCTCCGACCCGCTGGCCACGCCGGTACTGGTCGGCCTGGGTGTCAGCGAACTGTCGGTAAGCCCGCCGCAGATCGGCGAAATCAAGGACCGCGTCCGTCACCTGGACGCGGCGCAATGCCGGCAACTGAGCCAGACGCTGCTTGAGCTGAGCAGCGCCAAGGCCGTTCGCCACGCCTGTCAACACCACTGGCCGCTGAGCTGACAACAACAAGAATAGGGAGACACGCCATGTACCAACATTTCATCGAAGGCCTGCAACGCCTGGGCCGCGCCCTGATGCTGCCGATTGCGATCCTGCCGATCGCCGGCCTGTTGCTGCGCCTGGGCGACACCGATTTGCTCAACATCGCGGTGATGCACGATGCCGGGCAGGCGATCTTCGCCAACCTGGCGCTGATCTTCGCCATCGGCATCGCCGTGGGCTTTGCCCGCGACAACAACGGCACGGCCGGCCTGGCGGGGGCGATTGGCTACCTGGTGATGATCTCCACACTCAAGGTGATGGACACCTCGATCAACATGGGCATGCTCGCCGGTATCGCCAGTGGCCTGATGGCGGGCGCGCTGTATAACCGCTTCAAGGACATCAAGCTGCCGGAGTACCTGGCGTTCTTTGGCGGGCGACGGTTTGTGCCGATTGTCACCGGCTTTTCGGCGGTGGGCTTGGGCGTGATCTTTGGTTTGATCTGGCCGCCGATCCAGCACGGCATCAACAGCTTCGGCGTGTTGCTGATGGAAAGCGGCAGCCTGGGCGCCTTCGTGTTTGGCGTGTTCAACCGTTTACTGATCGTCACCGGCCTGCACCACATCCTCAACAATATGGCGTGGTTCGTGTTTGGCACCTTCACCGACCCGGCAACCGGCGCGGTGGTGACCGGCGACCTGACCCGCTACTTCGCCGGCGACCCGAAAGGCGGCCAATTCATGACCGGCATGTTCCCGGTGATGCTGTTCGGCCTGCCCGCCGCGTGTCTGGCGATGTACCGCAATGCGTTGCCGGAGCGCCGTAAAGTGATGGGCGGGATTTTCCTGTCGATGGCACTGACCTCATTCCTGACCGGCGTGACGGAACCGATTGAATTTGCGTTCATGTTCCTGGCGCCGTTCCTGTACCTGATCCACGCACTGCTGACTGGCCTGTCGATGGCGCTCACCAACCTGTTGAATATCCATCTCGGCTTTACCTTCTCCGGTGGGTTTATCGACATGGTGCTCGGTTGGGGCAAATCCACCAATGGCTGGCTGGTGTTCCCGGTTGGCTTGGCTTACGCGCTGATCTACTACTCGGTGTTCACCTACTGCATCCGCCGCTTCAACCTCAAGACGCCGGGTCGTGAAGATATCCAGGTGGTGCAGGCCGAGGCCATGAGCGACAACCAGCGTGCGACGGCCTACATCCAGGCGTTGGGCGGTGCTGAGAACTTGCTGAGTGTGGGTGCTTGCACCACGCGGCTGCGCTTGGACATGGTGGATCGCAACAAGGCAGTGGATGCTGAACTCAAAGCGCTGGGCGCCATGGCTGTCGTACGGCCAGGTAATGGCGGCAGCTTGCAGGTGGTCGTCGGGCCCATGGCCGATAGCATTGCTGATGAAATTCGCTTGGCCATGCCGGGGTTTGTTGCGGCAGCGCCTGCAGCGGTTGCGCCTGTGGATAAGCCAGTGACGGTGCATGTGCAGGAGGCCGAGAAATGGCTGAGCGCGCTGGGTGGTCGAGAGAATGTGCGCCAGCTGGATGCAGTGGCGATGACCCGGTTGCGGGTGGAGTTGGGGGATGATTCGCGGTTGTCTGAGGCTCAGCTCACTGCGCTGGGCTGCCAAGGGGTAAGTCAGCTCGACAGCGGTGTTTGGCATCTGTTGATGGGCGACAGGGCATCCGGGTTGGGTGAGGCGTTGGAGCGGTTGGTCAGTGGCCGTGAGGTCGGCGCCAGGGTTTAGAGATGTCGTGGTTGTTCTGGCCTCATCGGGGGCAAGCCCCCTCCCACACTTGACCGCATTGCCAAGTCCGGCACCGATCAAAATGTGGGAGGGGGCTTGCCCCCGATGAGGCCAGAACCGCCAACAAAAAAAACGCTGGCCAAACTGGGCTAGCGGGTTTCGACAATCTCCGACCCATCAACAATTTCGGTAGCCTCAGTATTGCCCCCCAAGACTGACAGCCACCGCGTAGTGATAGGGCAGATTGGCCATGGCTTGGGTAATCGCTGAAAAACAAAGCAACTGGGCTTTACCGGTGGAGCGAACTGAGTGCTCTCTTTGAGCGACGGTATCCGGCGCAAAAGAGAAGGCTTGGTATTTTTTCCTGACCTTGAGCCAGGTCGAGAACTCGAAGGATTGGTCACCACTTTTATAGGTAAAGCGGTGTGTGGCCTGGGTAGACACTCGTCCTCGGGCAAAGACAGGTATTTGTGCTCGCAGAACGAATGTCAGATAGCTCCAAGGATGGAGGAGGTATGCCTCTGGCGCAGCACCGATGTCCCAGCTGGCAGCAGTGAGTTCAAATGTGCGTGCAGTGCCGTTCAAAAGACAGAGTGCGACATGGCTGTGGGAACTGACTTGTTGGACTTTATTCCAGATGACGGTTTCGTCCTGCCTGGCGTCTTTGAGGGCTTCTTGAAAGTCGCTTTCGCGATTGAGGTGTTCGGTATCGTCCATGAAGTGTGGCTCAGCTTAAATGAGTCGATCAAACTAATGGGGCTGATTCCGAGCGGCAACCGCTGGGTATTGTCAGAAAGATCGGGGGCGCCTGTCACGACGCCGATGAGGCCCTGACAGCCAACAAAAAACCCGCTGACCAAACTGGCCCAGCGGGTTTCTTGTTTATGCAGCGCACAGATTAGAAATCCGCCAACTGCCACACGTCACGCCGGTATCTCACCGGGGTGGCTGAGCTTCCAGGCTTTAGCCACCGAATACCAGGCTTACCGACTGGGCCCCCGCATTCTTGACGGTGAAATCCTTTGCCTGCGCGGCGGTCCTCAAGGTGTAGGTGTAATTGGACGAGGCGGTCCACTGCGCTTTGGGCGACTTCTGATTCGTGATAGCAGGCACGCTGCCAATATCGGTAAACGTACCGTTGCCTTTATCATCCAACATGCCGTTGCTTGCGCTGCCTTCGCCAAAGTTGTTGCTCTCGGAAAGAATGTTGGCGTTTTGCGCCAGCGTAAAGCCGAGATGAAACTTGTTGATGTAGTTGTTATAGACATGGAAGTAGCCATAACGCATCAACCCCGGTGCGCGCACTTCCATATTCTCGAAGCGATTATGGCAAATAGTCAGCCGTGGGAAACCATTGAAGGCTGTGTTGTTGTCATCGCTCGGGTGGCCCAGGATCAGGCCATACTTGTGGTTGCCGAAAAAACAGTTGCTGATGGTCGCGTAGTCGGCCTTGTCGCCGATGTATAACAGCTTGTCGAGGCTGCCATCGTTGGCGGACCAGTCATGGCCGACAAAGGAGCAGTGATCGATCCAGTACTTGCTGCCGTAGTTGAGGTACAGCTGGATATCATCATTGGCCTTGATACCCCCCGAGTGCTGGAAAACGATGTTCTGAAAAATGATGTTTTGCGACTCAGGTGTCGCACGCAAGTGAATGTTGTTGAGCGTGCGGTTCTGGAACGAACCGACCAGGGTTTTATTTGAACCCATGGAGACCTTGGTCAAACTGGACGCCGAGATATTGCTATTGATCACCAGCACGCGGGGTGTGGAACCGGCAATATTGGTTTTGAGCTGATCCAGGTTAGTGATGCTGACAACCGGACCGGACCAGCCGCCAGTGACCTTAGCGGCTTTGGCGAAGCCGGTCATGCCGGTGAGTTTGCTTTCTGGATAAGACATAGGAGTTCCCTCTCTTTCAACATGGGACCCGATGATCGGGTCAAGAATGAAACATGACCGTCCTGGTCATGTGCACAGTGGGATGATTGGCGGCGCAACCGACTGAACGTCACGTATTGCCGAAACCCCACATGCTGTACATTTATACAGTGCCATGTGAAAGAAATGGCGTCAAGCGTGGATGGATATACACATGTCCATGCGCTCAAACATGAGAGCCGGGCTTGCTCGCGACAAGGTCGTTACAGCCAACAAAAAACCCGCTGGCCAAACTGGCCCAGCGGGTTTCTTGTCAACGCAGTATTGATCGTCGCCATGCTCCGCGCGGGAATGATCAGTTGGCGGTGGCTGCTGACACTTCGCGAAGATCCAGCACCCGTTCCGCCATCAACTGAATGCCCTCCACCATTCGATGAATACCCAGCACGGCATCACGCTGGGGACCGTCGACATCAAATGCCAGATTACTCGCCAGTGCCTGTACCGATGCCAGGTCTTGAGAGGCGTTGGCGAGCAGGGTTTCGCTGTTCAGGTGGGTCAGGACGGTGAAGATTTGGTCGGTGGGCGGGGAATCAGATGGGGGGTTTGGGCTCATGGTAAAACTCCTGAAAAATAGGAGCTGTCAGCATCACTTGCAGATGATGGGTGGCAGCTGTGCGCGGGTCTGCAAGACCGAGTCAGGAGCACCTCGGCAGACCCAAAGGTCTCCCGCGCACAGCCACCAGAAAACGATGACCATGAAAAGCGCCACGATTATAGCGGCGCTTCCGAGCTCCTAACATTATTTCGGCGGGCTTGCAGTCCCGGTCGCTGAATTGGCAGCGACTGGCGAAGGTTAGTTGTGCGAGTTCCGACGGACAACCTGAAAGGCTTGTCGGAAATCTCCGAGAGATGTAGATCCAGCACGCAACAAAAACCCGGTCTAAGCCGGGCTCTTTGACCTCATTTACTCAACCCGAGCAAACCGCTCAATAACAGGCTGTTCTCGATGTTCTGCCTGCCACAGGTCATAGCTGCTCTGCATTGAGAGCCACATCTGAGCTTTACTGATGCCAGCGCGCTCCAGCCGTACCGCCAGATCAGGACTGACCGGCGCGTGTCCGTGAAGAATTCTGGAAAAGGTCTCCCTGGCGAAACCCAGGCGCCTTGCCACTTCAGTGATGGTCATTCCGAGCCCCGGAATAACATCCTCAAGCAGTATTTCTCCTGGGTGAGGAGGATTGTGCATACCCATAAACAGACCCCTTCTCAGTGGTAATCGAGATAGTCGACCAGCTCGACCTGATCGTCGAACATACGAAATATGATTCGCCAGTTGCCAGTGATGCTCACCGACCAATAGTCGACAAGGTCTCCCTTCAAGCGATGGAAGCGCCAACCTGGCAGTTCCAGATCGCTCCAGTGACTCGCACTGTCTAAAATCAGCAAGACACGGCGCAAGCGATTTGCATGGTTCGCATTGATCCCTTTGGTTGAGCCAGTTTCATAAAAAACACGAAGGCCTTTATGTTTCCAACTAACGATCATGGTGCGATTGTGATGTGATACATCACACTCTGCAATAACCGCATATCGGTCTTGATCGTCAGACTCATATCACTGCACCGCCTAGAAAATTCAAACCGATAGGCTAGGAAGACAGGTTCCGAGGGACAACCTGAAAGGCTTGTCGGAAAGGTCTGAGGCGCCTGGGCGGACGCCATCGGGGGCAAGCCCCCTCCCACACCTGAAGGTATTCGCAATTCAAAATGTGGGAGGGGGCTTGCCCCCGAGAGGCCTTGAAAGGCAACAAAAAACCCGCTGACCAAACTGGCCCAGCGGGTTGCTTGTTTATACAGCCAGCCGATTAAAAATCCGCCAACTGCCACACCTCGTACGCCGGTGTCTCATACGGATGGCTCAGCTTCAAAGCAGCCACTACAGCCACAATCAACTCATCCGCCACCACCAGCTCAACCTTCCATTCCTCAACCACTTCAACCTGGCCCACCTGCCCGATAAACGGCTGGCTGCCGTCCAGCGCGCGGAATTGGCCCTGGCCCAGCACTTGCCAGGCGCAGCTGTCGTAGTCGCCGATGCGCCCGCCGCCGGCGGCGAAGACGGCGGTTTTCACCGTCTCCACGTGGCTGTCGGGTACGAAGAAGGCGAGCTTGTACACGGCCTTAGTTCACCCACACACGGGCGTTGCGGAACATGCGCATCCAGGCGCCGTCTTCGTTCCACTCTTCCGGGCGCCACGAGTTCTGCACGGCGCGGAATACGCGCTCCGGGTGCGGCATCATGATGGTGACGCGACCGTCGCGGCTGGTGAGGCCGGTGATCCCGCGCGGCGAGCCGTTCGGGTTGGCCGGGTAGCTTTCGGTGACTTTGCCGTGGTTATCGACAAAGCGCAGGGCCACGGTGCCGGACAGGTCAGCTTCGAGCAGCGCTTCTTCGCTGGCGAACTCGGCATGGCCTTCGCCGTGGGCGATGGCGATTGGCATGCGCGAACCGGCCATGCCCTGCAGGAAGATCGAGTTGGATTCCTGCACCTGCACCATGGCGACACGGGCTTCGAACTGCTCGGAACGGTTACGCACAAAGTGCGGCCAGAACTCGCTGCCCGGGATCAGTTCGCTGAGGTTGGACATCATCTGGCAACCGTTGCACACGCCCAGGGTGAAGCTGTCGTTGCGCTCGAAGAAACCCTGGAACGCGTCGCGGGCGCGGCTGTTGAACAGGGCCGACTTGGCCCAGCCTTCGCCGGCACCCAGTACGTCGCCGTAGGAGAAACCACCGCAGGCCACCAGGCCTTTGAACTCGTTGAGGTCGACGCGACCGGCGAGGATGTCGCTCATGTGCACGTCGATCGCATTGAACCCGGCACGGTCGAACGCCGCCGCCATTTCCACCTGGCCGTTGACGCCCTGCTCACGCAGCACGGCAACCTGTGGGCGGATGCCTTTCTTGATGTAGGGCGCGGCGATGTCCTGGTTGACGTCGAAGCTGAGCATGGTGCTCAGGCCCGGATTGTCTTCTTCCAGGATCGCGTCGAATTCCTGCTCGGCGCAGTCGACGTTGTCGCGCAGGCGCTGGACCTGATAACTGGTCTCTGCCCACTGGCGTTGCAGCAGACGGCGCTGGCCGGCAAATACGGTGTCGCCATTGAAGGAGATATTGACTTCACCGTTGTTGATTGGCTGGCCAATCACCGCCACGCAGTCGTCCAGGCCGGCGGCGCTGAACTGTGCGAGCACATCCGGGGTAGCGTCCTGGCGCACCTGGATCACCGCCCCCAACTCTTCGTTGAACAGGATGCCGTTGATCTCGGCGGCATCCTCGGCAACGCTGTCGAGCACGATGTTCAGGCCGCAATGACCGGCGAAGGCCATTTCCACGACGCTGGTCAGCAAACCACCGTCGGAACGGTCGTGGTATGCCAACACGTGACCGTCGGCATTCAAGCCCTGGATCACGGCAAAGAACGCTTTGAGGTCTTCGGCGTCGTCGACATCCGGCGCGTGTCTGCCGAGCTTGCCGTGAGTCTGCGCCAGGATCGAGGCGCCCATGCGGTTCTGGCCACGGCCCAGGTCGATCAGGATCAGATCGGTGGTGCCCTTGTCCATGCGCAATTGCGGGGTCAGGGTCTGGCGGATGTCAGTGACCGGCGCGAAACCGGTGACGATCAACGACAGCGGCGAGGTGACGCTCTTGTCGGTGCCGCCCTCGTTCCAACGGGTGGCCATGGACATGGAGTCCTTGCCCACCGGAATGGTGATACCCAGCTCAGGGCACAGCTCCATGCCGACGGCTTTGACCGTGTCGTAGAGGCGTGCATCTTCACCCGGGTGACCGGCAGCGGACATCCAGTTGGCCGACAGTTTGATGTCGGACAGCTTGCCGATGCGCGAGGCCGCGATGTTGGTCAGGGTTTCACCGATGGCCATGCGGCCCGACGCCGGAGCGTCCAGCAGGGCCAGCGGCGTACGCTCGCCCATGGCCATGGCTTCACCGGTGTAGACGTCGAAGCTGGTGGCGGTGACGGCAACGTCGGCTACCGGCACCTGCCACGGACCGACCATTTGGTCACGGGCAACCAGGCCGGTGATGGTGCGGTCGCCGATGGTGATCAGGAAGCTTTTGCTCGCCACGGCCGGGTGGTGCAGCACGCGCTCGATGCTGTCGGACAAGTCCAGCGTGCTTGGGTCGAAATCATCGCCCAGCTCGCTTTCACGTACCGCCGAACGGTGCATGCGCGGGGCTTTGCCCAGCAGCACTTCGAGCGGCATGTCCACCGGGCTGTTGCCGAAGTGGCTATCTGTAACAGTAAGCTGCGGCTCGGCAGTGGCTTCGCCGACCACGGCAAACGGGCAGCGCTCGCGTTCGCAGATGGCCTGGAAGCGCGCAAAGTCTTCAGGGCCAACGGCCAGTACGTAGCGTTCCTGGGATTCGTTGCTCCAGATTTCGTGCGGGGCCATGCCCGGCTCGTCGTTTGGAATGTTGCGCAGCTCGAAACGGCCACCACGGTCGCCATCGTTGACCAGTTCCGGGAAGGCGTTGGACAAACCACCGGCGCCGACGTCGTGGATGAAGCTGATCGGGTTCTTGTCACCCAACTGCCAGCAACGGTCGATGACTTCCTGGCAGCGGCGTTCCATCTCGGGGTTTTCGCGCTGTACGGAAGCGAAGTCGAGGTCGGCCGAACTGGTGCCGGTGGCCATGGAAGAGGCAGCGCCGCCACCCAGGCCGATCAACATCGCCGGGCCGCCGAGCACGATCAGCTTGGAACCGACCAGGATCTCGCCTTTCTTGACGTGTTCTTCACGGATGTTGCCCATGCCGCCGGCCAACATGATCGGCTTGTGGTAGCCGCGCACTTCATCCCCACGAGGGGTGGTGATGGATTGTTCGAAGGTACGGAAGTAACCGGTCAGCGCCGGGCGCCCGAATTCGTTGTTGAACGCGGCGCCGCCCAGCGGGCCTTCGATCATGATGTCCAGCGCGGTGACGATGCGCTCGGGCTTGCCGTACGGCACTTCCCATGGCTGTTCGAAGCCTGGGATCTGCAGGTTGGACACGGTGAACCCGGTAAGGCCCGCCTTGGGCTTGGCGCCCCGGCCGGTGGCACCTTCGTCACGGATTTCGCCGCCCGAACCGGTAGCTGCGCCAGGGAATGGGGCAATCGCAGTCGGGTGGTTGTGGGTTTCAACCTTCATCAGGATGTGCACCGGCTCCTGCACCGCGCCGTACTGGCGGGTTTCCGGGTCCGGGAAGAAGCGGCCGGCGACGGAGCCGACGATCACCGAGGCGTTGTCCTTATAAGCCGACAGAACGCCTTCGCTGTGCATCACGTAGGTGTTCTTGATCATGCCGAACAGGCTTTTTTCCTGGCTCTGGCCGTCGATGTCCCAACTGGCGTTGAAGATCTTGTGACGGCAATGCTCGGAGTTGGCCTGGGCGAACATCATCAGTTCGATGTCGTGGGGGTTGCGCTTCAAGCCGGTAAAGGCGTTGACCAGGTAGTCGATCTCGTCTTCGGCCAGGGCCAGGCCCAGTTCGGTATTGGCCTTCTCGAGGGCGGCGCGGCCACCGCCGAGCAGGTCGATCGCCGTCAGTGGCCTGGCTTCGGCGTGGCTGAACAGCCCGGCAGCCTGCTCCAACTGGCTGACGATGATCTGGGTCATGCGATCGTGCAGGCTGCTGGCGATCAGCTCGGCGTCGGCATCGCTGAACTGGCCGGCCACGTAGAACGCGATACCACGCTCCAGGCGCTGGATTTTGTCCAGGCCGCAGTTGCGGGCGATGTCACTGGCCTTGCTCGACCACGGCGAGATGGTGCCGAACCGCGGCAGCACCAGGAACAAGCGGCCGGTCGGCTCTTGAACGGGAACGCTGGGGCCGTACTTCAGAAGGCGTGCGAGCACTTGCTGTTCGTCGGCGGTCAAGACGCCGGTTACGTCGGCGAAGTGAGCAAATTCAGCATACAGGCCTGTAACAGCTGGAACCTTCTGGCTCAGTTGCTCAAGGAGTTTGCTGTGGCGAAAGGCAGAAAGGGCAGGAGCGCCGCGCAGGATCAACATCTTCGGGACAGCCTCGGGAAGGGGGTGTGCTTTGAGGCCGTGCATTCTAGCGTAAACCTTCGCCCACGGCACCCGAAACGCTACCGGTGGCCGCTGCCGAACGTCAGTTGGCACGGTTTGCGCGGTGTCGAGGGGCATTCCATGGCATCGGGCGCAGATATTTTAACCGTCACAATCACGCGTCAGGCCGCGTTTCTGCGGGATGCAGCACAGTTTCGCAGCGACTAGCAGACAAGTGTGCCGCTGTCGAGATATGGCGCCGTGGGCCGTTTGCGTATACTGCGCAGATGTTCTCCCCAACTGCTTTGCGCCCGCGATGCGCCAAATGGCTCATCGTCACCGGACTCTTCCTGATGCTCAGCGCCTGTGTTGATAAACCCAGCACGCTCGAGCGAATCAAGGAGGATGGCGTATTGCGGGTGGTTACCCGGAACAGCCCGGCTACCTATTTCCAGGACCGCAACGGGGAAACCGGTTTCGAATACGAACTGGTCAAGCGTTTTGCCGATGACCTGGGCGTCAAGCTGGAAATCGAAACCGCCGACAACCTCGATGACCTGTTCGGCCAGTTGGGCAAGCCCAACGGTCCGGTGCTCGCCGCCGCCGGCCTGGTCAGCAGCGAGCAGCGCCAGCAGCAGGTGCGCTTTTCCCACCCGTACCTCGAAGTGACGCCGCAGATCATCTACCGCAACGGCCAGTCACGGCCGACCAATGCGGCGGACCTGGTCGGCAAGAAGATCATGGTGCTCAAGGGCAGCACCCACGCCGAGCAGTTGGCGACGCTTAAAAAACAGAACCCTGCCATCGAATACGAAGAATCCGATGCCGTTGAGGTGGTCGATCTGCTGCGCATGGTCGACGAAGGGCAAATCGACCTGACCCTGGTGGACTCCAACGAAGTCGCCATGAACCAGGTGTACTTCCCCAACGTGCGGGTCGCGTTCGATCTGGGCAATGCCAGCAACCAGAGCTGGGCCGTGGCCGCAGGCGTTGACAACAGCCTGCTCAACGAGATCAACAGTTACCTGGACAAGGTCGAGAAGAACGGCACCCTCCAGCGTCTGAAAGATCGCTATTACGGGCACGTCGATGTACTGGGGTATGTCGGCGCCTATACCTTCGCCCAGCATTTGCAACAGCGCCTGCCCAAATACGAGAAGCACTTTCGCGCCTACGCCAAGGAAGAAAAGGTCGACTGGCGACTGTTGGCGGCCATCGGCTACCAGGAATCGCTGTGGCAGCCGGCGGTTACATCCAAGACCGGCGTGCGCGGCTTGATGATGCTGACCCAGAACACCGCCCAGGCAATGGGTGTGTCCAATCGCCTGGATGCCAGGCAAAGCATCATGGGCGGCGCCAAGTACCTGGCCAAGATCAAGGACGAGCTGGACGACAAGATCGCCGAGCCCGACCGTACCTGGTTTGCCCTCGCGGCCTACAACGTCGGCACCGGGCACCTGGACGACGCGCGCCTTCTGGCCAAGAAGGAAGGCCTTAACCCGAACAAATGGCTGGATGTGAAGAAAATGCTGCCGCGCCTGTCGCAGAAGCAGTGGTACAGCAAGACGCGCTACGGTTATGCCCGGGGCGGCGAGCCGGTGCATTTTGTGGCGAACATCCGACGCTACTACGACATTCTGACCTGGGTGACCCAACCGCAGCTGGAAGGTAACCAGGTGGTGGAAGGCAACCTGCATGTGCCGGGTGTGGACAAGACCAAGCCGCCGGAAGAAACCCCGCAGCTGTAAACCCAATGCTCCATAGAGCAATGTGGGAGGGGGCTTGCCCCCGATGAGGGAGTGTCAGTCACTGGATGGATTGACTGACAGACCGCCATCGGGGGCAAGCCCCCACCCACATTTTGACCTCTACTTGGCTTGGAGACCGGTGAGCAGATGGACCACGCCCCCCGCCAACACCATGACGCCCGGCACGCCCGCCGCTTTCAGCGCTGACTCATCCAACCGCCCCGCCTCTTTCAACTGCACCCGCACCCGCGTCAGCGCTACGCGTTGTTGCGACCTGAGGTTGGCCTCGCCGCCCAATGCGCTCAGCACATCGACCGGTAACAGGCTCTCCCCCGCCGGCGCTGCGACCGTTTCCGCAATCAGATCCGGCGTCAGGGCTTTCCAGAACGCCTGCTGCAATTTCTCGAACATGCTCAGTGCTCCACGACAGATGAGGTTTCAACGGTGGCGGCGTGGTACAGGCGCAAAGCCTCACGCACCTGGCCGGCTTCTTCCAGGCCCAGCACCTGCCGGGCGATGATCTGGCAGTCGACCAGGTCCAGTTCACGCACCGTGGCCTTGATGCTCGGGATCAACTGCACGCTGACCGACAGTTCATCCACGCCCAGTCCGATCAACACCGGCACCGCCAGGGTTTCGGAGGCCAGCGCACCGCATACGCCCACCCACTTGCCATGGGCATGGGCAGCCTTGACCGTAGTAGCGATCAGGCGCAGCACCGCCGGGTGAAAACTGTCGGCCTGGCTGGCCAGGCGTGGGTGGTCGCGATCCATGGCCAGGGTGTACTGGGTCAGGTCATTGGTACCGATGGAAAAGAAATCCACATGGGGCGCGAACACATCGGCCATCAACGCGGCGGATGGCACTTCAATCATGATGCCCAACTTTGGCAACTCGCTGAGCCCGAGTGCCCGCGCTTCCTCCTCGAGCACCTTGCGCGCCAGATGCAGCTCCGAAAGCAGGCTGACCATCGGCAACATGATGTGCAGCCGCGCCAGCCCGGCACAGGCGAGGATTGCGCGAAACTGTTCGCGCAACAGCTCCGGCCGCTCCAGGCACAGGCGAATACCGCGCAAGCCCAGGAACGGGTTGGTTTCGGCTTCCATCGGTACATAGGCCAGCGGTTTGTCGCCGCCGACATCCAGGGTGCGCACCACCAGATTGCGCTCGGTGCCCAGGGCACGGGCAATGGCGCGATAGGTGCCGGCCTGCTCGGCGGGGCTGGGCGCGCGGTTGCGGTCCAGGTAGAGAAATTCCGAACGCAACAGGCCGACACCTTCGCCGCCCAGGGCCAGGGACTGCTCCACGTCCTGCAACGAGGCGACGTTGGCCGTGACGTCGACGTGATGGCCGTCACGGGTGACGGCAGCCTGGGCGGCCTCGGCCACTTCGCGTTGACGTCGCACCCCCTGTCGCGCACGGGCCGCCTGGGAGTGGTCGATGTCGACCTGGTCCGGCTCCAGGTGCAGTTCGCCCTGATCGGCGTCAAGAAGCACGTGCGTACCCTCGGCCAACGCCAATACGTCAGCGGGCGCACCACAGAGGGCGGGAATGCCCAGCGCGCGAGCGAGGATTGCGACGTGACTGGTAGCGCCGCCGCCGACCGTGACAAACCCCAACACCTTGCGGGTATCGAGATTCGCGGTTTGCGAGGGGGTCAGTTGCTCGGCGATCAGGATCGCCCGCTCCGGCAGGGTCCAGGCGCGGTCCTCAACACCCAGAATCAGTTTGAGCACGCGCCGGCCGACGTCGGACAGGTCTGCCGCACGCTCGGCGAGCAACGCATTGCCCAGGCCCTGGAACAATTTAGCCGTGGCGGCGGTGGCGCTGTTCCAGGCAAATGCTGCGCTCTTGCCCTTGGCCAGCAACAGGTGGGCCTGCTCGAGCAGTGTCGGGTCTTCAAGCAGCTCCTGATGGGCGCGGAAGATGTCGGCCCGGGCACTGCCGGCGGCGCCGGCTTGCAAGCGTTGCAAGGCCTCGTTGGCCGCCAGCAGGCCGCGCACCAGTGCATCGCGCTCGGTGGCTTCGCCGGCGCCGGCTTCAGTAATAGTCAGCGCAGGCTCGGCCACCTGGACCACCTGGCCGAACGCCGAGCCCGGTGACGCACATACCCCGCGCAGCAGCGCAGCCGACGACACCGGCGCGGCAGGCTCAAGCCGTTCAGCCGCAGCCACCACCGTTTCGCCACAGCCCTCGGCCAACAATGCCGCCAGCGCCCGGATCGCGGCCTCGGCGTCTTCACCCGCCGCGCTCACCTGCAAGGTGTCGCCCTGCACGGTTTGCAGCGCCATGATCGCCACCAACGACTTGGCGTTGACACTCTGGGTCTGCTTGTGCAGGTAGATGCTTGAACTGAAGCCTTTCGCCGCCTGGGCCAGCACCGCCGCAGGGCGAGCGTGCAAGCCGTGGGCATTGAGCAAGGTCAGCGGTTTGGAGAACAGCGCCGAGCCCTGCTGCTCATTCGCGTCTGCCGCTGCCGCGCCGGGCGAGAGTCGCAGCACCGGCCGGCCCTCTTCAATCAGGTCGCCCTGCGCCGCCAGCACCACGAACGGCTCGCCACTGACTACCAGCATCAAGGTCAACACACTGCGCGCATTGAGCGCGACATAGTCGGCGTCGAACTCGATCAACGGCTGGCCGGCCGTCACCCGCTGGCCCTCTTCGACCAGGCGGGTAAAGCCCTTGCCTGCCAGGCTCACGGTATCCAGGCCGATATGCATCAGCACCTGTACGCCGTTGTCGTCGGTGACGCTGACCGCATGGCCGCTGTCCTGAATATTGCTGATCACTCCGGCCAGCGGTGCACAGAGGGTCTGCGAGGTGGGATCGATGCACACACCATCACCGATCATGCGGCTGGAAAATACCGGGTCCGGCACCTGATCCAGCGCCAGCAGCATTCCGGACAGGGGTGCCAGCAGTTCCAGGGGTTGAGAGGGGTTCATGGCTTCACCTGTTGTTGTTCTTTAAATTCATGGGAAACGAAGATCAAATGTGGGAGGAGGCTTGGCCCCTCCCCCATCAGTACGAGTCATTTCCACCAGTATTCAACCTGCACGCCCATGTTCGACCCATGCCGCGCCGTGCCGTAGGCACCGGTGTCGGACAACGCCGAACCTGCCGCCAGCTCATTCGCCGCGCGCTTGGCCGCCTGGTTCCAAGTGGCATAGGTGTAGTACAAGCGCACTTCCGGCCGTGCCCAGAATTCCGGGCCCTTGGGCGACCAGGTCGGCGCGAAGGTGAATTTGCTCAGCTTGCGCGTACCGCCCGTGGCCTCGACCTGATCGTGCCCCAGTTCGGTGACCAGTTTGAATTGCTCACTGATGGCATACGCCGGGCGCACGCCGAGCGACAGCCAGTTCAGGTCCTGGCGCCCGGGACGCACATCCCTCTGGTACACCGCCTGCACCTGCCCACCAAACCGCGGAGTCAATTGCCAGTCGAAAAACTCCACGGCACGGTAGCTTTTGCTGCTCTTGTCCAACCGCGTATTGCCGGTGTAGCCCAGGCCGGTGCCCGGACCTTCGCCATACTGCAAAGCGAACTTGTTCTTGCCGCCCAGGAACGCGCTTTGCACATGCTGCGCGGTCAACGCCCAACCGCTGTTGGTGTCACGCCCGCCGGCCTTTTGGATGTAGCTCAAGCCAAGCTCCAGTTCGCCGCCCGGGTTGGTGTTGAAACCGGCCACATTGAAGTCATGCCGGGTGGCGTATTCCTTCTGGTACAGGTTGTCTTTGCGTGACAGCGCGTAGCTGTATTTCAAGCCGCCGATCAACACATCCTCGATACCGCCACCGGTGGCGCTCTGGTTCCAGTAGTAGAAGTCGGAGATATGGATGTCGTTACGCTTGTAGTAACGCCGCCCGGCCCACAGCGAACCGCCATTGAGACCGGACAGGTTGGACCATTGCGCGTACATCTGCGGCATACGCGCAGAGCCGTTGTTCTCGCCCTGGAATTTCAGGGCGCGGTCGTACTTGTTATAGAGGGACGCCATGGCATCGACGCTGAGCACCGAGCCATCGTCGAAGGTCAGCAGGTCCTGGCGCAATTCCAGTTCGCCGTACTGCTCGCATTCGTTGCCCAGGCGATATTTGGTTTGCGCGCCCGGCAATTGGAAGCACTGCTGCTTGCCGCTGCCGGTAGAGGTGCCGGCGCCGCTGCGCAGGTAACCGCCAAACTCCAGGGCTTGAGCGCCAAAGGGCAGGCTCAGGCAGGATGCAACGAGGCCCAGCTTTATTGTTGTTTTCATAAAGCACTCCGATATTTTTATTGTTTTTCTTACTGTCTTGCGTGACGCGATCGCCTGTAGGAGCGAGCTTGCTCGCGAAGAACTTCCAGGCTCCACGCTGCACCTGGAAGGGCGCGTTATCGTTGACGATCTTCGCGAGCAAGCTCGCTCCTACAGGCGGCATTTCACCCAGTCAGGTGCAGCACGAAGGATTCATAAGGGCGCAACACCACCTTGCTGGTACGCACCGGGCAGTCGGGGTAATTGCTGATCAACAGGCGCTGTTCGTTCGCCGCGTTGACGACCTGCGCGGGCAACTGGATTTCACACGGCGCTCCGTAGAAGTTGCTGACCACCAGCAAGCGTTCGCCTCGGCCTTCGCGCAGGTACGCCCAGACCTGGGGATGGCCTTGCAGCAGTTCGCGGTAAATGCCTTCCTGGATCAGGGGTTCACGGCGACGCAAGGCGATCAGCGCGCGGTAGTGATGCAACACCGAATCAGGATCATCCCGTTGGCGCTCGACGTTGATCTGCGCCGCATTGGCCGGGATGTCGATCCACGGCTCGCCGCTGCTGAAACCGGCGTTGGGTTGACTGTTCCACTGCATCGGTGTGCGGCCGTTGTCGCGAGACTTCTGCATGATCGCCGCCATACTCGACGCCTCGGACTCACCGGCATTGCGCTTGAGGCGAAAGATGTTCAGGGTCTCCACATCACGGTATTGGTCGATCCTGTCGAAGCCCGGATTGGTCATGCCCAGCTCTTCACCCTGGTACACATAAGGCGTGCCCTGGAGCAAGTGCAGTGCGGTGGCGAGCATCTTGGCCGACACCACGCGATGGTCGCCGTCATCCCCAAACCGCGAGACCACCCGTGGCTGGTCGTGGTTACACCAGAACAGCGCATTCCAGCCGCCACCGGCCTGCATGCCCGACTGCCAGTCGGAGAAGATCTGCTTGAGTTGCAGGAAATCGAACTCGGCCTTCACCCACTTCTGCAGGTTCGGGTAATCGACTTTCAGGTGATGAAAGTTGAAGGTCATCGACAGCTCTTTCGACGCCGGATTGGAGTAGCGAATGCAGTGCTCCAGGCTGGTGGAGGACATTTCGCCGACATTGATCAGGTCATGGCCCTCGAAGACTTCGCGGTGCATTTCGTGCAGGTAGTCGTGCACATTCGGGCCGTCGGTGTAGAAGCGCCGGCCATCGGTGTGGTCGTCGGGGAAATCCGCGGGCTTGGAGATCAGGTTGATCACGTCCAGGCGAAAGCCGCCAACGCCCTTGTCACGCCAGAAGCGCATCATTTTGAAAACTTCGGCGCGCACCTTGGGGTTGTCCCAGTTGAGGTCGGCCTGGGTGTGGTCGAACAGGTGGAGGTAGTACTGGCCGGTTTGCGCCTCATATTCCCAAGCCGAGCCGCCGAACTTGGATTCCCAGTTGTTCGGCTGGTCGCGCCAGATATAGAAGTCGCGGTAGGGATTGTCGAGGCTGCTGCGCGCCTGCTGAAACCACTCATGCTCGACAGAGGTGTGGTTGACCACGATATCGAGCATCAGCCTGATGCCGCGCTTGGCCGCTTCGCTGATCAACAGGTCGCAATCGGCCATGGTCCCGTAGCTCGGGTCGATGGCGTAGTAGTCGCTGATGTCGTAGCCGTTGTCGCGTTGCGGCGAGCGCAGGAACGGGGTGATCCACAGGCAATCGATGCCCAGCCATTGCAGGTAGTCGAGCTTGTCGACGATGCCCAGCAGGTCACCGGTAGCGTTACCCGCGTGGCTGTGGAAGCTTTTGGGGTAGATTTGGTAGATCACCGAGTGTTGCCAGGTCTGCATGGTGGGTTCCTTCAGTAGAATTGGGTGCTGGCCGTGCGGGCCTCATCGGGGGCAAGCCCCCTCCCACATTTGAAATACATTCCCCTGTGGGAGGGGGCTTGCCCCCGATAGCGATGGATCAGGCGACCCTGTATCCAGGCCGAACAATCTTCATGCTCAACACACAGGTCACAACAAAGGGCACGACAATCGCCACGACCATGCCGATCACAAACATCGGAATGGCGCTTGGCACAATCGAGATAAATCCAGGCAGGCCACCGACGCCGATGGCCGACGCCTGCACCTTGTTCAGCGACAGGAAAATGCTGCCCAGCGCCGAGCCCAGCAGCGCGGCATAGAATGGAAACTTGAAGCGCAGGTTCACGCCGAACATCGCCGGCTCTGTGATACCGAAGTAGGCGGAAATCGCCGACGTCGACGCCATGCTCTTATCCCGCGCATTGCGGCTCATGTAGAACACACCCAGCGCGGCGCTGCCCTGGGCCAGGTTGGACATGACGATCATCGGCCAGATAAAGGTGCCGCCCTGGGTCGAGATCAACTGCAGGTCCACGGCGAGGAACATGTGGTGCATGCCGGTAATGACCAGTGGGGCATAGAGCAGGCCGAATATTGCGCCGCCGACCATCGGCGCCAGGTCGAACAACGTCACCACACCCTCGGTAATCAGGATGCCCAGGTGCCGGGTGACCGGGCCAATAATGGCCAGGGCCAGCACGCCGGTCACAACGATGGTGGTGATAGGCACCACGAGCAACTGGATTGCGTTGGGCACCCGTGCCCGCAGCCACTTCTCGATCACGCTCATGACGTAGGCCGCCATCAGGATGGGCAGGATCTGCCCCTGGTAGCCCACTTTCTCGACCTGAAACCAGCCGAGAATATCGAAGTACGGCAGGCTCTGACCGTCGAGACCGGCGACCGCCTTGCCATAGTTCCAGGCGTTGAGCAGGTCCGGGTGAACCAGCATCAGGCCCAGCACGATGCCGAGAATTTCACTGCCGCCAAAACGCTTGGCCGCCGACCAGCCCACCAGTGCCGGCAGGAATACAAACGAGGTGTTGGCCATCAGGTTGATCAGGCTCCACAGGCCATCCAGGTTCGGATACGCCTCCAGCAGCGTCTGGCCCTCGATGAACATGCCCTTGGCGCCCATCAGGTTGTTGATGCCCATGAGCAGGCCGGCAATGATCAGCGCCGGCAGGATCGGCATGAACACGTCGGAGAACACCCGCACCAGGCGCTGCATCGGGTTGGTCTTGTCGGCGCCCTTGCGCTTCACATCAGCAATGGTCGATGCCGCCAGGCCCGTGACTTCACGCAAGGCGGCGTAGACCTTCTCCACTTCTCCGGGGCCGATCACCACCTGGAACAAACCGCCGGTAAAGAACGATCCCTTGACCAGATCGACCTGGTTCAACGCACTGCTGTTGACCAGGCTGGGGTCCTTGAGTGCCAGGCGCAGGCGCGTCACGCAGTGGGCAGCTTGCTCTAGGTTGTCGCGCCCCCCGAGGTTCTCGAGAATCTCGCGGGCAATCATCGAATAGTCGTGGCTCATGCTCGTTTTCCACTGTGATTGTTTTTATGGGTGGCAGTCATTGGCAGCACGCCGAGAGGGAAAAGTACTCGTCTGTACGAGTTAAATCAACAACTCGTCTATACGAGTTACAATTTGTTTAATTTTTGTAAATCGTCCGTCAGACATTTCCACCCACTGCGCCAGTGGCGAATGGACAAACCCCACCGGTGCCACTAAGGTTCCTGCCTTGAAAGCGCCGTTCACCTTCATAGAGCCGGGCATCGAGCCATCCCATGAGCAAATACAACCAGATCTATACCGATCTGCTTGCCAGCATCACCACTGAACGCCTGCAGCGCGGTACGCGCCTTCCCTCCGAAACCGAACTGATGGACAGCTACCAGGCCAGCCGGGGCACGGTGCGCCGAGCGATCGAGCAACTGCAGGAACGCGGTTTCGCGCAGAAGATCCACGGCAAAGGCACCTTTGTGTTGTCGCCCAACCCGATCGAGTTTCAACTGGGTGGCATCGTGAGCTTCCATGAAACCCATGCCGACCTGGGCGATGACATACACACTGAAGTGGTCGAGTTCACCCAAGTGCCGCTGGAAGGCTCATTGCAACAGCACATCGAGGCCGAACCCGGCACGCTGATCACCCGGATCAAGCGGGTACGGCGCATTGGCGGCAAACGGGTGATCCTCGACATCAACCACTTCGTCGCCGAACTGATCCCCGGCCTGGACCGCTCGATTGCCGAGCAGTCGATCTACGCGTTTATCGAACAGACGTTGCAGCTGCAGATCAGCTACGCGCAACGCACCATCGAAGCCTTGCCGCGCAGCAAGGACGATCAGGCGCACCTGGACCTTGACGGGCAAAGCCATGTGATCGTGGTGAGTAACCAGACGTTTTTGCAGGACGGGCGGCAGTTCGAGTACACCGAGTCGCGGCATACGTTGGACAAGTTTTACTTTTCGGATATTGCGCGGCGCTGAGCCTGAGCCGGGAAGATCACTGCACTGCGATACTCTTCGCCAGTCCTGCTGCCCAGGCAGCCGTCATCTTCTCCCCGACTGCCTCGAACTCCGGGTGAGCGCTTCGGTATTGCGAAAGCTCCGCCATCGCACGGGTCATGCCATCGCGCACCCTGACCAGCAGTTCGTTGCAACGGGCTTGTGTCAAACCACACGCACTGCGTCCGAACTTGACCAGCATCTCGCGCTTTGGCCAGGCTTTCGAATTGCCGAGCAGCAAACCCATGATGTCGTTGCTGCTGTATACCGTGGTGGTCACCAGATCGTAAGCAGGGGCGAGCCAGACGTCCGCGTCCTCTGCGCAATGCTCATACAGCAGGCCGAAGTTTTTCAGGTGCGCGTCACCGTTCTGGATCCCGGCAGAAAGCGCCACCATCAGGAAGAAGTCTTCCAGTGCCCTGGTGACACGATTGGGCGTGACAAATGACCTGATCAGCTTCGCGCATCCCTGATAGCTGCCGTCGTACTTCCTGGCGGTCCCCCATCCGGATAGAACACACATGTCCTCGAATCCGAGGTAGGCGCTTGCACCGATGTCGAACCGCTTCACCACCAAAAATTTGCCGCGCTGACTAAGCTGAAACTCAGGCACTTCCAGGCCGCAATGGAATGCGGCCCGCATGCAGAAAAACTCATTGGCGGCCAATTGTGAAAAGTCAGCTTCGTTGAACGCCTTCACCAGATGCGTAGCGCCCCTGTGTGTGAGACGCTCAATGCCGGAGGCCGTATCGTCAAGGTCGCGCACCAGTACCTTGGGTTGAACACCCGACACCCCGGAATAGGCCGCGTAGGTTTTCAGAAGATCTTCGAACAGGTGCTTCGCCCCGTCATAGACCAACAGTTCCGAGAGCTTGAGCTCAGGCAGTGGCTCGCCACCCGCATCGTGGGCAATGCTGATACGACCTAGCTGGTGCGGGCCTACGATACCCAGCAGGGTGAAGTCGTCAAAGCCGCGTACCGACTTGCTGAACCGTCGCACAAGTTCGTCCTTGAGATACCCCTCAGGGATATGCATCTCGAACAACGGGTGGACTCCATACTTCCAGTTGTAGCTCTCCAGGCGCACAGGCATGGTCAGGGAAACGGCATGCTCTGGAGCAACCTTTTCGTTATACGAGAATACCGAATCACGCCGATCGTCCTCACCGCGCCCGAGCGTTCCAGCAGACACACCACCCGCGCCGATATACAACCGGTCACGTTGGCTAGTCATGGATACCTCCTGATTTCAACTCATCGAGCGTCTTGCGGCGATGCCTGGGTATGGCGGTCAACTCATACCCCAATCCCTCAAGAATCGCCGCGACCTTACGGATCCCCACTTCCGGGATGGTGTTGTTCTCGATCCCCGAGATAGTGGCACGGCTCATGCCGTGCCGCTGCGCAAGTTGGGTTTGTGAAAGGCCGGCGGCCTTGCGCAGACTTTTGATCAGAGTGCCTAGATCGCTCATATACAAAATGCATCCTATACAATGCATAAATAGCCATTTGCGAATTAATGCACTCTATACGATGCATAAAATCTTGAACAGTGTTTTCTGCGGATACGTTCTTGACTGAAAGCTCACATCCGAAGAAATCAGCCTAATCATCTGGCGACGCAGATTGTTACCGTTGAGATACCCCAGCGGCCTGACAACAAAATACAACGTTCGTAGAATGCCTTCGTGGCTATGGAACTCCTTCCTTCTAACCTCCTATGACCTAGGGGTTTCGCTCTCCACACCGCGCCTGCTTGTTGCAGGCGTTTTTATATCCGCTGTAGAACCACGCAGCTCATCCATGGCGGCGCAAGGGAGAAACTCAAGCATGAATCAAGATATGTTCCTGCGCCGTCGTAGCAAAGTCCACGTCCCGGTGGGCACTGGTGGTGCCACGCACGCTCAGGTCGCGTCGGCTGTCCGCGAAGTCGCGGCGTTCCGATGCGTATTTTCAGAGCCTCTGATTGAACAAATCGGCACTTTGTCGCCGACAGAACTGAAGTACTGGCTACGCGAAATTGTCGGCGTCCTTCGCCGGGAAAATGGCGCTCATATACACCACAGGCCATTTTATCCTGACTTTCCGGAGCAGGTTCTGTCGGCCTCAGAGGCGCAGTTGTACCTGAATGCCGTCCTGCATTACCTCACGCTTCAGCGCCTAACGCCGACTGAAAACTCTCGACCTGCAATGCTTGAGGGCAACTTCATATCCCGCGTGATCGAACCGGGAAGCATCCCCGAGTTCGAGTCACTGCTCGAGCCGCTGGTGTCAGCGCGTACCTCGCTCTCCGAAAGGGACACTGCCGACGTCGTCTGGTTTATCCGAAAGTACAAGAGCGATGTATTCCGGCTGCTGCCGGACACCGTCCCGTTCCGGGAGATCCGGGCGCAGGTTGGCAGTGCACTTATTCAGAATGTAGCTGGGGATGCACGGGTAGACGCATTCCTGCAGCGAAACGTCGACACGGCGACTGACGTGCTACGGCTCGCTGTCGCGCTGAATGGTGGAGACGTGTCACTCGCGACAGCCTCGACACGTTTCACGGCGATGAAGCGCTCGATGCGGCGCCTGCTGTTGCGCCTGCTCGATCATGCACCCAACGCTGCAGAAGACGTAATGCGCCATGCTGAGCGATGGAAACGCCTGGCTGAAGTACTGCATCCCGGCGATTACGCCGACAAGTACCCACGAGCGCTAGCTGCCATCACGGCGGCGCGTCGCAATGAAGCGCCAGACTCATTTGGATCACGTGTCGAAACATTACTTGCCCAGCGTCACATCGCCACGCTTATCCCCATACTACAAAACCGTCCTGGCGAGTTCGCACGACGGCTGGATGTAATCCTGCGGCGCGCGACGGAACCTGAATCGGTTCTCGACGCGTTCGAGGCGGTTGCGCCACAAGTCTCCTCACCTGTCCTGCTGCAGTTGCTGGCTCAGGTACGCGCTCCCCGCCCACTTCCCCTGCGAGCGTTCACACCGAAAGGAGCATTCGCCAAGGTCTATGGTATTGAGGATCGACGCGAACATCTCGCCCCAGACGTATTGGCTAGTGCGGCCAGAATCTGCGAGGAGGCTCTCGTAGCGCGTTTTGCATCGCTTGCGCCATTAGGCCGCTGTTTCATCGATCCAGCATTACGCGAATATAAAGTGCCGCTGGCGCAGCGGGCCTCATCGAAGTCGCTACGTACGCTGGTGCGGGGCAGTCGGCTGCCTATGCCTGACACGCGTTTCATACGCCTGTTCCTGTGGTGGAAGAACGGCCGTGAACGCACGGATATCGACTTGTCCGCCGCATTTTTCGACGCCAACTTCGTGTTCAAACAAACGGTGGCGTACTACAACCTGAAGGGCTTCGGCGGCTACCACAGCGGCGACATCGTCGACGCGCCCGAAGGGGCTTCGGAATTCATCGACTTCGACCTTGATGTCCTTGCCGAAAAGGGTATCCGTTATGTCGTCACGTCTATCAACTCATTCACCGAACAGCCGTACTGCGATCTTCCAGAATGCTTCGCTGGCTGGATGGCCCGCGCCGACACCGCGTCGGGTGAAGTCTTTGAGCCGCGCTCCGTGTTCGACCGTATCGATATCGCATCCGATACAGCGATCTGTCTGCCATTCGTGATGGACTTGCAGGAACGACGCATGATTTGGGCCGATCTTGGGCTCACTTCATCCCCGCGGTGGAACAACGTCCAGAACAACCTCAGTGGGGTATCGTTGATGCTCAAAGCGCTGGTGCATACCCCAAGGCCGGATTTGGAGACATTGTTCGATTTACACGTTCGAGCACGGGGCGAACGAGTGGCTTCACTGCAACAGGCACAGGCGGTATTTGCCGAAGATCAAGGAATAACACCGTTCGATACGGATTTGATTCGATCTCAGTTTCTCTAACATCTATGCCAGCCTTTGCTGTTCTTTGAAAACGACAGTTCATGCTTCGCAGCGTTCTACCCGAAACAAAAATACCAGTCAGTATCATTCCCTGGCGTTGGCGGGCGACAGACATTGTTCGCGAGGGGCAGCTCTTGGCCAGCGGCGGCCGGTCACCAATACGGTGGGGTATGAAATCGCCTCGCAATTCAACCGAGCGTACGGACGGCTTTCTGGCCTGCCGTCTGCCCGTGACGCTGCGCAATTTAGGCCACCCTCCTCCGCCAGAGCGCGTGCATCAACCATTTGAATTGGCAGCACCAAAGTTAGAAGTGAGTAATTACCGTCCCGGCAATGCTCTCGGCAAAGCCATCTCCGAAGACTGCGGTTGGTGTCGCAAAGCCCGTGCGCCGTTCGCCATTCAGTACTCGACGCGCAGCTTCCACAGCTGCCAGTGGCGTATAGGAATAACCGTTCACGGTTTCGATTACAGACGTTGCGGTTGTTCCATCAGCACCTATGACCTCAACCACTGCGCGTGCGCGATGCGTATCCCGTTGCTCTGCCGTGGGTCCGTCAGGCAGTTGCGACAGATCACCTTCTGGAAACGCATCGCCCGCGATATGCACATACATCGCGATATTAGCAATGCCCGTCGAATGCCAACCGGTGACCAGGTCACCGAAAGATAGGGGCACGCAAAGCACCGGCCCCTGGCCAAAGTCAAAGTCCCGTGGCATCGCATCAGGCGCCGCAACCAATTCGCCGTCCACCCTTGCGAGTAGGCCTGCACCGATGATCTCACTCACGCTCATGGCCGACCCACGAGACATTGATCCTGGGACCTGAAGTGCGATGCTCATTGCAAGCGGATTTTCAACGCGCCTGGCAACCTGCACCGCCAGCGAATCAGTGGGGACGACGTCCCAACCAACGCCTGGCAACAGCATGACCTTATTGGCGGCGGCTTGAACGCCCAGTCTCTCAGCCAGCCGGTAGACGTTGATCTCGGCGGTGATGTCCAGATAGTCGACCCCAGCCTTGATGCACGCGCTCATCAATGGCTCTGCTGTCTGCGCGAATGGTCCCGCAAAGTTTAGTAATACCGAGATGCCAGACAGATCCGTTTCGAGAACTGCGCCAGCATCGAACACTCGATAGGGCACGTCCAACTGCGCGGCAAGGGTCGCAAGCCGTTGCTGGCTTCGCCCGGCGATTATAAAATTCAGATCAAGTGCTTTTGCCCGCTGGGCCGCCATACGACCGGTATATCCCGTGGCTCCGTAGATCAGTAGTGCGCTCATTGGACTTGCTGCCACTTTTTATAAACGAATTCCAGGCTGTACCCATCCGGGTCCAGTACATTAGCCGCGTAATAATCGGGGTCGTAGTGTAAGCGGGCCCCTGGCGCGCCATTGTCGACGGCGCCCTTTGCTATGGCGGCGGCATATGCAGCGTCAACTTCTGCCTTGTTGGTCGCGACGAAACCCACGTGGACAGTTCGCGCTTCAGGCAGCCCCTGACGCAACCAGAAAAACATTCGGCCATTGGCGCCAAAACCTTTAAGGTCGGGGTGTCCCGGTGGGCCGTCCTTGCCGTCGTAGTCCAAACGCGCGGTGATGCCCAGAGGCGTCAGTACAGCCTCGTAGAAACTGATAGAACGTGCGATATCGCTTACCGACAAAAAAATATGATCAAGCATGGGGGTAACCTCGTCTTTTCAGATGTTGTAGCCGCCAGCGACTTCAATGGTCTGGGCATTGATCCAAGTGCTCTCCTCGGACAGCAGCATGGCAATAACCCGCGCGACATCTTCAGGCTCACCCACCCTGCCTAGCGCTGTTTGCGCCGCCAGCATCGCTTCGAACTCATCGTTCAGCCCGCCCCCCAGCTCTGTACGGATGGCACCCGGTGATACGGCATTGGCCCGTATGTGCCGCTCGCCGAACTCTTTCGCCATATAGCGAGTGAGCACTTCGAGCCCGCCCTTGAAGGCGGCGTACGGTGCAACTCCGGCTGTAGCTACTCGGGTAGTGGCACTTGTCAGATTGACAATACTGGCGCCCTTCGCAAGGAGGGGCAGCAGTGCCTGGGTCAGAAAGAAAGGCCCTTTGAGGTGCACGTTGAACAGATCGTCAAACTGCACTTCGCTTACGGTGGCCAATGGGTTGAACAGGCCATAGCCGGCGTTGTTGACTAGGCCACTGAGCGTCGTGGCATTCCACGTTTCACGCAGGGTTACCACGACTGATTCGCGAAATGCCCCGAAACTGCCAACATCCGAGACATCGAGCTTGAGCGCGATGGCTTTCCCACCTGCGTCCTTGATGTGCTCCACAACCGAAGCCGCCGCCTGGGGGTTGGCGTTATAGGTCAGGATGACACCCATACCTTTCTTGGCAATATGCTCGGCGGCACTGGCACCGATTCCGCGGCTGCCGCCTGTGATCACGATGACGCTCATATCTGTCTACTCTGTGGTTGGAATGTGCGTCCAGAGTAATAATCAGCGCCTGGCAGGTCATATCGTTTCCTACTCGAAACCTGCCTGTTTCTACTTTTTTCTTGCGCGAAGAGTGGTTATACCTTCAGCATGCCAACCATGGACAACCAACTCAAAGAACTCAGGTTACTGGCGGCCGGCGCTGAAAATCGCCGAACCGAAACAGGCATCCCGCGTGTGGCCATGGTTCAGGGCAAGATCCCCGAGCACCTGCTCGCGGCGGTCTATGACCCCATGATCAATCTGATTCTGCAAGGCAGCAAAAGCATGACGGTGGGTAATCGCACGCTTAGGTATGATCCTGCGACCTACTTTGTCATGTCCATCGATCTACCAGCCGTGGGTTCAGTACATCCCTGCGCATCTGGCGAGCCATACCTGGCAGTCAGTCTGACGCTTGATCCGGCAGTCCTGGCGACATTATTCGCCGACTTGCCCAAACCTGCCGTACGTATGGAAAATAATCCCGGCTTTTCGGTGGCCTCGGTTACGACCGAGTTGATGGACGCCTGGATACGCATGCTCCGACTGATGGGAGATCCAGATGCCATCGCAGCTTTGGCCCCGGTTTACGAACGGGAGATCATCTTCCGCGTCCTACAAGGGCCGCATGGATGGATGCTCAGAGAGATCGCAGCGCCTGATACCGCCATGGCCCGCGTTAACATGGCTATTCAATGGATTCGCCGCGACTTCGCCGAGCCCATCGGCGTAGAACGCTTGGCGGCACGAGCATCGATGAGCGTCTCGGCATTTCATCGCCATTTCAAGGCGGTTACCAACTTGAGCCCTTTGCAGTATCAGAAACGCGTGCGCTTGCTCCAGGCGCGAACACTGATGGTGGCAAATGCCAAAAGCGTCATGGCTGCGGCCTTCGAGGTCGGCTACGAAAGCGCCACGCAATTCAGTCGCGATTATGCTCGGGTGTTCGGGCTACCCCCTGCAAAAGATGCGGGGCGGATCCTCGGGGAAACGAGAGACGTCAGCCGCTAGTCAGTGAAGTGAGCACTCAACCGACGCCTCTCAGGCCGTGCTGCACGGAGTCAATTGAAGCCAAATCAGTGAGCGGCAATACCGGAACGAATAGCGATCACGGCATACTTTACCTGATCCACCTTGGGCCTCTCCTGACGCTGAGGACTCCACCATGAAACACCATTGGAAAACCTCTGACATTGCTGCCTGCAAAGCATCCGGAATTTGGTGGACCGACGCGCAGAAGCGTCCATCCATAGCGGCTGCTCAGTGCCCAGGCAAGCCAACGATGTGAAGAATATCGCTAAATTTTGTGAGATAAACGGCTTTGCAATCGTCAGGCAGGGATCCATAGCCCCAACTGGCAAAAGCAAACGGTATTCCGTATCCGCGTGCAGCTTCAAAATCGTTCCTATTGTCTCCGATCATTATCTTGGGAAGCTTTGCGTGACAGGCACGCGCGGCCAATGCACCCAGGTGTCTGGGGTCAGGCTTCTTGAAAGACACGGTATCCCCACCACAAACGATATCCATAAACCTCAACAGGTCGGTTTGCCTAAGGATATCGATGGCAATGGATTCGTCTTTATTCGTACAGACAGATATTTGCCAGCCCGCTTCTCGCAACGCGCCAAGGGTTTCAATTACCCCGTCATAGGGTTTTGTCATCGGATGGTCAGTGTGTTTGTAGCGCGAGATGAAGGTATCAATCGCTTCTTCCCTATCATCCACCCCTCGCAGGGAGAACGCTCGCCCGGCAAATGAGCGCATTCCGTCACCGAGGAATGTTGAAGCCGTTGCGACCAAAAGAGGCTCAAGATCCCGCTCGATAAGAATTGCGTTCAGTTGCGCTGTCATGTCGCCCGCAGAGTCGACGAGCGTGCCGTCCAGGTCAAAAATGATTGCGTCTGTCTCTACTGGATGTGCAATGTTCAGGTCGCTTATCGACATGGAATTTTACTCACGTTTTGCAGAACGCCTTTCAGATTGCAGGGCTCTGGGAACAGCTTCGTTCGCTGCGCATCAGCCCATACACCGCAGCGGATGCGAGTAGCGAGAACATAGCGGCAATCACAAATGCGCCCGCGAATCCCTGGCTGTAGCTCTGCTGAGCGAGCCCATTCAGCGTTTCGGTTAATTCGTGGGGATACATCGCGATAGCACGTTCGAAGTCGCCTGCCATGACGTACTCGAAAAATCCGGGTTTAGCAGAAACCCCCGCGTCTATCAGTTTGTTTTCAATCGCAGATTTCACTCCGCTGGCGAGCACCGCTCCCAGCCCGGCGAAACCCAGCAAGATGCCGGTGAACCTGGATGTGGTGCTGATGCCGGACGCCATTCCGGCGCGACTCCGAGGAACCGTGCCCATGATGGCCTTCTGGGTTTCGCCATTCAGCAATCCACCGCCTGCTCCCAGAATTGCCATGCCGGAAATCAGCAACCGTGGTCCCTGCTGAACGGCGGCGAACATCAGAATAAGGTTACCCAGTGCAACGATTAAAAGGCCCAGTGCCAGGATTTCTGCGCTCCCAAGATAGCGCGAAAGGCGCCTGCCTACTTGCGGAAAGACCAGCATCGCAGTGGCAAAGGGAAGCATGGCGATACCCGCTTCGACTACCCCGTTTCCACGGCCATTTTGTAGAAAGAGTGGCAGCAGCGATGCCATGACCTGTGCAGATGAGGCATACGCGAGCATCGCAAGCACGGCGCCGACGAAGGGTCGGGCTTTGAACAATTGGAGATCAAGCATTGGGTGGGTGCGACGTTTTTCAACCCAGACAAAAACGGCGAACAACAGCAGGCCTGCGATCATGCTCAGGAGAACAGGGGTGCTCGACCATCCACGACCGGGGCCAGCGATCAGTGCCCAAGTGGCACTGAACATCCCTAGCGCGAAAAGCCCGATTCCCGGTATGTCCAGAGTCCTGGGCGTGGGGTCACGAGATTCATCCACCAGCGTCACGACCGCTGCCGCCAGCAATAAGCAGACTGGGATGTTAATAAAGAAAGCCCAACGCCATCCCAGTGAACTGCTGATTACTCCACCAATGAGCGGCGAAACAACCATCGTAAGTCCCATGATTGCACCCCATATCGCCCAAGCGTGGCTGCGTGCTTTTTCATCGTGAAAAGTGTGTCCAATGATGGCTAGGGCAGGAGCAAGCAGGAAAGCAGCGCCGACTCCTTGCACCGCTCGCGCCAGATAAAGGCCTGGCGCTGAAGGCGCCAGACCGCAGGCCAGAGAAGAGACTGCAAAGAGAGCTATTCCAACCAGGAAGACGCGTCGTCGGCCATATCGGTCAGCGATGGAACCGGCTGGAAGCAGGAGGGCAGCGAAGCAGAGCACGTAGGTGCTTATGACCCACTCGATCTCTGCAAATGAAGCATGAAGATCCCTGGCAATGGTTGGCAAAACGATGCCCACGACGTTCGTATCCAGAACTGTCATGGCACAGCCTGCCGATGCGACAACCAATATGGCCGCTTCTTTTCTCATGCAATGACAGCCTCTTCTAATAACGGGAACGGTAACCGCACTGTTTGAAAAGGGCTTTTATTTAAAGGCAGCTAGCCCGGCTTGAGCGATCTCTTCATCGTGCTGTGGTGTGTCCGCAGATACCCCTACAGCCCCAACGGTGTGTCCATTGACGATGATCGGAAAACCACCACGCATCAGCACAAAGCCTTGGGCGGTGATGGCGGCAGGTCTAGTGCCGTTGATGGCATCTTCCAGCGCGCCACTGGGACGACGGAATAGAGCGGCTGTGCGTGCTTTTCCGGGGGCCAGCTCAACGCCTGCCGGCACAGCAGCGTTGTCCATTCGAGCGAGGAGAACAGGCGAGCCGGCGTTATCGACAACTGCGATCACGCACGGCCATCCAGCCGTTTGCGCTTTTGTTTGCGCTGCTGTGAGGATTTGTTGAGCCGCGGCAAGCGTCAGAACGGGCTGGCTGGGCAAACTCGATGCTGCGGCTGGCAGAGAGAGCAGAGCAAGGGATCCAGCAAGAGCCAAGGCAGTCGCGAGGTGAGGAAGACGGAACATGGTGAACTCCTGATGTCGTGAGTCCAATGATTGGAACAGCGGTGATAATTCAGTACAACAAAGCTTTATGGCTTTATAATTCAGAAAAACTGAATATCAGGTTCCGCTGCCATGGACATACGCCATCTCCGCGCCTTCGTAACAGTGGCGGAAAATCTACATTTTTCACGCTCGGCCGAGCAACTGGGCGTTTCTGCCCCAACTCTCACTGCGCAGATTCAGGAAGTGGAGAGCTTGTTAGACGCTCGGCTTTTTAATAGAACAAAGCGGACTGTCGCTTTAACGCCAGCTGGGGAAGCGTTTTTGACAGAAGCGCGCGCCACTCTCGAACAATTCAAAAGAGCTGTTAACGTGGGCCAACGTGCAGGCCGAGGCCAGGTTGGCCGAGTGGAAATCGGATACGTGGGTTCAGCCGCCTTTTTCGGGGTACTCCAGGACCAGGTCCAGCGCTTTCGCAATCAGTGGCCAGCCGTCATGGTGAACACCAAGGAACTCCCTACCGAGCAGCTCACGGCACTTCTTGAGGACGGTCGGATTGACGTGGCCTTTGTACGGATGCCGGTGCATCTGCCCGACGCTATCTCCAGCCGTATATTGGCCCGAGACCGATTCTGCGTTGCGTTGCCAGCGGACCATTTTCTGGCAAAGACAGTTGATGACATTCGCCCGAGTGCGCTTGCTGGCGAGTCGTTTGTGCTACCTGAACAAGGATTAGGGTTGCGTGAAGTGGCCAAGCGCGGGAAATTCGATCCATACATTGGTTCGGTGCCCGGAAGTCTGGTCGCCGTGCTGACACAAGTGGCACTGGGTGTGGGTATAGCCGTCATTCCCAGCGTTCTGATTCAAACTGTTCAACTGCCCAATGTGGTCTTTAGGGAGATCGCTGGGCCTCCCATTTTTTCAGAGGTGGGTGCTTTGTTTCGCCGCCATGAGAAGTTGCCAATTGTGTGCAACCTGATTAGCCAGATCCTAGAGACCGACGAAGGCGTATGGAACAGCGACCCCCTTCGAAGTTCGCAGAAATAAATGCCCTGAGGCGTAGGCTTGCGGTGGGAGATAGGCCGAGGTGGCTGCTTCTCAAGGGTCTCCAATAACGGGGTGGGTATGGGAGACACCCATCAGCATGTCATCATTGTTCACGTTTTTTAAACGTTGCGGCCAGTTGCGACTGAAGGCTATCGGCTAGATGCTGTTCCTCGTTTAGCAAAGGAATGAATCAAAAGCGGACAGCGGGTGGCCTGCAAGCACCGCTCCCGACGAGGATCGCCCCTGTGCGCATGGCATTGCCCTTTTCGCTTGATGCGCAGTGATATTTACGATTTCGCGGGCGCCAATTACATCGACGATTAGGCGATCTGATCTGTCCCCCCAAAAAGCCGAAAGCCCGCAATTACGCGGGCTCCAGGGCATTTCTTGCTAGTAGGTGCCGGACGCTGCCGGACGTCCCATCATTCCCACTCAATCGTCGCCGGCGGCTTGCTCGACACGTCATACGTCACGCGTGAAATACCTTCGATTTCATTGATGATACGGCCACTGACAGTCTCCAGCAGTTCGTACGGCAGGTGTGCCCAACGCGCCGTCATGAAGTCGATCGTCTCAACGGCACGCAGGGCCACGACCCACGCGTAACGACGGCCATCGCCGACCACGCCTACAGACTTGACCGGTTGGAACACCACGAACGCCTGGCTGACCTTGTGGTACCAGTCGGCCTTGCGCAGTTCTTCGATGAAGATGTGGTCGGCGCGACGCAGCAGGTCGGCGTATTCCTTTTTCACTTCACCGAGGATGCGCACGCCCAGGCCCGGGCCCGGGAATGGGTGGCGGTAGACCATGTCGTACGGCAGGCCGAGCTCCAGGCCCAGGCGACGGACTTCGTCCTTGAACAGTTCGCGCAGCGGCTCGACCAGTTTGAGGTTCATTTCCTCAGGCAGGCCACCCACGTTGTGGTGGGACTTGATCACGTGGGCCTTGCCGCTCTTGGCGCCGGCCGACTCGATCACGTCAGGGTAGATGGTGCCCTGGGCGAGGTACTTGATGTTGTCCAGTTTGTTGGACTGGGCATCGAAGACGTCGATGAAGGTGCGGCCGATGATCTTGCGCTTCTTCTCCGGGTCGGACTCGCCGGCCAGGTTGTTGAGGAACTGCTCCTCGGCGTTGGCGCGGATCACCTTGACGCCCATGTTCTCGGCGAACATGGCCATTACTTGCTCACCTTCGTGCAGGCGCAGCAGGCCGTTGTCGACAAAGACACAGGTCAGTTGGTCGCCAATGGCTTTGTGCAGCAGCGCAGCGACCACAGAGGAGTCAACACCGCCGGACAGGCCGAGCAGCACGTTGTCGGTGCCGACCTGGGCGCGCACTTGGGCGATGGCGTCTTCAGCGATTTTCGACGGGGTCCACAGGGCTTCACACTCACAGATGTCGAGGATGAAGCGCGACAGGATGCGCCCGCCTTGCTTGGTGTGGGTCACTTCCGGGTGGAACTGCACGCCGTAGTAACGACGCTCGTCGCTGAACATGCCGGCGATCGGGCAGCTTGGGGTACTGGCCAGGATGTGGAAGTCCTGCGGCATTTTGGTGACCTTGTCACCGTGACTCATCCACACGTCGAGACCGAACAGGCCATCGGCGTCGATGTGGTCTTCGATACCGTCCAGCAGGCGGCTCTTGCCGACCACGTCGACACGCGCATACCCGAATTCACGCAGCTCGGAGCCTTCAACCTTGCCGCCCAGTTGCTCGGCCATGGTCTGCATGCCGTAGCAGATGCCGAACACCGGTACGCCCAGGTCGAAGACCGCTTGCGGGCAGCGCGGGCTGTCGGCTTCGTGCACGGACTCGGGGCCACCGGCGAGGATGACGCCTTTGGGTGCGAATTCGCGGATCGCTTGGTCGTCCATGTCGAACGGATGCAGTTCGCAGTACACGCCGATTTCACGCACGCGGCGGGCGATCAGCTGGGTGTACTGGGAACCGAAGTCGAGGATCAGGATGCGGTGGGCGTGAATGTCGAGGGCCATGAAAGAAACTCTGAAAAGCAGTTGCAAGCTTCAAGCTGCAAGCTGCAAGTAATCGGAAGCCGCGCGGAGACTGCTTCAACACAGCTCCGCTTGCAGCTTATAACTTGTGGCTTAGAGCTGTCGGCCTCAGCCGACCCGATAGTTTGGCGCTTCCTTGGTGATCTGCACGTCGTGGACATGGGATTCAGCCATGCCGGCGCCGGTGATCCGCACGAACTCTGGCTTGGTGCGCATTTCTTCGATGTCGGCGCTGCCGGTGTAGCCCATCGAGGAACGCAGGCCGCCCATCAGTTGATGGATGATCGCGCTCAGGGTGCCCTTGTACGGCACACGGCCTTCGATGCCTTCCGGGACGAGCTTCTCGGCGCCTGCCGAGGAGTCCTGGAAGTAACGGTCGGAAGAACCTTGCGCCTGGGACATGGCACCCAGCGAACCCATGCCGCGGTAAGCCTTGTAGGAGCGGCCCTGGAACAGTTCGATCTCGCCCGGCGCTTCTTCGGTACCGGCGAACATCGAGCCCATCATCACGCAGGAAGCACCGGCTACGATGGCCTTGGACAGGTCACCGGAGAAACGGATGCCGCCGTCGGCGATCAACGGAACGCCAGTGCCTTCAAGGGCCGCGGCGACGTTGGCGATGGCACTGATTTGCGGCACGCCGACACCAGCAACGATACGCGTGGTGCAGATCGAGCCAGGACCGATACCGACCTTGACCGCATCGGCACCGGCTTCGGCCAGGGCTTTGGCGGCAGCGCCGGTGGCGATGTTACCGCCGATCACCTGGACATCAGGAAAGTTCTGCTTGACCCAGCGCACGCGGTCGATCACGCCTTTGGAGTGACCGTGGGCGGTGTCGACCACCACCACGTCAACCCCGGCAGCGACCAGCGCCGAAACGCGATCGCCAGTGTCTTTACCAGTGCCGACCGCAGCGCCAACACGCAGACGACCTTGGTCATCCTTGCTGGCCAGCGGGTAAGCCTTGGCTTTTTCGATGTCGTTGACGGTCATCATGCCCTTGAGGGCGAATTTGTCGTCGACGATCAGCACGCGCTCGATGCGGTGCTTGTGCAGCAATTCGCGCACATCGTTCTTGTCGGCGCCTTCCTTGACCGTGACGAGGCGCTCTTTAGGCGTCATCACTTCGCGGACGGTGACTTCAAGACGGTTCTCGAAACGCACGTCACGGGACGTGACGATGCCGACCAGGTCGCCATCGTGCAGTACCGGAACGCCGGAGATGTTGTGCAGGCGGGTCAGTTCGAACAGATCGCGCACGGTAGCGTCGGCTTCGATGGTGATGGGATCTTTCACCACACCGGCTTCGTAACGCTTGACCTTGCGCACTTCGGCAGCTTGCTGCTCGATGGTCATGTTCTTGTGGATGATGCCGATGCCGCCTTCCTGAGCCATGGCGATGGCCAGACGGGCTTCGGTGACGGTGTCCATGGCAGCGGAAACCAGGGGAATATTCAGCTCGATGCCACGGGTTAGGCGGGTCTTGAGACTGACTTCGTTAGGAAGCACCTCGGAATAACCGGGCACTAGGAGAATGTCGTCGAATGTCAGAGCTTCTTGGCTGATACGCAGCATCGCGGGGGCTCCCGAGCGGGAAAATGGAAGCGCGCCATTATATACATGCACCCTGTCGGGCTCAATGTAAAACTCTGACAAACTTGGTAATACTGATAGATGGAGAGAACCTGCTGCGTTTCTGTAGGAGCGAGCTTGCTCGCGAAGAACGCCAAGGCACCGCGTAAAACCAGGCAACCCGCGTTATCGTTGACGATTTTCGCGAGCAAGCTCGCTCCTACAGTTCGACTTTGACCCAACTCATTTTTTGATCGAGCCAATCGGCAAATTCATCGATAAAACTTTGCTTGAACCCCGCCTCCGCCCAGTTGTTGAAGATAAACCCCAGGTTGGAAAACCCGCACGCCTGCAGGAACAGAAAGCCGTTGATGTCATCTTCATGCCCGCACAGCGGGCAGGTGAAGTTGTCGGTGTGGCCGGGCATCCAGTCTTCCAGGCTTTCGAACAGCGCTTCGCCGACTTCCTTCAGGCACTCCGGGCAGCCGGCTTCTTCGAGAAAGCCCTTGGCCGGCGTGTAGATGCAGCGCTTGTAGATGATTTCAAGGCCATTGACGGGCTCGTTGAACGGCAGCGCTTCAGGGTGCAGCACCACCGCGCGGGCGCCGTCGGCCAGGGCGTAGGCCATGCGGTTGCCGGTGCGGCCGCAGGTGGTCAGCTGTTCCTTGATGATGTTCTTGCGCACCAGCCAGCGCACGATTGCCCGGGCGCGGGGTTCGTGGACGGGCAAGGTGGAGATTTTCGGGACAAGGATGCTTTGGGAATTCATGGGAGTCCTGCGGTGGGGCTGCTGACGTCATCGGCGGCGAGCCCCCTCCCACATTTTGAATTGTGAACACAGTCAACTGTGGGAGGGGGCTAGCCCCCGATGGCGCCCTGAAGGCTGGCAGCTTAATCCCTGCCCCACACAGGTCAAGTACTCAAATACCGTCCAATCAACGCAATCCCACTGGCCAGCACCAGCCACGTCACCAACCGCACAAACGCCTCGCGGGACATCCGCATCGTCAGCCGGCGCCCGCACCACAAGCCCAGCGCCATTGCCGGCAACAGGCACAGCGCCAACATCAGCAGCGGCAATTCGGCATACACCCCGGCAATCAGAAACAGGCTCAGGCGCACCACGGTGCTGCAACTGATCAACGCACTTTGCGTGGCCCGCGCCGCCTCCTTGGACAGACGGCTGTTCAGGTAGATCGCATATAAAAAGCCGCCGCTGCCGAACAGCGCACCAAACAAGCCGCCAACCGTGCCCATGGGAATCGACCAGCCCGCCGCCAATTGCGCAGGTCGCGCCTTCACCGCCAGGCTGTAGACCGCGTAGGCACTGATAAACAGCCCCATCAACAACAGCAGCAAGTCGGAATGCAGGTTGAGCAAAAACACCACACCCAAGGTGCAGCCGATGGCCATGCACGGCAGCAGTCGCAGCAACTCCGGCTTGCTGACATCCCGACGTGTTTGCAGCAGGCCACCGAAGGCGGCGACAAAATCGAGCAAGACCAACAGCGGTATGATCTTCGACAACGGCATGAACACAATGAGCACAGGCCCTGCCACCAACGCCGTACCGAAGCCGGCGATACCGAAAACGATATACGCCACAACGATACCGAGGCCGATCACCAGCCACTCAACCGCGCCAAACGACCACTGGCTCATCAGCTCAACCGGACTCATGGGTAATTCCTTGAAAGAGAATGCCGACACTTTAGTCATCCGTGAGCATTGCGCCAGCGCGAAGGCGCACGCAGGTGGAGCAGTTCTGTCAAACCTGGCACGAATGCCTATAAACTGCCGCCCATGATTAAAGATCCTTTTGCCCGATTGGGCCTGGACCGCGAAGTCCTGACTGTCAGCCAGCTCAACGGCCGCGCGCGGGTGCTGCTGGAAGACGTGTTCACCAATATCTGGGTGGAAGGCGAGATCTCCAACCTCGCCCGCCCGGCTTCCGGCCACGTGTATTTCACCCTCAAGGACAGCGGCGCCCAGGTGCGTTGCGCGCTGTTTCGCAACAACGCTGCGCGGGTGCGCCAGGCGTTGAAGGATGGCCTGGCGGTGAAAGTGCGCGGCAAGGTCTCGCTGTTCGAGGGCCGTGGCGACTATCAATTGATCCTCGACACCGTGGAGCCGGCCGGTGATGGCGCGTTGCGCCTGGCCTTCGATGCCTTGAAGGAAAAGCTCAGCGCCGAAGGCCTGTTCAGTGCCGAGCGCAAGGTGCCATTGCCGGCGCACCCTCGGCGCATCGGTATTATCAGTTCGCCGACCGGCGCGGTGATTCGCGACATCATCAGCGTATTCCGCCGCCGCGCGCCGAACATTGAACTGACGTTGATCCCGACCGCCGTACAAGGCCGCGAGGCCATCGCGCAGATTGTGCGTGCATTGAAACTGGCCGACGCCCGCGGTTTCGACGCGCTGATCCTGGCCCGTGGCGGCGGCTCGCTGGAGGACCTCTGGTGCTTCAACGAAGAAGCCGTGGCTCGCGCGGTGGATGCCTGTGTCACGCCCATCGTCAGCGCGGTCGGCCATGAAACCGATGTGTCGATCAGCGACTTCGTGGCGGACGTGCGCGCCCCTACCCCGTCCGCTGCCGCTGAACTGCTGGCACCGGACGCCAGCCACCTGGTGCGCCAGGTCGAAAACCTGCAGCGCCGCCTGGTGCTGTTGATGCACAACCGCCTGCGCCATGATCGCTTGCGCCTGGAGGGCATGGCCCGACGCCTGCGACACCCTGGCGAACGTCTGCGCCAGCAGGCCCAGCGCCTGGATGACCTGGACATGCGCCTGCGCCGCGCTTTCGAGCGCAGCCTCACTACCCGTCGCGAACGCCTGATTCGCCTGGAAACCCGCCTCGCCGGCCAACATCCGGGCCGTCAACTGGCCCTGCTGCGCCAGCGCCTGGACAGCCTCGCCGAACGCCTGCCCCGCGCCATGCGCGAAGGTCTCAAGGCGCGGCGCCTGCAGCTGCAAAGCCAGGTGCAGACGCTGCACGTGGTCAGCCCACTGGCCACCCTGGGCCGTGGCTACAGCATCCTGCTCGACGAGCGTGGCCAGGCGATTCGCAACGCCGCGCAAACCCACACCGGCCAGCGCCTGACCGCACGCCTCGGTGAGGGCCAATTGCAAGTACGGGTGGAAGACAACCACCTGACACCCGTCACCCTTTCGCTACTGGATTGACTGATGCCACGCTTTCTCAGCTTGTTGATGCTCGTTTGCCTGACCTTCAATGCCCATGCCGACAGCTACATCACCCGCTTGCTGAACAAGCCGGTGCCCGGCGGCGTCGCTGTCGTGGACCTGGGCACGGCGGCGACCGCGCCCAAGGCCACCTACCTCAACAGGCCGGTGCTGGTGGTGAAGGAGCAAAACACCTGGCTGGCGATTGTGGGCATCCCGCTGACGGTCAAGCCCGGCACCGAACGCATCACCAGTGGCGCGCGACAACTGCCGTTCGTGGTGGGCTTCAAGAAATACCCCGAGCAGCGCATCACCTTGAAGAACAAAAGCCAGGTCAACCCGCAACCGGCGCAACTCAAGCGCATCGAGGGCGAACTGGCCGTGCAGCTCAAGGCCTACCGCAGTTTCAGCCCGAACACACCGAGCAACCTGCTGCTGGACAAACCGGTCAACGGGCCGCTGTCGAGCAAGTTTGGGGTAAGACGGTTCTTCAATGGCGAGGAGCGCAATCCCCATTCGGGACTGGACTTTGCCGTGGGCGCGGGTACGCCGATCAAGACGCCGGCGGCTGGCAAGGTGATCCTGACCGGCAACTACTTCTTCAACGGCAACACCGTGTTCGTCGACCATGGCCAGGGCTTTATCAGCATGTTCTGCCATATGTCGAAGATTGACGTGAAAGTCGGCGACCAGTTGGGGCGTGGCGCGGTCGTGGGCAAGGTCGGCTCGACGGGTCGGGCAACCGGCCCGCATATGCACTGGAACGTCAGCCTGAACGACGCGCGGGTTGATCCGGCCATTTTCATTGGTGCGTTTCAGCCCTGACCGGCGTGTCAGTCGTTGGGCGCCGGCGAGAGCTGCCCCTCTTGTCCGGCGCCTCCACTGCGTGACATTCAATGCGATGCGCTGCCATCGCCTTACACTTTCGGCAGGAACTGTCTGATGCCCGATATTCACCCAATCAACGAATTACACGGAGCGTAATGAGCATGAACTGACACATGGACATCCAAATCCAGTGAGACTCACTCTATGTTCTCCCTTACCCCACCGCTATCAGAGCGGCATCAGCCACTCTCCTCGACTTCTTCCGCCACCCTTGCGCCCCTTGTATCACCCCCCGCTTTACCAACGCCCGCCTTCACCGCACAAGAACCTGCGCCCGCCTCAAGCTATGCCCCAGACAGCCCGGCCGCGCCCAACTCGTATGCCATGAATCCCGCCAAAATGCGGTACGCGCAGTTGGTGAAGCATTTCAAGCCCACCAAGCAATTAGCGCTGAGCCTTGAGCACGGTCTTCTGACTGAAGACATGCAACGGTTACACAGCAGGCAGCCGAAGTTTGAAACATTTGTACAGACACAGCTTGAAAAAGCGTTTCCGGACGTCAGGCCTCTCGATGCCCACCTTCTGTATTTCGACCGCTACCGCGTCGGCGGTGACGCTCAGTCGCCGGAATCTTCCGAACCCCTGATGACCGCGTTGGCCAGAATGGTGAAAAAAATCCTGGCCAACCCGAACGCGCTGATGCGCCCTGAGCGCAACATACGCACCGAATTTGCTACGCGACAAACCGCTGACGAACCTGGAACACCCGCCCTTACGTCAAGCTCATTGCAATCGATTGCCCGAAGCATTGCCACGCAATATCCCCAGGCACTTGAAGAATTCTGGAGTACGCCCGGGCAAGCGGAGGGGGAGCCGAAACTGCAGCTGTCGCCAAAAGACCATCTGTTGATCCTGCATAAAAAACAATTGTCGATCCTGGCCGCGCTGCGTGTGGCCGACGGCACCCTGAGTGCGCAAAGCAAGGAGCTGATCGACAACGCGCTGCGCTATCCCACCTTGGCTGCCCGGGAAAAGAAATTCGCCCATGGCGCTCGCCTGGGCGTATATCCCGTGACTGTCGATAACAAGACAGAACGCGGCGCGATGCTGGCCGGCGCATTTCTCATCACCCACAATGACGGCTCCCATGGCAGCCCGCCGACTTGGCCGAATGGGCGCACCTTTACGCTCAACGAGGCTAATGGCCCGGTGGTGCTTTACACACCCGGCGAAGGTTTCGAGGAGTTTGCCACGCCGGCCCAGGCACGCCAGGCCTTGGCCAACCGCCTGGATCAAGGCGCAACCGATGCGCAGCTGTTACTGCAGACCCTGCCACCCTCACTGCAAAACCGGCCTGGTTCGTTTACCGGGGAAGACCTGATGCGCAGTGTCGAGCCGTCATCAGGGGATGTACTGGCAGACGCCATACCCTGGATGCTCAAACGTCAGCAGGCAGAGATCGACACCCACCTGAGCAAAGCCCTGGCCCCCGCTGACGGCATCAATCCACTCACCGACAGCGCCTCACTCCAGAGCATTGACGATACGGCCGACGCGTCTTATCTGCTTGATGGCACCAACGCCATGCAGGCTCGCGATGCCAAACTGGCAGACAAATACCAACCCGAGTGGTTAAAAAATCTGAATCCGCTGCAAGAAGCGTTTTTCACGCGCCTGGAAGAGGAGCAAGAAAAAAGCTTGAACAAGCTGACTCCGCTGCTGGAGAAAATCCCTTCACTGCCGCGCTTCTCCCGTGAGCGGATGAATGCCGCCATCAAGCAGCAATACCCGAATGCACACATCGATGCCGATAAGCTCATGGTTCAGGTGCGCACCCGGACCGGTGTCCAGGGCGGCAGGGGAACCGGCCAGCCTCTCTACGCGAACCAGCAAAGCGTAAGCCTGACAGACCTGGCGTTGAAGAACCCCAGCGGCTTTCCAGCCGTGGAGAGAGGCACGTTCACCGATGTAAAAATGACCCTGCCGCTCGTTGACACCACAGGCAACCCCGTCCTCGATCTGGCGGGCAATCCGGTAACCCTGGGCACCGACGACCTCAAAAAACTGGTCAGCGTCACTGATGTCGGGGGTGAATACGTCAAACTGCTGAAACGCGAGATGACCACTGATGCCGAGTCGGGCAGCGCTGCGCAATTGCGTACGGCTTGGAAAGACAGCCTGAAAGCCACCCAGACTAAAGAGGCGTTTCTCGCAGAACTTAATCCCGAGGCCTACGCGGAACCGGCAACCGAAGACACCAGCACCAAGCGTGCGGCGCAATGGGTGGATGCGGTGGTGGAGCACCCCGATCCTGCAACGCGCCCCCAGGTGGATGGGAAAACCATTGTTGCCAACAGCCTTATCCACCGTGGGCTGGCGGTGCAGGGCGTGATGGTGATCGGCAACCAGAGTGACGCGTCACTGGTGCTCTACACCCCCAAAGCGCCTGACGGCATCACCTTTCGTGAGGTGGCTGACCACAAGAGCCTGGACACCCTGTTGGCCAAGGGCGAATGGGCATCCTATATCGCGCAAAGAAAATCACCGGTCAGCAAGGATCAAATTGAGGAGTTCAAGGACGCGCTTAAAAAGCGCGCCTACAACCCAATGAAGATGATAGACCCCAAGCTGGTCATCTCATCGGTCAAGCTATTGGGCGGCGCTTTGAGCCTTGAGCCCATCAACGCCAATGCTCAGGATCATCTGTACCAACAACATGTACAGATGATGATCGACCGAGCTGATCACCAGTCCGTGAGCAGCGCCGAGGTCGCAGAGCAATCAAAACTCAACAAAATCGAGTTCGGCATTGAAGTGGCCTTGATTTTCGCGGACTTGATACCGGTGGCCGGCAAAGGGATATCCACCGGGATTCGTCTGGGCAAGGCCGGCGTCACCGCGTTACGCGCCAATAGCCGAATCTTGCCGCACCTGATCAAAAAGCCCGGCCTGGCACGCGCGATCTACAGCGACTTCACTCTGGCGGGATCGCGTATCTACAATGTTCGCGCGGCGCCGATGCGTCCGGTATTCAGAGCGTCAACGACGGCGGGCACACTGACCCCACAGGCGGGCTCGAGGGCGTTAACTGCTCCGGTCATACCAGCGGCGCCCGCGCTCGCCGGCACCAGCAGTGGCATTGCCAGCATCGGTTCGCACACCCCCACCACCGTCGCCTTGCCAAGCCGTGATTTAAGCGCGTTTACCGTGCCCAGCGAGATCATCAGTGGCCGCCCCTTGAGACCCGATGGTACTTATAACGTTGACGACAACTGGTACGTACGCTTTACCGACAGCACCGGCACGAACGGGGTTTACCAGATCGACTCGGTATTTCACGCCCGCAGCGGACAAGTCAATATTGTTGATCCCAACGCCCCGTTGACAGCGCCCAGGGGGAGCCGAATCGTGGCGTCCCTGCAATCGGCTGGAAACGGCGAATGGCGACTGAATGCGTTACGGGGAGGAGCACCGACTCAGGGAGCAGAGACGCCAGTCAAAAAAGCCTTGCCCGAGACCGAATACCTCAGCCGCAACAACGGTCAACTGTTGGAAGCCGACTTCACCCCCAAGTCGCTGCCAGTGGCCAGGCATTGGTTCAGGCGAGATGCACAACGGTTCTACCACGCTATGACCGCAGGGGGACAAATGCCGCCACGCCCGCCTCGCCTTGACCTGGCACCCAACACATCGCCCGCTGGACTCCTTAAGGATGCCTATCAGATCAGTGACGTTGTGGTGCTGGGCGAGAGCCATAACGAAATCGCCAGCTTTCAACTGCTTAAAGAGAACATGCAAACCCTCAAAGACGCCGGCGTGAAAGCCATCTATCTGGAAAATGTCCAAACCAACGCCGCGGGCCAAGTCGTGCCTGCTGGAATGGGCAGTGGCCGCCCGCCCGGGGCGTCGCCGACACTCTTGGAATTAACCAGTCTCGCCCAGGAAAACGGTATAGCGATAAGAGCCTTGGACCATCGCTTCCTGACTCGACGGGAGGACATGCCGGGCTTCTATCGCGACATCGGCGACAATGACAAGGGCGTGACTCGTTTGCAGGAATTCAACTATTACGCAACGCGCATCCTGCAGAGACGCAAACCCGGCGAAAAAGTGCTGGCCCTGGTAGGCAGGGCTCACATGAATACGTCCCGAAACGTTCCAGGACTGGCCGAACTCAGCGGTGGCGTAGGGATAGGCGTGTACCCGGCCACGACCTATAACAAGAGCATTGCCATCAGCGGTCCATCAATCCCGAAAGACCCCGGACGCGTCGTGACGGGCAGCCACACGGCCGGAGACTATCAAGCCTTTCAGAAAATCACCTGAAGGAGCATCGCTGCAAGTACGGCAGGCAATGGTGAGTCCTTCACCATTGCACCACGCTGCTGAGCGCGCGCCCTCGACGCTCGTTCTTTAAATTGTGCACCTCAAGAAGGCTCGGCAATAAAACAAAAGAAAATTTATAAATCTGACAATAAATTTCTCAAAAGATAACAAAATGGAGAAATCCTATCGATTTTTCAAGATCACTTGCCATCTGCCGTGCCCACGATTAGGGTTGGGCTTATGAAAACCTCTCACACCCTCATTCAGCTCCGCCAGCACCGCAGCCTGTGCCTCGTCAGCGCACGACTGCCAGGCTGAATCGATCTGTCTCGCCCCAAGCGTCGCCCCCCAATAATAGTGAATCGGCAGGCCGCCTCTTCTCGGCCCTACAACAAAGGATTTTGCGATGAGCATGCTCAAAGACCCGTCTTCGAAGTACCGCGCGTTCCCGACCATCGATATCCCGGACCGCACCTGGCCGTCGAAAACCATCACCGCCGCGCCAATCTGGTGCAGCTCCGACCTGCGTGATGGCAACCAGTCGCTGATCGAGCCGATGGACGCCGCGAAAAAGCTGCGTTTCTGGAAGACCCTGGTCGCGGTCGGCGTGAAAGAAATCGAAGCCTCCTTCCCGGCCGCATCGCAAACCGATTTTGATTTCGTGCGCACCCTGATCGAAGACAACCACATCCCCGAGGACACCACCATCCAGGTGCTGACCCAGGGCCGTGAAGACTTGATCGCGCGCACGTTCGAATCCCTGCGCGGCGCCAAAAAGGCCATCGTGCATTTGTACAATGCTACGTCGCCGTCGTTTCGCCGCATTGTCTTCAACCAGGACAAGGACGGCATCAAGGCCATCGCGGTCAACGCCGCCAAGCTGTTCGTCAAATACGCCGCGCAGCAGCCGGAAACCCAGTGGACCTTCGAATATTCCCCCGAGACCTTCAGCGCCACGGAGCTGGAGTTCGCCAAGGAAGTCTGTGACGCGGTGATCGAGGTGTGGAACCCGACGCCCCAGCACAAGATGATCCTCAACCTGCCGGCCACCGTGGAATGCGCCACGCCGAATATCTACGCCGACCAGATCGAATGGTTCGGTCGCCATATCAACCGTCGTGACAGCGTGATCATCAGCCTGCACACCCATAACGACCGTGGCACTGGCGTGGCCGCCACCGAGCTGGGCCTGATGGCCGGCGCCGACCGTGTCGAAGGCTGCCTGTTCGGCAACGGCGAACGCACCGGTAACGTCGACCTGGTCACCGTGGCACTGAACATGTACACCCAGGGCCTCGACCCGCAGCTGGATTTCTCCGACATCGACGGCGTGCGCAAAGTCGTCGAGGAGTGCAACCAGATCCAGGTGCACCCACGTCATCCGTATGTCGGCGACCTGGTGCACACCGCGTTCTCCGGCTCGCACCAGGACGCGATCCGCAAGGGCTTCTCCCAGCAGAAAGACGATGCACTGTGGGAAGTGCCGTACTTGCCGATCGACCCGGCCGATATCGGTCGCAGCTACGAGGCGGTGATCCGTGTGAACAGCCAGTCGGGCAAGGGCGGCATTGCCTACCTGCTGGAACAGGAATACGACATCAGCTTGCCGCGCCGCATGCAGATCGAATTCAGCCAGGTGGTACAGGCCGAGACCGACCGCGTCGGCCTTGAGATGACCGCGCCGCAGATCTACGCCTTGCTGCAACGTGAATACCTGCAGGCCAACACCCCGTACGCGCTGGTCAGCCATCGCCTGCAGGAAGAGAACGGCAACAGCCATGTGGAAGTGGAAGTCTCCGGCAAGGGCCAGGGCGAAACCAACCTGCACTGGAAAGGCAAAGGCAATGGCGCGCTGGAAGCGCTGGTGGCCGGCTTGCCGATCGGCGTGGAAATCATGGATTACAACGAACATGCGATTGGCGCAGGCACCAACGCCAAGGCGGCGGCCTACATCGAACTGCGCGTGAATGGCGAGCGTCCGGTGCATGGCGTGGGGATTGATGAAAACATCACCACCGCAAGCTTCAAGGCGCTGTTCAGTGCGCTGAACCGCTCGTTGAGCCAGCAGGAAGCGAAGGCGGCGTAAGACGTTATCGGCACAAGCAAAAGGCCCCTGGGTGAGAATCCAGGGGCCTTTTTACTTTGGGCTATGGTGGTGCCCCCGATGGCGGCCTGTCAGACAAACTGAAAGCTATCGGCATCCAGATTCGCCGGGAACTTGGTGCGATACGCCGCCAACTCCGCTGCATTCAGAATCACCTGGAATACCCCATCAGCCTCCCCCGCGCTCAGCAATGTCTCACCCTGGAAATCCAACACCTGGCTATCGCCGGTGTAGGCAAAGCCCTTGCCGTCCGTGCCGACTCGATTAACCGCTGCCACATAACACAAATTCTCGATGGCCCGCGCCGGCAACAAACGGTTCCAGTGCTGGCGCCGCGCGCCCGGCCAGTTGGCGGTGTACAGCAGCAAGTCGGTGTCCTGGGCATCGCGACTCCACACCGGGAAGCGCAGGTCATAGCAAATCAGCGGGCGGATACGCCAGCCCTTCAACTCGAACTGCACCTGACGCTCGCCGGGTGTGTAGTGGTCGTGTTCGCCGGCCATGCGGAACAGGTGGCGTTTATCGTAATGCAGCACCTCACCGTCGGGGCGCGCCCAGAGCAGGCGGTTACGGTGGCTGCCGTCCGCCGCCTGGATGATCACACTGCCGGTGATCACCGCGTTGTATTTCGCCGCCTGGGCTTGAAGCCAACGCAGAGTCGGGCCGTTTTCCTGTTCGGCCAGGGCGGCCGATTCCATGGAGAAGCCGGTGGTGAACATCTCCGGCAATACGATCAGGTCAGCGCCGTTGGCCTGCTCCAGCAGCAGCTCGAAATGCTCAAGGTTGGCCTGGCGGTCATGCCACGCCAGGGTGGTCTGGATCAGGGCAACGTTCAGGTTCGGCAAGGCACTCAAATCACGCATAGTTTTTCCGCCGCTCGTTGCAGCGTCTCCTCGCGTTTGGCAAAGCACAGGCGCACCAGGCGCTGGCCTTGGGGTGGGTTGCGGTAAAACACCGAGATCGGAATCGACGCCACGCCGTGTTCGCGCGTCATCCATTCGGACATGGCGACATCATCCAGGTCCGGGCGGATCCGGGAATAATCCACCAGTTGAAAGTAAGTCCCCGCCGATGGGCTGAAGCTGAACCGCGACGGCGCCAGCAACTGGCAGAACAGGTCGCGCTTGGCTTGATAGAACGCCGGCAGCGCATCCACGTGCTCCGGGTGCTCAGCCATGAAATCGGCCAGCGCGTACTGCAACGGTGTCACGCCACAGAAGCTGACGTATTGATGCACTTTGCGCAGCTCGGCAGTGAGGGCCGGCGGTGCAACCACATAGCCGGTCTTCCAGCCCGTGACGTGATACGTCTTGCCGAACGAGCTGACCACGAACGCACGCGCGTACAGCTCCTCGTGGGCCAGCACGCTGACGTGGGGCACGTCATCGAACACCAGGTGTTCGTACACTTCATCGCTGAGCAGATAGATATCGCGGCCGCGAATCAGCTCGGCCAACTGGTCCAGTTCCTCACGGCTGACCAGCGCGCCACTGGGGTTGTGCGGTGTATTGAGCACAATCATGCGCGTGCGCGGCGACAGCGCGGCCTTGATGCGCTCCAAATCCAGGCTGAAATCCTGCAAGCCCAACTGCAGATGCACGCATCGCCCGCCGGCCAGCTCCACCGAGGGTGCGTAGCTGTCGTAGCAAGGGTCGAAGATGATCACTTCGTCACCGGTGCGGATAACCGCCTGGATAGCGCAGAAAATGCCTTGAGTAGCGCCGGGCGTGATGGTCACTTCAAGATCCGCATCGACGCTGACACCGTAACTGCGGGCGATCTTTGCCGCCACCTGCTGGCGCAGCGCGGGCAAGCCGCTCATCGGTGCGTATTGGTTATGGCCGTTGGCGACGTGCCGGCCCACGGCGTCGAGCAGGTCTTGAGGGCCGTTGAAGTCGGGAAAACCCTGGGACAGGTTGATTGCGCCGGTCTCGGCCGCCAACTGCGACATGCTGGTGAAAATGGTCGTGCCGACATTCGGCAGCTTGCTGGTGATCATGGGAGCCCCCTTCGGGTGAGCTGCAAGTTTTAAGCTGCAAGCTGCAAGCGGGTCAAGGGGCAAACCGCCGCGCACAAAAAAGGGCGCCAACGGCGCCCTCTCTTGCAGCTTGTAGCTTACAACTTGAAGCGGCCGTTATTTCTTGTCGCGGCGCTTCTTGTCGGCCTTCTTGTGGTGAGTCATCAAACGACGCTTCTTGTTCACCTGACGGTCGGTCAGTGTGTTCTTGTTGCCTTCGTATGGGTTCTCGCCACCCTTGAACTCGATACGGATCGGCGTACCGACCAGCTTCAAGACACGGCGGTAGGTGTTTTCCAGGTAACGCACATAGGACTTGGGCACCTTCTCGATCTGGTTACCGTGGATCACGATAATCGGCGGGTTGGCACCACCCAGGTGGGCGTAACGCAGTTTGATGCGGCGGTTGTTGACCATCGGCGGCGCGTGCTCGCCCACCGCGTCTTCCAGGATCTGGGTGAGGCGATTGGTCGGCCAGCGCGTGACCGCAGATTTGAACGAGTTCTGTACGGAGGCGTAAAGGTTGCCCACGCCGGTGCCGTGCAGCGCTGAGATGAAGTGAATATCGGCAAACTCAACGAAGAACAGGCGACGCTGCAACTCGATCTTGACGAAATCGCGCTCGCTCGGCGTCATGCCGTCCCACTTGTTGATCGCGATCACCAGGGCGCGACCGGCTTCCAGGGCAAAGCCCAGCAGGTTCAGGTCGTGGTCCACCACGCCTTCGCGCGCGTCCATCACAAAGATCACCACGTTGGCGTCTTTGATCGCTTGCAGGGTTTTGACCACGGAGAATTTTTCAACTTCTTCGTGGATCTTGCCGCGCTTGCGCACACCGGCAGTGTCGATCAGCGTGTACTTTTCCTCGTTACGTTCGAACGGGATGTAGATGCTGTCGCGGGTGGTGCCGGGTTCGTCATAGACGATTACCCGGTCTTCACCGAGCATGCGGTTGACCAGGGTCGACTTGCCGACGTTAGGGCGGCCGATGATGGCGATCTTGATACCGTCTTTTTCGCTCGGGCCAGGAATGCGCTTGGCTTCCTCGCCTTCGGCGACGATTTCCTCCTCACCCTCTTCTTCCTCATCGTCATCCTTGGGAAAGGTGCTGAGGGCAATTTCGAGCATCTGCGTGATGCCGCGACCGTGGGCGCCGGCAACCGGGATCGCGTCGCCCAGGCCCATCGGGCTGAATTCGGCACGGGCCGCCTCAGGATCGATGTTATCGATCTTGTTCGCGACCAGATAGGAGCGCTTGTTGCGCTTGCGCAGGTGCTCGCCAATCATCTGGTCGGCAGCGGTGTAGCCCGCGCGGGCGTCCACCAGGAACAACACGACATCGGCTTCTTCAATGGCCAGCAGCGACTGCTCGGCCATTTTTTCGTCCATGCCATGTTCGTCACCGGAGATACCACCGGTGTCGACAATAATGTAGGAGCGCCCTTGCCACTTTGCCTCACCGTATTGGCGATCACGGGTCAGACCGGACAAGTCGCCGACGATGGCGTCGCGAGTCCTGGTCAGGCGGTTGAACAAGGTGGACTTGCCGACGTTAGGTCGGCCCACCAGGGCGATTACGGGAACCATGCGGCTCTCCACTTCGTTATTTCAGAAAATACAAAAGCCGCTGCAGGGCAGCGGCTGGTGCTCGGGGCGGCATTTGAATGCCACATGCCCTGCTCTGACACCACCACTGCAGGAGCGAGCTTGCTCGCGAAAAACCCAAGGACGACGCGTTAACTCAGCAAGCCCGCGTTATCGTTGACGTTCCTCGCGAGCAAGCTCGCTCCTACAGAGAGCATTGAAACAGGGCCGCCTGGGGGATTACCCCAAGCATAGTCAAACCTTTACTTGATGGTCAGGGCTTCCAGCTTGCCGCTGTTGCCATACACATAAAGCATGTTACCCACCACCAGCGGACGCGCACGCAGGCCGTCGCTGTCGATCCGCTCGCGACCTACAAAGCGACCGTCCACCTGGCTCAGCAGGTGCAGGTAGCCTTCGAAGTCACCGACCGCTACGTAGCTGGAGAAGACTTCCGGCGCCGACAGTTGGCGGCGAGCCAGGGAGTCGTTGCTCCACAGCGCAGTGGTGGAACGCTCGTCGACACTTTCAACGGTGCCGGACGCCAGGCTCACGTAGACGCTGCCAAACCCTTGGGCGACACCGGCGTAGCTGGACGCATCACGCTGCCAGTTGACCCGGCCGCTCTGCAGGTCCAGTGCCGCGACACGGCCCTGATAAGTGGCGACATAGAGGGTCTCGCCGGACAGCAACAGGCCGCCGTCGATATCCACGACCCGATCCAACTCGGAACGACCTTGCGGAATAGCCACACGGGTTTCCCAGACCGGCACGCCGTTCTGGGTATTCAGGGCGACCACTTTACCGGTGGACAGCCCGGCAACGGCCAGATTGTTGGTCACAATCGGACCACTGGTACCACGCAGGGTCAACACCGCCGGGGTGCTGTCGTACAACCAGCGCTGTTCGCCGGTGCTGGCGTCCAGACCGATCACACGGTCATCCTGGGTTTGCACCACGACGATATCGCCGTTGGTGGCAGGCGGTGCGAGCACTTCACTGGTCACGCGGGCGCGCCATTTCTCTTCACCGGTGCTGGAGTCCAGCGCCACGACTTCGCCTTTGAGCGTGCCGAGCATGACCATGCCGTAACCCACGCCAACGGCGCCGGAGACAGGCAGTTCAAGGTCTTTCTTCCACTTCACGTCGCCGGTCATTCGATCCATGGAGGTCACGATGCCGGTTACGTCTGCGGCCACAATGTTGTCACCGTCGATTGCCGGTACCAGCATGTTGTAGGTTTCGCCCTGACCGTCACCGATGGAGCGGCTCCACTGCTTTTGCAGGACCACTTCCTCTTTGAAGCTGGTCAGCTCCGCAGGTGGCAGTTCTTTTTTACTGTTGCTGCTGCAACCCGCGGCCAGAACGGCCAGAGCCAGCAATGCTGCATGTTTCCAACGGATCACGTCACGCATCCCCTTTGGCCAAGTCGTCCAGCTTGATTTGTAAGCCACCGACCGCCGCTTCATCAGACAGCGCCGCCTTGGCTTTTTGGTACGCAGCATTGGCTTCGTCGGTACGACCCAATTGGACCAACAGGTCGCCCTTGAGCTCTTCGCGAGTGGCTACAAATGCCTTGTCAGCATCGCCGTCGAGCAGTTTGAGTGCCTCGTCAGCCTTGTTCTGTGCCGCCAATACCTGTGCCAGGCGTTGACGTGCGATTTCACCCAGGGTCGGGTTGGTCGGTTTGTCGGCAATGGCCTTGAGCTCAGTGGCAGCATCATCCAGCTTGCCGGTGTCGACCGCGACTTTCGCGACGAACAGGCTACCGTACTGGGCGTAGGTCGTGCCGCCAAATTCGTTCTTCAGCTTGCCGGCCAGGTCTGCCACCCGGGCAGGGTCCGGCTTGCCGTCCGGCGTCAGGGTAGTTTCCAGCAATTGCTGATAAACAATCGAGGCGCCCTGGGACTGGTTGGCCTGATATTTGGTCCAGGCTTGCCAGCCGAACACCACCACTAAAGCCAGCAGACCGCCAGTAACCAGGGGCTTGCCGTTACGCTGCCACCAGTCCTTGAACTCGGCCAGTTGCTCATCATCAGTACTCGACACCCCAATACTCCTTAATCGCTAAATTCGGCTGTTCGACAGCTTCAACCCTGCACGACGCAGGTGGCCAGGTGCGCAGCGAGCGCATCAAAGGCAATGTTCTGTTGTTCGCCCTGGCCACGCAGGGGTTTGAAACCTATCACTTGCTGGGCCAACTCGTCATCGCCGAGGATCAGCGCATACAACGCGCCGCTCTTGTCAGCCTTCTTGAACTGGCTCTTGAAGCTGCCCGCGCCGGCATTGATTTGCAGACGCAGGTTCGGCAGTTGGTCACGCACCTTTTCGCTCAGGGCCAAGGCTGCCAGTTCGGCGGCCTCGCCAAAAGCGCAAAGATACACGTCCACCTGGCGGGAAATCTCTTGCGGCACTTGCTCAAGGGTCTCGAGCAGCAGGATCAGCCGCTCGATGCCCATGGCGAAACCTACGCCCGTGGTCGGCTTGCCACCCATTTGCTCGACCAGGCCGTCGTAACGACCACCGGCACACACCGTGCCCTGAGCGCCGAGTTTGTCGGTGACCCATTCGAACACGGTCTTGCTGTAGTAATCGAGGCCGCGCACCAGCTTGGGGTTGATCACGTAGGGAATACCCGCCGCATCCAGGCGAGCCTTGAGGCCCTCGAAGTGCGTGCGCGATTCTTCGTCCAGGTAATCGGCCATTTTCGGCGCGCCGACCAGTACGGCCTGGGTATCGGCGTTCTTGGTATCAAGCACGCGCAACGGGTTGGTCGTCAGGCGGCGCCGACTGTCTTCGTCCAACTTGTCCACGTGGGCAAGCAGGTACTCGACGAGCGCAACCCGGTAGCGTCCGCGGGACTCGCTGGTGCCCAGGCTGTTGAGTTCAAGCTTGACCGCATCGCGGATGCCCAACTGGCCCCACAGGCGCCAGGTCAGGACGATCAGCTCGGCGTCGATGTCCGGACCGTCCAGGTTGAACACTTCGCAACCGATCTGGTGGAACTGGCGATAGCGACCTTTCTGCGGGCGCTCGTGGCGGAACATCGGGCCGATGTACCACAGTTTCTGGGTCTGGCCACCACCGGTGATGCCATGCTCCAGCACAGCGCGAACGCAGGCGGCGGTGCCTTCCGGACGCAGGGTCAGGGAGTCGCCGTTACGGTCTTCAAAGGTGTACATCTCTTTTTCGACGATGTCGGTCACTTCACCGATGGAGCGTTTGAACAGCTCGGTGAACTCGACGATCGGCATGCGGATCTGCTTGTAACCGTAGTTATCCAGCAGGCGCGCGACCGTGGCCTCGAAATAGCGCCACAGTGGCGTCTGCTCCGGCAGGATGTCGTTCATGCCACGAATGGCTTGCAGAGACTTGCTCACATCAAATCCTTAAATTCGTTCAATCAGCCGCGAGCGATCAGCGCTGCATCAGCGGCGACCTTTTCGGCCGCTTTCTCGCGGATCAGCTTTTCCAGCTCATCCACCAGATTGTCATTCGTCAATTTCTGCGACGGTTTGCCGTCGATGTAAATCAGGTTAGGTGTACCGCCGGTCAAGCCCACATGCGCCTCCTTGGCCTCGCCCGGTCCGTTGACCACGCAACCGATCACCGCGACATCCAGCGGCACCAGCAGGTCTTCGAGACGCAACTCCAGGTCGTTCATGGTTTTCACCACGTCGAAGTTCTGCCGCGAGCAGCTCGGGCAGGCAATGAAGTTGATGCCACGGGAACGCAAACGCAGGGATTTGAGTATGTCGTAGCCGACTTTCACTTCCTCTACGGGGTCTGCCGCCAGGGAGATGCGGATGGTATCGCCAATCCCTTCGGCGAGCAGCATACCGAGACCCACCGCAGATTTCACTGTGCCTGAGCGTAAACCGCCCGCTTCAGTGATGCCCAGGTGCAGCGGCTGCACGATTTCCTTGGCCAGCAGGCGGTAGGCTTCTACGGCCATGAACACGTCGGAAGCCTTTACGCTGACCTTGAAGTCCTGGAAATTAAGGCGTTCCAGGTGTTCAACGTGACGCAATGCCGACTCGACCAGTGCCGCCGGGGTAGGCTCGCCGTATTTCTTTTGCAGGTCTTTTTCCAGCGAACCGGCGTTGACCCCGATGCGGATGGGAATACCGCGATCACGGGCCGCATCGACCACGGCGCGCACACGGTCTTCACGGCCGATATTGCCCGGGTTGATCCGCAGGCAGTCCACACCCAGTTCGGCTACGCGCAACGCAATCTTGTAGTCGAAGTGGATGTCGGCAACCAGCGGCACCTTGACCAATTGCTTGATACGGCCAAAGGCTTCGGCAGCGTCCATGTCCGGTACGGACACCCGCACGATGTCCACGCCGGCCGCTTCCAGACGATTGATCTGGGCGACCGTGGCGGCCACATCGTTGGTGTCGCTGTTGGTCATGCTCTGCACCGCGATGGGGGCATCGCCGCCCACCGGCACCGAGCCGACCCAGATCTTGCGCGATACGCGACGTTTGATTGGAGATTCGCCGTGCATGACTATTGTCCCAACTTGAGGCGAGCGGTCTCGCCACTGGTGAACGGCGCCACGTCCACAGGCTGGCCGTTGTAGGCCACTTGCGCGCCACGGGCGAAGCCCAGACGCAGCGTCAAAGGAGGCTTGCCGCCCTGATCAAGCGTATCTCCCTTACGCTTCAGACCGCTAAACAGCACTTTGCCATTACCATCGCTGACTTGCGTCCAGCAGTCAGCGACGAAGGTGATCTGTACGCGCCCGTCACCGGCGATCAACGCGGGGGTGGTGGGCGGCGAAATCGCAGGCGCAGCCGGTGTGGCTGGCGCTGGAGCCTGGGCCGGAGCGGGCGCTGCGGGAACCTGGGCCTGGGCGGCGGGTGCTGCTGGAACCGGAGCGGGTACGGCGGCAGTTGCAGCAGGTGCGCTGCCGGTTTCTGGAGCAGGCTGTTCGGCGATGGCTGGCGTTTGCGGCGCAGCTTGTCCTTCGACGACTGCCTGGTCCTCCGGCTCATCCAGTGGATGAATCTGGGTGGTGCCGTCGGCGCTCTCGACTTCGACGTGCTCCAGCGCGTTGCTGGTCAGGTCTTTATTGCGTTGGGAAGTCTGGTCCTGCCACCAGACGAAGCCACCCCCGATCACGGCAATCAGCAGCAACAGGCTGACAATGCGCAGGATCGTGTGGGACACCCGGGTTGGCTCTTCAATACGCCCGAGGCCATGCACATTGCTGCCCTGGGAGTCGGTGCCGGTGAACTGGTCGAACTGCTGGACCAGTACGGTCTGGTCGATACCCAGCAACTTGGCATAAGCGCGGATATAGCCGCGGGCAAACGTGTGCCCCGGCAGCTTGTCGAACGCGCCAGCTTCCAGGTTGGCCAGGGAGGTGCTGGTCAAATTGAGCTTGAGGGCCACTTGCGCCAGCGACCAACCATTGCTTTCGCGGGCCTCACGCAAGGTGTCGCCTGGGTTTACGCGATTAGCTGCTACAACTTCCGGGTGCGCGGCTTTCATCATTGCTCCGACAGGTATTGCTGATATTCCGGCGTACCGGGATAGAGTCGCTCGAGTTGCTGGCCAAAACGTGCGGCCGTGTCGCGTTCTTCATGAACCGTCGCCAGGCGCACACCGAGCAATAGACTACGTGCATTGTGCCCGCTGAGCAGGCTGAAACGCTCGTAATAGTCACGTGCCGGCACATAATGCCTGTCTTCGTAGGACAACTCAGCCATTTCAAGCAAAGCGCGTGGCTGGCGAGCGTTCAGGTGCAGGGCTTTTTCCAATTGCTGGCGCGCAAGCTCGCGCTGTCCCAGGTGGATCGAAGTCACCCCCAGGTTCTCGAAGATGCGCGAACGCTGGGGATAAAGAGTGTCGGTGCTGGCCTGGCGGAAATAAGCGGCTGCCTGTTCATAACGTTTCTGCTCGAACAGGAAACTGCCGTAGTTGTTCAGCAACCGCGCGTCGCCAGGACGGGAAGCCAGCGCCCTGGTGAAATAGCGATCAGCCAACTCGGGCTCGGCCTGAGCCTGGAAAACCAGCGCCAGCGCGGCATTGGCATCCGCATCGTCGGTATCCAGCTCCAGGGCCTTCTTCAATGGCACCTTGGCCTGCTCGCTCATGCCTTGTTGCAGATAGCCCAGCCCCAGTTGCACATACGCCACTCGCGCCGCCTCACGCCCCTTGTCGGTTTGCAAAGGGCTATCGTGGCCCGATGAAACACAACCGGCCACGAGACCGGTAACCAGTAAAAGCAGCGCAAGGCGCAAGGGCATAGAGATCCTCTCTCAGATTCGATTCACAGCAATTTGCGGCAGATCGTCGGCGGCGTTCAGTTCACGCACGGCGATGTAACGCTCGCTGCGGCGGGTGCGGTCCATCACCTGCCCTACCAATTGGCCACAGGCGGCGTCGATGTCTTCACCACGGGTGGTGCGCACGGTGACGTTGTAGCCGGCCTGGTGCAGTTGATCCTGGAAACGGCGGATGGCGTTGTTGCTCGGCCGCTCGTAGCCAGAATGGGGAAACGGGTTGAACGGAATCAGGTTGATCTTGCACGGGGTGTTCTTGAGCAGCTCGATCATCTCGACCGCGTGCTCGACCTTGTCGTTGACGTCCTTGAGCATGGTGTACTCAATGGTCAAGACACGCTTTTCGCCCAAGGTCGCCATATAACGCTGGCAGGATTCGAGCAGCATCTTAAGCGGATACTTCTTGTTGATCGGCACCAATTGGTTACGCAATGCGTCATTGGGTGCGTGCAGCGACAACGCCAGGGAAACGTCGATGTGCTTGGCCAGCTCATCGATCATCGGTACCACGCCGGAGGTCGACAAGGTCACACGGCGCTTGGAGATGCCGTAGCCCAGGTCGTCCATCATCAGGTGCATGGCCGCAATTACGTTGTCGAAGTTCAGCAGCGGCTCACCCATGCCCATCATCACCACGTTGGTGATGGCACGGTCGACGGTCGCCGGGACGCTGCCAAAGGATTTGTTGGCAATCCACACCTGACCGATGACTTCGGCGGCGGTGAGGTTGCTGTTGAAGCCTTGCTTGCCGGTGGAGCAGAAACTGCAGTCCAGGGCACAGCCTGCCTGGGACGAAACGCACAAGGTGCCGCGCTTGCCCTGGGGAATGTACACGGTCTCGACGCAGCTGCCGGACGCCACGCGCACCACCCACTTACGGGTGCCGTCGCTGGAAATGTCCTCGCTGACCACTTCGGGACCACGAACTTCGGCAATGGCCTTGAGCTTGTCGCGCAGGGCCTTGCTGACGTTCGTCATGGCGTCGAAATCGTCGACGCCAAAGTGGTGAATCCACTTCATTACCTGACCGGCACGGAAACGCTTCTCCCCGATTGAGTCGAAGAATTTCTCCATTTCCGGCTGAGTCAGACCCAGCAGGTTGGTTTTAACAGTCGATGTAGTCATGGATTCACCCTCACTCTTTAAGCCGATGCTTAGCGAGCGGTTACTTCAGTAGCAGCGAAAAAGTACGAGATTTCGCGAGCAGCAGCGGCTTCGGAGTCCGAACCGTGAACAGCGTTGGCGTCGATGGACTCGGCGAAGTCAGCACGAATGGTGCCGGCAGCCGCTTCTTTAGGGTTAGTAGCGCCCATCAGTTCACGGTTCAGAGCGATAGCGTTCTCGCCTTCCAGCACCTGAACAACAACAGGACCGGAGATCATGAAGGCAACCAGGTCGCCGAAGAAGCCACGGGCGCTGTGCTCAGCGTAGAAGCCTTCAGCTTCAGCCTTGGACAGTTGCTTGAGTTTCGAAGCTACAACCTTCAGGCCGGCTTTTTCGAAACGAGTGGTGATCTCGCCGATGACGTTTTTTGCAACAGCGTCAGGCTTGATGATGGAGAAAGTACGTTGAACAGCCATGGTGTAACTCCAGAAACGGTAATTTACGAAAAATTAAACCCGCGAATTATACGCGGGTTATCAGGTATTGCCTAACTGCGTAATAAGGCGGCTCAGTCTGCTTCTTCGATCCACAGGCCTTGAATCGCCTCCAGGACCTTTTCGCCACCGCGATCCGGGATGTCGTCAAAATCCGGCAGTGCCATTACGAGGTTGCGCAGCTTGACGAAGTTCACCGTAAGAGGATTGACCTCAGGGTGAGCTTCAGCAAGTTGTATAGCGATTTCTTGTACATCAACCCATTTCAGGCTCATGACAGTTCCTTGAATCAATGCGGCGCTTCGGCCGCATGGTTGAGCGAATATTTCGGGATTTCGACCGTGATGTCTTCAGTGCCGACCTTTGCCTGACAGCTTAGACGCGAAGTCGCTTCCAGGCCCCAGGCGCGGTCGAGGAAATCCTCTTCCAGCTCATCAGCCTCTTCAAGGCTGTTGAAGCCCTCGCGAATGATGCAGTGGCACGTGGTGCACGCGCACACACCGCCGCAGGCACTTTCAATCTCGATGTGGTTGTCGTGGGCGACCTCAAGGATGGACTTGCCGGTCTCAGCCTCCACGACCATACCGTCCGGGCAATGCTCGGCGTGTGGCAGAAAAATGACCTGCGGCATCAGTTATTCCTCAATTTCATTCAGGTTGCGACCCGCCAGGGCGGCTTTTACCGTCTGGTCCATACGGCGGGCGGCAAAGGCATCGGTGACTTGTGACAGGCGCTTGGTCTGCTGCTCGATGGCGTAGCCATCGTTACCTTTCATCAGTTCGGCCAGCTCCTGCATTTGCAGGTCGATGACCATGCGCTCCTCGGCGTCCAGCAAGCGCTCGCCGTCGGCATCCAGGGCGCCCTGTACCGCTTCGAGCAGGCGCTGGGCATCGACTTGCTGCTCACGCAGCACGCGGGCGACCTTGTCATCGCCGGCATATTGGAACGAGTCCTTGAGCATTTTGGCGATTTCACCGTCAGTCAGCCCATAGGACGGCTTGACCTGGATACTGGCCTCGACGCCCGAGCCCAGCTCACGGGCCGCCACGCTGAGCAGGCCGTCGGCGTCGACCTGGAAGGTCACGCGAATCTTCGCCGCGCCCGCCACCATGGCCGGGATACCGCGCAATTCAAAACGCGCCAGGGAGCGGCAGTCGCTGATCAGCTCGCGCTCGCCTTGCAGCACATGGATCATCATGGCCGTCTGGCCGTCTTTGTAAGTGGTGAAGTCCTGAGCGCGGGCGACGGGAATGGTGGTGTTGCGCGGAATCACCTTCTCCATCAGGCCGCCCATGGTTTCCAGGCCCAGGGACAACGGAATCACATCGAGCAGCAGCAGCTCGCCACCATCGCGCTTGTTGCCGGCCAGGGTATCGGCCTGGATCGCAGCACCGATGGCCACCACTTGATCCGGGTCGATTTCAGTCAGCGGTTGGCGACCAAAGGCTTCGGCAACCGCCTCGCGAACCCGAGGAACACGGGTGGAACCACCGACCATGACCACGGCACCGACCTCTTCGAACTCGATACCGGAATCACGCACCGCACGGCGGCAGGCCTTGAGGCTGCGGGCAACCATCGGTTCGATCAACGCATCGAAGGCTTCGCGGGTCAGCTGGGCCGACCAGCTACCGTAGGAAACTTCAACGGTAGCAGCGTTGGTCAGCGCTTCCTTGGCCGCACAGGCGGTTTGCAGCAAGTTGCGCTGGGCGCCTGGGTCCAGGTCGGCGGACAAGCCCGCACTGCTGATGATCCAGCCTGCGATGGCGTGGTCGAAGTCATCGCCGCCCAGGGCGCTGTCGCCCCCGGTGGCCAGCACTTCAAAGACGCCGCCGGTCAGGCGCAGGATCGAAATATCAAAGGTGCCGCCACCCAAGTCATAAATGGCGACCAGGCCTTCGGCATGCTGGTCCAGGCCGTAAGCCACGGCAGCGGCAGTCGGCTCATTCAGCAGGCGCAGCACGGTCAGGCCGGCGAGTTTTGCCGCATCCTTGGTGGCTTGGCGCTGCGCATCATCGAAATACGCTGGAACCGTGATCACCGCGCCCACGAGTTCGCCGCCCAGGGTGGTTTCCGCACGCTGGCGCAGCACCTTGAGGATATCGGCCGACACTTCCACCGGGCTTTTCGGGCCCTGGACGGTGTCGATGAACGGCATATGGGACTCACCGCCGACAAAGCGGTAAGGCAGTTGGTCGCCCAATTGCTTGACGTCGGACAAGCCACGGCCCATCAAGCGCTTGACCGACAACACGGTGTTCAATGGGTCGTTAGACGCCGCCAGCTTGGCTGACTCACCCACTTCGATACGGTCGGGGTGATAGCGCACGGCGGACGGCAGGATTACCTGACCATCGGCATCGGGCAACGGCTCGGACAGGCCGCTGCGTACGGCAGCAACCAGGGAATTGGTGGTGCCCAGGTCAATCCCGACCGCCAGGCGACGCTGGTGCGGTTGAGGGCTTTGGCCGGGTTCGGCGATTTGCAGTAGAGCCATGGTAATCAGGTCTTATCTGTCTATCAGGCGTGCATCACGGGCAGCACACTGGGTTAATCGTCGAGGCGCTCTTCTAGCTGGCGCACTTCGTAGGTGAGCTTGTCGAGAAACTGCATGCGCCGCATCAGGCGTTCGGCCTGTTCGCGTTGCGCAGCATCATCCCAACAGGCTGCGAAGCTTTCGTTGAGCTCATCCTGGGCCGCTTTCAGACGACGCTTGAAGACCGCGACGCCAGCCACGTCGGCTTCGTCCTGCAAGTCTTCGAGTTCTTCGCGCCATTGCATCTGCTGCATCAGGAAGTCCGGGTCATGCACGGTGACTTCCATCGGCAACTCGCCGCCCTTCATCGCCAGTAGATAACGTGCGCGTTTCGGGGGGCTTTTGAGCGTCTGATAGGCTTCGTTGAGGCTGGCCGATTGCTCCAGCGCCAGGCGTTGCTCACGCTCGGAAGCATCGGCGAAGCGGTCCGGATGCACGCCACGCGCCAATTCTCGATAGCGCGTGGCAAGCTGCTCAAGATCCAGCCGAAAGCTCGGCTGCAGCTCGAATAAAGCGAAATGACAAGGAGTACCCACAAGAAGCCTCAGATGTTGAAGCTTTCGCCGCAGCCACATTCACCGCGTACGTTGGGGTTGTTGAACTTGAAGCCTTCGTTCAACCCTTCCTTGACGAAATCGAGCTCGGTGCCGTCCAGGTAGGTCAGGCTTTTCGGGTCGATGATCACTTTCTCGCCGTGACTTTCGAACACCTGGTCTTCCGCAACCACCTCGTCGACAAACTCCAGCACGTAGGCAAGGCCGGAACAGCCCGTGGTGCGAACACCCAGACGAATCCCCTCACCTTTACCGCGCCCATTCAGGGAGCGGCGAATGTGCTGCGCAGCCGCTTCTGTCATGCTGATAGCCATCGTTGACTCCTTACTCGTCGCCAAATACTTAGATCAAGCCTTTCTTCTGCTTGTAGTCGCGAACGGCCGCCTTGATGGCGTCCTCGGCGAGTACGGAGCAGTGAATTTTCACCGGCGGCAGGGCCAGTTCTTCGGCCAGCTGGGTGTTGCTGATGGTGACAGCCTCATCCAGGGTCTTGCCTTTCATCCATTCGGTCGCCAGGGAGCTGGAGGCGATGGCCGAACCGCAGCCGTAGGTCTTGAACTTGGCGTCTTCGATAACGCCAGCGTCGTTGACCTTGATCTGCAGGCGCATCACATCGCCGCACGCCGGAGCGCCGACCATGCCAGTGCCGACATCAGGGTCTTCCGCGTTCATCTTGCCGACGTTGCGCGGGTTTTCGTAGTGGTCGATGACCTTTTCGCTGTAAGCCATGGTACTGAATCCTCACTCATCAGGGCCGCTCTGGAACCCTGTAGTAACGCCTGCGTTTTCCGCCACGTTGCTACAGAGCTGGGGTGGCGGCTTCTATATTTAGTGTGCCGCCCACTCGATCTTGGAAATGTCGACACCGTCTTTGTACATGTCCCACAGCGGCGACAGAACGCGCAGCTTGTTGACGGCTTCGCAGACTTTCTGCGCCGCGTAGTCGACTTGCTCTTCAGTGGTGAAGCGGCCGAAGGTAAAGCGGATCGAGCTGTGTGCCAGTTCGTCGTTGCGGCCCAGGGCACGCAATACGTACGAAGGCTCAAGGGACGCCGAGGTGCAGGCCGAACCGGACGAAACCGCCAGGTCCTTGAGCGCCATGATCAGCGACTCGCCTTCGACGTAGTTGAAGCTCAAATTCAGGTTGTGCGGTACACGAGCCGTCATGCTGCCGTTGATGTACAGCTCTTCAAGGTTCTCGACCTGCTTGTAGAAGCGGTCGCTCAGGGCCTTGATGCGCACGTTTTCGGCAGCCATGTCTTCCTTGGCTACGCGGAAGGCTTCGCCCATGCCGACGATCTGGTGGGTCGCCAGGGTGCCCGAACGCATGCCGCGCTCGTGACCGCCGCCGTGCATGGTGGCTTCGATACGTACGCGCGGCTTGCGGCTTACGTAGAGGGCGCCGATGCCTTTGGGGCCGTAGGTCTTGTGGGCGGAGAACGACATCAGGTCGACTTTCAGCTTGGACAGGTCGATCTCGACCTTGCCGGTGGACTGAGCGGCGTCGACGTGCAGCAGGATGCCCTTGGAACGGGTCAGCTCGCCGATCGCTTCAATATCGTTGATCGTGCCGATTTCGTTGTTCACGTGGATCACGGAAACCAGGATGGTGTCTTCACGCAGCGCCGCTTCGATCATGGCCGGAGTGACGATACCGTCTGTGGTCGGCTCGAGGTAGGTGACCTCGAAACCTTCACGTTCCAGTTGGCGCATGGTGTCGAGGACAGCCTTGTGCTCAATCTTGGTGGTGATCAGGTGCTTGCCTTTGGTCGCGTAGAAATGCGCCGCGCCCTTGATTGCCAGGTTGTCGGACTCGGTGGCACCGGAGGTCCAGACGATTTCGCGCGGGTCGGCGCCCACCAGGTCGGCGACCTGACGACGAGCGTTCTCGACCGCTTCCTCGGCTTTCCAGCCGAACACGTGGGAACGGGAGGCCGGGTTGCCGAAGTTTCCGTCAACCAGCAGGCATTCACTCATCTTTTGCGCGACACGCGGATCAACCGGGGTGGTCGCTGAGTAATCAAGGTAAATCGGCAATTTCATGGACTTTCTCCTAAATCAGGCTGGCTGGCGTGCCGTTAGCTCTGCGGCTGTCACTCGACGGCGGACGCTTCGATCTTGTCCAGACGCGGCGCCTTGGTGTTGCAACGGCGCTGGTCCTGACGCTGGGCTACTTCTTGCACCTCACGGCGAGTCACAAGATCAGCCAAGCTGATACCACTCAAAAACTCATGGATCTGCAGGCTCAGGTCACACCACAAGTGGTGCGTCAGGCAGGTGTCGCCGGCGTGGCAATCACCCAGGCCCTGGCATTTGGTCGCATCGACGGATTCGTTGACCGCGTCGATCACCTGGGCTACCTGGATGCCCTGCATATCGCGGGACAATTGATAGCCACCACCTGGCCCTCTCACGCTGGAAACCAGGTTGCTGCGGCGCAATTTGGCGAACAGCTGCTCGAGGTAGGACAGGGAAATGCCTTGGCGCTCGGAGATATCGGCCAGGGACACCGGCCCAGTTTGCGCGTGCAAAGCCAGGTCAAGCATGGCAGTCACCGCGTATCGGCCTTTTGTAGTCAGTCTCATGGACAAGGTACCAAGGTGTTTCAGAATGGGAGCAAGTATGCGATTCCCGAGTATTTAAGTCAACTATAAGACCTAGTACTTTAGTCAGGATTACCCGTAAAAAGGGCGCGCGAATCATAGCAGGCTGGGCCGGGGTCGAACAGCGGCACCGGACAACCAGCGATGCCAGGCACAACAAAGGTCAAATGTGGGAGGGGGCTTGCCTCCGATAGCGGTGGGTCAGTTGCCAAATAGGCCGGCTGATCAACCGCCATCGGGGGCAAGCCCCCTCCCACAGGGGATCTCTGGTGATTCCGAGATCTCAGCTTGCCTTGGTAGCGGCTTCGTCCTTGATCTCGGCGAAGTCTTCTTCGCGGAGCTCAGGAAGATCCTTCGCACAGTACGGGCTGCCCAAGTCCTTCAGTGCGCCACACATGCCCTCCAGCTTGCCATCCACCGCTTGCAGGTGATCAAGCAATTGGCCAATGGCACGCGCCACCGGGTCAGGCATGTCTTCGCTGACGCCATAGGCATCGAAGCCGATCTTCTCGGCCATGGCCTTGCGCTTGGCCTCCTGCTCGTCGCCGACTTCCGGCTTGACGATGATCCGACCAGGAATACCCACCACCGTCGCGCCGGGCGGCACTGCCTTGGTGACCACGGCATTGGAGCCGACTTTGGCACCGGCGCCCACAGTGAACGGACCAAGCACCTTGGCACCTGCGCCCACCACCACGCCGTCGCCCAGCGTCGGGTGGCGCTTGCCTTTATTCCAGGTGGTACCGCCCAGGGTGACACCCTGATAGAGCGTTACGTCATCGCCAATCTCGGCGGTCTCGCCAATCACGATGCCCATGCCATGGTCGATAAAGAAGCGACGACCGACCTTGGCGCCCGGGTGAATTTCGATCCCGGTCAGCCAGCGCCCGAAGTTCGACACCAGCCGTGCCAGCCATTTCCACCCCATGCCCCACAAGGCGCCGGACAGGCGGTGAATCCAGATCGCGTGCATGCCCGGGTAGCAGGTCAGCACTTCAAAGGCGTTGCGCGCCGCCGGGTCCCGGTGGAAAACACTCTGGATATCTTCTCGCAAACGCTCGAACATCTTTAATCCTTCCGCTTAAGGAGCTCGCCACGGGCCGCTTTCTGGGTTTCCGTGAGGATGCCACGCAATATATTCATTTCCGCCCGGCTGACCGAGCTGCGTCCATAAAGGCGGCGCAGGCGCGCCATCAAGTGCCGTGGTTTTTCAGGATCGAGGAACTCGATGGCCACCAGGGTGTGCTCCAGGTGCTCATAGAACCGCTCCAGCTCGTCCATTGTGGCCAGCTCGCCACTTTTGGTCGACGCCACTTCGTCCTTCTCCATCTTGCTCGGCTGGCCTTCAGCCGCCAGCCAGGCCATGCGCACTTCGTAAGTCAGCACCTGCACCGCCGCACCCAGGTTCAGCGAACTGAACTCAGGGTCTGATGGAATGTGCACGTGGTAATGACATCGCTGCAGCTCTTCATTGGTCAGGCCGGAGTCTTCACGGCCAAATACCAGGGCGATTTCTGCGCCACCGGCCGCCTCTTCCACCACTTTGGTGCCGCACTCACGCGGGTCCAGCAGCGGCCAGGGAATGCGGCGGTCGCGGGCACTGGTGCCGAGCACCAGATTGCAGCCGACCAGGGCGTCTTCCAGGGTGGCGACAACCTGGGCGTTTTCCAGGATGTCATTGGCGCCGGATGCGCGGGCATCGGCCTCATGGTGCGGAAACACACGTGGCTCGACCAGCACCAGCCGCGTCAGCCCCATGTTTTTCATGGCTCGCGCCACCCCACCGATGTTGCCGGGATGACTGGTATTGACCAAAACGACACGGATGTTTTGCAGCAAGGGAGGCGCTCTCGGACACGGGAAAGGGGAGCAAATCTTACAGAAGCGCCCAGGGTTATGCCACGAAAGCTAACGTCGCCCTTCACCTGAAGAAAGTTTCTGCTAAACTGCCCGGCTTTCTTTAACAACCTTAGGTGACCTATCCATGCAGCCCATGCTGAATATCGCGCTGCGCGCCGCCCGCAGCGCCAGTGAATTGATCTTCCGCTCTATCGAGCGCCTGGATACCATCAAGGTCGACGAAAAAGACGCCAAGGATTATGTATCCGAGGTGGATCGCGCCGCCGAACAGAAAATCATCGACGCCCTGCGCAAGGCCTACCCTACCCACGGCATCCTCGGTGAAGAAACCGGCCTGCACAAAGGCAGCGGCGAAGGCGAAGACTACCTGTGGATCATCGACCCACTGGATGGCACCACCAACTTCCTGCGCGGCATCCCGCATTTTGCCGTAAGCATTGCCTGCAAATACCGTGGCCGCCTGGAACACGCCGTAGTTCTGGACCCGGTCCGCCAGGAAGAATTCACCGCCAGCCGTGGCCGTGGCGCCCAGCTCAATGGTCGCCGCCTGCGTGTCAGCGGCCGCACCAGCCTGGACGGCGCCCTGCTGGGCACCGGCTTCCCGTTCCGTGACGACCAGATGGACAACCTGGAAAACTACCTGGGCATGTTCCGCGCCCTGGTTGGCCAGACTGCAGGCATCCGTCGCGCTGGCGCAGCGAGCCTGGACCTGGCCTACGTGGCCGCCGGTCGTTTTGACGCATTCTGGGAGTCGGGCCTGTCCGAGTGGGACATGGCTGCGGGCGCCCTGCTGATTCAGGAAGCTGGCGGCCTGGTGAGCGACTTCACCGGCGGGCACGACTTCCTGGAGAAAGGCCACGTGGTTGCCGGCAACACCAAATGCTTCAAGGCAGTGCTGACGGCGATCCAGCCGCATCTGCCGGCTTCGCTGAAGCGTTAAGCGAGCGAGCACAAAAAAGCACCCCGAGGGGTGCTTTTTTTATGCCTGGGATTTGAGCCAGCCCCAGCCATCAGCAGCAATACAGATCAAATGTGGGAGGGGCTTGCCCCCGATTGCAGTGGGTCAGCAAATAACCAGCTGACTGATCCACCGCTATCGGGGGCAAGCCCCCTCCCACATTTTGAACTGCACAGGTTTTGAATCTGTTCCAAGCCGGGGATTACTGCTGGTTCTGGCCCAGGATCAGACGCCCTTCCTTGTCCACTGGAATCTGGCCGCCTGGATCACGCTCCATACGCACAGTACCTTCCTTGCCATCCAGGTTGTAACGCACGTCATAGCCAACAACCTTGTCGCTGATGTCGTTCACGGTGTTACAGCGAGTCTGGGTAGTGGTGTAGGTATCGCGGTTCTGCATACCTTCCTGAACCTTGTTACCCGCGTAACCGCCACCGACCGCGCCGGCAACCGTTGCCAGCTTCTTGCCGTTCCCGCCACCGATCTGGTTGCCGAGCAGGCCGCCTGCCAGCGCGCCTACGACGGTACCGGCGATTTGATGCTGATCCTGCACCGGACGCTGCCGGGTCACGGTGACGTCCTTGCAGACCTCACGCGGGGTTTTGATCTGGGTTTTTACCGGCTGTACCGCCAGCACTTGCGCATACTCAGGGCCGCTTTTTACCAGGCTGTAGGTGGCAACAGCGCCCCCGGCAGTCACACCGACAGCACCCAATACCGCACCAACCAGCAACGACTTGTTCACGTTGAACCTCCTGACCATCACAAGCGGACCGAAAGATCCGCGCTATACCCAGCCTTGGAGCCAAAAAAAAGGCACGAGTTCAATCTCGTGCCTTTCTTGTACCGCCGATCAACAAACGCCCATCAAGGACGGTCGTCGACCTCCTTGCCAGTGCTGGCCGGAGGAATCAGGTCTTCGCTGTTGAGGTTCAGCCAGATCAGTACCACGTTGGCGATATAGATCGACGAGTAGGTACCGGCCAGAACGCCGATGAACAGCGCCAGGGAGAAGCCCCACAGGTTGTCGCCACCGAAGATCATCAGCGCCGCGATCGCCAGCAAGGTGGAGATCGACGTCGCCATGGTCCGCAGCAGGGTCTGGGTGGTGGAGATGTTGATGTTCTCGATCAACGTGGCCTTGCGCAGTACACGGAAGTTCTCACGAACCCGGTCGAATACCACGATGGTGTCGTTGAGCGAGTAACCAATGATCGCCAGCACAGCCGCCAATACGGTCAGATCGAACGTGATCTGGAAGTACGCCAGGATACCCACGGTCACGATCACGTCGTGGATCAGCGACACGATGGCGCCGACCCCGAATTTCCACTGAAAGCGGAAGGCCAGGTAGATCATGATGCCGACCAGCGCCATCAGCATGCCGAGGCCGCCCTGGTCGCGCAGTTCTTCACCCACTTGCGGGCCGACGAACTCTACGCGCTTGACCGAGGCCGGGTTGTCGCCGCCGACCTTCTGCAAGGCCTCGGCCACCTGGTGGCCCAATTGCGGGTCTTCGCCAGGCATGCGCACCAGCAAGTCGGTAGTGGCGCCGAAGCTCTGCACCACCGCCTCGTGATAGCCGGCCTTGACCAGCTCGTCGCGTACCAGGGTGACGTCGGCCGGCTTCTCGTAGGTCAGCTCGATGAGCGTACCGCCGGTAAAGTCCAGACCGTAGTTCAGGCCCTTATGGAACCAGCTGAACAACGCCAGAACGGTAAGGAGCACGGTGACGCCGAACGCAACGTTGCGAACGCCCATGAAGTTGATTGTACGTAACATGGCAGCCCCTTAAATCCACAACTTCTTGAAGTCACGCCCGCCAAAGATCAGGTTGACCATTGCGCGGGTCACCATGATGGCCGTGAACATCGAGGTAAAGATACCGAGGGACATGGTCACCGCAAAACCTTTGACCGGGCCGGTGCCCATGGCAAAGAGAATCCCGCCGACCAGCAAGGTGGTCAGGTTGGAGTCGAGAATCGCGGTAAATGCCCGGCCGAAGCCTTCGTTGATTGCACGCTGTACGGTCATGCCCGCCGCGATCTCTTCGCGGATCCGCGAGAAGATCAGCACGTTGGCGTCCACCGCCATACCCATGGTGAGAACGATACCGGCGATACCCGGCAGGGTCAGCGTGGCGCCCAGCAGCGACATCAGCGCCAGCAGCATGACCATGTTGCCCGCCAGGGCCACGGTGGCGATCACGCCGAAGAAGCGATAGATGGCGATGATGAACAGCGACACGAACAACATGCCCCACAGCGCCGCATCGACCCCCTTGGTAATGTTGTCGGCACCCAGGCTCGGGCCGATGGTGCGCTCTTCAGCGAAGTACATCGGCGCCGCCAGGCCACCGGCACGCAGCAGCAGGGCCAGTTCCGAAGATTCGCCCTGGCCGTTCAAACCAGTGATACGGAATTGCGCACCCAGCGGCGACTGGATGGTCGCCAGGCTGATGATCTTCTTCTCTTCCTTGAAGGTCTGTACCGGCACGTCTTTCTCGACGCCGTTGACCATCTGCTTGGTGTAGGTGGTAACCGGGCGCTGCTCGATGAAGATCACCGCCATGCTGCGACCGACGTTGCTGCGCGTGGCGCGGCTCATCAGCTCGCCGCCGTGGCCATCCAGGCGGATGTTCACTTCAGGCGTGCCGTGCTCGCCGAAACCGGCCTTGGCATCGGTGACCTGGTCACCGGTGATGATCAGGCCACGCTCGATCAGGGCTGGAGGACGGTTGCCTTCACGGAACTCGAACTCTTCGGAAGTCGCACGGGTAGCACCCGGCTCAGCCGCGAGGCGGAATTCCAGGTTGGCGGTTTTACCCAGGATACGCTTGGCTTCAGCGGTGTCCTGCACGCCCGGCAGTTCAACCACGATGCGGTTGGCGCCCTGGCGCTGCACGATCGGCTCGGCCACACCCAGCTCGTTGACGCGGTTACGCACCGTGGTCAAGTTCTGCTTGATGGAGTATTCGCGGATTTCCGCGATCTTGGCCGGGCTCATCGCCAGACGCAGCACCGCCTGACCGTTGAGGTCGGCCGGTACGATGTCGAAATCATTGAAGCTCTTGCGGATCAGCGTACGAGCCTGTTCGCGGGACGCTTCGTCAGCAAAACCCAGCTGGATGGCACCGTTGAGCTGCGGCAGGCTGCGATACCGCAGCTTCTCTTTGCGCAGCAGGCTCTTGACGTCGCCTTCATACACTTTCAGGCGTGCGTCGAGGGCTTTGTCCATGTCGACTTCCAGCAGGAAGTGCACACCACCGGACAAGTCCAGACCCAGCTTCATCGGGTGCGCGCCAATGCTGCGCAGCCATTGTGGCGTGGTCTGTGCCAGGTTCAGCGCGACAACATAGTCGTCACCCATGACCTTGCGTACGACGTCCTTGGCCGGCAATTGGTCTTCTTGCTTGGTCAGGCGCAACAAGCCGCCTTTGGAACCAGCTGCCAAGGTTGCCGCTTTAACCTGGATGCCCGCGTCAGTCAGCGCTTTGCTCGCGCGTTCCAGATCAGCCTGATTGACCTGCAGCGAAGTGCTGGCGCCAGAGATCTGGATCGCCGGGTCATCAGGATAGAGATTGGGAGCGGAATAAATAAAACCGATCGCCAGCACCGCCAGGATCAGTACGTATTTCCACAGAGGGTATTTGTTCAGCATCACGCCGCCCGCTTATAACGCGGGGCGCCTTGCGCGCCCCGTCGATTGGTAAAGGTTGTTACTCAGATCGCTTTGAGCGTGCCTTTTGGCAGCGTGGCGGCGATGGCGCCCTTCTGGAACTTCATTTCCACGGTGTCGGAGACTTCCAGAACCACGAAAGCATCGGAAACCTTGGTGATCTTGCCGGCGATACCGCCAGTGGTCACGACTTCGTCGCCTTTCTGCAGGCTGCCCAGCAGGTTCTTCTGCTCTTTGGCGCGCTTGGCCTGTGGACGCCAGATCATCAGGTAGAAGATGACCAGGAAGCCGACCAGGAAAATCCACTCGAAACCACCGCCCATCGGGCCGGCAGCAGCAGGCGCGGCGGCGTCAGCCATGGCGTTAGAGATAAAAAAGCTCATTTAGCACTCCAGTTGCAAATAGTGAATCTTAGGGTCGGGAAACTCAGTCCAAGGGCGGCACAGGGAGCCCGCGCTTGGCATAGAAGGCATCGACGAAGGCGGCCAATGTACCCTGTTGAATAGCCTCGCGCAAACCAGCCATCAGGACTTGGTAGTGACGCAAATTGTGGATGGTATTCAACATGCTACCCAGCATTTCCCCGCACTTGTCCAGATGGTGCAGATAAGCACGGGAGAAGTTCTGGCAGGTGTAGCAATCGCAGGTTGGATCGAGCGGCGAATCATCATGGCGATGGAACGCGTTACGGATCTTCAGCACGCCTGTATCGATGAACAGATGCCCATTGCGGGCATTACGGGTTGGCATCACGCAATCGAACATGTCCACACCGCGGCGCACACCCTCTACGAGATCTTCCGGTTTGCCAACGCCCATAAGGTAACGAGGTTTTTCTGCGGGCATCAGGCCCGGCAGGTAATCGAGCACCTTGATCATCTCGTGCTTGGGCTCGCCCACCGACAAACCGCCGATGGCCAGGCCGTCGAAGCCGATCTTGTCGAGGCCTTCCAGCGAGCGCTTGCGCAGGCTTTCATGCATGCCACCCTGGACGATGCCGAACAGCGCCGCGGTGTTGTCACCGTGGGCATTCTTCGAACGCTGGGCCCAACGCAGGGACAGTTCCATGGAGATGCGCGCCACGTCTTCGTCAGCCGGGTACGGCGTGCACTCGTCAAAAATCATCACGATGTCCGAGCCCAAGTCGCGCTGCACCTGCATCGACTCTTCCGGGCCCATGAACACTTTGGAGCCGTCCACCGGCGAGGCGAAGGTCACGCCCTCCTCCTTGATCTTGCGCATGGCGCCCAGGCTGAACACCTGGAAACCACCGGAGTCGGTGAGGATCGGGCCTTGCCACTTCATGAAGTCATGCAGGTCGCCGTGCTTCTTGATCACTTCCGTGCCCGGGCGCAGCCACAGGTGGAAGGTGTTGCCGAGGATGATCTCGGCGCCGGTGGCGACGATGTCACGGGGCAGCATGCCCTTGACGGTGCCGTAGGTGCCGACCGGCATGAACGCCGGGGTCTCCACGGTGCCGCGCGGGAAAGTCAGGCGACCACGACGGGCCTTGCCGTCGGTGGCCAGCAGTTCAAACGACATACGACTCATAAGTTGTCCTCAGGGCCGCGCGGCGCCGGGTTACGGGTGATGAACATCGCATCACCGTAGCTGAAAAAGCGGTACTCGTTGGCAATGGCCGCTTGATAAGCCGCCATGGTTTCCGGGTAACCGGCAAAGGCCGACACCAGCATCAACAGCGTGGATTCCGGCAAATGAAAGTTGGTGACCAGGCAATCGACCACATGAAACGGCCGGCCCGGGAAAATAAAGATATCGGTATCGCCACTGAACGGCTTGAGCACACCATCGCGCGCCGCGCTCTCCAGCGAGCGCACGCTGGTGGTGCCCACCGCCACCACCCGCCCGCCGCGCGCCTTGCACGCGTTAACCGCATCCACCACGTCCTGGCCGACTTCCAGCCATTCGCTGTGCATATGATGGTCTTCGATGTTCTCCACACGCACCGGCTGAAACGTCCCAGCCCCCACGTGCAGGGTCACATAGGCGGTTTCGACGCCCTTGGCGGCAATCGCATCCAGCAGCGGCTGGTCGAAATGCAGCCCTGCCGTCGGCGCCGCAACGGCACCGAGGCGCTGCGAGTACACCGTCTGATAGCGCTCGCGGTCCGCGTCTTCGTCGGGGCGGTCTATATAAGGAGGCAACGGCATATGGCCGACACGCTCCAGCAGCGGCAACACCTCTTCGGCAAACCTGAGCTCGAACAACGCATCATGACGCGCGATCATCTCGGCCTCGCCACCGCCATCAATCAGGATGCTCGACCCCGGTTTCGGCGACTTGCTGGAGCGCACATGGGCCAGCACGCGATGGCTGTCCAGCACCCGCTCCACCAGAATTTCCAGCTTGCCGCCGGAAGCTTTCTGGCCAAACAGCCGCGCCGGAATCACCCGGGTATTGTTGAACACCATCAAATCGCCCGGGCGCAAATGCTCAAGCAAATCAGTGAATTGACGGTGTGCGAGGGCACCGCTCGGCCCGTCCAGGGTCAGCAGTCGACTGGCGCGACGCTCGGCCAAAGGGTGGCGAGCGATCAGCGAATCAGGGAGCTCAAAAGTAAAGTCAGCAACGCGCATGATGGGGTTCGTCTAGCAGGGCCGGGGAGTCTAGCGGAAATAGTCAAAATTGACCATGAAACGTGATTGACCAACGGTAATCTCATCTCTATACTTCGCCGCCATTGAGCCCTGATGGCGGAATTGGTAGACGCGGCGGATTCAAAATCCGTTTTCGAAAGAAGTGGGAGTTCGATTCTCCCTCGGGGCACCATCTTAAAGAAAGACCTTGAAATTCAAGGTCTTTTTTTTCGTCTGTAGAAAAGTGACACCAGCGGATTCATCCCCCACCGCCCACTTCCAACCTGAAAAACAGTCCAAATGTGGGAGCTGGCTTGCCTGCGATTGCGCCAGCCCCAACACTCTCAAACCACCTGCCTACACACCAACCGCATTACCTTCCTCCACCACGCGGTCCCGCGGGCTTCTGACCCCTTACCGCGAGCATTGCCTCAGGGTCCCCCTCGAACAAAAAACTCCAATCTCAATCGGTACCGAGGTCGAATGCCAATAGCGAGATGATCACCCTTCTCTCATTATCTTGCGGCAGAGAAAACACATAACGGTCACTCGTTTCATCCAAGTTTACAGGGCCGCTCACGTAGCGAGGATGGCTCTTTATCAACACTCGCATCTTCTGAATTACCGCTGTGAAGCTGGAATTCCGATTGAACATCACAATCGCTGTCTTAGTGTCACGCCAAGAGAGGTAGCTCAGTAGCTGATCAATCGTGGCCAGGAAACGCTTGTCCCCACCCCAGATCTTGAACTCAGCTACAAAGAGGTTGCCCTCGCCATGCCGTATGAGCACGTCGGTTTTACCTTGATAGTTGAATGCCTCTCCTGTGGCAGTTCCGAAATGGGCGTTCAGGGGAACCAAGAAGAGATCTCTGAGCGATTCTTCATCTAGCTTTCGCGTGCGGGATGAGCTTTGCTCGATACTTCTACCAGCACCTCGCACAAGGCCAAGGATCGTTTCGTATTGCTTCAAATCCAGTGTTGGCTCAGGAGCAACGGCGGGAGTCATCGGAGGTAATTGGGGGATTACCTTTTGTTTCACAGTCGGAGAAATGTAGCTACGAGCATCTCCTTCCTTTTCTTTTAGGCGAATCCCCATGCCAGAAAGCTTCGAGGCATTTTCCTTTTGCGCAAGGAGCTTGCTGCGGCGTGCATCGATCTCAGCTCTCAGCGCATTTGCCAATTGCTGGGGAAAGCCTGCCCACTGACGACGATGTGATTCTAAATATTTTTCAACCGAAGCTAAGGTCGAATCTAACTCAGACTTTACCGCTTCCGGCGTTAGTGAACGATCCGAGATAGTAAAGGCTAGCTGCTGCTTGCGAACCAAAGCTCTCGGAGGTGACATGTCGAATGAATTGGGACGCAGTTTAAAAACATCCGCCTCCCCCACGAAAGGGACTTCAAAATCGTATGCTTCACCGGGCACCAGCCTGATCTGCTTGTCCCAATGATCGTAGATCTCGACTTGACGTTCATGCTGAGACGCCACGATTTCATCGCGAAGCAGAGTAGGTATTTCAACGCCGTACTTTTCCACGAAGTAAGCAACCAACGCCTCAGGATCAGTCTCAAGTAAACGGCGTTCAGGCAGCTTGCTTGCTTCCGCACAAGCGCCGTTGATTTGGGCTGTCATGGAGTTCGATGCATCCCCATCACAAAAAAGATAATCTCTCGCTTCCCTACGATTCATCATTGCGCCCTGCAGTATGATCAAATGGCCATCAAAGTTAATCGTGATTTGATTCACAAGCAACGTCGAGTACAAACGAAGCACTATGCCTTATGTATCCCCAGGTGTATCCCTAACTTCCAAACTCGCCTGAAACCCTTGTAAAATATGGCGGAAGCGAGTTTCCCTCAGACACCATCTTAAAAAAAGACCTTGGAATTCAAGGTCTTTTTTTCGCCTGTCGAAAAGTGGGCAGTCCACAGATTCATTCCTCACCGCCCACTGCCGACCTGAAACACGGCCCACTGTAAGAGCTGGCCTGCGAAGACGCCAGCCCAAACACCCTCAAACCACCTGCCTACACACCAACCGATTCCCCTCCTCCACCACCCCATTCGGCAACATCCCCTTCGCCAAATCATCCACAACCGCCTTCGCCATCTCCCCCAAATAATACGCCGCCCAGGCATAGCGATCTGCGCTGTTATCCATCGCTGCATCAAATGCCAGCATTTTGGAACAGTGCAGAAGCTCGGAGGCATGCTCCAGGGCATCGCAGATGGGTACGCCGGAATTGACGCGGAAAAGGCGGTGGAGGTTGGGCTGTTTGCCGCAGGTGGAAAAGGTGATGACGCCGAGGGTTTTGTCGAGGGGTGGGTTGATCATTGGGCACCACCGAAATGCGCGGAGGTTTTGAGGACGGTGTTGCGAGGGTATGTCCTTTCAGAAATGCTCATTGGCTTGGCTCCTACTGTAGAAAAGGGCCGCCACGTTCGCTCCCAGGCGAATGGGTGGCAGCTATGCGCAGGCTGGAAAACCGGGACAATAGGAACCCGGCAGACCCGAGGGCCTCCCGCGCACAGCCGCCATAACACGGATATGCTGGCACAACAATACCAGCAGTCGTGATGAAATAGTGGCACCTGTACGCTATTGTTCCACGGGTTTCCAGGCCCGGTCGCAATATAAAAGCGACAATGCAAATTTAGCGGAGGGAATGGCAAACCGGCACAGCAGAGTTGTCTCGAAGATTTACTAAAGATGACAACACACCTGACCGAATACAGAACTCCACAACCAATGAAAATTCCCCATAGACAAAGCAATGTCAAAATAGTAGCGTAAATTACAAATTTATTCCTAAAGCTTGATCTTTCGGCTCACAACTACCCCAGCCTGCAGAAGACATCTAACCTTCTCTGAGCATCAATATAAGGATATTCTTCATGTCCAAAAAATATCAGGTATTTATAAGCTCAACCTTTCAAGACCTAAGAGATCACAGAGATCAGGCAATGAAAGCAGTATTAGATATGGGTCATATACCTATGGGAATGGAGATGTTCAGCGCGGCAGACGAAGAGCAGTGGGCTATAATTACTCGGCAAATCCGAGACAGCGACTACTATGTTCTTATAGTAGCCCATAGATATGGCTCTTTAGATACTCAAGGAATTAGCTACACAGAAAAAGAATATGATTATGCAATTTCTTTAGGAGTACCAATTTTAGCTTTTATTATTTCGGATGGAGCGCTATGGCCAAACGACCAGCAAGAGCCAGATTCAGATTCAAGAAAAAAGCTTACTGACTTCAAACGAAAAATAAAAACCAAACTTATACAATTTTGGCAAAATAAAGACGAATTGCACGGGAAAATTTCAATTGCACTGATGAAGGCAATTACTGCATACCCCAGGACAGGATGGATAAGAGCGGATGAGGTCGCTGGCCCTGAGGTAACTCGTGAGCTAACAAGACTTAGCCATGAGAACTCCGAGCTTCGAACAGAGCTCGAAAATCACAAAAAAACGCAAGTACTCCAAGAAGATGAAGTGCACGCATCAGTTCGAATTTTGTCATCTAATAAAATGTATATTCGCATCAGAAAAACCTCAAAGTGGGAAAATGGAAAAATCCACGAAACCACTCTTGCCAATATTTTCCAGCATATCGGCCCACACTTACTTGGTGAAAACAGTAAGTTAGGAATTGCCCAAAATATCGCACTAGGGTTATCGGGAACAGGATACTTCAAAAATTACCCAGTAGGATCCAATATCGTCGCTGGAATATTAGCCGACTTAGCAGCTTTAGACTTAGTGGAACCATCAAAGAAGAAACACTCCTTGAGTGACAATGCGGAATATTGGTCATTAACGACACTAGGCAAAAAAGTCATAAAAAACATACGCCGTTTTCAACTGGAAGCGGGATTACCTTCCATTGTTGAAGCATCTGAAACTTCAGACGATACAACTGAACCCGTTTAGTCAGAGAAAAAACAGATAAGGGACGGATATATTTACATGAGCATTTTGCGTTCCGCGTCGTGCGCCCGGCTTCAAAGTCATCCCCTTCGACGTGCCGCAAGGCTGTTGCGCCGCGTACTACCCGGAAACCAACGGTTTGCTGCCACTGGCAAATCGGGATAGCCGCAGTAACACACCGGCGGCGAAATCCATTCCAGTGAACCTGGTGCGGATGAATCCAGAGGAGGCGCAAGTGGCTTTGCAACGACGCGGGTTGATTGCGGCGGCCAGTTGATCGTTCCCACGCTCTGCGTGGTAATGCCGCCCCGGACGCTCCGCGTCCCACTCTCAGCGCAGAATCCGGCAATTGCGCTAGAGTGGCGCGCAGCGTCACGGGATGCATTCCCACGCGGAGCGAGGGAGCGATCATATGTCCGGGAAAAAAAAGAAAATCATGGCATTCACTGCTACTTGCATTGTGTCCCTGTTTTTTTTGGACTGTTGTTTCAGCAGTCACAGGGACTAAAGAGCCTTGGGACCTGGCCAGTTATTGGACCCTCATCTATCCCGCAGCGCTTGCTCTGTCAGCGCTGCTTGGAGCCGCGCTGAAAAGCGCCCAGTGGTCCGCAGGTGCCGTCGTAATGCTTGCTCAGATCCCAGTGATGTTGGTTACCTCAGGTGTTTCCCCGTTGCTGGGTGTCGGCATCCTGTATGCGGCTTTTCTCTCGATTCCGGCGATGGCGCTATCTTGGCTCGCGGGCAAATTGCGGCAGGCTTGAATTCGGAACAGCGCAGTGACGCCTATTGCATGATCGTTCAAGCCCTGCGCCATTCTTCTGGCTAACCTGACTGTCCTCACCTACCCGAGTATCCGTCATGGCTCAGCCTCCCGCCGCCCCCATAAACCTCACCCAAAAAGCCGCCCTTAAAACCGGGGTCAAACCACGATTATTTCAAATCTAATCTGCCCCTGATTCCAGTTCGGGTCGGCAACAACAACTGAGAGTTGCCGGTCGCGCACGGCAGCAACCGGCCAGAAACGCTCACTCGGCGACCTCATGAATCCTGGGACGATTCACTTCACGCATTACGTTGAACACAGCACCAGAGCCTGACTCCAAAACCGACCGAAGGCACCTCCAGTTTTTTTTATAGATGGCTGTGCAGCGGGCATGAATGACATCATGCCTGCTCTATTCTCGCAGCGTATTGGCCACCTTTTGGCCGAGGGAGCTTTCAAGTACATGGTTTCGTTTGACCTCCCTGCCGGTGGCGGAGATATGGGGCGCCTCATACGCGAAACGGATTGGTCTGCAACCCCTCTGGGGGCCAGAGAATCTTGGCCTATGGCGCTCAAAAGTTCACTCAGTCTGATGCTGAACTCCCCCGACAGCATGTACCTCGTGTGGGGAGACACGTTACAACTGTTCTTCAATGACGCTTACCTCATCAATCTCCCGTGCGCGCCAGAAGTTGCCTTAGGCGCGCCGATTCATTGGATTTGGGGCCAAGCATGGGAGCAAGTACGCACCATTGCGCAAAGCGCGCTTCAGGGGCAGGCAAGCCGCTTTGAAAACCATCCGATTACACTTGTTCGGGAGGGGGTGACCGAGCTGACTTTCTGGTCATTCTCGTTTTCGCCACTGCATGGGGATACTGGAAAGCCTGAAGGAATGTTCTGCCTTGTCCACGAAACCACGACGCAGGTTCACGGAGCGCTGAAACTGGAGGAGAACGAGGCATTCACCGACCGTGTTCTCGCGAGCATAAACGACTGCATCAAAGTACTGGATCTGGACGCCCGCCTGACGTTCATGAGCGAGTTGGGTAAAGAGATCATGGAAGTCAGTGATTTCAATGAAATACGGGGCTGTCCATGGCCTGACTTCTGGCAGGATCAGGGAAACTTGGATGCCAAGGCTGCGGTGCAATCTGCTCGCGAAGGTAAGAGTGCCAGCTTTATGGGATCTGCTTTCACCATGGGCGGGACGCTGAAATGGTGGCACGTTCAAGTCAGTCCTATTTTTGGCTCGGATGGGAAACCCGAAAAAATCCTTAGCGTGTCTCGCGACATGACAGCCCTGCGTGATGCCCAAAATGCATTGGCCAAACTCAACGAGTCGTTGGAGCAGCAAGTTGTCGAGAAAACCCAGGACCGAGATCGAATTTGGCGGCTTTCCGCAGACCTCATGCTGGTCGCTCATTTCGATGGGAAAATCTCGGCGGTCAACCCTGCGTGGAGTAAAACGCTGGGATGGCCTGAAGAACATCTCATAAATAGCCAATTTCTTGACTTCGTTCACCCTGATGACTTGGAGCGGACGATTGATGCGATGACCGATCTGAAACGAGGGGAGCATTTCCCTACTTTCAAGAATCGCTACCGGCATTCGGATAACTCATATCGCACCATCTCCTGGACGGCGGTGCCGGATAAAGACTTTATCCACGCTGTTGGCCGGGATACTCAAGCGGAGGAAGATGCCAACGAGGCATTGAAGCGTTCAGAGGAGGCGCTGCGGCAATCGCAAAAGCTGGAAGCCATTGGGCAGCTCACGGGTGGTGTCGCCCACGATTTCAATAATCTACTGACGGTTATCAAGTCCTGTACAGATCTTCTCAGCAGCCCAGTCCTATCAGAAGATCGCCGCGATAAATACATCAAAGCGATTTCAAGTACGGTAGAGCGTGCGGCGCGGTTGACCAGCCAGTTGTTGGCATTTGCACGACGACAAAAGCTGCAACCGGAAATCTTTAACGCTGGCGAGAGTGTTGTGCGAATAGGCGAAATGATGGACACACTCACTGGGTCACGGATCAGTGTGACCATCGATATCTGTGATGAGCCGTGTTTTATCAATGCCGATGTAAGCCAGTTCGAGACCGCGCTGGTAAACATGCTCGTTAACGCTCGGGACGCAATGGGCGGTGTTGGGGAGCTTTCAATCAGCGTTAATACGAATACATCGCTCCCCGCAGTACGCTCACACCCCGAACGTCCTGGAAATTTCGTGACGGTTTCTATATCCGATACCGGCACAGGAATTTCTGCAGACAAATTAGAGCGCATCTTTGAGCCCTTCTACACGACCAAAGGTGTGGGGCAAGGCACCGGACTCGGTCTGTCTCAAGTCTTCGGGTTTGCAAAGCAATCAGGCGGAGAGGTCCTGGTCAGTAGCTGTGAGGGTGTTGGCAGCACGTTTACTCTGTATCTGCCACGGGTCGAGGCATTCGTGCAAAAGACCATTGATGCCGCACCTGCAGTTACGGAGTGCGGCGAGGGATATGCGGTGCTGGTTGTAGAGGACAATGAAGATATCGGGACTTTCACTTCTGCTACTCTGCAGCAGCTGGGTTATACCGTCCATTGGGTACCTGGCGCGCGGGAGGCGCTTACCGCGCTCTCAACTAACCCGGAAAATTTTCATGTCGTCTTCTCAGATATCACGATGCCCGGCATGAGCGGGATCGAGTTGTTCGAACGTATCGAAGTACTTTATCCATGGTTGCCAGTGGTCCTCACCACAGGCTACAGCTCCGAGTTCGCCAAAATTGAAGCGGGTGGTCAGCGGTTCGAGCTATTGCAGAAACCTTATTCAATCGAATCGCTTTCCCGCTTGCTTGCCAACGTGGTAAAGCGCAGGGCTTCACTGCGATCGAAATAAATTTCGATTGCGTCCAACGGCCTTTCGACAAAGTGAAATAGGAAAATCATGGCACTCATCGCCACCTGTGTTGTTTCCCTATTTTTTTGGACTGTTGTTTCAGCAGTCACGGGGACTAAAGAGCCATGGGACCTGGCTAATTATTGGACCCTCATCTACCCCGCCGCGCTTGCTCTGTCGGTGATTCTTGGAGCCCTGCAAAAAAGCGCCCAGTGGTCCGCAGGTGCCGTCGTAATGCTTGCTCAGATCCCAGTGATGTTGGTCACCTCAGGTGCTTCCCCGTTGCTGGGTGTCGGCATCCTGTATGCGGCTTTTCTCTCGATTCCGGCGATGGCGCTATCTTGGCTCGCGGGCAAATTGCGGCAGGCTTGAATTCGGAACAGCGCAATGACGCCTATTGCATGATCGTTCAAGCCCTGCGCCATTCTTCTGGCTAACCTGACTGTCCTCACCTACCCGAGTATCCGTCATGGCTCAGCCTCCCGCCGCCCCCATAAACCTCACCCAAAAAGCCGCCCTC
>NZ_KZ477992.1:0-47766 GCF_002837185.1 Pseudomonas fluorescens | reverse complement strand
TCCGTCATGGCTCAGCCTCCCGCCGCCCCCATAAACCTCACCCAAAAAGCCGCCCTCATCGACCAACAATGGAGCCCGCGCGTCGTCGCCGAGATGAACGACTACCAATTCAAAGTGGTACGCATCGAGGGCGAATTCATCTGGCACGCCCATCCCGAAACCGACGAGGCATTCCTGGTGCTGGAAGGCACGCTGCGTATCGACCTGCCGGACGGCCCGGTCTATGTGGCGCCAGGCGAACTGTATGTGGTCCCTCGTGGCGTAGTGCACCGCACGGCCGCCGAAGGCGAAGCCAAGCTGATGATGATTGAGCCTAAGGGCATTTTAAACACTGGCCATGAAGGTGGGGACCGTACCGCCTTGAATGATCAGTGGATTTGAACACTGCCTTTGGGTCTGGACACGATTATCATCAATGCACCGCAATGACACCGTCTTCATATCCAACGTTGAAACTTATGAATAAAACCCAATGGCAAGCCCTGAAGCTCAGGCTCAAAAAGTACCTGGCGATTATCGCCGCGCTCTGCCTTGCGGGGTTTCTCATTTATGCCTATGTGCACAAACCCGAGCTTCCCCCCCAAATAGTCCTGAAGCAAAACTTCATACCGGGGGAATGGCTTTATATCGTCGAGGAAGCCAGGGACCGTTCGGAGCCCAAGACGCTGAAGTTCTATATGGATTACCGTGAATCGACAGACGCAACCATGAAGGTGTACCTCGGCAAAACCCCGCCGTTCCTGGTCTCGGACACCGACTTGCAAGACGTGGTCATCCAGCGCGTCGCCAACGGCCTGCACATCAAACTCAAGGGCGCCGTCAGCCGTTATCGCAGCGATCTTTACCTGAGGGATGGCGACACTTACACCACGTATCGCATAAGCCTCGAACAAGTCGAAACCCGACCGCCCTTGCCGAGCGGTCGGTAAGCTTATTTCAACAGGGCGATCAGCGCGCACACCAGCGTGATCGCCAGCGCCGGCCATTGCATGGGCATGAAAAAGAAGTGATGACGCACGCCGTCGGCGTGAACCTTTCGATTCAATACAAAGCCCAGCACAACGTTGATCGCCGAGCCAATCCCGAACCCCATCAACACTTGCGTAAGCGACGTATTGCCAGGCTTGACGCTCGGATCCGGCCACAACCACATCACCAGCAGCACCATCGCCACGGGTGTAAACAAGGTGAGCCAGCCTGCACCGCGATAGATCATCGTTCAGTCCTCATCCTTAACGCTGCCGGCTCACGCCAGCTCGCGGGTTTGTTCTTCGACCGCCAATACCGCATCGAGGGTGTTGAGGAACAGGTCGTGGCTCAGGATGCCGGTGGCGATGGTGGACAATACGGCGTTGCCACTCTCGTCCTTGATCACCACTTTTTCGGTCCAGGCATTGAGGTCCACGGTGCGCAGCGAAGACATCGGCACTGTGCGGCCCTGGTATTGCAGGAATGCGCGGCTGACCACAATCGGCGAGGTGGTGATGTTCAGGAAGTTGCCGCTCATGCGCTTACCCCAGACCTGCCCCGAGCTGATGCAGTTGAACGTCACCGACCCACCCGTTTCCAGCGTCGCGATCACCACCGGCATGCGCGCGCGTACATGCAGCTCGCGCACCAACTGCTGGAACTGGTAAAAACCCTTGAGGGTTTCAATCACTCGGTGAAACGGCTCCGACGCGTTACGACGGTAGGCCAGGTTGGTGATCATGCCGGTCATCACGGTTTGCCCGGAGCCGAACAGGTACAGGTCTTCAATGTCAGCGAAGGCGGTGTAGTCGCGCTGGTCGTTGATGAAGCGCTCGATGCCGTGCTCATACACGTTGTAACGCGGCGCACGCAGTTTTCTGTGCCAGGCGTAACCGGCAAACACGCCCAACGCAAGAACGGTGAGCAAGGCGCTGGTGAAGTAGATTAGGGTTTGGGGGCTGCTGAAGCTGAATGACAGGCCGCGCGACGTCTGGCCGACGACGGGGCCGTGACTGTCCACCGGCAGGATGGTGCCCAGGTACAGCACAAACACCGCGAGCCCCAGCAACGCGACGCCAAATATCAAACTGAAGATCAGGAAACCCTTGCCGTGGCGAAAACTGGCGATCAGTTCGCCGGTGGCGGATGGCGTTTGGGTGGGGGATGACTGCATGAGTGTTTGCATCCTTGTAGTGGGTTAGGTCTTGCACCCTATCCTTCTGGCGACCGGGTGCACTTGGCACGCCGAGTTGGAGCATGGCTAATTAATATCGTTCCTTGGGCAGCCGACACTACGGCTGCGCAAGCCAACCGGTTCACACTATTGGGTCTTTTTTTTCCCGCGCAGAACAGTGATCATCGCCCTCCCCCAAAACCGCAGGAACCAAAACCATGGAATTGACGCTGGAAGCGGTTGCGCTCTTTGCCCTGAAGCTGGTGCACGAGACGGACGGCGGCAGCCCGGTTTTGCGCGATGATCCGGTGATGGAGGCGTACGACCGCGAGGTGTTTGGGTTGTTGGTGCGCCAGGGGGATTTGGCGGGGATTCGGTTGAAGCTTGATGAGTGCCTGACCTCAGCACTCGAATCACTGGGCGGCGCCACGACCGTGATGGGGCGCGAGCTGCAACGGCTTACGCGGGACATGCGCCAGGCGCCGAGACTGGAAGACCTCAATGCCCCGCTCGACGCACTCAAGAATTACCTGAAGGCCATTCTGTAACCAGCCACTACCGCCGCCCTTCCACCACCATCCGCACCGCCAACCCCATCAACACCGACCCCATCAGCCAGCGCTGCACCACCTGCCACCCCGGCCGGGTGACGAAAAACATGGCGATAGACCCCGCCAGGGTGGCAATCACTGCGTTCACGCTCACGCTGATAAGAATCTGCGTGAAGCCCAGCACCAGGGATTGCATCAGCACACTGCCATGGCCGTTCGGGTCGATGAACTGGGGCAGCAACGACAGATACATCACCGCCACCTTGGGGTTCAGCAGGTTGGTCACCAGGCCCATGGTGAACAATTTGCGCGGGCTGTCCTGGGGCAGGCTTTGCACCTGAAACGGCGAACGGCCACCCGGCTTGACCGCCTGCCAGGCCAGATAGGCCAGGTACAGCGCCCCGCCAAAGCGCAGCGCGTCGTAGGCGAAGGGCACCGCCATCACCAACGCGGTAATACCCAAGGCGGCGCACAGCATATAAACCAGAAACCCCAGCGCCACGCCGCCCAGGGAGATAAACCCGGCGGTGCGCCCCTGGCAGATCGACCGGGAAATAAGGTAAATCATGTTCGGGCCGGGTGTCAGCACCATGCCCAGTGATATCAGCGCATAGGCAAGCCAGCTGGACAGTTCGGGCATGGTGGGGCTCCCTGGACGGTTGTTCTGTCGACGCGAAACATCCGCTCAACGTTGTAGAGTTGGACACCATGGTAGGGCGTTCAAAATGCGCGCGTTAGATACAGATCCGTGATCAAAACGTCATACACCGATCGCACCATTCACCCGAGGGCAGGCACATGATCGACTTCAACAACAAAGGCTTCTTCAAGCTCAAACAGAACAACGAATACGCCGAACGCGTGGCTTCATTGCTGCTCGACGGCGAAGAAGTGGTGGACGCGTACAAGGCCATGCGCGACGGCGTGGTGTTCACCACCAAGCGCATCATCGCGGTGAACGTGCAGGGGATTACCGGCAGCAAGAAGGACTTCACGTCGCTGCCGTACAAGAACATCGTGGCGTATTCGGTGGAAACGTCGGGGACGTTCGATCTGGATTCGGAGTTGGAGATTTACTTTTCGTCGCTGGGGAAGGTGAAGTTTGAATTTACCGGGAAGACTTCGATTGTGGAGATTTCACGGTTGATTTCAAAGCACTTACTCTGAAAAATTCGAAAGGGTTGGTGGCGCGAACGCTGATCAGTACTTATAGCATGGTCATACGTCCACGTCACCGCAGCGATTACCTTCACAATAGCTTGCAGATCACATCAAGGTCATCAAAAGCAAAGCTAACGTAGGCCCTTCGATAAATATCGTAGTGCTCCCTCATTTGCTTTCCGCTTTGCGAATCCTTGAAATAAGCTTCTACCATCTCCTGCGGCCGGTGCAAACGTGGTTTGCTAATGACCCGTTCCTCTGCGATGTTTCGGTTTTTACGAATCTGTACCCGCCCACCCTGTAAAATATTCCTGAGCAAGTTCCACTCGTAGAAGAAAATCCCATCAAGCTCATAGAAATTCAAGAAAGGGACGTTATGCAATAGTATGAAGTGGGTATTATCCGGGCGAGCGCCGGCCAATCCATGTTGACTGAGCTTGCGCCTGATACTATCGTCAGAAAGGTTATCTTTCAGAACGCCTAATTGCTGAATAAAACCCTTACGAAAGTTCGCATTTAGAAACAACTCGCACTGCTCGGAAAGATATGTAGGAATTTCCGACAGCTGATGCTTAACCTGCACGAAATAATAAATATCCTCATCTACATCTTGAATAATCAGATCAACATCATACCCCTTGATTTTCGCATTATTACCTGGTTTGAACTCCTCATAAATTTTCAGGCGAGGGTCATTGAGACTGCGAATATAATTTAAAACATAGTCTTTTTCGAAGCCAACACCCAGTAGATGGCCAAAGTCAGGGCCCTTCTGATTAACCAGCACCTCACCGAGCAGGTACCTGACAAATTTTCTCAGCCCGTACTTGAAATTCAGCGCGCCCCTTAGATACATGCCGCCCTTGTACTCAACAAAACTGCTGGCCGAATCAAGCGTCGGTAATCGTCCAGCGAGGGCGCTATTAATCATATCCACCGTTGCCGGGCTGACGATACTTCTCATGTACTCCTCGCTGGTCGAGCGTTCACCTGACATCGCACGTAGCTCAAGGTGAATTGCAAAATCAACAACCTCTCGCAAATATTGATACTTAGGATGGTTCGTCATGGTCGGCGACAGGTAGTTTGAATGTATGGACAGACATTTATCCAACGTTTGATCCACTAACAGCTTGCGTAATTCTGGTGTCAGACGACCTCGTTCATGCAGCATAGGTACAATGTCATGCCGACTTAAAATATCACCGATATTAGAATTAGCTTCAGTGACCTCCGCAAGCCAGTAAGCCTTTAATCGCACCTGTAGCTTGGCGGTAGGCACTATCTTTAGCGTTTTCCCGTGCAGCTTGGCGCTCAAGAGCCCATGACCTATCAGAAAATACACTTCACTCAGGTAGTAACCCAACCACAACCTTTCATTCGCCAAGATCGATAAGTTGTGCACTGCACGAAGCTCAAGATTCTCGGAAATTCTATTACAGGTATATTCAAGCGCCGCCCAGGTATAAGATTTACTAAAGGCAGCGAGCATTTCCTTTTGCGATGCCGACGTAGCATCACACGGTAAAAATACAATTCTGAAATATCGATACAACTCATCAGTAAAACGATGCACCGTGTCCTGATTGAGCGGCACATGATCTTCAAAAATTAATTGAGGCAGAGAGTTTTCAGCCTTCTCCAAATTATTCTTAATTTTCTCCCACAGCAACGCCTGTACCTGCTCGGCACTGATAAACCTGCGCAGCATCGTAAACTTGTAAAGCATTCGCGCATGCCATTTCAGGCTTTTGCCTGCGGGCGGAAGGGGCGATGTAAACTTCATGGGATTCTGCAAAAAGGCGAGCAGTTGCGGATCAACATTTTCATAAATCATCGTCGAACATCCTATTCAATATTACTGTCCGGATTCATATATCCACCTTGCTAATTATCAGGCAACCGAGAGAAGGCTTTTTTCATCGGATCCTAACAAAACCAGAACCGTCCTACCTCTTCATCAGCCTCCCCCGGCAGCCACCCCCTACATCCCGCCCCCTCATGCCCGCCGTGGCTTACACAACAATGACCTGTGATGGTAGGGTTCAAATATCAATTTTAAGCGTCGCGGGTAGCTGGCTGACTTTTCCCACGCAGGCCATCGAACAAGCCGAATTTCACCCGCTCATTCGCCCCCGTAGGCTCATTTCCTCGCACAAGGAAGTGAGCCGGTCATGTCAGAACGTTCTTATCCACCTACTGAAGAAGCGCTACGCAGACAGCGAATCCTGACACCGCAACCGTCGCAGGCGCCTTATTCACCGGCGATTGATCTATACGAACCCTCTCCTGCCACAGCACCTACGCTGGCCAAACCTGTCGGCTGCGTCTTTATCAAGCCCTGCCAATTGCCGGACGCCATATGGGTGCGTTCAACCATCTAACCGGCGAGCAGCTAAAAGGGCCAAAAGAGAAACGAAACATCAGAAAGTATCTGTGAGGGTTACATGGGACTCAAAGTGAGATTGGAATGGTTCGACAGAACCACAGAGTGGCTAATCGGAACTGAGGATTCGGCGGACTTAGGAAAGGATTACTCCGTGATTTCTGAGCTCGGATTGTCGGTAGACGAAGACGTCAATAACGGCATGTTTGAACTGCGGCGGGAGTGGCTATCGCAGGTACAGGCCTACTTCTCCCACGAGATTGCTCTTTCAGAGAGCGACTACTACGTCGCGTTTGATTACGAGGAGGCACGCGAGTAATCCAAGCTAAGAGAATGCATGGGCGCAATTGATCACAACTCCACCGAACGTCGAAGACTGCAAATCCAAGGCGTCGAATGACAGGTAAAAGACGAGCTCAGGAAAAATAATCATGAAAATCAGATTACGGTGGTACGAAAAGCACAGCAATAACTTGAAGGCGGATGAGTATTCAGCGGATATCGAAGACACAGACAGTGTTCTCGAAGCGTTGGGTTTTAGGTGACGAAACCGCGATATACGCCGATGTATTCGACATGTTGCCTGACTGGATAACGACTCTTCAGCCGTATTTCCAGCACATGATTGAGCCCGAACACCTCGACTACCAGATTTCCTTCCGTGACCAAGGCGCGTGGCCACCCTCTCCAAAGCAACCTAAGAAGGACTCTTGACGCAATGTATGTGAGAACGGATGAGAACAGCTATTACAGCGGCTTGTGGGTGGACGAGGCCGGCCTGTTACAGAAGGTCGACCCGCAATTGACGCCCGAGCTTATGAAACCCTCTTACGACTGCTGCACCCATACCTTCAACGGTGTGGTATTCGCCCAGGCTTTACCACGCGCAACGTAGAAACGATCAACGCGTACAGGTGCCTGCCAACGTCGAGGCGATAAGGTCGCGCAGCCACATATGAGCGGGATCCCGGTGCAGTCGTTCGGGCCAAAGCATGAGCATTTCAAAGCCCGGAATGGCCAGTGGAGGCGCTTGTACGTGCAGTGCGGGCTCATCTCGCACCAGCCTTTCCGGCACCACCGCAACCACGTCGCTGTGCGCCAATGCTGAGATGAGCGAGTTGAAATTAGACACTGATAATACGACTCGTCGCTCCAGGCCTTTAGCTGCCAGTGCCTGGTCAGTGCTGCCAACGAACCCGGCGCCATTGGGTGACATGACGGCATGTTCAAGGCCGCAGAACGCCTTGAGCGAAAGCTTGGCTGTCAACGCGGGATGACCGCGCCGCCCTGCCAGCACATAGCGTTCATGAACCAGAGACCGTTGACGCAGTTTTGGCGGCGCGTCATCGCGAGTATGCAACGCCAGATCAAGCTGGCCGTTTTCCAGATCACTGGCAAGACTGACGGGATGTTTGTTCAACAGCGCCAGGCGCGTATTTGGCGCCAGGCGCCTGAGCAGCGCCAGCGAGGGCCAGACTAAGGCAGTTGCTGCGTAATCACTGGCAGCCACCCTCCACGTCTGATTGGACAATGCGGGCTCAAAAGCGGCACTGGGACTCAGCGCGCCTTCCAACGCGACCAGGGCTTCGCGCAGCGGCCCGCGCAATTCACGGGCTCGCTCGGTAGGCGACATGCCTCGGGGACCGGGCAACAACAACGGATCGTCCAGAATTTCTCGCAGCCGCCCCAGTTGCAGGCTGACGGTCGGCTGAGCGAGGTTGAGCAAGCGCGCCGCCCGAGTAACGTTTTGCTCAGACAGCAGTGCATCCAGCGTGACCAACAAATTAAGATCCAGACGGCGCAAGGTATTGTGCATGTAAATACCATATGTTTCGGAAATTCATTTCTATCATACCGGGTTCGTCGTTACGGTGAGGCCTACACCCACTCGGAGCGCCTCATGAAGCTACTACTGATCTACGCCCACCCGGAACCCCGTTCGCTCAATGGCTCGCTCAGGGACTTCGCGATCGCTCACCTCAAAAGCGCGGGTCACGAGGTCAAGGTTTCCGATCTCTACGCCATGCGTTGGAAAGCGCCCATTGATAAGGACGACGCTCCAGGCTATGACGATGGAAAACCTTTCAACCCAGCGCTGGAGTCGCAACGTGTATTCGCCGCCGGCACCCAACCGACAGACATCGAGCAAGAGCAGGCCAAACTGCGGTGGGCGGACGCGGTGATCTTTCAGTTCCCACTGTGGTGGTTCTCGATGCCGGCAATTCTCAAGGGCTGGGTCGAACGCGTCTACGCCTGTGGTTTCGCCTACGGTGTCGGCGAACACAGCGAACGCCACTGGGGCGATCGCTACGGCGAGGGCAGCATGGCAGGAAAGCGGGCGATGTTGGTGGTGAGCATGGGCGGGTGGGAGTCCCATTACAGCGGTCGAGGGGTAAACGGGGCGCTGGATGACCTGCTATTCCCTATCCAGCATGGCGTGCTGTTCTACCCTGGGTTCACTGTCATGCCGCCCTTCCCCATCTATAAAACCAGCAAAATGGACGCCGCTCGATTCGAACAGCTATGCGCGGCCTATGCTGCTCGGCTGGATAACCTGTTCGACGACAAACCTCTGCCATTTCGTCGCCAGAACGCCGGGGACTATGAAATTCCGGCGTTGACCCTTAAGCCGCAGCTTGCCCCCGGTCGTCACGATTTGCGGATCCATATCGTTGAGGACATGGCGCCTGAAGGCTAGACGTGCGCCGACAAACCCAAGCGACGGCTGGAGACAACCGTTTACGCCATCACTCGGGCTGAAACGTCTCAAGGTACGCCAGGATATTTTCAATCTTCTGCGGATCACTGATGCCCCAGAAAATCATGCGCGTCCCCTTCACAACCGATTTCGGATCTTCAATGTAGGCCGCCAGTTTGTCCCGGTTCCAAACCACCCCCGAGTTCTTCATCGCATCTGAATACTGATAGTCCGCAGTGGTGCCGGCAGGCCGATCAATGATGCCGTTCAGTTGCGGCCCAAAGCCGCCACGGGCGCCTTCGCCAACGCTATGGCAACCGCCGCAGGTCTTGGCGAAGAGCTTGCCGCCCGCGTCTGCGTCGCCGGCGGCGGCAACCTGGGCGGTGGTGAGCATCAGGGCGAGGGTCAACAAGGCGAACTTCATCGTACGGCTCCGCATCGAGTGTTGCGCTCGATTATGCCTGTTTAAGCGGCCGCTCCCCAGTCGCTCCACCCGGCATGCTCAACATAATCGATTGTCATGACCGCGCCACCCAACCACGCTCCTGCACACCGCCAAACGACCACCCATCGTTTAGAAAACATCCAATCGAACCTATGCGCCAAGCCTCCACTCCACCTTACTGAACCCTGATGGTGGAGTAAGGATCATGGCTCAGCCATCGATTTTAGTATTGGAAGACGACGAGATCATTCGGGCGTTAATGGTGGATGTGTTGGAAGACTTCGGCGCATCGGTGACGTCGTTCCCTTCGGCGGATGAAGGGATGATCTACCTGGAACGGGGCGATGACCCGGTGGACCTGATTGTCAGCGATATTCAAATGCCGGGTTTGCTCAATGGCTTTGATCTGAGCAAGGTCGTGGCGCACCGCTGGCCGACGGTGCAGGTGGTATTGACCTCCGGCAATACCCATCTGGCAGCGCAATTGGGCAGTTCAGTGCGGTTTCTGCCCAAGCCGTGGAGAACCCAGCATTTGATTGAGTGTGTGCAGAACGCGCTCAATCAGCAGGGTTTGGCTATGCACTGATAGCCTCGCAATATCACCTTGCGCGAACTTCCCGGTAAACCCGTTGGTCCATTGTGACGCAAGGAGCGACATTTCTGATCCGTTAGTCAGCCTTTTCGCCTTGCGCGTTTAGTTACTGACCGCGAGTTGTGTAGAATCGTCGCCCATTTGCGCGCGTCATTCATGGCCGAGAGGCCCACAGTTCGAGCTTACTGAATGCATTCTCAGGCCCATGACGTCGATGCGAACACCTTGTTGGAAGCGTTGCGCACAGGCACGGCCTCGCTGCATGAAGCCCTGGAAAAGCGCCTGCCGTTTTTCTCTGAGCGCCTTGATGCGCAGTGGTACCGACGCCTGCTCCAGGCGTACTGCGGTTTTTATCTGCCTATGGAAGCGGCACTGTACGCCAGTGGCTTGATTCCCGAAGGGTTCGATACGGCAATGCGTGTGAAAACACCGACACTGGTCAAGGATCTCTACGCCTTGGGCCTGGATGCTAACGCCATCGACACCCTGCCCCGTTGCACGCAACTGCCAACGCTCGACACCCCCGCCGCCTGCCTCGGTGCCCTGTATGTACTGGAGGGCGCGACGCTGGGTGGCCAGGTGCTTCGCCGTGAAATGGCTCAGCGCCTGGACGTCAATGCCGACAACGGCGGCGCTTTTCTCGACATCTACGGGGTGGAGACCGGGCGGCGCTGGAAAGACTTTCTTGTTTACCTGGGCGACCAGCCGCTGGACGCGCCCGCCAAACAATACGCCGTGGACGCCGCCCGCTCGACATTCAGCTGCTTTGAGCAATGGCTCGACAGCCAGGAGGTACTGCTATGAAACCCGAAGATTTTGAAGAGCTGCTTGCCAACTGTGCCAATGAGCCCATCCGTTTTCCCGGGGCGATCCAGCCTCACGGTGTGCTGCTGACCCTGTCGGAACCCGGCCTGAAGATCATCCAGGTCAGCGCCAACGTCGGCACCTTGTTCGGCCATGCGCCGCAAACGCTGCTCGGCCAGCCGCTGCACAGCTTGATCGGCACCGAACACGCCCAGGCCGTGCAGGTCATGGCCCAGACCGATACCTTTTTCGACATGCCACCGTTGCACGTCACCCTGAACGGCGCGGACTTCGAAGGTTTGCTGCACCGCCACCAGAACGTGCTGGTGCTGGAGTTCGAACCGCGGCTCAAGGACTTTCGCCCACGCGCCGTGAACGGTCGCACCAGTGACCTGGGCAAGATGCTGCAACGTTTGCAGGCGGCGAAAACCCTGCAGGCGTTGTACGAAATCAGCGTGAATGAAATCCAGGCCATGACCGGTTACGACCGCGTGCTGATCTACCGCTTCGAAGACGAAGGCCATGGCCAAGTGATCGCCGAAGCATCGGCGCCGTCCATGGAGCTTTTCAACGGGCTGTTCTTCCCCGCGTCCGACATCCCGGAGCAGGCTCGCGAGCTGTATCGCACCAACTGGCTGCGCATTATTCCCAATGCGGCCTACGAGCCGGTACCGTTGGTGCCCAAGCTGCGGCCGGACACCGGCGAACCGCTGGATTTGAGCTTCGCCACCCTGCGCAGTGTGTCGCCGATCCACTGCCAGTACATGCAGAACATGGGCGTGCTGTCGTCCATGAGCATCTCGCTGATGAATGGCGACAAACTCTGGGGCCTTATCAGCTGCGGCAACCGTGAGCCCCTGCTGGTGCCCAATGACCTGCGCATCGCCTGCCAGACCATTGGCCAGGTGTTGTCGTTGCAGATCAGCGCCATGGAAGCGCTGGACCTGAGCCGCCAGCGTGATGAAAAGCTCGAAGCCCTTGCGCGCTTGGATCACGCCATGAAGGCCTCGCAGATCGACGTATTCGATGGCCTGGCCCAACAACCGCAACTGCTGATGAACCTGACAACGGCCGGCGGCGTGGCGATCATTGAAGACAAGCAGTTGCACCGCTACGGCAACTGCCCGGAGCCGGCGCAGATCCGCGCGTTGCACAAGTGGCTGCAGCAGAGCGCCGAACCGGTGTTTTCCAGCCATAACCTGGTCTCGGTGTACCCACCGGCGGCTGCGTTTCAGCAGGTGGCCAGCGGCGTCCTGGCCATGCAACTGCCCAAGCCCGTGGACAACGGTGTGCTGTGGTTCCGCCCGGAAGTCAAAGAAAACATCAACTGGAGCGGCAACCCGCAAAAGCCGCTGGACCTGGAAGACTCCGACGCCGGCCTGCGCCTTCGTCCCCGCACGTCATTTGAAATCTGGAAGGTCGAAATGGCCGGCATCTCCACCAAGTGGAGCCACGGCGACCTGTTTGCCGCCAACGACCTGCGTCGCTCGGCCCTGGAAAACGACCTGGCCCGCCAGGTGCTGCGCGAACAACAAGCCGTGCGGGCGCGTGAAGATCTGGTGGCGGTGGTGTCCCATGACCTGCGCAACCCCATGACCGTGATCTCCATGCTCTGCGGCATGCTGCAAAAGGCCTTCAGCTCCGACGGCCCACATACGTCACGGCGGATTTCCTCGGCCATCGATACCATGCAACAGGCGGCCGGGCGCATGAATGTGCTACTGGAAGACTTGCTCGACACGTCGAAAATCGATGCCGGGCGGTATGTGGTCAAGCCGGTGGCGCTGGATGTCAGCCAGATGTTCGAAGAGGCCTACTCCTTGCTCGCACCGCTGGCGTCGGATAAAGGCATTGACCTGTCGTTCAACGCCGAGCCCGGCCTGCAGATCAACGCCGACCCGGAGCGCCTGTTCCAGGTCCTGTCGAACCTGATCGGGAACGCCATCAAGTTCACGCCCCGCCAGGGCAATATCGGCATCAGCGCCATGAGCAATGGCGCGGAAATCGTGTTCTCGGTACGTGATTCCGGCGACGGCATTGCACCGGAACAATTGCCGCATGTGTTTGATCGTTACTGGACCCAGACCGAAAACAACCCCACCGGCAGCGGCCTTGGGCTGTACATCACCCAGGGCATCATCCAGGCCCATGGCGGCAAGATCGTAGCCGAGAGTGAGGTGGGCCGAGGGAGCGAGTTCCGGTTTACGGTGCCCAAGGTGATTGAAGATTCGTACACCTGATGCGGTAAAGCATGTGCGTGAGGTTTCCAAAAAACGCTCGTCATCTGCAGTCATATCTTGCAGCAGCGCGTTTATAGCGGCCCCCCCTGGACCGCTATTAAGGTAGGCCTTACTTCGCTCCGACAGGCGAAGTCATCCTCTACTCATAGAAGGAAACATCCATGGTCAGCGGAATCAACCACTCACTGAGCAGCTTTCAATACCCACCTCTGCTGCAAGATGATGCAGCGTCCCAACGCACGAAGCGCAGCATCGATCCCATCTCCACGCAACGCAATGCCGTCGAGCCTGAAGGCATGGCGGCCAATGACCGAAGCAAAAACAGGGGCGGTGGCCTGGACGGCCTGGGTCGAGGCAACGTGCTTTAACCCGGCGCGTACGAGGGGCAGTGTACGGCCCTTCGTACCCCCGATAACAAAACCATGACATTCACTCGCTTAGACTTACCGGTTCAATCCAGCCTGGGACCACTGCCTGCATGCCGCCTTCCGACACACTGCCCGCCGTTCTGGCCGGCCCTCTGCTGCGACGCCTGGAAGCTCGGCGCCTGGTGTTGTGGCTGGTAGGAAGTCGAGCACTGGAACTGACGCTGAAGCTGCATCTGCCCACGCAGACACTGGAGATTCCCCTTGACTGCACCGTCGTAACCGTCGGGCGTCATGCATTTATTCACTTGATCGATGTGTCGCTGGACGAAGCGCTGCCGCTGGACGTGGCGATCGGCTACGACCTGGTTTTTGCCAATACTGGCATCGCCGAATGGGCACCTCACCTCCTGTACGCCAACGATCACTACCCTAGTTTCGTACTGCATAGCCGTATCCATCAGTTGGTGCACGGCTCATGCCGCAAACCCCATCACAGTGCCAACGAAGGTTTGCTGTGCATCGACCGTCTGCTGGCCGACGCCCAGACCCCGGCCGAGCGTCCGGCCTTATTGATGATGAGCGGCGATCAGGTTTACGCCGACGATGTCGCCGGGCCGATGCTGCGCGCGATTCATGGGCTGATTGCACGGCTGGGCCTGTTCGATGAATACCTGGAAGGCGCTGTGGTCGATGACAGCGCAAGCCTCTACCGGCATCCTGCCAGTTATTATCACCGTGCCGATTTGCTGCCGGCACTGGACAGCAATGAGACATTGCGCGAACGCTTCTTCGGTGGTGTGAAAAAGCCGATTTTTACCAGCAGCACCGCCGATAATCATCTGGTGACCTTTGCTGAAGTCATCGCGATGTACCTGCTGGTGTGGTCGCCCACGCCCTGGGCGCTGATCACGCTTCAAGGCCCGCCCTTGAGCCTGGAACGACAGCAGCGTTACGCCAGCGAGGAGCTCCGGGTCGAGGGATTCCGCGACGGCCTGCCGGGTGTCGCGCGAGTATTCGCCCATCTGTCGACCTTGATGATCTTTGACGATCACGACATCACCGATGACTGGAACCTCAGCGCTCAATGGGAGGAAACCGCCTACGGCCACCCCTTCTCCAAACGTATCATCGGCAATGCCTTGCTTGCCTACATGCTGTGCCAGGGCTGGGGCAACCAACCACAGGTGTTTGACGAACTGGTGAAGCGAACCCAGGCCCTGACCGCCACGGCACGCCACAATCACCTCGACGCCGGCGCGCAGGATGACCTGGTGCAAGCGCTGTTGAAATTCCAGCATTGGCACTACGTACTGCCGACCACACCCGCGCTGGTAGTGCTCGACACCCGCACCCGGCGCTGGCGCAGCGAGTTCACGCTCAAGCAACCCTCCGGCCTGCTGGATTGGGAAGCCTTGAGCGAACTGCAGCAGGAACTGCTCGATCACCCTTCGGCCATCATCGTCTCGCCCGCGCCAATCTTTGGCGTGAAGCTGATCGAGACCGTGCAGAAAATCTTCAGCTGGTGCGGCCACCCCTTATTGGTGGACGCCGAAAACTGGATGGCCCATCGCGGCAGCGCCCAGGTGATTCTCAATATCTTCCGCCACTCACGTACACCCGGTAATTACGTGATTCTGTCGGGTGACGTGCATTATTCGTTCGTCTACGAAGTGCTGATTCGCCACCGCAATGCGGGTCCCAGGATCTGGCAGATCACCAGCAGCGGCATCAAGAACGAGTTCCCGCCGCGCCTGCTGGAATGGTTCGACCGTCTCAACCGCTGGCTCTACTCCCCGCGCTCACCGCTCAACTGGTTTACGCGGCGCCGTACCATGCAGGTGGTGCCGCATATTCCGGAACATGCCGAGGCAGGCGAGCGCTTATGGAATTCTGCCGGGATCGGCCAGGTATTTTTCAACGAAAAGGGCCAACCTGAAACGATTTATCAGCACAACGCGGATGGCAAGCCTCGTACGAAAATGACGGCGCCAAGCCCCTGAAACAACACATCTGCCCTATTCAAAGCGCAACGTCCGCGTTGTACAGTAGCGTCAGCCACGGAGTATCGGCGTCAACCACAGCTGGCCTTGGAAGCCAGTTCACGCAGGAAGCGCGTCGATGGACGATACAGCCGGCAACGAAATACCGCGTAATGACTTTTCCGACCTCAACGCCGACCTGCTGCATGCCATCATGGAGCTGGTCAGCGACGGGATATGGGACTGGAATGCCAATACCGGGTTCGTCTACCGCAACCCCGGTTGGTACGAAATGCTGGGCCACTCGCGCCACTCCCTGGAAAACAGCGTATTCACCTGGGAAAACCTGATCCATCCTGAGGATTACCCCCGGGTGATGGCCGGATTTGACGACTATATCTGCCAACGCGCGCCCCAATACCGGGCCGAATACCGCTGTCGAAAATACGATGGCAGCTACCTCTGGATCGAAGACCGTGGCTACGTCATCGCGCGCAATCCAGACAACTCGGTCGCGCGCATGGTGGGCGCGCACCGCGACATCCACACTCGCAAATGCTCCATGGAACGCCTGCAAAAGCGTAACCAGTCTCTTGAAGCGCTGGTGGTCGAGCGCACCCTTGAATTGTCGCGCGTCAATCAGCAGCTGCAACTGCAATTGGACGAAAACCGCTCCCTGGCCGAACGGGACGCCTTGACCCGCATCGCCAACCGTTATCGCCTGGAAAAAGTATTGCTCGAGCAGTGCAGCCGCGCCGAACGCTTTCGCCTGCCACTGGCGCTGGTGGCCATGGATATCGATGACTTCAAGCCGATCAATGACCGACATGGCCATGGCGTAGGTGATCAGACGCTGATACGGGTCGTTGAAGGCCTGGAAGCGTGCGTGCGAGCAGATGACTTGCTGGCGCGCTGGGGCGGTGATGAATTCATGCTGGTCTTGCCCAACAGTACGCTGGAGACGGCCAAGGAACTGGCCGAACGGGTGCGTTATAAAATCCAGGAAATGCCTGCCGTGAGTGATGCCAGGATAACCCTGAGCCTGGGCGTGGTGGAACGGCGGCTCGGTGAGTCACCGGCAGCCCTGATGACACGCGCCGATCAGGCGCTGTATCGGTCCAAGTCGGCGGGGAAGAATGGCGTGTCGGAATAAAATCGGTAACCTGAGCGCCCATTTCTTATCACGACTGACCGGTCTCACCGCCGGGAGTTGTCTTGACCTGACTCCCCTGCCCCCTGAAAATGCCCGACGCTTTTTTGTCTCTCCCCGTTTACTGAAGTAGTGAAATTTCAATGTCCGATTCGTACACCGCTGAATCCGCCGAAGCCTCCGTAACCGCCTTGCACGCCAAAGCCGAATACGAGAACGCCATCAATCTTTCACAGCATGTGCCAGCGGCCAAGATCATCAGCGAAATGGTGCTGGACGCGTTTCACACCTCCAAGGAAAGCGACCAGATCCGCGAGTTGCGCATGGCTATCCGTCAGGCCCATGACGCCTTCGACGATGACAAGGCCTACGATCTGATGGGCCAGCTAAAGCAATTGAAGGACGCCGAGGCTGCCGATAACGCCGCCCTGGAAGACCTGAACAGCAAGTTCTCCATCAGCCGCATCCTGTCCAGCTTCAAGGACGATCCCGAGTTCCAGGAACTGGTCTATGGCCTGGCTCTCAAGGTGTTGAACCAGTCGCACCAGGCCATCAGCAACCCGAGCGCCGGCAAGGGCAAGGCCGCGCGAGTCAAGAAAGAAGCCGAGGTGTTTGTGATCAGCAAGGAGGGCAGCAGCGTCACCCTGCCCCTGCGTACGCCGCGCTCCAAACTCAACGTCGACCGTGAAGCGTTCGAGTTTCTGGGGTTCAACTTTGTCGGTGAGGGTGATGAGGCCGAGCCGGAGGTGGAAAGCTTTGTGGATAATGCCGGTACTGAACAGCCGCTGAGCCGCAAGAACGTTGTTGCTGCACTGCAACAGCAGACAGCCTTTGATGGCTACAGCATCGCCCAACAGTAAGCCGTTGGCGGTCGCGCAACAGGACGCGAAGGTGGGAACAGGCTTGCCCGTTCCCACTTTTGTATGTTTTTTCAGCCGCCACCCACGATCTGCGTGGCGAATACCTGGCGAAACCGCTCCATCTCCTGCCGGTTACCCACCGTCACCCGCACCCACTGCGGCCAGTTGCTCCATACCCGCCCCACCAGTACATGCTGTGCAGCCAGCCGCTCGATCACCTGCTCCGCGGGTTGCTTGACGTCGATCATGAAGCAGTTGCTCTGCGACGCCGTGCACCTGAACCCCCGGTCCGCCAACCAAGCGATCGTCTCATCACGCGCGGTGGCATTGAGCGCTTTTCGCTGAGGCAGCAGCTTGACGTCTTCCAGGCTGGCATGGGCACCCAGCAGGCTGGCACCAGCCGGCACATTGTCGCCGCCGAACACCGCCAGTTGCTCCAGCAATGCCGGGTGGCCGATTGCCAGGCCCAGGCGCGCACCGGCCATGCCGTAGATTTTCGAGAAGGTGCGCAGCACCAGCAGGTCGTCGTGGTCCTTGGTCCAACTCACGCAACTGGGGGCATCGCAGAAATCGATATAGGCTTCGTCCACCACCAGCACGCAGCCTTTGGGTTTGTTCGCCAGCGCCTGGCGGATGGCCTCGGTTGGCGTCACAGTGCCCGTCGGGTTGTTGGGGTTGCACAGGTACAGCATGCCGGCCTGGGGATCAGCCACGAGCATGGCCGGTACATCATGGGCATGCCCGGCATCGAGGTTCACCTCGCGCACCGGCGCCTGGTTCGACGCGGCCGCCTGGCGCGGCACTTCGTAGGACGGCGTGGCCATCACCAGGCCACGAGTTGGGCTGGTGAATGCCAACACGGCATAGCGCAGGGCGGCCATGGAACCGGCAAACACCGCCACGCTCTCCTCGGTAATGCCTTGCTGCTGGGCGAACAGCGCAGCCAACGCGTACATGTGCCGGTAAGGATAACGCCCCGATGCCGCACTGCCCCGCTGCATCGCCTCAAGCGCCGCAGTCGACGGCCCGTAGGGGCTTTCGTTGTAGTTCAGCAATACCTTGTCAGAGGTCGCCGGTGCGGCGCTTGCGACTGCCCACTCCAGATGCCCCAGTACGGGCAAGGCCGCGCCCAGGGCGAGAATAGATCGACGACTGACGCTGACCATGGCAACTACTCCTTGTAGACGGACGAGAGATTCGTACGGGTCGTACAGAGAAGTATGACGAGAAAAACGCGGCCTGATTTAGCGCTTTATTGTTGAGCGGCACGCATGTAACACTCGCGATCGCGACGCTGAAAAGCCGCGTGGAAGGCTCTAAATCCACGGTTTCGCAAAAAAGAATGGACGATTATGACTCAATGGAAGTGGTGAGCATTTGATGCACAGACGGGAAAAAACCGAGCACCTGAAGAGCAACATCAGGTACTTGATCAAAAGTCGCGGTGAGACCCAGCTTTCCTTAAGCAGCGCCGCCGGCCTGACCAGGACCACCATCTACAACATCCTGGAAGGCAAGGTCGCCAACGTACAGCAGTCGACCATCCGGAAAATCTCCGACTTCTTCGGCGTCTCCTACGAAGAAATCGAGACGATCAATTTTGAAGCCAAGGAAATCATCGAGAGCAATGTTTCCCCCCTGGGCAACATGAACCCGGCGGCGGTGCCGGTGCTCAAGGAAAGCCAGGTCATGCAGCACCTGGGTAAGCGTATCGGTGAACTGTCCACGCTGTTCCCGCTGACTTACTACTTCGGCATGTCCTGCAACTTGATTGGCGTACTGCTGGAACACGCTATTGCCGGCCTCAATGAGCCAGGCGATCTGCTGATCGTGCAAAAAGGCGCGTGCAGCGACGACAAGGAAAAGCTGGTGTACGACCGCACCACCAAAAAACTCTTCATTACCCTCGAACCCTGCGCGAACTCAGATCGCCTGTGTGTCATCGGCGATATCCTCGAGGAGCGTTTCAATGACCATGCTTGAAGCACCGGTTGAAAACAGCAAATACAAGCTGCTGGGGTTCGAAAATGACAAACGCCTGGCGGTGATCATGGTGATTGCCACGGGCAAGGTCATCAGGATCAAGCTCAGTGAAGTGCTCAACAGCGAAATGATGGACAACTTCAACAGGATGGAAATCAAGAACCTCTACAAGAAGTTCTATTCACAAGGCGGTGCACTCACGGCCTACGACATGAACGACCGCAATGAAAACTCATGGATGATCTACATCATCCTGAATCTGCTGCTGTTCACGTTCTACATCTTTACCAGTATCGCCGCGACCAAACCGATCTACCTGGAATCGATGGGCATCATTGTGACGCCGGGCACGTTCCTGTATCCCCTGACCTTTCTGATCGTGGACCTGCTGAACGAAAACTTCGGGCTGCGCCTGGCGCGCAGGGCGATTCTGTTTGCGTTTGCCAGCAACGCGATGATCATCATCCTGCTCTACGGTTCGACCTTTCTGCCAGGGCTGCCGGGCTGGAAACTGGATGGACCGTACAACGACGTGATCCTGCAAGTCTCGTCGGTGCTGATCGCCTCGTCGGTGTCGTTCCTGGTGTCGGAGAACATCAACTCTTATCTGCTGTGCAAAATCAAGGAACTGACCAACTCCAGATACCTGTATCTGCGGATTTTCCTCAGTACGTTCTTTGCGGTCATTATCGACAGCGTCCTGTTCTGCTTTATCGCCTTCTATGGCGTCATGCAGACCAGCGATATCTTGAGCATGATCTATGTGCAGATCGCGATTAAAGTCGGCTTTGCGTTTTTCAATATCCTGCCGGCCTATGGGGCGCGGTCGTTGTTCAAGCGCTATCTGACCAGTGCATGAAACTCACTGGTTCACCGCTATCTCTGTGGGAGGGTGCTTGCCCCCGATGAGGCAGTGTCAGTCAGTGCATTTTTAACTGACACACCGCCATCGGGGGCAAGCCCCCTCCCACATTTGGATCTCACCCGGCTCTTGATCGAGTTATTTCAACTGTAACTTGTGCTTGAGGCTCTGCATGACATCCGCTTTATTCTGCAGATACTCATTCAACCCCCGGGCGCGCAGGTTGCACGCATCGCAGTTGCCGCAGCCAGTGCCCATGACGCCGTTGTAGCAGGTCAGCGTCTGCTCGCGTACCAGCTCAAGTTGCCCGTGGTAATCGGCCAGGGCCCAGGTCTCGGCCTTGTTCAGCCACATCAGCGGGGTATCGAGGCGTACGTCGTATTCCATGCCCAGCTTGAGGGCCTGGTTCAGCGCCTTGACGAACTCGTCGCGGCAATCCGGGTAACCCGAGAAATCGGTTTCGCACACGCCGGTGATCACGCTCTCGGCCTTCACTTGATAGGCGTAGATCGCGGCCAGGGTCAGGAACAGGATGTTACGCCCCGGCACGAAGGTGCTCGGCAGGCTTTCACCTGAGCTGTTCACGGTGGGCACGGGGATGTTGTCACGCGTGAGGCTGCTGATCGCCAGCTCATTGAGCAGGGACACATCCATCACTTTGTGCACGGTGGCGCCCAACTGCTTGGCCAAGGTGCGGGCCACTTCGATCTCCGCCACGTGGCGCTGGCCATAATCGAAGGTGATACAGTGCACTTCGTCATACTGCTTCAATGCCTGGATCAGGCAGGTGGTCGAGTCCTGCCCGCCACTGAAGACCATAACGGCTTTTTTACTCATTGCTTTGCTTCCTGCATTCGAAGAATTTGGGTGTAGGAGCGAGGCGGGCGGCTAGCCCTTGCTCGCGAAAAACGTCAACGATAACGCAGCGTATCCGGTTTGGCGCAGCGCTCAATAAAAAACCCCGCGCTTCTTGCGAAGGCGGGGCCTTTACTGCTCGGACCACTCAGTGCGCGTAGGTCAGCAGCAGCTCTTTCGGCACTTGGAAATCCAGGGACATCATCACGCTGAGCGCGGTGATGGTGAAGATCGAGAACACGAACAGCTTGCGCGCCCAGACGGTGTCATCCACCGCCTTGTAGCCGGTCCAGGCCATGTACAACCAGTACATGCCCATGGCCGCGGCGACGGCGAGGTAGCTCATGCCGGCATAGCCACTGAAGGTCAACATCAAGGTCGCCACGAGGAAGGCCAGGATGTAGAGCAGGATGTGTTTCTTGGCCACCTGGATGCCACGCTTGACCGGCAGAACCGGAATCGACGCAGCCAGGTAGTCATTGAAGCGGAAAATCGCGATGGCGTAGGAATGCGGCATCTGCCACAGGCTGAACATCACCAGCAGCACCAGCGCGGCCATGTCGAAGCTATTGGTTACAGCCACATAACCAATCACCGGCGGCATCGCCCCCGACAGACTCCCCACCAGCGTGCCGTGCACCGACTTGCGCTTGAGGTAGAGGCTGTAGAGGCCGACGTAGATGACAAAGCCGATCACGGCAAACAGCGCCGCCAGCGGGTTGGCCACCTTGTACAACAACACCACGCCCGCAACACCCAGGACGGTCGCGAAGATCAGTGCCAGTTTCAGGGAGATAAGGCCCTGGACCAGCACGCGATTCTTGGTGCGTTCCATCTTGATGTCGATGTCACGGTCGATGCAGTTGTTGAACACGCATCCGGAAGCTACCACCAGGGAGGTGCCGATCATCGCCGCCAGGAAGATGGCCAGATCGACATGTCCCTTGGAGGCCAGGAAGAAACCGCCCGCCACAGAAAGCACGTTACCGAAAATGATCCCCGGTTTGGTGATTTGGATAAAGTGCTTAAGCGACATCGGGTCTTACCTCACTTCGCCATCATGTAGGTGTGGATGCTGAACATGATCCACAGCGACAGACCAACCAGCAGAACGATCACCAGGCCTGCAAACACGAACGCAATCACGTTCTCGCGCTGCTCTTTGGAACGATCCAGGTGCAGGAAGTACACCAGGTGAACCAGGACCTGAATCACCGCGAACGCCAGGACGATCATCAAGGTGATCGACTTCGGCAGGGTTGGGTACATCACCAGGCCGAACGGGATCAGGGTCAGGATGACCGACAGGATGAAGCCGATGGCGTAAGACTTTACGCTGCCGTGGCTTGAATCGTGGCTGTCATGGGAGTGTGCATTAGCCATTACAGAGTCCCCATCAAGTAAACGACGGTGAATACGCAGATCCAGACCACGTCCAGGAAGTGCCAGAACAGGCTCAGGCAGCTCAGGCGGGTCTTGTTGGTGTTGGTCAGGCCGTGCTTATTGACCTGATACATCATCACCGCCATCCACAGCAGGCCGGCGGATACGTGCAGACCGTGGGTGCCGACCAGCGTGAAGAACGCCGACAGGAAACCGGAACGGTGCGGGCCGTAGCCTTCGGAGATCAGCAGGTGGAACTCGTTGATCTCCATGCCGATGAAGCCAAGGCCAAACAGGAAGGTCAGGCCCAGCCAGCTCAGTACGCCTTTCTTGTTGCCCTTGTAGAAGGCCAACATGGCGAAGCCGTAGGTGATCGAACTGAACAACAGCAAGGCGGTTTCGCCGAGCACGTACGGCAGTTCGAAGATGTCGTGGCCCGACGGGCCACCCGCTACGTTGTTTACCAGTACCGCGTACACCGCGAAGATCGACGCAAACAAGATGCAGTCGGTCATCAGGTAGAGCCAGAAACCGTAGACGGTTATTGGCCCCGAGTCGTGGTGATGGTCATCGTGCCCATGGTCATCGACATGGGCGTGTCCAGCATTGGTCACTAAGTTCGACATGGTTTAAGCCTGTTCCAACGAGGTTTCTACACGGTTGGCCGGGATTTTCTTCTCGGCTACCAGGCGAGCGTGCTGCTCGGCTTCGATGCGTTCGATCGTTTCGACCGGCACCATGTAGCCTTGATCATCACGGGCAGCGTGAATGATGAAGTAACCGATGGTGCCTACCAGGCCCACGATTGCCAGCCACCAGATGTGCCAGATCATCGCGAAACCGAACACGGTCAACAGCGCACCCATCACCACGCCAGTGGCGGTGTTGTTTGGCATGTGGATCGGCTCGTAGTGCTTGGGTTGCTGGTACGCAGTACCGTCTTCCTTGGCTTCGGTGAACGCATCGATGGTGTTCGCAGTAGGGATCACGGCGAAGTTGTAGAACGGTGGTGGCGACGAGGTCGACCATTCCAGGGTGTGGCCGTTCCATGGGTCGCCGGACTCGCACATGTTCTGCTTGCGGTCACGCACGCTGACGTACAGTTGGATCAACTGGCAGGCGATGCCCACGGCGATCATGATTGCACCGAACATGGCGACGTACAGGTACGGCACCCACTCAGGGTTGGTAGTGGCGTTCAGACGACGGGTCATGCCCATGAAGCCCAGTGCATAGAGCGGCATGAACGCGACGAAGAAGCCCGAGATCCAGAACCAGAATGCAGCCTTGCCCCAGCCTTCGTGCAGCTTGAAGCCGAACGCTTTCGGGAAGTAGAAGCTGAAACCTGCGATGTAGCCGAATACCGCGCCGCCGATGATCACGTTGTGGAAGTGAGCGATCACGAACAGGCTGTTGTGCAGGACGAAGTCAGCACCCGGGATGGCCAGCAGTACGCCGGTCATGCCGCCGATGGCGAAGGTCACCATGAAGCCCAGGGTCCACAGGACCTGGCTGGTCATGCGCAGACGACCGTGGTAGATGGTGAACAGCCAGTTGAATAGCTTCACCCCCGTCGGGATCGAAATCAGCATCGTCGCCAGGCCGAAGAAGGCGTTGACGCTGGCCCCCGAACCCATGGTGAAGAAGTGGTGCAGCCACACCATGAAGCCCAGTACCGAGATGGCGCCCGATGCATAGACCATCGAGTGGTGACCGAACAGGCGCTTGCCGGTAAAGGTCGAGATCACTTCGGAGAAGATACCGAACGCTGGCAGGATCAGGATGTACACCTCAGGGTGACCCCATGCCCAGAACAGGTTCACGTACATCATTGGATTGCCACCAAGTTCATTGGTGAAAATGTGGAAATCCAGGTAACGGTCAAGCGACAGCAGCGCCATGGTAGCGGCCAGGATCGGGAACGAAGCCACGATCAGCACGTTTGCCCAGGTGCAGGTCCAGGTGAAGATCGGCATGTCCATCAGTTTCATGCCGGGGGCGCGCATCTTCAGGACGGTGGCCAGGAAGTTGACCCCCGTCAATGTCGTCCCGAGTCCTGATAACTGCAGGGCCCAGATGTAGTAGTCCACACCCACGCCCGGGCTGTATTGCAGGCCCGACAATGGCGGATACGCAACCCAACCGGTCTTGGCGAATTCGCCGACGCCCAGGGACACGTTGATCAGTACCACGCCCGACACCAGCAGCCAGAAGCTCAGGGAGTTCAGGAACGGGTAGGCAACGTCACGCGCACCGATCTGCAGCGGCAAGGCAAGGTTCATCAGGCCGGTGAAGAAAGGCATCGCCATGAAGATGATCATGATCACACCGTGGGCGGTGAAGATCTGGTCATAGTGCTCAGGTGGCAGGTAGCCAGGCGAACCCTCGGTGGCCATGGCCAACTGGGTACGCATCATGATGGCGTCGGCAAAACCACGCAGCAGCATGACCATGGCCACGATGACGTACATGACGCCGATTTTCTTGTGGTCGACCGACGTCAGCCATTCGGTCCACAGGTAGGTCCACTTCTTGAAGTAAGTGATACCTGCAAACAGTGCCAGACCACCCAGCGCGATCATGGCGATGGTAATCATCACAATCGGCTCGTGGAATGGGACCGCGTCCCAACTTAATTTACCAAACATCGTTTACTCCTCTGCCCCAGCAGTTGAATGCGCGCCTGTGTCAGAACCTTCAACCACGGCCACTTCTTTCTTCTCGTGCTTGACCGGCTTGCCTGGCTTCATACCTTCGTACTTGTCGACGATTTTCTGAAACAGGTTCGGTTCAAACGCGGAGTACAGCGCGACAGGGTTGTTCTGGCTTGGTTTGGTCAGGGCGTCGTATTCAGCTTGATCAAGCTGTTTAGGTGCGGCCTTGACTTCGGCTACCCAGGCGTCAAATTCTTCCTGGCTCGTCGAGATCGCTTTGAATTTCATGCCGGTGAAGCCAGCGCCGCTGTAGTTGGCGGAGATGCCTTCCATTTCAGCTTTCTGGTTGGCGATCAGGTGCAGCTTGGTCTGCATGCCTGCCATCGCGTAGATCTGGCCGCCCAGGGCTGGGATGAAGAACGAGTTCATCACGGCGTCGGAGGTGATCTTGAAGTTCAGCGGAGTGTGTTCCGGGAACCGGATCTGGTTCACAGTGGCGATACCCAGGTCCGGGTAGATGAACAGCCACTTCCAGTCCAGCGCGACCACTTCGATGTTGATCGGCTTGACGTCCGATTCCAGCGGACGGTACGGGTCCAGCGCGTGGGTGGACTTGTAGGTCACATAACCCAGGGCAATGATGATGAGGATCGGGACCAGCCACACCGCGATTTCGATCTTGGTGGAGTGCGACCACTTCGGCGCGTAGGTGGCGCTGGTGTTGGACGCGCGGTATTTCCAGGCGAAGGCGAAGGTCATGATGATCACAGGGACCACGACCAGCAGCATCAGCAGGGTGGCGGTGATGATCAGGTTTCGTTCATCCAGACCGACCTGTCCTTTTGGGTCGAGCAAGGTCCACTTGCAGCCTCCCAGCATTAACATCATGCCAAGCAGCGGCAAAAAGCCTAGTAATCGGGGGTACCTGTTTTTACTCATCTCACGACCTCTAAAGCAGCTTGCGCAATGCAGTTGGGTTTTGATCGCCAACACTTCACCCTGCCAAGGGTTGGCATTTCTCTTCGATTGAATAAGAGCCTGCCCGCCACGTCATAGCTGTACGTTTCACGGACCTGCGGTGAGTTCTTATTCGATTTCGTGGCTAAAGGCCTTGTTACAGACCAATTCCATTTGGTGCGGATAGTTGAAAGGCTGCCGGAACCTGGGATCGCACAGAGCCTTCCATCTGCTCCTCGACCGCTCCAATGCTCAAATATTGAACAGCACCGGACATTCAGTGCGGGCGATTGTAGTTAGCTAGCGATGTATAAACCATGTCTGATAAAGAAATAATTTTTATCGATTACAGCAATAATCCTTCACCATTCTTGCAATGGTTCGCGATCTTATCGCGTTCAATTCTCAACAAAAACCACAAAAATTGCTGGGCTATTGGGCAGATTGCCACTCCCCTTACAACCTGTAAGGGCATGGTAAACGCAGTAAAGTCCCCATAAAACAAGGCATTTACTCACCCCGCGCGTGCCGAACCCTTGAGCGTTTCGCGGCGCCTTGCAAACCCCGAACTGACAGCACAGTTTGCGCACCAGATGCAAATCCAGAGGCCGGTCCGGACGGTTACGACCCTCCTGCGACAGCCTCCGTGTGACAACATGTCGCACGCTGCGCGCCGCTTTTGTTGCCACTCGTCACAGCTCTTTCACAAATCCCTGCGAACAAAAACGCCCCGGCCTGCACTCAAGCAGACCGGGGCGTTTCGTGAGCGGGCTCAGGCTTTGGGGTGGCGATTACGATAGATGCACAGGGGCACCAGGATCACGGTCAGCACGAACGCCACCAATGCCCATTGCGCCAGGGACAGGCCGAGGATCGGCGGATAGGGCGTGCTGCAGAAGCCGTCGACCTGAAAGCCCAGGGGAAACACTTTGGCCAGGGGCAGGTCATCGACGATCGGCTGCAGCACATCGATGCCGCAACTGACCTGAGGGAAGAACTGGGTATACACATGGTGACCGGCAGCCGCCACACCGCCCAGGGCGCTGAGCACCACCAGCCCTTCAAAGAGCGTGACGGCCCCTTTGGTGCGCATCGCGGCGCCGATGAACGCAAAGAACGCGATCAACAGCAAGGCGTAGCGTTGCAGGATGCACAGTGGGCACGGCGCTTCGCCCAACACCACCTGCATGTACAGCGCGCCGCCGATCAGCGCCAGGCAGATGATGCCCAGCAACACCAGAAAGCGCCGCTCCCTGCCCAAACGCATTTCGTCACTCATCTCCGGTTTCCTTTGTTTGTTTGCCTGATGGCAACAAGTTTACACACAGGCACCCGTTAAAACAGAGAAGGGTTAACGCCGGATTAATCGAGAAAAATGCAGAGCTAATGTGGGAGGGGGCTTGCCCCCGATGCGATGTATCAGCGAAAGACAAGCTGACTGACCCACCGCTATCGGGGGCAAGCCCCCTCCCACATTGGACAGCATGGCTGCTGAGGGGTTATTCCAGCGCCGCAGCCGGGCCGAAGAACTCGTAGCGCGCCTGCTTCTCAGGTACACCCAGCGCCTTCAGATGCCGCTTGATCGCAGCCATGAAGCCTTTAGGCCCCAGGAAGTACGCATCGATGTCGCGCTGCTCGGGCAACCACGCCGCCAGTTGATCCTGGCTCAGCAGGCCGACCTTGTCCGCCGCCGGGCTCACGCCGTCGTCCTCGGCATAGCAGTAGAAGCGCTTGAGTTGCGGGTGCCTGGCCGCCAGCGTATCCACCCAGTCACGGAACGCGTGCACGCCGCCGTTACGCGCGCAGTGGATAAAGTGCACCGGGCGCTGGGTGGCCAGGGCCGCTTCGAGCATTGGCAGGGTTGGCGTAATGCCCACCCCGCCGCTGATCAGTACCAGCGGCTTATCGCTGGCGGCCAGGGTGAACTCGCCCGCCGGCGGGAACAGGTCGATGGTCGCGCCGACGTGCAGTTGGTCATGCAGGTAGTTGGATACCCGCCCACCGGCTTCGCGCTTGACGCTGATGCGATACAGGCCCGCATCACTCAAGGCCGACAGGGAATAGTTGCGACGCACTTCCTCGCCATCGAGCACCAGTTTCATGCCGATGTACTGGCCAGGGGCAGCGTTGAGAATCGGGCCGTGGTCCACCGGGGCGAAGTAGAACGAGATGATCTCGTCGCTCTCCTCCACACGCTTGACCAGCAGGAACGGCCGCGCACCGCGCCAGCCGCCGGGCGCCTGGGCCTTTTCGTCGTAGATAGCCGCTTCGGCGCCGATCAGGATGTCCGCCAACTGGCCGTACGCCGCGCCCCAGGCACTCATCACCTCAGGGGTGGCTATCTCGCTGCCCAGCACCTCGGAAATAGCCCGCAGCAGGCACGCACCGACGATCGGGTAGTGCTCCGGCAGGATCTGCAAGGCCACGTGCTTGTTGATGATCCTGGCCACCAGGTCGCCCAGTTGGTCCAACTGGTCGATATGCCGCGCGTACATCAATACGCCATTGGCCAGTGCGCGGGACTGGTCGCCGCTGGCCTGGTGGGCCTGATTGAACAGTGGGCGAACTTGCGGGTATTCCGACAGCATCATCCGGTAGAAATGGGTGATCAGCGCTTCGCCGCCGCTTTCCAGCAGGGGCACGGTGGATTTGACGATGGCACGGTCTTGGGCACTCAGCATGGCAGACTCCTGGGTCTTTTTACTCATTACCCTTAGGTAGTCAGTATTCATGCCAAAAAATAAAACGTTATTTTTCATAGAGTTAAATATTATGTAGTCAGTATGACCTCCTACAACTTATAGTCATAAGGACTACAAGGAGTCATTATGACTGCACAGCCGTTGCTCACCACCCTGCTGCCGCTGGTCGCCGACCTGTCACGGGAACTGCCCGAGGGCGAGCGTTATCGACGCCTGCTGCAAGCCATGCGCGCCCTGCTGCCGTGCGATGCCGCCGCGTTGCTGCGACTGGATGGCGAGTGGCTGGTGCCGCTGGCCGTGGATGGCTTGAGCGCCGATACCCTGGGCCGACGCTTCAAGGTCAGCGAACACCCGCGTTTCGAGGTGCTGCTGAGCAGCCCCGGCCCTACCCGCTTCGACAGCGACAGCCAATTGCCCGACCCTTACGACGGCCTGGTGGACGGCCTGCACGGGCATCTGCAAGTACACGATTGCATGGGCTGCCCGTTGTTTATCGACGACCAGCCCTGGGGCCTGCTGACCCTGGACGCCCTCGACACCGAGCGCTTTGAACGGGTCGAACTGGACGCCCTGCAAGCTTTTGCCAGCCTTGCCGCCGCCACCGTCAACGTCGCCGAGCGCATTGAACGCCTGGCGTTGCGCGCCGAGGACGAGCACCAGCGTGCCGAGATCTATCGTCAAGCCAGCGGCCAGCAACACAAGGAAATGATCGGCCAGAGCAAGGCGCACAAGCATCTGGTGGAGGAAATCAAACTGGTGGGCGGCAGTGACCTGACCGTGCTGATCACCGGTGAAACCGGAGTCGGCAAGGAGCTGGTCGCCCAGGCGATCCACGCCGCCTCGGCGCGTGCCGACAAACCCCTGATCAGCCTCAACTGCGCCGCACTGCCCGAAACCCTGGTGGAAAGCGAGCTGTTCGGCCATGTGCGCGGCGCCTTCACCGGCGCGCTGAATGAACGCCGGGGCAAATTCGAATTGGCCAATGGCGGCACGCTGTTCCTGGATGAAGTGGGCGAACTGTCGCTGACGGTGCAGGCCAAGCTGCTGCGGGTGCTGCAAAGCGGCCAGTTGCAGCGCCTGGGTTCGGACAAGGAGCATCAGGTGAATGTGCGCCTGATTGCCGCCACCAATCGTGACCTGGCCTTTGAGGTACGCAATGGCCGCTACCGCGCCGACTTCTACCACCGCTTGAGCGTCTACCCTCTGAAAGTGCCTGCGCTGCGTGAACGCGGGCGTGATGTGCTGTTGCTGGCCGGCTTCTTCCTGGAGCAGAACCGCTCACGCATGGGCCTGGGCAGTCTGCGCCTGACCAGCGATGCCCAGGCGGCGCTGCTGGCCTACGACTGGCCGGGCAATGTGCGCGAGCTGGAACACTTGATCGGACGCAGCGCGCTCAAAGCCCTGGGCCACTGCCGCGAGCGGCCGAAAATTCTCAGCCTGAGCGCCGTGGACCTGGACCTGGACCTGCCGGATGTCAGCGCAACGGCCATCGAAACACCGCCCGCTACTGCCCCCGACGCCACTGGTGACCTGCGCCAGGCCACCGAGCACTTCCAGCGCCGGACCATCAGCGCCTGCCTGGAGCGCCATCAACACAACTGGGCCGGCGCCGCCCGCGAACTGGGGCTGGACCGCGCCAACCTCGGCCGCATGGCCAGGCGGCTTGGACTGAAATAGACAGGCCACCTGGTATCAAATGTGGGAGGGGGCTTGCCCCCGATAGCAGTATGTCAGTCAATGCATGTGTCAACTGCAAGGCCGCTATCGGGGGCAAGCCCCCTCCCACATCAGATTTGTTTCGCATGAAAAGTCGGTGCTACCGGCCGGGGTTTGCGAAACACCAGCACATTGCCCAGCATCACCAGCACCAACCCCGCCAGCGCCGGTGCGGTCCATTGATAGCCCTCGGCAAATGCCGATACGTTCAGCGCCACCACCGGGAACAACACCGTGCAATAGGCCGCCCGCTCCGGCCCCATGCGCCCGACCAGCGTCAGGTAGGCGGTAAAGCCAATCACCGAACCCGGGATCACCAGGTACCACAGCGCGCCGATATACCGCGCGCTCCAGTCCATCTCGAACGGAATACCGCGCACTGCGCAATAGGCCGCCAGCATCACCGCACCGTAGGCCATGCCCCAGGCATTGGTGGTCAACGGCTTGAGCCCGGCTTTCTGCTGCAGGCTCGACAGCATATTGCCCGCCGAAAAACACATCGTGCCCAGCAAGGCCAAGCCCAGGCCCAGCAAGGTCTGCGGGCTGGCGGTGTGCCCGACCACCTCCGGCCAGAACAAACAGCCCAGTCCCAGCAACCCAAGCGCGCCGCCCATCAACACATTGCGTGCGACCCGCTGAGCGAAAAACACCCGGGCATTCAGGGCGTTCCACAAGGTCGCCGTGGAAAACACCACCGCCACCAGCCCGCTGGGAATCCACTGGCTGGCGGTGAGAAAACACATGAAGTTGAGGCAAAACAGGCACAGGCCCTGCGCCAGGCAAATCAGGTGCCCGCGCCGGTTCATCACCTGCAGTCGGCGGCTGAGCAGCAACAGCACGAACAGCACCAGCGCCGCCAGGCCGAAGCGGTACACGATCGATACGGGAATCGCCACCACGCCCAACTGCCATTTGAGCGCGATCCAGGTGGTGCCCCAGATCAGCACCGTGAGTAAATACAGGAAAAGGTTCATAGCGGGCTCCGGCGAGTGAGTCCCAGTGTCGCTTTTACCGCGTGCAGTTCTCTTGCACATTCTTGCGCTTTTGTCGGCCGCGGGGCTCACAGCGCCATGACGGCGGAGTAGGATGCAAAACGTCGGAGAACACAGCATGCCAGCACTGGAATCCCTGCAAGTCTTTCAAGCCCTCAACCGCTCGCCCAATGCACGCCTGCAAGCCTGTGCCGAGCTCGGTGACGGTCTGTCCGCGGCATTGTGGAGCAACCACCACGATTCCCAGGATTACCAGGCGCCCAGCCATCACACGTTGTCGTGCTACATCGGCGGCGGCACCGGCACCTTTCGCCGTGACCAGCCGGGCATCAAGGGCGGCCCGGACAAACTGTGCATCCTGCCGGCCGAGCATCAATCGGCGTGGGTGATCAATGGCCAGATTCGCCTGGCCCATGTGTATTTCAGCCCCGAACAATTTGCCCTCGGCTGCGTCACCCTGCTCGACCGCGAACCCCGTGAACTGCAATTGCGCGAAGGCACCTTCCTCGAAGACGCCCATCTGTCCGGATGCTTTCACCAGTTGATTGCCCTCAACTGGCACGAGCCCGGCGAGCGCCTGCTGACCAGCAGCCTGGCCCACGAAATGCTCAGTCACACTCTGCTCAGCCAGGTCGGCGCCCGCGACGGGCTGCGGGTAAAAGGTGGGCTGGCCGCGCACCAGCGGCGGCGGTTGGTGGAGTACATCGACCAGCACCTGCAGAACGCCATCAGCCTCGGCCAACTGGCCGGCCTGTGCGCACTGTCGGAGTACCATTTCGCGCGCATGTTCCGCCAAAGCTTCGGCCTGCCGCCCCACCAGTACCTGCTGGCGCGCCGGCTGGCCCGCGCGCAGAGCCTGCTGCGCGGCAGCACCCTGGCCGTGGGGGAGATCGCGTTGAGGTGCGGTTTCTCCAGCGCCAGTCATTTCAACCAGCGCTTTCGCCAAGCCATGGGCGCGGCGCCTGGGGACTATCGCCAGGCATTGCGCGCTTAGCCCATCAGGCCCAGCGTCTTGGCCTTGGCCACCGCCTGGGTGCGCCGCTCCACCCCGAGTTTGCTGTGGATACGCCGCGCATGGGTCTTGACCGTGTGCAGGGAGATATACAGGCGGTCGGCAATTTGCAGATTGGAGTTGCCCAGGGCGATCAACTGCAACACTTCCAGTTCGCGCTGGCTCAGCGGGTTGTGCGTGACGCCGACGGGCGACGCTTGCGGTTCGAGCCCCAACTCACTCAGTAAGCCCGGTGCGCGTAGACGCAACTCGCGCACCGCCTGCTGCACCTGGCAACGCGCCGCCAATGCCAGGCCGGCTTGCAGGGCCAGGCGCGCCCGGGCCGGCTCTGCCAGGCGCCAGGCCACCTCCCCCAGCACCAACTGCAATTCGGTTTCCAGGCACAGCATGCCGCGTTGCCGAGTGCTGTCGAGCAAGGCGCCGAGGCGCTCTAGCGGCTGTTCGGCGCAGCCCAGCCTGACCTCGGCCAGCACCAGCAGGTACTCAAGACGCGGGATCAATTCCAGCGTGGCCGGCGGCGCCTGCTTGGCGCAGGGCCCATGAAAGTGACGCAGCACGCGGCGCACCGCTTCGACCGTCAATTCCGCGCGCCCCTGCTGCAACCAGAAATGCCCGCTGACCAACAACAGTACCGCGCGGTACACCAGCACGGGAACGTGGCGCTGCTGCATCAGCCGCTCGGCATCGCGCAGCTGGATGAACGCCTGGGCGTAATCACCGCGATTGGCCGCCAGCAGCGCCAGCCCGAGAAACCCGTAGAGCACGCGCTTGTCCTGGCTGTGCAGGCAGATGTTCATGCCGACCTCGAAACACTCGCCCGCCAGGGCGTCCTGCCCTTGACGCAACGCCAGATGCCCGCGTCGCAGGGCGATACGCCCCATCAATGGCCCCGCCTGCAAGCGCTGCTCGGCCAGCATCGCCTGCACGCTTTCCAACAGGCTTTGCGCCCGGTACGGCGCGCCGCGCTGTTCCAGCAATTGGGCGTGATCCAGCTCCAGCAAGGCCTCCAACACCAGCGAACCGTGGGCGCGGGCCAGGCACAGCGCTTCACGATTGAAGGTCTGGGCGACATCCAGTTCACCGCGCAGCAGGGCTTGCTGGGTCAGGCCCGACAGGCACATCAGGCGCGATGTCCAGGCATCTTCGGGCAAGGCTTGCAGCGCCTCGAGGAAATGCGCGCGGGCCCCCTCGGCATCGCCGCTCAGGTGCAGCAGCCAGCCGGCTTGCGCCTGCCAGCGCGCCACCAGATGACGCTGCGCCACCGCCGTGGGTCGCGGTGCGAATCGAGCCAACTGGTCGATGCACACCGCCGCCTGCTCGAAGCGCCCGGCAAACAGCAGTGCAGCCGTGACCAGCCCGACCAATTGCGCCGAGCCGAGCATCAATTCATCGCCCTGCTGCTCATGCAGGCGCAACAGCAGCACGGCATTTTGCCCGCGAAACAAGTCTTCGAAACTGAAGTGCTGCAACAGGCTCACCGCCGCCTCGTATTCCTGCGCCAGCAGTGCCTGCTCGAAGGCGGCCTGCCAGTCCTGCTCGGCACTGAACCACTGGCAGGCGCGCCGGTGCCAGGCGCGCTTGGCCGGCCAGGGTTCTTCGCGCAGCAGGCGCGCCAGGGGTGCAAATATCTGCAGCCAATCGGTGCTGCCTTCCCAGGGCTGGATAAACGCACCGAGCGCTTGAAGCTCGCGCAGGTACTGAGCACCGTCACCAGAGCCGAACAGGTGTTCACACAGCCCCGTGTTGAAGCGCGGCAGGTTGGCCAGCACCCGCCAGGCTTCGGCCAACTCCGCCGGCAAGCTGTTGAACACTTCGTGTTGCAGATAATCGAGCAAGGTTTTATCGGCATGGCCGTCATTGAGTAACGCGATGCGCACCCCGGCACACCAGCCCGCGCTGAACTGCATGACGCTCTCGACACTCTGCCCTGGCCCAACCAACGCCTGGATTTCCGTAGCGTTGAAGGCCAGTTCGCTGCTGCCGCACGCCAACAATTCGTCATCGAGCAACAGCCGCGGCCAATTGCACGATGGCCGGCGCCGCGCACCCAGCCACCAGGTCAGCGCCGGGCTGCTGACGGTGAGCAACCGATCCAGCAAGGCGTCCAGCTCGGCAGCGGGCATGCGGCAGAAATCGTCCAGGCACACCCACGCCGGGTGTTGCCAGCGCCCAAGATCCAGCAATAACGTGGCTTCATCGGTATAAGACAGGCCCAGGCTGTGCGCCAAGCGCCGGGAAAAATCACCAGGGCACGCCACGCCACCATTGAGCGCCAACCAGTACACCTGGCACCCGGGCGGCGCCTGCAGTGCACATTCGGCGAGCAACGCGCTCTTGCCACTGCCGCCCGGCGCGCACAACAACTTCACACGTGCCGGCGCCGCGAGCAACGCTGCGGCCAGACGCGGGCGCAGCACATGGTGGGCGGACAGCCGAGGCATGAATCCAGGACGGTCCAGGCAGCGTGTCAGGGCGGTCATTGCTGCATCCTGCTTTTTTATTGTGATGCAACCCTAGTCCTGTGGTGGGCGGTTGTTGAAGAAGTATTCAGCGGGGTGATTAAGGACCATGCACAGAACCCGATGTGTACACAGCCCGATGTGGGAGAGGGCTTGCCCCCTCCCACAGGTTGATTGCAGTGTCAGTTGAAGATCAGCGCACGCCTTCGGACCTGAGCGCCGCCGGGGTGTAATCCGCCGCCTTGGCCGCGAAGCCGAACACGAAGCTGCTCTTCTCCTCGTTCTTCATGCCCAGCGCGAGGTAGCGCCCGGCGATCAGGTCGTACAGGGTTTCCACGGTGTAGGCCGGCACCTGGTGGTCGTAATAGAACTGTGCATGGCCTTCGGCGACACGCCACAGTTGGCCGCGACCGTCGTAGTGGTCCACCAGGGCGACCTGCCAGCTGTCTTCGTCGATGTACATGTGGCGCTTGGCGTAGATGTGCCGCTCGCTCGGCTTGACGGTGCCGACCACTTCCCAGACGCGATGCAGCTCATAGCGGGTCAGGTCCTGGTTGATATGCCCGGCCTTGATGATGTCGTCGTACTTGAGGGTGGGCGAATCGAGCTTGTAGCTGTTGTACGGGATGTACAGCTCCTTCTTGCCCACCAGTTTCCAGTCATAGCGGTCGGGCGCGCCAGAGAACATGTCGAAGTTATCCGTGGTGCGCAGGCCGTCGGAGGCGGTGCCCGGCCCGTCATACGACACCTGCGGTGCCCGCCGCACACGGCGCTGGCCGGCGTTGTAGATCCAGGCCAGGCGCGGCTCCTTCACCTGGTCGAGGGTTTCGTGCACCAGCAGCACGTTGCCGGCCAGCCGCGCCGGCGCCGTGACCGACTGCTTGAAATAACTCAGCACGTTGGCCGCCTTGGCCGGGTCGATATCGGGGATAGCCTGTGGCACCGCGACTTCTTCTTCGAAGCGGATCGGCGTGTAACTGCCGTTGGTCTGGGGCGTGGCCTGGGTGATGATGCGGCGCAGGTTGCCGCCGTGATAGCGAGTGATGTGATTCCACAGTACTTCCACGCCGTTCTTGGGGATCGGGAACGCGTAGTAACGGTTACCCGTGAAGTTCTCCAGACCGTTGCCGTCGTTGATCGCCTTGACGTTGAGTGCGCTGCGCTTGATCGACGCGTAGATATCCGCCGGCAGGTTGACCGTACGGTGGCTCGGGTACACCGGGATCTTGTAGGTCTCGGGGTAGCGCTTGAACATCGCCACCTGGCCGTCGGAGAGCTTGTCCTTGTACTTGTCGACGGTGGCGGCGGTGATCACGAACAGCGGTTTTTCACCGGCGAACGGGTCGGCGAGAAAGCCCTTGCTGTCCACCGCGCCGGCGTTTTTCGGGATGCCGCCGGTCCAGGCCGGGATCGAGCCATCGGCGTTGCCGGCTTTTTCGGCGCCGACCGGGGTCAGGGTGGTGCCAAGCTTGTCGGCTTCTTGCGGCGATACCGCTGCCATCACGTGGGCGGCCAACAGGCTCAGGGCCAGCACTGCAATTGTCTTACGCATAGGTTCTTGTCCTTCTTTAAGCCAAATCAGAAGTTCACGCCGAAGCTGAGGGCGAGGAAGTCGCGGTCGGTCAGGGTGTTGTAGTCGCCGCCAAAGAAGTCGGTGTAACTGAGACTGGCGGTGTAGGTGCTGCGGTAGTCCGCGTCCACGCCGACGCTGATAGCCTTGGCGCCTTTGTTGAAAATCCCGTTGGGGCCGTAGCCGGCGACGTCATGGGACCAGGACAGGTTGGGCTTGAGGTTCACCCCGGCAATTGCGTTGTTGTAGTCAAGGATTGCCCGTGCGCGGTAGCCCCAGGAGGTGGAGGTGACGAAACCGTCGGTGTCACCCTGGAACCCATAGGCGCCGTACACCGAGTCGCGGCCATAACGCAGTCTGGTTTTGTCTTCCAGGCCGGCGACGTGCACCACGGCCGCTTCGCCCACCAGTGTCAGGCGCTCGGCGCCCAGCACCTGGTCGAAGAACTGGGTCATGGTGCTTTGAATCTGGGTGATTTCCTTGCGGCGGTAGCCTTTGTTGTCGGCGCCGAATGAGCTGCGGATAGGCGACGCGGTATTGCCGGCAATCGGGTTGACCAGCGCCAGGGTCAGGTCGGTGGTGTTGAGTTGCACGGGCGCATTGGGCCGATAGCTGATCTCGCCGGTCCACGCCGTGCCGGTGGGCAAGGTGGTGGAGAAGCTGGCGCCGAACAAGCGGATATCTTCCGGGTAGTCCAGGTAGTACTGGCCGCGACCGAGCATGGTGCTCTGGGCCAGCGCCCCACCAAAGCCCGCCGGGGCGGCGGCGCCAATGGCGCCGATGGTCGCCAGGTTGGTATTGGCGGTAATCGTGCCCACGGTCGGGGTGCGGCTGTGGTAGTTCATGAAGTACAGGCCGTATTCGGTGTCATCGCCCAGCCAGCGCAAGGCGGCGCCAAACTGGCCGGAGTCGCGCGCATCACGGTCCGCGGCGCGCTGCACCACCACGCCTTCGCGGGTCACCACAAAACCCTGGCCGCGTGCCGCCGCGATGGGTTGCAGCGGCGCAATCCCCGGGCTGCCCACCGTGTAGTTACCGGTGCAGCCGTCCGCCGCCACGTCCCCGCCGAAGAAGGTGCCGCAGTTGTCCAGCACGGTCTGGTCCCACTCCAACTGGTAGAAACCTTCCACGGTCAACTGATTGGTCAGGCTCTGGGAAGCGAACAGCATGTTTACCGGGATCAGGCCTTCCTTGATCTCGGCGCCTGGACGACGGAACGCCGACACGTCGATCGGGTTGATGCTGTTGATGGAGTTGCCGATGAAAGTACTTTCGCCCCAACTGACCACCTGCTTGCCGGCGCGTACGGTGCCGGGCAGGTCGCCCAGGGAATAGTTGTGGTAAACGAACGCATCGAGGATCTGCGCACCGCTGGATTTGGCGCCTTCCTTGCGGTTGTGATCGCTGATCGGCTTGAACTCGCGGTCCTCGTCCTTGAGCTCGAAGTCGTACCAGTACTTGCCACGCACGAACACACCGGTGTCGCCGTATTTCAGTTCAAGGTCGTGCAGGCCCTTGAAGATTTTGGAGAAGGTTTCGCCCTTCTTGAAGTTCAGACGTCCGTCATCGCCGGTGGACGCCTGACCTGTGCCGCCGTTGACGGCGCCGACCAGGCTTGTGTCGGCATCCCGCGTGCCCCAGCTTGCACCGACCGACAGCGAGGAATCGAATTGCCCTTCGATCTCGCCAATGTTGAACGAAACAGCCTGTGCCTGGGCACAGCAGCCCACGGCAACCGCAGCGGCCAGCGCCTGTGGCGTGAAGATGGCGCGCATTGTTGTTTTTGTCATGCGTCTTCCCCGGTGAGTGACAGAAGGCCCCACCCTACTGCCGCCCATGAAGAGCGATAAGCGCACCAAGGAGGTATTCGTGTTGTCGCTCGAAAGGATGACGAGCCGCGCCGGCCAAGGTTTCGGCGCGGTCATGGATTGGATGGATGGTGGCGTATCAGAGGAATCGATGACGACCAGGTCATTATTGTCGTTTTGGTAACAGTCCTTGTCCTGAACTGCTATTACTCATTCTGTTACAACCGACTATTCTTACCTCGCTCTCAGGGCAAACAGCCCGCTCCCGAGTGGGGGAGAAAAGCTCGAATTCAACCGATTGTGACTACTTTCAATCTGTTACCCGTGTTCACTGACGTTGATTTATCGCTCCTTGATCCAACGTCTTACTTCGGCCGCTGCCTATGCAGCGGCCTTTTTTATGCCTCAAATAAAAACGGGGCGTCGTCGACGCCCCGTGGGATTCACCATTTTTATGGCAACGATCAGAGGCTGAACTTCTGCAAGTTGGCCATCATCTCTTTCAGCGCCTCGATATTGTCCCCGGGGTGCGCCGCGCCTTCGAAGTCGCAGATTTGCTGCCAGTGTGCCGCCACGTCATCCGGCGAAAAGCCCGCTTCGGGATCGAAGCCCATGCCCAGGCTGCGCTCCCAGCGGGTCTTGCCGATCCAGCCGCCGCCCACCTCGAACAGGCCGGAGGTTTCCTGACAGGCTTCGCTGCCCAGGTACACCACCAACGGGCTGACCAGTTCCGGCTTGAGGCGCTCGAACACCTGCGGCGGGATCAGCCCTTCAGTCATGCGCGTGCCGCCGGTGGGCGCAATCGCGTTGACCAGGATGTTGTGCTTGCGCCCTTCCAGCGCCAGGGTTCGGGTCAAGCCATACAGGCCGAGCTTGGCCATGCCGTAGTTGGACTGGCCGAAGTTGCCGTAGATGCCCGAGGTGGACGCGGTGAAGATCACCCGGCCATAACCCTGCTCGCGCAGATGCGGCCAGGCGGCGCGGGTGACTTTGTAGGCGCCTTCGACATGCACCCGGTAAACCAGGTCCCAATCGCTGTCGTCCATTTTGTGGAAAGTCTTGTCACGCAGAATGCCGGCGTTGTTCACCACCACATCGATACGGCCGAACGCATCCAACGCGTTCTGCACGATTTTGTCGCCGTCGGTGACGGAATCATGGTTGGCTTCGGCAGTGCCGCCGGCTTCGCGGATTTCGGCCACCACCCGGTCGGCCGCCGAGGCATTGGCGCCTTCGCCCTGGGTCGAACCACCGAGGTCATTGACCAGTACTTTGGCCCCGTGTCGGGCGAACAGCAGCGCATGGGCCCGGCCCAATCCACCGCCGGCACCGGTGACGATCACGACCTTATCCTGCAACTGCACTGACTGATTCATACCCAACTCCTCTGGCGACAATGGCAATGGCCAGAGTGTCGGGCACAGCACCTTGGGTCACAATAAATACGGGCAACGCTGAATGGTGCTCGATAAGGCAGCGGGATGATGCGTTACGCAGACACCAGACTCAGGAATAAGCCGCACGCGTCGACTGCTGGCCAATACGCTCACGAAACGCCTGGTAATGCCTGAGCACCTGGACCGGCACCTCGATCTGCGGGTAATGGCCGATGCCGGCCAGCGATACGGTATCGGCATGCGGCACCAGCTGGTGGTAGCGCTCCACCATATGCGCGCCGGAAATGGGATCGACCTCACCGTCGATGACGCGCAACGGCACGTCGTCGCGTTGCATCGCTGCCACCCAGCGGTCGCGCAGGCGACGGCGCTGAGGGATATAGCTGATCAACTTGTGCAGGATGCGCGTGCCATCATTGCGTTCAATCAGGCTCCAGAAATCATCCAGGGCGCTTTCGCTGGGCCGCGTCCGTGGGCCAAAGATCTGGTTGAAACTGTTGGCCAGGCCGCTTCTTCCAGAGGCTCGGCCGATCATCCAGCCCAAAGGGCTGAGCAATAACTTCTGCACCAACGTTGCACGATGGGTTTCGGGGAACAGCCCACCGTTGAGAAACACACAGCTGGCCATCTGAAACCGGCCTTCATAATGTCGGGCCAGCAGTTCCTGGGCCACGCTGTCGCCATAGTCGTGGGCCAATACATGCACCGGCTTGACGACCTGCAGGTGTTCAAGCAGCGCCTGTTGCAGGTCCGCTTGCTCCAGCAGGCAGTACCCATGATCCAGCGGTTTGGCCGAGTCGCCAAAACCGAGCATGTCGCAGGCAATCACCAGATTGCGCTGGGCCAGCGGCTGCCACAGATAATGCCAATCCCAACTCGCCGTGGGAAAGCCGTGAATCAACAGCAGCGGCTCGCCCTGCCCGGCCACCCAATAACGAATGGTGTGACCGCGGAAGACGAAGTCCTGGCCGCGTTTGCGCCAGACGCTGAGTGGTATTTCGGCAAGTGGCATCAGCTTTTATACCCGGGGTCCTGGTGATCCAATCTGCGCAGCAGCGCCGGCCAGGCCAGCACACCGCCCATACCTTGGGCACTTTTTGTGACAGCCGCCACCATCGCCTTGGCGCCGGCCAGAATCTGCGGCTCGATGGCAATCAACTCGGCCGCGCCGTTCTGCGCCAGCACCTGGATGTCACAGGCACGCTGGAACGTGAACATCATCAGAAAGGTATCGGCGATGGTGGCGCCGCACGTCAGCAAGCCATGGTTGTGCAGCATCAGAAAATTGTTTTCACCCAGGTCCGCCTGCAGGCGTGCCTTTTCATCGTGATTGAGGGCCACGCCTTCATAGGCGTGATAGGCAAGGCTGGACAGCACAAACAGCGATTGCTGGCTGATCGGCAGCACGCCCTGCCGTTGCGCAGACACCGCGACGCCGGCGGCGGTGTGGGTGTGCAGCACACAGCTCACGTCGTGGCGTATTTCGTGGATGGCGCTGTGGATGGTGTAGCCCGCGGGGTTGATCTCGTAGGGACTGGCCATACGTTTGTTGCCGGCCTGGTCCACCTTGACCAGGCTCGAGGCGGTGATCTCGTGGAACATCAGCCCATAGGGGTTGATCAGGAAATCATCGGTGCCCGGCACCTTGGCCGAAATATGCGTGAAAATCAGATCGTCCCAGCCATGCATCGCCACCAGGCGATAGCAGGCCGCCAGGTCGATACGCGTCTGCCATTCGGCCGCACTGACCTGGTCTTTGACATTCTGTGGCGATGAAACCGGGGCTAGACTCACGATATTGACCTCCTTGGCGCACTTATTATTGTTTTTTAAGTGATGGGCCAGTCTAGTCAGACGCCCTGGCTTGCGGAGTTGCCTTCGCAGCCAGCTTGATGACTGAACGAGTCAGTCTAGAGAATAGTACAAATCGGTGTCATAGAAGCGCCGTCAATAAAAGCACGCTGGACAGTGTGCCCACAGTTGCCGCGCCCACTCGCTACGGTTGCAGGGCCGTCACAAACTCGGCCAACCACGGCTCGGCGTCGCTCTCCGGGGTCACGCTTTCGCTGGCGTCCAGGCGCAGCATCGGCAGCACTTCGCGAACGCCCAACTCACCGAACAATTCGCGCAGTTGCTCGCCGCCGCCGCAGAAGGTGTCGCCGTAGCTGGCGTCGCCCAGGCCAATGACCGCACCGGGCAGGCCGCGCCAGGCGGCCGGCAGTTGGTCGCGAATACTCGAATACAGCGGCTGCAGGTTGTCGGGTAACTCGCCCATGCCGGTGGTCGATGTGACCGCCAGGAACGCCTCGGGGGCGAAGGCCTGCACGTCCGCCAGCGTGGCGCGCGGATCGTGCCAGGCGTCAAAACCCGCAGCGTTGAGGATGTCCCGGGCGTGGCGGGCGACTTCTTCTGCCGTGCCGTAGACCGAGCCGGAAAGGATGGCGACTTTCATCAATCTGATCCTGTCATTGAACGAAAGCGTAGAATATTAGCAGTTGCACCGTGGTTTCAGGGCGAGCCGTGCAACATTCAGGATTTGCCATAAACTTGCACCATCAGAACAAGCCATGGAACGCTCAATGATTAACGCCAAGTTGCTGCAGATGGTTGTCAATGCGTCCAACGACGGCATCGTCGTTGCCGAACGCGAGGGCGAAGAGAAGCCGCTGATCTACGTCAACCCCGCGTTCGAACGGCTGACCGGCTATACCCTGGACGAGATTCTCTATCAGGATTGCCGCTTCCTGCAGTCGGGCGATCGTGACCAGCCGGCCCTGATGGCGATCCGCGAGGCGCTTGACAGTGGCGGCGCCTGCCGAGAGATCGTGCGCAACTACCGCAAAGACGGCACGCACTTCTGGAACGAGCTCTCGGTGTCGACGGTGTACAACGCGGCCGACCAGCAGACGTATTTCGTCGGCGTGCAAAAAGACGTCACCCTCCAGGTCAAAGCACAGCAACGCGTGGCTCAGTTGGAAACCCAGGTAGCCGAGCTTAAAGCCGAGCTGGCGGCGCTCAAGTCGAACAGCCAAGTTAACAAGCTGTAACAAATGCGTTCTTTAGAGCGATAATGGCCTTTTAATGCCCAACCTTTGAGCTATATCAATGCGCCGCGATGCTCTATTGACTCAGGACGAGCTGGATTTTATCCAGAACATGCAGCACAACCCGCAGCTCAACCTGCGGGACGCATGGTCGAGCCTGACGGTTAATGGCGGTGCACAGATTCGCGATCTGCTGACCCGGTTGGCCTCTCATGATCAAGTCACCATCCAGGCGCAGTTCGACAATCAGCAGCTCACCTTCCCTCTGCATCTGGTCGAGGATGAGTTTCATGCGGTGCATCTTCGGCTGGGCGTGCCGAGTATTTTTGAAGACGGACCGATGATTCGCCCATGGCGCCTGGCCCTTGAAGCGCCGGTGGCCCTGGAGAACATCAAGGGCTCCGCCAGCGCGCTGTGGGTGCATGAAGTGTCATTCAAAGGTGTGCTCGTAGAAGGGCGTGGCCCAGCCAGGCCGCCGAAATCCTTCTCGTTGTGGTTCAGCCCGTCCGGTTACGAACGCATTGCGCTGCGCGGCACGCTGGAGCGGGAAACCGCCCGGGGATTGTTCGCCTACCGCCTGAATCAGAGTGACGCGGATGAAATCGAGCGCCTGCGCCAGTTCATCCTGCACCAGCATCGTCTGGTGCATCCGCATGTACATGCCTGAGATCAGGTATCCAGGCCGCCACTGAGAAACTGCTGCAGACGCTGGCGCATCTGGCGTCCTTCGCTGCCCAGGCAACCGATGGGAGTACCGGCCAGATCGGCCTGCAACAGCTGCGATGCAGCGCCTGCGAGAAACAGCGGGCAATTGAGGGTCAATGCCAGGCGGTTCAAACGCGCTTTCAGGTCCTGCTTGTGTGAATGGTTGGAGAAAATCACCAACGCCTGGGGGCGGATCTTTTCACAGACCAGGGTCAACTCATCGACCGGCTGGCCCAGGCCCAGTACCTTCACGGTCAAACCCTCCCCGCTCATCAGCAGCGCCGCCACCAACAGCTCCAGTTTTCGGCACTCACCAGGCATAGCGCTGAGTAACACGCGGGGCGCCGGCGACGCGCTCGCTATCTGCAGGCGCAGGAACGTCTGCACCCGAAGGAAAGCGTCGAAAAACAGCCACTCACTGGCCTGACCGAAACGGCCCTGATGGCGCAGCAAGTCGTTCCACAGCGGCATCAGGATGTCCTGGAACGCGACGTTCAGGGGATAGGCCGAGAAAATCTGGCCATAAACGCTTTCCAACTGGCGATCGTCGAAAGCACTGATGGCCTGCAGCAGCCGAGCCCGCCACTGCGGCCATTCGCTGTCTTCAACCGCGTCGCGCTCGGCACGAATCGCGTCGGCCTGTTGAGCGGCACGGGCCAGAAGCCTGCCTACCTTGCTCACCGAGACGCCACGTTCAGTCCACTCGAGAATACGACTGACCGTCTCGATATCGGCCCTGGAGTACAGGCGGTGCCCACTTTCGGTGCGTACGGGCAGGATCAGCCCGTAACGCCGCTCCCACGCCCGCAGAGTGACGGGATTGACGCCTGTCAATCTCGCCACTTCCCGAATGGGGAAGCGTTGCTCCGAATCAATCGATTCCAGCTGCAAAGTGCTATCAGTCGGTGCAGTAATCACGGGGTTTCTGACAAAAAGACAACGGAAATGGGATCCCATTTAACGCACTTAAACCTGTCTTTTTCAAGGCCCTCGGACTTCGGACCAACGTCACTGGTGTATTTTCGCAAAACAGGAATAATCCTTGCCTGTTTTTTCAGCGCAGTGGCAATACCCGCCACTGCGCTCGTGCGCCGCCTACCCGGTCAAGCGCATCCGTTTATCTGGAGATACACAATGTCTACCTCCCCCGTCACCTTGATGGTTGCGCGCCGTGTGGCCAAAGGTCGCTACGAAGAACTGATGGCCTGGCTGCGCGAAGGCGAGCAATTGGCCACGGACTTTCCCGGTTACCTGGGCTCGGGCGTGCTCGCACCGCCCCCCCATGATGATGAATTCCAGATCATCTTCCGCTTCGCCGATGAAAAGACCCTGCATGCCTGGGAGTTTTCCGCGTCGCGCAGTGCCTGGCTGAGCCGTGGCAGCGAGCTGTTCGCCGACCCGTCCGAACATCGCGTGAGCGGCATCGATGGCTGGTTCGGTGCCGTGGGCGCACGTCCGCCGCGCTGGAAACAGGCGGTGGCGATCTGGCTGGCGTTTTTTCCGGTGTCACTGTTGTTCAACTTCGGCCTGGCCCCCTTGCTCGGCGAGCTGGACCTGTTCAGCCGGGTGCTGGTCAGCACCTTGGCGCTCACACCGCTGATGGTTTACTTCTTTATCCCGTTATCGACTCATCTGCTGGCGAACTGGCTGCATCCGGCGCCGTCGCGCAAGACCGGCGAAGCCGCCGCCTGAGTACAGGGGAGACGGGTCGCTGGTATAGTTTGCATCTGCCAGCGACTCGAGCCTCCCATGACTGCAACCAAAGCCCCGATCCTGATCACCGGTGCCGGCCAGCGTGTCGGCCTGTATTGCGCCGAGCGCCTGCTGGACGAAGGGCAACCGGTGATCTTCAGCTACCGCAGCGAACGTCCAGGTGTGCAGCAACTGCGCGAACGCGGCGCGGTCGGTGTATTTGCCGATTTCTCCAGCGAGACGGGAATTCTGGCGTTTATCGCTGAGCTGAAGACGCAGACCAACGCGCTGCGCGCGATCATCCACAATGCCTCGGCCTGGGTCGAGGAAACCCCGGGCGACGAAAGCCGTGCCTTTATCGACATGTTCAGCGTGCACATGCTTGCGCCGTACCTGATCAACCTGCATTGTTCACCCCTGCTGCAGCGCTCGACGCCGGCCGACATCGTACATATCAGCGACGATGTGGTGCGCAAGGGCAGCCGTCAGCACATCGCCTATTGCGCCACCAAGGCCGGGCTCGACAGCCTCACGCTGTCGTTTGCCGCGCAGTTCGCGCCGTTGATCAAGGTCAACGGCATCGCGCCGGCCATGGTGATGTTCAATGAAGGCGACGACGCGGCCTATCGCGCCAGGGTTCTGGCCAAGTCGGCACTGGGTATCGAGCCCGGGCCGCAGGTGATCTACCAGAGCGTGCGTTACCTGCTGGACAACCCCTATGTCACCGGGACCACCCTGACCGTCAACGGCGGGCGGCACATCAAGTAAGCCGTTTGTGAGGATGTTGTATGACTTTGTCCCTGCCCCACCATTACCGCGAGATCCTCAAGGGCCTGGGTGAAGATCCTGGGCGCGAAGGCCTGCTCGATACGCCCAAGCGCGCCGCCAAGGCGATGCAGTATCTGTGTCATGGCTACGAGCAGAACCTGCAGGAAATCGTCAACGGCGCATTGTTCGCCTCTGACAATGACGAGATGGTGATCCTAAAGGACATCGAGTTGTACTCGCTGTGCGAGCATCACCTGCTGCCCTTTATCGGCAAGGCCCATGTGGCCTATATTCCGACCGGCAAGGTGCTGGGCCTGTCGAAACTGGCGCGCATCGTCGACATGTTCGCGCGGCGCCTGCAAATCCAGGAAAACCTCACCCGGCAGATCGCCGACGCCATCCAGGACGTGACCCAGGCCGCCGGCGTGGCGGTGGTGATCGAAGCCAGGCATATGTGCATGATGATGCGCGGCGTGGAAAAACAGAATTCAACCATGAACACCTCGGTGATGCTCGGCGCGTTTCGCGAATCGAACACCACGCGCATGGAGTTCCTGCAACTGATTGGACGGAGCAAGTAGCAATGCCACAACTTCAACCAGGCATGGCGCGCATCCGCGTCAAGGACCTGCGCCTGCGCACCTTTATCGGCATCAACGAGGACGAAATCCTCAACAAGCAGGATGTGCTGATCAACCTCACGGTCCTGTATGCGGCCCAGGAAGCCGTGCGCGATAATGACATCGACCATGCCTTGAATTACCGCACCATCACCAAGGCGATCATCGCACACGTCGAAGGCAATCGTTTTGCCCTGCTCGAGCGCCTGACCCAGGAGTTGCTGGACCTGGTGATGAGCAACGAATCGGTGCTGTATGCCGAAGTCGAAGTGGACAAGCCCCACGCGCTGCGCTTTGCCGAGTCGGTGTCGATTACGTTAGCGGCAAGTCGTTAGCTGTAAGTCTTTAGCTTCAAGCTGCAAGCTGCAAGCTTCAAGCTAGAAGCCAGACGCGTTCCAACTTGCAGCTTGAAGCTTACCCGCTTGAAACTATCTCAGAGAGATTCCATGACCGACCAACAACGTCTCGAACTCGAAGCCGCCGCCTTCCGTCGGCTGGTAGCACACCTGGACAGCCGCAAGGATGTACAGAACATCGACCTGATGAACCTGGCCGGCTTCTGCCGCAACTGCCTGTCCAAGTGGTACAAGGCCGAGGCCGATGAGCGCCGGATCGAGTTGAGCCTCGATGACGCACGTGAAGTGGTGTACGGCATGCCGTACGCACAGTGGAAAGCCCAATACCAGCAAGAAGCCAGTGCCGACCAGCAAGCGGCGTTTGCCAAAGGAAAACCCCATGACTGACCTGAACACCCTGCGCGCCCGCCTCAACAGCGGCGAGCACGCTTTTGCCGATACCCTGGCCTTTGTTGCCGAAGGTTACGACTATCAGCCGCAAGCCTTCACCAACGGCGATGTGGAAAATGCCGCCGGCCAGAACGAAGGGTCGTGCAAGACCCTGGGGTTGGCGTTGCTGGAAGGGTTGAGCGATCAGGAAGGGTTGCTGGCGTTTGGCGAGCATTACCGTGCGGTGGTGGCGACGCCTGAAGGCAGTGACCACGGGAACATCCGCGCGTTGATCGCCCATGGTCTGGCCGGTGTGAAATTCACCGCCGAGCCACTGACCCGCAAATCCTGAGTCAGACGCGGATAAAAATGTGGGAGGGGGCTTGCCCCCGATAGCGGTATGTCAGCTAATAAATACTTGGCTGGAAGACTGCTATCGGGGGCAAGCCCCCTCCCACATGTGTTTTGCCGCGTTGCTTAGTTCG
>NZ_KZ477991.1 GCF_002837185.1 Pseudomonas fluorescens | reverse complement strand
GGCTGTTGGTAATCGCCGGCCGAGCAGCCGTCGGCAAGGGCAGGGTGGTCGAGCGGTTCTCATGGTCGGTCCACACCACTGATTCGCCCGACACAGAAAGCCTGTGCGCCAGCGCGTGACTCCAGCCAAACCCCAACCCGCAATCCACTTCCACCGCACTGGTGCGGTACAAGCGCGTCCACTCGAACGGCAAGATGCCATCCAGCGTACCGTCGGTGAGGGTTAGCAGTTCCTCCCCGGTGACCATTGACACCGGGCAACCGTTCGTAACAGTTTTATCCGCAGAAGCCGCTGCATCGCCCTTCGGATTCGACGCCACGGTAGGCACATCATCTACATGCTCTTTCTGCCGCAGCACCGCGTTCTGCCGAGCCTTCCAGCGCATCTGCAGGGTGCCCTGCTTCAGCCCACCGACCACCCCACGAACCGCCACCGCTTTGTAGCGATCCACCGTCTGCATAAACTTAGTCAGAATTGCCAGCATGCTCTGTACGAAGCCAATTGCGGCCTCAACAATCCGAGCGCCATACTTGACCAGCCGCAGGCTCAAATACGCCACACCCGCCGCCGGCAAGGCGATGGTCAGTACCGCGCCAATCACCAGATCAATCAGCAGCGATACTATTAACCCTGCGGCCACTTGCGCGATCTGGCTCGGCGGCAACGCGTCCAGCCAGACCAGTGCGGTGCGCACCAGAAGGAACAGCGCCGCCTCATCACTGGCCAGCAACATCGCTTGTTCCATGGTCTTGGGTGCGTCGCTGGCAATTTGCGCTAACTTGGCTGCTTGGGCTCCCAAGTGCTCTGCGTACTGCAACGGGTCTTCAAGGATCGACTGCACCAGCTTTATGCTGTCCCACACATCACGGATCGCCGCCCAACTGCTCGCCAGCATGCCGCTGCCAATTGCACTGGCCGTGGATTGCTGCCAATGGGGCTTGAAGTCCTTCCACTGATCGCGCAGCCATTGCTCCAGATCTGCTGTCAGCCCGGCATAAGAGGCAAACAAGGCATCCACTTGCTGCGCTGAAACACCGCCTTGAACCCGAACTTGATAGCGCCCGCCGGCGGCGCAATAGTGCGAACCCTCGCCGTGCTCATCGAGCATGATCACTGCTGAACTACCGTCATCCAGGCGTGTTACCTCAACGGGGATGTCGCCAATCGGCACGTCATACAGCGACTCGAACCTGCTCTGGATCTTAAGCACGCCCCCCACCGGGCAACGAGCCACGGTAGAGAAGTCCGCGTCGGTAAGGCTCACCGACTGCTGCGAATCCCCGGCCCGCAACACCCGGTCCATCCCCAGCAGCGACGGCATATCCGCAGCATGGCTCACCGAATCCAGTGCCCGGGAATACCAGGCACCCATTTGCTGGCGATAAATCATCAGGCTCTGATGGAAAGTATCCAGCTCATATTCGATCGAGGTGATGTGGGCAGCGTGGGTCATCCATGACGTCTCGGCAGAAAGCAAGGCGTCGGAGTCTGCCGCAGCGAAAGGCGGCTGGATGAGCGGTTTGAAAAATCAGATTGCGCTTACAAAAGGCGGGCAATTTTCGGTGTCGACTTGTGCCCCCGGCTCACTTCAGACAGCGACGCTGCTGATTGACGAACAGTGCCCTTGAGCGTCTTTCAGCTGGGTTTCAAACGCATTCAAGCCGGCTTCCATCCGCTGCAACTCGGCGATTTGCGCAGCTAACGCGCGCGTCAATATCAGGTGAGTGGCCCAGCGGATGTCGGACTGAATCCTGAGCAGGTCAGGCTCCAGCGGTTGGACCTGGGTATAACCGTGGTGAAGGGTGGGGGCTGGCGTGCAGGGGAGATTCAATGGTTATGAGTTTGTGCAAGCAGGGCTTGCACAATTGCCCGTTTGGCTGATGCATGGCTAATGGCTATGATGGCTGAAATTGATGCTGATTCGCCGAGAAAAAGGTGTCTGGCTTTTTATGATATTGGCCAAACGGACATTCGGTATTGATCACGGCTGAAGCCCCGCCAGGGAACGTGAATCGAATTCGGTAGATACCCGGTGCAGCGCTTGCTGAGGCACGGCTGGAATTAATAAAACTTCGTAAAGGGAATCGCGTAGGTGGCGAACGTCAATATCAAATGGAACTGGCTGCACTGGACCTGCGAGCAAACGTGGGGAAGGGATGTTTGGCCAGAGCTGCAAAGCAGGGGCGTTAAACTGCAGGATCTGGAGCGCTGCGTGTATGTGATCAGACTGAACGGTTTTATTGCCATTGAGTACCCGAAAGGTATTTCTCCGACTCTCTACATTGGAGAGGGCAACTTTGAACAACGGATCACGCAGCATAAAAACTGGCTGCTTGAGCTTGCCGACCTGCAAGGCAATTACCAATTTCTTATTGCGTATTGCTTTCCCAGGGCCAGAAACGCATCGCAGGTTTACTCGGATTTCGAGGCTAATCTGATACATGAGTTTCGAGATACGTATGGGGCGGCGCCGCTACGGAACAAACAAATGGAGTTCCAGAAAGCCAAGCATACGTATGGGCCGACCAATGAGATTCGCAAGGCCATCATGATTGGCAGTGGAACCCGCTTCCATTGGGCTGTTAAACCCATGAAAAGCTCTCCAATGTATGATGTTTACCAGCGAACCATGTTGGAAGAATTCAAGGTCTGAGGCCGTCCCGGCCATGGCAAGAAAGCCTGCTTTTCATAGCAGGCTTGTCTTAACGCTGGGTTTGCTTATTTCTGCTGCGCCGTCAGCGCCGCATACCCATTCATCAAATTGCGATAGCTGGGAATGCGCTGAGACAACAGATTCCCCAGCCCTTCGATATCGTTGCGCCAGTCGCGGTGCAACTCACACGCCACCGAGAACCAGTTCATCAACTGCGCACCGGCCTGGGTCATCCGGCTCCACGCCGCCTGCTGCACCGTGGTATTGAACGTGCCCGACGCATCCGTCACCACAAACACCTCAAACCCTTCCGCCAGCGCCGACAAGGTCGGGAACGCCACGCACACGTCCGTTACTACACCGGCAATGATGATCTGCTTACGCCCGGTGGCCTTGATCGCCTTGACGAAGTCTTCGTTGTCCCACGCATTGATCTGGCCTGGGCGGGCGATATACGGCGCGTCCGGGAACATCTCCTTCAGCTCCGGCACCAGCGGGCCGTTGGGGCCCTGTTCGAAACTGGTGGTGAGGATGGTCGGCAGGTTGAAGAACTTGGCCAGGTCGGCCAGGGCCAGCACGTTGTTCTTGAACTCGTTGGGGGAGAAGTCCTGCACCAGGGAGATCAGGCCGGTCTGGTGGTCGACCAGCAGCACGATGGCGTCGTCTTTGTTGAGGCGGTTGTAGGTGGGAGTGCTCATGGTTGAATCCTTTTTTGTTTAGGTTGGTTGGGCGTTGTGTTCAACATGGGCATAGATTAATGGGTGGGTGGCGGGGGATAAATCGGGTGGGATGAGTCTTACTGTCAACTTAAACGGGACGATGGTTGGCGCACCAGCCTGTGCACAAAATCAATGTGAAGAGCGAGGGGGGATTTGACTTTGAATGCCCAGCAGGTCCTATCCCTTTCATTTGCAGGACGTTTCCGAGAGAATCCCAACCGCATTGCGCCAGCGGGAATGGGTGATTAGGCTGCGGATTGTCACTGCACATTCAGTGATCGGGTTTAGTCGCCCGGACTTCGCTAGGCGCACGCGCCATCTCAAAGACAGGTGTCTTCTCGCCTGCACTATATGGTGGCTGTGCGCAGGGCACCTTCGGGTGCGCCGGTGCCTAGCGGCCGGTCGACTAACCTGCGTACAGCCGCCACCTCTACTCGTTTAGTCGCGAAAGAACGGTGGTATCCACTTACTGCTAGGAGTTTTGCTATGGACAACGTTTGTTCGGATTCGCCATCATCAGCTGTGACCAACCCGTTTACCGTTAATGAAGAACTGAGCTTCGAGGACGCCTGGGTGCAGGTGGCTGAGTGGCTGCACTGCGCGGTGGCTACGTCACAGGTGCTCGGCGAGCCAGTAGCCGCGCCGCAGAGAGCGGTGATGCATTTGGTAGAGATGGCCAAGATGGTGGCCGATCGGGCTGTGGAGTGTTTGCAGGCCTCATGACGCGCAAGGCTGGCAAGTCGCTAAGCGGCCTCTTTTGATCATTCAATTGTCCAACAGCTGTTGGACAATTGAGCCGAGATCGGCAGGCATTAAAAAGCCGGCTTATGGCCGGCTTCTCTGTGACTGCCTCAGCTTGTTTTTGACAAACCTCACCAGCCTTCAAATCGCTCAGCCCACATTGCGTCGGGCTGAATAGTAGGGGCATCCGCGGGAACTCCTCCGCATCGCCTGGCAGGGTAATAGCTTGAAACCATCCCCTGCCAAATGTGCGGCGCATGATACCCACATTCACCTCAGTTGCCCACCTCCGGTTCCGGTTCAGCGCCTTCCCAGCCCAGCAGGTGGTCATCCAGTGGGACGGGTGGGCGACGGTTGTTGAGGGTGGACCACCAGAATACCCAGCCGACGATCTGGAAGTTCTGCTCGAAGCGTTCGTCGTAGGTGAGGTATTCGTCCGGGTGTTCGCTGGCGTTGTGGCTGCGCATGCGCAGGCCACCGCCTGGGCGGTTGTAGAGGTATTTGATGCGCAGCATGCCGTCGTGTTCGACGGCGTAGATTTCGCCATCGATGATTTGGGTGCGGCCTCGGTCGATGGCGAGGGTGGCGCCTTGCTGGATGATGTCGATCATGCTGTTGTCGACCATGTAGGCGCCCACGGCGCGGTCGGGGTTTACGTTGAGGGTCTGGAGGGTGTGTTGGGTGACGCGGATGCGTTCGGTTGAGGTGAATGTGGGGTGGAGGGGGATCTCCACGTCGTTGTTTTCCGGGCGGCAGGCGGGGCCTGTGAGGTATTTGCCGATGTCTTCGCGGGTGGATGCAATCCTTGCAGTGGGGCCGTCCAGCAGGTAGTTGGCCGGTGGGTGTTTGGGGCCACGGCCGTCGCTTAGCCAGCGACTTGAGACGCACAGCAGTTCCGCGATCTCGTTGAGTCGGCCCATGGGGACGCCGCGTTTGAACCAGTTGTTCACGTGTTGAGGCGTGACGCCGCGGTTCTTGGCGAAGTCGGAGGCGGAAAGATGAACTTCCCGTAGTAGCGCTTTTAAACGATCACCTGATGTATTCATGAACGCAGAGTTTACTGGCCGGGAAAACCATTCAAATAAACCATGCGTTGATTTGCGCGTGTAGGTTTTTGCTTAGTTGTAGCCTGATTCTTCAGGGTGGCTGGTTAGTTGAACGCCTGAACTTAAGCGCTGAACTCGATGTTTAATTTTACCCAAAAAAAAGCCCCGAATAATCGGGGCTTTTTGCTTGCCGTGGCAATGAGGCGCAGGTATCAGCCTTTGTAGGCGGCAACCGACTTCATGATCTCGGCGCGGGCGGCTTCTGCGTCGCCCCAACCGTCGATCTTCACCCATTTGCCTTTTTCGAGGTCTTTGTAGTTCTCGAAGAAGTGCTTGATCTGTTCCAGCAGCAGGGGCGGCAGGTCGGTGTATTCCTTCACGTCGACGTACAGCTGGGACAGCTTGTCGTGTGGCACTGCGATGACTTTGGCGTCGCCGCCGCCGTCGTCGGTCATGTTCAGGATGCCGACCGGACGGGCGCGGATGACCGAGCCTGGGGTGACCGGGTAAGGGGTCACGACCAGCACGTCGAGGGGGTCACCGTCGTCAGCCAGGGTGTTGGGGATAAAACCGTAGTTGGCCGGGTAGAACATCGGGGTGGCCATGAAACGGTCAACGAACAGGCAGTCGCTGTCTTTGTCGATTTCGTATTTGATCGGCGCGTGGTTGGCCGGAATTTCGATGGCGACGTAGATGTCGTTCGGCAGGTCTTTGCCAGCCGGAATCTTGCTGTAGCTCATTGGGCGTTGCCCCCGTTAGTTGGCCATATGACATGGCCGGATTGGCCTAAAAGTGGCGGCGATTATAGGCATATTCTGACGCCGATGCCATGCGCCAAGCGTCGTACGGTCATTCGCCCTGCGGCTGGTAACGCGGGTCGCGGGCTTGCAGTTGATTCAGACGGGCCAGGGGATCCTGGCGGTAGAAGCGGCTGAGTTGGGCGTACACCTGTGGATAACTGTTGGCCAGCAAATCCGGGGCACTGAAGAAATACTCGCTGGTGACGGCGAAGAATTCCGCCGGGTTTTCGGCGGCGTAGGGGTCGATCTCGGTTTCAGCGTTCGGGTCGGCGTCCAGTTGGCGATTGAGGTCGTCAAAGGCGCTTTGCATCACGCTGGCCCAGTCCTGCACACGCATGTCGTTGTGCAGCGGTGGCAGGCCGTTGGCGTCGCCGTTGAGCATGTCCAGTTTGTGCGCCAGCTCGTGGATGACCAGGTTGTAGCCTTCCCATTGGCCGCTGGCCAGTACCCCGGGCCAGGCGAGGATCACCGGGCCCTGCTGCCAGGCTTCGCCGCTGTGTTCGCCGTCCCACTCGTGTTCCACGCCGCTGGCATCGCGATGGCGCTGCGGGCTGAGAAAGTCGTCGGGGTACAGCACGATTTCATGGAAACCCTGATACCAGTCGAGGTCGCCGAGGTTCATCAGCGGCAGTTGCGCCTGGGCGGCGAGCAGCAGGCGTTGTTGCTGGTGCAGTTCGACGCCGGGCAAGGCGGTGAGGTGTTTTTCGGCGAGGAACAGCACACAGGCTTCGCGCAGCCATTGGTCTTGCTCGGCCGTGATGCCGTCGAGGAAGGTCAGGTGGTGGCGCACCCGCTGCCAGGTGTCATCGGCAATCGGGTGCTTGGCCAGCAGGCGCCGGCGACGCCAGGCGCTGAGGGACCACATGGGCGATCAGTGCGGTTTGGCTTCGGAGGAGGTGCGGCCAAAGCGGCTGCGCACCACGCCGATGATCATCGGCACCAGGGACAGCAGGATGATGAACACGACGAGCAACGACAGGTTCTTCTTGATGAACGGCACGTTGCCGAAGAAGTAGCCCAGGGTTACCAGGCCGCCGACCCAGAGGATGGTGCCCAGCACGCTGAAACCGAAGAAGCGCGGGTAGGGCATTTTCGCGATGCCGGCGACGAACGGCGCGAAGGTGCGCAGGATCGGCAGGAAGCGCGCCAGGGTCACGGTTTTGCCGCCGTGTTTGTCGTAGAAGTCGTGGGTTTTTTGCAGGTAGTCGCGACGGAAAATTTTCGAGTTCGGGTTGCTGAACAAGCGTTCGCCCACCGTTCGCCCTATCACGTAGTTGGTGCTGTCGCCAAGGATGGCCGCCAGCATCAGCAGGCCGGCCAGCAACACCGGGTCCATGCCGCCGCCTGCGGCAACGGCGCCGGCGATGAACAGCAACGAATCACCCGGCAGGAACGGCATGACCACCAGGCCGGTCTCGCAAAAAATCACCAGGAACAGAATGGCGTAGATCCACGGACCGTAATTGGTTACCAGCATGTCGAGGTAAACGTCGAGATGCAGGATAAGGTCAAGCGGGTTGAAATCCATGGATGGCACCTGTGTCAATGGCCCGGCTCAGCAGGCCAGTGCGGGAACGACGGGTAATAAGACTACACGTGTATGTCGAGATTCTTACAACCCTGAGAGGTGCGCATTATACGGATTGAATGGTGAAAAGCGTGTGGCTTTTGTAGCGGGGAGTGTCGTGAAAGTGTGAAGCGGTGGGGCTTGGTTTAAATGGGGGAGGGGGCTTGCCCCCGATGGCGGTGGGTCAGGGAAAGATTCGTTAACTGACACGCCGCCATCGGGGGCAAGCCCCCTCCCACAGGGGATTTGCGGTGGTTGGAGGTCAGTCTTCGCTGATCGGCAGCACATAGTTCTTGAATTCGGTGTCTTCGCGAAAACCGATGGACTCATAGGTCTTCTGCGCCACGTCATTATCGCTGCTGGTCGATACCCGCAGCCGCACCGCGTGGGTCTCCTTGGCCATCTTCTTCGCCGCGCGCATCAGGTTGTCGGCGACCAGTTGTCGACGCGCGTCCTCTGCCACATAGATGTCATTGAGGATCCACACACGTTTGAGCGACAGCGAAGAGAAGCTCGGATACAGCTGGCAGAACCCCAGCAGCCGCTTGTCATCATCATCGGCCAGCGCCAGGTAGATCACCGATTCCTTGCGGCGCAGGCGCTTTTCCAGGAAGGCCCGCGACGAGTCCGGGAACGGCAAGGCGCCATAGAATTCGCGGTATTTGACGAACAGCGGAGTGAGCAGGTCCAGGTGTTCCAGGGTCGCTTGAGTAATCCGCATGCCAGGCCTCAACTTCCAAATGGGTACGACCACGCGCGCGGTCTTCGCTTGATGCTGCCTAAAGCCATGAAAAAGCGCAATCGTGCGGCGATCAGTCTATGGGTGGGCTGAGCAGGAAGTTGCTTTTCATCAAGCCCGGATCATCTGATTCAATCGTCTGCAACTGCGCCTCGTCCTTGAGGTTGACCCCGGACAACTGCCGGCGGCAGGCCTCGCGCATCAGGTACAGCAGGCGATGGGCCGCCATGCCGTAACTCAGGCCTTCCAGGCGTACATTGGAGATGCAATTGCGGTAGGCGTCGGTGAGGCCGACCTTGGGGTTGTAGGTGAAATACAGCCCCAGGCTGTCCGGCGAGCTGAGCCCCGGCCGTTCGCCGATCAGGATCACCACCATTTTGGCGCCGAGCAGTTGCCCGATCTCGTCGGCCACTGCGACGCGGCCCTGTTCTACCAGGATTACCGGTGACAAAGACCAGCCTTCAGCGTGGGTCTGTTCTTCCAGGCGTGTCAGAAAAGGCGCGGTGTGTTTATGCACGGCCAGCGCCGACAGGCCATCGGCCACTACGATCGCCAGGTCCACCCCATTCGGATGCGCTGCCGCGTAATCGCGCAAGGTCTGTGCCGATTCATCACTTAATCGGCGTCCAAGATCCGGGCGTTGCAGGTAGGTATGCCGGTCGGGTGCGGCGCTGTGCAGCAACAGGCTGTCGCGGCCGCGTTCGGCGAATTGACGGCTCAGCCCTTCATGATCGAAGGGCAGGTGCACCGCGTCCCGCGCCTGGGCGTGGGCGAACTGGAAATCCAGTTGAGCGTTGGTCGGGATGCTGGTGCCGGTGCGGCCCAGGGCAATGCGCGCCGGGGTCAGGCGGCGCAGTTGCAACCATGGATTGTCAGGCAGGTCGAGTTGCACAGGCGGCTCCTTCATCCCAATTGCGCCAACGCGTGGCGAAACGCCGGTGGCAGGCTGTTACCAAAGCGTACCTTGCCACCTTCTTGTGTAAAGATGCCCATTTTCGCCAGCCATTGCTCGAACTCCGGCGCCGGCTTCAACCCCAGTGCCTGGCGGGCGTACAGCGCGTCGTGGAATGAGGTGGTCTGGTAATTGAGCATGATGTCGTCAGAGCCAGGGATGCCCATGATGAAATTGATCCCGGCCACGCCGAGCAGGGTCAGCAGGGTGTCCATGTCGTCCTGGTCGGCTTCGGCGTGGTTGGTGTAGCAGATGTCGCAACCCATCGGCACGCCGAGCAACTTGCCGCAGAAGTGGTCTTCGAGACCGGCGCGGATGATCTGCTTGCCGTTGTACAGGTACTCGGGGCCGATAAAACCGACCACGGTGTTGACCAGAAACGGTTTGAAATGCCGGGCCACCGCATAGGCGCGGGTCTCACAGGTTTGCTGGTCGACGCCAGAATGCGCGTTGGCTGACAAGGCGCTGCCCTGGCCGGTTTCGAAATACATCAGGTTCTGGCCCAGGGTGCCGCGATTGAGGCTCAGGCCGGCATCGTAACCTTCCTGCAGCAGGCTCAGGCTGATGCCGAAGCTGGCGTTGGCTGCTTCGGTGCCGGCGATCGACTGGAACACCAGGTCCAGCGGCACGCCCCGGTTGATCGCCTCGATGGAGGTGGTGACGTGGGTCAGCACGCAGGCCTGGGTGGGGATTTCGTAGCGCTGGATGATCGCATCGAGCATCTCGAGCATGGCGCAGATCGAGGCGATGCTGTCAGTGGCCGGGTTGATGCCGATCATTGCATCGCCGTTGCCGTAGAGCAGGCCGTCGAGAATGCTGGCGGCGATGCCCGCCGGTTCGTCGGTGGGATGGTTGGGTTGCAGGCGCGTGGACAGACGCCCGCGCAGGCCCAGGGTGCCGCGAAACTGGGTGACGACGCGGATCTTCTGCGCCACCAGCACCAGGTCCTGCACGCGCATGATCTTGGACACGGCGGCGGCCATTTCCGGTGTCAGCCCCGGTGCCAATAAACGCAGGGACTGTTCGTCGGCCGCATCACTGAGCAGCCAGTCGCGCAGGCCGCCGACGGTGAGGTGGCTGACCGGTGTAAACGCCTGTTTATCGTGGGTGTCGATGATCAGTCGGGTGACTTCATCGCTCTCGTAGGGAATCAGCGCCTCCTGCAGAAAGTGCTTGAGTGGAATATTCGCCAGCGCCATCTGCGCTGCCACCCGCTCGCCGTCATTCTGCGCGGCAACACCGGCGAGGAAATCCCCGGAACGCGCCGGGCTGGCCTTGGCCAGCACATCCTTGAGGCTGTCGAAGCGGTAGGTGTGTGCACCCACCGCGTGGGAAAAGCTTGCCATACAGTGTCTCCTGAATGACGCGGGCAAGCGTGGAAAAGCCGCCCGCGTCGAGGTTTTCGGCAATCAGTGCAAGGCGGCCTCTGCGGCCTGGATCGCCGCAAATTCTTCTTCCGGCGTGCCTGCTACCAAGTGATGCCGGCTGTAGAAAGCAAAGTAAGCAATTAATACTCCATAGATGATCGCGGCGCCAATCACCACCCGTGGATCCACCAGAAAGCCCGCCACCACGGCCACGCAGGCCAGTACCAGCGCCACGCCCGAGGTGAAGATGCCGCCTGGCGTGCGGTACGGGCGATCCATTTTGGGGCGACGGATGCGCAGGGTGATGTGGGCGGCCATCATCAACACGTAGGAAATGGTCGCGCCGAACACCGCCACCAGAATCAGCAGATCGCCCTGGCCGGTCAGCGACAGGCCAAAACCGATAATCCCGGGAATCACCAACGCCAGTACCGGCGCCTTGCTCTTGTTGGTCTCTGACAGTTTGCGCGGCAGGTAGCCGGCGCGGGACAAGGCGAATATCTGCCGCGAATAGGCATAGATGATCGAGAAAAAGCTGGCGATCAAGCCGGCCAGGCCCACCAGGTTGACGAAGCTGCCCATCCAGGTCGAACCGCCGTAGGCCAATGCCAGGGCTTCCACCAGCGGGTTGCCGGATTTGATCAGCGCGTAAGTGCCGGCGCCGCCGGGCGCGATCACCAGGATCAACAGGGCAAAACTGGTCAGCACCACAATCGCGCCGATCAGCCCGCGTGGCAGGTCGCGCTTGGGATTCTTGGTTTCTTCCGCAGCCAGTGGCACGCCCTCTACCGCGAGGAAAAACCAGATCGCGTAGGGAATCGCCGCCCACACGCCGACGTAGCCGAATGGCAGGAAGCTGCTGGCGCCCTTGGCGTCGGTCAGCGGGATATCCAGCAGGTTGGCGACGTTGAAGTGCGGCACCATCGATACCAGGAACACACCCAGCGCGATGGCCGCGATGGCGGTAATCACGAACATCAACTTCAACGCTTCACCGACGCCAAAGATGTGGATGCCGATAAAGATGATGTAGAACGCCAGATAGATCATCCAGCCGCCAATACCGAACAGCGACTCGCAATACGCGCCGATAAACACGGCGATGGCGGCGGGAGCGATGGCGTATTCGATCAGGATCGCCGTGCCCGTCAGGAACCCGCCCCAGGGGCCGAACGCGCTGCGGGCAAAGCCGTAGCCACCACCGGCGGTGGGGATCATTGAAGACAGTTCGGCCAGGGAAAAGCACATGCACAGGTACATGGTGGCCATCAGCAGTGTGGCGAGAAACATCCCGCCCCAACCGCCCTGGGCCAGGCCGAAGTTCCAGCCGGCATAGTCGCCGGAGATGACATAGGCAACGCCCAGGCCAACTAATAACACCCAGCCGGCGGCGCCTTTTTTAAGTTCGCGTTGTTGGAAGTATTGGGAGTCGACTTTTTCGAAGTCGACGGAAGAACTGGTGGGTTCGCTGGGCATGGGAAGTACCTTCCATTCTTATTGTTTTAACTCGGCCTCTGTGTGCCGAATGCGCATCGCAAGTGCTTATGAAGATCTAAAACTGTGAGAGGGGGCTTGCCCCCGATGGCGGTGTGTCAATCAATTCAGTGTTGGCTGATCCACTGCAATCGGGGGCAAGCCCCCTCCCACACTTGAGTGCATTTTAAATGTGGGAGGGGAGGTTAGTTAGAAGAAGCCCTGCGGATTAATGTCGTAGCTCACCAGCAGGTTTTTGGTCTGCTGGTAGTGATCCAACATCATCTTGTGCGTCTCGCGCCCCACACCGGACTTCTTGTAACCGCCAAACGCGGCATGAGCCGGGTACAGGTGGTAGCAGTTGGTCCACACGCGGCCGGCCTTGATCGCGCGGCCCATGCGGTAGGCGCGGTTGATGTCGCGGGTCCACAAACCGGCGCCCAGGCCGAACTCGGTGTCGTTGGCAATTGCCAGGGCTTCGGCTTCGTCCTTGAAGGTGGTGATGCTCACCACCGGGCCGAAGATTTCTTCCTGGAACACACGCATTTCGTTGGTGCCCTTGAGCAGGGTCGGCTGGATGTAATAGCCGGTGGCCAGGTCACCGCTGAGTTTCTCCACCTTGCCGCCGCTGAGCAGTTGCGCGCCTTCGTCCTTGGCGATTTCCAGGTAGGACAGGATCTTGTCGAACTGCTGCTCGGACGCCTGGGCGCCGACCATGGTGTCGGTGTCCAGCGGGTCGCCACGTTTGATCGACTCGACTTTCTTCATCACCACTTTCATGAAGTCGTCGTAGATCGATTCTTCCACCAGCGCGCGGGACGGGCAGGTACACACTTCGCCCTGGTTGAAGAATGCCAGCACCAGGCCTTCGGCGGCTTTTTCGATGAATTGCGGTTCGGCGTTCATGATGTCGGCGAAGAAGATGTTCGGCGACTTGCCGCCCAGCTCAACCGTGGACGGAATGATGTTCTCGGCCGCCGCATGCATGATGTGCGAACCCACCGGCGTGGAGCCGGTGAAAGCGATCTTGGCGATGCGCTTGCTGGTAGCCAGCGCTTCGCCGGCTTCTTTACCGAAGCCGTGCACGACGTTGAGTACGCCGGGCGGTAGCAGGTCGCCGATCAGTTCCATCAGCACGTTGATGCCCAGCGGTGTCTGCTCGGCCGGCTTGAGCACCACGCAGTTACCGGCGGCCAGGGCCGGGGCAAGTTTCCAGGCGGCCATGAGCAAGGGGAAGTTCCACGGAATGATCTGGCCGACCACGCCCAGCGGCTCGTGGAAGTGATAGGCAGCGGTGAGTTCGTTGATTTCGGCGCTGCTGCCTTCCTGGGCACGGATGCAGCCGGCGAAGTAGCGGAAGTGGTCGGCGGCCAGCGGGATGTCGGCGTTGAGGGTTTCGCGCACGGCCTTGCCGTTGTCCCAGGTCTCGGTGACGGCCAGAAGTTCGAGGTTCTGTTCGATGCGATCGGCGATTTTCAGCAGGACCCGCGAGCGGTCCTGGGCCGAGGTCTTGCCCCAGGCGTCAGCGGCGGCGTGGGCGGCGTCCAGCGCCTTGTCGATGTCTTTGGCGGTGGAGCGCGGGAAGTCAGCGATAGGCTTGCCGTTGACCGGCGAGGTATTGGTGAAGTAATTGCCATCGATCGGCGCAACGAATTCGCCACCGATGTAGTTGCCGTACTTGGCCTTGAACGAAACGATGGCGCCTTCAGTACCGGGGTGTGCATAACGCATGGTGGGCATCTCCTGCTTTTATGTTTATCGGAGTACAGCGCGGCAAGCGCGTTATAAAGCGTAGAGCAAAGGTCGGGCCACTGCGTGCGGGCCAGGTAAATCAAGGGTTTGGTTTTGTTTACAAGGCGTGACTGTGGCCGGATCGATACAGGTGGGTGACACTGTGTGCCATAAACGGTACAGCCTGTGACCGATGGGTCGGCGCGGGATTGCAATGGCCGGATGCCTGGGGGATGCTGGGCGTTCTCACGCAGGGAGAATAATAAGAACATGCACAACGATCATTTCAGTCGCCATGCCCAGCAGGTGCTCACCGTCACCCGTGGGCAAGAGCCGCCTCACGGGCCGGGCAGCGACCCGTCCATTGCCCGCTCCTGGTTGCGTTGCCTGGAGGACTACCACCTCGATCCTGCGCTGACCGTCGCCCCCACCGTGCTTGAGCATGGCCGCCTGCTGGAAAGCCGCGAACGCCTGCGCCAGGTCTTGCACATCGCCGGCGCCGAGATGAACAGCCTGCACCAGCAGCTCTCGGGCGCGGGCCACGCGGTGCTGCTCACCGATGCGCGTGGGGTGATCCTCAACTGCGTCACCGCGCCGTCCGAGCGCAGGATTTTCGAACGCGCCGGGCTGTGGTTGGGCGCTGATTGGAGCGAAGCCTGCGAAGGCACCAATGGCATCGGCACCTGTCTGGTCGAGCGCCAATCCCTGACCATCCACCGTGACGAGCATTTTCGCGGTCGCCATACCGGGCTGACCTGTTCGGCGAGCCCGGTGTTCGACCCCCACGGCGAGTTGCTGGCGGTGCTGGACGTGTCGTCGGCCCGCGAAGCCGTGTCGCGCCAGAGTCAGTTCCACACCATGGCGTTGGTCAACCTGTCGGCCAAGATGATTGAAAGCTGCTACTTTTTGCGCCACTTCGAACAGCACTGGTTGCTGCGCTTTCACCTGCAGGCGGAGTCGGTCGGGTTGTTCAGTGAAGGGCTGTTGGCCTTTGATGGTGAAGGGCGCATCTGTGCGCTCAACCAGAGCGCACTGAACCTGTTGGGGCAGCTTCGTGGCAGTGTGTTGGGTCAGCCGGTGGAAGCGGTTTTCGACTGTTCCCTGGATCAGTTGCTGGGGCGCGCCAGCGCCAACGCCACGGCCGGCTGGCCGCTACGTACCCGCGATGGCCGCCCGTTGTTCGCAGCGTTACGCGGGCAGGGGCGTCCGGCCCTGGCGCCCAGCGCCAAACCGACTGTTCCCGGCCGTTCGCGCTTGCCCGGCGTCTGCCTGGATGACCCGGCGCTGCGGCAGGCTTTCAGCCAGTCTGTGCGGGTGTTCGAGCGTGACGTGCCGCTGCTGGTTAATGGCGAAACCGGCTCGGGCAAGGAAGCGTTTGCCAAGGCGGTACATCTGGCCAGCCAGCGTGCCGACAAACCCTTCGTTGCCCTCAATTGCGCCGCCATCCCGGAAAACCTGATCGAGAGCGAATTGTTCGGCTATCGCGGCGGCAGTTTTACCGGCGCACGCAAAGAAGGCATGCAAGGCAAGCTGCAGCAAGCCGATGGCGGCACCCTGTTCCTTGACGAGATCGGCGACATGCCCCTGGCCTTGCAGACGCGGCTGCTCAGAGTGTTGGAAGATCGCCTGGTGGTGCCTATCGGTGGTGAGCCCCGCGCCGTAAACGTCAGAATTATCAGCGCTACCCACCGCAATCTGCTGGCCCGGGTAAAGGACGGCGGCTTTCGCGAGGATTTGTATTATCGGCTCAATGGCCTGGAAGTTGCGCTGCCGGCGTTGCGTCAACGCAGTGACAAATCACAGTTGCTGGACCTGCTGCTGGCTCAGGAAGCCGGTGACCAGGCGGTAGATCTGGAGCCGGCTGCGCGCGACGCGTTGTTGGCGTTTGCCTGGCCGGGCAACGTCCGACAGTTGCGTACGGTATTGCGCACGCTGGTCGCGCTGTGCGAAGACGGGAAGGTCGGTCCGGAGAATTTACCGCCGATGATTCGTCACGCTCCTACCCATGACGCTCAATCAAGTGTTTCTTCGCTGTCGCCCTTTGAAGAGGCCGAACGGTCAACCCTGCTGGCTGCTCTGGAGCAACAGCACTGGCATATGAGCCATGCGGCAACGCATTTGGGCGTCAGCCGTAACACGTTGTACCGCAAGTTGAGGAAGTATGAAATTTCACGCGGTTCGGTAGTTTAGCCTACAGTCTTTTTGAAGTTTTACAGGTGCCTTGGTTAATAAGTAGTTTGGGGTGTGTAAGTTGTTGAGTTCAGTAATATTATGTCAATTTTAAATGTCGCTTATTTTGAATGTTTGTCCCACTCATTGAGTACATTGAAGCTTCGGTTGTTTAGCAGCTTGATCACGGTATTCAGGGTGGATTATGAGTATTCCAACGGCGTATGCGTCCCCAATCACAGTGTCCTTCAGCTCACTTGCTGAACGAGGCGAAGTCTATGCAGATCACAAGGTTTCCATCGCGATCGATAATGCCCACCCTGCAACTCAAGCACGTAAAACGCCTTCAACACGTCGCGCCGAGGCCGATGCTGAAGTTGCCAGCTCATTCGCCGCATTATTGCTCGACGGCAGTTATAGAACTTCAATCCGGCCACCTGATATGCAGGTCCCGCCCCACTCGACGGTAGCGCTCTGGTATGCCCAGCTGGACAGTGCATTTAAAAGCGAAGGGTTTTCAGCCTGGGCTAAAAAGCAGGGGCTGGACACGCGTTATCTGACGCTGATTCCCGCACGCGGGGAAATAAAAGGCTATGTAGACGGCCGGCGCAAAACCTTTTATCTGTCAGACGATTCAGGCTGGTCTGATGTTTCCCGCACGCTCTTGGCCCTTGGCAAGGTATTCGCCCCCGAACACGGTCAAGCGGTGCGATACCCAGGGAGCGGGCAGGGCGGCGTATCGATGACGCTGGTCGCGCAATTCTACAAGGCGCCTGATCTTTTTGAGGGCGACCAAGCCAGCGTTCGCCGCAAACAGTTCACGGATAATCCCGGCTTCAATCTGCATGAGCGCCCCCTCTCGACCCACTCCGACGCGGCGTTGGCGGCGCATCGGCAGGCGCTGGGCGATGAGGCCAATCGGCACAGGCTGATGAGCGCATTGAACGCTTTGGTCGACGATGCTGACGGGCGTGTTGATCTGGAGCCGATCAACGTGCCCATCGATCCTCGCTCTGCGCTGTTTGAGCGAGCGCCGAGCAAAACGCCGAGCCTTGCCCAGATGCTCAAGCTGGAAGGCTACAAGGTGCCCGCCAACAGTGCTCAGGCCCATGCGTTGGCCTCGGCACTCTCCTTCGACCTGGCGCACAGGGCGCCGGGCGTCGACTCAGGTGGCGTAAGGCACATCGGTCAGGGCCTGTCGTCTACTTCACTGCGCAAGATGGGAAAGCTCGTAAAGGCGCAGATCGCGCCAGGCACTACGAGCGTGCCTGGAACGGGCAGCCTCTTGAGTCGGTTGATCGATCATCTTCCAGCCAACCTGAGAAAGGCCATGGCTGATTATCCGTCAATTGCCCTTGACCAGCTCCTGCGCACACCCGAGGCGCAGCGGCTGGGTAAGTTGATCCAGGAGGTGCTCAAGGTTATCGACACACCCACGAGCGCGATTGAAAGTCTTGGCGTAGCCCTGGCCCAGGAACTCGATCCTGGCTTGGGCAAGTCGCGGTTCAACCTGGCGGGCTACAACCTGTATAGCGCTGACAATGCAGGCGCTTCTTCGGCAACGATCGTCAAACGCTTTACGGCACACCTCGCCGGCAGGGTCGGCAACGAGGGCGCAGCCGTCGCCGCCCATCTTTTATTATCGGCGGCAGCCCCTGAGTTTCTGGTCAAAGACATCCCGCCCAATTTGGTATACGGCTCCCACACCTGGACGAATTTTTGTATAGAGGTGTCGCGCATAGAGCTGCAAGTGCCTGGCGCCGCGGCAAACATGACCTTCAGCCAGGTGATGGGTTTCGGTAATACGCCGCCGGTGTCCATCGAGGGTGAGGATCAACTGAACGTCGCCGCGCGCGACCCGATCATTGCCTGGGGCATTGCCAACCGTGTCATCGACACCAGCCCGACGCAGACTTATTCGGATGCGCAGGCCGAGCAGGCGCAACAGGCACTCAACAAGCAGCAAAAAGAACTTCGCTGGGCGAGTAATGCCATGAAGACACTGCCGACGACGCGCCGGGAATTGGCGCTGGCAGAGTTGAAACGGGTATTTGCGCAGGTGGACCCGACGCTTGAGGTGATGCAGCAGGCCTCCATCAAACATAAGCCAATGTCGCTGTTGGATATTTACATGACGGGGCCGATCCAACCGGACTATTGGATATCCAAGGATGAGCAGCGTTTTCCCTATAAGCGTTTGAAGTCGCGCCTGTCTGAACTGACACCTGACATTAATAAAGTGTTTACAGCGAAGTTTCAGGAATATCGCAAGGTTCAGGAAAGTGCCTGGGCTATCCAGTTCAAATATCAGCTGTCACTGCTGCCCATGGCGGACAGGGTACGTATCAGCCAATCGGACGTCAGTTTTTATGAGGTGTCTCGCGCCTATATCAAGAACGGACCCTGTACCTCAGGGTTGTTCACCCCCAGGGAATGCCTGCCTCCAACGCCTACTGCGCAGGAGCTTGAAGCGCTGAAGGGCAGGCACGGGTTGCTGATGAAAGTGGTGGAGCCTGGTGGCAGTGTCAGCGCCTACAGTTACTTTCCCGCCGAAGGCAAGATCGTCAAGGAAGACGGCTTTCCGGGCGGGCGAATCGACCTGGACGATCGTGCCTATTTTGGCGGGGAGAGCGAAGGTTATATCCCGGGTTTACCGCATACCTACGCGCAATATGGGGTCACGGATAAAACGCGCGATCCGCCTGCGCCGGACGGGAAAAAACAAGGTGACTACTTTGCTGATAAATCGGGTGCGCTCGCACAAATAGCGGGTGGTTATTTCACCAAGGACTACGGACCCCTGCAGAAGGAGGCGGCGGGCGTCACCGAGATTGAAAAAGGACGGGCTTACGACGAAAAGCTGAAGGGATTTTTTCTGAGCCTCGTGCCTTTTTATGACGGTGTCAAAGACGCTATCAAAGGTGACATAGGCGGGGCGGTATTCAATCTCGGGTTCGACATTCTCGGCTTTGTCATTCCCGGCGCGAATGCCGCGCGCAAAGCCGCCAAAGCGGGCAGAGGTGTTCTGAATACAATTAAAAGCGGTGTCGTTGCGGGTATTGGTGCGTCCGTAGGCTATACCGACTCAGTCGATATTGCGAAGAACTTAAATAAGGGCGCGCGCGCCGGTTATAAGGATGCGAAGTTCTTGGCTGAAAAGGGGCATGATGTTTTGTCGCGTTTGAGAGGGCATTATGGAAGTTACGATGTTACTAAGATCTATAAGGAGGGCGATGTTGTAAAAGGGTTTTTTTACGCCGCTGAGGACACTGTATGGCGACCTGCCGTGGCGGTCTTCAAGAAAGGTGCCTGGTATGCCTATAACGTTGTCACTAAAACGCCGTTTGGTGTTCAGTTGGCACAGTTTGGTGCGGTGAGTTCATTGCAACGCTGATACACGGACGTGTTCAGATAACCGGATTTTCATTATTTAATATTCATTCGACAGGGAATGTGAATGGTTTGTATGTTTCCTGAATAAGGTAAATGACGATGAAGCGTTCAACAACAATAACAACGGCGTTACGTCCTGTCCGCACTTCGATTGTAGTCAAGGGCCGTATCCATCATAAAAATTCGTATCGTACGATACAGTGTTCAAGAATAGGCGATGCCATTGGCGGCCTGCTGAGGGGCGGTTCCAGAGAGAGTTTGCCGAGCCCGACACGGGTTGACGCGCCCAATGTCGGAGGTACTACACGCAGTAGCGTGGATACAGGCCACCGAACGTTCGATCAAGGGTTCGTGGACTCAAGAGTCAATGGCTTCGACGGCCCAGGTCACGCCAGTGGTACGCGGCAGGCGGGAGACGCTGCGTCAGGCGCCGGGCAAACGCCCGAAATGGCCGCGTATGTAGAAAGCCAGCGAAGAGCCTGGCAAGCCGCGAGGGATGTGCAAATCCGCGATCAGTTGTTCGGTCAGCCCAGTCCGGGCCGCGTCAATGGGCAGGATGTCGAACCTTTTTCGGCGCGAACCCTTGAAGAGAATGCCAAGACGGCGGTCAAGGCGAAGGAGACCGCGCTGCCGCCGACTAACACGACCCTGCTCAAGACCGCAGCGATCACGACGGCGATCAGCGTACCTGTGACGTCGATCGGCCTGGTCGTGGTCGGGAGTGTCAACGAAGCGCTCAAGCCGCTGATCAATCCGCCGCCTGCACCCGTGACACCAGAAAGCATCGAAGAAGGGCGGCTCGTCGATTACGCGCAAAACACTACTTTTCTGTTGGTCAATACCTTGTCGAAACTGCGTGGAGAGCAGCTTGTCGAGCCGAACCTGAACTGGATGATGCAAACCAGAGAGGAGCGCCTTGACTCGCTGGAGGCCATGATTGGCTATGTCGAGCGGGAGCTGGGTAAAGAGGCCAAGGTCCAGAACATTGATTTTCAGCCGGCGTCCACGGGGCCTGAAAAAGACGCCATCAAGGCGCGTGTGATCGATTTGGAGAGCCGGATGGCAGCTCTTTCAGCGTTGCTGGGGGCCATTAGCATCACACCCGCGCCCAAGTCCGATACGCCGGTTTCGCCGATTGGGAACGCTTCGCAGCGGCTGGTGGCCATCCAATAGCCTTGCAGGGTTGGCGCCGCGTCAACCCTGCCTACGCGCCCGTCGTATCCCAGCGACGGGCGTTTCGCCCTCAGCTAAAGCGTGCGAACTTTCCCACCCTACGCTAACCTGCCTCGATGTTTACGAGGTCAACTATGCACATTCATATTCTGGGTATCTGCGGCACGTTCATGGGTTCGATGGCGGTTCTGGCCAAAGAGCTGGGCCATCACGTGACGGGCTCCGATGCCAATGTTTATCCACCGATGAGCACGCAACTGCAGGCGCAAGGGATTGAACTGACCCAAGGTTACGATCCTTCGCAATTCAACCCGGTGCCGGACCTGGTGGTGATTGGCAATGCGATGTCGCGCGGCAACCCGGCGGTCGAATACGTGCTGAATAAAGGCTTGCCTTACGTTTCAGGTCCCCAGTGGCTGGCTGATCACGTGCTGCAGGGGCGATGGGTATTGGCCGTCGCCGGCACCCACGGCAAGACCACCACCAGCAGCATGCTGGCCTGGGTGCTGGAGCACGCAGGTATGAGCCCGGGCTTTCTGATCGGCGGCGTTCCGCAGAATTTCTCGGTGTCGGCGCGTCTGGGGGATACGCCGTTTTTCGTGATTGAGGCCGATGAATACGACAGCGCCTTTTTCGACAAGCGTTCCAAGTTCGTCCACTACCGCCCACGCACGGCGATCCTGAACAACCTGGAATTCGATCACGCTGACATCTTTCCCGATCTGCCGGCCATCGAGCGGCAATTCCATCACCTGGTGCGTACCATCCCAAGCGAGGGCCTGGTGATCCATCCGACGACCGAGCCGGCGTTGCAGCGTGTGATCGACATGGGCTGCTGGACCCCGGTTCAAACCACCGGCGCAGGCGGACAGTGGCAGGTCAAGTTGCTCAGCGAAGACGGTTCCCGATTTGAGGTACTGTTCGAAGGCGAAGCTCAAGGCATCGTCGATTGGGGCATGACCGGCCAGCATAACGTCGCCAATGCCTTGGTGACCCTGGCGGCTGCGCGACATGTGGGCGTGACGCCCGCCGTGGGCGTCGCCGCATTGAGCGCGTTCAAGAGCGTGAAGCGGCGGATGGAAAAGGTTGCCGACGTGAAGGGTATTACTATCTACGACGACTTTGCCCACCACCCCACGGCGATTGCCACCACGTTGGATGGCCTGCGCAAACGCGTGGGTGATGCGCAGATCATTGCGATCGTCGAGCCGCGCTCCAATTCCATGAAGCTGGGGGCGCACCGCGATGGCCTGCCCGAAAGCGTGAATGACGCCGACCAAGTGATTTGGTACGCGCCCGCCAACCTCGGCTGGGACCTGCCGGCCATCGCCGCGCTGTGCAGCGTGCCCTCGACAGTATGTGACTCATTGGAGGGCATCATCGAGCACGTCAAACACCTGGCCAAGCCGGGCACCCACGTGGTGATCATGAGCAATGGTGGCTTTGGCGGCTTGCACGGCAAGCTGGCTGAGGCACTCCAGTGAGCGGCCCGGAACGTATCACGCTGGCGATGACCGGCGCGTCCGGTGCGCCGTATGGTCTGCGCCTGCTGGATTGTCTGGTGCGTGAAGACCGTGAAGTGCACTTCCTGATCTCCAAGGCCGCGCAGTTGGTGTTGGCGACCGAGACCGACGTGGAGCTGCCGGCCAAAGTGCAGATGATGCAAGCGTTTCTCACCGAATACACCGGTGCGGCGGCGGGGCAGATCAAGGTGTATGGCAAAGAGGACTGGATGTCGCCAGTGGCGTCCGGCTCCGGTGCGCCGGCGGCGATGGTGGTAGTGCCGTGCTCCACCGGCACCCTGTCGGCGATTGCCACCGGAGCGTGCAATAACTTGATCGAGCGCGCGGCGGACGTCACCTTGAAAGAGCGGCGCCAGTTGATTCTGGTGCCACGCGAGGCGCCTTATTCCAGCATTCACCTGGAGCACATGCTCAAGTTGTCGAACATGGGCGTGACCATTTTGCCGGCGTCGCCAGGCTTCTATCACCAGCCGCAAACCATCGATGACCTGGTTGACTTTGTGGTGGCGCGTATTCTCAACCTGCTGAACATCCCCCAGGACATGCTGCCGCGTTGGGGCGAGCATCACTTGAGTGGCGATGAATAAGGCGCTGTGGGTTGTGCTGGTGCTGCAGCTGACAGGCTGCGCCACCGCGCGCACGCTGGATGCGGCGCAACCGGGCGCGCCAGTGGTGTACGCCGGGACCCGGCTGGATATGTACGCGATCAACGGCGGCTGCTGCGCCAGGGACAGGTTCGGCGCCGAGGCCCCCACCTATCCCCATATCGACCTGCCCGCCAGCGCGTTGCTTGATACGCTGCTGTTGCCACTGTCATTGTTGACCGTTCTGGGTGTCGGCTTCAACGCCACCGGCGGCCTGTAACGCAAACCTCAACAGCACCACAAACTCATGTGGGAGGGGGCTTGCCCCCGATAGCGGAGTGTCAGTCACTGAAGAGATTGACTGGACTACCGCCATCGGGAGCAAGCCCCCTCCCACATTGGGTTCAGTGTTCGCCTTTATTTATTTGCCGAGCTTGCGCAGCTCATCCGACTCCACCACCCGCACGCCATCCTGCTCTTCCAGCGCCAGACGCCACATGGCGCGGGCCAGTTCGCACACTTCGATACCGTGGTACTTGCCCGGAATCAACCGAGACAGCGGCCCGGCCAGTTGTTCGGCCAGCCGAGGTTCGAGTCGTTCCCCCAACAATAATGATGGCCGCACGATGGTCAGTTGCGGCCAATCCTGGGCTCTCAATGCCTGTTCCATTTCCCCTTTGACGCGGTTGTAGAACACCGAGGATTTCGGGTCGGCGCCAATCGCACTGATCACGATCAGGTGCCGTGCGCCCAGTTCCCGAGCGCGCCTGGCGAAGGCCACCACCATATCCAGGTCGACCGCACGGAACGCCGCTTCGGAACCGGCCTTCTTGATTGTGGTACCCAAACAGCAGAAGGCGATATCCACCTGGCCGCTCAACTGGGGCAGCAACACTGCCGGGTCGCCTACCGGGTTTTCCAGGCGTGGGTGTTCGGCCAGTGATTTGCGGCTCGGTGCCAGCACGCGGGTTACGGTGGGTTCGTTGAGCAGGCGGTCCAGCAAGTGTTCGCCGGTGAGGCCGGAAGCGCCGGCCAGTAAGATATGCTGCGGTGTCAGGTACATGGTGTTTCCCCCTTGTTACACGTTACAGCTTAGTTGCCTTTGGCTTCCTTGCTATTCATTGAGACGCTTTCGAGCGCCTTTCGTGCCTGCTGTTTACGTAATAATTGCCAGTGGGCGATCACGCCCTTGGGGGCCCAGATCTGCGGTTCGGAGGCTTCGAAGTTGTCCGCCTGTTCGCGCTCGGCCACGTGCAGTTGTGCCAGTTTGAAGGCCTGTTGCAAATCGTCCGTTTGGTTGAAAGCCTGTGCGAAAAGGGCATCGCCGAAGTAGGTAAAGTCCGCCTCTTCCGAACAGCCGAACGACACGCGATCAGCGCGCGAGGCGGTCATGATCAACGTGCGCTCATCTTTCAATGCCGGGATGAAGCCGCCGGAGTAGCAGGCGGAAATCACGATGATCTTGTCGCGGTTTTTCAGTGGCGCGAGCACGGCGGCCAGTTCATCGGCCGGCAGGTCGGCCAGTTCCATGCGCGGCTGGTCGAGCACCAGTTCGTGTTCGTGGGTGCCGTGGCTGGTCATATAGATGAACACCAGGTCTTCCGGCCCGCTGCGTTCGGCCAGGGTTTGTACGGCCCGGCGCAGGTTTTCGCGGGTGGCCATGGGCCGGTAGGCAATATGGTCGCGGTGGTTGACCAGGCGAATCTGCCCATGGGCACCGAAGCGGGTGGCGAGCATGTTGCTGACGTAATCGGCTTCGCGCAGGAACACGCTTTGCTTGCCGTCGCCGGCCAGCGCCAGGGTGTACAGCTCGACGGCAGGCGTGGACGCGGGGACGGCGGCGAGGGCCTCGGCCAGCAAGTGGCCCTGGGCCAATACGCCGATTTCCAGTGGGTCGGGCAGCAGCTTGCCTTCGGCGTCGCGCACGCGCATGCCGTTGACCCAGGTGCCGGCCTGTACCGTACCGTCGGTCAGCACCAGTGTGCCGCGGCCCTGGTAGCTGTCGCTGTCAAAACCGCCGATATAGAAGCTGCCATCGGTAAGGTTCAGGCGACCTTCACCGCTGAAGCGCCAGTCGCTGAACTGGCCGACGTAATGGCTGCCATCGACGCCGATCAGTTCGCCTTTGCCGCTCAGCGCGCCTTCCTTGAACTGGCCGATCCAGACGTCGCCATCGGCGTTTTCATAGCGTCCCTTGCCGTTGAGCTGGTTTTGTTTGAACTGGCCGACGTAGATATCGCCATCCGCGCTGTTGAACGTGCCATTGCCTTCCAGCTGGCCATCGACGAAGTGACCGCTGAACTGATTGCCGCTGTCGTCGTTGCGCTGGCCTTCGCCATTGGGTTTGCCGTGGGCGAATTGGCCCTGGTATTGGCTGCCGTCGGCCAGCTCCAGGCGCCCGAGGCCGGAATACTGGTCGTCCTTGAACTCGCCGCGATAGGTCATCTGCCCTTCTTTGAGGGTGCCTTCGCCGTTGCGTCGACCGTTCTTGAAGCCGCCCACGTAGCTGCTGCCCGCCGTGGTCAGGCTGCCCTGGCCGTCAAACAGGCCTTGCTTGAATTGGCCCTTGTAGACTTCGCCGTTGCTGCCATGCCATTCGCCCTGCCCGTGCCACTGGCCGTTATCGAACTCGCCGGCGTACCAACTGCCGTTGGGGTAGTCGACGCGCCCCTGGCCTTGCAGCAAGCCGTTGACCACATCGCCCCGGTAGCGGCCGCCATCGGGCAGGCGCGCATCGGGCGGCAACAGCGATTCGCCATCTCCGCAAGCGGTGAGCAACAGGGCAAGGGCAAGGGGAGCGAGTGGGCGCATAGCGGGATCCGGATAATTGAGCGCCGAGTATGCCGCAGCTGCGCGTTTCATACATAAATTTACATACACTGTGGCAAGGTTTGTGGCCTCGCCACAGGCAACGTCCTACACGAAGCAGAGTGACAATGACTCAGCGATGTAAGCCGGTTTTTCCTGACCTTCGATTTCCAGGGTGGCGGTGGCCTTGAACAGCCACTGGCCAGGTTTTTTCTCGTGGACGTCGGTGAGGGTGACGTTCAGGCGCACCTTGGAGTCGACCTTCACCGGCTGTATGAAGCGCACGCTGTCCAGGCCATAGTTGATTGCCATTTTCAGGCCCTCGGGCATGATCAGGATGTCCTCCATCAGCTTGGGCATCAGCGACAGCGACAGGAACCCATGGGCGATGGTGCTGCCGAACGGGGTTTGCGCCGCCTTGACCGGGTCTACGTGGATAAACTGATGATCGCCGGTGGCCTCTGCGAACAGGTTGATGCGGGCCTGGTCGATGGTGAGCCATTCGGAACGTCCCAGTTCCTTGCCGACATAATCTTTGAGCTGCGCTACAGGTACACAGGGCATTGCGTTTCTCCCGGGTTCATCATTTTTATCCCCGCTGACGAGGGGTTTCTATGGGGTACAGAGAACCAATGTAGATCATCATGGGCAATCGGCCCGGTCAACCCAACATGCTTTTGGCGAATGCCGGAGCATAGGGCGGGCGTGCTTATAATGCGCACGAACTTTGAGGGGGCAGAGAGGATGCTGTTACGTGGCCTGACCTGGCTGGTGCTGTTTCAATTGATCGGCACTGCGCTCAATCATCTGCTGTTGCCGGTATTGCCGGGGCCGATCATCGGCCTGCTGCTGATGCTCGGCTTCCTGATCTGGCGCGGCGAAGTCAGCGAGCCGCTGAGCCTGGCGGCCGGCAGCCTGCTGCGGTATTTGCCGTTGCTGCTGGTGCCGCCGGCCGTGGGCGTGATGGTGTATGCCAAGGACATCGTTGCCGACTTCTGGGCCATCGTCGGCGCGCTGGTGCTGTCGCTGGTCATCGCGATGGGGGTTGTCGGCGTGCTGATGGAACAGATGGTCCGGCGCAAGGAGAAGAATCAATGATGTTCGACTGGCAGGGCGCCTGGGTGGCCGTCATTCATCACCCGTTGTTCGGTATCGGCATTACCCTGGGCGCCTATCAGCTGGTACTGGCGGCGTTCGAGAAAACCCGCTGGATTTTCCTGCAGCCGGTGCTGGTCTCCATGTTGCTGGTAATTGGCGTGTTGCTGATCTGCGGCCTGAGCTACGCCGAATACCGCAAGAGCACCGAGATCATGGGCGTTCTGCTGGGGCCGGCGACGGTGGCCCTGGCGGTGCCGCTTTACCTGAACCTGCGACGGATTCGCCAATTGTTCTGGCCGATTTTTACTACGCTGGTGATAGGCGGGGTGTTGGCCACCGGCCTGTGCGTGTTGTTGGGCTGGTGGTTCGGTGCCGAGCACAGGGTGCTGATGACCATGGCGCCCAAGTCGGTGACGTCGCCGATTGCGATGTTGGTGGCCGAGCAGATCGGTGGGGTGGCGGCATTGGCCGCCGTGTTCGTGCTGATCACCGGGGTGGCCGGCGCGATGATCGGCCCGGCGTTCCTGTCGCGCCTGGGTGTCTACAGCCCCGAGGCGCGCGGCATGGCCCTGGGCATGACGGCCCACGCTGTCGGCACCTCGGTGGCCCTGCAGGAAAGCGAAGAATGCGGCGCCTTTGCGGCGCTGGCCATGAGTTTGATGGGCGTGGCCACGGCAGTGTTCCTGCCGCTGGCTGTGTCGGTGATCGTTTAAACCGGGTTTAAGGAAACCTTTATGAGTCTGGCGCTGTTTCCACTCAACACCGTGCTGTTCCCTGGTTGCACCCTCGATTTGCAACTGTTCGAGGCGCGTTACCTGGACATGATCAGTCGCTGCATGAAAAAGGGCGAAAGCTTCGGTGTGGTGTGCATTCTCGATGGCAAGGAAGTCGGCCTGGCCCCGGATGGCTATGCGCTGATCGGCTGCGAAGCGCTGATCCGCGACTTTAAACAACAGGATAACGGCCTGCTGGGGATTCGCGTCGAGGGCGGGCGGCGTTTTCGCGTGCGCGATGCCCAGGTGCAGAAGGACCAGTTGCTGGTGGCCGAGGTGCAATGGCTGGAAGAGCTGCCGGACCAGCCGCTGGAAGAAGAAGATGCCGACCTGCTGGCGCTGCTGCAGGCATTGGCCGAGCACCCGATGGTCGCTGCGCTGGATATGGACGCCCATGCCGAGGGCCAGCAGGCCCTGAGTCATCAGTTGGCGTATCTGCTGCCGTTCACCGAGGCGGATAAAGTCGACCTGTTGCAACTCGACGATCCGCAGCAGCGGCTGGATGCGATCCAGATGTTGCTGGATGAATTGCAAGGTGAATTGTTCACCTGAACTTCGGACTTTCCTGGCGGGGTTTTCAGACTTTGTTTGGTCGCTTCCTGGGCCCCCGACCCGCACTATTTTCCGATCACACCCCAATGATCGGAGATGACCATGCTTCAGCTGACACCCTCGGAACAAGTCGCCTGGGACGCGTATTTTGTCAGCGTGACCACCCACCTGCTCCAGCACGATCCCACGCGGGGCGCGCAATACATCGCCGAGCACGCCGCCGACATTGCCGATGAAATGCTGCTGGAACGACGCGAGCGTTGTGTTGAACGTCGCAGCGCGTCGGTGGACTGGATTGGCCCGGCCAAAGGTCAGTAGGCGTACCTGAGCAGCGCGTGGGACGTACCGGTAAACGCGATAAAGCCGAGCACCGCCACCACCACGGGCAAGACCAGCCACCAGGCTTTTTGCGTCATCGGCGGCAACGGGCTGCGGTATTGGATAAGGGTGAGGCTCAATGCGCACACGCTCATGGCCAAGAGCGTACCGGCCAGGATATCCGTAGGCCAGTGAGCGCCCAGGTAGACCCGCGACAACGCGATGAACGCGGCAGGTATGCAGCCCAGCAGCAGCCAGGTCAGGCGCAGTCGCGTGGGTTGGCCTCGGCCGGCCAGTACCGCCAGGGCCAGGAAGAACGCAAACGCGCCGGAGGCATGGCCGCTGGGCATGCTGAAACTGGTGAGGGGGTCGGTCAGGATCTCCGGGCGCCCGCGGGCGAAGAAGAGCTTGGTGCCGGTATTGATCACGGCGGCGCCCGCCAGCGTGGCGCCGACGAATATGGCATGACGCCACTGTCGCGCCAGCAACAACAGGCCGGTAAACACCGCGCTGGCGACGAACATTTTCTTGAATTCGCCCAACTGGGTGATCCGCACCATCACCTCGTCGAGCCACGGGCTGCGATGCTCCTGCACCAATGCGCTCAGGCCCTGGTCGAAATCGTTGAGATGCGAGTAGCCGATAAACAGCGCGACCAGCAACGTCAGGCTGGCGCAGCCGGTCCACAGGGTGGCTCGACGATGGCCGCGCAAGCTGCTGTTCAAGCTCAGCCCCAGCAGTGCTGCCAGGCAGGCCGCGACAATCGCCGCTTCCGGCCAGAAACCTTCGGGCAGGGGCAGGCGGAACGCAGCACCGGCAGCCCAGCCCGGCAACAGATAAGCCACCGACCAACCCGCCGCCGCGATAACGCTCACGATCGCGAAGCGCGGGAACGGCATGTCGCACATGCCGGCGACCATTGGCAGCATGGGGCGCAACGGGCCGATGAAGCGCCCGACCAGCAGGCTGGCGATGCCGTACTTATGGAAGTAGGTTTGCGCGCCATCCATCCACTCCGGATGGTGACGCAGGCCGGGCAGACGCCGGATATTCTGATGGAAATGTCGGCCCAGGTAGTAGGAAACCCCGTCGCCCAATAAACCGCCAAGGAAGCCCAGCAGCAGGGTGTCACTCAACGACAGCGCGCCGCTGCCGGCGAGCGCGGCAATCGCAAACAGCAGCACCGTGCCCGGCACGATCAGCCCGGCGATGGCCAGGCATTCCACGCACGCGACGATAAACACCGCCGCCGCCAGCCATTGTGGGTTGAGGGTCAGCCAGCCGGTAATGCTATCGAGCCATTGGCCCATACAATCCACTCCATCAAGTGTGGGAGGGGGCGCTTGCCCCCTCCCACATTAAAATCTCTGTGCGACAGGTATCGATTCCAGCCGGTTCAGTCTGTTCAGATCAAAAAATAATCGCGGCCTTCGACCTGCCCGCGCCGCAGCGGGTTCCGTGTGCAATAAGGCGCATAGCCAGCATCGACGAAGCGGTACATCAAATGCTCATCGCGTCCACTGGGAATGCCCAGCCGTGTGGTCTGGATAATCTGCGTGGGCACCTGGCCCACGTCCTCGACATACAACTGTTCCTGATCGAAGCGCTTGGCATCCCACATCGGCACCTTCAGGCCCAGCGCCTTGCACAGCAGCGTCTGGCCCGCACAGAGTTTCTGCGAGGAGCGCGGGCTACCGTCGGGGTTGGGGTTGTTCAACAGCATTTGCGCCAGGCTCGCCGGCCCGGACACCTCATCGACCCAGGGATAGGCCGATTTGATCAGCACGGCATTGCCCGGGCCATGGGCGCTGAAGTTCAGCGAATCACCGCCACGGGCGTAGTACATGTAGATATGCCCACCATCCAGAAACAAAGCCTTACGCTTTTCTGTGTAGCCGAGTGAAGCGTGACTGCCTTTTTCGGCCACGTAATAGGCTTCGGTTTCGATAATGCGCGCGCAAAGCCAGGTTTCGCCGACACGATGGCGAATGACTTTTCCCAGCAGTTCTTGCGCGAGCAACTGGGCGTCACGGTCGAAGAAGCTGTCGGGGAGGGCGCGGGTGGGGCGTTCGGGCGTCATTGTGGGCATAACGTTCAGGGTTATTACGGCTAAATGTGACGGAATCATAACAACTCTCACCTTAATTACCGCTGAACCCCAGGTTTTTACAGTTCATTTCGACCATCCGCCCCTCACCGCTGTCAGTCAGGCGGCGTCACAGCTATAATCTGCCGCTTTCCTCTTTGCCAAGACTTCCTGACCCATGACTGAGTCCGTTCTTGACTACATGACCCGCCTGGGTCGCGCTGCCCGTCAGGCCTCGCGGTTGATCGCCCGTGCGAGCACTGCGCAGAAGAACCGTGCCCTGCTGGCCGCCGCCGATGCTCTGGATGCTGCGCGCTCCGAGTTGGCCGCCGCCAACGACCAGGACCTGGCCAACGGCCGCGCCAATGGCCTGGAACCGGCCCTGCTGGATCGTCTGGCACTGACCCCGGCGCGTATCGACGACATGATCGAAGGCTTGCGTCAGGTGGCCAAGTTGCCTGACCCCATCGGTGAAATTCGCGATATGCGTTACCTGCCGTCCGGCATTCAGGTCGGCAAGATGCGCGTCCCCCTGGGTGTGATCGGCATCATCTACGAGTCGCGTCCGAACGTGACCATCGACGCCGCGAGCCTGTGTCTGAAGTCGGGCAACGCCACCATCCTGCGCGGCGGTTCCGAGGCGATCCATTCCAACCGTGCCATCGCGGCCTGCATCCAGCAGGGCCTGGCCGTGGCCGAGTTGCCCGCCGAGGTGGTGCAAGTGGTGGAAACCACCGACCGCGCAGCGGTTGGCGCGCTGATTACCATGCCCGAGTTCGTTGACGTGATCGTGCCCCGTGGCGGCAAGAGCCTGATCGAGCGCGTCAGCCGCGACGCCAAGGTGCCGGTGATCAAGCACCTGGACGGCGTGTGCCACGTCTTTATCGACATCGCCGCCGACCTCGACAAGGCGATCCGCATCGCCGACAACGCCAAGACCCATCGCTACGCACCGTGCAACACCATGGAAACCCTGCTGGTGCACGCCGGCATTGCCGATCGCGTGCTGCCGCCGCTGGCCGCCATTTACCGCGACAAGGGCGTGGAGTTGCGCGGTTGCGAGCGTACCCGTGCGCTGCTGGGCGCGGACGTGATCGAGGCAACCGAGCAGGACTGGTACACCGAATACACGGCGCCGATCCTGTCGATCCGCATTGTCGACGACCTGGACCAGGCCATCGAACACATCAATACCTACGGCTCCAAGCACACCGACGCCATCGTCTCCGAGCATTTCAGCGATGCCCGGCGTTTCCTCAATGAAGTGGATTCCGCTTCGGTGATGATCAATGCCTCGACGCGCTTTGCCGATGGTTTCGAGTACGGCCTGGGGGCGGAAATCGGCATTTCCACCGACAAGCTCCACGCACGCGGCCCGGTCGGCCTGGAAGGCCTGACCAGCGAGAAGTACGTGGTGTTCGGCGACGGTCACGTGCGCACTTGATGGCTAAACGCATCGGGCTGCTCGGCGGTACTTTCGACCCCGTGCACATCGGCCATTTGCGCAGTGCCCTGGAAGTCGCGGATGCCCTGGCGTTGGATGAATTGCGCCTGATGCCCAATTTTCGGCCGCCCCACCGCGATACGCCGCAGGTGTCCGCGCAGCAGCGCCTGGAAATGGTGCGCGTTGCGGTGGAGGGCATAGCACCACTGGTGATGGATGATCGCGAGCTCAAGCGCGATAAACCGTCCTACACTGTCGATACCCTGGAGCTGATGCGCGCCGAGTTGGCCGCCGATGACCAGTTGTTTCTGCTTTTGGGCTGGGACGCATTTTGCGGCCTGCCCTCTTGGCACCGCTGGGAGGAACTCCTCCAGCATTGCCACATCCTGGTTCTGCAACGCCCGGATGCCGACAGCGAACCGCCGGATGCCTTGCGCAACCTGCTGGCTGCGCGGTCGGTAAGTGACCCCTTGGCCCTGACCGGGCCGAACGGGAATATTGCATTCGTCTGGCAGACCCCGCTTGCGGTGTCCGCCACCCAGATCCGTCAACTGCTGGCCAGCGGTAAGTCGGTACGTTTCCTGGTGCCTGACGCGGTCCTGGCCTACATCGATGCGCACGGGCTTTACCGTGCGTCGAACTGAAAAGGCGCGCTTGTCGCTACGTACCATCGTGCAGCGAGCGCCCGAACATACGAGCAAAACGAGTTTTATATGACGAACAAAGACGTAAGCAAAGTTAAGCGCAAAGGCACCTTCAAAAGCGCACCGCTGCCGGTAGAAGCCCACGTTGGCCCGGAACTGGCTGGCGAAGAGCTGGTAAAAGTCGCCGTGGCGGCCCTGGAAGACGTGAAAGCCCAGGACATCCAGGTGCTGGACGTACGCGACAAGCAGAGCATCACCGACTACATGATCATCGCCACCGGTACCTCCAACCGCCAGATCGGCGCGATGCTGGACAAGGTGCGCGAAGCCGTCAAAGCCCAGGGCGTGAAGCCGCTGGGTGAAGAAGGCAAGGGCGACAGCGACTGGGTGCTGCTGGACATGGACGACGTGATCGTGCACATGATGACCTCCAACGCCCGTCAGTTCTACGACCTGGAGCGTCTGTGGAAAGGCGCCGAGCAGAGCCGTGCCGCCGATGGCAAGCACCACAGCCCGGAAGTGGGCCATGCGCACTTCGACAAGCTCAACAAAGACCAGGAATAAGGAACGGCTGTGCGCCTGCGTCTGATCGCTGTCGGTTCACGCATGCCCAAGTGGGTGGAAGAGGGCTGGCACGAGTATGCCAAGCGCCTGCCTGCCGAGCTTTCGCTTGAGCTGGTGGAAATACCGCTCAATACCCGGGGCAAGAACGCCGACGTGGCGCGCTTTATCCGTCAGGAAGGCGAAGCCATGTTGGCCAAGGTCGGCCCCAACGAGCGCATCGTCACTCTTGAAGTGCACGGCAAGCCCTGGAGCACCGAGCAGTTGGCGGTGGAACTGGACCGCTGGCGCCTGGATTCGCGCACCGTCAACTTCATGGTCGGCGGTCCCGAAGGGCTGGCGCCGGAAGTCTGTGCGCGGGCCGATCAGCGCTGGTCGCTGTCGGCGCTCACGCTGCCGCACCCGTTGGTAAGGATCCTGATCGGTGAACAGCTGTATCGCGCCTGGACAGTTCTGTCCGGGCACCCTTATCACAAATAATCTGCGCCATTGTCGATGACCCAGCCAATCCGCATCAAGGACCACGAGAAGGACGCACGTCTTGTACGCGCGCGCGTGGTGTTTGGCGCGATCATGGTGGTGGCGTTGATTGGTGTGCTGATCGCCCGTCTGTATTACCTGCAGGTGATCCAGTACGAGTATCACTCCACCTTGTCGGAAAACAATCGGGTGCATGTGCAGCCGATCCCGCCGACCCGTGGGCTGATTTTCGACCGCAATGGCGTGGTGGTGGCGGATAACCGGCCCAGCTTCAGCCTGAGCATGACCCGCGAGCGTTCCGGTGACTGGCAGCAAGTGCTCGATGTGATTGTCGAAGTGCTGCAGCTGACGCCGGAAGACCGGGGGATTTTCGAGAAACGCATGAAGCAGGGGCGCCGGCCTTTCGAGCCGGTGCCGATCCTGTTCGAGCTCAACGAAGAGCAGATCGCGCGGATCGCAGTGAACCAGTTCCGCCTGCCCGGCGTGGAAGTGGTGGCGCAGTTGGTGCGGCATTACCCGCAGGGGCCGCACTTTGCCCACTCGGTCGGCTATATGGGGCGCATCAACGAGAAAGAGCTGAAAAGCCTCGATCCGGTCAATTACAGCGGCACCCATCACATCGGCAAAACCGGCATCGAGCGTTTCTACGAGCCCGAACTGCACGGCCAGGTGGGTTACGAAGAGGTCGAGACCAACGCCCGTGGCCGCGTGCTGCGCGTGCTCAAGCGCACTGACCCATTGCCGGGCAAGGACATCGTGCTGAGCCTGGACATCAAGTTGCAGGAAGCCGCCGAAATGGCGCTGGGCGGTCGTCGCGGTGCGGTGGTGGCGCTGGACCCGAAGACTGGCGAAGTCCTGGCCATGGTCAGCCAGCCGAGTTTCGACCCCAACCTGTTCGTGACCGGTATCAGCTTCAAGGCCTACGCCGAGTTGCGCGACTCCATCGACCGGCCGCTGTTCAACCGGGTGCTGCGCGGCCTGTATCCGCCGGGGTCGACCATCAAGCCGGCGGTGGCGATTGCCGGCCTGGATTCGGGGGTGGTCACCGCGTCGAGCCGGGTCTATGACCCCGGCTATTACATGCTGCCCAACTACGATCACAAATACCGTAACTGGAACCGCTCCGGTGACGGCTATGTCGACCTGGACACCGCCATCATGCGCTCCAACGACACCTACTTTTATGACCTGGCCCACAAGCTGGGGATCGATCGCCTGGCGGCCTACATGGGCAAGTTCGGCCTCGGTCAGAAGGTCTCCCTGGACATGTTCGAAGAGTCTCCCGGCCTGATGCCGTCGCGCGAATGGAAGCGCGCGACGCGCCGCCAGGCGTGGTTCCCCGGCGAAACCCTGATCCTCGGCATTGGCCAGGGCTATATGCAGGCCACCCCGCTGCAACTGGCCCAGGCAACGGCGCTGGTGGCGAACAAGGGCGTGTGGAACCGGCCGCACCTGGCCAGGACCATCGAAGGTGAGAAACCGGTGGATGAGAACCCGATCCCCGACATCGTGCTGCGCGACCCGTCCGACTGGGCCAAGGTCAATCACGGCATGCAGCAGGTGATGCATGGCGCTCGCGGCACCGCACGCAAGGCGGCGCTCGGCGCGCAATACCGCATCGCCGGCAAGAGCGGTACCGCTCAGGTGGTCGCGATCAAGCAGGGTGAAAAATATGACCGCTCCAAGGTGCAGGAGCGCCACCGCGACCACGCCTTGTTTGTCGGCTTTGCCCCTGCCGATGACCCGAAAATCGTGGTGGCGGTGATGGTGGAGAACGGCGAGTCCGGCTCCGGTGTGGCCGCGCCTGTGGTGCGCCAGATCATGGATGCCTGGCTGCTGGCCCCCGACGGCAAGCTCAAGCCCGAATATGGCGGCCCCCCTTCAAGCCCCGAGGTTACGGCCCGTGAAGAGTAATTTTGACCGCATCCTCTCCAGTGAAGATGTGATGCGTCGCCGTGCGACGTTGCTGCAACGCATGCACATTGATGGCCCGTTGCTGGTGCTGCTGCTGATACTGGCGGCTGGCAGTCTGTTCGTGCTGTATTCGGCCAGCGGCAAGAACTGGGACCTGCTGATCAAGCAAGCGTCGTCATTCGGCCTGGGCCTGTTGTCGATGGTGGTGATCGCCCAGCTCGAGCCGCGTTTCATGGCGCGCTGGGTGCCGCTGGGTTATGTCGCCGGAGTGTTGCTGCTGGTGGTGGTGGACGTGATGGGTCACAACGCCATGGGCGCGACCCGCTGGATCAACATTCCGGGGGTGATTCGCTTCCAGCCGTCGGAATTCATGAAAATCCTGATGCCGGCCACCATCGCCTGGTACCTGTCCAAGCGCACCTTGCCGCCACAGCTCAAGCATGTGGGGATCAGCCTGGTCCTGATCGGCGTGCCGTTCATTCTTATCGTGCGCCAGCCGGACCTCGGCACTTCGTTGCTGATCCTGGCGGGCGGCGCGTTCGTGCTGTTCATGGGCGGCCTGCGCTGGCGCTGGATTCTCAGCGTGCTGGCCGCTGCCGTGCCGGTGGCGGTGGCCATGTGGTTCTTCTTTATGCACGACTACCAGAAGCAGCGGATCCTGACGTTCCTCGACCCCGAAAGCGACCCGCTGGGTACGGGCTGGAACATCATCCAGTCCAAGGCCGCCATCGGCTCCGGCGGCGTGTTCGGCAAGGGCTGGCTGCTGGGTACCCAATCGCACCTGGACTTTTTGCCCGAAAGCCACACCGACTTCATTATCGCGGTGATGGGCGAAGAGTTCGGCCTGGTAGGCATTTGTGCGCTGCTGCTGATCTATTTGCTGTTGATCGGGCGCGGGCTGGTGATTACCGCACAGGCGCAGACGCTGTTCGGCAAGTTGCTGGCCGGCAGTCTGACCATGACGTTTTTTGTTTATGTTTTCGTCAACATCGGTATGGTCAGTGGCCTGCTGCCGGTGGTTGGGGTGCCGTTGCCATTCATTAGCTACGGCGGAACTTCGCTGGTGACATTGCTGTCAGCGTTTGGGGTTTTGATGTCGATTCATACGCATCGCAAATGGATCGCTCAGGTTTGAATAAGGTGAAGATGTCAATGCAAGTAATGCGCGGCTGGGCCACTCGGCATGCGTCCTGGATGGGCCTGATTGGGCTGCTGGGCGCCACGCAGGAGGCGCAGGCCGGTGACTACGATGGCTCACCTCAGGTCGCCGAATTCGTCGGTGAGATGACCCGCGACTACGGTTTCGCCGGTGAACAGCTGATGGGCGTGTTTCGCGAAGCCCGCAAGAAGCAGGCGATCCTCGACGCCATCTCGCGCCCGGCCGAGCGGGTCAAGCAGTGGAAGGAATATCGCCCGATGTTCCTCACCGACGCCCGCGTGGCCCGGGGCGTGGACTTCTGGCGCCAGCACGAGGCGGTATTGGCCCGCGCCGAGCAGGAATACGGCGTGCCGGCCCAGGTCATCGTCGCGATCATCGGCATTGAAACCTTCTACGGGCGCAACACCGGCAGTTACCGGGTGATCGACGCGTTGTCGACCCTGGGCTTCGATTACCCGCCGCGCGCCGAGTTCTTCCGCAAGGAGCTGCGCGAATTCCTGCTGCTGGCCCGCGAAGAACAGGTCGACCCGATGACCCTCAAGGGCTCGTACGCCGGGGCGATGGGCTTGCCGCAGTTCATGCCGAGCAGCTTTCGCGCCTACGCGGTGGATTTCGACGGCGACGGGCATATCAATATCTGGAGCAACCCCGACGATGCCATCGGCAGCGTGGCCAGCTACTTCAAGCGTCACGGCTGGGTGGGCGGAGAACCGGTGGTGGTCCGCGCCGATGTGACGGGCGAGCGCGCCGATGAAGGCCTGACCCAGGGTATCGACCCGGTGAAGACCGTCGGGGAGTTGCGAGCGCTGGGCTGGTCGAGTCAGAATGCGCCACGTGATGATATGCCGGTGACGGCGTTCCGCCTCGAAGGTGAAAATGGCCCGGAATACTGGATGGGCCTGAAGAATTTCTACGCAATCACGCGTTATAACCGCAGTGTGATGTACGCCATGGCCGTGCATCAGCTGTCAGACGAGCTGGTTCAAGCACGGGGCAACAAGTAATGCGGGTATCGCCGTTCAAAAAACCGCTCAAGCTGGTGGCGTTCGCCGCGTTGTCCCTGCTGGTCGCCAGTTGCTCCACGACGCCGAATCGAGCGCCAGCCAAGAAGGCCGGCGGCGCGGTGGTTCGCGCCCAGCCGGGCCTGGACATCAACCGTGCGCACAAGGACGGCGCGCCGTGGTGGGATGTGGATGTGTCCAAGATCCCGGATGCCACGCCAACCCTGCACTCCGGCCCCTACAAGGCCAACCCCTATACCGTGCTGGGCAAGAATTACTTCCCGCTGCAGGAATCCAGGACCTACGTGCAGTCGGGCACGGCGTCCTGGTACGGCACCAAGTTCCACGGCCAGAACACCGCCAACGGCGAAGTGTATGACCTGTACGGCATGAGTGCGGCGCACAAGACCCTGCCGCTGCCCAGCTACGTGCGCGTGACCAACCTGGACAACAACCGCACCGTGATCCTGCGGGTCAACGACCGTGGGCCGTTCTATTCGGACCGGATCATCGACCTCTCCTATGCCGCTGCGAAGAAACTCGGTTACGCCGAAATCGGTACCGCACGGGTGAAAGTCGAAGGCATCGACCCGGCGCAGTACTGGGCCCAGCGTGGCAAGCCGGCGCCGTTGATGCTCAACGAGCCGCAAACCCCGCAACCGCAAGTGACGGCGTCGACCGGCAAGATCGAACAATGGACACCGCCGCCGGCGCAGCATGCTCCGGACACCGTGGTCGTGCCCCATGCGGCGCCCGGTGCCTCCAAGGTGGGCGGGCAGTACCTGCAGGTGGGCGCTTTCGCCAACCCGGATGCGGCAGAACTGTTAAGGTCCAAGCTCAGCGGCATGGTCAGCGCGCCGGTGTTCATCAGCTCCATCGTGCGTAACCAGCAGACCCTGCACCGTGTGCGCATGGGGCCGATCGGCTCGCCGAGCGAGGTTGCGCAAGTGCAGAACAGCGTGCGCCTGGCTAACCTGGGGCAACCCAGCGTAGTGACCGCGGAATAAAGCAATACAGGATTGAAGGTTCAGGCGCGTGCGCGTGCCCGGGCCCTGGTTGTTGGCTCGTTGAACAATAAAAACCCAGGGGCAAGGGGTGAGCGGGCAACCGAACACGTGACAGTCTGGAAGCGGGCTGTCTGAATAGTTTTGCCCGCGAGGGCAAGTTTCCATAAGCAATTTCGAGAGACGGATGAACATCACCACCTTAGCCAAACGTACGTGCCTGCTTATCTCGCTGATCATCACCCCGGCCGCCTGGGCGGTTGAGATGGTGCCGGCTTCCCCGCAACTGGCCGCCAAGGCCTGGGTCCTCATGGATGCCGCCAGTGGCAACGTGCTGGTCGAAAACGGTGGTGACGTGCGTCTGCCGCCTGCCAGCCTGACCAAGCTGATGACCGCCTACATCGCGACCCTGGAAATCCGTCGCGGCCAGATCGGCGAGAACGATCCGGTGACCGTCAGCGAAAACGCCTGGCGTACCGGTGGTTCGCGGATGTTCATCAAGGTCGGCTCGCAGGTCACTGTCAGCGACCTGCTGCACGGCATCATCATCCAGTCCGGCAACGACGCCAGCGTAGCCCTGGCCGAACACATCGCCGGCAGCGAAGATGCGTTCGCCGACATGATGAACAAGACGGCCGGCGACCTGGGCATGACCAACAGCCACTTCATGAACCCGACCGGCCTGCCGAACCCGGAGCATTATTCGTCGGCTCACGACATGGCAATCCTGGCCCGCGCGATCATCCGTGTCGACCCGGTGCACTACGCGATCTACTCCCAGAAGGAGTTCTTCTGGAACAACATCAAGCAGCCTAACCGCAACCTGTTGCTGTGGCGCGACAAGACCGTCGACGGCCTGAAAACCGGTCACACCGACGAAGCCGGCTACTGCATGGTGTCGTCCGCCGTACGTGATGGCCAGCGCCTGATCGCCGTGGTCTTCGGCACCAACAGCGAGCAGGCCCGTGCGGCCGAGACGCAAAAACTGCTGACCTACGGCTTCCGCTTCTTCGAAACCCAGACCTTCTACCAGAAGGGCACCGAGCTTGCGACCGCACCGGTATGGAAGGGCGCGACCTCCCAGGTCAAGGCCGGCCTGGCCGATGACCTGACCCTGACCATGCCTAAAGGCCAGCTGAAAAAGCTCGCTGCCAGCATGACCCTGAACCCGCAACTGGTTGCGCCAATCGCCAAGGGTGATGTGATCGGTAAGGTTGAAGTCAAGCTGGACGACAAGGTGGTGCACAGCGCCGACCTGATCGCACTGGACGCCGTCGACGAAGGTGGTATCTTCCGCCGCGTGTGGGATAGCATCCGTCTATTCTTCTACGGCTTGTTCAACTGATTGTGTGCACCTGCAAAGCCCCGCGTTGATCCGGCGCGGGGCTTTGCCGTCGCCACGGCTTACCGCTTACGAGGCCGTTCTGCCATGACCGATAAAGAAGTAAAGGCGCCAAAGATCGAATTCCCGGTGACGGATTATCCCATCAAGGTGATCAGCGATACCGGCGTAGGTCGCAAAGACACAATTCTTGAGATTGTGCGCAAACACGCGACGATCAACGACAACCGTGTGGACGAACGTTCCAGCTCCACGGGTAAGTACACGACGATCCAGTTGCACATCGTTGCGACGGATCAGGACCAGCTCTACAACATCAACAGCGAACTGCGGGCTACCGGCTTCGTGCACATGGTGCTGTGATGTCGCACGTCCTGGGCGTTCGCGAGCTCGGCCGGATGGACTACGAGCCCGTCTGGCACGCCATGCAGCGCTTCACCAACGAGCGCGGCAGCGCGGCAGCGGATGAAATCTGGCTGGTCGAGCACCCGCCGGTGTTCACCCAGGGCCAGGCCGGCAAGGCTGAGCATCTGCTGCTGCCGGGTGATATTCCGGTGGTGCAGGTCGACCGAGGGGGTCAAGTGACTTACCATGGGCCTGGCCAACTGGTTGCCTACCTGTTGCTGGATGTGCGCAAGTTGGGGTTTGGTGTACGTGATCTGGTCAGCCGCATGGAGGCTTGCCTGATCGAGCTGCTGGCCAGTTACGGCGTGACCGCCGCGGCCAAGCCCGATGCACCAGGTGTGTATGTGGATGGCGCGAAAATCGCCTCCCTCGGATTGCGTATCCGGCACGGTTGTTCCTTTCATGGCCTGGCCCTGAATGTGGACATGGACCTGGCCCCGTTCCGACGGATCAACCCGTGCGGTTATGCGGGGCTGGCGATGACCCAGTTGAGCGACCATGCAACACCCATAGAATTTGCCGAGGTAAGTGCCCGGCTGCGCGCGCAGCTCGTCAAACACCTCGACTATGCTGAGCAGACGACCCTGACGGGCGGAATCGATTGATATGACTACTGATGTTGTGCAAACCATGATCCCGACGCTGGACATCACCGAGCGTCCAGCCCCGGCCCCGCGTGCCAAGGTGGAAGCCGGCGTCAAGCTGCGCGGCGCCGAGAAGGTTGCACGCATCCCGGTGAAGATCATTCCGACCACCGAACTGCCGAAAAAGCCTGACTGGATTCGCGTGCGTATTCCGGTCTCGCCGGAAGTCGACCGTATCAAGGCGCTGCTGCGCAAACACAAGCTGCACAGCGTGTGCGAAGAAGCGTCGTGCCCGAACCTGGGTGAATGCTTCTCCGGCGGTACTGCCACCTTCATGATCATGGGTGACATCTGCACCCGTCGTTGCCCGTTCTGCGACGTGGGCCACGGCCGGCCGAAGCCGCTGGACGTCAACGAGCCGCAAAGCCTGGCCATCGCCATCGCCGACCTGAAACTCAAATACGTGGTGATCACCTCGGTCGACCGTGACGACTTGCGTGACGGCGGCGCCCAGCACTTTGCCGACTGCATTCGCGAAATCCGCAAGCTGTCGCCCAACGTGATGCTCGAAACCCTGGTGCCCGACTACCGCGGTCGCATGGACGTGGCGCTGGAAATCACCGCCGCCGAGCCGCCGGATGTGTTCAACCACAACCTGGAAACCGTGCCGCGCCTGTACAAGGCTGCGCGTCCGGGTTCGGATTACCAGTGGTCGCTGACCCTGCTGCAGAAGTTCAAGCAGATGATGCCGCACATTCCGACCAAGTCCGGCCTGATGCTGGGCCTGGGCGAAACCGACGAAGAAGTCATCGAAGTCATGAAGCGCATGCGCGAGCATGACATTGACATGCTGACCCTGGGCCAATACCTGCAACCGTCCCGCAGCCACTTGCCGGTGCAACGTTTCGTGCACCCGGACACCTTCGCCTGGTTCGCCGAGGAAGGTTACAAGATGGGCTTCAAGAACGTCGCATCGGGCCCGCTGGTACGGTCTTCGTATCACGCCGATGAGCAGGCCAAGCTGGTCAAGGCGAGCCTGGTTTCGTAACACTGGCCTGTGCAACACCGCAGGTCCGATGTGGGAGGGGGCTTGCCCCCGATTGCGGTGTGACAGTCAATACATGAGTGACTGATACATCGCCATCGGGGGCAAGCCCCCTCCCACATTTCGTTATGCGTCATATTAGGGAGAATTGTGCATGACTGCCGCCGTACCTGCATTGCGCCTCGAAGGCACCATTGGCCTGATCGCCCCCGCCGGTCCTGCTGCGCTGGACGTCGAAAAAGCCGGGCAATGGATGCGCACCCGTGGCTATGAACTGCGAATTTTCCCCGGTGTGTATGAACGCGACGGCTACCTGGCCGGCAGCGATCAAGTGCGTCTGAACGACCTTCACGCCGCCTTCGCCGACCCCGAAATCGATGCCATCTTCTGCCTGCGCGGCGGCTACGGTTCGCCACGTTTACTTGATGCACTGGACTTCGACCTGCTGCGCGCCAACCCCAAGCCTTTCGTCGGCTACAGCGATATCACCGCCTTGCACCTGGCCATCAACCGCTATGCCGGCTTCGTCACATTCCACGGGCCGATGCTCAATGCAGACCTGCTCGGTGACAAGCAACCCCCTACCGAGTCCTCGCTGTTCAGCCTGTTGCGTGGCCAGTTGGGCGCCGGCAGTGTGCTCGCGCACCCGGTGGCCTACCCCTTGACCACGATCGAGCCAGGCATCGCCTGCGGGCGCTTGCTGGGCGGTAACTTATCGATGATTGCGGCGGTGATGGGCACCGCTTATGAAGTTGACGCTGAAGGCATCATCCTGTTTATCGAGGACGTCAACGAGCCGCTCTATCGCATCGACCGCTTGCTGACGCATCTGCGCCTGGCGGGCAAACTGGATCAGATTGCGGGAGTGTTGGTGGGGGATGTGGCCGGTGTGGATCAGGTGGCGCTTGAACGACTGTTGAAACAGACCTTCGAACCGCTGTGCGTTCCGGTGCTGGCTGGTTGGCGCAGCGGGCACTGCGACCCGAACCTGACGCTGCCGATGGGCGCGCTGGTGCGGTTGGATGCGGGGGAACAGCGGGTGGTGTTGGAGCAGGATGTGGTGTTCAACCCTTGAAATAATCGTCGACTGCTAAACCGCTATCGGGGGCAAGCCCCCTCCCACATTTGACTGCATTCCAAAGGGTGTACAGGGTCCAATTGTGGGAGGGGGCTTGCCCCCGATGACGGTAGTCGCCATACGCCAATCTATAGGCCCTGCACCGCCTCCAGCAACTTCACCGTCGGATACCCATCCGCCGGCCAGCCCAACGCTTGCTGCGCCGCCCGAATCGCCTTGCGTGTGTTGGCGCCGATGATCCCGTCGGCATTGCCCGCGTCATAGCCTTTGGCGCTGAGCGCCGTCTGCAGGTCGATACGTTGCGAGCGGCTCAGCGGCAGCTCATCCTTTGGCCAGCTCCCGCGAATCACTCCACCGCCACCAAAGCGCTCCGACAGCAGGCCAACGGCCAGCGCATAGGACGACGAATTGTTGTACTTGAGGATCGCACGGAAGTTATCCAGCACCAGGAATGCCGGGCCACGGTAGCCGGCCGGCAGCAGCAGGGCGGCGGACAGCTGCTCGACGTTGGCCGGCAGGCTCACGCCGGGCGGCAGTTGGATGCCCAGTTTGAGCCATTCGGCGACGGTCTTGCGGATGCCACCATCGGCCAGGGAATAGTCGAAGCCCGAGGGCAGTTGCTGCACCTCGACGCCCCACGGCTGGCCTTTCTGCCACCCGGAGCTTTGCAGGTAATGGGCGGTGGAGGCGAGGGCGTCACCCGGGCTGTTCCAGATATCGCGGCGACCGTCACCGTCGAAATCCACCGCGTGGGTGTTGTAGGTGGTGGGGATGAATTGGGTCTGGCCCATCGCACCGGCCCAGGAGCCTTTCATCTGGTCGGCCGGGATATCGCCGTGCTGGATGATCTGCAACGCCGCCAGCAGTTGCGCCTGTGCAAACGCCGGGCGGCGGCCTTCATAGGCCAGGGTCGCGAGGGAGCGGATCACCGAGTTATTGCCCTGGAACTGGCCGAAGTTGCTTTCCATGCCCCACACCGAGACCAGTGCCTGGCGATCAACGCCGTAACGCTCCTCGATGCGCTGCAGGATATCGGCGTATTTGACCAGCAACGCCTGGCCGTTGCGCACGCGCAGCGGCGACAGCGCGCCATCGATGTATTCCCACACCGGACGGGAAAACTCCGGCTGGCTGCGGTCGGCGCGAATCACGGCCATGTCCGGGCTGACGCCGGCGAAGGCGTTATCGAAGACTTGCGCCGTGATCCCGGCTTGCAGGGCCTGTGCACGGAACCCGGCCTGCCATTCGGCGAAGGTCTGGGTCGGTTGGATGTTCAGGTTGTCCACCGCCAGCGGCGCCACGACGGCAGGCGCGACGGCCGGTGCGGTCTTGAGCGCGGGCAGGGGTTGAGCGTCCGCGGCGGTGGGTTTTTCCGCGCAGGCGACTAGCAGAATGAGGCTGGAGGCAGCAATCAACTGGCGAAGGTGCCAGCGACGGGAAAGACTAGAGGGCATGCACAGGTCCAGGGGGTTACAAATCCAGTGCAGACCTTATCATGCCAGAGGGGCGCTTGCCTTCAGGCAGCCACAAAGTAAGAAGCCTCCCAGCTGTCAGACTGGAAGGCTTCGCGGCGGTAGCTGCCTTTGCCCTTGCCGGCGCGTTCCTGACGGCTGCGGAACAGTGGCTGGGCGATGATGGATTTGGCCTTGTTCGGGCCATGCTTGGATGGCTTTTTGCTCATGGTCGGTCTCTCGCTGGATGGATGGAGCGGGGAAAATAATCTGCCTAAGTAGCGGTGCTGTAAAGCCCGAAAATTGTAAACGCAATCAAAATGTGGGAGGGGGCTTGCCCCCGATTGCGGTGTGTCAGTCACCTGATGAATTGACTGGTCCACCGCTATCGGGGGCAAGCCCCCTCCCACATTGTTGCGCGGTGTTACTGATGGACAGGTTACTCGGCAGGCAACGCCAGGCGCTGGCCGGCCATCAGCAGCGACAAGCGGCTCAGGCTCATCCAGGGCGAACCGGCCGCCTGGCCCTTGATCTGTGCATCGATGCGCTGCGCTTCCAGCAACAGTTGCGCCCAGCGTTGCGCCGAGTGCCGTTGCAGGGCCTTGCTCATCAGGGGCTTGCGCTTGTCCCACACCGGCGGCCGGGCCTGGCTGAAGCATTTGTCCAGCGGCGTGCCCTGGCTGTATTGCAAGGCAATGTTGGCCAGTACCCGCAGTTCCCGGGCCAGGGCCCAGAGAATCACCGGCGGTTCCACACCCTCGCCACGCAGCCCCTCGAGCATGCGCAGGGCGTGAGCGGGTTCACCGTTGAGTATCGCGTCCACCAGCCCGAAAACATCAAAGCGCGCACTGTCAGCCACCGCGCCCTGCACGGTTTCGACGGTGATCTGCCCCTCTTCGGCCATCAGCTTGAGCTTTTCGATCTCCTGGGCGGCGGCAAGCAGGTTGCCTTCGACCCTGGCGGCGATCAGCTCGACGGCCTCTTGCGTGGCCGCCATCCCCGCCTGTGACAGGCGTTGGCGAATCCACTGCGGCAGCTGGCTGCTGTCCACCGGCCAGATCTGAACGAACTGGGTCTGCGGGCCTTCCACCAGCGCCTTGCCCCATTTGGTTTTCTGCGCACTGCCATCCAGCTTGGGCAGGCTGATCAGCAACACCGTATCTTCAGCAGGGCGCGAGCAATATTCGATCAACGCTGCCGCGCCTTTATCGCCCGGCTTGCCCGAGGGCAGGCGCAGTTCCAGCAGGCGTTTTTCGGCAAACAGCGACATGCTCGCGCCGGCTTGCAGCAACGTTCCCCAGTCGAAACTGGCGTCGGCACTGAACACCTGGCGTTCATCGAAACCTTGCTGGCGCGCCGCCGAGCGAATGGCGTCGGCTGCTTCCTGACACAGCAACGGGTCATCGCCGCTGACGATATAGACAGGCGCGAGGCCACCTTGCAGGTGTTTGGCGAGTTGGGCGGGGGCGAGCTTCATAGGCAGGGCGAACGGGGCGCCAGCAGCGCCCCGTTTGGCTTACTCGACAGGTACTTCAACAGGCGACTGTTTCGGCGTGTTGTCTTCATACTCTTGCGCAGCCTTCAGGGCATCGGCGTCAGCCTTGGCCTTGTTGTCGGCGATCTGCTGCAACTCCGCCAGTTTTTCCGGGGTGAGCAGTTGCAGGCGAGTCATCATGCGCTGAACCAGCTCACGACGCATTTCCTTGCGGACCTGGAGGGTCTCGGAGTCCGAACCCACCAGGTTGTTGCCGTCGTGGCTCACAACTTTCTGCACCTGGATCTTGTCGCCCATCAGCGGCAAGTTATCGCGGCCCTGTACTTCGAAGCTGACGGTGGTGGCCAACTCGATGTCGGACGCGCGGCCGGCACTGGCGTAGCTGATGTTGCGCTGGGTTTCGCGCTCATCGACCAGGTTCAGCTTGTAGGTAGCGCCGGTATAGACATGCACGCCGGCGTTTTCCAGGCTCTGGCGCAGCTGAGTCACGGTTTCGCCATAGGCGTTACGCGCGCTGACGTCGAGTTCCTTGAGCGACAATTCATTGGTGCCGGTGCCGCGCAGCTGGAAGCCGCAAGCGCTCAACAGAACGGCCAGGCCCATTACCAGCAGATTGCGTTTGATCATGTTGTTGCTCCCCTTGAAACCAGGCGGGCCTTATCGAGGCCCTGAAGGTTTAGTTCGGCGCAGGGCTCAAGCCCTGCGCCCGATCCGATTTAGCTGGCGACGATATTGACCAGTTTTCCGGGCACTACGATCACTTTGCGGATCGTCAGGCCTTCGGTAAAGCGCAGCACGTTCTCGTTGCAGCGTGCAGCCGCTTCGACTTCTTCACGGCTGGCGCTGGCCGGCATGTCGATCTGGCCGCGCAGTTTGCCATTGACCTGGATCACCAACTGCAGCGTGTCCTGTACCAGCGCGCTGTCATCCTGCACCGGCCAGCGGGCGTCGATGACGGCACCGCTGTGGCCCAGGCGGCTCCACAGTTCGTGGCTGATGTGCGGCGTGATCGGCGCCAGCAGCAGGGTAACCGTTTCCAGGCCTTCCTGGATCAATGCGCGGTCCTGTGCCGTGGCCTGCGGGGCTTTTTCCAGCACGTTCATCAGCGTCATCACTTGGGCGATGGCGGTGTTGAACTTGTGGTTCTGCCCTACGTCCTGACTGGCCTGGCGGATAGCCAGGTGGGTGCTGCGACGAATGGCTTTCTGTTCATCATTCAAGGTCGCGACGTCCAGCTTGCCCGGCAAGCCCTGGCTGACGTGGGCATGGGCCAGACGCCAGACGCGCTTGAGGAAGCGGTGCGAGCCCTCGACGCCGGAGTCGGACCATTCGGCGCTCATGTCGGGCGGCGAGGCGAACATCATGAACAGGCGGCAAGTGTCGGCGCCGAACTGATCGATCATCGATTGCGGGTCGACGCCGTTGTTTTTCGACTTGGCCATCTTTTCGGTGCCGCCGATTTCCACCGGCAGGCCGTCGGATTTGAGCTTGGCGCTGATGACCTTGGCTTTGCTGTCACGCTCGAGCTCGACGTCCGCCGGGTTGAACCAGGTGTAGGCGCCATTGGCTTCGCGGCGGTAGTAGGTCTCGGCGATCACCATGCCTTGGGTCAGCAGGTTCTTGAACGGCTCGTCGGAGCTGACCAGGCCTTCGTCACGCATCAGCTTGTGGAAGAAACGTGCGTACAGCAGGTGCAGGATGGCGTGTTCGATACCGCCGATGTACTGGTCCACCGGCAACCAGTGGTCGGCTGCGGATTTCTCGACCAGGCCACCTTCATAGTGCGGCGAGGCGTAGCGGGCGTAGTACCACGAGGACTCCACGAAGGTGTCCATGGTGTCGGTTTCACGCTTGGCAGGCTGGCCGCATTTCGGGCAGCTGCATTCGTAGAACTCGGGCATGCGCGCCAATGGCGAACCGGCGCCGTCCGGTACGACGTCTTCGGGCAGGACGACCGGCAATTGGTCTTCCGGTACTGGCACGTCGCCACAGCTTTCGCAGTGGATGATCGGGATCGGGCAGCCCCAGTAGCGTTGACGACTGATGCCCCAGTCGCGCAGGCGGAACTGGGTGCGCGAGGCACCGAGATTTTTCTTGATCAGGGCGACTTCGATGGCGTCGAAAGCGCCCTGGAAGTCCAGGCCGTCGAATTCGCCGGAGTTGATCAGCTCACCGTGCTCGCCATAGGCGTCCTGCCACGGGGCCGGGCTGGTGTCGCCCGCGCTGGTGCGTACCACCGACTTGATCGGCAGGCTGTACTTGGTGGCGAATTCGAAGTCGCGCTCGTCGTGAGCGGGGACTGCCATTACAGCGCCATCGCCGTAATGCATCAGCACGTAGTTGGCGACCCAGACCGGCAATTTCTCGCCCGTCAGCGGGTGCTCGACGAACAGCCCGGTCGGCAGGCCTTTTTTCTCCTGGGTGGCGACGTCGGCTTCGGCCACGCTGCCGCCCTTGCATTCGGCGATGAACGCCTGCAGCTCGGGGTTGTTCTGTGCGGCCTGGGTAGCCAGCGGGTGTTCGGCGGCCACGGCAACGTAGGTCGCGCCCATCAGGGTATCGGGACGGGTCGTGAAGACCTTGAGTGCGCCCGCTTCGCCGATCGAGTCGACGTTGTACGGGAACTGCACTTCCATGCCCTTGGATTTGCCGATCCAGTTGCGCTGCATGGTCTTGACCTGTTCAGGCCAGCCCGGCAAGTCGTCCAGACTCGACAAGAGTTCATCCGCGTAAGCGGTGATCTTGAAGTAGTACATCGGGATTTCGCGCTTTTCGATCAGCGCGCCGGAGCGCCAGCCGCGACCGTCGATGACCTGTTCGTTGGCCAGTACGGTCTGGTCGATCGGGTCCCAGTTCACGGTGCCGCTTTTTTTGTAGATCACGCCTTTTTCGAACAGGCGAGTGAACAGCCATTGTTCCCAGCGGTAGTAGTCCGGCTTGCAGGTGGTCACTTCGCGGGACCAGTCCACCGCCAGGCCCAGGCTGCGCAGCTGGGTCTTCATGTAGGCGATGTTTTCGTAGGTCCACTTGGCGGGCGCCACGTTGTTTTTCATCGCGGCGTTTTCCGCCGGCATGCCGAAAGCGTCCCAACCCATGGGTTGCAGAACGTTCTTGCCGAGCATGCGCTGGTAGCGGGAAATCACGTCGCCGATGGTGTAGTTACGCACGTGCCCCATGTGTAGCTTGCCGCTGGGGTAAGGGAACATCGATAGGCAATAGAACGTCTCCTTGCCTGGCTGTTCGCTGACTTCAAAGGACTTTTGCTCGTCCCAGAAGGTTTGTGCGGCATTTTCTATTTCGCGGGGCTGATATTGTTCGTGCATGGCTACTTTTGAACTGGATAAGGGTGGCCTAATCCTCTTCGGTGCAACGTTCGGGTTGATCGACACCAAAAGCGGCGCGTCCATGCCCAAACCCTGCGGGAAGTGGAGTTACAGGAAGCGCCGTAGCATACATGACCCCACTCTATCGAGGGAAACCCTGATTGCGCAGGCCAGGCCGTCTGTCGCGGCACCGGGCAGGTGCAGCCACGGGGGCTACGCTGTTTATTGGGGAGCAAGTATTTCTTCAATGAGGTGAGGGGATGGCTGAATCGCAGCGAACTTTGACGAAACCGCAGTTATATGAAGGACTGATCGACCGTTTGGGTCGGGCATTGGATGCCGCAAGAACCGCAGGCCGATTGCGTGATGAACGGCCTCTGGAACTGGAGTTGCGAGGCTTGAGCCAGGCAGAGCTTGAACTGATCAAGCGCTATCTGGAATTGCACCACCAGCGCGCCGCTCATGGGCCGGCATCCCCGCCGGCCCACGAGTCGCCTCGTTCGGCCAAGGTAGTGTGGCTGAAGGATCTGGCGGCCGGTCGCAGCCCGGAAAATGTCCGGTCGATACGGTGCAAGTGACCCCGCGTTATCCGTTGATGTTTACAAAATATGCTCGTAAGGATTGTTGCTGAACCCCGTTGCATCTAGGCTTCGGGCATCTTTGGAGATGCCCGATGCCTTTTCGTTATTTCATTAAACAATTGTTGTTGCCGCCCGGTATTTTCCTGCTGTTGCTGGCGCTTGCCTGGTGGTTTCGCCGCAGTCGCCCGCGCCTGGCCGGGTGTTGCTTTGCCTTGGGATTGGGCGGGATGTGGTTGATCAGCCTGCCGGTGATGGTGCAGTGGGGCGCACATGCCCTGGAGACAGCGCCGCCGTTGGCCCGCGAAGACTGGGCAAACCTGGCCCAGCGCGCCGATGCGATTGTGGTGCTGGGCTCCGGTCGTGAGCGCGGCGACCTTGCGTGGGGCTCTGACCAGCCCACCGGTATCGGCCTGGAGCGTGAGCGTTACGCGGCGCGTCTGGCCAAGGCATCCGGGTTGCCGGTGTTGACCACCGGCGGCCTGCACTACGGCACACCGCCCAGCGAGGCGGAGCTGATGGCGGTGTCGATGCAGGATGACTTCGGCGTGACGGTGCGCTGGAAGGAAGAGCGCAGCCGCACCACCTGGGAAAATGCGCAGATGAGCGCCGAGATTCTGTTGCCTCAAGGCATCAAGCGCGTGGTGGTGGTGACCCAGGCGTGGCACATGCCGCGTTCGGTGTGGAGCTTTGAGAAGGCCGGCTTCACCGTAGTGCCCGGGCCGGTGGGGTTTCTAGGCGTGGATCACGGTCGACCGCTTGGCGGGTGGATGCCGGAGGTCAAGTCGGTGTGGCAGAGCGGGCAGTTGATCAATGAGGCGGTGGGGCAGGTGGGGTATAGGTTGTTCTACAGATAACACCGCAGGACAAATGTGGGAGGGGGCTTGCCCCCGATAGCAGTGTGTCAGTCAGTACATTTGATACTGATACACCGCAATCGGGGCAAGCCCCCTCCCACATTGGTTATGTGTTGGCCGTCAGACGGTTTTGGCCATGCGGGCGGCCAGCAGCGCCCAGCCAAACAGCAGCAGGCACACAATGATCAACGGCCACGAGCGCCATTGCAGGTAAGGCGTCAGGTTGTGCATCGGCACCACTTCCCCATAAAGAATGCCGCGCTCGAATTGCGGGATCTGGGCGGTGATCTGCCCAAACGGGTTGATCAGGCCTGTCACGCCGTTGTTGGTGGCGCGGATCATCCAGCGTCCGGCTTCAAGTGCACGCATCTGCGCCATTTGCAGATGCTGCAGCGGGCCGATCGAGCGGCCGAACCAGGTATCGTTGCTGATCGTCAGCAGCAGGTCGCTCTGGGCCGACAGGCCGGCAGCGAACTCCGGGTACACCACTTCATAACAGATGAACGGCGCAATCTGATAACCCTTGGCCTGGAGCATGGGTTGGTCGGATGGGCCGCGGGCGAAGTCCGACATAGGCAGGTCGAAGAAGGCGATCAACCCGCGCAGCATATCCTGCAGCGGCACGTACTCACCGAAAGGCACCAGCTTCTGCTTGAGGTAGGTGCCGTCACCTTCGCCGACCACCGTGATGCCGTTGAAGTAGCGCTTCTCGTGGCGCACCTCCTCGCGAATCGGTACCCCGGTGATCAGTGCGGTATTACGCTCGGCGGCAAACTTGCCCATCATGCCCAGGTAGCCTTCGACCGACTCCTTGAGTACCGGTACGGCGGTTTCCGGCCACACCAGCAGATCGACGCGTTTGGAGCTCAAGCTCATGTCGCGGTACAGCGCCAGTTGCGCGTTGAGCTGCTCGGGGTCCCACTTCATGCTTTGTTCGACGTTGCCCTGAATGGCGGCCACGCTCAGGGGCGGGCCGGAGGGCGAGGTCCAGGCGTGATGCTTGAGCGCCAGGCCGATGGCCCACGGCGCGACGAGCAGCACCAGGCCGGCCGCGATAAAGCTGTTGCGCTGGCCCGCCAGCAGGCGCGGCAGGTTGCACAGCAGGGCGGCGGTCAACGCCAGTGCGAACGAAATCAGCCACATTCCGCCCAATGGCGCGAGGCCGGTCAGCGGGCCATCGAGTTGACTGTAGCCCGAATACAGCCACGGGAAACCGGTGAGGAACCAGCCGCGAAAGGCTTCCTGGCCGACCCACAAGGCCGCGAACGTCAGTGCATCGGCCAATGGCGCTTCATTGCGGCGCAGCCAGCGCGCCCACAACCAGGCGGGCAGGGCGAAGAACCAGGCGATGGCGGCGGTGAACAGCAGCATCAGGAACCCCGCCAGCAGCACCGAAGCGCCGCCGAAGTGGTGGATGCTGTAGTAGATCCAGCTGGTGCCGGCGCCAAACAGGCCAAAACCGAAACACCAGCCGCGGCCCAGGGCCTGCCGGGGTGTGAGCTCACGCAGGCCGATATAGAACAGACCGACCGCTACCAGCGCCAGCGGCCATATATCGAACGGCGCCAGCGCCAGGGTAGTGATGGCGCCAGCCACCACGGCCAGCAAATTACCGGGCCAGCCGGGGCGGGTCAGACGGCGCATATCAATCCTTAGCGGGAAACAGGTGTCAGGCGAATCAAGTGAATCCGGCGGCTATCGGCATTCAAAATGCGGAAGCGATAGGCGCCGATCTCAGTGGTCTCGTTACGCTTGGGCAGGTGCCCGAACGCACTCATCACCAGGCCGCCGACGGTGTCGAACTCATCGTCGGAAAATTCGCTGTCGAAGAACTCATTGAAGTTCTCGATGGGCGTCAATGCCTTGATCAGGAAGTCGCCGCTGGGCAGTGGCTTGATGTAGCTGTCTTCTTCGACGTCGTGCTCGTCTTCGATGTCGCCGACGATCTGCTCCAGTACGTCTTCGATGGTCACCAGGCCGGCCACGCCGCCGTATTCGTCGATCACAATGGCCATGTGATTGTGGTTGGCGCGAAATTCACGCAGCAGCACATTCAGGCGCTTGGATTCAGGCACGAAGGTGGCCGGGCGCAGCAGGTCCTTGATGTTGAAGTTGTCGCCGTTCTCCTTGAGGATCAGCGGCAACAGGTCCTTGGCCAACAGGACGCCCATGACGTCGTCATGGCTTTCGCCGATCACCGGGTAGCGCGAGTGCGCCGAGTCGATCACGGCCGGGAGGAATTCCCGTGGGGTCTGGGTCGCCTTGATGCTGATCATCTGCGAGCGCGGCACCATGATGTCGCGTACTTGCAGGTCAGCCACCTGGATGGCGCCTTCGACGATGGCCAGCGCTTCGCTGTCCAGCAACTTGTTCTGGTGGGCCTCGCGCAGCAGCTCCAGCAGCTCCTGGCGGTTTTTCGGCTCGTGGGCAAAAGCCTGGGTCAGTTTACCCAGCCATGACTTTTGCCCGTTGCTCGATCGGTCTTCGCTCATAGCGATTACTCTAAATCCTTTGATATGACAGTTGAGTGTTGATCAGTTTTCGTCGTCTGCGTAGGGGTCGCGATGCCCCAGTTCTGCAAGCAACGTTCGTTCCAGTGCTTCCATTTCCTCGGCTTCGTCATCGTCTATATGGTCGTAACCCAAGAGATGCAAGCAGCCGTGGATGACTAGATGGGCCCAGTGGGCCTCAAGTTCCTTGCCTTGTTCGCGCGCTTCGCGTTCCACCACGTCGACGCAGATCACCAGGTCGCCCAGCAGCGGGATATCCAGGAATTCGTCGGGTACGTCGGCGGGGAAGGACAACACGTTGGTCGCGTAGTCCTTTTGACGCCAGGTGTGGTTCAGTGCTCGACCTTCCGGCTCATCCACCAGACGGATGGTCAGTTCCGAGTCGGCAGTGCGCTGGCGCAGGGCCAGGGCGCACCATTGACGAAACTGTGCTTCGCTGGGGGCGGGCGCTTCGCTGGCCAGTTGCAGGTCAAGCTCAAGCATCGCGGCGCGTGTCCTGGGTCGGTACGTCGTCCTTGTGGTCGAAACGCTCGTAGGCTTCTACGATGCGCTGCACCAGTGGATGGCGCACCACGTCCTTGGGCATGAAATGCGTGAAGCTGATGCCCGGTACATCCTTGAGCACCTCGATCACCTGCGCCAGCCCCGACTTGGTGCCCTTGGGCAGGTCGACCTGGGTGACGTCACCGGTAATCACGGCCGTGGAGCCGAAACCGATACGGGTGAGGAACATCTTCATCTGCTCGACCGTGGTGTTCTGGCTTTCGTCGAGGATGATGAAGCTGTTGTTCAAGGTGCGACCGCGCATGTAGGCCAACGGGGCGATTTCGATCACCTGACGCTCGATCAGCTTGGCCACGTATTCAAAGCCGAGCATCTCGTACAGCGCGTCGTAGAGCGGGCGCAGGTACGGGTCGATCTTCTGGGCCAGGTCGCCGGGCAGGAAGCCGAGTTTTTCACCCGCTTCGACCGCCGGGCGCACCAGCAGGATGCGGCGAACCTGTTCGCGCTCCAGGGCATCCACCGCGCACGCCACGGCCAGGTAGGTCTTGCCGGTACCGGCCGGGCCGATGCCGAAGTTGATGTCGTTGCCGAGGATTTCCTTGACGTACTTCTGCTGATTCAAGCCGCGCGGGCGAATCATGCCTTTTTTGGTACGCAAGGCCACGCTGGCTTCGGCCACCGGGTTGTTGGCCAGGTCTTGCACGGCGGATTCCTGCAGGTACAGGTGCACCGTTTCCGGCGACAGCTCACTGCCCTTGGTTTCGCGGTAGAGGCGACGCAGCAGGTTTTCCGCAGACGTGGTGTGTTGGGGTTCACCAATAAGCTCGAACTGATTGCCGCGGTTGCGGATCTCGATGCTCAGGCGTTGTTCGATCAGGCGCAGGTGCTCGTCGAACTGTCCGCACAGGTTGGCGAAACGGCGAGCCTCAAACGGCTCGAGGAGAAAACGATGGGGTTCTACTGTAGGTGCGTTCAAGGTCGCTTTTAGCCGCCCTTTGGCTGTTGAGGTGAAACAGAGAATAACGCCAGTGGCGCGGGTACGAAAGCACTTACGTCATCGGAATGTTGCATGGATTCAATGTGGGAGGGGGCTTGCCCCCGATGGCGGAGTGTCAGCCGGCACATTTGGTACTCAGACACCCCAATCGGTGGCAAGCCCCCTCCCACACCAGTTCTGCACTTGCCTTGGCCGCCGGGGTCGTCAGTTGATCAGCGAACCGCGCAACGAGTGCGGTTGCGCCGCATCGATGTGTACATCGGCAAACTGGCCGATCAAGGTCGGGTTGTCGCAGCGGAAGTTGACGATGCGGTTGTTCTCGGTGCGACCCTGCAATTCGCCGGGGTCCTTTTTCGAGTAATCGGTCACCAGGATGCGCTGGATCGAACCGACCATTTGTCGGCTGATCTCGAAACCCTGCTGATTCAGCCGATGTTGCAGCGCATTCAAGCGTTCTTTTTTCAAGGCTTCCGGGGTGTCGTCCGGCAGGTCGGCCGCTGGGGTGCCCGGGCGCTGGCTGTAGACGAACGAGTAGGAGAAGTCGAAGCCGACGTCCTCGATCAGCTTCATGGTCTGCTCGAAGTCTTTCTCGGTTTCGCCAGGGAAACCGACGATAAAGTCCGAGCTGATGCAGATGCCTGGCACTGCGGCGCGCAATTTGCGCAGCTTGGATTTGTATTCCAGGGCCGTGTGGTTGCGTTTCATGGCCGCCAGGATGCGGTCCGAGCCCGACTGCACGGGCAGATGCAGGTGTTTGACCAGCTCCGGCACGTCGGCATGGGCCTGGATCAGGCTGTCGGAAAACTCCAGCGGGTGCGAAGTGGTGTAGCGGATGCGCTCGATGCCATCGACGGCGGCAACCACGCGGATCAACTCCGCCAGGTCAGCCAGGCGCCCATCGTCGGTCTGGCCACGGTAACCGTTGACGTTCTGGCCCAGCAGGGTGACTTCACGCACGCCGTTTTCGGCCAAATGGATGATTTCCGACAGCACATCGTCAAACGGCCGGCTGACTTCTTCGCCACGGGTGTAGGGCACTACACAGAAGGTGCAGTACTTGCTGCAGCCTTCCATCACCGACACGTAGGCACTTGGCCCGTCGATGCGCGGCTCGGGCAAATGGTCGAATTTCTCGATTTCGGGAAACGACACGTCCACTTGCGGCAGCTTGGTGAGGCGCGCGGCGTCGATCATTTCCGGCAGGCGGTGCAGGGTTTGCGGGCCGAAGACCACGTCGACATAGGGTGCGCGGTCGCGGATCGCGGCGCCTTCCTGGCTGGCCACGCAACCGCCGACGGCGATCACCATGTCCGGGTTGGCCAGCTTCAATTCGCGCCAGCGGCCCAGCTGCGAGTACACACGGTCCTGGGCCCGCTCGCGGATCGAGCAGGTATTGAGCAGGATCACGTCGGCATCTTCGGCGCGGGCGGTGACTTCCAGGGCCTGGTGTTCGCCCAGCAGATCGACCATGCGCGAGCTGTCGTACTCGTTCATCTGGCAACCGTGGGTTTCGATGTAAAGCTTCTTGGCCATGGGTATCGTCAACTGGTGGTAAAGAACCGCGCATTATAGGGGGCATGCCCATTGGTTCCTAGCGCTGTGCATCGGGTGCCATGCTATAGTTCGCGCCCTCTTTTATATCCGCGATGTGTTGCTCGCCCGCCATGACCAAACGTGAAGCTCCAATCTACAAGGTGATTTTCCTCAACCAGGGCCAGGTGTTCGAAATGTACGCCAAGCAGATCTATCAAAGTGATCTGTGGGGCTTTCTGGAGGTGGAAGAGTTCGTCTTTGGCGAGCGGACTCAATTGGTCGTCGACCCGGGCGAAGAAAAGCTCAAGGCCCAGTTCGAAGGCGTGGTGCGCAGCTTTGTGCCGATGCATTCGATCGTGCGCATCGATGAAGTCGAGCGCCTGGGCACGCCGAAGATCAGCGAGGCGCGGGGCACCAGCAATGTGATGCCGTTTCCGATGCCGATGCCGGAGAAGTGACCCTCAATTAATTTGTAGGGCGTTTCCGAAATTGCCCTCTTGCGGATAGACATTTTGTTTGAAAGATAGCAAATTTTGTTTATTCGGAGAGGGCGCCATGAATCTATTAATAATAAGAAGAACTTTAAATAAACCTCGAAGTTCCCCCGTTTCAATTCCCTTGAATCACGCCATTCATTAGCGCCAAGTTTTATCACGCCGTCATTAACGAACTTATTGGTTCGGGAGTAGCCCTGTGCGCGATCCTCGCTATGACATTCTGTTTGAACCGGTACAAATAGGCCCGGTTCGCACCCGTAATCGCTTTTATCAAGTTCCCCACTGCAATGGGATGGGCCATGTGCACCCCTCGGCCATGGCTCGCATGCGTGGAATAAAGGCCGAAGGCGGCTGGGGGGTGGTGTGCACCGAAGAGTGTGAAATCAGCTCGCTGAGCGAGTTCTCGCCTTATATCGAGGCGCGGTTATGGGATGAACGCGATATCCCGGCGCTGGCGAAAATGTGTGAGGCGGTGCATCAGCACGGTTCGTTGGCCGGCGTCGAGTTGGCGTTCAACGGTTACTCCGCGCCTAACCGCTACAGCCGCGAAATTCCCTGGGCGCCGTCCAATACGCCAGTGCGCAGTTATGACCCGGTGCAGGCTCGAGCCATGAGCCGTGCCGATATCCAGCAATTGCGGGCCTTGCACCGGGCGGCGGCTCTGCGCGCGCGGGAGGCCGGCTTTGACATCATTTATGTGTATGCCGGGCACGACCTGAGCGTACCGTTCCATTTCCTCACGCCGCGTAATAACCGGCGCACGGATGAGTACGGCGGAGTGCTGGAAAATCGCGTGCGACTGCTGCGCGAACTGATCGAGGACACCCGCGATGCAGTGGGCGATCGCTGCGCCGTGGCGGTCCGCCTGGCGGTGGATGAGCAGATGGCCGGCGGCCTCAGCCGCGAGGGCGAAGGGGCCGAGGTGTTCTCGATGCTGGCGGACCTGCCGGACCTGTGGGACGTCAATGTCGCCGACTGGTCGAACGACAGCGTGACCGCGCGCTTTGCCGGCGAAGGCTATCAGGAGGCTTTCCTGTTGGGGCTCAAGGCGCTGACCTGCAAGCCGGTGGTCGGCGTCGGGCGCTTCACTTCGCCGGACACCATGGTGTCCTTGGTACGCCGTGGCGTGCTCGACCTGATCGGCGCCGCGCGCCCTTCGATTGCCGATCCGTTCCTGCCGAAGAAGATTGAAACAGGGCGCGCCGAGGAAATTCGCGAATGTATCGGCTGCAATGTGTGCGTCAGCGGCGACCACACCAGTACGCCGTTGCGGTGCACGCAGAACCCCACCATGGGCGAGGAGTGGCGGCGGGGCTGGCATCCCGAGTCGGTCGACCGTGCGCACCGGCCCGGCAGGGCGCTGGTGGTCGGCGCCGGGCCCGCAGGGCTTGAATGCGCGCGGATACTCGGCACGCGCGGGATGGACGTGGCGCTGGTCGACAGCCTGCGCAGCCTGGGCGGACGGGTGGCGCTGGAAGCTCGGCTGCCTGGGTTGGCGAGTTGGGCGCGGGTCGTCGATTATCGGCTGGATGCCCTGAGCCGCCTGCCCTCGGTGGAGATTTATCGGGAAAGTCAGCTGCAGGCCGAGGATGTGCTGGATTTCGCCGCGGAGCATGTCTTTATCGCCACCGGCTCACATTGGCGACGGGACGGCCTGGGGCGCGCCCTACGCCAGGCATTACCGGGCCTTGAGTGCCTGCCAGTATTGACGCCGGACGAGGTGATGGCGGGTGTGCTGCCGGCTTCGCCGGTACTGCTGTTCGATGATGACCACTACTACATGGGCAGCGTGCTGGCCGAGCACTTGGTGGCGCGAGGCGTGGAGGTGATCTTCGTCACCCCGGCGGCGGATGTGGCGGCCTGGACGCATAACACCCTTGAGCAGCATCGCATTCAGCGGCGTCTGATGGAGTTGAATGTCACCCTCATCCCCTCCCATACGCTGGTCCGGGCGATGCCGGAGGGGGTGATGGCGGGGTGTGTCTACACCGAGCGCACACGGTTCATCGGCGCCGCATCCTTGCTGCTGGTGACCTCCCGAGCGCCTGAGCAGGCGTTGTATCAGGCATTGAATAACACCCCCGAACGGTTGCAGGCGGCGGGTATCGGCACGCTGGCGCTGGTCGGCGATTGCGTGGCGCCCGGCACGATTGCAGCAGCGGTGTATTCAGGGCATCGAAGCGCCCGCGAGTTCGACGCGCCGGCTGGGTCATTAGTGGTTAAGCGAGAAATTCCATTTATTGAGGTGCAGTAAGTTCAGCTGTTTCATCTATAACGAGGAATACAATAATGAAAAAAATACTCCTGCTGTTAATCACCACGTTTTTATTCAATACATCGCTTCTGGCCAAAGACTATGAAGTGATCCGTTTCGCTGCCGATCCCAACTACGCGCCCTTTGCTTATAAAGACAGTAAGGGAATGTTGACCGGCTTTGAAATTGATATCGGTCATGCTATCTGCGCGCATTTGAATGTGCGCTGCCAATGGGTCGAGAGCGACTTCGACGCAATGATCCCCAGCCTGAGCGCTGGCAAGATTGACGCAATCCTGGCTTCAATGACCATCACTGCCGCGCGGCAAAAGGTTATCGATTTTTCCTCGGAAGTCTTTTCCAGCCCTACCGCCATGGTGTTCCGTCCTGGTACCGAGCTTTCCACGGGCACGGCCGTCGGCTATCTGCAGGGCAGCACCCAGGAAGTGTATGCCCTTAAAGTGCTCGCCGGCCAAGGCATCAAGGTGGTGGCTTACGCCGATCAGGAACAGGTGTATGCCGACCTGCAGACAGGCCGTTTGCAGGCTTCGCTGCAAGATGCGCAGCAAGCACAAAGCGGGTTCTTGCATTCCCCCCAGGGCGCCGGGTTCATGCTGGGGCCGATCATCGAGAGCGAGCTGATGCCGTCCAAGAGCGGCATTGGCATCGCCAAGGGCAACCATAAACTCAAAGCGCTGCTGGATAAGGCGCTGGCGGCCCTCCACGCCGATGGCACCTACGCCCGCCTGCAAGCGCAGTATTTTCCCGGCGTGAACATGTTCAGCGGTCAATAACCGCCCTCAAGGCCAACGAGGGCAAAACATGCTACCGACCTTCTCCCAATTCGTCGCGACCCTGGGCGCCTTTGCGCCGATGTTACTGCACGGCGTGTGGATCACCCTGCAACTGGCGCTGTTGTCGTTGTTGCTGGGGCTTGTCCTCGGCCTGCTCGGTGCCGGCGCCAAGCTGTCCGGGGTGCGCACGTGGCGTTTGTGCGCGCAGCTTTACACCACGTTGATACGCGGTGTGCCGGACCTGTTGCTGATGTTGTTGATTTTCTACGGACTGCAAACCGGCTTGAGCCGTCTGACCGCCTGGCTGGGCTGGGCGTACATCGACATTGACCCTTTCAGCGCGGGCGTGCTGACGCTGGGGTTTATCTACGGCGCCTATTTCACCGAAACCTTTCGCGGCGCCTTGCTGGCTGTACCGCGCGGCCAGTTCCAGGCGGCCAAGGCCCTTGGTTTGACCTTCCGCCAGAGCTTCGTGCATGTGATTTTCCCGCAAATGATGCGGTTCGCCTTGCCGGGGTTGGGCAATAACTGGATGGTCCTGCTCAAGGCCACCGCGCTGGTGTCGATCATCGGCTTGGCGGACCTGGTAAAAGTCGCCCAGGTGGCGGGCAAAAGCAGCCAACAGTTGCTAACTTTCCTGCTGCTGGCGGCGCTCGTGTACCTGCTGCTCAGCAGTGTTTCAAACCTGGTACTGGGTTGGCTGGAGCGTCGTTACGCCGGCGGCGTGCAGGAGCAGTCACGATGATGGAGCTCATCCAGGAGTACTGGCGACCGTTGATTTATTCCGACGGTTACCAGATCACCGGCCTGGCCATGACCTTGTGGCTGACCAGCGCGTCGTTAGGCCTGGGCCTGCTGCTGGCGTTGCCGTTGTCCATCGCCAGGACATCTGCCCGGCGCTGGCTGCGGTGGCCGGTGCAAGGCTATACCTACCTGTTTCGTGGCACACCGCTGTATATCCAGTTGCTGATCTTCTACACCGGCATCTACAGCCTGGCCGCCGTGCGCGAACAGCCGTTGCTCGATGCGTTTTTCCGCGACGCACTCAACTGCACCCTGCTCGCATTCGCGCTGAATACCGCCGCCTACACCACAGAGATCCTGGCGGGCGCCATTCGCGCAATGCCTCGCGGGGAAATCGAGGCCGCGCGGTCCCTGGGTTTTGACGGTTGGAAACTGTACGTGCACCTGATCATGCCTTCGGCCCTGCGCCGATCATTGCCGTACTACAGCAATGAAGTGATTTTCATGCTGCATTCCACCACGCTGGCGTTCACGGCCACGGTGCCGGATATCCTCAAAGTGGCGCGAGATGCCAACGCCGCCACCTTTCTTACCTTCCAATCCTTCGGCCTGGCCGCCGTCCTTTACCTCAGCACTACGTTTGCCCTGGTCGGTCTGTTTCGCCTGGCTGAACGGCGTTGGCTAAGTTTTCTCGATGCGGGCCGATAGGGGGCGCCATGCACACTCAAAATCACAGGTTGTTGAGCGCTGTACCCGGCACGGCACGGCAGATCCATAGTTTTCATTACGGCCCTGCCGATGCGCCGGGCAAGGTGTATATCCAGGCGTCCCTGCATGCCGATGAACTGCCGGGGATGCTGGTGTGCTGGCATCTGAAACAGCGACTGGCGCATCTGGACGCGGCCGGGGCGCTGCGCTGGGAGGTGGTGCTGGTGCCGGTGGCCAATCCGCTGGGGCTGGAACAGGTGTTGATGGACGTGCCGCAGGGACGCTTCGATAACGACAGTCGGGAAAACTTCAATCGCTTCTTCATCGATGTCAGCCAGCAGGTCGCGGATCAGGTGCAGGACGTGCTGACCACAGATCCTGCGCATAATCTGCAACTGATCCGTTCGGCCCTGCGGCAAACCCTTGCCGACGAGGTGCCGGCGACGCAACTGCAGTCGATGCGCTTGATCCTGCAAGCATTGGCGTGTGATGCCGATGTGGTGCTGGACCTGCACTGTGATTTCGAGGCGGTCCAGCATCTGTACCTGGCGCCGCACGCCTGGCCGCAGGTGGAGCCGCTGGCGCGGTACCTCGGCGCGCAAGCCTGCTTTATGAGCGAAGACGCGGGCGGGCACTCGTTCGACGATTGCTACACCCTGTTCTGGGCGCAGATGCAGGCGCGTTTCCCGGGGCGATTGGCCGCGTCGGGATTTGCCGCCACCGTGGAGCTGCGTGGTGTGGCCGATGTGGAGGACGGGCTGGCTCGCCAGGACTGTCAGGCATTGATCAACTACCTGACGCTGCGCGGCGCCATCGATGGCCAGGCGCCACTGCCGCCGCCGTTGTTGAACCCACCGACACCGTTGGCCGGCGTTGAGCCGGTGGTGAGTCCGGTGGGAGGCTTGATTGTATTTTGCGCGCAGGTGGGCGACTACCTGAAAGCAGGACAGACGCTGGCGCACATCGTCGATCCGATCACTGATCGGGTAACGCCGGTGGCGTGTGCACGTGAAGGACTGTTGTATGTGCGCTCAGTGCGCCGAATGGCGAGCGCCGGTATGACCATCGCCCATGTGGCGGGGCCTGCGGCGTATCGGCAGGGCTATCTGTTATCGCCGTGATCAGGGCAGGGGTGAAAAGGGCGAACGCCCATCGGCGCTCTGCAATTCCTGCAGGTAATTGCGGAAGATCTGCCCCAGCACTTGAGTTGCCACTTCCAGTTCATCGCGCTGCATGTGCTCGGCCACTTCGTCGGCAGTGTCCAGCGCGTCTTCGGCGCCATTGACTGCCGCCATTTTCAACACGATGTAGGCCTGAACGTTATTGGCCGGCACACCTTCGCCACGGAAGAACATGTTGCCGAGCTGGAATTGCGCCTGGGCGTGGCCCTGCAGCGAAGCTTTTTCGAAGTAGCTCAACGCTTTGTTGAGGTCGACGGCGGGGTTTTTACTGTCGTGGAAGTACTCGCCCAACTCGTATTGCGCTTGCGCATCCCCTTCGTCAGCCTGTTTCTGGCACGCGCTCAGGGCCTCGGCCTGGGTGTCGGGCTGGGTATTAAGGGTGCAACGACCCATCGCTGGGATTAACAACGAGTTGCCGCCTGCTTGTGCATGCGCCAGCAGCGGCTGAAGGAGCAACAGGCAGCCCAGAACCAGGGTGCGGCCGGTGCGTTTCATGGGAATCGACTTACCTCTGACGGGGCGCGCGGACCCTCGGGGGAGTCCAATAAGCGCGCATTATGAAATAAGCAGGCCTCTGCTTACAAAGTCTTTACTCGTTTTTCTGCTGCTTGGGCAAGTTATCTGCCGGATTGCAGGGAAATTCTCGAAAAAACCGGGAAATCTCTGTAGGCAAAGTAGCAAATCTGACGCCGACACGGGCAGCGTCAGATGATTGCCATCCCTTATTTCAGGGCCGCGAAGGCGCGCTCGGCCGCATCCAGGGTCAGCTTCAGCTCGGCTTCGCCATGGGCGATCGACGTGAAGCCGGCTTCGAAGGCACTCGGTGCCAGGTACACGCCGCCTTCGAGCATCAGGTGGAAGAAGCGCTTGAACAGGTCGGCATCGCTGCCCATGACGTCATCAAAGGTAACGATGTCGTCGGCGCCGCTGAAGTACAGGCCGAACATGCCGCCGGCTTGCGTGGTGACGAACGGGATACCGGCGGCATCGGCGCGCACCTGCAGGCCGTCCAGCAGGCGGGTGGTGTAGTCGGTCAGCTCGGCATGGAAGCCCGGACGGCTGATCAGGCGCAGGGTGGTCAGGCCGGCCGCCATCGCCAGCGGGTTACCCGACAGCGTGCCGGCCTGGTAGACCGGGCCCAGCGGGGCGATGTGCTGCATGATCTCGCGCTTGCCGCCGAAGCAGCCCACCGGCATGCCGCCGCCGATGATCTTGCCGAAGGTGCTCAGGTCCGGCGTGACGCCGTAGTGCGCCTGGGCGCCACCGAGGGCGACGCGGAAACCGGTCATCACCTCGTCAAAAATCAGCACCACGCCGTGCTTGTCGCACTGCTCGCGCAGACCTTCGAGAAAGCCTGGGGCCGGCGGGACGCAATTCATGTTGCCGGCGACCGGCTCGACGATGATGCAGGCCACGTCCTGGCCGACGTCAGCGAGCATCTGCTCGACGGCAGCGATGTCGTTGAACGGCAGGGTCAGGGTGTGTTTGGCGAAGGCCGCCGGCACGCCGGCCGAACTCGGTACGCCCTGGGTCAGCGCGCCGGAACCGGCTTTTACCAACAGGCTGTCGGAGTGGCCGTGGTAGCAACCTTCGAACTTGATGATGCTGTCGCGACCGGTGAAGCCTCGGGCCAGGCGGATTGCGCTCATGGTGGCTTCGGTGCCGGAGCTGACCATGCGCACCATTTCCATCGACGGCACGATCGAGCAGACCAGGTCGGCCATCTCGGTTTCCATCGCGGTGGGGGCACCGTAGGACAAACCGTGCTGCAGTTGCTGGCGAACGGCGTCCAGCACGTCCGGGTGGCTGTGACCGAGGATCATCGGGCCCCAGGAGCCGACGTAGTCGACGTAGCGCTTGTCATCTTCGTCGGTGACATAGGCGCCTTCGGCATGTTTGAAGAACAACGGCGTGCCGCCCACGCTCTTGAACGCACGCACGGGGGAGTTCACACCGCCGGGGATGTGTTTCTGGGCATTGGCAAACAGGGTTTCGGAACGGGACATGGTGGAAGTCTCTCTGAAATCAAATCTTGAGAAGGGCATTGAAAGCACGGGCACGGCGCGTGACTTCCTGGGGGCTGTCGGCGCCGAACAGGCCGTGCACCACGGCGAGCAGGTCGGCCCCGTGGGCCACCAGCGGTTCGGCGTTTTCCAGGGTGACGCCGCCGATCACGCAGATGGGCAGGTGCAGGCGTTTGCGCGCCTCGGCCAGCATGTCAACGGTGGCGGCCGGGGCGCCGGGTTTGGTCGTGGAATTGAAGAAGCGACCGAAGGCGACGTAACTGGCGCCTTCCTTCGCGGCCTGTTCGGCCAGTTCGATCTGGCTATGGCAGGTGGCGCCGATGATCGCTTTGGAACCGAGCAGCGCCCGGGCCGGGGTCAGCGGGCCGTCGGTCTGCCCCAGGTGCACGCCCACGCCCAGGCGCGCGGCCAGTTCGGCGTCATCGTTGATGATCAATTGGGTCTTGTAGCGCGAGCACAGCTCCCGCAGCTTTTCCGCCTCTCGCAGGCGGCGCGCTTCGTCGCTGCTTTTGTCGCGGTACTGCAACAACGTCACGCCGCCGTCCAACGCCGCTTCGACGTAGACGAGGAATTTGCCGGCCAACAGTTGGCTGTCGGTAATGGCGTAAAGGCCACGTAGTTTCATCGGGCAGGCCTCTCGGTATTAAGAGCAGAAATCCAGCGGCAGACGGCGAGGCACGAACTGGCCCTGACCGAGTCGTTCGGCGTCACGCAGGGTGCGCCAGGTGTAGTCGAGTGCCGACTGCACGGCGCTCACCAACCCTTCACCCTGGGCGATTCGCCCGGCAAGGGTGCTGGCCAGCGTGCATCCCGAGCCGTGATAGCTGCCGGGCAAACGCTGGCACGTATAGGTATGACGGCTGCCGTCGCGGCTGTACAGGCGATTGTGCACTTCGTGCTCATCGCCGTGGCCGCCGGTGATCAGCAGGTGCTTGATGTAGGGCAGCAGCTTCTCGGCGCATTCGTCGGCGCTGCCGTCAGGCAGTTCGGCGAGCATGCGTGCCTCGGGCAGGTTGGGCGTGGCGATCAGCGCCAGGGGCAACAGCCGCTCGCGCATCGCATAGCCGACCTCATCCTTGCCCAGGCTGCCACCGCCGCCGGCACGCAGCACCGGGTCGCACACCACCGGCAGGTGCGGGTGCGCCTGCAGCAGTTCGACCACGGTGTCGACCATGGCGGTGGAACCCAGCATGCCCAGCTTGACCGCCGCGACTTCGGAGTCGCCGAGCACGGCGTTGGCCTGGGCCAGCACCCACTCGCGGTCGAGCACACGAAAGTCACTGACATTGACGGTGTTCTGCACGGTCAGCGCGGTGACGGCCGTAGCGGCGTGGCAGCCCTGGGCGAGCAGGGCTTCGATATCCGCCTGCAAGCCGGCGCCACCACTGGGATCATGGCCGGAGAGACAGAGAACAACGGGGCGAGAGCTGTAGATATTCATGGTGCGCGAGCTTACCACCAAACGCTTTTTGCGTGGCTGTCCGGCGATAGCTGAATGTTGCGCTGCGCCGAGACGTTTCGTGTGGCTGACAATTGTCATCAAATGCGCTGAAAGCCTCGTCCCAGGGCCATCCGAAAAATAGTTCCAATGGTGTCCAATGGCCTTTACCGGCTATGCTAGAGTGGATCCAGACAACTTACTGTATTGCCGGTGTACGTCTTCTCAAAAGGAATGGGGGAGCTTTTTGCCATAACCGGTCAGGCCACGCTGGGGCTCTATGCGCTATTTGCTGATTTTATTATTGTGCGGGCTGCCGCTGCTGGCGGGCGCCGTCGAGTTCAATCAGAGCACCCGAAGCCTGCCATTGGGCCGGGTCATGCAAGTGCTCGAAGACCCAACCGGCGCCCTCACCATCGCCGACGTCAGCTCTCCTGCCTACGCCGCCCAATTCAGGACCCATGACAAGCCCACCCTCAATGCCGGGTATTCGCACTCGGTGTTCTGGCTGAAGGTCAACCTTCATTACACCGCCGTTGACCCACGCTCCCCGCGTACCTGGTTTCTGGAACTGGCTTACCCGCCGCTCAATCGCCTGGATCTGTACCAGAACGACGGCACCGGCAATTACCGCCTCACCACCCGCACCGGCAGCGCGTTAGCGTTTTCCAGCCGCGAGGTGCGACAGAGCAACTACCTGTTCAAGCTCAACTTCGTGCCCGACCAGCGGCAGACGGTCTACCTGCGCTTGCAAAGCCAGGGCTCGATCCAGGCGCCATTGACCCTGTGGGCGGGCACCGCCTATATGGAAGAGCAGCCGCTGCGCTTGTATGTGCTGGGCGCGATCTACGGCGTGTTGCTGGGCATGCTGATTTACAACCTGTTCATTTATTTGAGCGTGCGCGACACCAGCTACCTCTATTACATTCTCTACATTGCCTCGTTCGGCCTGTATCAACTGTCGGTCAACGGCGTGGCCGTGGAATACTTCTGGCCGAACAATCCATGGTGGGCGAATGCGGCGGTGCCGTTTCTGATCGGCGCGGCCGCCTTGTTCGGCAGCCTGTTCGCGCGCAGTTTCCTGCACACCGCGCAGCACAGCCGCTGGCTCGACCGCATCCTGCTGGCGCTGGCGGCCTGCGGCGGGCTGGTCATGGCGCTGGCGTTGCTGACCAGCTACGCGGTGGCCCTGCGTCTGGCCACCGGCCTGGCATTGGTATTCACCGTAACCATCTTCGTGACCGCGATCAAAGCCTGGTATTGCGGCCAGCGCATGGCGCGGTATTTCATCATCGCCTGGTCGGCGTTTTTGCTCGGAGGCGTGGTCAATACGCTGATGGTGCTGGGCTACTTGCCCAACGTATTCCTCACGATGTATGCCAGCCAGATCGGCTCGGCCATTGAAGTCGCGCTGCTGTCCCTGGCCCTGGCCGACCGCATCAATGGTATGCGCGAGCAGCAGGCGCAGATCCTGTTCGACGCCAGCCAGAAGCTCGAAGTGCTCAACCAGCAACTGGCCCGCAGCAACCGGCTCAAGGATGAATTCCTCGCCACCTTGACCCATGAGTTACGCACGCCGATGAACGGCGTGATCGGCTCCCTTGAACTGATGCAAACCGAATCCCTGGGCGACGACCTGGCGCAGTACCAGCAAACCGCCGCCGGTTCGGCGCGGGACATGATGCGCATGGTCAATGGCATTCTCACCCTGACGGAATTGCAGGCCGGTCGCCTGGTTGCTCGACCCCAGGCGTTCGGCCTGCGCGGCGCGCTTGAAACCTTGCGCCAACAGTTCATTCCCAGTGCCCAGGCCAAGGGCCTGGAGTTTTCCATTGACGTTGCCGATGCCGTGCCGGACCGCGTGATCGGCGACGCCGACAAACTGATCCAGTGCCTGGATTGCCTGCTGGACAACGCCTTCAAGTTCACCCACCACGGCGCGGTGCGCTTGCGTGTGGTGGGCATCCCCCAAGCCGATGGCAGCTTGCACCTGAGCTTTATCGTGACCGATACCGGTATCGGCTTCGCCTTCCTCGACGAAGCCACGCTGTACCAACGCTTCTTCCAGCTCGACGGTTCGATGACCCGTGAATACGGCGGGCTGGGCATCGGCCTGGCGATTTGCCGACAGTTGATCGAGCTGGTGGGCGGGCGTCTCACCCATCATTCGGAACCACGCCGGGGCAGTCGCTTCCAACTGGAAGTGGACGTCAAGCCGATGCCGCCTGCGCCCAAGCCGGCCGGGCAGTCGCTGCCTGTGCAACGCGCGCCGCAGGATTGCACGGTGCTGCTGGTGGACGACAACAGTGTGGTGCAACTGGCGGTGCGGGGCATGCTGCTCAAACTGGGTTACCGGGTCAAAGCCGTGGATGGTGGTCCGGCTGCACTGACCGCTTTGCATGAGAACAGGTTTGATGCGGTGGTGCTGGATGTGCCTGAGGGCGGCTTCTCGTTGTGCTGTCAGATTCGTGCCTTGCCGGGCTGCGGTGAGTTGGCGGTGATCGGCATGAGCACTGCACCTAATGTCACAGACCGTGAGCGCTGCCATGGCATCGGCATGAGCGAGCACTTGGCCAAGCCGGTACGGTTCGAGGCGTTGCAGGCCGTATTGGAGCGTCTCGTACTGTGTCCGCCAGAGGGCGAAAGCGCCGAGAGTTCGGCACGTATGCCACTTTTTTAACCTCGCAGACGTGCTTAACTGAAAGTCAGGCCTCGATATCACGTGGTCTTTTTCCAGGAGGCCCGTCATGAACCTGCACCGGTTTGCCGAAACCCACGACGTCACCAACCAGCCACCGTCCCTGGACGGCACCAACCTGTATCGCATCGATCTGCCCCTGCAAGAGTGGGCGCGTCGCTTTGGCGCCGGCTGGGCCGAATCGCGTATCGATGCCTATGGTGCATTGGCTGGCGGGCCGCTGATGGAGGCCGGCTTCCTGGCCAATCAGAACAAGCCGGTGTTCAGCAGCCATGACCGTTATGGTCACCGGATTGACCTGGTGGAGTTTCACCCCGCCTACCACGAACTGATGCGCACCGCCGTCGAACATGGCCTGCCCTCGCTGCCGTGGGCCCATCCGCAATCCGGCGCCCACGTGGCGCGCGCGGCCATGACCTACCTGCACACCCAGGCCGAAGCCGGCAGCGGCTGCCCGCTGACCATGACCTTCGCCTGCGTCCCGGCCCTGCAGTTGCAGCCAGACCTGGCGGACATCTGGCTGCCGAAGATCCTCTCGACCCAATACGACCCGCGCAACATCGGCATTGCCCACAAAGACGGCGCCACAATCGGCATGGCCATGACCGAAAAACAGGGCGGCACCGACGTGCGCGCCAACACCACCCGCGCCTACCCGGTGGGCGCGGGCGGTCCGGGGCAGGCCTATGAACTGGTCGGCCACAAATGGTTCTGCTCGGCGCCGATGTGTGACGGGTTCCTCACCCTGGCCCAGACCGACAAGGGCCTGACCTGTTTCCTGCTGCCCCGGCATCGCCCGGATGACACGCGCAACGAGTTCTACATCCAGCGGTTGAAAAACAAACTCGGCAACTGCTCCAATGCCTCCAGTGAGGTGGAGTTTCGCGGCGCCCTGGCCTGGATGATCGGTGAAGAGGGGCGCGGTGTGCCGACCATCATCGAGATGGTCGCCATGACCCGCTTCGATTGCATGGTCGGCTCCAGCGCGCTGATGCGCCAGGCATTGACCCAGGCCAGCCATCACTGCGCCCATCGCTCGGTCGGCGGCCGCGTGCTGAGCGAACAGCCGCTGATGCAGAACGTGCTCGCCGACCTGGCCCTGGAAAGTGAGGCGGCGTTGGCCTTGAGCCTGCGCATGGGCCGCGCGCTGGATCACTTGGACGATGAACGGGAGGCCAAATTCGCCCGGCTGGTGACGGCGGTGGGCAAGTATTGGATCTGCAAACGGGCGCCGGCGATGATCAATGAAGCTGGCGAATGCATGGGCGGTGCCGGCTATGTCGAGGACAGCATCCTGCCGCGTCTGTACCGTGAGGCACCGGTGAATTCGACGTGGGAAGGTTCCGGCAACGTGCAATGCCTGGACGTGCTGCGGGCATTGTCCAAGGAACCCGGTGTGTTGGAAGCGTTGTTTGTCGAGCTGGGCGACGGCCATGGAGCCCCCCGACTGGCGCGCCATATCGAGCGGTTGAAGTCAGCGTTCATGGACACCCAGGATATCCAATACCGCGCCCGTCAGCTCACCGAAGATATCGCCCTGGCGTTGCAGGCCAAGTTGCTGCTGGAGGCCGGGAATGCGGCGGTCAGTGATGGGTTTGTGGCCAGTCGGTTGGGTGAGTCATCGGGCCGGGTCTACGGCGCCTTGCCGCGAGGGGTGGATGTGGAAGCGCTTGTAGCCCGTTCAACCCCGCCATTTCCTTGAATGAACGCGGTCAAGTGTGGGAGGGGGCTTGCCCCCGATAGCAGTGTGTCAGCCACTGCATCTGGTGGCTGATACTCAGCCATCGGGGGCAAGCCCCCTCCCACATTATCAACAGCATTCCAATCCGACTGTTTCAGTGGAGCCTGGATACAGGCAAGATAAAGGCCTGCAAGTCCAGAACACAGGATGCTTACCGTGACCGAAGCTTTTGTTGTCGTTCAAACCGCTGAAGAAGCCGTGGATCGGCTGGCGGCCCTGCATGAGCGTGCGACTGGCGCGCTCAATCAAGCCCTCAAGCAATACCTCAAGGACCGCGTCGAACCCGACGCCGAGCAACGCGCGCTGTTTCGCTACCCGGAACTGCGCCTGACCTACCACTGCCACGGCGAAGTCCCACAGACCACCCGGGCCTATGCCAAGGTGCAATTGCCGGGGACCTACAGCGTTACCGTCACCCATCCGGCGGCTTTCCGTAAGTACCTGCTGGAGCAACTGGTGCCGCTGATGCACGACTTCACTGTGACGGTGGAAGTGGGCGTCAGCCAGCAGAACATTCCGTACCCGTACGTGGTGGAGCAGGGCGACGAACTGGCCGGTTCCGGCGTGACCGCCGCGACGCTCGCCCGCGTGTTCCCCAGCACCGACTTGTCCGCCGCCACCGATGGCATCGCCGACGGTCTCTATGACTGGGAAAACACCGACCCGCTGCCCCTGGCCCTGTTCGACGCGGCGCGTGTGGACTTCTCCCTGCGCCGCCTGGTGCACTACACCGGCAGCGACTGGCGCCATGTGCAACCGTGGATTCTGTTGACCAACTACCATCGCTACGTTGACCAGTTCATCCTGCATGGCCTGGAGCAACTGCGCAGTGACCCTCGCTTTATCCGCATGGTGCTGCCGGGCAACGTAGTGATCGACAAGAGCATGGACCACGGCGAAGCCTCGGCGATTGCTGCCGGTGTGGTCTGGCACCGCTACCAGATGCCGGCCTATCACCTGCAGGCCACTGACGGCCATGGCGTGACCCTGGTGAATATCGGCGTGGGCCCGTCCAACGCCAAGAACATCACCGACCACCTGGCCGTGCTGCGCCCGCACTGCTGGCTGATGATCGGGCACTGCGGCGGGCTGCGCCAATCCCAGACCATCGGCGACTACGTACTGGCCCACGCCTATATGCGTCGCGACGGGATTCTCGACCGCGTGGTACCGCCGAACATCCCGATCCCGGCCCTGGCCGAGGTGCAACTGGCACTTCAGCAAGCGGCGGCGCACGTCACCGGCGAAAAAGGCGAAGAGCTGAAAAAACGCCTGCGCACCGGCACCGTATTGACCTACGACGATCGCAACTGGGAACTGCGCTGGGCCCAGGAACGACCGCTGATCAACCTGTCCCGCGCCGTGGCGGTGGACATGGAAAGCGGCACCATCGCCGCCCAGGGTTACCGTCTGCGTGTGCCGTACGGCACGTTGTTGTGTGTGTCGGACAAGCCGCTGCACAGCGAGATCAAGTTGCCGGGTTCGGCCAACGCGTTCTACGAGCGCGCCGTCAGCCAGCACTTGAAGATTGGCATCGAAGCCGTCGACCTGCTGCGCACCGAACTCAACTCGCTGCACTCGCGCAAACTGCGCAGCTTCGACGAGCCACCGTTCCGCTAAGCGGTTGGAATGGTCATTTAGCGGTCAGGCCACTAGCATTGTGAGTCCTGACCGTTAGATGTTCCTTTGCCATGTCCCGTCCCACCCGTCCCGATGCACGCCGCCCCGGCGTGAAACCCCCGCATGCAGGCCCGCGCCGTGTCGCCAAGGCGCCGCCGGCCGAGCCAAAGCTGATCCTGTTCAACAAGCCTTTCGATGTGCTGACCCAGTTCAGTGACGACGGCGGGCGCGCGACCCTCAAGGATTTTATCGATATCCCCGGTATCTACCCGGCCGGCCGCCTGGACCGTGACAGCGAAGGCCTGTTGCTGTTGACCAACGACGGCCAGTTGCAGGCGCGCATTGCCGACCCCAGACACAAGCTGGCGAAAACCTACTGGGTGCAAGTCGAAGGCGAACCGACCGAAGAACAACTGCAACGTCTGCGCGAGGGCGTGGAGCTTAACGACGGCATGACCTTGCCCGCTGAGGCCCGGCAGTTGGACGAGCCCGAATTATGGCCGCGCAACCCGCCCGTGCGCTTTCGCAAAAGCGTGCCCACGCATTGGTTGGAATTGGTGATACGTGAAGGGCGCAATCGCCAGGTGCGGCGCATGACTGCGGCGGTGGGCTTGCCGACGTTGCGCCTGGTGCGGGTGCGTATAGGCGACTGGTCTATCGAAGGCCTTGATCAGGGCCAGTGGAGGGCAGTACCGGCGCGTTTATAAGGCGCCGGACTCGATCAGGCCGATCACCACGCTTTTGATGATGAACGCGGCTACGCCCAGGCCCAGCACGAAAAACAGGATGAACGAGCCAAAGCGCCCGGCCTTGGATTTCTTCGCCAGGTCCCAGACGATAAAACCCATGAAAATAATCAGGACAGTGACCAGGCCGGTCATCATCCATTCTTCGAACAGGGCGGGGTCGATGTTGTTCATGGGGCTTCCTACTAAGGCAGGCGGGAAGTATACGGCAGCGTCACAGGCGCAACATTGACCTGGGTCGAAGTGCAATCAAACTGTGGGAGGGGGCTTGCCCCCGATAGCTGAGTGTCAGTCAGTATATTTATCAACTGACCCACCGCTATCGGGGGCAAGCCCCCTCCCACATTTGATTTTCATTGATCTTAAGTGCGCAGGTGGGTCAATGGCAGTTCGGTGCTGTTGAGCACCTGGTTCAGCACAAAGCTGGAACGCACGCTGGTCACGCCTTCAATCCGGGTCAGGTGCCCCAGCAGCAGCTTCTGGTAGTGATCCATGTCCGGCACCACCACCTTCAACTGATAGTCGGCGTCCATCCCGGTCACCAGGCTGCATTCCAGTACCTGGGGCAAGGTACGGATGGCCGCTTCGAAATTCTCGAAACGTTCCGGCGTATGCCGGTCCATGCCGATCAGCACATAGGCAGTCAGGCTCAGGCCGAGCATCTTGCGGTCGAGCAACGCGACCTGCCGGGCGATGTAGCCATCGTCTTCCAATTGCTTGACCCGGCGCGAGCAGGGCGAAGGCGACAGGCCGATACGCTCGGCCAGCTCCTGGTTGGAGATCCGCGCGTCACGCTGCAATTCCGCCAAAATACTCAGGTCGTATCGGTCAAGCTTGCTCATTGGGTTGGCCTTTGTCGTAACTATTGCGGTGAATTATCCATGAAGGGTTAAAAATTGCGCAAGCACTGTTTATTGACGCAATCTTCGCAATCATCCGTCGGACGTGTGCCTGTATCGTTATCAACAGAATCACCGCCTGGACAACAGTCCACTGCAGCCCGCCCAATCAGGCGCGCTGCGGCCGCCACCCCAGCAGGGTTGAGCCGGCCTCCAGGCTGCACACTGTCCACCAGACGGCGTGAGGTGAGCCAACGTCAAAAGCGTTGAGCCAGGACGAAATTCTCAAGGGGTGGCCGACGGGTCACCCCTTTTCTTTTGCGTTCAAGAAAATAGTGCTCGTGACTGATAACCTGTCTCAGAACCGGGCGAGGCTTTACCAGTCTCATGAACAAGCCCTAACCCGCAGTGAGGAAAAGCATGAAGCGCATCTGGCGTATGGCAGGTGTTGGTTTGCTGGTGGTCAGCGTCGGCACGCAGGTAATGGGCGACGAGCGCGATAACTCACCGGGCCAAGGGCCGCGGCTGCAGGGCGGTGGCCAGCATGAGCGGGGGCCTGAAGGGGGAGGTCGCCCGGAAAACAATCAGCCACGCCCGCAGGCCCCGCAGGTTGATCGCGGCGGCCACAATGGCGGCGGCCAATGGCAAGGGCGCCCGCCGGTCAATGAACCGGGGCGACCGCAGCCGCAGCCACCCAGTAACCTGCCGATCCAGGGCCGGCCCGACACCGTGCGCCAGACCCAGGAACCGCGCCAGGGTTACTACCGCGACATTCCCCGGCGTAACGACGACAACCGGCACTGGGAGGCCGGCGGTCCCGGTTCGCGCCCCGGCTACAATGGACATCCCAGTGATAACCGCTGGGATAACCGCTGGCCTGGCCGCCCCGATGGGCATGGCAACGGCTGGGGCCCGGGCCCGCAGTATCGCCCCGGCTATATCGTCGACCGTTTCCCGGAGCGCAATTACCGTGTGCCGTATCGCGGCCAGGATTACTTTTTCTCCGGCGGTTACTGGTACCGTCCACAAGGCCCGCGTTATGTGGTGGTAAGGCCACCGTATGGCATCCGGGTGCAGTATTTGCCGGACTACGCCCGTGAAGTCTGGGTGGGCGGTTCGCTATTGTTCCTCGCGGCTGGCGCCTACTACGCCTACGAACAGAACACCCAGCAATACGTGGTAGTGGAACCGCCGGCGCAGGTGCCGGCGCCTCAGCCTGCGCCACAAGGCAATGGCTATAACGTGGTGGCCTATCCTGCCAACGGGCAATCCCCGGCTCAGGTACAGCAGGACGGTTACGACTGTTATCGCTGGGCCGCGCAGCAAAGCGGCTTTGACCCGCAGACCGCTACCTACGCCCCCGACCCGGCGGTGGTGCAAACCTACCGCCAGGCCCAGGGTAACTGCTTGAGCAGTCGTGGTTATCAGGTTCAGTAGTAGGGTTTTAAGCTGCAAGCTGCAAGCTGCAAGCTACAAGCTACAAGCTACAAGCTTGAGGCTTGAGGCTTGAGGCTTGAGGCTTGAGGCTTGAGGCTTATAGCTTGCAGCTTGCAGCTTGCAGCTTGCAGCTTGATGCTTATAGCTGATCCGCAGGATCCGCATGCACCAGCACTTCGGCCTTCGGGTAGGCTCGGTGAATGGCGTCGGCGGCTTGGTCGCTGATGCCGTGGGCCACGGACAACGTCAATTCTCCCGGCAGCTCCAGGTGCAACTGCACGAACCAGTGGTTGCCCGACACCCGCGTGCGCAAGTCATGGGCACCCAGTACGCCGGGTACGCCACGGGCCAGGTCCAGCATGTGCTGGCTGATATCGGCCGGCAGCTCCTCGTCCATCAGCACGGCAAAGCTTTCCCGGGCGATCTGAATGGCGCTCCACAGGATGTAAGCGGCGATCCCCAGGCCGAACCAGGCGTCCACCTGATGCCAGCCGAAACCGGCGAGCACCAAGGCCACCAGGATGCTGCCGTTGAGCATCAGGTCGGAGCGGTAATGCAGCGAATCGGCGCGCACGGCGTTGGAGCCGGTTTCGCGGATCACCCGGTGTTGCAGCATCAACAACGCCACGGTCAGCACCAGTGAGAACACGATCACGCCAATGCTCAGCCAGGGCGCGCCGACGTGTTCAGGGTGCTGCAGGCGTTGATAGGCCTGGAGGGCGATCAACACCGCACTGGCGCCGATAAACAGCGCCTGGGCCATGCCCGACAGGGACTCCGCCTTGCCGTGACCGTAACGGTGATCATCATCGGCAGGGCGCAGGGCGTAGTGCACCGCCAGCAGGTTGAGCAGCGAGGTCACGCCATCGAGCAGCGAGTCGGTCAACCCGGCGAGCATGGCCACCGAACCACTGAACCACCAGGCGATGGCCTTGGTGACGATCAACACACAGGCCACGCCCACCGAGGCGCGGGTGGCCAGGCGCAGAAGCCTGGCGTGTTCGGGACTGCTGGTCATGAACTGTCCTTATGCGGCGGGTTGCAGGCCCAGGGACGCCAGTTGGTGCACGCTGCCCTTGAACTGGATCAGGCGCGGGTCGTCCAGCGGCAAGGTGCGGCCGGTTTCCGTCTGGATGATGCTTTGCAGCTTGGCGTTATCGACCTTGCCGTCGGCGCCGATGGCTTCGTGCAGTTTTTCCGGCGCGACCTGGGCGGTCTTGCCCGGTTCGAAGTAGATCGCCCCCGTGGCGAAGTCGACGCCGAACGCGATCAGGCCCGGGATCACGTAGAACAGCAGGCCGACTGCATCGAGCACGGCAATCGCCGGGTCGATCTTGCCGTCGATCTGGCCGCGCCGATCCGGGTAGAAAATCGAACCGCAGGCGGTGAGTTGGCTCAGCAGCGTGACGGCCAAGACGCCGCCGATGACACGGGAAGCGATACGCATGAAAAAGTCTCCTGAACATATTTAAGGGTGACTATAAGCCAGTTCTGCCAGACGCCGATGCTCCCACACTCGACTGCATTCACAGTCCAGACAGTGGGTGTTTTTGAGACCCGCGTCAGCCTCCGGCAGTTCGCCGTTATACTCGCCGCTCTGCTTTGGAGCCAGTATGAATTCGTTGCCGATTGATGATGTTTTACCCGCCCTGCGTGACGCCTTGGCGATTCGCCATGAAACCGTGCTGGAAGCGCCGCCCGGCGCCGGTAAAACCACGCGCGTGCCCCTGGCCTTGTTGAATGAGCCCTGGCTCGCCGGGCAAACCCTCCTGATGCTCGAACCCCGGCGCCTGGCCGCGCGCGCTGCTGCCGAACGCCTGGCCAGCGAGTTGGGTGAAAAGGTCGGTGAGACCGTTGGCTACCGCATCCGCCTCGACAGCAAAGTCGGCCCCAACACGCGTATCGAAGTGGTCACCGAAGGCATCCTCACCCGTCGCCTGCAGGACGACCCGGCGCTGGACGGCGTGGGCCTGCTGATCTTCGACGAATTTCATGAGCGCAGCCTCGATGCCGACCTGGCGCTGGCCCTGAGCCTCAACGGCCGCGACCTGTTTCGCGATGACCAACCGCTGAAAATCCTGCTGATGTCCGCCACCCTCGAAGGCGAGCGCCTGGCCGGCCTGCTGGATGATGCGCCGATCCTGCGCAGCGAAGGGCGCATGTACCCGGTGCAGATGCGCTGGGGGCGACCGTACCAGGCTGGGGAATTCATCGAGCCGCGGGTGGTGAACACGATCCTTGAAGCCCTGCATGACGAGTCCGGCAGCGTGCTGGTGTTCCTGCCGGGGCAGGCGGAGATTCGCCGGGTCCATCAGCAACTGTCCGACGCCTTGGGTCATCAGCCCAACGTGCTGCTGTGCCCGCTGCACGGTGAGCTCGACCTCAATGCCCAACGCGCCGCCATCGACCCTGCGCCCGCCGGTCAACGCAAAGTGGTGCTGGCTACCAACATTGCCGAGACCAGCCTGACCATCAACGGCGTGCGCGTGGTGATCGACGCCGGGCTGGCGCGGGTGCCGCGTTTCGACCCCGGCAGCGGCATGACTCGGCTCGACACCCAACGTATTTCCCGCGCCAGCGCCACCCAGCGTGCCGGCCGGGCAGGGCGCCTGGAGCCGGGGGTGTGTTATCGCTTGTGGTCCGAGGACCAGCATGACGGGCTGGCCGCCTACGGCAGTGCGGAAATTCTCGCCGCCGACCTCGCCGGCCTGGCCTTGCAATTGGCGCGCTGGGGCGTCACGCCCGCACAACTGGTGTGGCTCGATGTGCCACCGACCGCCGCTTACGCTCAGGCCCAGGATTTGCTGGTGCGCCTGGGCGCCTTGAATAAGGACAAGCTCACCGCACACGGCCAGAAAATGGCCGAATTGCCGGCCCACCCGCGTATCGCCCATTTGCTGTTGCGCGGGCAGGACCTGGGGCTTGCGGCCATGGCGTGTGACGTCGCCGCCTTGTTGGGCGAGCGCGATATCCTGCGCGGCGGCGGTGCCGACTTGCACAGTCGCCTGGCGCTGTTGTCCGGTGAAGAGCGAGCCCGTGGTACCCAGGGCGGGGTACAGCGGGCCAGGCAGTTGGCGCGGCAATATCGCGGCTATCTGAGAGGCAAGGCCACCCAGCCGGTGGCCGACCCCGACCACCCTCGCTGGCTCGGCGCCCTGCTGGCGTTGGCCTATCCGGACCGCGTCGCCCAACAGCGTCGCCCCGGTGGCGCCGAATACCGTTTGGCCAATGGGCGCGCCGCGCTGTTTGCCGAAGCCGACAGCTTGATGAAACAAGCCTGGCTGGTGATCGCCGACCTGGGCAGCCGTCAGGGCCAGCGCGAAGAACGCATCTACCTGGCGGCGGATTTCGACCCGGCGCTGTTCGACACGGTGCTTGCCGAGCAAGTGCGCAACGTCGACCAACTCGATTGGGACGAGCGCGAAGGCGTGCTGCGCGCCGAACGCCAACGCAAAGTCGGTGAGCTGGTGCTCAGCCGTGAACCACTCACCGGTCTTGACGAGGCCGCCCGCAGTCAGGCGCTGGTCAACCTGGTGCGGCGCAAAGGCCTGGAGCTGTTGCCCTGGACCCCGGAACTGCGCCAATGGCAGGCGCGCGTGCTGTTGCTGCGCCAGCTGGAGGCCGGCAAAACCAGCGAATGGCCCGACGTCAGCGACAGCGCTTTGCTTGCCGGCCTGGAACACTGGCTGATGCCCTACCTGGGCAAAGTCTCGCGCCTGAGCCATTTCGCCAACCTGGATATTTCCAGCTACCTGCATAACCTGCTGCCCTGGCCGCTGCCCCAGCGCCTGGAAGAACTGGCGCCGCAGCATGTGAAAGTGCCGTCGGGTTCATCAGTGCGCCTGGACTACAGCGAACACCCGCCGATCCTGGCGGTGCGCTTGCAGGAGTTGTTCGGGCTGGCGGATACGCCACGCATTGCCGGCGGGCGCCAAGTGGTCAAGTTGCACCTGCTGTCGCCGGCGCGGCGGCCGGTGCAGGTGACACAGGATCTGGCGAACTTCTGGCGCAGTACCTATGCCGAGGTGAAGAAGGATTTGAAGGGGCGTTACCCCAAGCATTACTGGCCGGATGACCCCCTGGTGGCCGAAGCGACCGCCAGGATCAAACCCCGAAAGTAGCCGCCCTGGAAATCCCCTGTGGGAGGGGGCTTGCCCCCGATAGCGGTGTACCAGTAACACCTGTACTGACTGACACACTGCCATCAGGGGCAAGCCCCCTCCCACATTTTATTGCGCGGCGGGCAGCAGGAACCGGGCGATCACCGGCAAATGGTTGGAGATGCGCAAGGTATCTTCCTGCCTTACCTTGGCCTCGACCCGCTTGATCCGCGCGCTGTAGAACAGGTAATCCAGTGTCCGATCCGGCCCCTCGAGGCTTGGGTCATTGGGGAAGTGTGTCAGCCATTGCTTGCGGTCGATCCCGCTGGATTCACTGTTGCTCGGGATCATCGGGTATTTGTCCCACAACAGGTGCAACTCACTGTCCGGCGAATACTGGCCGCGTTTTTGCGCATCCAGGCGCAGGAATTGGCCCAGCGGCAGCAGATTGAAATCCCCGCCGATCAACCAGGGCGTGCCACGGCCTTCCAGTTTATCCAGTAACTTCGCGGTGGCCTTCACCTGCTCCTGCACCGCGCTGCGCCCAGGCATGCCGCCGTCCAGGCGCGTGTTGAGCACCGCCAGTTGCCCACCGTCGCTCAGTGGCAGGTAAGTCAGCAACAAGGCGGGCCTGGGCTGGAACTGGCGGCTGATGAAGTTGGCATCCGCCGTGGGCAGTTGCAGGCGCTCGGCGTGCTCGATCTGGTAGCGGCTGAGGGTGGCCAGCTTGCGCCCGACGCTGCCGAAGATGGGCAGGGTGGGCACAAAGTCGGCTTTCCAGTCGAACGCCTGGGTGCTGCACGGGTAAAGGTCGACCAGCCGCTCCTGCAACAGCGCGAGCTGATCCTGGTAATGGGAGGGCTTGGCGCCTTCGTCGATTTCCTGCAACAGCAGGATGTCGGGCTGTTCGTCGCGGATCACCCGCGCCACTTCGTCGAGGCTGAAGGCCATGTCTTCAACCGTGGGCCGTTCATCCGGGCCGCTGCCGTCGGGGGTGTCGTACCAGAACACGTAGTTCTTGCCGGCCAGGTACTGCACGTTCCAGGTCATCACCTTGAGCGCCTGCCCCGGCAGCAGGGTCGGCGCACGCGGCGCCACGCAACTGACCGGCAGGATCTCCTTGTCGGCCGGGCGCCAGGTCAGGCTGTAGATCAGTGCCGCCAACAGGCCTGCAATCAGTAGCAGGCTCAACACGGTGATGCGCAATAAACGGGTCATCGGCTCGGCTTATGTGCGTTTCAGAAGAGGCACGGAGCATATCACCGCGCGTCGGCGTCGCCACCGATCAACATGAATAAACGGAACAGCACCACGCTGGTAAACAGTTGCAGGAAACTGTGGGCGCTGTCCATCAACAGCCCCAGCAGCGGCGCGGGTTCGGGATACGCCGCCACGCTGGCGCCCTTGAGCAGCCACAGCGGGGTCATCACGCACAGCAGGCACACCAGGATGCGCCAGAAATGCCCACGGGTCAGGCGCAGGCTTTCCTTCATCGCTTCAAGCGCCGACATGCCGCGCAATACCAGCAAGTATTCGGCAAACGCCAGCACCACCATCAGCCACAGGCCCGGCAGGAAGTACAGCGACAGCCCGAGCAGAATCAACAACGTGCTCATGGCGGTCAGCAAAGCGAAGCGCGGCCACATGGCCAGGGCCAGGGCCCACACATCCCGGGTGCGCGGCGATTCACCGCGGGTGCGCGCGTCGAGGAACAGGATCAGGGCGCCGGTGTACAACGGATACACCAGTAATCCCACCACCACGCTGTAACCGCTGAAGGCATCCGGGCCCAGCGTATGGTCGAGCACCTGTTGCAACAGGGCTTCGAGGATCACCAGCGGCAGGCACAGCTGGACGATGGCGCCCAGGTTGCGCAGGGTAAAGCGGAAGGAGTCGCGCAGCACGTCTAACGGATTCATCAGAGTCATCACAGGCCGAAAAGCAGGGATACACTTTAACCGATAGCCGGCCTGGGCAAGCAAACGTAAACCTTGAGTAAAGACCATTGAAACAATTGGTAACAGCCCCATAACTAGGGCGTACCTTGCCTGATGTCAGGCGGGACCCTGATTTTTACCGGCAATCTAACGAGGTCGCCATGAACAGCGAAGAACAAACCCTGATCGATGGACTGTTTTCACGGTTGCAGCAAGCCGAGACGGATTCAGCCCCCCGCGACGCCCAGGCCGAAGCGCGGATCAAGGAACACATGACTCGCCAACCGGCCGCCGGCTACTACATGACCCAGTCGCTCCTGGTGCAGGAACACGCGCTGCAAAGCCTGGATGCGCAGAACAAGCAGCAGGCCCAGCAGATCCAGCAATTGCAGGAAGAATTGCAGCGCGCCAAGTCCGCGCAACCGGCCCCGGCCAGCGGCGGTGGTGGCTTCCTGTCGAGCATCTTTGGCGGGGGTTCGCGCGAGGCGCAGCCTGCGCCGGGTAATTCGGGCGGCGGCTGGCGTGAACCGGCGCGGCCATCGTTCAACCCGCCGGCGCCGCAGCAGAATTATCAACCGCCGCAACAACCGGCCGCCGTCGCGCCTGCAGGCAGCGGGTTCCTGGGTGGCGCGATGAAAACGGCGGCCGGCGTGGCCGGTGGTGTATTGCTCGCCGAGGGCATCAGCAGCCTGTTTCATCACAACCAGCAGCCGCAAGTGGTGGAAGAGATCATCGAACAACCGGCGCCGGCCAGTGATCAAGGTGGCTGGGGCAACGATGACCAGAAGTTCGCCGGGAATGACAACTGGGGCGCCAACAACACCGATAGCTTCGCCGACAGCGATTATGCCGACGATTCCTCCGCCTTTGGCGACGACGATTCCTTCGTCTGACCCACTTGACCCGGGGCGCTGCGTCGCCCCGGTCTGATTTTTTCCCGGAAACCTCCCCATGGCTGGCATACTGGCAACCTTTCCGGGCGCTGGCGCCTGGCGGTCAGTGAGGAAGTGCGGTGAAGAAAATTGCAGTGTTCGCCGATGTGCAAAACCTCTATTACACCGTTCGCCAGGCCTATGGCTGCCACTTCAACTACGCTGCGCTGTGGGCTGATATCAGTGCCCATGGGCAGATCGTCGAGGCCTACGCCTACGCCATCGACCGTGGCGATAGCAAGCAGCAGCAGTTCCAGCAAATCCTGCGCAACCTGGGCTTTACGGTAAAACTCAAGCCTTACATCCAGCGCAGCGACGGTTCGGCCAAGGGCGACTGGGACGTGGGCATCACCCTCGACATCATGGACGCCGCCGACCACGTCGATGAAGTGGTGCTGGCTTCCGGCGACGGGGATTTCGACATGCTGCTCGAGCGCATCATCCACAAGCATGGCGTGCAAGCGGTGGCCTACGGCGTGCCGGGGCTGACGGCCAACTCACTGATACGCGCCGCCAGCCGCTACGTACCGATCGAAGGCGCGCTGCTGCTCAAATAAGCGCGGCGGCTCACTAAATTGTCACACGGAGTTGGAACAGGTTTGGAACGTATAGCGGTCATCGACTTTGAAACCACCGGCATTACCCCGAGCAGCCACTGCCGGGCCACGGAAATTGGCGTGGTCATCCTTGAGCGCGGGCACATTGTCGACCGCTACCAGAGCCTGATGAATGCCGGCGTACGCGTGCCCGGTTTCATTGAACAACTCACCGGCATCAGCAACGCCATGCTGCGCAACGCGCCACCGGCCGAGCGGGTGATGAATGAGGTCAATGAGTTCGTCGGCACCACGCCGCTGATGGCCCACAACGCCGCGTTCGACCAGAAGTTCTGGGACTTTGAACTGGGCCTGATCCGCCGCACCCGCCTGCAGAAATTCGCCTGCTCCCTGCTGCTGGCCCGCCGCCTCATGCCGGCGGCGCCCAATCACAAGCTCGGCACCCTCAACAGCTACGCCCAACTGCCCCACACCGGCCAGGCTCACCGGGCGCTGGCGGATGCCGAGATGGCCGCCAACCTGACGGCGCACCTGGCGCGGGAACTGCGCCAGACCCACGGCCTGCGCGAACTGTCCCACGACTTGCTGTGCACCTTGCAGAAAGTGCCGGCGGCGAAGATCAATGAGCACCTGAAGAAACATCGCGGGTTCTGAACCCGCCACAGTCTCAAGAACACCAAAGATCCAAATGTGGGAGGGGGCTTGCCCTCGATAGCGGTGGGGCAGCTGCAGATAAGCTGACTGACACACTGCCATCGGGGGCAAGCCCCCTCCCACATTGGGTGATGCGTCGCCTATCGAGGCTGTGTGCACTCCAACGCCTGATCCACCACCCCCTTCGCCATCTCCACCAAATGCATCACCGCCCGCTGCGGCGCCTTCATTACCTCACCCGACGCGTGGGCCGTCTCCACCGCGCAATGCAACAAATCCGCCGCATGGGCCAGGGCCTCTTCGAAGCTCAGGTTGTCATTCAGGATAAAAATGGGCGCGTCCGGGGCGGATGCCTTGAGGTAGTAGTCGATGGCACGACGGTGGAGCAGGGCGTCTTCGCTGAGGAAATCGGGTTTGGACTTGGGTGGGTCGGGGGTGACTTTGACCATGGTGAAACTCCTCTTGTTAAGCAGGAGCTGCGTCTATTCGCTTGCACGCAAATAGGGTGGCAGCGGTACGCGAGTGTGCAAGACCGGGACAAAAGGCAAACCCAGCAGATCCGAGGATCTCCCGCGCACAGCTGCCATAACAAATCAGCGCCATGTCGTAATAAATGGGCGTTGACTGTGTGAGGCATCTGAAAAGCTTTTGTTTAGTCGGACTTGCACGTCCGGTCACCGAACATTCGATGACAGGGCGAGACTAGCTACCGAATCCGACGGAAACAAGGCTGTGGGATTCTCTCGGAAACGTCCCGCAAATGAAAGGGATCGGTCTTGCTGGCCACTGAAATTCCGGCGGTTTGAGATCGCTTTCCCTTGAGCTCTGAATGGTTGGTAGGCCGAATCCGGTTGTAGCCTAGGACCTTTCTGGTTTTCTCCTGCGTTCATCTATCGCGTCTTACTGCGACCTACCATTCCGTCTGTCATTCACGCACAGGGATTACAGTCATGCAGGAAAGCGATCTTCATACGGCGATCATTCGAAGCAAGCTCGAACTCGAATCAAATGGCATTGATCTGGGTTCAAGTTCAAGCATGGCGTTTCATGTGGGCAACACAATGACAAGCTGCCCGGCAGTCATGGTGTTGCCGAGTTCGCCAGGTTGGCGTCATGGCCCTCATTACCAGTTACTCAAGCCGATTCACGCTGACCCCGCTGTGCCCGATACGACGTTTGATGAACTGTGGAAATGTACACAGCAACACTACGGCCTCACGGCAGCCACAGTTGTCACGGGCGCGGCGGGCATACCGATAAGCAAAATTGCGGTGGGTGCGTGGGTTCACGTCGGCTCCAGCAAAACCACGAACCTGGCTAGCCTGATCGGAATGCGCTTTTTTCCTCGTACATTGATCAGGCAACCCACCATGGCCAGAATGGCAAAAGCAACGTTTGGTACGGTCCGGGTATTTGGCGTCATTGGGCGAGGCATACCCTCCGTTGCTGCCGGGCTTGCAGTCTTTGATCTAGTCAGTATTGGTAAGTGTGCCTATGAAGCGAGAAATGGAAGGTAGCCTGACCCGAGCCGAAATCAGCGAAAAAGTAATTCAGCTGTTCGTGGATATCATCGGTTTCATCGACCAAAGCGATGTGACGGAGCAAACCGATTTCATCCATGACTTCGACATCATTGATGATGACTTGACCTGCTTCGTCATGCAGATCAAGTGGCAGTTCAAGCTGCAAGCGACTCAGGACGATTGGGATCGCATTACAACCATCAAGCAGGTAGTCGATTTGATCTTCAGCGCGGCCACTGACGCCATCGGGGGCAAGCCCCCTCCCACATTCTGAAGGTGTTCACACATCAAGTGTGGGAGGGGGGCTTGCCCCCGATGGCGGCGGGTCAGCCACCACTTTTCCCATTGGCCTCCAACTGCCCCAACGGCACCCGCCGCTCTATTGCGCTGGACAAAATAATCGACGTCTTGCTGAACCCGAACTTCGCCACTCGGTTAATCAGGTCTTCCAACTGCGGCATGGTGCCCACCGCCGCCTGCATGATCACGCACGGATCGCCGGTGACCCGATGGCATTCGGTCAGCTCGGGAATTTGCGCCAGGGCGTCGTAGACCTTTTGACTGCCGTGATTGGTCAGCCGTAATTCAATCACGCATTGAATCGGCAGGCCGACTTTGGACAGGTCTACCTTGGCCTGGTAACCGGTGATCACCCCGCTGGCCTCCAGCTTGGCCACGCGCTCGGCCACGGCAGGGGCGGACAGGTTCACCGTACGGGCCAGTTGTGCGTAGGAAGCGCGCCCGTCTTCGAGCAGGGCGCTGAGGAGCATGCGGTCGTATTTGTCCATGATAAGGCTCCGGTTACGCCTGGCTTTCGAAAGCATGGTTTATAGCCTTCATAACCATGCTTTGAAAAGTGTATGGGCGCTTTAAACAGGTTTTGTAACTTATGTTTATCCGCCTTCGTTTCTAGAATAAGCCTCCCAACTCCTGCCATAGAGCCGCCCAATGCCTGGCCCACGTCGTTTTCCCTTACCGTTGATCGCCGCCTTTTTTGCGTTGTATGTGATCTGGGGTTCCACTTACCTGGTGATCCGCATCGGCGTGGAGTACTGGCCACCGCTGTTGCTGGCGGGGATTCGGTTTTGCACCGCGGGCGTGTTGATGTATGGCTATCTGCGGTGGCGCGGGGTGCCGGCGCCGACGTGGCCGCAGTGGAAGGCGGCCGGGATGATCGGCATTTTGCTGCTCACCGTAGGCAACGGCGGCGTCAGCGTGGCGGAGCATATGGGCGTGTCGTCCGGCGTGGCGGCCTTGGCCGTAGCGACCGTGCCGCTGTTCACCCTGCTGTGCGGTTTTTTCTGGGGCGCGCGTAATACGCGGCTGGAATGGGCCGGGGTGATCCTGGGGATTATTGGCATCGCCATGCTCAATATGGGCAGTACCCTGCAATCGAGCCCATTGGGGGCGGTGTTGCTGTTGATGGCGGCGGCTTCCTGGGCCTTCGGCTCGGTGTGGAGCCGACACTTGCCGCTGCCCCAGGGCGCCATGGCCAGTGCCGCGGAAATGCTGGTAGCCGGCGTGGCGCTGCTGATCGTCAGCACGCTGTCCGGCGAGCACCTGCAGGCCATGCCGCCGCTGGAAGGCTGGTTGGCCCTGGCCTACCTGACGGTGTTCGGTTCGATCATCGCCTTCAACGCCTACATGTACCTGCTCAAGCACGTGCGCCCGGCGGCCGCGACCAGTTATGCCTATGTGAATCCGGCGGTGGCGGTGTTGCTGGGGATTGTGTTCGTCGGCGAGAGCATTGGCCTGGAAGAGGCCCTGGCGATGCTGGTGATCATCAGTGCGGTGTTGCTGATCAGCTTGCCGCAGTGGCGTAAGCCGAAGCCGGAAATAAGGTAAACTGCGGCGCAATTGCGACCTTGCGCTGAATTTTTCCTACGGTAACTACATGACTTTCGCCACCCTTGGCCTGATCGAACCCTTGCTGCGCGCCCTTGAGACGCTTGGCTACCAGACCCCGACGCCGGTGCAGGCGCAAGCCATTCCGGCGGTGCTGGCCGGTCGCGACCTGATGGCCGCCGCCCAGACCGGCACCGGCAAGACCGCCGGCTTTGCCTTGCCGCTGCTGCAATTGCTGACGATGGAAGGGCCGAAAGTCGCCGCCAACTCGGCGCGTGCGCTGATCCTGTGCCCCACTCGCGAGCTGGCCGAGCAGGTTCACGCCAGCGTCGCCGAATACGCCCAGCACCTGCCGCTGACCACTTACGCGGTGTACGGCGGCGTCAGCATCAACCCGCAGATGATGAAGCTGCGCAAGGGTGTCGACATCCTGGTCGCCACCCCCGGGCGCCTGATTGATCTGTTCCGCCAGAACGCGCTGAAACTCAACCAGCTGCAAACCCTGGTGCTGGATGAAGCCGACCGCATGCTCGACCTGGGCTTCTCCGAAGAGCTGGCGAACATCTACCGCATGCTGCCGAAAAAACGCCAGACCCTGCTGTTCTCAGCCACGTTTTCCGATGACATCCGCCTGCTCGCCGGGCAAATGCTCAATGACCCGCTGAGTATCGAAGTCAGCCCGCGCAACGTCGCCGCCAACACCGTGCAGCAGTGGGTGGTGCCGGTGGATAAAAAGCGCAAGCCGGAACTGTTCGTGCACCTGATGCGCAAGGGTCGCTGGAAGCAGGTGCTGGTCTTCGCCAAAACCCGCAATGGCGTGGACGCGCTGGTGGACAAGTTGCAGGGCCTGGGCATCAATGCCGACGGCATCCATGGCGACAAGCCCCAGGCGACCCGCCAACGCGCGCTGGACCGCTTCAAGGCCAGCGAAGTGCAGATCCTGGTGGCCACCGACGTGGCGGCCCGTGGCCTGGATATCGAAGACCTGCCGCTGGTGGTCAACTTCGACCTGCCGATCGTCGCCGAAGACTACATCCACCGTATCGGCCGTACCGGCCGTGCGGGCAACACCGGCGAGGCGATTTCGCTGGTGTGTGCCGATGAAGTGAACATGCTGTCGGCGATCGAGATGCTCACGCGCCAGACCCTGACCCGCAAAATGGAAGCGGATTTCGTACCCGAGCATCGCGTGCCGGATACCGATGCCAGTGGGCAGGTGGTGAAGAAGCCGAAAAAGCCGAAGAAGCCCAAGACATCGGGCGGCGGCGGTAAGCGCAATTTGGGTAAATGGGTGGACAGCGGTGACGTGGCGCCGGCGGAACCGTCGATCAAGCCGGTGCGCAAGGTGCCGGTTTTCAACACCGGACCGCGTAAGAAGAAGTGATTTTGCGGTGGGGCTGATGGCCTCATCGGGGGCAAGCCCCCTCCCACACTTTGATTTGTGAACACATTCGAAATGTGGGAGGGGGCTTGCCCCCGATGGCGGCCTTGAATCCACCCCACCTCTCAGTTGTTAAGCCATTCCAACAGCCCAAGCCCCGCCGCCCTGCCACTGGCAAAACACCCCGTCAGCAGATACCCCCCGGTCGGCGCCTCCCAATCCAGCATTTCCCCGGCACAAAACACCCCAGGCAATTGCTTGAGCATCAACCGCTCATCCAGTGCTTCAAACGGCACACCACCGGCCGTGCTGATGGCTTCGTCGATGGGCCGCGTCTTGACCAATGTCAGCGGCAACGCCTTGATATCGACTGCCAACTGCGCCGGATCGGCGAAGTGTTCAGCGGGCGTCAGCTCGCGTAACAACGCCGCTTTTACGCCATCCAACCCCAGCTGACTGTGCAAATGCTTGCTCATCGACCGCGACCCACGTGGCTTTGCCAGCGCAGCCTGCACCTTGTCCAGCGGCTTGCTCGGCAGCAGATCGATATGCACGGTGGCGGCGCCGTCACGGTTGATCGTTTCTCGAATCGGCGCCGACAGCGCATAGATCAGGCTGCCTTCGATGCCAGTGGCCGTCACGACGCATTCCCCCAGTCGAGGCTTATCGTCCCCCAGTCCAATGGCGACATTTTTCAACGGCGCCCCGGCGAATTTGCTGACCATCAGGTTGCTCCAGGCTGACACCTCAAACCCGCAGTTGCTCGGTTGCAGGCGAACGTAAGGCACGCCTTGGCCTTCCAGCAGATTCAGCCAGGCCCCATCGGAGCCCAGGCGGGACCAACTGCCGCCGCCCAGGGCCAACAGCACGGCATCGCTGTGGACAACTTTTTCGCCGTCCGGGCTGTGGATAAGCAGATCACCCTCGGCATTCCAGCCCACCCAGCGATGCCGGGTGTGGATAACCACACCTTGATCACGCAGACGCTTGAGCCAGGCACGCAGCAACGGCGCGGCCTTCATGTCCGTAGGAAATACGCGGCCGGAGGTGCCGACAAAGGTTTGAATGCCCAGGCCGTGAATCCACTCGCATAACGCCTCGGCCCCGAAGCGGCGCAGCAACGGCGCCATGTGCGGTGCGCGTTCGGCATAGCGCGCAAGGAACGCCGGGTAGGCTTCGGAGTGGGTGATATTCATGCCGCCGACGCCGGCCAGCAGGAACTTGCGTCCTACCGAAGGCATGCCGTCGTACAGCGCCACCCGTACGCCCGCCTGGCTCAAGACTTCGGCGGCCATCAGCCCGGCAGGGCCGCCGCCGATAATGGAGACAGAGGGGGGAGAAGACTGAGGCATGGGCAAGGCTACGGTGGTGTGAATAGGCCGAGCATTCTACCCGACGACGGCACGCCTGCCTGATCAAAAAATGTACACTTTCCTACACACCATACGGTTACTTGCTTGCAGGCCGTTACACTCAAGTTATCCACAGGTGATTCCACAGGCATTGTGGGTAACGCACACATATCAATGACAACCTGATGACGTCCACACACGCTGCGCACTGTGATGCAGGATGCCGTGGCGGCGGGCCAGGGCAGGGCGGTCCTTGCTGTAGCCGCCACCGATCACGCCCATCACTGGAATATCGCGGCCCAGGCAGTGACGCATCACGCTTTCATCGCGGGCGGCAACGCCGGCATCCGTCAGCTTGAGGTAACCGAGGGCGTCGTCCTTGTGTACGTCCACACCCGCGTCGTACAGCACCAGGTCCGGCTGGTAGAGCGGCAGCAGGTAATTGAGCGCGTCGTCGACCACCTTGAGGTAGTCGTCGTCGCCCATGCCCATGGGCAATGGAATGTCCCAGTCGCTCCGGGCCTTGCGCGCCGGAAAGTTCTTTTCACAGTGCAGCGATACGGTGATGGCATCCGGCGTGTCATGCAGGATGCGTGCGGTGCCGTCGCCCTGGTGCACGTCGCAATCAAAGATCAGCACCCGATTGACCCGGCCGCTGGCCAGCAGGTAATGGCTGATCACTGCCAGGTCATTGAAGATGCAAAAGCCCGCCGGGTAATCGTAATGGGCGTGATGGGTGCCGCCGGCGAGATGGCAGGCCAGGCCGTGTTCCAGCGCCTGCTCCGCCGCCAGGATCGAGCCGCCCACCGCGCGCACGGTGCGGCGCGCCAGGGCTTCGCTCCACGGCAGGCCGAGGCGCCGTTGGTCCTCGCGAGACAACTCGCCGCTCATATAGCGTTCGATATACCCGGGATCGTGGGCCAGGCCCAGAGTCTCCCCCGGGCACAGTTGCGGACGCAGCAACTGGCTGTCCTCGGTCAGGCCGCTGTCCACCAGGTGGTCGCGCAACAGGCGAAACTTGTCCATGGGGAACCGGTGGCCTGCCGGGAACTCGGGGCTGTAGTCATCGTGGTAGATCAATGGCAAGGGCATGGGATTTTCTGACGGGAATCTGCGTCGGATCTTACCAGCGCTGTACACTCACGCACATGGCAAGGGAGGGGGAACCATGGAGCCGATACTGGAATTGGAAAGTGCACGCCTGGTCATGCGCCCATGGCGTGACAGCGACCTGCCGGCCTTTGCGCAGATGTGCGCCGACCCGCAGGTGATGCGCTATTTCCCGGCCAGGTTGAGCCACCTGGAAAGCGCCGCACTGATTGGGCGGATTCGCGGCCATTTTGCCGAATATGGCTTTGGCTTTTGGGCGTTGCAGCGCAAGGACACCGGCGAATTCATCGGCCTTACCGGGCTGCAGAACGTCAGTTTTGAGGAAAGCTTCACCCCGGCGGTGGAAATCGGCTGGCGCCTGGCCCGCGAACATTGGGGCCTGGGTTATGCCAGCGAGGCAGCATGGACCGCATTGCGTTGTGGTTTTGATCGTTTGAGCCTGGATGAAATCGTCGCCTTTACCACCGAAGGCAATTTGCCTTCACAAAAAGTCATGCAGGCCATCGGTATGCATTACGATCCGCAGGCAGATTTTCAACACCCCAAAGTCGCAGCCGATGACCCGCTGCGCGCCCATGTGTTGTACCGCATCACCCGCGCCCAATGGTTGGACACGCTGCACGGATAAGCAGGCGGTCATACTTAATAGAAACCTGTAGGAGCGAGATTGCTCGCGAAGGACGCAAGCGCGCTGCGGTAAACCAAGAGCGCTGCGTCATCGTTAACGATTTTCGCGAGCAAGCTCGCTCCTACAGGTAGATACCGTTTTGCTTTGAGGAGAGTTTCAATGAGCCAAGTATTGGAAGATCTGGTGGACTTGCTGACCCTGGAGCCGATCGAGGAAAACCTCTTTCGCGGCCGCAGCCAGGACCTGGGTTTTCGCCAACTGTTCGGTGGCCAGGTGCTTGGCCAGTCGCTGTCGGCGGCCAGCCAGACGGTAGAAGAAGCGCGTCACGTACATTCCCTGCACGGTTATTTCCTGCGCCCTGGAGACGCGGCGTTGCCGGTGGTGTATTCGGTGGACCGCGTGCGCGATGGCGGCAGTTTCAGTACGCGCCGCGTCACTGCGATTCAGAAGGGCCATCCGATCTTCACCTGCACGACCTCGTTCCAGTACGACGAAGAAGGCTTCGAGCACCAGACCACCATGCCCGTGGTGGTCGGCCCGGAGAACCTGCCATCGGAGCTGGAGCTGACTCAGCAGCGCGCGCACCTGATCCCCGAGCACATGCGCGACAAGCTGCTGTGCCCCAAGCCCATCGAAGTGCGCCCGGTCACCGAAAAGGACCCGTTCAACCCGCAGCCGTCCGACCCGGTCAAGTACGTGTGGTTTCGCGCCGACGGCGCCCTGGCCGATGCGCCGGCATTGCATAAATACCTGCTGGCCTACGCCTCGGACTTCGGCCTGCTGACCACCTCGCTGCTGCCCCACGGCAAGACCGTGTGGCAGAAAGACATGCAAGTCGCCAGCCTCGACCACGCGCTGTGGTTTCACGCCGACCTGCGCGCCGATGATTGGTTGCTGTATGCCATGGACAGCCCCTGGGCCGGCAATTCGCGTGGGTTTTCCCGTGGCAGCGTGTACAACCGCGCTGGGCAACTGGTGGCCTCGGTGACCCAGGAAGGCTTGATTCGCCATCGCAAGGACTGGGCATGAGCCTAGCCGACGTCCGGCATTGGGTGTTCGACATGGACGGCACCCTCACGGTGGCGGTGCATGATTTCGCGGCCATCCGGGTGGCGCTGGAGATTCCTGCCGAAGACGACATTCTCACGCACCTTGCCGCGTTGCCGGCGGACATCGCGGCAGCCAAGCATGCCTGGCTGCTGGAGCATGAGCGCGAACTGGCACTGGGCTCGGTGGCAGCGCAAGGTGCGGTTGAACTGGTGCGCGAGCTGGCCGCACGCGGTTATCGCCTGGGAATTCTGACGCGCAATGCCCAGGAGCTGGCCCATATCACCCTGGAGGCGATTGGCCTGGCGGACTGCTTTGCCATTGAGGATGTGCTGGGGCGTGAGGACGCGCCGCCCAAGCCTGACCCGGGTGGCTTGTTGAAACTGGCGGCGGCCTGGGGCGTGTCACCCCGCGAGATGGTGATGGTGGGGGATTATCGTTTTGACCTGGACTGTGGCCGGGCAGCGGGGACCAGGACCGTGTTGGTGAACCTGCCGCAGAACCCCTGGCCGGAGTTGGCGGATTGGCATGCCGAGGACTGTTCGGCGCTGCGCCGAATGATTTAACCCAGGCAATAGAGATCAACTGTGGGAGGGGGCAAGCCCCCTCCCACATTTTTAATCCGGTTTCATCAGCGAGTGCGGGAACGTTTCTGCTGCGCAGCGTTGTACCGGATGATCCAGCCCAGGCAATAGCGATCAACTGTGGGAGGGGGCTTGCCCCCGATAGCGGTCTGTCAGCTAAACATGTGCTGACTGACACACCGCCATCGGGGGCAAGCCCCCTCCCACATTTTTAATCCGGTTTCTTCAGTGAGTGCGGGAACGTTTCTGCTGCGCAGCGTTGTGCCGGATGATCCAGCCCAGGCAATAGCTATCAACTGTGGGAGGGGGCTTGCCCCCGATAGCGGGCTGTCAGCTAAACATGTGCTGACTGACACACCGCCATCGGGGGCAAGCCCCTCCCACATTTTTAATCCGGTTTTTTCAGTGAGTGCGGGAACGTTTCTGCTGCGCAGCGTTGTACCGGATGATCCAGCCCAGGCAATGAAGATCAACTGTGGGAGGGGGCTTGCCCCCGATGGCGGTCTGTCAGCTAAACATGTGCTGACTGACACACCGCCTTCGGGGGCAAGCCTCCTCCCACATTTTTAATCCGGTTTCTTCAGTGAGTGCGGGAACGTTTCTGCTGCGCAGCGTTGTGCCGGATGATCCAGCCCAGGCAATGAAGATCAACTGTGGGAGGGGGCTTGCTCCCGATAGCGGTCTGTCAGCTAAACATGTGCTGACTAACACACCGCCATCGGGGGCAAGCCCCCTCCCACATTTTTAATCCGGTTTCTTCAGTGAGTGCGGGAACGTCTCTGCTGCGCAGCGTTGTACCAGATGATCCAGCCCAGGCAATAGCTATCAACTGTGGGAGGGGGCTTGCCCCCGATAGCGGGCTGTCAGCTAAACATGTGCTGACTGACACACCGCCATCGGGGGCAAGCCCCCTCCCACATTTTGATTGGGTTTCTTCAGTGATTATGGTGCAAACAACACCTTTTCTCCCTGCGGCGAAGTCAACATCTTATCCCCGTCATGCCCAACCCCTGGCACTTCCACCAACCTGTGACCCAGCTGCGGATGCCGCCGCTTGAGGTAGTCAAAATAGTTGTGCCCGCGAATCAGCCGATACGCGCCCTGGGTTTGGGCTTCGCAGCTTTTATCCAGCGCAGGGTGGTTGGGGTCGGTGTCCTGCTGGCCCAGCAGGTAGGTGATATCGCGTGATACGTAGGCCCGCTCCAACTGTTCGGCACCGTGGTCGCCGGCGTAGGCCGGCAGCTTTTGCATGCCGTATTTCCAGTCATTGAAACCTGGACAATCGGCTATCTCGAACGGCACCGGCCGCTGCGGGCTGAAGTAGGCATAGGACGATGGGTTGGCGACCACATAGCGCAGGCTGATGCCCTCGGTCTCCAGCATCGGGTGAGTGTGGCCGGTGACAGCGAAACGCTGCACCACCTGGCCACCGCCGGAATGCCCGGCGACCACGATTTCCTTGAGCGCCGGGAACAGTGTGCGGCTGCCCAGGTGCTTGATGATCTGGTCGAGGGCGGCAAACGAGCTGATCTGGCCCGGGCCGATTGACGGTTCGCCGGCCATCCAGTCGTTACCCTTCCAATGCAACACCTGATCGCCCAAGTGGTTACGCTTCACATCCAACTGATTGAGAAACTGCGGCGCGATCACCAGCGTGTTGCCGCCAACCCCGGCATGGTTGGCGGCGTCGATGCCGCTTTGCAGGTAGGTCTGCGCATTGCGCAGGCGGCCATGCACGATGATCAGCGCACGAGTGACCTTGGGCAGCGGCTGGCGCCAATCCTGGCTTAAGCCGAGGCTGAGGTCGCCGGCCTCCAGATGAAAACGATCGGGGCTGATCACCTTGACGCCGTGTTCGGCCGCCAGGGTGCAACCGGACACCAACACACCCAGCAGCAACCCCAATCGTTTATTCATTTAGAGACTCTTGGCATTAAAGGTATCGCACTGGGCGATCTGCCCCTGGGCGAAGCCGGTCTTGAACCAGCGCACGCGCTGGGCCGAAGTACCGTGGGTAAACGAGTCCGGCACTACGCGCCCCTGGCCCTGTTGCTGCAGGCGGTCGTCGCCGATGGCATTGGCCGCGTTCAGGGCTTCTTCGATATCACCGGGCTCCAGCCAGTTCAGGCGTTTTTGTGCGCGGTTGGCCCACACGCCGGCAAAGCAGTCGGCTTGCAGTTCCTGGCGTACCAGCAAGCCACCGTCGCCTTGCATGGGGCGACCTTGCTCGCGCGCGGCCTGGATCTTGGACGAGATGCCGAGCAGGGTTTGCACGTGATGCCCGACTTCGTGGGCGATCACATACGCCTGGGCGAAATCGCCGGCGGCCTGGAAGCGTTGCGACATTTCCCGGAAGAAATCCAGGTCCAGGTACACCTGCTGATCCGCCGGGCAATAGAACGGGCCGCTGGCCGCGGTGGCGCCCCCGCAGGCGGAGTTCACCCGGCCACGGAACAGGATCAGTTTCGGGTTCTTGTAGGCCAGGCCGTTTTCCTGGAATACCTGGCCCCAGGTGTCTTCGGTATCGCCCAGCACGGCGCGGACAAAGTCGGCCTGCTCATCGTTGGCCGGCGGCGCCTGGCGCGACTGTGGCTGCGTGCTGACCGACGGCGCCTGCTCCATCTGGCCGGTCAACTGGCCGAGGATCTGCATCGGGTCCTGGCCGGTGAGCCAGCCGATGCCGACGATCAGCACGATAGCGGTGAGGCTCAGGCCCTTGCCGCCACCGAAGCGCATACCACCGCCGCCGCTGTCATCGCGGGCATCGACCACGTTGTCGCTGCGTCGGCCTTTTTTCCATAGCATGGGGCAATCCTCTTGTTAACGGTCCGGCAAAAATATGGATGGAGTATGGTCGTAGTTAGCGGCAATAGCCTTCGCCGGCAGCCACAATCAGGCAGTCTTTTTTATCTGCCAGCCACTTCAGGCCCGTGGCGGCGCCGTCCCCGGCACGCAGCAACTGGGGGCCGTCGGGGCGAGTGAAGGCGATGCCTTCGTCGGTTGCCTGGCCCTTGAATGTGCCGGAAGCATCGGCATCCAGGCCATATTGCATGGTCAGGAGGTAATGACCGCGGCCGATGCTGTCGTCCTTGGCGATGTTCAGGTTCAAGCCTTCGACGCCGATCCACTTGCCCACCCATTTATCGGTTGGCGGGGTCTCGGGCACCAGGGTTGCTTGCACGGAAGCGGGTGCAGGCTTTGGTGCTTCCTTGGGGGTCTTGTCACAGGCAGAGAGCAGGGCGAGGGCAGACAGGGCAAACAGGATTTTTTTCATATCGGCAGGGCCTTGGTTAAAAAGTGTGCAACGCTGGGGCGTGCGTGCAGCGTTGGACTCAAATCCACTGATTTAGTGCGCTGTTCGCCCGGTGTTTGGTTATGCTCTTGGGGCAGACACAGGCCCGGCTGCTAGATTACTAGGTTGAGTGCTATCGCGTTCCGCTCGACATACAAGAGAAATCAATGACTGTCAGTACCCCGCTTTCCGGCGTCAACCATCCCTTCAAAGGCATTCTGCTGATTGTGCTGGCGACGTTTCTGTTCTCCAGCCACGACGCCTTGTCCAAATACCTGGCCGGGTTCTACCCGATCGTGATGGTGGTCTGGGCGCGTTACATGGTGCACACCTTGTTGATGGCGGGGATTTTCCTGCCGCAATCGGGCCTGCGCGTGCTGCGCAGCAAACGCCCGGGCATGCAGGTGGTGCGGGCGTTGTGCCTGTTGGGCACCAGCCTGTTCTTCACCACGGCGCTGCATTACATCCCGTTGGCGGAAGCCACGGCGGTGAACTTCCTCGCGCCGATCCTGGTGACGGCGCTCTCGGTGCCCTTGCTCGGCGAGCACGTCACACGTGGCCAATGGCTGGCGGTGATCTGCGGGTTTGTCGGCGTGGTGATCATCATTCATCCGGGCGGTGAGTTGTTCACACCGGCGGTGCTGCTGCCGCTGTGCTCGGCGTTGTTCTTCTGTTTCTACCAACTGCTCACGCGCATTCTCAGCCAATACGACAGTCCCACCACCAGCAACTTTTTCGCCGGCCTGTGCAACACCTTGGTGATGAGTGCGATGGTGCCGTTCTTCTGGCAGGTGCCCACCCTGTGGCATGGCGTGATGATGCTGGCGCTGGGCACCTGTGGGATGACCGCGCACTTGATGCTCACCCAGGCGTTCCGCTTCGCGGCGCCGGCCTTGCTGGCGCCGTTCGGCTATTGCCAGATCGCGTTTGCGGGGTTGTTGGGTTGGCTGGTGTTCAGCCATACCCCCGACACGACCACCGTGGTCGGCATCGGGGTGATCTGCATGAGTGGGTTGGCCGCTGCCTGGCAGCAGCGGCGTCGGTAAATTAAACGTCTACTGTAGGAATCTTGCGCGGCGCCATGAAGTACATCCAGGTCAGCGCAATGAAATACATCGCCGGGATCAGGGTGAACAACACGGTGTAGTTGTTGTGGGTCACGGTGAGGATATGGCCGACGATCTGGGTCATGAACATGCCGCCGATGGCCGCGCACATGCCGCCGAAACCGAACACCGTGCTCATCATGTGCTTGGGCGTGTAGTCCATCACCAGGCTCCAGATGTTGGCGGTCCAGGCCTGGTGCGCGCCGATGGCCAGGGAGATGGCGAACACCGCGACCCACAACTGGCTGGAGCCGGCCGCCATGATCACGCCGACGATGCAGCAGGCGAACAACAGCATCGACAGCAGCCGTGCCTTGATCGAGTTCATCCCGCGCCCGATCAGGAACGAGGACAGGATGCCGCCGCCCACACTGCCGAAGTCGGCGGTGAGGTAGATGATGATCAGCGGAATGCCCATCTGCGTCACGTTGATGCCCAGGTTGTATTGCTGGTTCAGGAACGGCGGCAGCCAGTACAGGTAGAACCAGAACACCGGGGCGGTCAGCGAGTAGGCCAGGGCGAAGGCCCAAGTGCCGCGCATGCGCAGGATGCGGCTGAACGGCACGCGGGGTTGTTCCGGCTCGACTTCCTGTTGCACGTAGTCCAATTCCGATTGTTTAACGCTGGGATGGTCTTCCGGGTTGTAGTACTTCAAGCCCCAAAGCACCAGCCAGATACCTCCGAGCGCGGACATGCACAGGAACGCCGCCTGCCAGCCCCACACGTGCAGGATCAACGGCAGCAGCATGGGCGTCATCATGGCGCCGACGTTGGTGCCGGCGTTGAAAATGCCTGTAGCCACTGCGCGTTCGCCAGCGGGGAACCAAAGGCGCGTGGTTTTCACACAGGCAGGGTAGTTGGCCGCTTCGGTCAGCCCGAGGATGAACCGGCAGACCATGAAACCGAGCGCCGAAGTGGCCAGGCCGTGGGCACCGGTGGCCAGGCTCCACAGCAGTACCGCGCAGAAAAACACGCGCTTGACGCCAACCCGGTCGATCAACCGGCCCTGCAGCACAAAGCCGATGGCGTAGCCGACCTGGAACCAGAAGTTGATGTTGGCGTAGTCCATCGCCGTCCAGCTCATTTCCTTGGCCAGAATCGGTTGCATCACGCCCAGGGCGGCGCGGTCGATGTAGTTGAGGGTGGTAGCGAAGAACACCAGGGCCAGCATGCCCCAGCGGGTTTTACCCACGGCCAGGGCGCCGCGGATCTTGTCGCCGATGCCGGCGTGCGGTGTGCCGGGGCGCGTGGCCAGGGCGGGATTTTGCAGAGGCATGAGGTCGTACCCGTTTTTGAAATTTTTATGGTGAGATCTGGGTCTTGATGCAAGGTTGATGGTGCGCAGTGGTTAAAAAGTCGTCAATTCGCCAAAGGGGCATAGTGTTCGATAATCGCACCAAAAACTAACCGGTTCGTACATTTTAATTGCCGCGTGTAGGCTGGGGGCGAATAATTTGCCATAAACAACAATTGCCGGGAGTGACCCATGCAACGTTCCATCGCTACCGTGTCGTTGAGCGGCACCCTGCCGGAAAAGCTCGAAGCCATTGCCGCCGCCGGGTTTGATGGCGTTGAGATTTTCGAGAACGACCTATTGTATTACGACGGCAGCCCGCGCGAAGTTAGACAGATGTGCGCCGACCTCGGTATCGCCATCACTTTGTTCCAGCCGTTCCGCGACTTTGAAGGCTGCCGCCGTGACCGCCTGGCCCGTAACCTGGAGCGCGCCGAGCGCAAGTTCGATTTGATGCAGGAGCTGGGCACCGACCTGGTGTTGGTGTGCAGTAACGCCTCGGCCGATTGCGTGGGCGATGAACGCATCCTGCTCGATGACCTCAGCCTGCTGGCCGAACACGCGGGCCGCCGTGGCTTGAGAATCGGCTACGAAGCGCTGGCCTGGGGCAAGCATGTGAACACCTGGCAACAGGTGTGGAACCTGGTGCGCCAGGTGAATCAGCCAAGCCTGGGCGTTTTGCTCGACAGTTTCCACACCTTGTCCCTCAAGGGCGATCCGAGTGCCATCGCCGAGATCCCCGGCGACAAAATCTTCTTCGTACAAATGGCCGACGCGCCGATCCTGGCCATGGATGTACTCGAGTGGAGCCGGCATTTTCGCTGCTTCCCCGGCCAGGGCGAATTCGATCTGGCAGGCTTTCTTGCGCCGATCATCCAGAGTGGCTACACCGGGCCTTTGTCCCTGGAGATTTTCAACGACGGCTTTCGCGCCGCACCGACGCGGGCCAACGCGGCGGATGGTTTGCGCTCGTTGCTGTACCTGGAAGAGAAAACCCGTCAGCGCCTGGCCGCGCAACAACCTGCCGCGCCCGTGGATATCCTGTTCGAGACGCCGGCGGCCAGCGAATACGATGGCATCGAATTCCTCGAGTTTGCCGTGGATGAAAGCCTTGGCGCCAAGCTCACGCATTGGTTGGAGCGCCTGGGCTTTGCCAAGGCCGGCCAGCATCGCTCCAAGAATGTGAGCCTGTTGCGTCAGGGCGATATCAACCTGATCCTCAATTGCGAGCCCTATTCCTTTGCCCACAATTTTTTCGAGGCCCATGGGCCGTCGTTGTGCGCCATGGCGATGCGGGTCAACGACAGTGCCAAGGCATTGGAGCGAGCGGTGGCCTACAAAGGCCAGCGCTATCGCGGCCTGGTTGGGCCCAACGAACTCGAGCTGGCCGCCGTGCGTGCGCCGGATGGCAGCCTGATCTACCTGGTGGACCGAAGCGAAGGCGGGCTCTACGACACCGATTTCAACCTGCAGCCCGCGACTGCCGCCAGCGGCGGCTTGCTGCGCATCGATCATATGGCCATGGCCCTGCCGGCCGACAGCCTCGACAGCTGGGTATTGTTCTACAAGAGCCTGCTGGATTTTGAAGCCGACGACGAAGTGGTGCTGCCCGATCCCTATGGTCTGGTCAAAAGCCGCGCATTGCGCAGCCGCTGCAGTTCGATTCGCCTGCCGCTGAATATTTCCGAGAACCGCAATACTGCCATTTCCCACGCGTTATCGAGCTACCGCGGCTCGGGCGTGCACCACATTGCCTTCGATTGCGCGGATATTTTCGCCGAAGTGCGCCGGGCCAAGGAGGCCGGCGTGCCGCTGTTGGACATCCCGCTCAATTACTATGACGACCTGGCCGCACGCTTTGATTTCGACGATGAGTTTCTCAGCGAATTGGCGTACTACAACGTGCTGTACGACCGCGACGCCCAGGGCGGTGAGCTGTTTCACGTCTACACCGAAGCCTTCGAGGGCCGGTTTTTCTTTGAGATCATCCAGCGCAAGAACGGCTATGCCGGCTATGGCGCGGCCAACGTGGCCGTGCGTCTGGCGGCAATGGCCAAGTCGCGCAGCGGTGCGGTGCGCCAGGCACGTTTATAACGGCAGTCGGGGTGCTTCCTTCGGGGAGCGCCTCGGCCCATAATCGGGCCTGCATAAAAACGCCGTGAGCGCACCATGACCCTGACTCCCGACCTCTCTGCCGTGTCAGACGCACCGCGCAAGAGTCGCAAGAACAATCCGGAAAAGACCCGCGAGAATATTCTCCAGGAAGCCGTTGTCGAGTTTGTTCAGCAAGGCCTGTCCGGCGCCCGCGTGGACGCCATTGCCGAGCGCATCCACACCTCCAAGCGCATGATCTATTACTACTTCGGCAGCAAGGAGCAGCTCTACGTCGAGGTGCTGGAGAAGCTCTACGGCGATATCCGCAACACTGAAACCCGCATGAACCTCACGGCCCTGGAACCGCGCGAAGCGATTCGCCGGCTGGTGGAGTTCACCTTCGACCACCATGACCAGAACGTGGATTTCGTGCGCATTGTCAGCATCGAAAATATCCACAACGCCGAGTATGTGAAACGCACCAGTACGATCAAGGACATGAACAGCAAAATCCTCGAGAGTCTCGGTGAGACCTTGCGTCGAGGCGCTCAGATGGGACTGTTTCGTGAAGGGTTGGAGCCCCTGGATGTCCACCTGTTGATCAACTCGTTCAGTTTTTACCGCGTATCCAACCGCCATACGTTCAGCGAGATTTTTCAGATCGAACTGTCGGATGAGGCGATCAAGCAGCGGCATCGCGCGATGATCTGCGAATCGGTGTTGCGCTACCTTCAGGCCTGAGAACACGTGATTTCAGGGCTGAGTGCAATCAATGTGGGAGGGGGCTTGCCCCCGATTGCGGTCTGTCAGATGAGCATGTGCCACTGATACACCGCTATCGGGGGCAAGCCCCCTCCCACATTTTTGGCCCGGTTTCTACAGGGAGGTATTCATGCTCTGGAAGTGCGCCAGCATCCGGTCTGCATCCGCCGCCGCGCCGCAGAACAACTCAAACGCCTTCACTGCCTGAAACACCGCCATATTGCCGCCATCCAGGGTACGGCAACCCAGGGCGCGGGCGTCATGCAGCAATTGGGTTTGCAGCGGGAAATACACGATTTCCGCCACCCACAGCCCGGCGTGCAATAACCCGGCCGGCACGGGTGTGCCGGGCAGCTTGGCCATGCCCATCGGCGTGGTATTGACCAGACCTTGCGCCTCGGTCACGGCGTTGGCCAAGTGGCCGCCGACCTGGGCGCGACCTTCGCCAAAACGCCGGGCGAGGCTATCCACAAGCTCGCGGGAACGGGCGGTGTCCACGTCGAAAATGCTCAGCTGTTCCACGCCCTCGGCCAGCAGCGCGTGCGCCACGGCCGCGCCCGCACCGCCGGCGCCCATCTGCACCACGCGCTGGCGTGGCACATCATTGAAGTTGCGCCGAAAACCTTCGGCGAAGCCCAGGCAATCGGTGTTATGGCCGATGCGCTTGCCGTCTTTGAACACCACCGTGTTAACCGCGCCAATGCCCCTGGCCTCGTCGGACAATTCATCCAGCAACGGCAGGATTGCTTGCTTGCACGGGTAAGTAATGTTCAGGCCGGTGAAGTGCATCTGTTCAGCGGCACGCAGCAGGTCGGGCAGGGCATGGCTGTCCAGGCGCTGCACCTCCAGATCGATCAGGCGATACAAATAGCGCAAGCCCTGGGCGTCACCTTCCTGTTCATGCAGGGCGGGCGTGCGCGAGGCCTGGATGCCGGCGCCGATCAGGCCGGCGAGAACGCGGGGTTTCATCAGGCGCATCCTTTCAACGAGTGGCTGAAATGCTCCAGGGCCAAGTGGTAGCCATGGCTACCAAACCCGGCCAGTACCGCCTTGGCGATGGGCGAGACAAAGGAGTGATGACGAAACGCCTCACGGGCATGCACGTTGGATAAATGCACTTCGATCACCGGCACTTCGCTGGCCACCAGCGCATCGCGAATCGCTACCGAGGTGTGGGTCCAGGCCGCTGGGTTGATCACGATCCCGGCGCAACGGGCGCGGGCCGCGTGAATCCAGTCGAGCAACTCGCCTTCATGGTTGGTTTGGCGAAACTCAATGCTCAGCCCGAGCTTTTCGGCGCTGCGGCCACACAGGGCGGCGATGTCAGCCAGGGTTTCGTGACCGTAAGTGGCGGGCTCGCGGGTGCCGAGCAGGTTCAGATTGGGGCCGTTGAGCACCAGCACGATAGGCGGCATAGAGGGGTCTCCACAGTTTTTATTGGTTGTGGAGATAAAATGTACCGAATGGTTAGTTTGGTCAATGAATGGCGGTAGATGTGTTCGATTATCGAACCGTTAATCAGCACGGCAGCTTCTGTTGAAGTATTACGCCGGATTGCAGAGTGAACACGATTTGCGAGCGCGGACGGAGTCTCCCAACCGTTGGCATGAGTGGTTACAACCCGGCGTTCGCCGGTTTGTTCGGCGTTACTAATCTTTGACGCAGCTTCGTGAGCATGAAGCCGGTGGTCGGGTGACACAGGAAAATTGTTACCTGGCGGAAAACAACCTAACGGATGGGTTACGATGAGAGTAGGCACTTACAAGGGATATGTAATTTCGGTATTTCTCAGGGATGAGCATTGCCCGCCTCATGTGCATGTCAGGGGAAGGGCATGGGATGCACGTTTTCGTTTCAGTTTCCTGGATGGGGACGTGGAGCTGTGGGATGTAAACCCTGAACGCTGCCGACCACCCACGGCGATCTTGAAGGCATTACGCGAGGCAATAATGCAGCGGCACTACTTGGCGCGGGCACGCAGGATCTGGTGGGAAAACCTGCAAACGGTTTGCCTGGAGAACCATTCCTGGGATTGGGAAACCAGTGAGTTGTTGCCGGGGTTGATCATTCAGCGGGGCGTTTATGTGATCGCACGTGCCCGGCACGATGTCGTAGGGCAAAAAACAGTTTTGAGCCTGGTCAGGGCACCGGGGTTTGTGGAGATTGAATTATGAAAAAAATCGTAACAGCCAAAGTCACACCCTATGTGCCTCTCAGCGATGCCGATGTCGACAAGGCAATAGCCCGTGGGCGCAAGCTGAAGCGTCTGTATGCCAACGCCAGCAACGTGCGCTATCAAGACGACTGCATCTCCATTGGCTTCAGCGATGGCAGCCGTGTCATGTTGCCGGTGGCCGGTCTACCGGAGTTCGCGGGGTTTTCCCCGCAGGACTTTCAGCAGTTGGAGGTCGGTTTCGGCGGCAAGGCGCTTTGCTGTGAGGCCCGGGACCTGGACGTTTCGATCACGGGCCTTATCGCCACAAGCCAGCCTCTGATGGACCTCGCTACAAGCCTGGTAGCCTCGCGAAACGGTCGCAAACGCAGCGCCGCCAAATCAGCTGCCGCCCGGGCCAATGGCAAGAAGGGCGGCCGGCCGCGCAAGGACGTTCTGGATTCGGGCGACACGCCGGATACATGAATTCCAGCTTCGGAGTTGATGATGCCTGACAGATTTATCGACGGGTCAGCAATACACCCGATTCCATATGATGCGTCCACGGAAACTGGTCAAACATTGCACACCGGGTGATCCGGTGCGTGTCATGCAGTTGCGCAATGTTCGCCGCCAGCGTCTGCGGGTTGCAGGAGATATACAGGATGTTGTCGAAACGCCGGGTCAGTTCGCAGGTGTCCGGGTCCATGCCGGCGCGGGGCGGGTCGACGAATACGCTGCCGAATTCGTAGCTCTTCAGGTCGATGCCATGCAGGCGGCGGAACGGTCGCACTTCATTCAGCGCCTCGGTGAGCTCTTCGGCGGAAAGGCGCACCAGGGTGACGTTATCCACGGCATTTTCATCGAGGTTGCTCAGTGCCGCATTGACCGACGTCTTGCTGATTTCGGTGGCCAGCACCTTACGCACGCGGGTCGCCAACGGCAGAGTGAAATTGCCGTTGCCGCAGTACAGCTCCAGCAAGTCGTCCGGGCGATCGCCCAGGGCGTCGTACGCCCAATTGAGCATCTTCTGGTTCACCGTGCCGTTGGGCTGGGTGAAGGCGCCTTCGGGCTGGCGGTAGCTGAACGTGCGGCCACCGACCTCGAGTTTCTCCACCACGTAATCGCGGCCGATCACATCGCGCTTGCCCTTGGAGCGGCCGATGATGCTCACGTCCAGCTCAGTCGCCAGTTGGTTGGCGGCGGCGTGCCAGTGCTCGTCCAGCGGGCGGTGATAGCACAGGGTGATCATCGCGTCGCCGGCCAGGGTGGTCAGGAACTCCACCTGGAACAGCTTGTGGCTCAGGGCGGCGCTGGCTTGCCAGGCGGCCTTGAGCTGCGGCATCAATTGGTTGATGCGTTGGCTGGCAATGGGAAACTCTTCAATGAGGATCGGCGTGCGCTTGTCGTCCTGGGCGAACATCGCGTAGTGGCGTTCCCCGCCTTCGCGCCACAGGCGGAACTCGGCGCGCAGGCGGAAGTTCTGCAGCGGCGAATCGAAGACCTGCGGTTCGGGCGCGTCGAAGGGTGCCAGCAGGTCACGCAAACGCGTGACCTTGTCTTGCAGTTGAACGGTGTAGTGTGCGGCGTCGAAAGTCATGCGTTGAACCAGCCCAGCTTGATCACGAACAGAATCGACAGAATCACCAGTGCCGGGTTCAGCTCACGGTAGCGGCCCGAAAGCAGCTTGATGGCGGTCCAGGCGATGAAACCGAAGGCGATGCCGTTGGCGATGGAGTAAGTGAACGGCATCGCCAGGGCGGTGATCACCACCGGCGCTGCCACGGTAATGTCATCCCAGTCGATTTCGGCCAGGCCGGACGTCATCAACACCGCCACGAACAGCAGCGCCGGCGCGGTGGCGAAGGCCGGTACGCTGGCCGCCAGGGGCGAGAAGAACAACGCCAGCAGGAACAGGAGCGCAACCACGATGGCGGTCAAGCCGGTACGGCCACCGGCGCTCACGCCGGCGGCGGATTCGATGTAGCTGGTGGTGGTCGAGGTGCCCAGCAGCGAGCCGGCCATGGCTGCTGTACTGTCGGCGATCAGCGCACGGCCCATTTTCGGCATATGGCCGTCCTTGCCCATCAGGCCGGCGCGCTTGGCGACGCCGATCAGGGTGCCGGAGTTGTCGAACAGGTCGACGAACAGGAAGGCAAAGATCACGCTGACCAGGCCGATATCCAGCGCGCCCTTGATGTCCAGCTGCAGGAAGGTCGGGGCCAGTGACGGCGGCATGGAGGTCACGCCGCCAAACGGGGTGACGCCCAGCAGGATCGAGACAATGGTCACCGCCAGGATGCCGATCAGCACGGCGCCGCGCACTGCCAGGGCTTCCAGCGCGACGATCAGCACGAAGCCCAGGGTCGCCAGGATCGGCGCCGGTTGTTTCAGGTCGCCCAGGCCCACCAGCGTGGCCGGATTGGCGACCACGATACCGGCGTTGTGCAGGGCGATCAGCGCCAGGAACAGGCCGATACCGGCGGCAATCGCCGAGCGCAGGGGCAGGGGTATGCTGTTGATGATCCACTCACGGATACGGAAGATCGACAGCAGGAAGAACAGCACCGCCGAAATGAATACCGCCCCCAGCGCAACCTGCCAGGTGTGGCCCATGTGCAGCACCACGGTATAGGTAAAGAAGGCGTTGAGGCCCATGCCCGGTGCCAGGGCGATCGGGTAGTTGGCGATCAGGCCCATCACGGTGGAACCGATGGCCGCCGCCAGGCAGGTCGCGACAAACACTGCGCCTTTGTCCATGCCGGTTTCGCCGAGGATGCTCGGGTTGACGAACAGGATGTAGGCCATGGCCAGGAATGTGGTGATACCCGCGAGAATCTCGGTGCGCACATTGGTGTTGTGGGCTTTGAGTTGAAACAGCTTTTCCAGCATGCCGGCTCCCTGTGACGCTATCTTGCGTCGTGATTTGTTGACCTCTAAGTCAAAGCACAAACTGCGCCAAGCGCCTGTGGTTTCAGAGAGGATCGGAAAAAGCGGCGCATCATACCAGCAGCCGAGGCTGTATGGCGCATGGCCTTGAGGCATACTGCGCCGACGTTCAACAGCAGGTCATCGACAGCATGAAAAAAGCCAACGTGTGGAGTCTAGCGCTGATCGCCAGTATCAGCCTGTGGCTGGGCGCAGCACCGGCGTGGGGCGCGACTGCACCGGCCTTGAGCGAGGTGCGGGTGTTCAAGGTCGAGTCGGCGAAGTGCAGCGAGGCCATCCCGGAGCGCGTGCAGACCACTCAGATGTGCGAGCACCGCGGGCCCACCAAAGTCTCAGTGATGGAAGTCGGCCTGGGCAATAGCCCGATGGGACGCTTCAACGGCGCAGAGTTGAACGGGCAACGCACGGCGGTGTGCCAGGTGGGAAACATCAGTCAGGCCTGCAACGGGGCAGGCACGCTGATGGGCTACATCTATGTGTTCGACCTTAACGTGCAGGCCCAGGGTTGGTTCGAATTCACCAATACGTCAATCAATCCCCCGCAAAACACCCTGAGAACCCAGCTCAATATCCACTGATCAATCATCTTGAACGCTCAAAACCCCGGGAAGTCGTACCCCTGAGACGGCGATTTTCCTGAACGCCGCGGATGTAGACCAACCCGTGAGGTGTTTATGAGCGCGACCCCCAATGGCGCGGCGGCCCAGCCGTACGTTGCCCACCCGATACGCTTGACCCTCAATGGCCAGGATCGCCAATTGAGTGTGCTGCCCTGGACCACCTTGCTGGACCTGCTGCGCGAACAACTGGACCTGGTCGGCAGCAAAAAGGGCTGTGACCACGGCCAGTGCGGTGCCTGCACCGTCTTGCGTGACGGCAAACGCGTAAACGCCTGCCTGACCCTGGCCGTGATGTGCGACGGCGCCGAGCTGACCACCATCGAAGGCCTGGCCGATGGCGACCAACTGCACCCGATGCAGCAAGCCTTTATCAAGCACGATGCCTTCCAGTGCGGCTACTGCACCCCCGGCCAGATCTGCTCGGCGGTCGGCCTGGCCAACGAAGGCCGCGCCCACGACAGTGCGCAGATCCAGGAACTGATGAGCGGCAACCTTTGCCGCTGCGGCGCCTACAGCAATATCCGCGACGCCATTGAAGAGGCGCTGCCGGCGTGCGGCAACCGGGGAGGTGAGCAATGAATCCGTTCCATTACAGCAAGCCGGCCGATGTGCACGAGGCGGTCCACCTGAGCAGCGCGGCGTCACGCTTCATTGCCGGCGGCACCAACCTGCTGGACTTGATGAAAGAGAACATCAGCCGCCCCGAGCACCTGATCGATATCACCGGATTGCCGCTGCGCGCCATCGAAGAAACCGCTGAGGGCGGCCTGCGTATCGGCGCGCTGGTCAGCAATGCCGACCTGGCCTGGCACCCGCTGATCGAGCAGCGTTACCCGTTGCTGTCCCAGGCCATCCTGGCCGGGGCCTCGCCGCAACTGCGCAACATGGCCAGTACCGGTGGCAACCTGCTGCAGCGTACCCGCTGCTACTATTTCTATGACGCCACGGTGCCGTGCAACAAGCGTGAGCCCGGCAGCGGCTGCCCGGCACGCACCGGCTTGAATCGCATCCACGCGATCCTTGGCGCCAGCGAGCAATGCGTCGCCACCCACCCCTCGGACATGTGCGTAGCCCTGGCAGCGCTGGAGGCGCGGGTGCATGTGCAAGGGCGCGGCGGGGCGCGGGTCATCGAGTTTGCCGACTTCCACCGTCTGCCGGGTGATGCGCCGCAACGGGACAACCAATTGGCCGATGACGAACTGATCACGGCCGTGGAATTGCCTGCCGATAACCTGGCTCGCCACAGTCACTACCTGAAGATCCGCGACCGCGCGTCCTATGCGTTTGCGCTGGTGTCGGTTGCCGCTGCCCTGGAGCTGGACGGCGACGAGATCATCGACGCCCGCCTGGCCCTGGGCGGTGTGGCCCACAAGCCCTGGCGTGACCGTGCGGTGGAGGCTTCGCTGATCGGCCGCCCAGTCAGCCGCGAAACCTTCAGTAACGCCGCCGATGCCCTGCTGCAAGATGCCGAGCCGCTGCAACACAACGGCTTCAAGATCAAGCTGGCGCGCCGCGCAATCATTCGAGCACTGAGCGACGCTGCGGTCGCGGGAGAACAGCCATGAGTGCCATCGGCAAACCCCTGGACCGTGTCGACGGTCTGCTCAAGGTCACCGGCAAAGCACGCTATGCCGGGGAATTTCCCGAGGACGGCCTGCTGCATGGCAGCGTGGTATCGAGCACCATCGCCAAAGGCCGGGTCATCCGCATCGATGCCTCCAAGGCCCTGGCGCTGCCAGGCGTGGTGGACGTCATCGATCACCTCAATCGCCCCCGGATCGCCAGCTACGACGATGCCTTCGCCGATGCGGATGCCGCCGACGGCTCGCCCTTTCGCCCGCTCTACAACGACCGCGTGCTCTACAGCGGACAGCCGCTGGCGCTGGTGATCGCCGATAACCTGGAGCTGGCGCGGCATGCCGGCTCGTTGGTGGAGATTGAGTACGCGCGCGAAGACTTCGAAACGGACCTGATCACCCAGCAGGAATCGGCCCACCCTTCGCCGCAGACCCCGCCCGGCCCGCGTGGCAACTTCCAGGCCGAATGGGCTGGCGCCGCCATCAGCCTCGATCTGCACTACAGCACGCCCATCGAACACCATAACCCGATGGAACCCCACGCCAGCACCGTGCTGTACCAACCGGACGGCACGTTGCATATCCACGACAAGACCCAGGGGCCGCAGAATTGCCAGGCCTATGTACAGAAAGTGTTCGGCCTGGATAAAAGCCAGGTGCGCATCTTTGCCGCGTTTGTCGGCGGTGCCTTTGGTTCGGGCCTGCGCCCGCAGTACCAATTGCCGCTGGCGGTGATGGCATCACTGGCACTGAAGCGTTCGGTACGCGTCACCCTGACCCGCCAGCAGATGTTCACCTTCGGCTACCGCCCTCGCACCTTGCAGCGCTTGCAGATGGGCGCCGCCGCCAACGGGCGCCTGCTGGCCCTGGGGCATACCGCAGTCGGCCAGACTTCACGCTTCGAGGATTTCAGCGAACACGTGGTGGAATGGAGCGGCATGCTCTACCACTGCGATAACGTGCAGTTGACCTACAACCTGGTGCCGCTGGATGTATTCACCCCACTGGACATGCGTGCTCCAGGCGCGGCCCTGGGCGTGATCGGCCTGGAATGCGCCATGGATGAACTGGCCTGTGCCCTGGCCATCGACCCGGTGCAACTGCGCCTGATCAACTACGCCGAGCGTAACCAGAACGAGGACAAACCCTGGTCGAGCAAAGCCCTGCGCGAATGTTACAGCGAAGGCGCCGAGCGTTTCGGCTGGAGCCAGCGCAACCCCGAACCGCGCAGCATGCGCGACGGCCGCCAGTTGATCGGCTGGGGCATGGCCGGCGGGGTGTGGGAAGCCATGCAGATGAAAGCCAGTGCCAAGGCGCGCATCGCCAGCGACGGCAAACTCACCGTCAGCAGCGCCACCACCGATATCGGTACCGGCACCTACACTGTGATGACCCAGATCGCAGCCCAGGCCAGCGGCGTGGCGATGGCCGATATCAGCTTCCTGCTGGGCGATTCGTCCTTGCCCACGGCGCCATTGCAGGGCGGCTCGTTTACCGTGTCGTCCGTCGGTACTGCCGTGCAGCAGGCCTGTGAAGCCCTCAATGCCAAACTGCTGGAAACCGCCCGGCAGGTTTACCCGGTGTTCAAGGACGCCCAGTCCGTTCGCTTCGAAGAGGGCCAGTTGCATACCGGTGACGTGAGTGTGTCGTTGGCCCAGTTGGTCAAGGACAGCGGTGAGGACGCGCTGGAGGTGCAGATAGACAGCGAGCCCGATAAGAAGCGCGAGGGCTATGCCAGCGCCACCCATTCGGCGGTATTCGTCGAAGTGCGCGTGGACGAGGACCTGGGCACCATCAAGGTCAGCCGCGTGGTCAGCGCCATTGCGGCCGGGCGTGTGGTCAATCCGAAAATGGCGCGCAGCCAGATCCTCGGCGGTGTGGTGTGGGGCATAGGCATGGCGCTGCATGAAGAGACCCAGGTCGACCATCAACTGGGGCGCTACATGAACCACAGCCTGGCCGAGTACCACATCCCGGTGAATGCCGATATCGGCGAGATTGACGTGTTGTTTGTCGAAGAACACGACGAGATCGTCAATGCGCTGGGGTCCAAGGGCGTAGGAGAGATCGGCATTGTCGGGGTGGCGGCGGCGGTGGCGAATGCCATCTATCACGCCACTGGCAAACGGGTCCGGGAGTTTCCGATCACCCTGGACAAGGTGCTCTAAAAGACAGCGCGTAACCCATGTGGGAGGGGGCTTGCCCCCGATGACGGTGTGTCAGTCGACGCTGATGCGACTGATCTACCGCTATCGGGGGCAAGCCCCCTCCCACATTTGACCTTATTGTCATCGCGGGTCAGGCGGTGGTTTTCAACACAGGCTCTTCCACCGGAACATGCATACGGTCGCGATTGGCCAGGGTCGGGAACAGCTTGATCCACACCCCGGTCACCACCAGCGTGCCAATCCCGCCCATGACCACCGCAGGCACAGTGCCGAACCAGTGCGCGGTGATGCCCGATTCGAACTCACCCAATTGATTGGATGCACCGATAAACAAGCCGTTGACCGCACTCACCCGGCCGCGCATTTCATCCGGCGTTTCCAGTTGCACGAACGAAGCCCGGATCACCATGCTGATCATGTCCGCCGCGCCGAGCACCACCAGCACCGCCAGGGAGAACCAGAACGAGGTCGACAGCCCGAACGCGATGGTCGCCACGCCGAACACGCCGACCGCGGTGAACATGACGCGACCGACCTTGCGGTCCACCGAAAAACGCGCCAGCCACAGTGACATCAGCAGCGCCCCCACCGCCGGTGCCGAGCGCAACAGGCCCAGGCCCCAGGGGCCGGTCAACAGGATGTCCTTGGCGAACACCGGCAATAGCGCGGTGGCGCCGCCCAACAGTACGGCGAACAGGTCCAAGGAGATGGCGCCGAGGATGTCCGACCGGCTGCGGATAAAGCGAATCCCGGCGAGCAGCGAGTCGAGGGTGGCCTTGCCTTTGTTCAGCGGCGTCTGGCGGGCCGGCAGGTTCAAGGTCAGCCCGCAGGCGATCAGGTACAGCACCACGGTCGGGCCGTACACCCAGACGCTGCCGAACGCATAGAGCAAGCCGCCGAGGGCCGGGGCGACGATGGTCGCCAATTGCTGGGCCGATTGCGACGAAGCCACGGCCCGAGGGAACAGCGCGCTGGGCACGATACTCGGCAGCATTGCCTGGGTGGTGGGCATTTCGAATGAACGCGCGGCGCCAAGCAGGAAGGCGAGGACGAAGATCATCTCGCGGGTCACGTTGCCGGTCAGCCCGCCGATGGCCAGGGACAGGGCAATCAGCGCCTGGACGGTCTGGCAGATGGCGGCGACTTTGCGTCGCTCATAGCGATCGGCCACATGCCCGGTGTGCAGCATGAACAGCACGCGCGGCACGAACTCCACCAGGCCGACCAATCCCAGGTCCAGCACATTGCCGGTCAGTTGATAGAGGTTCCAGCCGATGGCCACGGTCAGCATCTGGAAACCGCTGGCGGTAAAGATCCGCGCCAGCCAGAACGCGATGAAAGGACGGTGGTGACGTAACAGCAACGCGGGTTCACTAGGCATTGGGCGTACAGGTCGGTGCCGAAGGGAGCGTCGAGATTAGCATTATGTTGTAACAAAGAGTTGCAATAACCTCGGTGAGGCAAGCTGTCACGCGGCAAAACACCACACAACTGCCCATCGAAAATGGGACTACTCTTTCAACGATGCTTGATCCAGATCAACGCCCGCTCCGGGATTGCTCTGGTGGCCGAAAGGCCAGACTCCCTGCGTGACGGGTAAAAAAAGAAACGAATTGAAATTCGCCACACTCCATATCCGTGGGGGCAGTGGGTGCAGGCTCCGAGCCCGCAGCCGGTATTACCTGACAGAGGAAGACTTATGTTCGGTTTGGAGGCGCTAGATCTCGCCCGAATTCAATTTGCGTTCACCATCTCGTTTCACATCCTGTTCCCGGCGATCACCATCGGCCTGGCCAGTTACCTTGCGGTGCTGGAGGGCTTGTGGCTCAAGACCCGCAACGACACCTACCGTGACCTCTACCATTTCTGGTCGAAGATCTTTGCCGTCAACTTCGGCATGGGCGTGGTCTCCGGCCTGGTCATGGCTTACCAGTTCGGCACCAACTGGAGCCGTTTTTCGGACTTCGCCGGCGCCGTCACCGGGCCGCTGCTGACGTATGAAGTACTCACCGCGTTCTTCCTCGAAGCCGGTTTCCTGGGGGTAATGCTGTTTGGCTGGAACAAGGTGGGGCGCAACCTGCACTTCTTCTCCACCGTGATGGTGGCGATCGGTACGCTGATCTCGACGTTCTGGATTCTCTCCTCCAATAGCTGGATGCAGACGCCGCAAGGCTTTGAAATCGTCGATGGCCGTGTGATTCCGACCGATTGGTTCGCCGTGGTCTTCAACCCCTCATTCCCCTACCGCCTGGCGCACATGGCCACCGCTGCCTTCGTGGCCACCGCGTTCTTCGTCGGTTCGTCGGCGGCCTGGCATTTGCTGCGCGGCAAGGACAACCCGGCGATCCGCAAAATGCTCTCGATGGCGATGTGGATGGCCTTGATCGTTGCGCCCATTCAGGCGGTGATCGGCGACTTCCACGGCCTCAATACCTTGAAGCACCAACCGGCCAAAATCGCCGCGATTGAAGGTCACTGGGAAAACATCGGCAATGAACCCACGCCGCTGATCCTGTTCGGCTGGCCGGACATGAAGGCCGAAAAAACCAAGTATGCGGTGGAAATCCCCTACCTGGGCAGCCTGATCCTGACCCACTCGCTGGATAAACAGGTGCCGGCGCTCAAGGACTTCCCGCCTGAAGACCGTCCCAATTCGACCGTGGTGTTCTGGTCGTTCCGGGTCATGGTCGGCCTGGGTTTCCTGATGATCTTCACGGGCTTGTTCAGCCTGTGGCTGCGCCGTGGCGACAAGATGTACACGTCCAGGCCGTTCCTGTACCTGGCGTTGTGGATGGGCCCGTCCGGTCTGATCGCGATTCTCGCCGGCTGGTTCACCACCGAAATCGGCCGCCAGCCGTGGGTGGTCTACGGGCTGATGCGCACGGCGGATGCCTCTTCCGGGCATAGCCTGGCGCAGATGACCATCACCCTGGTGCTGTTCGTGGTGGTGTACTTCGCGCTGTTCGGCGCGGGCCTGGGTTACATGATGCGACTGGTGCGCAAAGGGCCTGTGGTTTACGAGGTCACCGAGCCGACCCAGGGTGGACCTGGCCAGAAACGTACCCCGGCGCGTCCGTTGTCCGCTGCCGATGATGGCACCGATAACGACCACGACGACATCCAGCACAAGGGGCATTGAGATGGGCATTGATCTTCCGCTGATCTGGGCCGTGATCATCATCTTCGGCATCATGATGTACGTGGTGATGGACGGCTTCGACCTGGGCATCGGCATCCTGTTTCCGTTCGTGAAGGGCAAGACCGACCGCGACGTCATGATGAACACCGTGGCGCCCGTGTGGGACGGTAACGAAACGTGGCTGGTATTGGGCGGCGCGGGCTTGTTCGGTGCATTCCCGCTGGCCTACTCGGTGGTGTTGTCGGCGTTGTACCTGCCGCTGATCCTGATGTTGATCGGGCTGATCTTTCGTGGCGTGGCCTTCGAGTTCCGCTTCAAGGCCAAGGACCATAAGCGTCACTTGTGGGACAAGGCGTTTATCGGCGGCTCGCTGACGGCCACGTTCTTCCAGGGCGTGGCGTTGGGGGCGTTCATCGATGGTATTCCGGTGGTCAACCGCCAGTTCGCCGGCGGCTCGCTGGACTGGCTGACCCCGTTCACGATGTTCTGTGGCGTGGCGTTGATCGTGGCGTATGCCTTGCTCGGCTGCACCTGGCTGATCATGAAGACCGAAGGCAAGTTGCAGGAACAGATGCACAACCTGGCGCGCCCGCTGGCCTTCGTGGTGTTGGCGGTAATCGGTATCGTCAGCCTGTGGACGCCGCTGACCCATTCGGACATCGCCGCGCGCTGGTTCACCCTGCCGAATCTGTTCTGGTTCCTGCCCGTGCCGCTGCTGGTGCTGGTGACGATGTACGGGTTGTTCCGCGCCGTGGCACGCCGTGCGCACTACACGCCATTCCTGCTGACGCTGGTATTGATCTTCCTGGGTTACAGCGGTCTGGGGATCAGCCTGTGGCCGAACATCATTCCACCGTCGGTGTCGATCTGGGACGCCGCCGCGCCGCCGCAAAGCCAGGGCTTCATGCTGGTGGGCACCTTGTTCATCATTCCGTTCATCCTGGGCTACACCTTCTGGAGCTACTACGTGTTCCGCGGCAAGGTCACCCATGAAGACGGTTATCACTAGGAGGGTCGCAGCATGGCGGGCAAACCTTCGTTGCACGATATCGAACAGGCCGAGAAACAGCCGCTGTGGCGGCGCCTTGGATGGCTGGCGATGATCTGGACTGGCAGTGTGCTGGCCCTGTTTATCGTCGCCAGCCTGATGCGCATGTTCATGAACGCGGCCGGCCTGACCACCCACTGACATCCCTATCCGGGCCTTGCGGCCCGGTTTTTTTGAGTCCTGCTCTTCTTACTGGAAGGGTGGGGCTTTTTTTTATTTGCGCGCCTTGAGAATGACGAACTTGGGTGTGGCCGCCACTTGTTCGACGCCGCGAAACAGGCGCGCCAATTTGCTGTGATAACCCAGGTGACGGTTACCGACGATATACAGCGCGCCACCCACCACCAGCGCCTCGCGCGCCTGCTGGAACATGCGCCAGGCGAGAAAGTCGCCCACCACCTGCTGCTGGTGGAACGGCGGATTGCACAGCACCACGTCCAACGACTGCGGGTCCTGGCCGGCCAGGCCGTCATCGGCGCGCACGATGACATCCCGTCCGCCCAGCGCGGCCTGCCAGTTTTCGGCGGCTGACTGCACCGCCATGAAGGACTCGTCCACCAGGGTGTACTGCGCGTCAGCATTTTGCAGCGCGCTGGCAATTGCCAGTACGCCGTTGCCGCAACCAAGGTCGGCCACGCGGGCGCCGCCCAGGTTGTTCGGCAGGTGCGGCAAGAAGGCGCGCGTGCCGATGTCCAGGCCTTCGCGGCAGAACACGTTGGCATGGTTGAGCAATTCGATGGCCGGGGTATCCAGCGAGTAGCGGGTAGGGTAGGGCGATATGGGCGCGGGGCGATCCGCGACGGTGGCGATCAGCAGCCGGGCCTTCTTTGCCGCAAGCGTGGCATGCATCGGCCCGATATAACGCTCCAGCAGTTCACCGGCGGCGCGTGGCAAGTGTTTGATCATCGCCCCGGCGATCACTTCGGCGCCCGGTGCCAGTTGCCCCTGCAGACGAATCAACTGTTCTTCCAGCAGCGCCAGGGTCTTCGGCACACGGAGCAACACCCGATCGAACGGCCCGACCGGCACTTGGCTGGCCGGTACGAACCTTACCGCATCAAAGGCTTTACCGTTGCGCACCAGGTTTTTTCCCAGGCCTTGGGCGGCGAGGAACGAGTCCCCGCTGGAGGTCACCTGCACCTGGCCTGCAAGGCTGGCCGCGAGGGCGCCGAAGCTGTCATTGAGTACCAGCACACGGGTTTGCGCAGGGGGTTGCTGGCCGGCGAGGTGGTTGAGCAGGTATTCGTCGGCGGCATCGAAGGCTTGCAGCGGATCATTGTGTTGCTCGGGCTGACGGATCAAATCGAGCTGGGCGAAGGGGCTGTCAAGCAGGGGCATGGCGGGGGAGGCTCTGGGTAATCGACGGAACCGTCTGAGTGAACGGCGAGGCAACCTGTGAAAGGGCAGCATCAACACTCAGAATGGGCCGCAAATGTTACTTTTTTTTCAACGCGATGACATGCGCTGTTTCTTGTGCGGGTTAAAACAGCCCTGCTTTAGAGGCGCTGAGCACAGCCTGGATCTTGTTGTGCACCCCAAGCTTCTTGAAGGTGCTGCTGATATGAAAGCCCACCGTACGCTCGGACAGGCAGAGAATAGCCGCGATCTCGGAAGCGGTCTTGCCCATGGCGGACCACTTGAGGACCTCCGTTTCCCGTGCGGTCAGCTTGCTGGGCGTGGTGATATGGGCTTTGTCGGCGTATTTTTTTGCAACGACTGCATGCATCGCATGGCACAGCCACAACACCTGCCCGGCTTTTTCGTAAAGCTCTTCGGGGCTGACCTCGCCTTTGCCACGCGTCAGCGTGAGCATGCTGTACACACCTTGGAAATCATGGACCGCCTGGGTCCAGCCCAAGTGCACCCCAAACGACTGGGCCAACTCCCACAACTGGGGGGTACTGCTGAACGTTTTCGGGTCCCAGACAATGGGCAGGACACTGTTCTTACAGTGGGATACAACAGGGTCTATATCGAAGAAATGCGCTCGTTTGTAAATATTTCTCCATTCACTCGGATGGTTATCAAGATGTATGGGGTCTGTTTGGTTGCTTGGAGCTTGAGAACTCATCGTAAATGAGCAATGTTGGAATCCTAATTCATACGTGTGATTGACGACCATTTCAAACACGCTGGTGATTTCGCTCTCGCCCTCAAGCTTGGGCAGCCGTGTATTGCGCCATTTGACCATCGATTGCTCTCCATAGGTTTTCGTGTGACTTGGGTACGTCCTGATCCCAATGCGACTTGAATGGAAAGTGTAGGATAAGTCTTACTTGTGAGGCTGAAAAAAAACTCCTTGACTGCCTTGGGTCAGGCTGTAACAGCGTGGACAAGGACTGGGCTTTAGTCGGACATATGGAAGAGAGCGCAGTTTTTCAATCATTTACGAATGATGTCAAAGTGACGCTATCGGTACGTTCGCCTTCGTGTTGTTGCTTATTGCGGGCGTATTGATAGCGAAATGTTTAGTTCGGTGTTGGGACGCTTTTTGTCACCGATTGTTACCCGCCTGACAGGGCCGTCGACTCGGTTGACTGTAATGCCATTACCAATCAACGGTGTTTGCGCGGCGCGCTTTGAGAGACACTACGGCCCTGTGCAAAACGGAGCCCCCCATGACGGCCAGTGCTGAGAAATTTACCCGCCAGACCTTGCTCGATGTGCAATCGCTGACCCCCAGCCTTTTTACCCTGCGCACCACGCGTGATGCCGGTTTTCGCTTTACCGCCGGCCAGTTCGTGCGTCTGGGCGTCACCAAGGCGGATGGCAGTACCGTGTGGCGCGCCTATTCCATCGTGTCGTCGCCGTTTGACGAATACCTCGATTTCTTTTCCATTGTGGTTCCAGGCGGCGAGTTCACCAGTGAGTTGAGCCGCCTGAAAGTCGGCGATACCTTGCTGGTGGAGCGCCAGGCCACGGGCTTTCTGACGCTGAACCGCTTTGTAGACGGGCGTGATCTGTGGCTGCTGGGCACCGGCACCGGGGTGGCACCGTTCCTGTCGATCCTGCAGGATTTCGAGGTGTGGGAGAAATTTGAACGTATCGTTCTGGTGTACAGCGCACGCGAGGCCAGGGAACTGGCATACCAGACGCTGATCAAGGACCTGGGCGAGCGCGAATACCTGGCCGAATACGCCCACAAGCTGATCTACATCCCTATCGTCACCCGCGAGCGGCATCCGGGCGCATTGAACGGGCGTATCACCACCTTGATCGAGAACGGGGAGCTGGAGCGCGCGGCCGGCATCGCGTTGACGGCGCAACACTCCCGCGTGCTGATTTGCGGCAACCCGCAGATGGTCGATGACACGCGCCAGTTGCTCAAGCAGCGCGACATGCAACTGAGCCTGAGCCGACGCCCGGGCCAGGTGGCGGTGGAAAACTACTGGTAAAAAAAAGGCGCCTCACGCGGCGCCTTTTTGCATCTGCGGGTCAGAGCGGTTTGTCGTTCTGTGCCTTGAGCAGGTCGCGGATCTCGCCCAGCAGCACCTCTTGCTTGGTCGGCGTCGGTGGAAGCGTCGGGGCTACGGCCTCTTCGCGCTTGAGGCGGTTGATCGCCTTGACACCCATGAAGATGGCGAAGGCGACGATCAAGAAGTCGACCACGCTCTGGATGAACTTGCCGTATGCCAGCACCACGGCGGGTGCATCGCCTTGCGCGGCTTTAAGCGTGATTGCCAGGTCGCCGAAGTCCACGCCACCGATCAACAGGCCGAGCGGCGGCATCACCACGTCCCCTACAAACGAGGAAACAATTTTGCCGAACGCGGCGCCGATGATGATACCGACGGCCATGTCGACCACGTTACCTTTGACCGCGAAGGCCTTGAACTCACTGATCACGCCCATAAGTTATTCCTTGTTACAGATGAAAAGGGTGGAAGTCAGTGTAAGTCAGTCGTAGCGGGCTTGCGCGACACAACCTTTAACACTGTTGGTTTTAATCGACACATTAAAACGCAATTAGTTTGCAAAGTGCCACCAATCGCGCGCGAAATACGGCGAATTTCAGCGGGTTACCAGATTTTTTTCTCAATCGGGCCTGTGGTGTTTTTCTATTTATCTTCTGACCCGCAGGTCACTAGCCTCTGGCAAGCACAACTGAATGTGCACTAAAAAAACCAGAGGAAACCTTGATGAACCCTTCAATCAATCGCAGGCCCGTGTCGGCACGCCAAGCCTTGGCGTTGGTGACCGCCAGCCTGCTGACCCTCTCCGTGCAAGCCGCCAACCTGACCCGTGACAACGGCGCCGCCGTTGGCGATAACCAGAACTCGCAGACGGCCGGCGCCAATGGCCCCGTGCTGCTGCAGGACGTTCAATTGATTCAGAAGCTGCAGCGCTTCGACCGCGAACGTATCCCCGAGCGTGTGGTGCATGCCCGTGGTACGGGCGCCCATGGCACCTTCACCGTGACCGACAACCTCAGCGACCTGACCAAGGCCAAGGTATTTGCCGCCGGTGAAGCCACGCCGGTGTTCGTGCGTTTCTCGGCCGTGGTCCACGGCAACCATTCCCCGGAAACCCTGCGCGACCCACGGGGCTTCGCCACCAAGTTCTACACCGCCGAAGGTAACTGGGATCTGGTCGGTAATAACTTCCCGACGTTCTTCATTCGCGATGCCATCAAGTTCCCGGACATGGTCCACGCCTTCAAACCGGACCCGCGCACTAACCTGGACGATGACTCGCGTCGTTTCGACTTCTTCTCCCATGTTCCAGAGTCCACTCGTACACTGACCGAGTTGTACTCGGACTCCGGCACACCGGCCAGTTATCGGGAGATGGACGGCAACGGCGTACATGCCTACAAGTTGATCAACGCCAAGGGTGAAGTGCACTACGTCAAGTTCCACTGGAAGAGCCTGCAAGGCATCAAGAACCTCGACCCCAAGCAAGTCACCGACGTGCAAGGGCGTGACTACAGCCATATGACCAATGACCTGGTCACCCATATCAACAAGGGCGACTTCCCCAAGTGGGACCTGTATGTGCAGGTGTTGAAACCTGAAGACCTGGCCAAGTTCGATTTCGACCCGCTGGACGCCACCAAGATCTGGCCGAATGTGCCGGAGCGCAAAGTCGGGCAAATGGTGCTCAACCGCAACCCGGCCAATGTTTTCCAGGAAACCGAACAAGTGGCGATGGCCCCGGCCAACCTGGTGCCGGGTATCGAGCCGTCGGAAGACCGCCTGCTGCAAGGTCGGGTGTTCTCCTATGCCGACACACAAATGTACCGATTGGGCGCCAATGCCCTGCAACTGCCGATCAACGCTCCACGGGTCACCGTCAACAACGGCAACCAGGACGGCGCGTTGAACGTCGGCAAGACCACCACTGGCGTGAACTACCAGCCAAGCCGCCTGTTGCCACGTGAAGAGCCGCAAACTGCGCGCTACAGCCAATCGCCGCTGTCGGGCAGCACCCAGCAGGCGAAGATCCAGCGTGAGCAGAACTTCAAGCAGGCCGGCGACTTGTATCGCTCCTACAGCAAAAAAGAGCGTCAGGACCTGATCGACAACTTCGGTGGCTCGTTGGCGAGCACCGATGATGAGAGCAAGCACATCATCCTGTCGTTCCTCTACAAAGCCGATCCGGAATACGGCACTGGTGTGGCCAAGGTGGCCAAGGGTGACTTGGCGCGTGTGAAAGCACTGGCTGACAAACTGAGCGACTAACCGCGCCCTCCTGTAGGCGCGAGCTTGCTCGCGAAGAACTCAAAGGCAACGCATTTATCCAGGATGCACGCGTTATCGTTGACGGCTTTTGCGAGCAGGCTCGCTCCTAAAGGGGGTCTTTCTCAAGGATTTTGATCATGCGTACGTTCATATGGGCACTGCTGGCCTGCTGTTCGTTCAGTGTGCTGGCCGAACAACCCCCATCCAATGACCCTGGTGCGCTCAAGGCGCAGCTTCAGGACTATTATTTCGACGCCGCCCGTCGTGGCGACCTCGACATGCTCAACACGTTCATCGAGTCGGGCTACGCCCTGAATACTCAGGACGACAAGGGCTACACCGCCTTGATCCTCGCCGCCTATCACGGCCAAAGCGCCTACGTTGAGCGCCTGTTGGCCGCCGGCGCCGACGCCTGCGTGCAGGACAAGCGCGGCAACACCGCGCTGATGGGCGCGATTTTCAAAGGCGAACTGAAAATCGCCCAGCGTTTGCTGGCCACCGACTGCAACCCCGACCAACGCAACGGCGCGGGGCAGACCGCCGCCATGTACGCCGGGCTGTTCAAACGCGTCGAACTGCTGGGCGAACTGAAGGCCAAAGGCGCCGATCTCAACGCCGAAGACCCTATCGGCAACACGGCCTCGCGCTTGGCCAACGGCGAAATCCGGACCCCGGCGCCGCGCTGAGCTATCATCGCGGTTTTTCGGTTGGAGGTTCTTCAATGGCAAAGGCCAAGCGCATGTACGGCTGCACGGAGTGCGGCGCGACCTTTCCCAAATGGGCGGGCCAGTGCGGCGAGTGCGGTGCGTGGAACACCCTGACTGAAACCATGATTGAAAGCGGTGGCGCCGCAGCCCCCACCGGCCGCGCCGGCTGGACCGGGCAACAAGCGCAGATCAAGACCCTGGCCGAAGTCAGCGTCGAAGAGATCCCGCGCTTCTCCACCGCCTCCGGTGAGTTGGACCGGGTATTGGGCGGTGGCCTGGTGGACGGCTCGGTCGTGCTGATCGGCGGCGACCCGGGCATCGGTAAATCCACGATCCTGCTGCAAACCCTGTGCAGCATCGCCAGCCGCATGCCGGCGCTGTACGTCACCGGGGAAGAGTCCCAGCAACAAGTGGCCATGCGCGCCCGTCGCCTGGGCCTGCCCCAGGACCAACTGCGGGTCATGACCGAAACCTGCATCGAAAGCATCATCGCCACGGCGCGCATCGAAAAACCCAAGGTCATGGTGATCGACTCGATCCAGACGATTTTCACCGAGCAACTGCAGTCAGCGCCTGGCGGCGTATCCCAGGTGCGTGAAAGCGCGGCGCTGTTGGTGCGCTATGCCAAGCAGAGCGGCACGGCGATCTTCCTGGTCGGCCACGTGACCAAGGAAGGCGCGCTGGCCGGGCCGCGAGTGCTGGAACACATGGTGGATACCGTGCTGTATTTCGAGGGTGAATCCGATGGCCGCCTGCGGTTGCTGCGGGCGGTGAAAAACCGCTTTGGCGCGGTGAACGAGTTGGGTGTGTTTGCCATGACTGACCGGGGGCTGAAAGAAGTCTCCAATCCGTCGGCGATCTTTCTCACCCGCGCCCAGGAAGAAGTCCCAGGCAGCGTGGTGATGGCGACGTGGGAAGGCACCCGACCGATGCTGGTGGAAGTCCAGGCGCTGGTTGATGACAGCCATCTGGCCAACCCGCGACGGGTCACCCTCGGCCTGGACCAGAACCGCCTGGCCATGCTGTTGGCGGTGTTGCACCGCCATGGCGGTATTCCGACGCACGATCAGGACGTCTTCCTCAACGTGGTGGGCGGGGTCAAGGTATTGGAGACCGCTTCCGACCTGGCGTTGATGGCGGCGGTGATGTCCAGCCTGCGCAACCGGCCACTGCCCCATGACTTGCTGGTGTTTGGCGAGGTAGGGTTGTCGGGCGAAGTGCGCCCGGTGCCCAGTGGCCAGGAACGCTTGAAAGAGGCGGCCAAGCATGGCTTCAAGCGGGCGATCGTGCCCAAGGGCAATGCGCCGAAGGAAATGCCGCCAGGATTGCAGGTGATCGGGGTCACGCGCCTGGAACAGGCGCTGGATGCGTTGTTCGAGTAATCACCAACACCGCAAAACCAATGTGGGAGGGGGCTTGCCCCCTATGGCGGCAGGTCAGTCAATCTATCAGCGCCTGACACACTGCTATCAGGGGCAAACCCCCACCCACATTTTGCCCTGTGTTGGCATCTAGGTTTCCAGCAATGCCGCCAACTCGCGCTCCAGTTCCTCTTGATCGCCCAGGTTCAATTCGATCAAACGTCGCAAATGGCTGATCGAGTCCAGGTCGATGTATTGGCATACGAAACCCAATTGACCCTGGTCTTCGTGGGTAAGACGAACCTGCATCTTTATATGGGCCTTTGGGTCCAGGCGTATGTCCACGTCGAACGGCAGCGCTTTATTGCCCTTCCAGTCTTGCGGTCGCTGTACCAGCAGCCCCTTTAACGACAAATCCACCAATTGCACTGGCCATTCGCGTTCGTTTTGCCGAAGTTCGGTCTTGGCGTCAAAGGCAATCCGGCGAAAACGGCGGCGGTCGGACGCGTGCTCGGTCATGGTGAAGTCCTCCGTGAATAGAAGCATTGTAGCCCTGCGCCATCATTCAGCCTTTATTTCTGCTTTTTTTGCATCGGCAAGGCTCTAGACCAACGTAGGGGGGTGGCCTTTAAGGCCAACAGCGCTAAACTCGGGCTGGCTGTCCTTTCTGTCCACCCTGGCTGGAATATAAAAATGAAAAATAATAATAGCCTGCTACGCCATCTACCCTGGCTGGTGCTGGCAATCGTAGGAGCGTGCGCCCTCGGCGTAGTGGCCTTGCGCCGCGGCGAGGCGATCAACGCCTTGTGGATTGTGGTCGCTGCGGTGGCCATCTACCTGGTCGCGTACCGGTACTACAGCCTGTTCATCGCCAATAACGTGATGCAACTGGACCCACGGCGGGCCACCCCCGCAGTGATCAACAACGACGGTCTGGACTACGTGCCGACCAACAAACATATCCTTTTCGGTCACCACTTTGCGGCGATTGCCGGTGCGGGCCCTCTGGTCGGCCCGGTGTTGGCGGCGCAAATGGGTTACCTGCCCGGCACGCTTTGGCTGATTGCCGGTGTGGTGCTGGCCGGTGCGGTGCAGGATTTCATGATCCTGTTCCTGTCCACCCGGCGTAACGGCCGCTCCCTGGGCGACATGGTCCGCGAAGAGATGGGCCGTATTCCCGGGACTATCGCGCTGTTCGGCTGCTTCCTGATCATGATCATCATCCTCGCGGTGCTGGCGCTGATCGTGGTCAAGGCCCTGGCCGAGAGCCCGTGGGGCATTTTCACGGTGATGGCGACCATCCCGATCGCGATGTTCATGGGCATTTACATGCGCTACATCCGTCCGGGCCGCATTGGCGAAATTTCGATCATCGGCGTGCTGTTGCTGCTGGGTTCGATCTGGCTGGGCGGGCAGATCGCCGCTGACCCGGTGTGGGCCAAGGCCTTCACCTTCACCGGGATCCAGATCACCTGGATGCTGATCGGCTACGGTTTCGTTGCCGCAGTACTGCCGGTATGGCTGATCCTGGCGCCGCGTGACTACCTGTCGACCTTCCTGAAAATCGGTACCATCATCGCGCTGGCGATTGGCATCCTGGTCACCATGCCTGACCTGAAAATGCCGGCGCTTACCCAGTTCATCGACGGCACCGGCCCGGTGTGGAAGGGCGGCCTGTTCCCGTTCCTGTTCATCACCATTGCCTGTGGCGCGGTCTCCGGCTTCCATGCGCTGATCTCCTCGGGCACCACGCCCAAGCTGCTGGCCAATGAAAGCCATGCGCGTTACATCGGTTACGGCGGCATGCTGATGGAGTCGTTCGTGGCCATCATGGCAATGGTTGCCGCGTCGGTGATCGAGCCTGGCGTGTACTTCGCCATGAACAGCCCGGCGGCGATTGTCGGCACCGACGTGGTGACCGTGGCGCAGACCGTCAGCAGCTGGGGCTTTGCAATCACCCCCGAAGCGCTGTCGGCCGTGGCCCATGACATCGGTGAAACCACCATCCTGGCACGTGCCGGCGGTGCACCGACCCTGGCGGTCGGTATCGCGCAGATCCTGCACAGTGTGCTGCCGGGTGAAAACACAATGGCGTTCTGGTACCACTTTGCGATCCTGTTCGAAGCGCTGTTCATCCTGACGGCGGTCGACGCCGGTACCCGTGCCGGCCGTTTCATGCTGCAAGACCTGCTCGGCTCCTTCGTGCCGTCGCTCAAGCGCACTGAATCCTGGACCGCCAACCTGATTGCCACCGCCGGTTGTGTGGCGATGTGGGGTTACCTGCTGTACCAAGGCGTGATCGACCCACTGGGCGGCATCAACACCTTGTGGCCGCTGTTCGGCATCTCCAACCAGATGCTGGCCGGGATCGCGCTGATGCTCGCCACGGTTGTGCTGATCAAAATGAAGCGTCAGCGCTACATTTGGGTGACCTTGCTGCCGGCAGTCTGGCTGTTGATCTGCACCACCACTGCGGGCTTTATCAAGCTGTTCGACGCCAACCCGGCGATCGGCTTCCTGTCGCTGGCGAAGAAATACAGCGATGCCCTTGCCAATGGCCAGATCCTCGCCCCGGCCAAGAGCATCGACCAGATGCAACACGTGATCTACAACGCCTACACCAACGCAACGCTGACGGCGCTGTTCCTGTTCGTGGTGTTCAGCATCCTGTTCTATGCGCTCAAGGTCGGCATTGCCGCCTGGGGCAACAAAGAGCGTACGGATAAAGAAGCGCCGTTCCAGGCTGTACCGGACGCATAACCGAGGATTGCACGCATGTTCAATGACATCAGTCGCCTCGGTAAATACCTCGGTCAGGCCGCGCGCCTGATGGTCGGCATGCCCGACTACGACACCTACGTCGAGCATATGCAAACCAAGCACCCGGACAAACCGATGATGGACTACAAGGCGTTCTTCCGGGAACGCCAGGAGGCCCGTTACGGCGGCAAGGGTGGGCCCAAGTGCTGCTGATCCGGCACTCGGGCTTGCGGTAATTCCATGTGGGAGGGGGCTTGCCCCCGATAGCGGTGTATCAGCGGCACATCAGTGCCTGACACACTGCCATCGGGGGCAAGCCCCCTCCCACAGTTGTTTTGTGTTCCTTCAGATATAAGGAGAACTATCTTTGTCCTCTCCCATTCCGGTCACCGTGCTCAGCGGCTTCCTCGGCGCCGGCAAGACCACCTTGCTGCGCCATCTGCTCAAGGCCGAGCACGGCTTGAAGATCGCCGTGATCGAAAACGAATTCAGTGATGCCGGCATCGATACGCAATTGTTGGGCGCAGAGCCGGTACAGGTCATGACCCTCTCCAACGGTTGCGTGTGCTGCACCATCCACACCGACCTGACCAAGGCGCTGTACTTGCTGCTCGAGCGGCTGGACAGCGGTGAAATCGCCTTCGACCGCCTGGTGATCGAGTGCACCGGCCTGGCCGATCCTGCGCCTGTGGCCCAGACCTTTTTCATTGATGAGGAACTGCGCGAGCGCTATATCCTCGACGGCATCATCACCCTGGTGGACGCGGCCCACGCCGAGCATCACTTGACCCAGACCATCGCCCAGGCCCAGATCGGCTTTGCCGACCGCCTGCTGGTGAGCAAGCGCGACCTGGTGGACGATGCCACTTTCACCGCCCTCAGCGAACGCCTGACCCGCATCAACCGCCGCGCACCGATCCGGGTGGTGGAGCATGGCAGGATTGACCTGGCCGAACTGCTCGACGTGCGCGGCTTCAACCTCAACGCCGGCATGAGTCTGCGCCCTGTCAGCGCTGCGCCATCGGTCGACCGTATTTCCAGCCTGGTGCTGCGCACCGACCAGCCGCTGGATATCGACCGCCTCAGTGAGTTCATGAACGCGCTGCTGGAAGACCATGGCAAGCAACTGCTGCGCTACAAGGGCGTGCTGAACATCGCCGGAGAGGATCGGCGCATGGTATTCCAGGGCGTGCTGAAGCTCTACGGCTTCGACTGGGACACCGAATGGGCCGAAGGCGAGGCGCGGGAGAGTGTGATTGTGTTTATTGCCGATGAATTGCCGGAAGACAAGATTCGCGAAGGCTTTGCCAGGGTCTACCAACCTACCTGACTTGAAATGCAACCAAATGTGGGAGGGGGCTTGCCACCGATAGCTGAGTGTCAGTCACCACAAGCAGCGACTGATAGATTGCCATCGGGGGCAAGCCCCTCCCACACTTGACCGCATTTCAAATTGGCATAAAAAAGCCCGGCTCAAGAGCCGGGCTTTTCATTCAAGCAACTGCAATCAAGCGCCGTACACCGGCAGCTGCTTGCAGATGGCCTTGACCTTCTCACGTACCGCGTCGATCACGGCTTCGTTGTTCAGGTCCGCCAGGATGTCGCAGATCCAGCCGGCCAGTTCCTTGCACTCGGCTTCCTTGAAGCCACGGGTGGTCACAGCCGGGGTGCCGAAGCGCAGGCCGGAGGTGACGAACGGCGAACGTGGGTCGTTCGGCACGGAGTTTTTGTTCACGGTGATGAAGGCTTTGCCCAGGGCAGCGTCAGCATCTTTACCGGAAATGTCCTGCTTGATCAGCGACAGCAGGAACAGGTGGTTCTCGGTACCGCCGGACACCACGTCGAAGCCGCGCTCGATGAACACGCCGGCCATGGCCTTGGCGTTCTTGACCACTTGTTGCTGGTAGGTCTTGAACTCAGGCTGCAGTGCTTCCTTGAAGCAGATCGCCTTGGCCGCGATCACGTGTTCCAGCGGGCCACCCTGGGCGCCCGGGAATACGGCGGAGTTCAGCTTCTTCTCGATCTCGGCATTGGCGCGCGCCAGGATCAGGCCGCCACGTGGACCGCGCAGGGTCTTGTGGGTGGTGGTGGTGACCACATCGGCGTAAGGCACCGGGTTCGGGTAGACGCCAGCGGCGACCAGGCCTGCCACGTGAGCCATGTCCACAAAGAGATAGGCGCCGACCTTGTCAGCGATTTCACGGAAGCGCGGGAAGTCGAGGATCTGCGAGTAGGCAGAGAAACCGGCCACGATCATTTTGGGCTTGTGCTCGACCGCCAGGCGCTCGACTTCGTCGTAGTCGATCAGGCCGTTGGCATCGATACCGTATTGAACGGCGTTGTACAGCTTGCCGGAGGAGGACACGCTGGCGCCGTGGGTCAGGTGGCCGCCGTGGGCCAGGCTCATGCCCAGGATGGTGTCGCCACCTTGCAGCAGGGCCAGGTACACCGCGCTGTTGGCCTGGGAACCGGCGTGCGGCTGGACGTTGGCGTAATCGGCGCCGAACAGCTCTTTGGCACGGTCGATGGCCAACTGCTCAACCACGTCGACGTACTCGCAACCACCGTAGTAGCGCTTGCCCGGGTAGCCTTCGGCGTACTTGTTGGTCAGCACCGAGCCTTGAGCCTCCATCACCGCAGGGCTGGTGTAGTTTTCCGAAGCGATCAGCTCGATGTGCTCTTCCTGGCGCACGGCTTCTTGCTCCATGGCGGCGAAGAGATCGGCGTCGTACTTGGCAATAGTCAAATCACGGCTGAACATGGCGGTCCTCAAGGATCGGGGCAGAAAAGGAGGGCATTCTAACCCAAGCGCTTATTGGAAGGGATATGAAACGTAGTCATGGGGATGAAGTGCCGGCTTCAAGTTGCAAGCTGCAAGCTACAAGTAAAAGCAGATCCGCTTCTTCTTGCAGCTTGCAGCTTGCAGCTTGCAGCTTGCAGCTGCTCTGTTCATGTTCGATTGAGTGGAGCAATTGGCTCCACTCAATCGAACATGAACAGCGCATCATTGCTGAACTGCGCCTCGAACCGGTTCGCCGGCATCGGCCGTCCGAACAGGTAGCCCTGCACTTCATCGCAGCCATGCTCGCGCAGGAAGTCCAACTGCTCGTGGGTTTCCACGCCCTCGGCGATCACTGCCAGGTTCAGGCTGTGGGCCATGGCGATGATGGCGCGGGCGATCTGCGCATCCTGCTCGCCGGAGGGCAGGCCGTCGACGAAGGTGCGGTCGATCTTCAGGACGTCGATGGGGAATTGCTTGAGGTAATTGAGCGATGAATAACCGGTGCCGAAGTCGTCGACCGCAATGCTCAGCCCCAGGTTTTTCAGGCTGGCGAGGATCTGCAGGGCTTCGTTGACTTCGCGCATCAGGATGCTTTCGGTCAGTTCCAGCTCCAGGCACGCCGGTGGCAGGCCGGTGTCCTTGAGGATGGTGGCGATGCGCGTGCCCAGTTGCCCGTCGGAGAACTGTCGCGCCGAGATGTTGACCGAGACTTTCGGCACCCGCACTTTGTTCTGGTGCCAGGTCTTGAGCTGGCGACAGGCTTCGCTGATCACCCAGTCGCCCACATCCACCACCAGCCCCAGCTCTTCCAGCACCGGAATGAAATCCCCCGGCGGCACCAGGCCGCGGCGTGGGTGGCGCCAGCGCAGCAGGGCTTCGGCGCCGGTCAGGCGTTTGCCGTCGCCGCTGAACTGCGGCTGGTAATAGAGCACGAATTCGTCCTGTTCCAGGGCGTGGCGCAGGTCGCTTTCCAGTTCCAGGCGTTCCAGGGCGCTGGCGTTCATGTCGGCCTGGTAGAACTGGAAGTTGTTCTTGCCGCGCTCCTTGGCGTGGTACATCGCCGTGTCGGCGTTTTTCATCAACTGGCTCAGCTCATTACCGTCCTGGGGACTCAAGGCGATGCCGATGCTGGCGGTCACGAAGAATTCGCGGCCTTCGAGCACGAACGGCTTCACCAGGCTCGCCAGAATCTGCTCGGCCACCGTGATCGCGCGGTTCAGCGCCATTTCGCGGTTGACACGCGGTTGCAACAGCAAGGTGAACTCGTCGCCGCCCATCCGCGCCACGGTGTCGTCTTCGGCCACGCAACCGAGCAGGCGCGTGGCCATTTCCTTGAGCATACGGTCGCCGGCGGCGTGGCCCAGGGAGTCATTGATCGGCTTGAAACGGTCGAGGTCGAGGAACATCAAGACCACCCACGACTTCTGTCGCTCGGCCGACTGCAATGCGGTGTGCAGGCGATCCTGGAACAGGGTGCGGTTGGGCAGGTGAGTCAGGGCGTCGTAATAGGCCAGGCGGTGGATGCGCTGTTCGCTGGCCTTGCGCTCGCTGATATCGCTGAAGAAACACACGTAGCTGGCCAGGTCGCCTTCATCATCGAACACCGCCGTGATACCGACCCAGGCCGGGTAGTGCTCGCCATTGCGGCGCTTGAGCCACACTTCGCCTTCCCAGGTGCTGTGCTGGTGCAATTGCTTGAGCACGTAGCGCAGGTGGGCTTCCTGCTGTTCGTCGACGGTGAGCATGTTCGGCAGTTGGTCGAGTACATCGCTGACGGCGTAACCGCTGACCCGGCTGAAGGCCTCGTTGGCCTGCACGATATAGCCGGCCGGGTCGGTGATCAGGATCGCCGAGGTGGAATGCTCGAACACCGTGGCCGCCATGCGCAGGTCTTTTTCGGCCCGGCGTTGCTGGCTGATGTCACGGCCCACGCCGAGGACGCCTTCAAACGCGCCATGTTCGTCCCACACCAGCACCACGCGCAGCTCGATCGGCACTTTGCGCCCATCGGCGCGCAGGCAGTCGAACAGGAACAGTTGGGTCTGCACCTCATCGCGCAGGCTGTTCAGCGCCTCGGGATTACCGACGGCACGGCTGACCTGCTCCATCAGGCCATACATGCCCGTGAGCTGTTGCGGGTTGGCAATGATCGACTGCCAGCCGTTCTTGAACACCCAATCCACGTCGTACCCCAGCACGGCGTTGACCGATGGGCTGACGTAGTTGAGGGCCAGTTGGCTGTCGGTGGAGCAGATCACGTCACTGATGCTTTCGGCCAGCATGCGGTAGCGTTGTTCGCTGTCGCGCAGGGATTCGCTGGCCTCGATCTGGTCGGTGATGTCTTTGGCCACGCCGATGATCCGTGTGACCACCGCCGAGGTGTCCCTGGCCAGGGCCTGTTCGCGAATGTCGAAGCGTCGCCACTGGTTGTTGCGGTGACGAAAGCGCAGCTGGCAGTGCAGTTGGGTCGTATAACCCACCTGGCGTTGCTGTTGACGCGCGTCGTGGTAATGCTCGGCGTCTTCGGGGTGCAGCAGGATTTCCCAGAAGTACTCACCCATTTTCTGCAGCTCGGCCTTGTTGTAGCCGAGGGTATGGCCCAGGTGATGGTTGCTGAAGATCATGCGCTGGCTGATCACGTCCTGCACATACAGGTGGTCGGGCACGGTGCGTACCACATCCGACCAGAAACTCTCGCGCTCGACCAGCGACAGCTCGATCAGCTTGCGGCTGGTGATATCGCTGATGCTGAGGATGACCGCCCTGATGTCATCCTGCTGTTCCGGCAAACGCATGACCAGCCACAGGTATTGTTCATTGCCCGTCACATCGTTGAGCTGGATTTCCAGCTCCAGTTGTTTTTGCCGGGTCAGTACGGCTTCCAGCACCTGGTGGCCGATAGCGGTGGCATTGTGCGGGGCATCGTCAATCAGACGCTCCCAGGCTTGCTCGCAGGAGCTCACGTTCAACAGCCGCACCGCCATCTGGTTGACCTCGGTGACGCGCAGCTCCTTGAGCAGTTTGCGCCGCTCGGCGGGGTTGGCCTGCAGCCAGGCGCGCAATTGTTCGCCGTCCTGCACCGCAGTCTTGTCGCAGAACGCCTTCAACCCCGACAGGTCGAGTACGCACAAGGCCACGCCGGTGCCTTCGAAAATATCCTGATAACGTCGCCGGCCTTCATGCACCTGGCGCTGGCGCCGGCGCATGTTCAGCAGCACGATCACCGGGACCAGCGAAAAAGCCAGGCCCAGCAGGCATTTGCCGATAAAGGCCGGCAGCAGCTGTTCGAGCACCGCGCTGCGGTCGAACAGCCCGCGCAGTTGCCAGTCACTTTTGCTCAACGGTGTGACCAGCACGCTTTTATTCAACTCGTCCGGGGTCAACGCACTGGCCCACTGTGCGGGCATGCCGCTGTCACGGCTGACCACACGGTGATTCAAGCGGTTCTCGATCGCCCACATCGGGCGCTGGCCCTGGGCATCCTGGCGGGTCAGGTTGGCCAGGTAAGTGGGCGCCAGGCGCAGCGCCCAGTACAGTTTCGACCCACCGCTGGGCTGGTGCAGCAACAGATAGATGACGGTGCCGTCGCTGTCGTTGCTCAGGTAATAGGCTTGGGCGTGGCTGCGCTTGACCAGTTCTTCGAGCAGGGCGCTGTCCTGGCTGTCGCTGGCGGTGTCGCTGATCAATGCGCCGCTGGGGGCGAGCAGGGCGAAGCTGCGCAATTCGGGAAATGAGCGCTGCAACGTGTGCATCAGGGCCAGTTGTTGTTCGGCGTTGCGCGGCGGCTCGACGATCGGCAGCAGATTCAAGGCGATCTGTGCGCTCAGGGCCATATTCTGGCTGATCTGTTCGGCCAGGTCGGCGCTGTAATCGATGGTGTATTGCTGCTGGTTTTTCTGGTTTTGCTGCAATTGGTCCAGCAGTTGCCAGAACAATAACGCGAGCAACACCAGCACAAGCGTCGCCAACGCGCCTTTAAAAGTGCCGTGCAGGGGCGCTCCCGGCGCTAGATGAGCGGCGCGCAAGGGCGTGGGCGGCGTGACTTTGGACAAGCTGTGATCCTGCGGTTTGGCTGGACTGGCGCGCGACGTGCACTATAAGCCGGACGCCCGGAGGGCGGCTAGCATGCCTTGAGTTGTGGCAAAGTGCCAGTCCCGCCTGGCTGGACTGCCCCAGCGCATTCAGGTAGCTTTGCCGGTTACGCGGGGGCGTTCCAGCCCCAGACATTCAGGCTTTTTTTCGCTCGCCGGCATTGATGATAGTCAACGGCCCGCGCGGCGCATGGCCTGGCACGGGCTTCGTCCGCTTAATTCATCAGTCACTGACGCTAGGTTCACCATGGCTCAATACGTCTTCACCATGCATCGGCTGGGAAAAGTTGTTCCGCCGAAGCGGGAAATCCTGAAAAACATTTCTCTGTCTTTCTTCCCTGGCGCCAAGATCGGCGTGCTCGGCCTCAACGGTTCGGGTAAATCCACGCTGCTGAAAATCATGGCCGGCGTCGACACCGAGTTCGAAGGCGAAGCCCGCCCGATGCCGGACCTGAACATCGGCTACCTGCCCCAGGAGCCGATCCTGGACCCGACCAAGACCGTGCGTGAAGTGGTCGAAGAGGCCGTCAGCGTGATCAAGGACGCCCAGGCGCGCCTGGACGAGGTCTACGCCGCCTACGCCGAGCCGGATGCCGACTTCGACAAGCTGGCCGCCGAACAGGCCAAGCTTGAAGCCATCCTGCAGGCCGGCGACGGGCATAACCTGGAGCGCCAGCTGGAAGTCGCCGCTGACGCCCTGCGCCTGCCGGCCTGGGATGCCAAGGTCGAACACTTGTCCGGTGGCGAGAAGCGCCGTGTGGCGCTGTGCCGCCTGCTGCTGTCGGCTCCCGACATGTTGCTGCTCGACGAACCGACCAACCACCTGGACGCCGATTCCGTCGCCTGGCTGGAGCACTTCCTGCACGACTTCCCGGGCACCGTGGTGGCGATCACGCACGACCGTTACTTCCTGGACAACGTCGCCGGCTGGATCCTCGAGCTCGACCGTGGCGCCGGTATCCCTTACGAGGGCAACTACTCCGGTTGGCTGGAAGCCAAGTCCGACCGTCTGGCCGCCGAATCCAAGCAGCAATCGGCCCATGAAAAAGCCATGAAGGAAGAACTGGAGTGGGTGCGCAAAGGCGCCAAGGCCCGTCAGTCCAAATCCAAGGCCCGTCTGCAACGCTTTGAAGAAATGCAGTCGCAGGAATTCCAGAAGCGCAGCGAGACCAACGAGATCTACATCCCGGCCGGTCCGCGCCTGGGTGACAAGGTCATCGAGTTCAAGAACGTCAGCAAAGGCTATGGCGACCGCGTGCTGATCGACAACCTGTCGTTCTCCATGCCAAAAGGCGCGATTGTCGGCGTTATCGGCGGTAACGGTGCGGGTAAATCCACGCTGTTCCGCATGCTGATGGGCAAGGAAACCCCGGATTCGGGCAGCATCGAGATCGGCGAAACCGTGCAACTGGCCTGTGTGGACCAGAGCCGTGAAGACCTCGATGGCAGCAAGACGGTGTTCCAGCAGATTTCCGACGGCTCCGACCAGATCCGTATCGGCAACTATGAAATCCCGGCGCGGACCTATGTGGGCCGTTTCAACTTCAAGGGCGGCGACCAGCAGAAGTTCGTCAAGGACCTGTCCGGTGGTGAGCGTGGCCGCTTGCACCTGGCCCTGACCTTGAAGGAAGGCGGCAACGTGTTGCTGCTCGACGAACCGTCCAACGACCTCGACGTTGAAACCCTGCGCTCCCTGGAAGAGGCCCTGCTGGACTTCCCGGGCGCCGCCATTGTGATCTCTCACGATCGGTGGTTCCTTGACCGCGTTGCGACCCACATCCTGGCTTACGAGGATGATTCGCAAGCGGTGTTCTTCGAAGGCAACTACACCGAGTACGAAGCGGACCGTAAAAAGCGCTTGGGCGAAGCCGCTGCCCAGCCGCACCGGGTACGCCACAAGAAACTGGCCTGATTGGGCAACGGGCGCCGCCCTGGCAGCGCCTGTACGCAGCAGCCTGTAGAAAAATACCCCTCGCGCAGGGGTATTTTTTTGCCCGGATTATGCCAGCGGCGCCAGCGCCGGCCGGCCTTGCAGCAATTCACCGACCACGCCCATGAACGCCTCGACCAACAGCGAGCGTGACTGTGAGCGCGTGAGGATCAGCAGGTGCACCCAGGCTTCGGGGTCTGCCAATGGTCGGTAGACCACGCCTTGCCTGGCCAGGGTGCGGGTGCACTGGGGCACCAGCGAGACACCCTGGCCTGCCGCCACCAGGGCGATGATCGAAGTGATCTGGCGCCCCGCGGGGCCCGGGCGCAGCGTCAGGCCGTGGCGTTGATACAGCTGCTCGATGGAACCGTTGAGGCCTGAACCGTAATCGCTGGGAAACAGAATCAACGGAAACTCACTGAGCTGGGTGAGGGTGACTTCGTCCTGGCCCGCTAATGGGTTGTCGCTGCAAAGCGCTGCGACCAGCGGTTCCTGCCCCAACGACAACACCTCGACGTCGGTTTGCCCGGGCTCCGGCAGCAGGCGGCTCATGCCGATGTCGATGCGACCGTCCAGCACGTGCGCATGCAGGCTGCCGGAAGCACTCTCCACCAGGGTCAGTTGCACCTCGGGAAAACGCTGGGCGAAGGCTTGCAGGGTTTGGCTGAACAGCTCCGACAGCGCGATGGAGCTGGCATAGCCGACGACCAGTTGGCCGGTGGCGCCGGCGGCCAGCTTGGCGGCAATGTCCTGCGCGAGCCGGGCGTGTTCCAGCGCGGCACGGGCATAGGGTAGAAAGTGCCGGCCCTGGGCGGTCAGGGTGACCGTGCGGCTGGTGCGGTCGAACAGACGAAAGCCGAGTTCGGTTTCCAGGGCCGAGATCTGCCGCGTCAGGGGCGGCTGGGCGAGGTGCAGGCGCTGCGCCGCGCGACCGAAGTGCAACTCTTCGGCGACCGTCAGGAAGTAACGTAACTTGCGTAAATCAAGCATTCTGTTTCCTGGGTATTGATCGGTCCGAATTCGGTATTGGTGTTCGCCACGCTGGGCATTCTATAAAGATCCTCGACAATAAGACGAGAGGTCCCATGAACCCGCGCTTGCATCACGCCCGCCTTGCCGTGTTTCTGTGTGGCTGTGCGGCGTTCCTGAATCTCTACGCGACCCAGAGCATCCTGCCTGTGTTTGCCGCAAGCTTCCAGGTGAGCGCCCGGCAGGCCGGGTGGAGCATTACCGTAACCACCCTGGCGGTGGCGCTGACTGCGCCGTTTGTCGGGCGCCTGACCGGACGTTTCGAGCAACGCACAGTGATTGTCGCGGCCGCCTTGCTGCTGGCGCTGCCGACGCTGCTGACGGCCTATGTGGACAGCTTTGCCGAGCTGCTGGTGTGGCGGTTTATCGAGGGTATGTTGATCCCGGTGGTGTTCGCCACCAGCGTGGCCTATATCGGCGACCGCTGGCGCGCAGCGACCGTCACCGAAATCACCAGCCTGTACGTCGCAGGTACGGTACTCGGCGGGTTTGCCGGGCGCTTTGTCTCCGGGGTCATGACCCAATATGTCGGTTGGCGCGAAGCCTTCGAGCTGTTGGCGCTGATCAGCCTGGCGGTCGGGATGCTGATCCTGTTGCTGCTGCCGGCCAATCCAGTGACACGTTCCAGCGTCGCGGCCGTGGGCACGCACGGGGTGCGCCGGCTTCTGCGTAAACCCTTGCTGGCGGCCTATGGCGTCGGTTTCTGCGTGCTGTTCTCACAAGTCGCCACCTTTACCTATGCCGGCCTGTATCTCAGCCAGGCACCGTTCAACCTGGGCGCCGCCGCCCTGGGGACACTGTATGCCGTGTTCCTGCTGGCGCTGGTGGTGATTCCCATTGCCGGGCGCTTGAGCAAATCGCGACCGCAATCGCAGTTACTGAGCGCCGCCGTGGCGCTCGGCCTCTGCGGTTCGGCCCTGACCTTGTTGCCGTCCCTGGGGCTGATCGTGCTGGGCCTGGCCCTGAGCTCGACCGGCGTATTCCTCGCCCAGGCCTGCGCCAATGCCTACATCGCCACCACGGCCGGGCAGGACAAGTCCGGCGCCGTGGGCCTGTACCTGACCGGCTATTACCTGGGCGGCAGCGCCGGCGCCGTGGCCCCGGCGCTGCTCTGGGAGCAGTGGGGCTGGCCGGGCTGCGTGGCGTTGATCGCAGGTTTTCAGCTGTTGTCGCTGGTAATCGCCCTGCTGGGCTGGAAACCGGTAAACAGCCAGGCACCGATCTCTGGCCGACGCGGCAAACCGGCCTGATTTTTTCATCCAATAAAGGACTATGAGAGGTGAATATGACTGACACCCTGATCAAGCGCAGCCAGCTGTTGAAAATCGTCGAACCGGTATTGAATGACATGCCGGCCAGTACCTTGCGGCATGCCCTGTTCGAAGCCGTTTGGGCTCAGGAAGAGGCGCTGATGGATATCGAAGAGGCTTTTGCGCGACTCACCTCGCGTCGGCATTCGCCGGCGGTACTGCGCAAGTTCTTCGCCAGTTGGTCGAAAACCAATAACTCGGCGGCCAGTGTGTCCGGCCTGGCCAACCGGATTACCTTGCTGGCGCGTTCCGACGCAGGCTCTGCTGCCGCCGCGCAGCTGTACCGTGCGTGCGGCAGCCTGCAGCGCATTACCGATGAAGACTTGGGCGCGTTGGGCAACACCGTGCACGCGGACCTGTTCTACACCATGGCGACCGCGCTGTGCGGCGATGACCAGTGGATGTTGAAGGACAATTGCCTGCCTTCGGCGCAGGCCTTCAAGGATTGGACCGACAGCCGTCGCCTGCGTGATCGCGACCTGTTGCAGGGCTTGCTGACCACGTTGATCCACGAGGTGTACACCCACGGCGAAGTGGAGTTCATCCATCCGTTGTACTCGCAGTGGTTCGTGCGGGACATGGGCGTACCGCCGGAGAAATCCCGTGCGACGGTGGCCTGGGTCACCGTGCACACCGGCGGCACCGAGAGCAACCATTTCGCCCATGCGGTGGCGGCGGTGAACGAGTTCACCAGCGCCCTGCAGATTGAAGTGGACCCCGCCACGGCGCGCGACATTTTTGCCGAATACCTGCAGCGTAAAGCCAGCGTGATGAACGACTGTGCACAGTTGCTGGGTTGAACCGGCGGTTTAGCCTGAGAGCCTCTGACCCAGATGAACACCCTGAAGCAAACCGCAGCCCCGTCGTTGTCGCCGCCTGACTCGGCAAGCGTGCGTCGCCGTTCCCTGGTGGCCGGTTGCGGCGCGCATGCCGTGCACGACGGCCTGACCGATGTCATCTACGTGCTGTTGCCGATCTGGCAAGCGCAATTCGGCCTCAGCTACGCCCAGGTCGGCCTGTTGCGCGGTGCCTATGCGGGCATGATGGCCGGTTTCCAGCTACTGGCCAGCCGCGCTGCGGCGCGCTGGGGACGCGAACGTCTGCTGGTGGGCGGCACTGCGCTCGCGGGCCTGGCCTACCTGCTGGCCGGCCAGGCCGGTGGGCTGGCGGTGCTGCTGGTGGCGCTGCTGCTGGGCGGTCTGGGTGCAAGTACGCAGCACCCCCTGGCTTCGTCGCTGATCACCGATACCCACGAGGCGGGCGGGGGCGTCAAACAAGCGCTGTCGCAATACAACTTCAGCGGGGATATCGGCAAGACCCTGATCCCGGGGTTGATCGGCCTGTTGCTGGCGGTTATCAGTTGGCGCGCCAGTGTCACCCTGCTGGGTGTACTCGGGCTGCTGGCGGCCGGCCTGTTGTGGTGGCTGATCCCGGCACGCACCGAGGGTTCGGCGGCGCCGGTGAAAGCCACCCGCGCGGGCGGCGGCGGCGGTTCCGCGAGCGGGCTGCGCGCACTGATCGTGACCGGCACGCTGGACAGCGCAGTGCGCATGGGTTTTCTCACGTTCCTGCCGTTTTTGCTCAAGGCCAAGGGGGCCGGGCCTGCGGGCATTGGCCTGGCGCTGACGATGCTGTTCGTGGGGGGCGCCTTCGGCAAATTGTTGTGCGGTTACCTCGGTGCGCGCATCGGCATGATGAAGACGGTGTGGGCCACGGAGTTCACCACGGCGGTGCTGATCGTCATGGCGGTGTACCTGCCCTACGCCGGCTTGATGGTGATGTTGCCGCTGCTGGGGCTGGCGCTCAATGGCACGTCGTCGGTGCTGTACGGCGCGGTGCCGGACCTGGCGGGGCCGGGCCGGCGCGACCAGGCGTTTGCAGTGTTCTACACCGGCACCATCGGTGGCGGCGCATTGGCGCCGGTGCTGTTCGGCAGCCTCGGAGATACCACCGGCGTGCCCGTGGCCGTCTTATTGCTGGCCGCCACCTTGTTGCTCACCTTGCCGCTGTCCTGGCGGGTTCAGCGAGGGCTGGAGGCCCAGGCCCGGTAGGGCGAACGAATTTTTCAGCGTGTTCTGGCAGGTATAACAATGAATAACAGTGAACCGTCTGCCGTGTCATTGCCGTTGTCCCGGCGTGCGCAACGCCTCAGCGCACCGGGCACGTCCAGCATGCGCAGCAAAGCCAATGCCTTGAAAGAAGCCGGCGTCAACGTGATCAATTTTGCCGCCGGTGAATTGACCTTCGATGCCTGCCCGGCCATGAAAGCTGCTGCAAGCGATGCGCTGGCCAATGCGCGCAACCGCTATACGCCGCCCATCGGCTTGCCCCAGTTGCGCCAGGCGCTGGCGCAGCGGGTCACTCAGCGCTGCGGCGTGAACTACACCGCCGATGAAGTCGCCGTAACCGCCGGTGCCAAGCAGGCGCTGTATAACGCCGCAATGGTACTGCTCGATCCGGGGGATGAGGTCATCGTTGCGGTGCCGTACTGGGAAACCTTTCCCACCCAGATCCAGCTGGCCGGTGGCGTTCCGGTCTATGTCGACACGGCAGCCGATGACTATCGCCTCACCTGCGCGGCAGTCGAAAACGCCCTGACCTCACGCACCCGCATGATTGTGATCAACACCCCGAACAATCCGACGGGCACGGTTTATCAGCGCGAACAACTGTTGGGGATCGCTCGGCTCGCGTTCGAACACCGGCTGTGGGTGGTGTTCGACGAGTGCTACCGCAAGCTGGTGCGCGCGCCCCATGAACATCACAACATCGTCTCGCTGTTTGCGCCGCTCAAACACCAGACGGTGCTGGTCGATTCGTTTTCCAAGAGCCACGCGGTCACTGGCTGGCGGGTAGGGTATGCGTGCGCGCCCGCGGCGGTCATCGCCGCCATGCACAACCTGCAGGGGCACACGACATCCAACCCCAGCAGCCTCTCCCAATACGCCGCGCTCGGCACCCTGATGGCGGACGCGCCGCACTTTACCCGCCAGGTCAACGCCTTCCTCGACCAGCAACTGCTCGCGGCCTGCACTTGCCTGGGGCATATCGATGACATCACCTGCGCCCCGCCGGAAGGGGCGTTCTATCTGTTTGTCGATGTGTCGCGCAAATTGGGTGGCCGCTACCTGGGCACCGTTATCCGTGATGTCGACCACCTGGCCGATCTGTTATTGACCGAGGCCCATATCGCGGTGGTGCCCGGCTCCGGCTGCGGCGACCGCAACAGTATCCGCATCTCCTACGCCGTTGAGCGTGAAGCGTTGATCGAAGGCCTCACGCGCTTCGCGCGCTTCATGGCAGAAATCGTTGCGCACTAACCCCACCCAAAAGGATATGAGCCGTGGAAAATCTGAGCCGCCAATTTATCGGGTACGTGAACCAGGCGCTGGTGGATGTCGAGGACCGACATCTGGCCCAGGCCCTGCTCAGCGGTTTCAACCGCCAGCCTGCCGAGCTGGACAGGTACTGCGAGACCTATGTCGACATGACTTCCAGTAACTGGAGCGAGTCGTCGCTGTGTACGTTCTTCTGCGGCTGGCGCAGCCCGGACGGCGCCGCCCATGCTGTCTCAAGCATCATAGTGCGCATTCTCCAGGAGTCGGCATCCCTGGCCGACGACGCTCGGCTGCAGATGCTCGACGCGGCGGCGCACTGTGGCGAGATCATTGTCGAGGACATCGGATTGGGCGAAATGCACGGGCATCCGCACCACTCCAAGCTGTATTACCGCATGGCTTCGGCGATATGCGGCTCGGATGAATGGCGCCTGCAGGACAAATTCCTGAACCCGATCACCAAGGAATTTTCCGGCTGGGTTGGCGAAAAACGCCCGTTGGCGCCGCAGCTCATTGAGGCGCTGGAAATGATGGCCATGACGGAGCTGTTCAACACCGGCGAATACAACCTGATGACGCCGTTATGGAAGCAGTGGTTGCGCGATGTGCGCGGCTACAGCGCCGGTGAGGCCAGCCGCGTGGCGAGCTTTCTCAGCGTGCATTGCGGCAGCGTGGAAGCGCGCCACTTCAAGCATGCGGCAGAGGCGTTGCGGTTGTACGCCAGCGCCACCGGGCAGGCCGTGGATTACAGCCGTATCGCGCGGCTATCCGGGGAATACGTGGCCAGGGCCTGTGAGCATCTGCAAAAGATGGCGTCGGTGCTCAAGTGTGAACAGCCCGCCTGGGATTGAGGCGGCCCGATAACCCCCGTTGTGCCGCTGACCTGGAGCCTGAACCTTATGATGGACACCGAAGCGCGCCGACGCCCTCTGTCGGCGCTACTGGATAGCACCCGTTGCCTGCGCGTACTCGAAGCCCATAGCCCGATATCGGCGTTGCTCGCGCAGCGCGCCAGGCTGGAAATCAGCCCCGGTCATACGGTGGGGTACGACGCCATCTGGTCCAGTTCGCTGACCGACTCGACCCAGCGCGGGTTACCCGATATCGAAATTCTCTCGCCCAGCAACCGCTTGCTGGGGATCCGCGAAATATTCGATGTGTGTTCGCTGCCGCTGATATTCGATGCCGACACCGGCGGCAAGCCCGAACATTTCGCGATTCATATCAAGATGCTGGAGCGTGCGGGTGTCTCGGCGGTGGTGATCGAAGACAAGTGCGGCTTGAAGAAGAACTCGCTGTTCGGTACCGAGGTCGACCAGGCGCAGGAGCCCATCGATACCTTTTGCGCCAAGCTCCAGGCCGGTTGCGCCAGTCGCACCGGCTCGGGGCTGATGCTGATCGCACGGTGTGAAAGCTTGATCCTCGATCGCGGTATGGAAGAGGCGATGGCGCGGTGCCTGGCGTATGTAGAGGCGGGGGCGGATGGCATCATGATCCACAGCCGCAGACAGGATGGCCTGGAAATCCTCGAGTTCGCCAGGCAGTTTCGTCGGCAACGGCCCAAGGTTCCGCTGATTTGTGTGCCCACCAGCTACGCTCACCTGAAGTTCGAGGTGTTGGAGCAGGCAGGTTTCAACGCGGTGATTTACGCCAATCACATGTTGCGCAGTGCCTATCTGGCTATGCGCGACACCGCGGTGGGCATACTCGCCCATGGCAGGACCCTGGAACTTGAGCCGCGCTGCCTGGGCATCGAGGAGATACTCGACCTGGTGCCCGGGACGCGCTAACGCGATGCGCGGGGCTGTCGTACAGCCTTTCACTCATTGGTGCATGTGTCGGGTTGAAATCCCCGTTTCAGGGCGAAAATCGCTGTTTATTTATACAAATGCACCATTTAAATTCATAAAGGCGACATTTTGCCCTGTCGCGGTGCGAAATGAATTGATAAAGTCCGGCTCAATCTCTGTTTAACAACAATCATTTTGCCGAGACTTTTCATGAGCGAATCCGTCGAATCCTTCCTTGCCCACCTCAAGAAACGCGACCCCGACCAACCGGAATTCCATCAGGCCGTAGAGGAAGTCCTGCGCAGTCTGTGGCCGTTTCTTGAAGCCAACCCCCATTACCTGGCCTCGGGCATCCTGGAGCGCATGTGCGAGCCGGAACGCGCCATTACCTTTCGGGTGTCGTGGGTGGATGACCATGGCAAGGTCCAGGTCAATCGCGGTTTCCGTATCCAGATGAACAGTGCCATCGGCCCGTACAAGGGCGGTTTGCGCTTCCATCCCTCGGTGAACCTGGGCGTGTTGAAATTCCTCGCCTTCGAGCAGACCTTCAAGAACTCCCTGACCTCGTTGCCCATGGGCGGCGGCAAAGGCGGTTCGGACTTCGATCCCAAGGGCAAGAGCGACGCCGAAGTGATGCGCTTCTGCCAGGCGTTCATGAGCGAGCTGTACCGCCACATCGGTGCGGACGTGGACGTACCGGCCGGCGATATCGGTGTGGGCGCACGGGAAATCGGCTTCCTGTTCGGTCAGTACAAACGCCTGGGCAATCAATTCACGTCCGTCCTGACCGGCAAAGGCATGACGTACGGCGGCAGTCTGATCCGTCCGGAAGCCACTGGTTTTGGCTGTGTGTATTTCGCTGAGGAAATGCTCAAGCGCCAGGGCCAGCGGGTCGAGGGCAAGCGCGTGGCGATCTCGGGTTCCGGCAACGTGGCGCAATACGCGGCGCGTAAAGTGATGGACCTGGGGGGCAAGGTGGTTTCCCTGTCGGACTCCGAAGGGACGTTGTACGCCGAAAGCGGTTTGACCGAGGAACAATGGTCGGCCCTGCTGGCGCTGAAAAACGTGCAGCGTGGTCGTATCAGCGAACTGGCCGAGCGTTTCGGCCTGGAGTTTCGCAAGGGTCAAACCCCCTGGGCGCTGGCGTGCGATATCGCGCTGCCCTGCGCCACCCAGAACGAACTCGACGCCGATGCTGCCCGCACACTGTTGCGCAATGGCTGCATCTGCGTGGCCGAAGGCGCCAACATGCCGACCACCCTTGAAGCGGTGGATATCTTTATCGACGCGGGCATTCTGTTCGCGCCGGGCAAGGCATCCAATGCCGGCGGCGTGGCCGTCAGTGGCCTGGAGATGTCGCAGAACGCCATGCGCCTGCTATGGACCGCAGGTGAAGTGGACAGCAAGCTGCACAACATCATGCAGTCGATCCACCATGCCTGCGTGCACTACGGCGAGGAAAATGGCCGGGTCAACTATGTGAAGGGCGCGAACATCGCAGGCTTCGTCAAAGTCGCCGACGCGATGCTGGCCCAGGGCATCGTCTAGACGTCGGGTTCGATGCCCAGCACTTCGATCAACTGATCGCCGACCGGCCGTCGCCACAGCACCTCGTCACCCACCTGGGCGCCCAGCAACGCGCGGCCCAGGGGCGAACCCCAGTTGATCAGGCCCGCGTTGGCGTCGGCCTGATCTTCGCCGACCAACTGGATGCGCTGCTGCTCGTCCTGCTCGTTGGCGAAGGTCACCCAACTGCCGATCTGTACCTTGTCGATAGCGGTGGCCGGCGCAACGACCTGGGCGCTGTGTACACGCTGGTTGAAGTAGCGCAAATCCCGCTCAAGATCGGCCTGGCGTTGCTTGTCTGCCTGCTCGCCCTTGGCGGATTCGTTGCTGTATGCCTGCTGCAATTGCGCCACCTTGGCCTGCAGTTGCGCCAACCCTTGCGCGGTCAGGCGGTTGGGCTGTTCGCTGACCTGACGCTCCACCGGCTGGTCGGCCTGGGCGGCAGCGTTGTCCTCATTTACAAAAGCTCGGCTCATGACGTTCTCCTTCAATGGAGTTTGGGCCATGTTCACCGCCAGATCGTTCCCACGCTCATTGCGAGCGATAGGCTTTGGCCGCGTCACGGTCTTTTTCCTCCTGCCACTCGTGCTCGCGATCGTTCCTGCGGTTGTCCTGATACTCGCGCAGTTCCTCGTTCTCACGCATGGCTTTGCACTGGCGGAAACCGTCTTCCCAGCCTTCGGCGTAGTGCCGATCTTTCAGATAGCGTGGCACGTTCTTGCGAAACTCGCCCGTGATCACCCCGGCGGCCTGGCGACCGCTGCTGCAGCCGTCGTCAAAGCCGTCAGCGAAGGCGGGTGGATAACCCTTGGCCAGCAACTCCTGATGGGTTGTCTGGCAGCCCGTCAGCCACACCACTGCACACAGCATTAGCGCATACCGCCACATGGCGTACTCCCTGGCCGATCCACGGCTGATAGGGAGAGTCTAGAAGGGGATTTGTCTGAGGGGGGTGAAAGATGTGTGAGAAAGGTGTTGGTTAAAGGGCCATCAACGACGCTTCGCTTTAAATTGCAGGACATTTCCTAGAGAATCTCTAGTCTATTGCGCCTTAAGGTTTGGGTTACTAGTCTCCTGGCTTCGCTGTGAAAACGGCGTCCGGGTTTAGCGACCCGAACCACCGAGACTCATCCTCTTTACACCCTTGGCTGGCGAATTTTTTGCCTGCTGATACCGTGTTATGGCGGCTGTGCGCGGGAGATCTTCGGATCTGCCGGGTGTCTAGGTGACCGGTTCGCTAACCCGCGTACAGCTGCCACCCCTTCATGTTTAGCGACGTGCTGTGGTGGTCCTTTATTTCACTTAGAGGTACACCATGTCTAAAGTCATTCCTGATCCACCTCTGTCGTCAATCACTACCCTCGGCGTCGTCACCTTCGGCGATTACGGCGAAAACGAAAAGCCGCTATTCCGTGTCAATTCCGGCATGCCAATTGATGAGGCGCTGGAGCATGCCTCTACCTTGCTTTACTACTCCAAAAAGCTTGCCATGGAGGCCGCAATGGATGTGCGTGGCGAGCAATATGCGTGGGCTGCGCATTACTTGTGTGAGATGGGCAAAGCAGTAGTGGATGACCTGAGCCAAGCGATGACACCCGCGAAGTAAAACAGCATTACCCTGTGGCGAGCTCGCTCGCCACAGTTTTAACTTCGGTCTGTCGGTGTAGACTTTATTCGTAATAACCCACTGTCTTTTTTAGCTGGTCGGCGTATTCGTAAATCTCGTCAATGGATGAAATAGCGTGTCGGGTCTCATTCTTTTCTTCGTCGAATACCCCGAGGTACTTTTGGCTACGATTGAAGTGGAGTCGGCAGATGGGCTTACGGTTGTTATCGTCCAGTAATATCCCAAAATAGCTTTGGGTATCACGTTGAACGATTCGTTTGGCATCGACAACTGAGCGCACGACAGCGCGGACGATGTGGTAACCCTCCAGCTCTTCAAGGGTTGTGAGAATTTTATCTTCTGCTTCGTTTTGTTCCTGTATGGCTGCATTCGTGCTGTTCGCGATAGACAATGACGTTAGGGTCGGCTGAATTGCACCACTCATTGCAGACTTAAGTCGCTCATTAATTTGATCATTCAAAAATTGAGCTAACGCTTTTCGTGTCAGTTCGAAAAATTGCTCACGTACTTTCTGCGTGATTACTCCTTCGTAAACACGGGACGCGAAGAACTTCACGAAGTCGTCTTCTGGTTTACTGATTTGGGCGCCAATGAGCTTCTTGAGTTGGCTGACGTATTTCAATTCTCCCGCTGCGCTGATGATTGAGTCGACATCGAAGGCCGATTTGGTAAGTTTTATCAGCTCTGGTACGGAGTATTCATCAATGTCCAGCAGATCCAGCTCTAGAAATGGCTTTTCGTCCATTTTATTAGGGGCGTCCAGGTCTGTAAAAAATCTGTAGACCTGGCCGTTGGTAAGAATTGAGATTCTTGCACTCGTGACGTGAAAGTACCGAAAGAGCTGCGAAGCGTGATTAATGCTCAATGACTCGCCGATCTTTTTGCATTCGATGAGTATCTGAACTTCGCCATCTTTCATGATTGCGTAGTCGATTTTTTCACCTTTTTTCGTCCCGACATCGCAGACAAATTCGGGCGTCACCTCCTGTGGGTCAAACACGTCGTAACCCAACACGGTGTTGATAAAAGGCATTACAAAAGCATTTTTTGTAGCTTCTTCCGTCTGGATGGCGGCGCCTTGCAGGCGCACCTTTGACGCCAGACTGGTGAGTTTTTCAAGAAATTCCATATAAGCCTCTTACCCTATTCGGATCCGTGTATAGAAGTGGTGGCAAATTGATTGCCATCCGATACTAGACACAAAACCTCATAAAGAGAATGAAGTGAGAGGTAGTTTGTTTCGACTGAAAAAAGCTAAAAAGGCGTCTGAAATTTCCGGCCTATTTTTCAATGAGTTACGAGAGTGCTATGAATCAGTGCTTGCAGGCAAAAGGCTGATAATCCTGAGCAGCTTAGATGGATGGATCAGTTTCGTGGTTTGCGAGCGTTGTCCAGCACAGCATATTCAGCCAATTCTTGCTGGATAAACGCCGTAATCATCGCGCGATATACCTGCTCAGTAACCTCAGGGTTGGCGCCGAGTACCTGGGATAACCCCCGCACCTTGGCGATCACCTGTTCAACTCGTTGTGGCGCCTTGACGCCATCGGTGTCGTTTTTGAAGCGTGCGGCTTGGGAGACCTAGTGGCCATGTTCGGCGATCAGAGTGACTATTTGTTGGTCAAGGAGGTCGATGTTATTGCGGACTTCTTCGAGGGTAGTGCAGCGAACGGCCATATTGAGTGAGCTCCTGATTATGCGAGCAATGCTAATAAAATGTGGGAGGGGGCTTGCCCCCGATGGCGGTGTGTCAGTCAAGCTTCCCGTCACTGACACTCTGCTATCGGGGGCAAGCCCCCTCCCACATTTGGATTTTCACCAGGCTTGAGTCAGTAGTGGTACCACTTCACTTCGAGCATCACTTCATTGACCGGCGTCGACAGGTGGCTGTACTCGCGCTGGGCGCTCAGGCGCAGGCCCAGGTTGCGTGACAGTTCCCATTGCTGGTTGAGGCTGATGCTGCGCCGCACTTCGCCATTGGTGAAGAAATCACCCTTGGCTTCCAGGCTCAGGTTGCCCAGTGGGTTCTTCCACAACACGCCGGTATTGAAGCCGGCAGCGGGGGAGATGGCTTCGCTGAAGTCATTGTTGTGTTCCACCCGCACGGTGCCGAGGGCGAAGCCGAGCATGTCGTCCGAGAGCTGCCAGGTGCCACCGGCGCCGCCGTTGACGTGGGCCACCAGGGTTTCGTCGTCATGTTTGCCCGGCACCCGCTCCAGGCCGCCGGTGACTTGCCAGGACCACGGCTGCAACAGGGCGTTGCGCGGGGTCAGGGAGCGGATGGTGGCCAGGTCCAGTTGCTGCAATTGCCAGTGGTTGCCTTCGTACTGGCGCAGTTTCATCTGCAGGATTTCGATTTGTGCGCCCAGGGGGAAGCCTTCGGCGTTGTCGTTGAGGTCGTGATAGGCCATGCGCAGGCCGTATTCGCCGAAGGCTTTGTCGCCACGGATGCCGATGCCGGCCTGCCAGGTGCGCGACTCATGGCCGTTTTCCGGCAGGCCGGGCGGGGTGATCTTCAGGTCGGGCGCCGGGTTCTGATTGATCGCGCGCAGCAGTTCGAAGCTGCGCTGGGAGCGTGCGGTGTCGCGTTCCAGGCCGTTGGCACGGTAGCGGCCGAGGCGATAGGCGGCGTCCACCACCAGGGCCTGGCGCTCGCGAGGCAGCGCCTTGAAGGCAGGCTCCTGCAACTGTTTCTGGTCATCGCTGATCTTCAGTACCCATTGCTGCTCATCGCTGTCGAGCGGTTTGGCGCGCTCGAGCAGCTCGCGTTCGCGGGACGGACGATAGTCGATCTTTTCCACCAGACCCGCGTCCTTTACCGCTTTGACGGTATCGGTCGGGATCGCGGTGAGCGGGAATTGCTCGGTCAAGCGCAGGCCGGGGCGCGCCACTTGCAGCAGTTCCAGCAGGCGGTAGGAGCAGTTTTCATCGAAGAAGAAGTAGTCGAACTGGATCTGTTTGAGTTCCCACACGTGCTCGACCATGCGCTTGGTCTCGACTTCGGTGAGGTTCAGGCGGTATTCCCACAGGTCACGGTTTTCCAGGCTGCGGTATTCGGAGAGTTTTTCCTGGTAGGGCACCAGGGCGAACAGGCCGGGATAGCCGCCCATCAGGCCCTTCCAGGCATACAGAATGCTGTTGTCCGAGCCTTCGATATAGGCGCCGAAGTTGATTGCGTAGCTGAGCAGGGCGGTGTTGTTGCTCTGCACGTCGGCCTGGTCGATGCGCAGCAGGGTGTGGCCGAACATCGACGAGGGGCTGTTGAGGTACGCCGCTGGGAAAATCATCACCGCGCTGTGGGGCGCGACGTCCGAAAACCATTGTTTGAACTCTTTGCAGTCCACGGCAGGCAGGTCGGTCAGTTGCAACTGATCCTTGAGCCAGCGGGTGCGGGCGGGGTAGACGCATTGGGCATGTTTTTCGCCCAGGCTGGCCGGTGCGTAGAGCGCATCCACAGTGGCCTTGAGTTCGGCGTCCGGATGATGCGCGCCGTCAGCGGCGAGAAAGAATTTCTTGTCGCTGACATAGCTGCGCCAGCCATTGATCTTGCCGGCCTCGTAGTGCCCCAGCGAAAGCCAGAACGGATCATTGGCCAGTTGCTGCAAACGTTGATCGTCGAGGTGCGGGGCCGCGTGCAGCGGGGCGCAGGCGAAGAGAGCCAGGCAAGCGAGGCGTTTGAGCATGGGGGCTACTTAAGTCGGACTGAAAAAAAGACCCAAGGGGGACAGGTCGAAAAAACAAAACCCGCGCCTCGAAAGACGCGGGTGGGTCGAGCTTAAGCCTGGGTAGCGTATTTCGCCAGACGGGCATCGCTTTTCAGTACGGCAATGGTGTTGTTGTGCACGTCATCAGCAGTCACGTCAGCCTTGCTGAAGATCTGCTGGAAGTGCTCGTGGGTCACGGCCGCGAAGTGATCGCGATCTTCCGGAGCCACACCCAGTACCACCGCGTAGGTGGTCAGTGCTTCGCCGTTGCCTTTGGCCATGTCTTCGGACAGCTCGTTCATCATGCCATTCATGGCAATCCAGGACTTGCCGCCGTAGGTCAGGGCGCTGTTGGTGCTGCAACCGTTGGTGCCCGAGGTCATGCCGAAGGTGGCGTTACCCGAGGTGCCGTTGGTGGTGGAAGCCAGGAAGTGAGCAGGAGTACCGCGCTGGCCTTCAAACAACATGTTGCCCCAACCGCAGTTCGGGCCACCTGGTGCTTCTGCCATTGCATTGAGGGAGACGACGGTGAAGAGAGTACCAAGAAGGATCCGTTTCATAGCTTTGTTCTCTTTGTGTGCAAACCAATGGACAAGGGTTCAGGCGCTTCGCAGCACCCTAGGGGCCAGTTATTAGTCCAACCCGCGCAGTTTGGAGTTTAGGCACGTTCCCTGGGTTCCGTGAGTTTTTATAAAACATTCAGTCTTGAACGATTTTTTTGTGGGACGCGTACCGTGGCTATGCTTTCCCAACAGCGCGCCTTGCCAGAGCGCGCAACCGAGAGCCAGAATGCCCCCATCTGCCCCGCCTGATGTAAGGAAGCCCGATGCCTGATCCTGTTGCTGCCAGCTTGCGTCTAGCGCCCGAAGCGCTGACTCGCCCTTTCTCCGCTGAACAGTTCAGCTTCTCGACCACCAATGATTTGGAGCCCTTTCGCGGTGTGCTTGGCCAGGAACGTGCGGTTGAAGCCTTGCAGTTCGGTGTGGCCATGCCACGCCCCGGTTACAACGTGTTTGTCATGGGCGAGCCCGGCACCGGTCGCTTTTCATTCGTCAAACGTTACTTGAAGGCCGAAGGCAAACGCCTGCAAACCCCGTCGGACTGGGTTTATGTGAATAATTTCGACGAGCCGCGCGAACCGCGCGCGCTGGAATTGCCAGGCGGCGGCGCTGCAGCGTTTATCACCGATATCAACGCGCTGGTCGACAACCTGGTGGCGACCTTCCCGGCGGTGTTTGAACACCCGACGTATCAACAGCGCAAAAGCGCCATCGACCGGGCGTTCAACCAGCGTTATGACAAGGCCCTGGACGTGATCGAGCGCCTGGCCCTGGAAAAAGACGTCGCGCTGTACCGCGACAGCTCCAACATTGCCTTCACGCCGATGCTTGACGGCAAGGCGCTGGACGAAGCGGAGTTCTCGCAACTGCCGGAAGCCGACCGCGAGCGCTTCCACACTGATATTTCCGAGCTGGAAGAGCGCCTCAACGAAGAGTTGGCGAGCCTGCCGCAGTGGAAGCGTGAGTCAAACAACCAACTGCGCCAGTTCAACGAAGAAACCATCACCCTGGCCCTGCAGCCTTTGCTTGCGCCACTGTCGGAAAAGTACGCGGAAAACGCCGCCGTCTGCGGTTACCTGCAGGCCATGCAGGTGTATCTGCTCAAAACCGTGGTCGAGCAATTGGTCGACGACGCCAAGACCGATGCCCAGGCGCGCAAGTTGCTCGAAGAGCAATACTGCCCAAGCCTGGTGGTGGGGCATTCGCTCAACGGCGGCGCGCCGGTGGTGTTTGAACCGCACCCGACCTACGACAACCTGTTCGGCCGTATCGAATACAGCACCGACCAGGGCGCGCTTTACACCACTTATCGTCAACTGCGCCCGGGGGCGTTGCACCGCGCCAATGGCGGTTTCCTGATTCTTGAAGCCGAGAAAATGCTCAGCGAGCCGTTTGTGTGGGATGCGCTCAAGCGTTCCCTGCAATCACGCAAGCTGAAGATGGAGTCGCCGCTGGGCGAACTGGGACGCCTGGCCACCGTGACCCTCAACCCGCAGATGATTCCGTTGCAGGTCAAGGTGATCATCATCGGGTCGCGCCAGTTGTACTACGCGTTGCAGGACGCCGATCCGGACTTCCAGGAAATGTTCCGGGTGCTGGTGGACTTCGACGAAGACATCCCGATGGTCGACGAAAGCCTGGAGCAGTTCGCCCAGTTGCTCAAAACCCGCACCTCGGAAGAAGGCATGGCGCCGCTGACGTCGGATGCGGTGGCGCGGCTGGCGACTTACAGCGCACGCCTGGCCGAACATCAGGGCCGTTTGTCGGCGCGCATCGGTGATTTGTTCCAGTTGGTCAGCGAGGCGGACTTCATTCGTCACCTGGCGGGCGACGAAATGACCGATGCCGGGCATATCGAGCGCGCGCTCAAGGCCAAGGCCACGCGCACCGGCCGCGTGTCGGCGCGGATTCTCGATGACATGCTCGCCGGGGTAATCCTGATCGACACCGCCGGTGCCGCCGTCGGCAAGTGCAACGGGCTGACGGTGCTGGAGGTCGGGGATTCGGCGTTTGGCGTACCGGCGCGGATTTCCGCCACGGTGTACCCGGGCGGCAGCGGCATTGTCGACATCGAACGTGAGGTCAACCTCGGTCAGCCGATTCACTCCAAGGGCGTGATGATCCTCACCGGTTACCTGGGCAGCCGTTACGCTCAGGAATTCCCGCTGGCGATCTCGGCCAGCATCGCGCTGGAGCAGTCCTACGGTTACGTGGATGGCGACAGTGCTTCCCTGGGCGAGGCCTGCACCTTGATCTCAGCGTTGTCGAAGACGCCGCTCAAGCAGTGCTTTGCCATTACCGGCTCGATCAACCAGTTTGGCGAAGTGCAGGCAGTGGGCGGGGTCAACGAGAAGATCGAAGGCTTCTTCCGCCTGTGCGAAGCGCGCGGGTTGACCGGTGAACAGGGCGCGATCATTCCCAAGGCCAACGTGGCCACGCTGATGCTCGACGAAAAGGTATTGCAGGCGGTGCGCGCCGGGCAATTCCATATCTATGCGGTGCGCCAGGCGGATGAAGCGTTGAGCCTGCTGGTGGGCGAGGATGCCGGTGAGCCGGATGCGGAAGGGCAGTTCCCGGAAGGCACGGTCAATGCGCGGGTGGTGGAGCGCTTAAGGGCAATTGCCGAGATGATCAGCGAGGAAGATTTGAAGGAGGCAGAGAAAGAGCTGGCGCAGCAGGCTTTAGCGGAGGCCAAACCCACCTGATCCATGAAGCTTGATGAGATCAAAAATGTGGGAGGGGGCTTGCCCCCGATGGCAGTGTGTCAGTCTCAATATTTTTGACTGATCCACCGCCATCGGGAGCAAGCCCCCTCCCACAGTTTGATCTGTTTTTGTCATTAAATTGACAGGTGCCTGGAGAGAATGTCCGTTGGTCCCTACGAGCTTGGTTTGTCGCGTTTTTCTTCTATTCTCAATATCAGGGATATCCGCAGGAGTCGCAGGATAGAACCAGCCTCGCCTTTGCGCTGGGGCTGAACGCCGAACTACCGGGGGTCGCCGCCATGTCGTGCAACCTTTGCCTTACCCGCCAGTGCCTGGGTCTGGAAACCCGTATCGAATGCTCCATTCGCCCCCTTGCCGGGGAGAACGGGCTGTGGACGTTGTTATTTGCCGCAGGCATGTCGGGCGAGCAGCCCTCCACGGTCAAGTCTCAAGGCCCGTTTCACGGGCCGTTCGTGGCGCAAACCATGTTGGCTTCCATAGTCGACAGCCTGACCCTGCACGGTTACGAGCAATTGGACGAGCCGCAGATCTGGTGCCTGCACCTGCAAGCCCATCTGCGCCAACTCAACGGCGGCCAGGAGCGGTTGGCCCTGTAATTCGGGGCTATTTGCTTTCCGGTTTGTCCAGTTTCACCTCAAAGCCATATTGCACGGTGTTGAGGTCAGTGCGCTGGTAGCTTTCCAGGGTGGTCGGCTGGCCATAAAAATAATGCACATCAAACAACGCCGTACCGTATTCCTCGGCGCGGTGGCTCACGCCGAGAATTTCCTTGAGGTAGTTGCCGCTCGCATCCCTGGCGTAGAAGCGCCAGCTGTCGGCGGGGAACGCTTGCTGGTCGACGATCAGCGCGTTGTCCTTGAGCGAAAGGCCCTTGGGCAATTGGTTGACGTCAATCGCGGCCTTCTCGATGGTGGCAAGAAACAGCGGGACCGAACCGACCACAAACGCCGGGGTCTCCGGGAACAGGTTGAGGTCATAGGTCAGCGTGCCGCTGGCCGCGTTCAGCTCGTAGGCCTCGGTCGGCAACTCGATGGGGTCGCCGCGCTCGCCCTTATCGTCTGCGGTGAAAAAGGTGATCGGCGCGGCGCTGTTATTGCGCTCGGCGCCGACCAGATCGTCGTTGAAGGTGAAAGGGTGGTCGAACACGATTTTCGCCGCACTGGCGTCTTCGGTCGATTGGCTGATGGTCACGCTGTTTTTCAGCTGATCTTCAGTCATTGACGCGTCTTTGAGCCAGCTGGCGGCAGCGTCGTCATACACCGTGACCGGCATCGGCAAGGGTTGCACGCTCTGTTGCAGGCTGTTTTTATCGAAGCGCATTACCGGCAGGTCCAGCGCCCTGCGGGTTACGGTGGCCTTGGAAAAGTCCAGGACATTCACCTGCAGGGTATCGATCAAACCGTTGAAATACACCTTGGCGTAATGGCTGTTCTGTGTGTGTTCGAAGGTTTTTTGCGCGTCGGTGAGCTGTTTATCCAACGCTTCGGACCAGGCCTTCTGCTGTTGCAGCTGCGCCAGCTGTTTCTCGTAGAACGCCACTTGCGCAGCGCTTTCGTTGATTGAGCCTGAGCGGGTGAGAAATTGCCCGGTGCCGTCCCGGGCCTGTACCAGCAGCGGGTTGGGCGAGTCGTCGCCCAGCTCGGTGGCCAGCGGCTGGCTGTTGGTCAGTTCGATTTCGGCGTAATTCTTCTCCAGCGACAACAGCTTGAGGCTGATATTGCCCTCGGTGCGTGAATGACCGACGTCGTTTTTTGCCAGGTCAAAGGTCAGCACCCTGCCCGGCGCGGCGACTTCAATCGTGCCTTTAAGGCTGACAGGCTGCGGCTGGCTCTTGTTTTCCGTCTCGATGCCCTCGATGAACGGGTAGGTCACCGTCAGGTCGTCGGGGTTGGTCAGGTTGGAGCTGCTGGGGCTGAGCTGGATGCCGGGGTCGGTTTCCGACCACTCCGGCTGGAAGGGAATGACTTTGTTGTTGCTCAAGGTCACCGACTCCCACTCCAGGCCATGGGGGAAGGGGAATTGCTCGGGAGCGTTGAACGTGAACGGGAAGACAGGCTGCAAATCCGTCAGGTAGTCGGAATGAGAGGCCCGGCGCAGGACGAACAGGCCGTTGATATAGGTGTCCACCAAGGCCTGGGGACTCGGGTAATGCTTGAGCAGGGCCAGGCTGTCTTCGCCGTATTCGGCTTCGACGGGCTTGGTGTCGAGCTTGATGCGCGCACGTTCCAGCAACAGCAGCGAACCACCAAGGTCGGCGATGACGTCGCGCAGCTTGGGGTCCTGGATGCTGTCCAGGGACTGTTCGAACTGGGTGGTTTTCTCTTCGAGGGTGGCCTGCTTCTGCTCTTCTTTGGGGGAGCAGCCGCTGGCCATCAGCAACGCCGCGCACAGGCCTAGACTGGCCAAAGGGAATCGCACATCCATTATCTGAGTTTTCCTGTCCGACATCATCGAGCCGAGTGAATGGTCTCGACACTAGCAGAAAAATCCTCTTACAGATGCCACTTGGCTCAGTTTTCTCGCGGTGACAGGCGCCGGGTAGCCACTGGTATACTCGGCACCATTTTTAGCCAAGCTGTGTGAGATTCAATGGAACGCTTTATCGAAAACACGATGTATGCCGCGCGCTGGCTGCTGGCGCCGATCTATCTGGGTTTATCCCTGGGGTTGCTGATCCTGGCGATCAAGTTTTTCCAGGAAATCATTCATGTGATTCCCAATATTTTCAGCTTGCTGGAGTCGGAGGTGATCCTGCTGCTGCTGTCGCTGATCGACATGGCCCTGGTCGGTGGCTTGCTGGTGATGGTGATGATTTCCGGCTACGAGAACTTCGTCTCGCAGCTGGATATCGATGAGAACAAGGAAAAGCTCAACTGGCTGGGCACCATGGACTCTTCGTCACTGAAGATGAAAGTGGCGGCCTCCATCGTGGCGATTTCCTCCATCCACCTGCTGCGCATCTTCATGGACGCCAAGAACGTCGATCCGCAACACCTGATGTGGTACGTGATCATCCACATGACCTTCGTGGTCTCGGCGTTTGCCATGGGTTACCTGGACAAGCTGACCAAACACTGATGACGCGCGCCGGCCTTACTGCTCGACGAAATAGTAGGGCTGGCGGTTGATCGTCATGTGCTTGACCACGGTGACTGCCTGATTGAGCCGATCGGTATGATCCAGCAGCGCAACGTTGCCGGGTTTGGCGCTGAGAAAGGCGTGCAATTGGGGCTCTGTCTGCAGAATCGGCAGATACGCACGCAGATAGAACACACTGGCGCCGGCGATCCGTTCATTGGGTTGGAACAGCGCCACCTCTTTACCTTCGTCCTGCAGTGTCTGGACCTGACTGATCACGGGCACGAATGACTGGCGCACATCGGCTTTGGGTGCGAACCAGAAGGCGGCGCTGAGGTAGCAGGCGATGGCCAGGGTGAATACACCGCCGATGATCTGTCGGTGGTAGCGGTAGAGTGCCGGTTTGTGTTGTTTGACCCACTCCAGCAGCACCCGCGCATATTCCGCCGCTAGTACAGCGGCGGCCGGAGTCAATGCCATCAAGTAGACGGTGCGTTTGCTCGAGGCCAGGGTCAGCAGGGTAAATTGCGCCACCAGCCACACGCTGAAAAACAGACGGTAGCGGTTGCGCACCAGGCTCTTGCGAAAGTGCCACAGGCCCAGGTACACCAGGATGTTCCATGGCAGGAAGGCCTCAGGCAGTTTGACCAGGTAGTAATAGAACGGCTCGTAATGCCCGGCTTCCACAAACGAGCCGCTGAAGCGCCCGACACTGTTGGTCCACAGCACTTCGCCGACCGCCTGCAGGCCGCCGCGCTGAAACAGAAACCCCAGCCAGATCAGCAGCGGTATCAGCGCCAGCAGCGTGAACAGCGCCGGCTTGAGCCAGTCGCCGATACGCAGGCGCTTATCCATCAGGCTGATGCAGGCCAGGTAGACAAACATCACAATCCCCGGCATCGCCAGGCCCAGCACACCTTTGCTCAACGTGGCGATGACCATCCCCGCCGTAAACAATGCCCACGCCCAGGCGGTGGAACCCTGGCGCTCGGCCTCGGGGCGCACTGCCTGATAGAACCCCAGCAACGCTGCGGTCACGCCCAGGCTGAGCAGTGAATCCTCACCCACTCCTCGCACATTGCCCCAATAGCTGGCCATGGTCGCCAGGATCAGCGCAGCGCTGAACGCCAGCGTTGTGGGCCGTCCGAACCGGCGCAACATCCCGAAGAGCAACATCACGCTGAACAACCCGGCAAAGGCCGACGCCAAGCGCACGGCCCCGGTGCTCGCGCCAAACAGGCGAATCGCCCCGGCGTCCAGCCAAAGGCTCAATGGCGGTTTCTCCAGAAAAGGCTCACGAAACAGACGCGGCACCACCCAGTCATTGTCCAGGTGCATGGCCATGGCAATCCCGGAGACGCGGGCCTCGGTGGAACCTTGCAGTTCATGGTTGCCAAGGGCGAAGAAAAACAGCAGACCAACGAGCAGGAGCAGCAGGGGAACGGGACGCGTCATCGAGTGGCTACCGGGCAGGGGACCGCTCGGGGGAGCGGGCATGGCTGCCGGCTAGTATAGGGAGGGGTTTCTTAACGGTTCGTGAACGAGTGTGGGGTTTTTCTGCTCGCAGCGAGGCTTAATTTACCTGACACGCTGGTCCGCGTCCTTGGCAGCAAATAATCTCTTGGCCTGCGCAAAACACTTCTCCGCAATGGCCGAGCGCGGTTCGGTCTTGCGCATCACCATGCCCAGTGGCGCGAGCACGCTGGCGTCCGGCAGGTTGATGAACGCGAGGTTTTCGATCGGGCTTTCCAGGCCGCTGTCCAGGGGCATGATTGCGCAGCAAAAGCCTTCGTGAATCGCCTGGAACAGTTGATAGGTTGAGTCGCTTTCAAGCATGGGCTGGGGGGCGAGGCCGCGGCTGCGGAAGCTCAGGTCAATGGACTTTCGATAGTGCATGCCCGTGCTGATCATCCCCAGGGGCAATTGCGCGGCGTCTTCCCAGCTCATTTCGCTGCCCTCGAAATGGAAGTGACGGGTGTCGTACAGCAAGCCGACGCGGGTCTCGCCCAGTTCGAAAAAATCCAGGTAGTTGGCGTTAACGTGGTCCAGGTAACACACCCCCAGATCCAGTTGATTGGTGCCCAGTGCTTCGATGATGTTGTCCGAGCTCATCGACGTCAGGCTGAACTTGAGCTCGGGAAAGGTGTGGGACAGGCTCTGGATGAAGCTGATCGGGTTGAAACCGCTGAGCGGCACCAGGCCCAGGCGCAAGTTACCCACCAACTGGCCGCGACACGCGGCCGCTTCGGCGAACAACCCGTCATGGGCGGCGAGCAAGGTCCTGGCCCACGCCAGCACACGCTCACCGGCCTCGGTAAAGCCTTCGAAACGCTGGCCCCGGGTGACCAGCTCCAGGCCCAACTCCTCCTCCAGATTGCGCAGGCGCATCGACAACGTCGGCTGGGTGATATGGCAGCGCGCAGCCGCCTGGCCAAAGTGACGGGTCTGCTCCAGCGCAATCAGGAATTTGAGTTGCTTTATGTCCATCAGGTGCCTGCCAGGGAAGAAGTGAAAGGTCTGTCAGAGTGGAATCACCTGTTCCGAAGAACTGGACAACGCACTCGATAACCGGCCGCCAGACATTGCTGGATAGCCCGATCAGCCTTGACGATTAGACAGGCATTTTTCAGTTCAGTACACAGCGATGGCTTGAAGGACGGGCAGCAGCCCTGCCGTGCGCAGGATGGCATGGGGTTGAAACCGGGTCGATCAGCCGCCCGTCATGTTCATGAAGCGCACCACCTGCACCTCATCGTCAAGGGAGAAGTTGTGCCGATACGGCTTGAGTTTCATCGACTCCACAATCGCACTCTCCAGGCGTTTCGGCTCGCCCGGATAGCGCCGCAACACCGCCTTGAGGTCGACCGAATGCTCATTGCCCAGGCACAGCAGCAACCGACCTTCAACGGTCAGGCGCACACGGTTGCAGGTGCCGCAGAAGTTGTGACTGTGGGGCGAAATAAAGCCCAGGCGAATATGCGGCGCCTCAGCCACACGCCAGTAACGCGAAGGCCCCTGGGTCGACTCCGCAGAGTCGATCAGCGTGTAACGTTCGGCGATACGCTCGCGCACCTGCGCACTGGAATAAAACGCCTCGGCACGGCTGTGCTCGCTGATCACGCCCAGTGGCATTTCTTCGATAAAGGATATATCCAGACCACGGTCGATGGCGAAGGCCACCAGGTCGTTGATCTCATGGTCATTGCGACCCTTCATCACCACGCAATTGAGCTTGGTGTGCTCAAAGCCTGCGGCATTCGCGGCATCGATACCGGCGATCACCTTCGCCAAATCACCCGTGCGCGTCAGCTCACGAAAGCGCGTGGGGTCCAGGCTGTCGAGGCTGATATTCAAGCGCTTGAGCCCCGCATCGAACAACGGCGCGGCGAGCTTGCCCAGTTGCGAGCCATTGGTGGTCATGCACAACTCGCGCAGACCGGGAAGCGCGGCGATGCGTCGGCACAGCTCCACCACGCCCTGACGAACCAAGGGCTCGCCGCCGGTCAGACGGATCTTGCGCGTGCCCAGCGCGACGAAACTGTGTGCCAGTTGATACAGCTCTTCCAGCGACAGAATCTGCTGGCGCGGCAGGAACTCCATGTCCTCGGCCATGCAATACACACAACGGAAATCGCAACGGTCGGTGACGGACATCCTGAGGTAGTCGACCCGGCGCGAAAAGCTATCCATCAGGATTTGATCGGTCATGAGAAACCTCGGCGGCGGCGTCGGGCGCATAACCCTGGCGCTTTAATGGGCGCGATATCTACGCGAGGCTAGAGTTGTTTTGAGCGTACGTCTAATCAGTATTAGCAACTGGGTGATCGACGGGGTCTATGGGTTGTGGCTGATAGTTTTTAGGGGGGGGCGCGGTATTGGGTGATGAAGGGCTTGGTCAGTCAGGGTTCGATTCCGTCCTGTGGCGAGGGCGCCTCGCTCGCCGCAGGTACGGAGTGATCGTGCTGTCGGTTTCTATGGATTCTCGCCAGGTGTCTGCTTAGTGAATACCTGAGTTTCCAGCATCCGCTCCAGCAACAACTCACCCAGCACAACCAGTTGCTGAGCCGCCAGCAGCTTGTGGCGGTGTGAGCCCTCCAGTTCAAAGGCCAGGTCGGTGGTCATGACGTTCAGCGAGGCGAGGGTTTCACTGGCTTGGACCAGCAGGGTTTCGACGGGGATGCCGGGGGCGAGGGTGAACAGGGTTGTTGGGGGATTGGGGGTGATCTTTTTCATGATGAAGCTCCCACACTGTCTAAGGAGCTGCCGCCCCCCTGCTGTCAAACAGGATTGGGTGGCAGCTGTACGCGGGTTGACAGACCGGAAGTGTAGGAACCCGGCGCACCCGAAGATGCCCCACGCACAGCCACCATGAACGAGGCGGAACGCGTAGCGCATGCCGTCTTGCCAAGGGGTGTGAAAGGTTACACTTTTCGGCCTGTCAAAGCCGATCGCTGATGAGCAGCGACGTGGAAAAGTTAGCGTGGTGGAGGGGGTTGTGCCAGTTCATCGAAGGCGCGATATGTTGAAGGAAAATTCTGAGGGCTCGCCTGCTGGGTTTTTTGAACCCTAGAAACGACAAAACTCGCACTAGGCGGGTTTTGTTGATGCTTCGAATTGGTCGGCCGGGGTAATTTGAATCCGTCGCGTAAAATATTGATTTATAAGATCAATATAGTTCCAAATTTTTAATTGGAATACTAATTGGAATACTGCACTCCACTTGCCCACACGTTTGCATTCGATCTGACCAGCACGCTTCGTGACCATGAGCCATCAAATCCTTTTGCCGGCTGATGTGATTAGCGATGTCGGTAAAGAACCCCTTACCTCAGCAACGAAGCTGTCTCTCAGCGCCTTGATGATCTCCGACACCCGCGTCTTCTCCGAATCATGGGTCTTACCTCTGACTACAGCGGTGGCTGGGTCGAGGCTATAGTCGCCGTCTGCGTGCTTGTGCAGCCGGTAGACTCCCCCAGTTTTTTCGCTTTATGCGCTGGCCTGATTGTCCAAGTTCTTTTTGAGCACCTGCTCGATGTTCTGGCTCCATGCCGCTTTGAACGCCGGATCAGAGGCAAACAGCTTATAGAGCTCCAGCTCGTCCTTTCGCCTTTTCAGCATCACGTCCTGGAGCATCTTTTCCAATGCGAGGCCGCGATTGTAAGGGTCAGCATTGTCCTCGTACTTGGCTGTGTAGTCCGGGTGTGCGCGGATGCTGTTGACGATGTTGACGAACTTGACACGTTGCTCCTCAGGCGTCGCGCTCCAGCCATGAAACCACCGCTCGTTGAAGCTGCGAATGATTTCATCCAGCGGATCAGTTTCCGGATCGCCGTCGCGGTTGCCGCGTGGGTTCGGGTTTTGCGGCGTCAGTTCCGTGTCGGAATCGTCGAGGCCGATTTCCTGGTTCAGCTTCGTGCGCTCCAAGCCATACGATGACAGGTCAACGGCCTCAAGCAGTTCGTCGAGCATATCCTGATTGGGATCTTCGATCATGAGCTTGGGGATCAGAAACTTCAGCAGCCAGAACAGCTTTTCCCACACCAGCACTTCAAACGGGATGATCGACGCCATCTGACCGTAGATCTTCACGAACTGCTTGGCCTTGATCTTGAAGTCGATCTTCTCGGGGTCCAGCAACTCCAACTCAGTGTTGAAGCGATTGGCTGCAACATCGATGATCGGGCTGAGGGCCTGGGCATCTTCACCGGCAAAATAACGTGTGACGAAGTCTTCGACCTCCTGCCACTCGTATACTCCAACTTGGTCCAGTGCGTCCTTCAGCTCGTGCAACACGTTGACGTCGGTCGCCTCGGACAGCGTTGTCACGGTGTAGAAGGGATCGAAGGCCGTCTTGATGTCATCGACGCTGTTGAAGAAGTCGAGGATGAACAGATCTTCCGTTCGCTTGCCCAACTTTGGGGCCGAACGGTTCAGGCGAGACAGGGCTTGGACGGCTAGGACGAACTGCAGCTTCTTGTCCACATACATCGCAGCCAGCTTGGGCTGGTCAAACCCGGTCAGATACTTGTTGGCCACGATCAGCAGCCGATAGTCGTCAGTGTCGAACTTTTCCCGCGTCTCACTTTCAGGAAAGCCGTTCATTTCGGCTTCGGTGTGCTTCAACCCATCGACGGTCTTCTCTCCCGAAAAAGCGATCAACGCCTTAAACGGGGTTCCTTGTGCGTCGAGCAGCTTGTTTACAGCCTTGTAATAACGGATTGCGGATTCGATATTCTGGGTAATGATCATCCCCTTGGCCTTGCCGCGAAGCTTCTTGGCATTCACGACCTGTGGGATGAAATGGTCCAGCATAATCTCGGCCTTGGTGTTGATCGTGTGCTGGCTGCGTTCGACATAGGCCCGCAGCTTCTTCTGAGCCTTCTGGGTGTCAAAAAGCGGGTTTCCCTCCACGGACTTCTGGATTTCGTAATAGCTTTTATAGGTCGTGTAGTTAGCCAGCACATTGAGGATGAAACCCTCTTCAATGGCCTGCTTCATGCTGTAAAGATGGAATGGCTTGAAGCTCCTGTCGGATTGCTGTTCGCCAAACTTCTCAAGCGTGGTCGCCTTAGGCGTTGCGGTAAAGGCCAGATAGGACGCGTTACCGCGCATTTTGCGGGACTGCATCGCCGCCAGGATTCGGTCTTGCGGATCATCCTCGTCCAGGTCGGTGTCCCCGGCACCCATCGCGCGGTTCATGGTGTCATGGGCCTGGCCGCTTTGACCGCTGTGCGCCTCGTCGATGATCACGGCGAATCGTTTTTCGCTTAGGTCCGCAATGCCATCAATGATGAAGGGGAACTTCTGAATTGTCGTGATGATGATCTTCTTGCCGTTCTCCAGCGCGGATTTTAGGTCGGCTGAACGCAGCGCTGGGGCGACGATGTTCTTGACCTCAGAGAAGTCCTTGATGTTGTCGCGCAGCTGCTTATCGAGCAAGCGCCGGTCCGTCACCACAATAACCGAGTCAAACAAGGGCTGGTCTAGGCCCTTGGCGCCAGGGAGGCCGACGCTATTGGGGTACGCGTCGATCAGCTGATAGGCCGCCCAGGTGATCGAGTTCGATTTGCCTGATCCCGCCGAATGCTGGATCAGATAGCTGTGGCCGACACCGTTGGTGGACGCGTGGTCCAGCAAGCGGCGCACCACGTCCAACTGCTGATAGCGCGGGAAGATCAGCGATTTCTTCGCCAGCGGATCGGTGGCTTTGCCCTCCAGCAGAACGAAATGCTGGATGATGCCCGCAAGGCTGGCGGGCAGGAACACCTCTTCCCACAGATAGGCGGTCTTGTGGCCGCTGGGGTTCGGCGGGTTGCCCTCGCCATTGTTGTGGCCCTTGTTGAACGGCAGAAAGAAAGTCGAGGCCCCGGTAAGCTTGGTGGTCATGAACACCTCGTCGGTGTCCACCGCCATATGCACAAGTGCGCGGCCAAATTGCAGCAGAGGCTGGGTGGCGTCGCGTTTTTCGTGGTACTGCTTCTGGCCATGAAAGCGGGCAGTTTGCCCAGTCCAGGCGTTCTTTAACTCGACCGTGACCAAGGGTATGCCGTTCAGGAACAGCACCATGTCGATTTCTTCCAGAGGGTTACTCTGCGAATAGCGGACCTGTCGAGTGATGCTCCAAATATTGGCAGCGAAGTTTTCGTGGATGCGGGGGGCAGAGCTGGCCAGCGGAGCGGGGTACATCAGTGAGAAGAACGCGTCATCGACCGATAGACCCTTTTTCAGCAGATGCAGCAGGCCGTGCCTTTTGATCATCCGATCAAAGCGCTCAAGGATCTTAGCTTGCCAATCTGATGGGTTGCGCGATTGCAGCTTGGCCAGCTCCTTGCCCTGTGTCGACTCCAAAAACTGCCAGAACATGGCAGTGTCGAGCGCATACTGGGCGTTGAAGTCACCGGGCAGGCCGATGCTATAGGGGCCGCCGCCAACCGGCACGGGCTTGCCTGCCAGCTCTTCGGTCGTCCAGCCGGTCAGATATTTCTGAATCGCCTGCTCGAGTGCAACTTCCCTAGTATTGCTGACCATATACTATCCCTTAAATAACCTTGATCTTGCCGGTGACGGCCGCGTTGATTAGGCTGGCTTTGTATTCCTTGAGCGCGGCGATCTGGCGTTCTTTGATGGCAATACCATTCTCAACCTTCTCGCATTTTCTTTTGATTTCGTCCGCAATCTCACGCTGTTCATTGATGGGTGGAAGGAAAAGGTCGACCATCGCGAAATTTTCGAAGGTCAAGTCTTGCCCGTCGCGAATGAAGCTTGCAGTTGTTTGCAGGGCTTTAATATATCGAGGGCTTTTGAAAAGGTAGCCGAAGAAGGTCGGGCAAATCTCCTCGTGCGGTCGCAAAATAATGTAGGAGGACCTGATGCAGCCCGCCGCCCAAGCTCGCTCCAGGCCGCCTTGGAAGCTGCGCATGCTGATCACGAAGTCGTCCAACTCTACGTGCTTGCGTTTTTCGAGGTTCGTCTGGATTTTCACGACCCTGCGACCAACTAGCTCCTCAAACTTCTCTTGAGGAATAACCCCATAGGATTGGGTGGCAGAAAGCTGAATGTCATCCTTTCGCGCCAACTCTTTGCGTTGCGTGAAGACAAACTTGCTGCGCCGCACCTCCCAATGCGCTGGGATTTGGCCAATCCAGTCGATGCCGCTGTCTTTCAATGGAGTGGCGGAATTCAGGCCGCGGGTTACGGCTTCCTGAATGATGATCTGACGCCGCTCGCGTAGCAGCGTGATCTGGTCTTCCTTGATCTTCACAGCTACATCGATCTTGGCGCACTTCTCGTCCAAGAATGTCGCGATCGAACGCTGCTCCTCAATGGGAACGATGAATAGGTCGACCGCCGAGAAGTTGTCAAAGCGAAGCGCCTGCCCATCACGCACTAGATTGGATGTGCTTTGTAGGGCCTCAATATATCTGGTGCTTTTAAGTAGATAGCGAAAAAAGGCTGGCTCTACGCGCGGTCCAGGTCGCAAAGCGACATATGCTGAACTAACGCACCCCGTGTGTTCAGAGTACTCAATTCCGCCCTGGAAGCTACGCATGCTCATCACGAAGTCGCCAGATTCAACATGTTTTAGAATGTCAAAATCAAGAAAGACTTGGGTCACTCGGCGTCCCTCAATCTCCATGAATTGCGATTGAGGAATCACGCCGTATTTTTGAGTAGCTGCAAGTTGTGGCTCGCCCCGTCTTGCGCGCTCTTTGCGGTCAGAAAAAAGCCATTTGCTTCGCTCAACTTTCCAATGCGATGGTAATTTACCAATCCATCTAACATTGCTTTCTGCGTAGCTTTCGTACTGCTCGAACCCAAACCTATCCATCATCCCACCTCCGACAACGCCGCCATCGGGACACCCAAAATATCCGAGATCAGTCCGTCAGCCTGCTGCTCCAGCGTCAGAATATCCGCCGTAACTTCGCCCAAACTCCGCAGCGGCTTGTGATAGTGGAAGTATTTGTTGAAGCTGATCTCGTATCCGATTTTGACCGAGTCGAGGTTGATCCAGGCCTCTTCGACATAGGGCCTCACCTCGGCCAGGAAGTAGCCGTGAATGCTGTCCTTCAGCGGCACAGACTCGCTGTCGCGGAGGTCGGTGTTTGAGGCGTAGGTCAGCCAGGTGCCATCGGCCTGTGCATAAAAGCCAAAATCGCCTAGCGCTGATACGTCGCAGCCTAGCTGCGCAGCTACCGATGCGAGCTCCAGGTCGGTAAAGCGAAGAGATTTGTCTATCACCTTTTCTGCGTCCTCGGCATACCAGCTCACCGCATTCAAGATGGCGTTCTTCTCGGTCGCTGACAGCTTGATCTTTCGGGTCTTCAGCACCTTGCTAATGCGATCACAAAACTCGTTGTAGTCGGCAGTTTCATCCGTACCGATGGCCTGCATCAACTGGTGTCCGTGATCGAGCAATTCGCGCAGACGCTTCCAGTTGGCGGTATCAATTAACTTGGCGCGGGCCTTGGCGTTCAGGGTGATGCCCTGCTCTTCGCACCACTCCATGACCGGCTTAGCATGCGCATTCAGGAAGCCCGGCTCATAGACCGCCTCACCGTGTGCTTCCCACAGATACTCCATCGGTTCGCGCAGGGATTTATCGAAGCGCAGGGGAGCAAGCCGTTCAGCGCTGAACTGGGCGCGGCGGCGGTCGGGGCGCTCGATAGTGACCTTGTGATAGCCGAAATCGGTGTTGTCGTAGATCTGCACGGCAATGCCGGTGGGGTCGCCGTTGGCATCCAGCTTCCGTTCGACCGATTGGAAAGCAAGATAGGCGCTTGTGATTTCTTCGACATGTTCAGGAGCGAATTCGCAGTTCTTGTCACCAAGGTTTTTGCGTAGCTTACGAAATAGCGGGTTGGCGTCGATCAGTTGCACCTTGCCCTGTCGTGCTGCGGGCTTGGCGTTGGTCAGCAGCCAGATATAGGTGGTGATGCCGGTGTTGTAGAACAAGTTGTTCGGCAACTGGATGATGGTGTCGAGCAGGTCGTTTTCGATGATGTGGCGGCGGATGTTGGACTCGCCGCTGCCAGCATCGCCTGCAAACAGGCTGGAGCCGTTGTGGACCGAGGCGATACGCGAGCCTATGGAACTGTCCTTGGTGGACTTCATCTTGCCCACCATATCCATCAGGAATAGCAGTTGGCCGTCATTGGAGCGGGGGGTTGCGTCTTTGGTTTCCCTGGTGCCCCAGTAATTATTCAGCTCGACCTTGAAGCGCGGGTCGATGACGTCGTTGCCGTCCTTGATGTATTTGAGTTCACTGTTCCAGCTTTTGCCGTAGGGCGGGTTGGATAACATGAAATCAAAGCGCTGGGCGGCGAACTCATCGGTGGACAGGGTGGAGCCGACCTTGATGTTTTCGGGGTTGTTGCCCTTAATCATCATGTCGGATTTGCAGATGGCATAGGTCTCGTCGTTGATTTCCTTACCGTACAGATAGACGTCGCCGGTAGCTTTGATCAAACCATCGGGGTCAATGACGTAGTTCTGCGACTCCGTTAGCATGCCGCCGCTACCACAGGCGGGGTCATAGATGGTCATAACGGGGGGCAGCCGATCCTTGATCGGGTCGAAGACCAAGTGGGTCATAAGGTGGATCACTTCACGCGGAGTAAAGTGCTCGCCCGCCTCCTCGTTGTTATCTTCATTGAACTTGCGGATCAGCTCTTCGAAGACATAGCCCATGCCGAGGTTGCTGAGGGCTGGCAGGGTGTTACCGTCAGGGTCTTCGACCTGATGTGGCGTGAGGTTGATGTAGGGCGAGATAAACTTTTCTAGCACGTCCAGTAAGACCTGCTTGTTTGCCATGTGCCGCATCTGCTCCAGTAGCTTGAAGCGCGAGATGATCTCTTTGACGTTGTCGCTGAACCCGTTCAAGTAGTCTTCCACGTTGGCCAGCAGTATCTGTTGGTTGTTAGTGGCGGTTGCATGCAGCAGCTTCAGTGTCCATTTGCTCGTGTTGAAGAATACGTAGCCAGAGGCCGCCTTTAGCGGTGCATCGTCCAGCTCAGTCGCCTTCATTTCGCCTTTCTGAAAGCGGACCTCCTCCAGGACTTCGGCCTTGGTGGGCTCGAGGAGAGTATCGAGGCGACGCAGAACAACCATCGGCAGGATGACGTCACGGTATTTGCCCCGGACGTAAACGTCGCGAAGGCAGTCATCCGCGATAGACCAAATGAATGAGACAAGTTTGGTATGTGCGTAATGGTTCATGGGGAAGGGGCTATTGTCCTGGTGTCAAAGGGGCGCGACGTGTAGCTGAACGGCCGGAAACCCACCATTATCCATGAGCGTTACAGACTCGGCCACCGTGGTGTTTTTTACTTGTCAAATCCATTAAAGGAGACCCATGAATACGAACATTCGGTGAGGTCTGGACTCTGTACGAAACCAGCTGTCGTAAACACCGCAGCGAACAGTCCAGCGAGAGCATCGCAGAAAAGCTGTCCGCGAGGTTGTCGTAGCGGTTACCAATCAGGTGGTTGTCTTTCAGCCAGCAGAACATCCGCTCAATGATGTCTCGTCTCGTGTATTGGGGCTTGTTGAGCCGGCGGGGTGCCGCGGGCTTTGGCTTACGTATCATCTTGCGCAGCGGGATGACTGGCTGCATTCGATAACGGTCAGAGTGCTGACGAAATGCCTCTGCGTTATAGCCCTTGTCGGCAACCAGCCTTTACTGGGTCAGTTTTCGGTCAGCGGTAACAGTCACAGCGTCATTCCTGACATATTACGCAGCCGAAAGCTCCAACCTCCGCACAGGCAGCAAAGAAAGACGACAATAACCAATAGAGCTGGACGAAGTAGGGGCTTGCAGTGTGGCCCGCTGCGATGTCCTGAAACGCTTTCTCAACCGCGCCCTTGCTCAGGGATGAGGTCACGATGGCCACCCGTTTGAAGGTGTGAGGGGCATTCCTGCAAAACTCCACTGCAGTTCGAGAATCTGCGGTTGTGCCTCGGCATGTGCGATGAATGCCTGTTTTTACCCTGTTGTTGGTATAAAGCCGATTCCATCGCGCGAATTTCTTGGTCATGGCCGGTGCGGGCAAATTGAGATTGCCCAGGTTTTTGATAGCCTGGCTGACAGAAACGTGGAACGCGCTCGCGCCGAGAGTCAACTCCCCGTGCTTGGCATGGTAGAAGGTGATTCTTGGAGAGGCTGGATCCGTTCGGAAGCCAATGAAATCAGCCCATTCGTCACCAAGATCATCGCAGACCATAACATCGTCTTCGGGCGCGACCGTCGATAGTACTGCGCCGAACGTGGAGTCAAGATCGAACGTATGATGGACAGCGGTAAAGGCACCTTTCTCGTCCGTGACATTAGCCAGCTCTGCATTGCCGAAGAGGTAGCCCAGGAACTGATTGCCACCGTTCACCAAGGAGTCGTCCTGGTAAAGGTTGCCGTCCAGATAGGCAAAGCGAGGCTGGTCGAATAGGACAATGTACGTGTCTTCTTTGTCGATGAACTGCTTAAGCAGAACGCGACCTTCGTCCGCTCCTAGAGCGAACTGTGTGTCCTCGACATAGACATTGGCGAGCAGAGGTAGCGTGAGGCGTTTCAAGGCGATTCGCGTTTTGTTGATCGCGAGTTCGCCCACTTCGGCGCCTGTTGCAAGCTGGGACACGAGCAGTTTGCCGGCGGCGTTTTTGGCAACTCCCAAGACGTCTGTCAGCTCTGCGAGTATCGGATCGACTTCAACTTTTGGCAGCTCTCGATAGCCACCTCCGTCCCGCTTGACCAAACGAATAACTTTGTCGTCAAAGATGGCCTGTCCGAGGATGGCGGTATCAACCGCAAATTGGGTAGGGCTAGCCGTCAGATCCGATAGCTCCAGCGGTCGCGCGAAAGCTGCCAGAAAAGGGGAGGACGATGGCCTTCCAGGTCGAGGGTGCAGGCGGTCAATGATACTGCAGGCATAGTCCACCAGTTCCAGGTAGCCAGCACGATCCGCTCGAAGTGAAATCCGGCCGGTTCGCGGTGTTGTTGAGAAGTGCTCGTCCGCCTCTGTGAAGCTGTAACCCAGCGGGGCAAATCGAGCCGAGGAGGCCATGCCCACGTTATTCTGGAGGTTCTCGCCCTCAAGTGTCTTGCTGCGCAATGCAAAGCGGGACAACGTCATATGGCGCAGCCGAACCCGGGCAAATACTGAATCCTTGCTAGTGAGTCCACGGTCAACATCTTGGGAGCTGATGCGCTGCAGGTGCCGCTTGGTGAAATCTGCGGGGACGTCGATCTGGGATTTGAAAATGGCGACGTAATCACGGTGCTCGACGATCAGCAAATATCCGGTTACTCGGTCGATCACGTCGTCAGCGTCAGGTAGGAAAGCTGGTGTCTTGTCGAATTGAAAGCATAGAGCAGACCAGATTGATGCCCCGTGGGCCTGCCGTATGAAAGAGAATAGGTTGTTCGAGGGAGATGTGTGAGCACATCTGATCGCCCGGAACAACGCCGTGATTGCGCCCATTGTGATCGGAGCTTTTCGGCGATAGAAGTTGCAGGATTTGCTGGCTTGAAGCTCATCGATCATGTCCGTTTCCCTACGGCAAGGGGTAAAACGTGGAATCCATAAACTCGATGAGGGTAGCCCAATGCCACTAAGACTGTATAGATGGATTCGCTTTAACAGAGCTGGCTGCTTGCGAGCAATCATAGGCTGACATGAAGGACTGCTAATGGCGGATTACTTCCTGTAATGACTGACCGGTTTGGATCGTCTGTAGTCGGTCGTGACTATCAAAATCAGATCCTCTCTCTGGGAGGCAAAGTCCATGATTTTTCTAAACGACGAACGATCAGCCGCACGGTCAGCAAATAGTAATACCGCGTCGCGCCGTTGCGTCGATCTAGGCGATGTTCAAGGAACCAAACCACATGCTTTCTCTGCCAAGCCCAAGGCGTTTTTCGCTGCCAGCGCTCTGCAATTTCAGTCTGGATGATTTTCGCCTGTCGCACATGGCGTTGCCGGGTTGCGTGCGAGCCGGTCAGCACGCCAGCCAAAAACAGCTCCATATCGAATGGCTTACTCAAGACCACCCTCCAATGTACGCGGCGACCACGTCGATCCGCCCGTGCCCCAGCTCATAGCTGATTTGCCTCCAGGCCTCACGATCAAGTTGCCTATCTACCCGGCAACATTGGCCGCCGTTGATAGGCGCCCGGTGTTGAGTAATTTGCTCATAGCGCTCACACGCGTACGCCGCTCGTAGCTCATGGAAGCCTTTCAGGTTGTGCGCATGCAGGATGGCCCGCGCAGGGCGGATGATTTTTTGTACAAGATTCAGGTAGCTTTCGTGTGGCGCAATCAGGTTGCTGCTACCCACAGGCGACACCTGCCGTGCAAACCTAAGCGCACCAAGAATATGGTCATTCACCGTAATCCAACGGGGTGCCGAGGCGCCGGCGCGGCCGCCTTTGGTGCCATCCTGAATGTTAATCCTGCCTTGGCCGTTAGCCTCACGGCTCAGCCGTGGCAGGTCAGCCAAGATAGCCTCACGCAAACGCATGCCAGTGGCTCGTGCCAACAGAACGATCGCGGCGGCCCGTAACTGATGATGGCTGCAAAGCGCATCGACGATCTGCTTAACCTGTTCGTGGTCCTGGCCCTGCGGCACCGAGTGTCGAACCCCGGTGCGCTGCATACCCAACGCCTTGCTCGGACTTGGCAATTTCACGCACTGATCACCGCGAAGCGCCGCCATGGTCCTGTTAACGCTGGATAGCCGATTTTGCGCAGTGCTGGTGGCGAGGCCACCGCGCCCAACCAGGTCATGGAGATACGCCGCATAGTTGGCCAATACCTTCCGATCAACCTGCCGCGCATCATTGATACCGGGCCCCTGTTCGGATCGGCACCACTTCACAAATGCCTGCCACCGATCAGAATGCGCCTTGACCGTGCCGTAGTGGCCACCGCCGAACATGTCTTTCAATGCCTGCGGCCCTGCGTAGCTCAATTGCCTGCCGTAGCCGAAATTGCGGCCATCGCGTCTACCTACCAATGCCATGTCAGTCACCTCATCTTCCGTTCTCCAATCCTCGCCCCACGTCATCCCGCCAAGAATGTTGAGTGTTATCAGGGATCAAGGCCCCTGCGACCTGTGAGGGTGTCCACTGACGCAGGACTGGCGGCTCCTTACGGCCGGGAGCGAGGGCATCTCATGATCTGGCCTCCTGAGCACCGATACCGGTGGGCGGGTGGAGGCTGCACTGGCTGACGACACCAGCGCCGCGAGATCCTGAGCCGGGTAAAAGCAGCACTGCGATGACCGGGGCATGCCTGACTGTCAGTCAGATGCAGTCCATTCCGTGGGCTGCGGCACCATCATCTGCATCGCTGTTGCTGGTGACTTCGGTGTTTGTCACGCCGATTGTCACGAGGGGAAATGCCGCAAAGCCTTGTACGATGTGGGCTGCAGCAGCAGTAGGAGCGCCCGTCTCTTTCCGGAAGAAAGAGACGGGCGCAGGTTGGCGCAATGAAATGGCCAAGCGGATAGGTTGCTGCAGGGCAGCGAAGTAGGAAGTGTCGTCTGGCGCACGAGGGCAATGATCTGAAGTAGGCATCCATCACCGGGGAGGTGACCGGGCGAGCTGCCGGACGCGAATCGCCTTTTGGGCTGAACCACCGCGAAAGCGGCGTGACCTTCAAGGTTCGGGCCACCTGGGTTGCTGTCATCGACAGCGCTTGCACGGCCAGTTGTACGCCTGTGGATAAACCCGGTCAAGGTTCGAAATTCAGCGTCACTTTGGACTTGAAGAACGGTTATCCACCGGTGGAATTCCGTGGTAAATCCTGGACAACGTGGTCGATTTTAGCTCTTCAAAGTAAGGTCCATCCAAACGGGGCGGCTTTGCAGCCCTGTTTGGATGGACCCGCGCTTAGAAGCGGATAAGCGAGGCTGCTTGCCCCGAATGTTGAGTGCACAGTTGTTGTCGCTGGCATAAGTGCAACTGTATAGCGCTAGCGGATCGGCACCACGTTCTTGTCTCTGACTTGGCCGTATGCTGAGGCGAGTAGGCTACCGGTGGCAGCTTTCTGGATGTACTCACTCCACCAAGCCATCATCGGACGCCGACGCTCGATGTAGTCGGCTCGATTGTAAGCGCTACGCACCTCATCCTTGTCGACATGCGCCAGTGCGACCTCAATGAGTTCCGGGTCCCAACCATGCTCATTCAAGATGGTGCTGGCCATCGAGCGCATGCCGTGACTGACCAAGCGATCCTGGAACCCCATGCGTTTCAACGCCATGTTGGCGGTCTGGCTATTGGCGTGGGTGCGCGGATTTCTGTCTGCCGGGAAGACGTATTTGCGATGGCCGCTGTGAGTCTTCAGTGACTCCAGCAGTGCGACAGCGTGATCACTCAATGGGATGCTGTGTGGGCTACGCTTCTTCATCCGTTCCGGTGGGATAGTCCAGACACGCCTTTCAAAGTCGATGTCTGCCCAGCGAGTAGTCGCCGCCTCGGCGGGCCGAGTCATCGTGTGCAACTGCCATTCGATGAGGCAACGGGTCGTGCGCTTGATGCTGGCATTTGCGATTTCCAGCATGAGCTTGGGGAGCTCTTCGGGCGGAAGCGCAGCCATGTTCTCTTTCTTGGGCTTCTTGAATACTGCCCTGATGCCGCTGAGCGGGTTGGCGAAGATCAGGCCGGAGTTTACGCCGTAGGTCATGATCTCGTTTAGCCGCTGGCTAAGACGTTTGACCGTCTCCAGGCTGCCTTTCGCTTCGATTGGGCGAAGCAATCCGATCACCATCGGCGCAGTGATTTTCGCGAGTGGAGTCGTCTTCAAATCTGGGAACACGTGCAGCGTGAGCGACCGCCAGATGTCCTCGGCGTAGGCCGGGGTGACCGAGTCTTTCTTGAGCTCGAACCAGGCGGTGGCTACGTTCTCGAAGGTGTGTTCCGTTTCCGCGCGCTTGGCTTCATTCAACGTATTGCGTTGCACCTTCGGATCGATGCCCTGGGCCAGCAGTTCGCGGGCCTCGACTGCCTTCTTTCGTGCATTCGCCAGTGACAGTTCGGGGTAGGTCCCGAAGCCGATGTTGATGCGCTTTTTGGTCACCGGTTCGCGGTAGTTGAAATTCCACAGTAACGAGCCGTTGCTGCGTACGCGGAGCTGCAAACCGTCACCGTCCGTGAGGACGTAATCCTTAGACGCGGGTTTGACTCCCTTGAGCTGTCGATCGGAGAGACGGAGGTTTTGAGCAGGCATGAGATTCTCCTCAGGCACTGATTCGGTATTCCAAAGATTAGCACCGGATGAGGTGGAATACCGTCTGGAATACCCGAATGGCTGGAACTCAAAAACTTTCAAAAGACCGCAAAAGCGCTGGAGGCCGCGTATTTACTGGATCGCAGGCACAAAAAAAGACGTCCGTGGACGTCTTTTTTTGATCATTTGGTGGAGCCGGGGGGATTTGAACCCCCGTCCGCCAGTACTCCGCTGTCGGTACTACATGCGTAGCCGTTTCTATTAAGTTAACCCTCAGCGACCCGAAGGGCAGGGTGCTTTGGGCGAGTTGTGTAAGTTTTAGCCGCTTCGTCCACAACGTACTGCACGGCGATTCTGTTCTATATGACAATCACTTTGGGTTTACAGACATCCCCTGGTGATTGCTGGACCCGAAGGTACCAGAAGCTCAGGGCTAAGGCTGCTTACGCAGCGAGAGCGAATTCCTGGCCGTAGTTTTCGTCATTGGCAACTATAAGAAGTTGCAACAGTGGATTTACGAGTTCTGTTACCAACTCGGCATGCACCTAAAGTTTCGCGACCGGCGTCGAATCCTAAACGGCCCCGTGCTTGTAACTCGTTGTTTCTAGTGAGTGACAAGCTTGTGCAGTGTACGCCAAACCTTCACGAAAGGCCAACCCGAAGGTCGGCCCTATCGCTTACTGACCGCCTTTTTCGCTGTTCTGCAGGTCTTGCAGGGCCTTGGAGGTGATTTCGATGCACTTCTTGTCATCACCTGCCGCATGAGCGGCCTTGGCTTGGGCGACGGCGGTGTCGATTTCGCCGCTTTTGCCACTGGTGTCGGTGGACAGCAGGGCTTTACCGTTGTTGATTTTGTCCAGGTTGATCTGGCACAGGTCTTTATCACCGGCCGCGAAAGCGGGGGACGCCAGCATCGCAGCGGTAATGAACAAGCCAGCAAGAGCGGAACGCTTCATAGGGTATCTCCTTGCGCAAAAGGGCTCGACGCTGCTGGCGTTGAGGGGCTGCCAGCGACATCACTGTGAGCCTCGTTTGTCGAGGCCTATGCAGATGACTACACCGGCGCGCAGGGGTTCTGTTTTATTTTGCGGGCTTAATGGGCGCGGGCCTGGGTGACGCGGTCCACGAGGTACACCAGCCCGTGATAATCGATGCCGCCGTGCTTGCTCAGGCCGATCTCGCAGGTGCGGCTGGTGGAGATGCCTTCGCTGCAGTGTTGCACCGCGTCCTTGAGGGTGCGCAGTGAGTGGGCGTTGAGTTCCGGGGTGGTGAAGCCTTTGTCGCCGGCAAAGCCGCAGCAGTGAATGCCTTCGGGGATGACGACGGTCTTGGCGCAGCGTCGGGCGAGGTCGATCAGCGCCTGGCTTTCGCCGAGGTGCTGGGTGCTGCAGGTGACGTGGACGGCAATGGGCGCTTCCTGCGGCGTGAAGTCGAGGCGGTCCATGAGGTGCGTGCGGATGAAACGTACTGGGTCGTAGAGGTCCAGGCGTGTCTCGCCCAGGTCTTGCGTCAGGCGCAGGGTGCACGGGCTGGTGTCGCAATAGATCGGGTCGAGGCCGCCACGGCTGGCGTGGAGCAGGGCGCCGATCAGTTCCTGACGCTTGTGTTCGGCCTGTTCGGCATAGCCTTTGGAGGCGAAGGGCTGGCCGCAGCACAGGTTGTCCTGGTGGTCGGGGAAGACAACCTGGTAACCGGCTTTTTCCAGCAGGCCACGGGTTTTGTCGTACAGCGACATTTGCTCTTTATCACCCGCCGCCGGGCCCATGGCGCGTGAGACGCACGCCGCCAGGTAGACCACCCGTGGTCGCTCGTCGGTAACGGCGGGGCTGAAGCGAATGGCTTTTTCCGGTTGTGGCATGGCGTTGGTCCATTGCGGGACTTGCCCCTTGGACAGCCGGGTCACGGTGGCCGATAACTTCGCCAGGCGCGGAGCACCCAGCAGCATGCGCGCGCCGTTGGCGACATGCAGGGTAAAACGCGCGCCTTGCAGCGCGGTGGCGAAATGGGTGGCGAGCCATTCGGCGGTTTTCGTACGGTCGGCGTCACGGCTGCGCAGCTTTTTCACCAGGTCGCCGGTATTGATGCCTACAGGGCAGCGTTGGGCGCAGAGCCCGGTCGCGGCGCAGGTATCGATGCCTTGGTAGTGGTAGGCCGCTTCCAATTCGGTGGTGTCGACGCCGGCGCGCTGTTTGGCCTGGATGTCGCGCCAGATCACAATGCGCTGACGTGGGCTCAAGGTCAGGCCTTTCGACGGGCACACCGGCTCGCAGAACCCGCATTCGATGCACTTATCCACAAGCTCGTCGGCGGCCGGCAGGGGTTTGAGGTGTTTGAGGTGAATCTGCGGATCTTCGCTGAGCACCACGTCCGGGTTGAGGATGCCGTTAGGGTCGAGCAGGCGCTTGAGCTGCCACATCAGTTGATAGGCATCGCTGCCCCATTCCAGTTCGACAAACGGCGCCATATTGCGACCGGTGCCGTGTTCGGCTTTCAACGACCCACCGAATTCAACCGCGACCAGGTGTGCAACGTCGTCCATGAACGCCTGATAGCGTGCGATTTCTTCCGTGCTGTTGAAGCCTTGAGTGAAGACGAAGTGCAGATTGCCTTCCAGGGCATGTCCGAAAAGGATGGCTTCGTCGTAGTGGTGTTTGTCGAACAGTTCGATCAAGCGGTTGACGCCAAGCGCCAGTTGTTCGACCGGAAAGGTAACGTCTTCGATGATCACGGTAGTGCCGGTTTTGCGTACGGCGCCCACGGCAGGGAAGGTGTCCTTGCGAATTGCCCAGAGCCGGGCGTTTTCCAGTGGGTCTTCGGTGAAGTCGACCTGCTTCTCCACCGGAAAAGAGGCGAGTGAGGCCATGATCAGCGCCAATTGTTCATGCAGTAACGAGGAAGTGGCGGCGCGGGATTCGATCAGCAGCGCGCAGGCATTGTCCGATAGTTGCTGTACGAACGCTGGCATACCCGGTTTGTTCTGTACCGAGCGCAGGCTGCGTCGGTCCAGCAGCTCAACTGCCGAGACTGGCTGAGTCTTCAGCACGATGACCGCGTTGCAGCAGGTCTCCACATCCGGGAATACGATGAGTGCCGAGGCCTTGTGCGGGTGATCGATCACCGTGTCGTAGGTCACGGCACTGATAAATCCCAGCGTGCCCTCGGACCCCACCAGTAAATGGCTGAGGATATCCAGCGGGTCATCAAAATCCACCAGAGCATTCAGCGACAGGCCGGTGGTATTTTTCAGACGGTATTTGTGGCGGATTCTTGCCGCCAGTTCGGCGTTTGCCCGCGTCTCGCAACCCAGTGTGGCCAGGCGTTCAAGCAGCGCGCCATGGGTCTGGCGGAAGGCCTGGACGCTGGCGGGATCTTCGGTGTCCAGGCGGCTGCCATCGGCCAGGACCAGACGAATGCCTGCCAGGGTGTGGTAGGTATTTTGCGCCGTACCGCAGCACATGCCGCTGGCGTTGTTGGCGACGATGCCGCCGATCTTGCAGGCGTTGATCGATGCCGGGTCCGGCCCGATCTTGCGCCCGAATGGCGCCAGCCAGGCGTTGGCCTGAGCGCCGATGACGCCGGGCTGCAGGCGGATCTGCAGGCCTTGCCCGCGAATTTCGCGGCCATTCCACTGATCGCCCAGCACGATCAGCACCGAGTCGCTGATGGCCTGGCCAGACAAGCTGGTGCCCGCTGCGCGGAAGGTCACGGCGACGCGGTCGCGCTGGGCCAGTTGCAGCAGCGTGACGACTTCGTCTTCCGACTCGACGCGTATCACCAGCTGTGGGATCAATCGGTAAAAGCTGGCATCGGTGCCGAAGGCGAGGGTGGAGAGTGGATCGTCAAAACGACGATCCTTCGGGATCAGTTGTGCGACGTCGCTCAGGAATGCGGCAGGCAGGCTCATCGGTCCTCCAGAAATAGCTGACGCCGGAACCGTTGTCCGGCGTCGATTCTTACCCTATTGCGTGCAGGTCTCAGTGCACCAGCATACCGGTGAACCAATACGCCTGTGCCAAGGTGATCAGCCCGACGATCGTGGCAAAGAACAGGCTGTGTTTAAGGGTGAAGCGGAACAGGTCGGATTCCTTGCCCACCAGGCCGGTCGCCGCACAGGCCACGGCGATGGATTGCGGCGAAATCATTTTGCCGGTCACGCCGCCACTGGTATTCGCCGCCACCAGCAAGGTGTCGTTGACGCCGATCTGGTGGGCGGTGGTGGCTTGCAACGAGCTGAACAGTGCATTGGACGACGTGTCCGAGCCTGTCAGGAACACACCAAGCCAGCCGAGGAACGGTGAGAAAAACGGGAAGGCCGCGCCGGTGCCCGCCAGGACCAGGGCCATGGTCGAGGACATGCCCGAATAGTTGGTAACAAAGGCGAAGGCCAACACCATGCCAATGGACAGGATCGGCCAGCGCAGCTCATAAAAGGTTTCTTTTAAAGTGGTAAGACCAGTTTTAATGTCTATTTTCAGTACGGCCATCGAGATCAGCGCAGAGAAGAAAATCGCGGTGCCGGTTGCTGAAATCGGGTCCAGCTTGAATACCGCCGGTATGGCGGTGGGGTTGATGACGATTGGGGCGACTTTGATCACCAGTTGGTCCAGATGCGGAATCGCAAAGTTGAACACCCAGCTGTACATCGAGCCGCCGGCGGCAAACATCGCCTTGAAGGGTTTGAGGGTCCAGATGGTGACCAGCACGGTGAGTATCAGGAAGGGCGACCATGCCTTGAAAATCTGCCCCAGGCTGTACGGAGAAACAAGGGTGTTGCGGGGCAAGCCGAAGCCGCCGGCGCTGGCGGTAACCGCCGTGCTCGAGGTGGCGCCGGCGATCTGCGCGCCGGCGCTGCGCTTGGGTTGCCAGACTTTGAGGAATAAGGTCAGGGCGATCAGGCTGGCCAGTGCCGAGGTGATGTCGGGCAGCTCCGGGCCGATGAAATTGGAGGTGAAGTACTGAGTGACGGCAAAGCTCAGGCCGGCCACCAGGGCTGCGGGCCAGGTTTCGCGAACACCGCGCAGGCCGTCCATCATGAACACCAGCCAGAACGGCACGAACAGTGACAGCAGGGGCAGTTGGCGCCCGGTCATGGCGCCGATCTTGAAGGCGTCGATGCCGGTGACCTGGCCCGCCACGATGATCGGGATGCCCAGCGCACCAAAGGCGACCGGGGCGGTGTTGGCAATCAGGCACAGGCCGGCGGCGTAGAGCGGGTTGAAACCCAGGCCGACCAGCAGCGCGGCGGTGATTGCCACGGGGGCACCAAAACCGGCCGCCCCTTCGAGGAAGGCGCCGAAGCAGAAGCCGATCAGCAATACCTGCAAGCGCTGGTCGTCGGTAATCGACAGGACCGAGCTGCGGATAACCTCAAACTGACCACTCTTGACCGTCAACTTGTAGAGAAATACAGCCGCCACGATGATCCACGCAATCGGCCACAAGCCATAGGCGAAGCCGTAGCCGGCGGCGGCCAGGGCCATGTCGACCGGCATCTGGAAGGCGAAAATGGCCACCAGGATCGACAGCGCGAGGGTGATGCTGCCGGCCACGTGCCCCTTGAGGCGGAATACAGCCAGGGCCAGGAAGAAAAATACAATGGGGATAACGGCGGCCAGTGCGGATACACCGAGACTGCCGAGAGGGCTGTAGAGCTGTTGCCAGGTTTGCATGTGGGGTGGCCCCTGATTGTTGTTGTTTGTACGCCGTGGATAATTGGTAATACCAATTCACCGTCGCTGTGGGCTAGATTAAGAGGCTTGGCAGGGGTGTGTCAATTTGCCGCCCACGAAACTTTGGTCGTACGGGTGGGTGTGCAGCGTTCTGATCGGGATAATCCGAGGCGTTCTGATAGGTGCCGGGAGCGCGGCGATAGGCCAGAATAGAGAGCCCGGCGCGTGGTCGGGATGGTGGAGAGCGGGTTATGGGGTTTGATCAGGTGCGTCAGCGCCGTTTGTCTGACGATATTGTCGAGCAGCTCGAGGGCATGATCCTTGAGGGCACGCTGAAGTCGGGCGAGCGCTTGCCGGCCGAGCGCGCATTGGCTGAACGATTTGGTGTGTCGCGTCCGTCGCTGCGAGAAGCGATCCAGAAGCTGGCGGCCAAAGGGTTGTTGGTCAGTCGTCAGGGCGGCGGCAACTATGTGGTGGAATCCCTGGGCTCAACCTTCAGTGACCCTTTGTTGCATTTGTTGGAAAACAATCCTGAAGCGCAGCGAGACCTGCTGGAGTTTCGCCAGACGCTTGAGGCTTCCTGTGCTTATTACGCGGCATTACGTGCAACGGAAGTGGACCGTGAGCGGCTGACAGCGGCGTTTGAGGCCTTGCAGGATTGCTATGCGCGGGCCGATGAGGTGAGTCGAGTGGAGGAGGGGGCGGCCGATGCGCGGTTTCACCTGGCCATTGCCGAAGCCAGTCATAACGCCGTTTTGCTGCACACCATCCGCGGGCTGTTCGATCTGCTCAAGCGTAACGTGGTGACCAACATTGGCGGCATGTATCAACAGCGCACCGAGACCCGCGACATGCTCATCAGCCAGCATCGTGATCTGTACTTGGCCATTATTGAAGGGCGGGCCGAGCAGGCGCGGGAGATTTCAACACGTCACCTGCTGTATGTGCAGGAAGTGCTGGAGGAGGTTCGTCAGGAGGTTCAGCGCGTAGCTCGGGCGCAGCGACGTAAGGGCATGTAGCCTCGGGCGAGTCGCCCGAAGCTGCATCGTCACAAGCTTAGTCTTCCTTGCCCTTGTTGCGCACCGCGCGATGCAATTCGCGATTGGAGTCGCGCTCGCGTTCGGTATCGCGTTTGTCGTATTCCTTCTTGCCCTTGCCCAGCGCGATTTCGCACTTGACCAGGTGCTTGCTCCAGTACCAGGACAAGCAGATGCAGGCGTAGCCTTTCTGTTGCACTGCCGCAGCGAGTTTTTCCAGCTCGCGGGCATTGAGCAGCAGCTTGCGCGTGCGCACCGGGTCGGCAATCACGTGGGTGCTCGCGGTGGTCAGCGGGGTGATATGACTGCCAAGCAGCCACGCCTCGCCATCCTTGAGCAGCACATAGCTGTCGACCAGCTGCAGCTTGCTGGCACGCAGACTTTTTACTTCCCAGCCGGCCAGGACCAGACCAGCCTCGAACCGATGTTCGATGAAGTAATCGTGTCGCGCCTTTTTATTTTGCGCGATGGTCCCTGTGGGGTGTTTCTTTTGTTTAGCCATAGGGGCGGCATTATAGGGAGTTGCGAGCGTGTCGGCTACGGTCAACCTGCGTGCTTGAGCGTGTTGGACGAATCCCGGACAATGCGGTCAGTTCTTTGGTTTTTTTCTCTCGCGGATCTGGCTGTTGTTTCGCGATGTTTGCCCGCTCAGCTGTGGAAATAACGCTCACATGACGACGCATATTCAACGTTCGGCCCTGCTGCCATATCCCGCACAGGCGCTCTATGACCTGGTCAACGACGTGGCGCGTTACCCGGAATTCCTGCCGTGGTGCTCCACTGCCGAGGTTTTGGAGAGCGGTGACGCATACATGGTTGCCAGCGTCGGCGTAGCCAAGGGTGGGCTTAGCCAGCATTTTGTGACCCGCAATGTGCTGGTGCCTGGGCAATCCATCGAAATGAATCTGCAGGAAGGGCCGTTCACCCAGTTGCATGGGGTATGGGTATTCAAGGCGCTGACGGACAAGGCCTGCAAGATCAGCCTGGATCTGTCGTTCGATTACGCAGGGCCGATTATTCGCGCGACATTGGGGCCTTTGTTCAATCAGGCGGCGAATACGCTGGTGGACGCGTTCTGTCAGCGGGCCAAGCAACTGCATGGTTGACATTGAAGTGGTGCATGCCGCTGTTGACCGCCAGGTTTTATTGCAGGTGAAGGTTCCGGCGGGCACGAGCCTGAGGGCAGCGGTGCGGATGTCGGGGATCGCCGAGCAATTTGCGCAGTTGGCGCTGGCTGAATGCCCGTTGGGGATTTTCGGAAAGGTGGTTGCTGACGCGGATGTGCGTGTCGTGCAGCCAGGTGATCGAATTGAAATCTACCGGCCGTTGCTGGCAGATCCCAAGGAAGTACGCAGGCAGCGTGCGGCCAGGGCGGCGAAGAACAGGCCGCAAGGCTCATAAAACCGTCAGACAACAAAAAGCCCGGCATGCCGGGCTTTTTGTTGAGTGTCGCTTTGTTACTGCGGGCTGGTGTCCAGAGGCTGTGGCGTCGGGACTGGCACGGTTTCCACGCCATCGACGTCCTTCTGGATCTGGTCCAGCAAGGAGCCTGGCTTGGCCGGCACCTCGGATTTCGGCTTCTCGGCTTCCTGTGCAGGGGCGGTCACGCTGGTACCGCTGTCCTTGCCCAACAGCGCTTCATCGCGGCTTACGCCAGGCATGAAGTCGCCGGAAAGGCTGACAAGCTGGTCATTGCCATTGAAAATGACACTGACGCGCTCCTGCTGGCGCTCACCGCCGCCAGGCTGGAGGCTGTAGAGGTAATCCCAGCGATCGGCATGGAAAGTGTCGGTCAGCAGGGGATTGCCCATGATAAACCTTACTTGCCGTCGGGTCATTCCCGGGCGTAACTGGTCTATCATGTCCTGCGTGACGACATTGCCCTGCTGGATGTCGATTTTGTAAACCCCGGGGAATGAACAACCGGCGAGTGCGAGCAGTCCCACAAAGGTGAAACTGGTTAGCAAGAGCTTGGTGTTTTGCATCGGTGGGCGACTTCCACTATCTTGGCTGGGACAACGTAAACGCCGATCATACCCGTATTATGAGAAGCTGCGAAGCAGCATCCGCGAGAAAGCTAACCATGGTTGAAAATAGCGAACTACGCAAAGCCGGTCTCAAAGTGACTCTGCCCCGAGTCAAGATTCTACAAATGCTCGATTCTGCTGAGCAGCGCCACATGAGTGCCGAGGACGTTTACAAGGCGCTGATGGAGGCTAATGAAGACGTCGGCCTGGCCACGGTTTACCGTGTCCTGACCCAGTTTGAAGCCGCAGAGCTGGTGGTTCGTCATAATTTCGACGGCGGTCATGCAGTGTTTGAATTGGCCGACGGTGGGCACCACGACCATATGGTTGACCTGGATACCAATGAGGTTATCGAGTTCACCAGCCCTGAGATCGAAGCGCTGCAGCATAAGATCGCTGAGGAGCATGGCTTCGATTTGGTCGACCATAATCTGGTGCTGTACATCCGTAAGAAAAAGTAAAAATCGACGCAGATTTGCTCTGCGAAACGATTGAAGGCGACCCTAGGGTCGCCTTCGTGCTTTATATAAGAAGGAAAAAGCTCGCTTCAAGCCTTCGCCGCTACGACCATCTTCTTCGCATGCGCCAGGGACTCCTTGGTCAAATCAATACCGCCGAGCATCCGCGCCACTTCCTCCACGCGCTCCGACTTGTTCAGCTTGGACACGGCCGTGCGCGTCGCTTCGCTGCCTCGCACCTTGTGCACGAACAAGTGCTGATGCCCTTGGGCCGCCACTTGCGGTAAGTGGGTCACCGTAAGCACCTGGCCACGATCGCCCAGGCGTCGCAACAACTGGCCAACAATCTCGGCAGTCGGCCCGCCAATGCCTACGTCCACCTCATCGAATACCAGGGTCGGTACACGCGAAGTTTGCGCAGTGATGACCTGGATCGCCAGGCTGATCCGTGAAAGCTCGCCGCCGGAGGCGACTTTTGCCAGGGCCTTGAGCGGTTGCCCCGGGTTGGCGCTGACCAGCAACTCCACCTGTTCCAGTCCTTGGGGTTGCAGTTCATGGCTGGTATTGGCGTGCAACTGGATGGTGAAGCGGCCACCGGGCATGCCCAGCCGCTGGATTTCCTGCTCCACGGCATCGGCCAGGCGGGTGGCGGCTTGCTGGCGAAGGTCGCTCAGCTCGCGAGCTTTTTCCTGATAATGGCGGGCGAAGGAGGCGAGTTCTTCGCCGAGGCGCTCAATGGACTCGTCGTTCGCGTTCAAGGTTTCGATTTCATCCAGCAGCTTTTGCTGCATCGCCGCCACTTCGGTTGGCTGGATGCGATGTTTGCGCGCCAGGGTGTAGATAGTGTCCAGGCGCTCTTCTATTTCCTGCAGGCGCGCCGGGTCGGCATCGAAATGATCCAGGAAGCGGTTCAGCTCACCTACCGCCTCCTCTACCTGGATCTGCGCGCTGGTCAGCAGGGTAGTGGCCTCACTCAGTGAGCCGGAGGCGTTAGTCACGCTGGACAGGCGATTAAGGCTTGCCGTCAGTGCGTTGAGCACATTGCCGGAATCACTTTCGCTGCATTGCTCGATCACTTGGCGACAGATACCCAGCAGCGTCTCGGCGTTGGTCAGGTTTTTGTGTTCCTGTTCAAGCTGTTCCAGTTCGGTCTCGCCCAGGCCCAGGCTTTCAAGCTCTTCGAGTTGATAGCTGAGCAATTGGTGGCGAGCGCGTTGCTCGTCGCCGGAGTTGGAAAGACGTTCCAGTTCCTGGCGTGTCTGGCGCCAGCGGTGGGCGGCCAGGTGAACCTGGCGAGCAAGGTCGGTGGCGCCGGCGTACTCGTCGAGCAGGCGGCGATGGGTGTCGGTTTTCAGTAGGGACTGGTGCTCATGCTGGCTGTGGATATCAATCAGCAGTTCACCCAGGGCTTTCAAGTCGCCAAGGGGGCAGGGCGTGCCGTTGATGTAGCCGCGTGAGCGTCCTTCGGCGGTGATGACCCGGCGCAGAATGCACGGCCCTTCATTATTGAGGTCGCGCTCGGCCAGCCAGGCCTCGGCCTCGGGAATATCCGCCAGGTCGAAGGTGGCCAGGATGTCGGCCTTGTCGGCGCCGGGGCGTACCACTCCGCTGTCGGCGCGGTCCCCGAGCGTCAGGCCCAGGGCGTCGAGCATGATCGACTTGCCGGCGCCGGTCTCGCCTGTGATTACGCTCATGCCGCGATCCAGTTCGAGATCCAGATGTTCAACGATGGCGTAGTTATGTACGGACAGGTGCACGAGCATGAAGGTCGCTCCCAGGCTTTAGGTATGGTTATTTATACAGTGTTTTATCTGAGGCTGACAATCCTGGCGCTTAGCTCGATTTGCTTGATCAATGGCTTTTTTTAGCTCAATAAGGCATGTACAGGCAGGAAATGATCCGAGACATACGAAAGACTTTTGGTAACCCCTGCACCCTTGAACCTGAAAATTGTGGCCCCATATACCGGAACAGAAGCGCGAGTTGAGTTCGCGCATGATTTTGAAAGGAGAAATCTATGGCTGACGAACAGACGCAGGATACGCAAACGCCAGACGCCAATTCGGCTGCCGGTGATGAGCTGGGGACTCGTGTGCAAGTGCTCGAAGAGCAGCTGGCCGCAGCGCAGGATCAGTCGTTGCGTGTTGCCGCCGATCTGCAGAACGTCCGCCGCCGTGCCGAGCAGGATGTAGAAAAGGCTCACAAATTCGCATTGGAAAAATTCGCCAACGACCTGCTGCCGATTATCGACAGCCTGGAGCGTGGCCTTGAACTGTCCAATCCGGATGACGAAAACATCCGCCCGATGCGCGAAGGGATCGAACTGACCCTGAAAATGTTCCAGGACACCCTGAAGCGTTATCAGTTGGAAGCCATCAATCCACTAGGCGGTGAGCCGTTCAACGCAGAGCACCACCAGGCGATGGCGATGCAGGAAAGCCACGACCTGGAGCCCAACAGCGTATTGAAGGTATTCCAGAAGGGTTATCTGCTTAACGGTCGCTTGTTGCGTCCGGCGATGGTGGTGGTGAGCAAGGCGCCCGCACCCGTTTCGCCTTCTATTGATGAGCAGGCTTGAAATCCGCCGCAAGGCCCCCATCTATAAGTCAAGCGTTTAAGTGCTACCGCAGTTAGCCACAACTGCTGCGGCATCCAAATTCAAGTTTCGGGAGAGTGAATCATGGGCAAAATTATCGGTATCGACCTGGGGACCACCAACTCGTGCGTCTCGGTCATGGAAAACGGCAAGGCCAAAGTCATCGAAAACGCTGAAGGCGCGCGTACCACGCCGTCGATCATCGCTTACGCCAACGACGGCGAGATCCTGGTCGGTCAGTCGGCCAAGCGTCAGGCCGTTACCAACCCGCACAACACCCTGTACGCGGTAAAGCGTCTGATCGGTCGTAAGTTCGACGAAGAAGTCGTACAGAAAGACATCAAGATGGTGCCTTACAAAATCGCCAAGGCCGACAACGGTGACGCCTGGGTTGAAGTAAACGGCAACAAGATGTCTGCGCCGCAGATCTCGGCTGAAGTCTTGAAAAAGATGAAGAAGACTGCCGAAGATTACCTCGGTGAAACCGTGACCGAGGCGGTGATCACCGTTCCGGCCTACTTCAACGACAGCCAGCGCCAGGCGACCAAAGATGCCGGCCGCATCGCCGGGCTGGACGTAAAACGTATCATCAACGAACCCACCGCGGCCGCCCTGGCCTACGGTATGGACAAGGCCAAAGGCGACCACACTGTGATCGTTTATGACTTGGGTGGTGGTACTTTCGACGTCTCCGTCATCGAGATCGCTGAAGTTGACGGCGAGCACCAGTTCGAAGTGTTGGCCACCAACGGCGACACATTCCTGGGTGGTGAAGACTTCGACATCCGTCTGATCGACTACCTCGTTGACGAATTCAAGAAAGAAAGCGGCATGAACCTCAAGGGTGACCCGCTGGCGATGCAGCGCCTGAAAGAAGCCGCCGAGAAAGCCAAGATCGAACTGTCGTCGAGCATGTCCACCGACGTGAACCTGCCGTATATCACTGCAGATGCTACCGGTCCTAAGCACTTGAACGTGAAGATCTCTCGCGCCAAGTTGGAAGCACTGGTTGAAGACCTGGTTCAGCGCACCATCGAGCCATGCCGTATCGCATTGAAAGACGCCGGTATCGACGTTGGCGCGATCAACGACGTGATCCTGGTCGGTGGTCAGACCCGTATGCCGCTGGTACAGCAGAAAGTCACCGAGTTCTTCGGTAAAGAAGCACGTAAAGACGTGAACCCGGACGAAGCGGTCGCCATGGGCGCTGCCATCCAGGGCGCGGTATTGGCTGGTGACGTGAAAGACGTGTTGCTGCTGGACGTGAGCCCTCTGACCCTGGGTATCGAAACCATGGGCGGCGTGATGACTGCGCTGATCGAGAAAAACACCACGATTCCTACCAAGAAATCCCAGGTGTTTTCGACTGCCGACGATAACCAGGGCGCCGTGACCATTCACGTGCTGCAAGGCGAGCGTAAGCAAGCTGCGCAGAACAAATCCCTGGGCAAGTTCGACTTGGCCGAGATTCCACCAGCACCACGTGGCGTGCCGCAAATCGAAGTGACCTTCGACATCGACGCCAACGGCATCCTGCACGTTGGCGCGAAAGACAAGGCTACCGGCAAAGAGCAGAAGATCACCATCAAGGCCAACTCCGGCCTGTCTGATGAAGAAATTCAACAGATGATTCGTGATGCTGAAGCCAATGCTGATGCGGATGCCAAGTTTGCCGAGTTGGCTGGCGCCCGTAACCAGGGTGATGCGCTGGTTCACTCGACGCGCAAAATGGTCGCTGATGCTGGCGACAAGGTGAGTGCCGAAGAGAAAGCTGCAATCGAAGCCGCTGTAGTTGCCCTGGAAGCCGCTATCAAAGGCGATGACAAGGCCGCTATCGAAGCCAAGGTTGAGGAGTTGTCGAAGGTTTCCGCGCCAGTGGCTCAGAAAATGTACGCCGAACAAGGCCAGCCGGCTGAAGGTGCTGCGCAGCAAGCAGAGCCTGAAGCCAAGCACGATGATGTTGTCGATGCCGAGTTCGAAGAAGTCAAAGACCAGAAGTAACTTGGTCGCCCGGTTGACCGCTCACAAGCGGTGACTGGTAGGATGTCGCCGCGCGGGAGCTTGCTCCCGCGTTGGCGTGTCTGGGGTATGCGAATTTTTACAGTATGCGACAGCGTTCGGGTGCTGGCGGTGTGGTCGGGAATGCTCCTGCTTTCCGAGCAGTAAATGCCGCGTTTTTAGTCGGGTGGCCGGCTAAAAAGTAGTAATGACCAGGATCGTTGAATTGACGTGAGTTGGGTCCGGGCCTGCATTGGGGCTCAACGAGTTTGGCGAGGCTCAGGAGGGTCTGGCTGAACGTCCTTAAGAGTGCAAAGACTTATGGCAAAGCGTGACTATTACGAAGTATTGGGTGTGGAGCGCGGGGCTAGCGAGGCGGACCTGAAAAAGGCTTACCGTCGCCTGGCGATGAAGCACCACCCGGACCGTAATCCGGATAGCAAAGAATCCGAAGAAATGTTCAAAGAGGCCAATGAGGCCTACGAATGTCTGTCTGATCCCAACAAGCGTGCAGCCTACGACCAGTATGGCCATGCCGGTGTCGACCCGAGCATGGGCGGCGGCGGTGCCGGTTTTGGTGGCCAGAACTTCTCCGATATTTTCGGTGATGTGTTCAGTGATTTCTTTGGCGGTGGCCGTGGTGGTCAGCGTGGCGGGGCCCAGCGTGGCAGCGACCTGCGCTATACCCTGGAGCTGAACCTGGAAGAAGCCGTGCGCGGCACCAGCGTCAACATCCGTGTACCGACGCTGGTCAACTGCAAACCGTGCGACGGCTCGGGTGCCAAGAAGGGTTCTTCGCCAATCACCTGCCCGACCTGCGGCGGTATCGGCCAGGTTCGGATGCAGCAGGGCTTCTTCTCGGTGCAGCAAACCTGCCCGCGTTGCCATGGCCAGGGCAAGATCATTTCCGACCCGTGCGATTCCTGCCATGGCGAAGGTCGTGTCGAAGAGTACAAGACGCTGTCGGTAAAAGTGCCGGCGGGCGTGGATACCGGTGACCGCATTCGTCTGTCGGGTGAAGGGGAAGCGGGTACTCAAGGTGGGCCTACGGGCGACCTGTATGTGGTGATCAATGTGCGCGAGCACTCGATCTTCCAGCGCGATGGCAAGCATCTGTTCTGTGAAGTGCCGATCAGCTTTGTCGATGCGGCCCTGGGTGGTGAACTGGAAATTCCGACGCTGGACGGTCGGGTCAAGCTCAAGATTCCAGAGGGCACGCAGACCGGCAAGCAGTTCCGTATCCGTGGCAAAGGCGTTGCGCCGGTGCGCGGTGGTGGGGCAGGCGACCTGATGTGTCGTGTGGCGGTAGAAACGCCCGTCAACCTGAATCGCCGTCAGCGTGAGCTGCTTGAAGAGTTCCGCAGTTCGTTGGAAGGTGATGACTCCCATTCGCCAAAAACCACGGGTTTTTTCGATGGCGTGAAGCGCTTCTTCGGCGACCTGTAAGGAATTGAGTATGCGACGTATAGCCGTAATGGGCGCTGCCGGGCGCATGGGCAAAACGCTGGTCGAAGCCGTGCAGCAGCGCTCGCCGGCGTCCGGGCTGACTGCGGCGATCGTTCGTCCGGGCAGCACGTTGATCGGTGCAGATGCGGGTGAGTTGGCTTCGCTGGGCCGTATTGGCGTTTCGTTGTCCGGTCACCTGGGGCAGGTGGCCGACGAGTTCGACGTGTTGATCGATTTCACGCTGCCGGAGGTGATGCTGGAAAACCTGGCATTCTGCCGTAAGGCAGGCAAGGCGATGGTGATCGGTACCACCGGTTTGACGGTTGAGCAGAAGCAGTTGCTGGCTCAGGCGGGCAAGGATATTCCGATCGTCTTTGCAGCGAACTTCAGCGTGGGCGTGAATCTTTCCCTCAAGTTGCTGGACATGGCGGCTCGTGTATTGGGCGATGAAGCGGATATCGAAATTATCGAAACCCATCATCGTCACAAGATCGATGCGCCGTCCGGGACTGCCTTGCGGATGGGCGAGGCCATCGCTGATGCGTTGGGGCGTGACCTGTCGAAAGTGGCGGTGTATGGCCGTGAAGGGCATACCGGTGCGCGTGCGCGCGACACCATTGGATTTGCCACTGTGCGCGGTGGTGATGTGGTCGGTGATCACACTGTGCTGTTTGCCACTGAAGGCGAGCGCCTGGAGATCACGCACAAGGCGTCCAGCCGAATGACGTTCGCCAAGGGCGCGGTGCGTGCTGCGCTCTGGTTGGAGGGGCGCGAGCCTGGTCTGTACGACATGCGTGATGTACTCGACCTGCACTAATCGGTAGCTTAAACAGGGCCTCAAGCTTATGCTTGGGCCCCGTTTTACCCGCTAAGCGACGCCCTGTCGCATTCCCCTGCCTTTCAGGCTCATTAGCGGTGGACCAAAAAAGCCTTTTTCTGTAAGCTACAGCTTTAGTGTGTCCACTAAAAGCGCGCAGAATAATTCAGTGAAGAAGCGGGGTGACGTGTCCATACGTCACTCCGCTTTTTTGCAACCTGCGATCGCCCTTTCAGGCTTTATTTACGGGAGGTCTTCTTGACTAAGCCAGCCATACTCGCCCTTGCTGATGGCAGCATTTTTCGCGGCGAAGCCATTGGAGCCGACGGTCAAACCGTTGGTGAGGTGGTGTTCAACACCGCCATGACAGGCTATCAGGAAATCCTTACCGATCCTTCCTACGCCCAGCAGATCGTTACCCTGACCTATCCGCACATCGGCAACACCGGTACTACACCGGAAGACGCCGAGTCTGATCGTGTCTGGTCGGCAGGTCTGGTGATTCGTGACCTGCCACTGGTTGCGAGCAACTGGCGTAACACGATGTCGCTGTCCGATTACCTGAAAGCCAACAACGTTGTGGCGATCGCCGGTATCGATACGCGCCGCCTCACGCGCATCCTGCGTGAAAAAGGCTCGCAGAACGGCTGCATCATGGTCGGTGAGAATATCTCCGAAGAGGCGGCGATTGCCGCAGCGCAAGGGTTCCCTGGCCTGAAGGGCATGGACCTGGCGAAAGTCGTCAGCGTCAAAGAGAAGTACGAATGGCGCTCCACTGTCTGGGACCTGAAGACCGACAGCCACGCGACTATCGATGCCGCTGAGCTGCCTTATCACGTTGTGGCCTACGATTACGGCGTCAAGTACAACATCCTGCGCATGCTGGTTGAGCGCGGCTGCCGCGTGACCGTGGTGCCGGCGCAAACCCCGGCCAGCGATGTACTCGCCCTGCAACCGGACGGCGTGTTCCTGTCCAACGGCCCTGGTGACCCCGAGCCATGCGACTACGCCATCCAGGCGATCAAGGACGTGCTGGAAACCGAGATTCCGGTATTCGGTATCTGCCTCGGCCACCAGTTGCTGGCCCTGGCCTCGGGCGCCAAGACCCTGAAAATGGGCCACGGTCACCACGGTGCCAACCACCCCGTGCAGGACCTGGACACCGGCGTTGTCATGATCACCAGCCAGAACCACGGTTTTGCGGTGGATGAAGCGAGCCTGCCTTCGAACGTGCGCGCTATTCACAAGTCGCTGTTCGACGGCTCCCTGCAAGGCATCGAGCGCACCGACAAGAGCGCGTTCAGCTTCCAGGGTCACCCTGAAGCCAGCCCGGGCCCGAACGACGTAGCGCCGCTGTTCGACCGTTTCATCAATGAGATGGCCAAGCGACGCTGACTGAGCGGCCTGCGGGTGGCCCCGAACTTCGGTGGCCCCCGCAGGTTCTTCAAAGAATGTTCAAGACGGCTTGCCGACTGACCTGCGGATTTGAGTGACAAACCCATGCCAAAACGTACAGACATAAAAAGCATCCTGATTCTCGGCGCTGGCCCGATCGTGATCGGCCAGGCCTGCGAATTCGACTACTCCGGCGCCCAGGCCTGTAAAGCCCTGCGCGAGGAGGGCTACCGCGTCATCCTGGTGAACTCCAACCCGGCCACCATCATGACCGACCCGGCCATGGCCGACGCCACCTACATCGAACCGATCAAATGGCAGACCGTGGCCAAGATCATCGAAAAAGAGCGTCCGGACGCGCTGTTGCCAACCATGGGGGGCCAGACCGCACTGAACTGCGCCCTGGACCTGGAGCGCGAAGGCGTCCTGGAAAAGTTCGACGTCGAGATGATCGGTGCGAACGCGGACACCATCGACAAGGCGGAAGACCGTTCGCGTTTCGACAAGGCGATGAAGTCCATCGGCCTTGACTGCCCGCGCTCCGGTATCGCCCACAGCATGGAAGAGGCCAACGCGGTTCTCGAAAAGCTGGGCTTCCCCTGCATTATCCGTCCGTCCTTCACCATGGGCGGCACCGGTGGTGGCATTGCTTACAACCGCGAAGAATTCGAAGAGATCTGCGCCCGTGGCCTGGACCTGTCTCCGACCAAAGAGCTGCTGATCGACGAATCCCTGATCGGCTGGAAAGAGTACGAGATGGAGGTTGTCCGCGATAAAAAGGACAACTGCATCATCGTCTGCTCCATCGAAAACTTCGATCCGATGGGCGTGCACACTGGTGACTCGATCACCGTTGCGCCGGCGCAGACCCTGACGGACAAGGAATACCAGATCATGCGCAACGCCTCGTTGGCGGTATTGCGTGAAATCGGCGTTGAAACCGGTGGTTCCAACGTTCAGTTCGGTATCTGCCCGGACACAGGCCGCATGGTCGTGATCGAGATGAACCCGCGTGTATCGCGTTCTTCGGCGCTGGCCTCGAAAGCGACCGGCTTCCCGATTGCGCGTATCGCTGCCAAGCTGGCGATCGGTTACACCCTGGACGAGTTGCAAAACGAAATCACGGGCGGCGCCATGCCGGCGTCTTTCGAGCCGTCTATCGACTACGTTGTGACCAAGCTGCCGCGCTTTGCCTTCGAAAAATTCGCCAAGGCCGATGCGCGCCTGACCACTCAGATGAAGTCGGTCGGTGAAGTCATGGCGATCGGCCGCACGTTCCAGGAATCCCTGCAGAAAGCCCTGCGCGGCCTGGAAGTCGGTGTGTGCGGCCTGGACGAGAAGCTCGACCTGAGCAACCCGGAAAGCATGAGCATCCTCAAGCGCGAGCTGACCGTGCCAGGCGCCGAGCGTATCTGGTACGTGGCTGACGCCTTCCGTGCCGGCCTGAGCGTCGAAGATATTTTCGGCATGAACATGATCGACCCGTGGTTCCTGGTGCAGATAGAAGACCTGATCAAGGAAGAAGAGAAGGTCAAGACCCTTGGCCTGTCGTCCATCGACCGCGACCTGATGTTCCGTCTCAAGCGCAAAGGCTTCTCCGACCAGCGTCTGGCCAAGTTGCTGGGTGTGACCGAGAAGAACCTGCGTACCCATCGCCACAAGCTGGACATCTTCCCGGTCTACAAGCGCGTTGACACCTGCGCCGCCGAGTTCGCCACCGACACTGCGTACATGTACTCCACCTATGAAGAAGAGTGTGAAGCCGCGCCGTCAGGCCGCGACAAGATCATCATTCTGGGTGGCGGTCCGAACCGTATCGGCCAGGGCATCGAGTTCGACTATTGCTGCGTTCACGCCGCACTTGCACTGCGCGAAGACGGCTACGAGACCATCATGGTCAACTGCAACCCGGAAACGGTTTCCACTGACTACGACACGTCCGACCGTCTGTACTTCGAGCCGGTAACCCTGGAAGACGTACTGGAAATCTGCCGCGTCGAGAAACCAAAAGGCGTGATCGTCCAGTACGGCGGCCAAACCCCGTTGAAACTGGCGCGTGCCCTGGAAGCCGCTGGCGTGCCGATCATCGGTACCAGCCCGGATGCCATCGACCGTGCAGAAGACCGTGAGCGCTTCCAGCAGATGGTCGAGCGCCTGAACCTGCGCCAGCCGCCAAACGCCACCGTGCGCAGCGAAGACGAAGCCATCCGCGCAGCCAGCAAGATCGGCTACCCGCTGGTGGTGCGTCCGTCCTACGTACTGGGCGGCCGCGCGATGGAAATCGTCTACGAAGAAGAAGAGCTCAAGCGCTACCTGCGTGACGCGGTGAAAGTTTCCAACGACAGCCCGGTGCTGCTCGACCACTTCCTCAACTGCGCCATCGAAATGGACGTGGACGCGGTGTGCGACGGTACCGACGTGGTGATCGGCGCGATCATGCAGCACATCGAGCAGGCGGGCGTTCACTCCGGTGACTCCGCATGCTCGCTGCCGCCGTACTCGCTGCCGGCGCACATCCAGGACGAGATGCGCGAACAGGTCAAGAAAATGGCCCTGGAGCTGGGTGTGGTCGGCCTGATGAACGTGCAGTTGGCGCTGCAAGGCGAAGACATCTACGTCATCGAAGTCAACCCGCGCGCTTCGCGTACCGTGCCTTTCGTGTCCAAGTGCATCGGTGTGTCCCTGGCCATGATCGCTGCGCGCGTAATGGCCGGTAAGACCCTGAAGGAAATCGGCTTCACCAAGGAAATCATTCCGAACTTCTACAGCGTGAAAGAGGCGGTGTTCCCCTTCGCCAAATTCCCTGGCGTGGACCCGATCCTGGGCCCGGAAATGAAGTCCACCGGTGAAGTGATGGGCGTGGGCGACACCTTCGGCGAAGCCTTCGCCAAGGCCCAGATGGGCGCCAGCGAAGTGCTGCCGACCGGCGGTACTGCGTTTATCAGCGTGCGCGATGACGACAAGCCACTGGTTGCGGGTGTGGCCCGTGATCTGATCAACTTGGGCTTTGAAGTCGTGGCTACCGCCGGGACCGCCAAGCTGATCGAAGCGGCCGGCCTGAAAGTACGCCGCGTGAACAAAGTGACGGAGGGCCGTCCGCACGTGGTCGACATGATCAAGAATGACGAAGTCACCCTGATCATCAACACCACCGAAGGTCGCCAGTCGATCGCGGACTCCTACTCCATTCGTCGTAATGCCTTGCAGCACAAGATCTATTGCACCACCACCATTGCTGCTGGCGAAGCCATCTGCGAAGCGCTCAAGTTCGGTCCGGAAAAGACCGTGCGTCGCTTGCAGGATCTACACGCAGGATTGAAGGCATGAGCATAACCAAATACCCGATGACCGTTCAGGGCGCTCGCGCCCTGGAAGAGGAGCACGCCCATCTGACCAAAGTCGTACGTCCAAAGCTGAGCCAGGACATCGGTACGGCCCGCGAGTTGGGTGACTTGAAGGAAAACGCCGAATACCACGCTGCTCGCGAGCAGCAGGGTATGGTCGAGGCGCGGATCCGTGATATCGAAGGCCGCATGCAGAATGCGGTGATCATCGACGTCACGACCATCCCGCATACCGGCAAGGTGATTTTTGGCACGACCGTGGAAATCGCCAACGTCGAGACCGATGAAAGCGTGACCTACCAGATCGTGGGCGAGGACGAGGCTGACTTCAAGAAAGGCAAGATCTCTGTCGGCTCACCGATTGCCCGTGCCTTGATTGCCAAGGAAGAGGGCGACGTGGTTGCCGTGAAAACGCCGAGCGGCGTGATCGAGTACGAGATTGTCGAAGTTCGTCACATCTGAAAGACGGCGCCCGCTTCGTGCGGGCGCCATGCTTTGGCAGCTTTCCCAGATGCTTTGGGTGGGTGGCCTGTGGTTGTTGCACATTGGCGTGTTGCCGGTGCTGGGCCTGATTGGCCTGGCACCGCTGCTGATCGATGAGATCGACGGATTGCTCAGTACGTTGCTGGTGGCTTTTGCGGCGGCGTGCGTGACGCTCCAGGCATGGGTGCTGGTCAGGGCCGAAGGCTTGGGGAGTTTGTGGCGGGATATTCGCGGCCAACTGCTACTGATGGCGCTGTATGCGTGTGCAATGTATTGCGTTGTGCATGTCTGGCTGCCGCAAGCGTTGCGCTGGCAGCTATTCAGCTATCTTGTGCTAGGGTTCTCCGGCCTGGTGCTGGTTGTACAGCCCGCACCGGGATGGAGTGGCGGGGCGCGCGAAGCACGCCCTTGACCCTTTTCATCACTTGAAGCGATGAACGTTCGACAGTTGCTTGTTGACGCTGAAGTTCTTGCGGTACAGCAGCGCCATCTTGCCGATAACCTGGACCAGGTCCGCCTTGCCCACCTTGCACAGTTCTGCAACGGCGGCCAGGCGCGCTTCGCGATCAAGGATATTGACCTTGATCTTGATCAGTTCATGATCATTGAGTGCGCGTTCGAATTCGGCTAACACACCTTCAGTCAAACCGTTGTCTGCCACAATCAGAACTGGTTTCAGATGGTGGCCAATGGATTTGTACTGTTTCTTCTGCTCTTGAGTGAGCGGCATAATCTGACCCCTGCGTCTGATCTTGTAAAAAGCGGCGGCCAGTTTACCCGAGCGAGTCCGGGACCGCCCAGTTAATCACGACCCGTTTTATTTTTCGAGGTGGCCCGTGGCCCGTTCCAAAACCAGCCTTAAATGGCTACAAGAGCATTTCAACGATCCTTACGTCAAAAAGGCGCAGAAGGACGGCTACCGTTCCCGGGCCAGCTACAAGTTGCTGGAGATCCAGGACAAGGACAAATTGATCCGTCCCGGCATGAGCGTTATTGACCTGGGTGCGGCCCCGGGTGGCTGGTCCCAGGTGACCAGTCGTCTGATTGGTGGGCAGGGCCGCTTGATCGCTTCAGACATCCTGGAGATGGACAGCATCCCGGATGTGACCTTTGTTCATGGTGATTTCACCCAGGACACTGTGCTCGCAGAGATTCTTGAGGCGGTGGGAAATTCGCAGGTAGACCTTGTGATTTCCGACATGGCCCCCAATATGAGTGGATTACCGGCCGTCGATATGCCGCGTGCCATGTTCCTGTGTGAACTGGCGCTGGATCTGGCGGGTCGGGTACTGCGTCCTGGTGGTGATTTCCTGGTGAAAGTCTTCCAGGGCGAAGGGTTTGACGAGTACCACAAGAACATCCGCAAGCTGTTCGATAAGGTGCAAACACGCAAGCCTGACTCTTCCCGGGACAGGTCTCGGGAGCAATACCTGCTCTGCCGCGGCTTTCGCGGCGTTGAAGGCGCGGCGAGCGAAGAGCGTTTTTGAGAGATTCGAGGAGGGCGATAGGTTTTTTTATATCGCTTTCGTCATGAAGCTTTACGATTATTGTGTAGTCAAAGTTTCACAAAGGGTTACAGACGGCGCCTGCCAGTGTTGTAGGTAATGTAGTAAGTTAGGCCGGTGAATATCATGCGAAGCGCGCGCCAGTAGCGGAGCTTGCTTCAGAGGGTAGTTAATTGAACGATATGGCAAAGAATCTGATCCTGTGGTTGATCATCGCGGCTGTCCTGGTGACGGTGATGAACAACTTCTCCAGCCCTAACGAGCCGCAGACCCTCAACTATTCCGACTTCATCCAGCAAGTTAAGGATGGCAAGGTCGAGCGCGTAGCGGTTGATGGCTACGTGATTACCGGCAAGCGTATTGATGGCGACAGCTTCAAGACCATTCGTCCGGCCATTCAGGACAACGGTCTGATCGGCGACCTGGTGGACAACAAGGTCGTTGTGGAAGGCAAGCAGCCTGAGCAGCAGAGCATCTGGACCCAGCTCCTGGTGGCCAGCTTCCCGATCCTGGTGATTATTGCCGTGTTCATGTTCTTCATGCGCCAGATGCAAGGGGGTGCGGGAGGCAAGGGCGGGCCGATGAGCTTTGGCAAGAGCAAGGCACGCCTGCTCTCTGAGGACCAGGTGAAAACTACCCTGGCTGATGTCGCCGGTTGCGACGAAGCCAAGGAAGAAGTGGGTGAGCTGGTCGAGTTCCTGCGTGATCCGGGCAAGTTCCAGCGCCTGGGCGGGCGCATTCCTCGTGGCGTACTGATGGTCGGCCCGCCGGGTACCGGTAAAACCTTGCTGGCCAAGGCGATTGCCGGCGAAGCCAAGGTGCCGTTCTTCACCATTTCCGGTTCTGACTTTGTCGAGATGTTCGTCGGTGTCGGTGCCAGCCGTGTTCGCGATATGTTCGAACAGGCCAAGAAGCACGCGCCATGCATCATCTTCATTGACGAAATCGATGCCGTTGGTCGCCATCGTGGCGCCGGCATGGGTGGCGGTCATGACGAGCGTGAGCAGACCCTCAACCAGTTACTGGTGGAGATGGACGGTTTCGAGATGAATGACGGCATCATCGTCATCGCCGCAACCAACCGTCCGGACGTACTGGACCCTGCGCTGCTGCGTCCAGGCCGTTTTGACCGCCAGGTGGTGGTGGGCTTGCCGGACATCCGCGGTCGCGAACAGATCCTTAAAGTACACATGCGTAAAGTGCCGATGGGCGACGACGTGGCCCCGGCCGTGATTGCCCGTGGTACGCCAGGCTTCTCCGGTGCTGACCTGGCCAACCTGGTCAACGAGGCTTCGTTGTTTGCGGCCCGTACCGGCAAGCGCATCGTTGAAATGAAAGAGTTCGAGTTGGCCAAGGACAAGATCATGATGGGCGCCGAGCGCAAATCCATGGTCATGTCCGAGAAGGAAAAGCAGAACACTGCGTATCACGAAGCGGGTCACGCCATCGTGGGTCGTGTTGTGCCTGAGCACGACCCGGTCTACAAGGTGTCGATCATTCCGCGCGGTCGTGCCTTGGGTGTGACGATGTTCCTGCCGGAAGAGGATCGTTACAGCCTCTCCAAGCGCGCACTGATCAGCCAGATCTGTTCGCTTTACGGCGGTCGGATTGCGGAAGAGATGACGCTGGGCTTCGACGGTGTCACCACCGGCGCTTCCAACGACATCATGCGCGCCAGCCAGATCGCACGGAATATGGTGACCAAGTGGGGCCTGTCGGAAAAACTCGGTCCCTTGATGTATGCCGAGGAAGAAGGCGAGGTGTTCCTGGGACGCGGCGGTGGCGGTCAAAGTGCCAGTTTTTCGGGCGAGACAGCCAAGCTGATCGACTCCGAGGTGCGCAGCATCATTGATCAATGCTACGGCACGGCCAAGCAGATCCTCACCGACAACCGCGACAAGCTGGACGCGATGGCTGATGCGCTGATGAAATACGAGACCATTGATGCCGATCAGATCGACGACATCATGGCGGGGCGCACGCCTCGTGAGCCTCGCGATTGGGAAGGTGGTTCAGGTACCTCGGGCACTCCGCCAGTGGTGCAGAATGAACGTCCTGAAGCTCCAATCGGCGGCCCGGCAGCTGACCATTAAGGTTTGAAATGATTTCTGCGTCGTCCTCCACCCGGTTGCTTTGCGGCAACCGGGTTCTTGATTTGGCCCATACGCATGTCATGGGCATTCTTAATGTCACTCCCGATTCGTTTTCCGATGGCGGCCGCTTCAGCCAGCAGGATGCCGCGTTGCGTCATGCGCAGGCGATGGTGGCTGCCGGCGCGACGTTGATCGATATCGGCGGCGAGTCGACTCGGCCGGGTGCCCGCGTTGTTTCTCCTGTGGAGGAACTGGAGCGCGTGGCGCCGATTGTCGAGCGCATTGCGCGCGAGCTGGATGTGATCATCTCGGTGGACACGTCAACGCCAGCGGTGATGCGTGAAACTGCACGCTTGGGGGCGGGCCTGATTAATGATGTGCGTTCGTTGCGGCGTGACGGTGCCCTCGACGCCGCTGCAGCGACCGGCCTGCCCGTGTGTCTGATGCATATGCTGGGTGAACCCGGCAATATGCAGGATAATCCGCACTACGACGACCTGGTTGGCGAGGTCAGTAGCTTTCTTGCTGACAGAATCGCCCAGTGCGCGTCAGTGGGTATTGGCGCTGAAAAGATCATTCTCGATCCGGGGTTTGGCTTCGCCAAGACCCTGCAACATAATCTAAGCCTGTTCAAGCATATGGAAGCCCTGCACGCCCTTGGCCGGCCTCTTCTGGTCGGTGTTTCGCGCAAGAGCATGATAGGGCAGGCCCTGAATCGCCCGGTCGGTGAGCGCTTGTTTGGCGGCCTCGCGCTGGCTGCGCTTGCTATGACCAAGGGCGCGCGTATTTTGCGTGTGCATGATGTCGCCGAGACGGTGGACGTGGTGCGCATGATTGCCGCTGTTGAATCAGCCGAATAAGAATGATGGAGCACTCATGACTAAAAAATATTTTGGCACCGACGGTATCCGTGGTCGGGTCGGCGAATACCCGATTACCCCTGATTTCATGCTCAAGTTGGGTTGGGCGGCAGGCATGGCGTTCCGCAGCATGGGTGCGTGCCGCATCCTGGTGGGCAAGGACACGCGTATTTCGGGCTACATGTTTGAATCCGCGCTGGAAGCGGGGTTGTCCGCTGCGGGCGCCGACGTGATGCTGCTGGGCCCCATGCCCACACCGGCGATCGCCTACCTGACGCGTACCTTTCATGCTCAAGCCGGTATCGTGATCAGTGCCTCGCACAATCCGCACGATGACAATGGCATCAAGTTTTTCTCGGGGCAGGGCACCAAGTTGCCTGACGAGATCGAGCTGATGATCGAAGAGTTGCTGGATGCGCCTATGACCGTGGTCGAGTCCAGCAAACTGGGCAAGGTGTCGCGTATCAATGATGCCTCCGGTCGCTACATCGAATTCTGTAAGAGCAGCGTGCCGAGCAGCACCAATTTTGCCGGGCTGAAAATCGTCGTCGATTGTGCCCACGGAGCGACGTACAAGGTGGCGCCGAGTGTATTCAAGGAACTCGGTGCGCAAGTCACTGTGCTGTCGGCTCAGCCTAACGGGTTGAACATCAACGACAACTGCGGTTCCACGCACATGGAGCAGTTGCAGGCGGCGGTTCTGGCCGAGCATGCAGACTTGGGCATTGCCTTTGACGGCGATGGCGACCGTGTGTTGATGGTGGATCACACTGGCATGATCGTGGATGGTGATGACCTGCTGTTCATCATTGCCCGTGACTTGCATGAGCGTAACAAGCTGCAAGGGGGTGTCGTCGGTACGCTGATGAGTAACCTGGGCCTCGAATTGGCGTTGGCTGAACTGGGGATTCCCTTCATTCGCGCCAATGTCGGTGACCGTTACGTGATCGCCGAGTTGCTGGAACGCAACTGGGTGATTGGTGGTGAAAACTCGGGGCATGTTGTTTGCTTCCAGCACACCACCACAGGCGACGCAATCATCGCCGCGCTGCAGGTGTTGCTGGCCTTGCGTCGTCGCGAAGAGAGCCTGGCGCAGGCGCGGCAGGCTCTGCGCAAGTGCCCGCAGGTGCTGCTCAATGTGCGTTTCGGCGGTGGCGAAAATCCAATCGAGCACCCCTCTGTCAAGGAAGCTTGCGAGCGTGTAACCCAGGCTATGGCTGGGCGTGGGCGCGTGTTGTTGCGCAAGTCTGGCACAGAGCCTCTGGTGCGTGTCATGGTCGAAGGCGAGGACGAAACACAGGTTCGCGGCCATGCCGAAGACCTGGCAAAACTGGTAACTGAAGTTTGCGCCTGAATTCGGCTTGCCAGTGATGATGTGGTTGGGTAACATCTGCGCCCACTTTGACCGACGGGGTACAGCATGCGTCGCACGATGGTAGCTGGTAACTGGAAGATGCACGGTACCCGCGCCAGTGTCGCTGAGCTGATCAATGGCCTTCGTCACCTGGCCTTGCCTGGCGGTGTTGATGTCGCGGTTTTCCCGCCTTTCCTGCATATCGGCCAAGTGGTTGATGGCTTGGAAGGTCAGTCGATTCAGGTCGGCGCGCAGAATTCTGCGGTGGAGCCCGCCCAAGGTGCGTTGACCGGTGAGATTGCACCGAGTCAGTTAGTTGATGCGGGTTGTGCCTATGTACTTGTTGGGCACTCCGAGCGCCGCCAGTTGATGGGTGAAAGCGATCAGACGCTCAACCGCAAGTTCGCCGCCGCACAGGCTTGTGGCTTGATTCCGGTGTTGTGCATAGGGGAAACCCTTGAGCAGCGCGAGTCGGGCAAAACGCTTGAAGTTGTCTCGCGTCAGCTGGGCAGCATCATCGAGGAGCTGGGTGTTGGTGCGTTTGCAAAGGCAGTAATTGCTTACGAGCCGGTCTGGGCCATTGGTACCGGGCTGACTGCTACACCGCAACAGGCGCAGGATGTGCACGCCGCCATCCGCGCCCAGTTGGCGGCAGAGAATTCTGAAGTCGCACAAGGTGTGCGGCTTCTATACGGCGGCAGCGTGAAGGCGGCCAATGCGGTCGAACTGTTCGGCATGCCGGATATCGATGGGGGGCTCATTGGTGGAGCTTCCCTGAATGCAGATGAGTTCGGTGCGATCTGTCGCGCCGCGGGAAACTGAAAAAATGCTGGAAACAGTCGTAGTCGTTTTTCATCTGTTGGCTGCCCTGGGCGTAGTTGCCCTGGTTTTGTTGCAACAGGGTAAAGGTGCGGATGCTGGTGCGTCTTTCGGTGCAGGTGCTTCAAATACTGTGTTCGGAAGCCAAGGTTCCTCTACCTTTCTTAGTAAGTTTACTGCTATACTTGCCGCCGGTTTCTTCATAACCAGCTTGGGGTTAGGTTACTTTGCTAAAGAGAAGGCTCATGTGCTGACTCAAGTAGGTTTGCCAAACCCAGCAGTGTTGGAAGTACCAAAAGCAAAACCGGCTTCTGATGATGTCCCGGTGCTTCAAGAGCAAAAGTCGGCTACTCCAGCGACTGACGTGCCTCCAGCTCAAGAGCAGAAGTAAGAAGGTTGTAAACGCTGTATTGCCGAGGTGGTGGAATTGGTAGACACGCAACCTTGAGGTGGTTGTGCCCATAGGGTGTAGGGGTTCGAGTCCCCTTCTCGGTACCAATTATCAGGAGAGCCCGCTGTTGCGGGCTTTCTTGTAGGTGGAAGGTTACATTGACCCTGTAAGGGATCGGTCGTATACTTCCGCCCCAGCTTTGTCGCGGGGTGGAGCAGTCTGGTAGCTCGTCGGGCTCATAACCCGAAGGTCGTCGGTTCAAATCCGGCCCCCGCAACCAGTTTTAGCGGAGCCCCTTTTAAGGGGCTTTTTGTTAGCTGGACACTTTCAACGCCGCTGTTCGACGGCGTTTCAAGGATGGGCGTTTCGCCCATTTTTTTATTTTGCACAGCATGCACATACATGCACGAGGGGGTTCAGGTGTCGAGCAAGCTAGAAGAGTTGCAGGCCTTGCTGGCCCCGGTGGTCGTGGCCCTAGGCTATGAATGCTGGGGTATTGAGTTTTCGGCTCAAGGTCGCCACTCAATGTTGCGCGTTTATATCGATAAAGAGGGCGGCGTGCTGGTGGACGATTGTGCAATTGTCAGCCGTCAGATCAGCGGTGTCCTGGATGTTGAAGATCCGATTTCCGTTGAATACACCCTTGAAGTTTCCTCGCCAGGCATGGAACGCCCACTGTTCACTATTGATCAGTTTGCAAAATTTGCCGGTGAACAAGTGAAGATCAAGCTGCGCTCCCCATTCGAAGGGCGACGCAACTTTCAGGGCCTTCTGCGCGGTGTAGAAGAGCAGGATGTCGTGGTGCAGGTAGAAGACCATGAGTTCCTGTTGCCGATCGATATGATCGACAAGGCCAACATTATTCCCAGTTTTGACTGAGACGCGGATCCCGCGGATCCAATGGCTTGCGAAAGGCGAGGCGTACGATGAGCAAAGAAGTACTGCTGGTTGTTGAGTCGGTATCCAATGAAAAAGGCGTACCGGCAAACGTGATTTTTGAAGCGCTGGAGCTGGCCCTGGCCACTGCTACCAAAAAGCGTTTTGAAGATGAAGTTGATCTGCGTGTGGAAATCAACCGCCACACCGGTGCCTATGAGACTTTCCGTCGCTGGACGGTCGTCGAAGAAGCCGATCTTGATGATCCGGCGATTGAGACCTGGCCAAGCAAGGTTGCGCAAACGCACCCTGGCGCCAACGTCGGTGATGTCGTCGAAGAAAAGATCGAATCGATCGAGTTCGGCCGTATCGCTGCACAGACCGCCAAGCAGGTCATTGTGCAGAAGGTTCGCGAAGCCGAGCGTGCTCAAGTCGTTGACGCCTATCGCGAACGCCTGGGTGAAATCATCTCCGGTACCGTGAAAAAAGTGACCCGCGACAACGTGATCGTCGACCTGGGCAACAACGCCGAAGCGTTGCTGGCCCGTGAAGACATCATCTCTCGCGAAACTTTCCGTGTAGGCGTGCGCTTGCGTGCGCTGCTCAAGGAAATCCGCACCGAGAACCGCGGCCCTCAGTTGATCCTGTCGCGTACCGCGCCGGAAATGCTGATCGAGCTGTTCCGTATCGAAGTGCCGGAAATCGCCGAAGGCCTGATCGAAGTCATGGCTGCGTCCCGCGACCCGGGTTCGCGCGCCAAGATCGCGGTCCGCTCCAAGGACAAACGCATCGACCCGCAGGGCGCTTGCATTGGTATGCGCGGTTCGCGCGTCCAGGCAGTGTCGGGCGAATTGGGCGGTGAGCGTGTGGACATCGTCCTGTGGGACGATAACCCGGCGCAGTTCGTGATCAACGCCATGTCGCCGGCTGAAGTGGCGGCAATTATCGTTGACGAAGATGCCCATGCAATGGACATCGCCGTTGGCGCAGACAATCTGGCTCAGGCCATTGGTCGTGGTGGTCAGAACGTGCGTCTGGCCAGCCAACTGACCGGTTGGACCCTGAACGTGATGACCGAATCGGACATCCAGGCTAAGCAGCAAGCTGAAACCGGTGACATCCTGCGCAACTTTATCGAAGAGCTGGAAGTCGATGAAGACCTGGCGCAGGTGCTGGTAGATGAAGGCTTCACCAGCCTGGAAGAGATTGCCTACGTACCGTTGGAAGAAATGCTCAACATCGACGGCTTTGACGAAGACACCGTCAACGAGCTTCGCGCTCGGGCCAAGGATCGTTTGTTGACTAAAGCCATCGCTACTGAGGAAAAGCTGGCAGACGCCCATCCGGCCGAAGACCTGCTCTCGCTTGAGGGTATGGACAAGGATTTGGCGATGGAACTGGCGGTGCGCGGCGTAATTACCCGCGAAGACCTGGCCGAGCAGTCTATTGACGATCTGCTCGACATCGACGGCATTGACGAAGATCGTGCCGGCAAGTTGATCATGGCCGCCCGAGCCCATTGGTTCGAGTAATTAGGCGCGGCCTGAGGAGAGAAGTGCATGACGCAAGTCACGGTGAAACAACTGGCCGATGAGGTCAAAACACCGGTAGAGCGCCTGTTGCAGCAGATGCGTGAGGCAGGTCTGCCGCACACCGCCGCCGAGGAACATGTGAGCGACAGTGAGAAGCAGTCTTTGCTGACTCACTTGAAAAGCAGCCACAAGGCGAAAGTGGAAGAACCGCGCAAGATTACATTGCAGCGCAAAACTACCAGCACCCTGCGTGTTGCAGGTAGCAAGAGCATCAGCGTTGAAGTACGCAAGAAGAAAGTCTTCGTACAGCGCAGCCCGGAAGAAATCGAAGCCGAGCGCAAACGCGAGCTGGATGAACGTCGCGCAGTAGAAAATGCTGCTCGTCAGAAGGCTGAAGAAGAAGCCAAGCGTCGCGCCGAAGAAGAAGCGCGTCGCCAGCCTGCTGCTGCGCAAACTGCCAGCACTGAGGCGGTCGCCGCTCCTGTTGAAGCGGTGCGTGAGGCTGCTCCGGTGGCTGCCGCACCTGCTCCAGCAGCAGACGCCCGCAAGCGCGACGAACCTCGTCGTCCGGACAAACCACGTGCCGACGATAACAATCGTCGCGGTGGTGGCGGTGATGGCGAGCGTAAAAACGCTCCGCATCGCGCCTCGGTCAAAGAGAAAGCGCCTGCGCCACGCGTTGCCCCACGTACCACCGACGAAGAAAGCGACAGCTTCCGTCGTGGTGGTCGCGGCAAGGCCAAGCTGAAAAAACGCAACGCCCACGGTTTCCAGAGCCCAACCGGCCCTGTCGTGCGTGATGTGCAGATCGGCGAGACCATCACCGTTGGCGATCTCGCCAACCAGATGTCGGTCAAGGCTGCTGAAATCATCAAGTTCATGTTCAAACTGGGTACCCCAGCGACCATCAACCAGGTGCTTGATCAGGAAACTGCTCAACTGGTAGCCGAAGAACTGGGCCACAAAGTGACCCTGGTCAGCGACACCGCCCTGGAAGATTCCCTGGCCGAGTCCCTGAAGTTTGAAGGTGAGACGTTCTCCCGTGCGCCAGTTGTGACCGTAATGGGCCACGTTGACCACGGTAAGACGTCGCTGCTCGACTACATCCGTCGTGCCAAGGTAGCTGCTGGCGAAGCCGGTGGTATCACCCAGCACATCGGTGCGTACCACGTTGAAACCGAGCGCGGCATGGTCACGTTCCTCGACACCCCGGGTCACGCCGCGTTTACCGCAATGCGCGCCCGTGGTGCCAAGGCGACCGACATCGTGATCCTGGTCGTTGCAGCGGACGACGGCGTAATGCCGCAGACCATTGAAGCTGTCCAGCACGCCAAGGCCGCTGGTGTTCCACTGGTGGTTGCAGTGAACAAGATCGACAAGCCGGGCGCCGATCTTGATCGCATCCGTAGCGAATTGTCGGTTCACGGCGTGACTTCCGAAGAGTGGGGCGGTGATACGCCGTTCGTTTCGGTCTCGGCCAAAGTCGGTACCGGTGTGGACGAACTGCTCGAAGCGGTCCTGCTGCAAGCTGAAGTACTCGAACTGAAAGCAACCCCATCGGCCCCAGGCCGCGGTGTTGTGGTTGAATCGCGTCTCGACAAGGGTCGCGGCCCGGTTGCAACCGTACTGGTTCAAGACGGTACCCTGCGTCAAGGCGACATGGTGCTGGTCGGCTCGAACTATGGCCGCGTGCGTGCCATGCTCGACGAGAACGGCAAGCCAATCAAGGAAGCCGGTCCTTCCATCCCTGTCGAGATCCTCGGCCTGGACGGTACCCCGGACGCTGGCGACGAGATGAGCGTGGTTGCCGACGAGAAGAAAGCCCGTGAAGTGGCTCTGTTCCGTCAAGGCAAGTTCCGCGAAGTCAAACTGGCTCGTGCTCACGCCGGCAAGCTGGAAAACATCTTCGAGAACATGGGCCAGGCAGAGAAGAAGACGCTCAACATCGTCCTCAAATCTGATGTACGTGGTTCCCTCGAAGCGTTGAACGGCGCCTTGAACGGCCTGGGTAACGACGAAGTGCAAGTGCGCGTTGTCGGCGGCGGTGTCGGTGGTATCACCGAATCCGATGCCAACCTGGCACTGGCTTCCAACGCTGTACTGTTCGGCTTCAACGTGCGTGCCGATGCCGGCGCTCGCAAGATTGTCGAGCAGGAAGGCCTGGACATGCGTTACTACAACGTCATCTACGACATCATCGAAGACGTCAAGAAAGCCCTTACCGGCATGCTTGGCAGCGACGTCCGGGAGAATATCCTGGGTATCGCCGAGGTGCGTGACGTGTTCCGCTCGCCGAAATTCGGCGCGATCGCCGGTTGCATGGTTATCGAAGGTACTGTGCACCGTAACCGTCCAATCCGTGTACTGCGTGAAGACATCGTTATCTTCGAAGGCGAGCTGGAATCCCTGCGCCGCTTCAAGGATGACGCTTCCGAAGTACGTGCCGGCATGGAATGCGGTATCGGCGTCAAGAGCTACAACGACGTCAAGCCTGGCGACAAGATCGAAGTCTACGAGAAGGTTCAGGTTGCTCGCAGCCTCTAACTCGCGCACTTCCGGAGCCACGTCGCGTGTGGGCATGCAGATGCCCCGCGCAGCGTACGGACTCTAAACGCAACGCCCGGTCTGGCTTTTGTCAGGCCGGGCGTTTGCCGCTTTCAGACCCCACGGGTTTCACCGTGTGGCAGTAACAGGTAACAAGACATGGCAAAAGAATACAGCCGTACCCAGCGTATCGGCGATCAGATGCAGCGCGAGCTGGCCCAACTGATCCGTCGCGAAGTCAAAGACCCGCGCGTTGGCCTGGTCACCATCACCGCTGTTGAAGTGAGCCGTGACGTGGGTCACGCCAAGATCTTCATCACCGTGATGGGCCAGGACAACAGCGAAGAGATCGCGCAAAGCATCAAGGTGCTCAACGCCGCCGCAGGTTTCCTGCGCATGCAGTTGGCCCGTGAAATGAAGTTGCGCAGCGTTCCCCAGTTGCACTTCCACTACGACGAAAGCGTCGTGCGTGGTGCGCACCTGTCGGCATTGATCGAGCGCGCCGTGGCTGAAGACAGCCAGCATCCGTCCACACCTGAAGACGCCAAGGAGTAAGCGGTGGCTCAGGTCAAACGTATCCGCCGTAACGTCAGTGGCATCATTCTGCTCGACAAGCCCATTGGTTTTACCTCCAATGCCGCGTTGCAGAAAGTCCGCTGGCTGCTCAACGCCGAGAAGGCCGGGCACACCGGCAGCCTCGATCCCCTGGCCACCGGTGTACTGCCGTTGTGCTTTGGCGAGGCAACCAAGTTCTCGCAATACCTGCTCGATTCCGACAAGGGTTATGAAACCTTGATGCAACTGGGCAAGACCACCACCACGGCCGACGCCGAAGGTGATGTCCTGCAGGTTCGCGATGTGACCGTTGGTCGTGCCGATATTGAAGCTGCCTTACCCGCTTTTCGTGGGCAAATCAGCCAGATACCGCCGATGTACTCGGCGCTCAAGCGTGATGGCCAGCCACTTTACAAGCTGGCACGTGCGGGTGAAGTGGTGGAGCGCGAACCGCGTTCTGTTACTATTGCCCGGCTGGAATTGCTCGCCTGTGAAGGTGACACGGCCCGATTGGCGGTGGACTGCAGCAAAGGCACCTATATCCGTACCCTGGTGGAAGATATTGGTGAGCAACTGGGCTGTGGCGCATACGTTGCCGAACTGCGACGTACACAGGCCGGCCCTTTCACCCTGGCCCAGACGGTCACGCTGGAAGAGCTCGAAGCGGTACATGCCGAAGGCGGCAACGAAGCAGTTGATCGCTTCCTGATGCCATCGGACAGCGGTTTGCTGGATTGGCCATTGCTGCACTTCTCGGAGCACAGCGCGTTCTATTGGCTCAACGGCCAGCCGGTACGCGCACCGGATGCCCCGAAGTTCGGCATGGTGCGAGTACAGGATCATAACGGTCGCTTTATCGGTATCGGTGAAGTGAGCGAAGACGGGCGCATCGCGCCGCGTCGACTGATTCGGTCAGAATGACCGAACGAGTGTGGCTGTTAACAGGCATGGTCAACACTCATTTTTAGATACAGGGATTTGTCCCTGGCCTGTTGAAACTGCCCTCTGGGTGGTTTCCTGAAAAAAGGATTGCCTCATGGCTCTCGACGTTCAAGAAAAAGCACAAATCGTAGCTGACTATCAGCAAGCTGTTGGTGACACTGGTTCGCCAGAAGTGCAAGTTGCACTGCTGACCCACAACATCAACAAACTGCAAGGTCACTTCAAGGCCAACGGTAAAGATCACCACTCCCGTCGTGGTCTGATCCGCATGGTAAACCAGCGCCGTAAGCTGCTGGACTACCTGAAAGGCAAGGATCTGGGTCGTTATCAGGCTCTGATCGGTCGCCTGGGTCTGCGTCGCTAATCAGCGATTGCGCTAGAGGTTGGTTGTCTGTCGTGTGTCAGCGGGATTCCCGCTGATCCATGGCAGGCTCCCAGCCTCAAGTTTTATCTGGATACACGTTTTACCCTGGACAAGGGTTGGGCCGATTCCCGACGTTGCCCAAGAATTTCGCAAGAAGACAAGTTCCCCAAGAGCCACAAAGAAGGTAGGACACCGTGAACCCGGTTATCAAAAAATTCCAGTTCGGTCAGTCGACCGTTACCCTCGAGACAGGCCGTATCGCCCGTCAAGCCTCCGGCGCAGTGCTGGTCACCGTTGACGACGACGTTACCGTACTGGTGACCGTGGTTGGCGCCAAGACCGCTGACCCGAGCAAAGGCTTTTTCCCTCTGTCCGTTCACTACCAGGAAAAAACTTACGCTGCCGGTAAGATCCCTGGCGGTTTCTTCAAGCGTGAAGGCCGTCCTTCCGAGAAAGAAACCCTGACTTCCCGACTGATCGACCGTCCGATCCGTCCGCTGTTCCCAGAAGGCTTCATGAACGAAGTGCAGGTTGTCTGCACCGTCGTTTCCACCAGCAAGAAAACCGATCCGGACATCGCTGCGATGATCGGTACCTCGGCTGCCCTGGCGATTTCCGGCATTCCTTTCGACGGCCCGATCGGCGCCGCGCGCGTTGCGTTCCACGAAAGCACCGGCTACCTGCTGAACCCGACTTACGAGCAACAGAAAGCATCGAGCCTGGACATGGTCGTAGCCGGTACCTCGGAAGCCGTGTTGATGGTTGAATCGGAAGCCAAAGAGCTGACCGAAGACCAGATGCTGGGCGCCGTGCTGTTTGCTCACGACGAGTTCCAGGTTGTGATCAACGCCGTCAAGGAACTGGCTGCCGAAGCTGCCAAGCCAACCTGGACCTGGGCTCCACAGCCTGAAGCCACCGCATTGCTGGGCGCTATCCGTGCCGAGTTCGGCGACGCGATCTCCCAGGCCTACGCCATCACCGTCAAGGCCGACCGTTACGCTCGCCTGGGTGAGTTGAAGGATCAGGTTGTTGCCAAGCTGTCCGGTGAAGAAGGCCAGCCTTCTTCCAGCGAAGTCAAAGCTGCCTTCGGTGAAATCGAATACCGCACCGTTCGCGAAAACATCGTTAACGGCAAGCCACGTATCGACGGTCGCGACACCCGCACTGTACGTCCTCTGAACATCGAAGTCGGCGTGCTGCCTAAGACTCACGGTTCGGCGCTGTTCACCCGTGGTGAAACCCAGGCCCTGGTAGTCGCGACCCTGGGCACCGCCCGTGACGCACAACTGCTGGACACCCTGGAAGGCGAGAAAAAAGACCCGTTCATGCTGCACTACAACTTCCCTCCGTTCTCGGTGGGCGAGTGTGGTCGCATGGGCGGTGCTGGCCGTCGTGAAATCGGTCACGGCCGTCTGGCCCGTCGTTCGATTGCCGCGATGCTGCCGGCGGCCGACGTGTTCCCGTACACCATCCGTGTGGTGTCGGAAATCACCGAATCCAACGGTTCCAGCTCCATGGCTTCGGTTTGCGGTGCTTCCCTGGCACTGATGGACGCCGGTGTGCCGATGAAGGCACCGGTTGCCGGTATCGCCATGGGCCTGGTTAAAGAAGGCGAGAAATTCGCCATTCTGACCGACATCCTGGGCGACGAAGACCACTTGGGCGACATGGACTTCAAGGTAGCCGGTACCGCCAAAGGCGTGACCGCGCTGCAGATGGACATCAAGATCAAGGGCATCACCGAAGAGATCATGGAAATCGCCCTGGGCCAAGCCCTGGAAGCGCGCCTGAACATCCTCGGCCAGATGAACCAGATCATTGGTCAGTCGCGTACCGAGCTGTCGGAAAATGCTCCGACCATGATCGCGATGAAAATCGACACCGACAAAATCCGTGATGTCATCGGTAAAGGCGGCGCGACTATCCGTGCGATCTGTGAAGAAACCAAGGCTTCGATCGATATCGAAGACGACGGTTCGATCAAGATCTTTGGCGAAACCAAGGAAGCGGCTGAGGCTGCACGCCAGCGCGTCCTGGGTATTACCGCTGAAGCCGAGATCGGCAAGATCTACGTGGGTAAGGTTGAGCGTATCGTCGACTTCGGCGCATTCGTCAACATCCTGCCGGGCAAGGACGGTCTGGTTCACATCTCCATGCTGAGCGACGCTCGTGTTGAGAAAGTGACCGACATTCTGAAAGAAGGCCAGGAAGTGGAAGTGCTGGTGCTGGACGTGGACAACCGCGGCCGTATCAAGCTGTCCATCAAGGACGTAGCAGCAGCCAAGGCTTCGGGCGTTTAATTACCCGCAAGCGTCACGCTGAAAAAAGGACTCCTCGGAGTCCTTTTTTTATGAGCGCAAGAAAGTGAAGCAGAATCAGCTGTTTAGCCCGACCCAAAAGCCGCAACTTGCATGCAGGCATGACCAGCTTCATGCAAGTTGCACGATTCCGAAAATCTTAGTTTTCTATAACTTATTGTTTTATATGGCTTTTTTCGAGTATCACTACTTGGCACACTGCCTGCAATAACCCTGTTAGCGCTGCAGTACCAAGATTTATGTACTGCAGTCTTTTAATAAAACAGGAGTTACTCGTATGAAGAAGTTCGCTCTCGCTACTGCTACCGCTCTGACTCTGGCCATGGGTGCTAACGTAGCCTTTGCTCAGACTTCCCAAGCCCCTATGACTTTGGCGGCCGGCGAAGCCACCCAGGCTAAGGAAAGCGTTTCGGATACTTGGATCACCACCAAAGTCAAAGCTGACCTGCTGACTGAAAAAGGCATTCCAGGTTCGGACATCAAGGTTGAGACCAACAAAGGTGTGGTTTCCCTGTCCTCCGAAGTAGCCGTCTCGGACTCGCAGAAAGCGACTGCCGTAGCGATCACCAAGAGAATCAAAGGCGTGACCGCTGTATCTGCTGACGGCCTGCTGGCTGGCGGCGCTACCAAGGCTGACGGTATCGACAAAACCAAAGGTGCAGCCCATAACGCTGGCGAGGCGACTGGCGATACCTGGATCACCACTAAAGTAAAAGCGGACCTGGTTACCGAGAAAGGTATCCCTGGCACCGACATCAAGGTTGAAACCAACAAAGGCGTCGTATCCCTGTCGTCCCCAACGGCTGTAACTGCTGCGCAGAAAGAAACTGCTGTAGCGATCGCCAAGAAAATCAAAGGCGTTAAAGCTGTATCGGCCGATGGCCTGAAAGCTCAGTAACACTACAGATCGCGTCTGAACTGAATGGCGGCGGCTTAGGGTGAGTTAGATTTCCACCCAAGGCACCTCTGGAGTTCATGCGACCGACCACACGGATGTGGTCATTACAGGCTCCGGCACTTGTGTCGGGGCCTGTTCTATTTGGGGCGCGATAATTTGCCGGCCAAGCAAGGAATTGAAATGTGGGAGGAGGTTGCTCCCGATAGCGGTGTACCCGTCAACAATATCGTTGACTGACCTACCGCCATCGGGGGCAAGCCCCCTCCCACAATTGGTTGCTTGGCAACCCGATGCATCGGCGTTACCACCCGACCGTTTCCGTCTGTCTCAGATGCATAACACTTTCTAGCTTGCCGGGCGAGGAGCAAAAAAAGTGGGAGGGGGCTTGGCAACCCGATGCATCGGCGTTACCACCCGACTGTCTCCGTCTGTCCCAAATGCACGGCACTTTCTAGCTTGCCGGGCGAGGAGCAAAAAATGTGGGAGGGGGCTTGCCCCCGATGGCGGTGTATCAGTCAATTTATCACTTACTGACCTAGAGCCATCGGGAGCAAGCCCCCTCCCACATTTGGTTACTCGGCATCCAGATGCATCGGCGTCACCACCCGACCATCTTTTTCCGCCTGTCCCAGTTGCGCATCAATGAAGTACACGCGGTCGTCTTCCAGCTGAGCCTTGTCCACCAGGTAATCCTTGATGGTACTGGCCCGGTCCTGGCCGAGCTGGCGCAGAAGCACGTCACTGCCACTCCAGAACTTGATCACGCCGTCCTTGAGCCTGGCCGCGCGCTCATCATCGCCCAGGCCTTTCCATTCGGCCGGTGGCTGTTGTTTCAGGCGGGTGCGGTAAATGCCTTCCAGCAGAGGCGCTTTTTCCTTCTCGGGCACGACAAGCAATGACGCCTGGGCCGGGACTTTATCGCCGCGACGCTGCAGGATTTTGTAGTAATTGTATTGGTACTCACGCTCCAGTCGTTGCGCGGCCAGGAACGGGCCGTCACTGCTGGCCGCTGCGGTGCCTTCGATTTCCAGGCGCAGGGCAGGGCGTTCCTTGAGTGCCTTGGCCAGCGTGTTGAGGGCACCTTCGGCGTTTTTATCCAGTTCACTGGAGCCCGCCGCGAACGACACACTGCCCAGGTCTTGCGAACCGCCGCCGGTGACCAGCCCGCCGATGAACTTGAAGGGCGCCGTCGCTGCGCGGACCACGAGGTTGCGCAGGGTCTGCCACACAATCGGCATGACACTGAATTGCGGGTTGTTCAGGTCACCACTTACCGGCAGCTCGATGGAGATTTTACCGTTGCTGTCCTTGAGCAAAGCAACCGCAAGACGAATCGGCAAGTCCACGGCATCGGCGCTGTCGACTTTCTCCCCCAGTTGCAGTTGCTCGACCACCACCTTGTTTTCAGCCTTCAACTGGCCTTTGGTGATCATGTAATGCAAGTCCAGGTTCAAACGACCTTTGCGGATTCGGAAGCCCGCGAATTTGCCTGAGTACGGCGTCAGGGTGGTCAACTCGACACGTTTGAAGCTGGTCGCGATGTCCAGCGCCGCCATAGGGTCAAACGGATTCACGCTGCCCTTGATAGTCACCGGTGCATAGCGGTCCACCTTGCCCTTGATGTCGACGCTGGCCGGCCTGGCCTGGCGGCTGTCGATGGTGCCGATCTGGCCGTTGAGTTGTTGAATGGCGGTAGCGAAGTTGGGCGTGAGGCTGAAGTCGGCGAAATTGGCCGAGCCGTCGTTGATCGCGATCTGTCCGACGTGGATACCCAATGGCTTGTCTTTGCTCGCTGCCGGTTTGGCTGACGACTGGGTGCCGCCGTCGGCCGGCTGCGGGATCAGCAGGTCGTCGATGTTGGTGGTGCGGTCCTCGTTGATCATGAAGCGCGCATAGGGTTGCAGCAGGTTGACCTTGTCGATCGACAGGCTGTCGCCATGTTGGTAATTGACCCCTTCCAGCACCAGGCGCTGCCATTTGAGGAAGTCACGGGACTTGAGGGTGTCGAGCGTGTGCAACTGATCCACTTGCGCGCGGCCGGTGACTTGCAGGGTCAGCGGCTCGGTACTTTTCAGGTTGACATCCAGGTTGCTGCCCAGCATGCCGCTGCGCAGTTCCAGACGGATGAACGGGCTGACATAGGACTGCGCGACGCGCAGGTCGATGTCCTGGGTGTTCACTTTGAGCCTGGCGCTGACCGGATTCAGGTTGACCTCGCCGGTTGCCTGGATCTTGCCTTGCTTGCCCAGGCCGGTGTCGACCTTCAAGGTAAAAGGGCTCTGGTTGAGGCTGTCGAAGTTCTGCACATCGACGTTCAACGGGCCCAGCTCCAGGGCTACCGCAGGTTTGGCCTGGCGGTCAGCCAGGTGCACCTGGTAGTTGCGCAGTTGCACGTCCTTGAGCAGCACTTGCCACGGTTTGTTCGGCGCCGCCGGTGGCGCTTCAGGCGAGTCGGCAGTCGCGGGCGCGGAGGCCGGCTCCGGCGTCCTGGCCGTTTTGTCGGGTTGGCTGGCGAACAGTTTCTGCCAGTCCAGTTGTCCATCAGCCTCCCGGGCCGCCCAGGTTTCGAGTTTGTTGCTGCGGATTTTGCCAATCACCACGTGTTGCTTGGCCAGGTCCACGGTGGTCTCGCTGACGTCCAGGCGTTCCAGGCGTGCCAATGGCCGTCCATCCGGAGCCTTGATTGCAAAGGGCGCAATGCTGGCGGTGGTATTGGTCAGGTTCAGTTCGGTCTCTTTGGCCAGGCTGAATTTATAGTGGGTGCTGAAATTGAGCACACCGTCCTCAAGCACCAACGGCACGGCATCGCGTACATACGGCCACCAGGCTTTCATTTGACCGTCGGTGACTTTCAGCGAGCCTTCGGAGGTGATCGGCACCAGGCTGAAGTTGCCTTTCCAGTCGATCTGCCCGCCCTGGGGGCCAGCGGCCACCAAGGTCATGTCGGCGTTGTCTTCCGGCAAGGTGCTGAGGTTTTTCAGCTCGAAGTCGAGTTTGTCGTAGAGAAATTCGATGGGTTCGCTGGGGCGCAGGTCGCGAAAATGCACATAGCCGCCCGCCAGCTTGATGCTGTCGATACGCAGCGGGAAAGGCTTGGCGTCGGGGTCGGCGGGGGTTGGCTCGCTTGGGGGCAATTTGAACAATTGCGCCAGGTTCAACTGGCCGGATTTGTCGAAGAGCAATTCGGTCTTGGGTTGCTCGAGTTGAACATCGGCCAGGTGCAGGGCGCGGGTCCAGAGGCTGTCGATCTGCAGGTTGGCATAGAGGCGCTCGAAACCCAGCTGTTCCTTGCCCGGGTCACCGATCTTCAAGCCCCATAGCGTCAGCTCCAGGCTGAACGGGTTGAGTTCGATACGCTCGATACGCGCCGGCACCGTTGCGTAATTGGCCAACTGCTGGTTGGCAATACGAAGGGCAATGCCGGGCAGAATCAGAAAGCCCAGCAAGCTATACACAGCAAGGGCGGTCAACAAGGCGCCGATGGCGCGGATCAATCCTTTGGGCATGGGTGACAGCCATCTATGTCGAACAGGAGTGCCTTGGAGTATGGCACGTGATTTCGGTTCCGAAGAACAGCCAGGTCTGGGAAACTTCCTACAATTGCAGGATCAGGGTCTTCAGCGGAGGTTGCTGGTCTTTCGATGGAAAGTCCGCTCCCGGTGCCATGATCTGCCACTCGCGCACGGGGCGACCGGCTTTTTCCGCGCAACGCAGCACCTGTTCGCGCCAGTCATCCATGCTCACTTTCGCCAGGTTGTTGCAGCAAATGAGCACGCCATTATCGGCGGTGGCCAACAGTGCGGGCTTGAGCAGGCTTTGGTAGTCGCGCAACAGGTCGACGGTGCCGAAGGCGCTTTTGGCCCAGGCGGGCGGATCGAGCAGCACCAGGTCATACTGGCGCTGTTCCAGGCGCGGATAGCTCGGCAGTTTCTGGCCACGGCGCTGAGTGATCGCAAGGCCGGCCAATTGGCGAATGGCCGGGAAGTAATCGGACTGTACGAAGGCCATGGTCGGCAACTGCGGGTTAAGCAGACCGTTCTCGCGACCCACGGCGAGGTTGCCCTCGGCAAAGTCCAGGTTGCAGACTTCTCGTGCGCCACCGGCCGCCGCGCTCAAACCTACGCCACAGGTGTAGGCGAACAGGTTGAGCACGCTTTTACCGGCGCTGTGGTCCTTGACCCAGCCACGGGTGTTGCGCAGGTCAAGGAACAGCAGCGGGTCCTGCCCGGCATGCCGCCCACGCACACGGTAGTTGAGGCCCCATTCGTGACCGACCAGATCCTCCAGTGCGGCAGGTTCGGCGCGGTACACGCTGTCTTCACGGTCGATCCGTGAGTTGCCACGGGAGCGGTCGTTGTACACCAGCAGCAGCTCCAGGCCCATGTATTGGCTGATCAGTTGGTGCAGGTCCAGCAGATCAGCGTTTTGCAGCGATTGGTGGAAGCTTTGCACCAGCAATTGCGGGCCGTAGCGATCGATCGTCAGGCCAGCGGCGCCTTCCTGGCTGCCGTGGAACAGCCGGTAGCAATCGGTGCCTTGTGCATGCAGTTCACTGATCAGGTCTTGGCGATGGTCGAGGGCGGCGCGCAGCGCCTGGTTCAAGGAAGTCATGGAGCGCGCCTTGCTTGCGGGGGAATGAGGACAATGGGGGCGCGCAGTTTAACAGCCCCGGCCTGAACAGGCCGGGGGTTATTTCGAGGCTATCGGTTCAGTCGTTGATCAGCCGCGGTGACGACCGCGGAAGTAGTTGATCAGGCCCTGGGTCGAAGCATCTTCGGCCGAGCTTTCTTCGGCGCCGGTCAAGCGGTTATAAACGCCTTTGCCCAGCTCCTTGCCCAGCTCGACACCCCATTGGTCGAAGGCGTTGATGCCCCAGATGACGCTTTGGACGAACACTTTGTGTTCGTACATGGCCACCAGTGCGCCCAGGCGGCGTGGGCTGATGCGTTCGACCACGATAGTGTTGCTTGGACGGTTGCCCGGGATCACCTTGTGGGGTGCCAGTTTCTGCACATCGGCTTCAGGGATGCCCTTATCGCGCAGCTCCGCTTCGGCTTCGGCGCGTGTCTTGCCGAGCATCAGCGCCTGGCTCTGGGACAGGCAGTTGGCATACAGCCATTGGTGGTGGTCGGAGACCGGGTTGAAGCTGACGATCGGCACGATGAAGTCGGCCGGAATCAGTTGGGTGCCCTGATGCAGCAACTGGTGATAGGCATGCTGACCGTTGCAACCCACGCCGCCCCAGATGACCGGGCCGGTATCGGTGGCGACCGGCGTACCGTCCTGGCGCACGCTCTTGCCGTTGGACTCCATGTCCAACTGTTGCAAATGCTTGGTGATGTTACGCAGGTAGTGGTCGTACGGCAGGATCGCATGGCTCTGCGAACCCCAGAAATTGCCGTACCACACGCCCAGCAAGCCCAGCAGCACCGGCATGTTCTGTTCGAATGGCGCGTTCTGGAAATGCTGGTCCATGGTGTAGGCACCGGACAGCAGTTCCTTGAAGTTGGACATGCCGATCGCCAGGGCGATAGGCAAGCCGATCGCGGACCACAGCGAGTAACGACCACCGACCCAGTCCCACATCGGGAAGATATTCTCTTCGCGGATGCCGAACGCTACGGCCGCTGCGTTGTTGCTCGACACGGCAATAAAGTGGCGGTACAGCTCGGCTTCCGAGCCACCCTGGGCCAGGTACCAGGCGCGGGCGGCCTGGGCGTTTTTCAGGGTTTCCAGGGTGTTGAAGGATTTCGACGAAACGATAAACAGCGTGGTCTCGGCGCGCAGCTTCATGGTCAGCTCGTGGAACTCGCTGCCGTCGATGTTCGCCAGGTAGTGGCAGCGTACGCCCTTGTGGGCGTAGGACAGCAGCGCTTCGGAGACCAGTTCCGGGCCGAGGAACGAGCCACCGATGCCGATGTTCACCACGTCGGTGATCGGCTTCTCGGTGTAGCCACGCCACAGGCCGTCGTGGATACGGCCGACCAGGTCAGTGATCTGGTTCAGCACCTTGTGCACGTCGGGCATGATATTCACGCCGTTGACCGACAATTTGTCGCCAACCGGGCGACGCAGTGCGGTGTGCAGCGCCGGACGGCCTTCCGAGGAGTTGACCGGCTCGCCGGCATACAGCGCGTTGATCGCGTCTTTAAGGCCGACTTCGTTGGCCAGGCCCACCAGCAGGTCACGGGTTTCGCGGGTGATCAGGTTTTTCGAGTAATCGAGGAAAAGCCCACAGCTGCTCAGGGTGAATTCGGAAAAACGCTGGGGGTCGGCATTAAAGGCTTCGCGCATGCTGAAATCCTGCATGGCTTGGCGATGTTGATCGAGCGCTTGCCAGGCGGGCAGCGCGGTAACGTCATGAGGGGTGCGGTAGTACGCCATCGCTGCGGGTTTCCTTTTATTACGGGGACTGCCTTTAGGACACTTCAAAGCCCGGAACCTCCAGTCTTTTAACACGCGACGGGGTCCGGACAGCGCTAACCAGGAGCGCAGGGCGATTACATTAAACCTAGCGTGTCGATATGTCTTGGCTTTGTCTGCGCTGTGGCCGGTACTTTTTTATACCGGCACAGCGATGAAGGCAATCGGCGGGGTGTCGAGAAGGGTCAGTTGAGGTTCAGGTGCAGGTTGTCGATCAGGCGTGTCGCGCCCAGATAGGCCGCAACCAGGATCACAATGTCCCGGTCCTCGGGCGTGGCCGGACGCAAGTGCACGCCGTGACGCACTTCCAGGTAGTCCATGCGCAAGCCGGCGGCTTCGATCTGCTGGATGTGCTCGGCGCGCAGCGTGGCGAAATCACGCTCACCGCTTTTGATGGCTTCGGCCATCTGGCTGAGGCTGCGGTACAGCACGGGGGCAATTGCGCGTTGCTCCTGGGTGAGATAACCGTTGCGCGATGACAGCGCCAGGCCGTCAGTTGCGCGGACGGTCGGCTCGCCGATGATCTGGATCGGCATGTTCAGGTCATGCACCATGGCGCGGATCACCGCCAGTTGCTGATAGTCCTTCTGGCCAAACACGGCCATATCCGGCTGGACCATGTTGAACAGCTTGCTGACCACCGTGGCGACGCCTTCGAAATGCCCTGGACGGCTGGCCCCGCAGAGGCCTTCGGACAGCTGCGGAACGCTGACGCGGGTTTGGCCGGTCATGCCGTCGGGGTACATTTCCTCGACCGTGGGCGCGAACAGCAGGTTGCAACCGGCTTGCAGCAGCATTTCCTGATCGGCGGCAAGGGTGCGCGGGTATTTGTCCAGGTCTTCGCCGGCGCCGAATTGCAGCGGGTTGACAAAAATGCTCGTCACCACGAAATCCGATTGCTGCGCGGCCTTGGTCACCAAGGTGGCGTGGCCGTTGTGCAGGTTGCCCATGGTCGGCACGAAGCCGATGCGTTTGCCGGTACTGCGCGCGTGGGTCACGGCGGCGCGCAGTTCACGTAGGGTTTTAACGGTGTTCATGCAGAAAACCCGTGTTCGGTGCCGGGAAAGGTCACGGCTTTGACTTCGCTGACGTAAGCGCTCAGTGCGGCGTGAATGCTGGCCTGGCCGGCCATGAAGTTCTTCACGAACTTGGGCACGTGGCCGCTGATCGACAAGCCGAGCATGTCGTGCAGCACCAGCACCTGGCCATCGGTGGCGGCGCCTGCACCGATGCCGATCACCGGTATCTTGACGGCCTGGGTGATTTCGGCGGCCAGTTCACTGGGCACGCACTCCAGCAGAATCATCGCGGCGCCGGCTTGTTCCAGAGCAATGGCGTCGGCGCGCATCTGGCGTGCCTGGGCTTCATTGCGCCCCTGTACCTTGTAGCCGCCGAGCAGGTTGACCGACTGCGGCGTCAGGCCCATGTGCGCGCATACCGGGACGCCGCGCTCAGCCAGCAGTCGGATCGACTCGGCGAGCCATACGGCGCCTTCGACCTTGACCATGTGTGCGCCCGCCTGCATCAGTTTGCCGGCGTTCTGGAAGGTCTGTTCGAGGGTGGCATACCCCATGAACGGCAGGTCGGCGATGATAAACGCGCCGTCATTGCCACGCTTGACGCTGGCGGTGTGGTACGCGAGCTCGTCGGTGGTGACGGGAAGCGTGCTGTCATTCCCTTGAAGCACCATGCCCAGGGAGTCGCCTACCAGCAACACCTCGACCCCGGCCTGACAGCTGGCGTGGGCGAAGGTAGCGTCGTAGCAGGTCAGCATAGTGATTTTTTCACCTCTGAGCTTGAGGCTCTGCAAGGTGGTCAGGGTAATGTCTGGCATGAAAAGGGTCCTCGTTCAGGCGCTTGGAAACAGCGAGTAACGCGCGTGAGTCTTCGTTTATACAGGCGCACTGTCTTGAGAGCAGTGCTTATAAGGCCTGGATTGCGCCCTTCAGCGCCGGGTTGGCGGCAGCGGGACGCCTATAGTCGTGAGGAGGACACGGGAAGTCAATTGGATGTGTTACCGCATTGTTACGATGGCGGTGTTACCGCTGTTACTGAAGCGATTCGGCAACTTGGGCGCAGCTTTTACGACACAAGAGATCAAAGGTGGGAGGGGCTTGCCCCCGATAGCATTACCGCCGTACGTCAGATACACCGAGTCGCCTGTATCGCAGGCAAGCCAGCTCCCACATTGACCGAGTCATTCTTGATGTAAGCGTTCCAGCCCGACAAATGGGCAGGCCTTAAGCAGGCCGCTGAGGCTTTGCCCGTCAGGCAGTTGCAGATCGGCAGGCGCCAGCTCGGCCAGCGGATAAAGCACAAACGCCCGCAAATGCATCTGGTAATGCGGCACTTTGAGGCGCGGCTCGTCGATCAGGCGATCACCGAAGAGCAGGATATCCAGGTCCAGCGTGCGTGGCCCCCAACGCTCGAGGCGCTGGCGACCCTGATCGTTTTCGATGGCTTGCAGCGCGTCGAGCAGGTCGAGCGGCGCAAGGTCGCTGTCCAGGGCCGCCACCGCGTTGGTGTAGCGCGGTTGGCCGGGGAGCAGGGAGTCACTTTGATAGAAGGCGGATACACCGGCCAGAGCAGTGCCGGGCAATTGCGCCAAAGCTTCGATAGCGTTGCGCAATTGCTGTTGCGGGGCAGCCAGGTTACTGCCCATGCCGATGTAGATACGTTCCACGTTTATTCGCCTGTTGCGCCTGAGGCATCGGCGGCGCTGCGTTTGCGCTTGCTGGAACTGCGGCGACGCTTTTTCGGCCCGTCGCCGGTGCTTTCGCCTTTACTGCCGAGTTCACGAATCATCTCGCGGCGATGGCTATCATTGGCGTCCTGGTAGTCGGTCCACCATTCGCCCAGGCCGTCGGTCTGCTCGCCGGCGCTTTCGCGCAGCAACAGGAAGTCGTAGCCGGCGCGGAAGCGCGGATTGTCCAGCAACAGGTCGGCGCGTTTGCCGCTGCGGCGCGGCAGGCGCTCCTGCATGTCCCAAATCTCGCGGATCGGCAAGGTGAAACGCTTCGGAATGGCGATGCGCTGGCACTGCTCGCTGATCAATTCGTGGGCGGCTTCCTGCATGGCTGGGATCGGCGGCATGCCGCGATCCTGCAAGCGCAGTACGCGTTTGGGCAGGGCCGGCCACAACAGCGCGGCAAACAGGAAGGCCGGGGTGACCGGCTTGTTCTGTTTGATGCGCAAGTCGGTGTTGATCAAGGCTTCGCTGATCAGGGTGTGGGTGTACGTCGGGTTGTATTCCAGGGCCTCGGCGCTGGCCGGGAACAGTGGATCGAACAATTGCAGGTCGACGAGCATTTCAAAGGTGTCGGCCGCATAGCCCGAGAGGAACAGCTTGAGCACTTCTTCAAACAAGCGTGCCGACGGAATTTCCCGCAGCATCGGTGCCAGTTCGCGAATCGGCGCGGCTGTGTGTTTCTCGATGCCGAAGTTCAGCTTGGCGGCGAACCGCACCGCGCGCAGCATGCGCACCGGGTCTTCCTGGTAGCGCTGCGTCGGGTCGCCGATCAAGCGGATCAGGTTGTTGCGGATGTCGTGTACGCCGTTGGCGTAATCGAGGATGCGCTCGCTGACCGGATCGTAATACAGGGCATTGATGGTGAAGTCGCGGCGTTGCGCGTCTTCTTCCAGGGTGCCGTAGACATTGTCGCGCAGGATGCGTCCGCTTTCGTTGCGGGAAGACTGGTTGGTGTCTTCCTCTTCATCGTTTTGCGGATGGCCGGCGCGGAACGTCGCGACCTCGATGATTTCGCGACCGAAGTGGATATGCACCAGCTTGAAGCGGCGCCCGATGATCCGCGCATTGCGAAATTCGGCACGCACCTGTTCAGGTGTGGCGCTGGTGGCAACGTCGAAATCCTTCGGCGTGATATTGAGCAGCATGTCGCGTACGCACCCGCCCACCAGGTAGGCCTGGTAGCCGGCGTTCTGCAAACGTTCGACGATGTTCACTGCGTAACGGCTGAATTGAGCGCGCTGCAATGAATGCTGATTGCTGTTAAGCACTTCAGGCGTGCTGCGAATGTGTTGCGTACGACGCAAGGGAGAACGGAATGACTGGAACAACTTCTTCAGCATGGGATGCACTGTTTGAAGGAATGTTCGGCCATAACGAAGAATGACCGCATGATGGGCCGGGATTCTAGCATTTAGTCAGGGGATGGTGTAGGAACAAGCTGCGGGCGTTGCGCCAAAAGCGTTTGAGGGCCAATCCAGGGGCAATCTGTCGGAAACTACAAGGGGAGCCGAAGCTCCCCCAGAAGTAGTTGCGTGCTCTATTTTTATTATTGATTTCGGGCTTCTTGTTTTTGTTGATCGCCCTCGTCATGAAGCTTCACCTTCATGACACTCCCAATCGGGAGCCAAGAGCAAACGGATTGCTTTGGTCGCTGTGTTGCTGATCTACGATCCAACCAGTTCAGGCTCTGCCTTAGGGCAGTTTTTGTTGTTCTCGGCCTGGTTGCGGGGCAAGCCCCAAATGCAACGCCTCTCCAAAAGAATCAGTTAGCTGCGCCTCCGCCGTGTTGTTTTTGTTATGCGTGAGTCGATTCGTCTTATTTTTATTGTCTTGTACAAAGCTTGTTATTGTTTTTGTACTAAGCATATAGCAGGGGGCGTGCCAACTTTAGCGTCGACCAGTAAAACCGGGGGTTTGAGTCCGATTCGGGTTTTTGAGGGACCAAAAAAAGCCGGGGCTTCGTTACCGTAAGCCCCGGCTTTTGTTACGCGAAATATCCGCGGTAACAGTTTTTTCACATCTGCACGTGTTACCTGTGGCGCGGCCCCTCAACTTTCGCTGGCGACGCCGGTCTTGCGCCGTGGAATGCCCAGGCGCTGGCGACGTTCCCACAGGCACTTGCGGCTCACGCCCAGCTTGCGTGCCAGTTCGGTCTCGGTCATGTGGTCCTGGTGCTCGAGGACGAAATGCTGGAAGTAGTCTTCCAGGGACAAATCTTCCGTCGGCTCGTGGCTGGTATTGCTGCCCGCGCCCTGTTGCGGCGCCAGGCCGATGAAGTCGTCGTCGTCCAGATCGCTGAGTTCGATATCGATGCCCAGCAGCTCGGCGGATATTTCCGGGCTTTCCGACAGGATGACCGCACGCTCGACGGCGTTTTCCAGTTCGCGCACGTTGCCCGGCCATGAGTAATGCCGGATCGCCTGCTCCGCGTCGGGCGCAAATGTCAGGTCGGTACGGTTGATGCGTGCGCTCTGGCGCAGCAGGAACGCCTGGGCGATTTCGTTGACGTCGGCGCCCCGCTCACGCAGTGCCGGCAGCTTGAGCGCAATCACGTGCAAGCGGTAATACAAGTCTTCGCGGAATTGGCCGATTTTGGCCAGGCTCTTGAGGTCACGGTGCGTCGCGGCTATCAGACGTACATCGACCTTTTGCGATTGCACCGACCCGACCCGGCGAATTTCGCCTTCCTGCAACACGCGCAACAAGCGCGCCTGGGCTTCCAGGGGCAGCTCGCCGATCTCGTCGAGGAACAGCGTGCCGCCATCGGCCGCTTCGACCAGGCCCGCGCGCCCGGCGCTGGCACCGGTGAACGCGCCTTTTTCGTGGCCGAACAATTCGGACTCGATCAAGGATTCGGGGATTGCCGCGCAGTTTACCGAAATCATCGGTGCCTTGGCGCGCCTGGACAGGTTATGCAGGGCGCGGGCCACCAGTTCCTTGCCGGTGCCCGACTCGCCCTGGATCAATACATTGGAGTCGGTCGGCGCGACCTTGCGGATCTTGCTGTAAAGGTCCTGCATGGGCGGGCAGGAACCAATGATGCCGATCTCGCCGTTGCTGTTGTCGACGCCCGGTTTGTCGGCAGCTTTGCCTGCCGGGCGTTGTTCGACCGGCGCATTGCTGGCCGACTGGCGGTCACGCAGGATGCGCGCCACTGCCTGAAGCATCTCGTCGTGGTCAAAAGGCTTGGCGATGTAGTCCACCGCGCCCATCTTCATCGAGTCCACCGCCGAGCGCAGGCTGGCGTAGCTGGTCATGATCAGCACCGGCGTGCCCTGGCCGAGCTTGATCAATTCGGTACCCGGTGCGCCCGGCAGACGCAGGTCGCTGACGATCAGGTCGAACGTGGGAATGCTGAACCGCTCCTGGGCTTCCTGCACCGAGCCGGCTTCGCTGACCTGGTACTGATTACGTTCAAGCAGGCGACGCAAGGCAGAGCGGATAATGGTTTCGTCTTCGACGATCAAAATGTGCGGCATTGATTCAATTCTCTCGACGGTCTCAGTTCACAGCGGACGTCGCTTCGACATGACGCGGCAAGGTCACCCGAATACGGGTGCCGCGTTGGCTTTCGGTGTCAGCCGGGCTGTCGATGGTGATTTGTCCATAATGCTCTTCAACGATGGAATAGACCAGTGCAAGGCCCAGACCGGTACCTTCACCCGGGTCCTTGGTGGTGAAGAATGGTTCGAACAATCGGTCCATGATGTTCTGTGGAATGCCGCTGCCTTCGTCTTCCACGATCAGGTCGACCGTGTGCTCGAAAGCCTCGCTCTTGACGCGGACTGCACTGTGCGGGGGGGATGCGTCGCGGGCGTTGGACAGCAGGTTGATCAGGACCTGGGCCAGGCGTTGCGAGTCGCCATCGACCCAATGGTCCGGGTCGCACAAGTTAAAGAACTGTACTTCGAAATTGCGCCGGTTCAAGGCCAGCAGCCCAATGGCATCCTGCGCCACTTCGGCCAGGCATACCGCTTCGTCCTGATTCTGGTGGGCGCCGGAGTGGGCGAAGCTCATCAGTGACTGCACGATGCGCGACACGCGCTTGGTCTGCTCAAGGATTTGCCCGCTGATCTCGGTGATTTCATCGTCTTCCTCACGTTCTTCCCGCAGGTTCTGCGCCAGGCAGGCGATACCGGTGATCGGGTTGCCGATCTCGTGAGCCACGCCAGCGGCCAGGCGACCGATGCTGGCCAGGCGCTCGGAGTGCACCAGCTTGTCTTCGAGCATCTGCGTGTCGGTGAGGTCTTCGACCAGTAACACCAGGCCGCTGTTACCGGGTGCGAGGGGCTCGTCAATGGCGGCCTTGTGCAAGTTCAGCCAGCGGGTCTGGCCGTCGAGGGCCAGGTGCTGCTTGTGCAAATGCTCGTCGGGCAGGTTGATAAAGCCCTGGAGCAGTTCTTTCCAGGGGTCGCCCAGGGTATTGAGGCGAGAGCCGACCACGCGTTGCGCGGCGATACCGGTAAGCTCTTCCATGGCCTTGTTCCACATCAGGATTTCCTGGTCCTTGGCCAGGGAACACACGCCCATCGGCAGTTCCTGCAGGGTCTGGCGGTGATAACGGCGCAGGGCATCGAGTTCGGCGGCCAGGCCGGTGAGGCGCGAGTGGTAGTCCTCGAGCCGGCTTTCGATGAAGTGGATGTCTTCGGTCACGTAGTTCTCGCCGCCCGCCTTGTAGGGCAGGAAGGTTTCCACCATGTCCTGGGACACGCTGGGGCCCATCAGCCCCGACAGGTTGGCTTCGATACGGTCACGCAAACGCCGCAGGGCATAGGGCCGGCGCTCGTCGAACGGCAGGTACAAATCGCGCAAGGCCTGCTCGACTTCCTTTTGCGCGGCCTTGGCACCGAGTGGCTTGGCCAGTTGCGTGGCGAATTCCTGGGGCGAGGCCGCGTGCAGCTCGCGGCGTTGCGGGCGGCGCACGTTGTCCACTGCGCAGGCTTCGGCGGCGCTGATTTCTTCGGGGCTGGCATTGGTGAACAACGAGATCAGCGTGAACATCAGCACGTTGGCGGCCAGCGAGGCGATCGCGGCCATGTGCCAGCTGGTGTCGTCCAGCACGTAAATCATGTTCAGCAAGGGGATATAGAACCCCTGCAGGTTGCCGACCAGTGGTAGCAACATAGTGACCAGCCACACCAGGATGCCCGCCAGCAACCCGGCGATGAAGCCACGGCGATTGGCGGTGGGCCAGTACAGTACCGACAGCACGCCCGGCAGGAACTGCAAGGTGGCGACAAAAGCCACGATGCCGAGGTTGGCCAGGTCCTGTCCGGCACCCAGCAGCAGATAGAAGGCGTAGCCGGCCATGATGATGGCGACGATCAGCGCGCGACGTGTCCATTTCAACCAGCGGTAGATATTGCCCTCGGCCGGTGGCTGGTACAGCGGCAGCACCAGGTGGTTAAGCGCCATTCCGGAGAGGGCCAGCGTGGTGACAATGATCAGGCCGCTGGCCGCGGACAAACCGCCGACATACGCCAGCAGCGCCAGGGCCGGGCTGTTGGCCGCGATACCGATGCCCAGGGTGAAATACTCGGGGTTGGTGGTGGCCCCCAGTTTCAGGCCGGCCCAGAGGATCAGCGGCACCGCCAGGCTCATCAACAGCAGGAACAGCGGCAAACCCCAGCTGGCGCTGACCAGCGAACGTGGGTTGAGGTTCTCGGTGAAGGTCATGTGGTACATGTGCGGCATCACGATCGCCGACGCGAAGAACACCAGCAGCAGTGTTCGCCACGGGCCTTCCTGCAGCGGCGTGTGCAGCGCGGCCAGGGCGGTCTGGTTTTGCAGCAACCACAATTCCAACTGTTGCGGGCCGTCGAACACGCCGTAAAGCGCGTAAAGGCCGACACCGCCGATGGCAATCAACTTGATCACCGACTCGAAGGCAATCGCGAACACCAGGCCCTGGTGTTTTTCGCGGGTGGCGATATGGCGTGAGCCGAAGAAAATCGTGAACAGGCTGATCAAGGCGCAGAAGGCCAGGGCAACGCGATGTTGCACGGGCTCGCGGGTGAGGATGCTGATGGAGTCGGCCACTGCCTGGATCTGCAGGGCCAACAACGGCAGCACGCCGATCAACATGAAAATCGTGGTGAGCGCACCGGCCCAGGTGCTGCGAAAGCGAAAGGCAAACAGGTCCGCCAGGGAGGACAACTGATAGGTACGCGTGATTTTCAGGATCGGGTACAGCAGCACCGGCGCCAGGAGGAACGCGCCGGACACCCCGAGGTAGCTGGAAAGGAAGCCATAGCCGTATTGATAGGCCAGGCCCACCGTACCGTAGAACGCCCAGGCGCTGGCGTACACGCCCAGGGACAAGGTGTAGGTCAAGGGATGGCGAATGATCGCCCGCGGAATCATTCCGCGCTCACTGATCCAGGCGACGCCGAACAACGCCGCCAGGTAGGCGGCGCTGATCAGCAGCATCTGGGTGAGGCTAAAGCTCATCGGCATCTTTTTGGCTCTGCAGGATGAAAGTCACGACGATCAGGATCAGCCACAGCAGATAAGGGCGGTACCAGGCGCCCGTGGCGTCGATCCACCAATCCATGATGGCGGGGGAAAACAGGTAGATCCCGACGACCAGCAGCAGGACCAATCGATAGATGTACATGTTGGCCTCTGATTGAAAAACTGCGGCGATGGTAACGGATGCCCGGCAAGCTGCAAGCGCCTTCAGCTCAATTGCGCTTCGGCCAGCGTGAGTGTGCGCGGGATCAGTGTGGCATCCCACTGCTGGATGCCCCAATCCAGCAGTTCCCGTGGGCTTGCGTAAAGCAGTTCGTCTACGACCGGCTGACCGAGGGCGCGCAGTGCTCTGAGCAGCAACGGCGTGGCCTGGTCCGCGGTCAGCGGTGGCGAACGGTACGATTTGCCCAGTTTGTTACCGTCGGGCTGGACGATCAGCGGCACATGCAGATAGCGCGGCTGGCGCAGGCCGAGCAATTCCTGCAGGTAAAGCTGGCGGGGCGTGGAATCGAGCAGGTCGGCACCGCGCACGATGTCGGTAACCCCTTGCCAGGCGTCATCCAGCACCACGGCCAATTGATAGGCGTACAGGCCGTCGCGGCGGCGGATGATGAAGTCGCCCGCATCACGCCCCAGGTGCTGTCGGAATTGGCCCTGTACCCGGTCGGTAAAATGATATTCGAGCTCGGGTACACGCAGACGGATAGCGGCATCTTGCTGGTCGTGGCCAGCATTGCGGCAAAGTCCGGGGTAAATCCCGTTGTAGGGCTCCAGCTGTTTGCGCGAGCAGGTGCAGGCGTAGGCCAGGCCGTGGTTGAACAGGTCGTTCAGTACCTTGGCGTAGGCCTCGTGTCGCTCGCTTTGCCGGACCTGTTCGCCGTCCCATTCAAAGCCGTAGCTCTCAAGGGCATGCAGAATTGCCGCCTGGGCGCCGGGTTCTTCCCGGGGCGGATCGAGGTCTTCCATGCGCATCAGCCAGCGGCCGTGGTTGGCGCGGGCGTCGAGGTAGGAGGCGAGGGCGGCGACCAGGGAGCCGAAGTGCAAATGGCCGCTGGGCGTAGGGGCAAAACGCCCGATATAGGTAGAGGCAGTCATGGGCCGGATACTACTGGAAAATCGGTAAACGCCAGAAACAAAAATGGGGCGTTCGCACGCCCCATTCGTTCAGCTCGGCAGGTATTACTTGCCGACCTGTTTTTCCTTGATTTCGGCCAAGGTCTTGCAGTCGACACAGAGGTCCGCGGTCGGGCGGGCTTCCAGGCGACGAATACCAATCTCGACGCCGCAGGATTCGCACCAGCCGTATTCTTCGTCTTTGATCAGTTGCAGGGTCTTGTCGATCTTCTTGATCAACTTGCGCTCGCGATCGCGGGCGCGCAGTTCGAGGGCGAACTCTTCTTCCTGGCTGGCACGGTCGGCCGGGTCAGGGAAGTTGGCGGCTTCGTCCTTCATGTGGTCAACGGTACGATCAACCTCCTGCATCAAGTCTTGTTTCCACTTGTTCAGGATCTTGGTGAAGTGCAAGCGCATGGGCTCGCCCATGTACTCCTCACCTTTCTTCTCTACGTAAGGTTCGAAGCCGCTGATGCTTTGCTTTTCTTGGGTGGACATGAATAGACCGCCTCTCACTCTTCTAATCCATTGCGCAGGATTGCAACGTCACCGACACCTGCCGGCCCTGCGGCTGCAAGCGGGCGAACTTACCAGATAGATTCAGGGTGCGCCACTCCCGGTTGTCGAGCCTGTCGCGCCGGGGTTGCAAACTGCAGGGCCCCGTCGTGGCTGGGTATGTCGCGTCTGGAATGTTGATTTTAGTCGTTTTGCCGGCGCTTGCCCGAGCCGTGAAGTCGGCCGGGCAGGCAATAGAGCATGTTTTAGCGCCAGGGTTCGGTAGAATCCGGATTTTGTCCTCACCGTCTAAGGAAGGCTAATGGCTCAGCCCTACAGTGCGCGCAGTCGCGCCATCGAACCTTTTCATGTCATGGCGTTACTGGCGCGGGCCAATGAGCTGCAATCAGCCGGCCGCGACGTGATCCATCTGGAAATCGGCGAGCCGGACTTCACCACCGCCGAACCGATTATCCAGGCTGGCCAGGCGGCCCTGGCCAACGGCAAGACCCGCTACACCGCCGCCCGTGGGCTGCCCGAGTTGCGTGAAGCGATCAGCGGTTTCTACCAGCAACGCTATGGGTTGGACATCGATGCGCAGCGCATTCTGATCACGCCCGGCGGCTCCGGCGCGCTGTTACTGGCCAGCAGCCTGCTGGTGGATCCGGGCAAGCACTGGCTGCTGGCGGATCCAGGCTACCCCTGCAACCGGCACTTTTTGCGCCTGGTCGAGGGCGCGGCGCAGTTGGTGCCGGTGGGACCGGACGTACGCTATCAATTGACTGCGGGCCTGGTGGCAGAACACTGGAACCCGGACAGCGTAGGCGCGCTGGTTGCCTCCCCGGCCAATCCTACCGGGACCATGCTCACTCGGGACGAACTGGCCGGGCTATCGAGCGCCATCAAAGCGCGTGACGGCCACTTGGTGGTGGACGAGATCTATCACGGCCTCACCTACGGCGCAGACGCCGCGAGCGTGCTGGAAGTCGATGACGATGCTTTCGTCCTGAATAGTTTTTCGAAGTATTTCGGCATGACCGGCTGGCGCCTGGGCTGGCTGGTGGCACCCCCGGAAGCGGTCGGTGAATTGGAGAAGTTGGCGCAAAACCTCTACATCAGCGCGCCGAGCATGGCCCAGCATGCGGCGTTGGCCTGTTTCACCGCGCAAACCCTGAGCATTCTGGAGGAGCGTCGCGCCGAATTTGGCCGGCGCCGTGACTTCCTGCTGCCGGCTCTGCGCGAGTTGGGGTTCGGGATCGCCGTGGAGCCGGAAGGGGCGTTCTATCTCTATGCGGATATCAGCGCGTTCGGCGGTGATGCCTTCGCGTTCTGTCGGCATTTCCTGGAGACAGAATATGTAGCGTTTACTCCCGGGCTGGATTTCGGGCGTTATCAAGCCGGTCATCACGTGCGGTTTGCCTACACGCAAAACCTCGATCGGCTACAAGAAGCGGTGGAACGGATTGCCCGTGGCTTGCGGAGCTGGCAAGGCTGATGCGTTTTCATCCTCCTCTCGAAGAAGGGCGGCTGATCCGCCGCTACAAGCGCTTTCTCACCGATATCGAAACCGTTACCGGCGAGTTGCTCACCATTCACTGCCCGAACACCGGTTCGATGCTCAATTGCATGGTTGAAGGTGGCCAGGTGTGGTTCAGCCGTTCCGCCGACCCCAAGCGCAAGTTGCCAGGCACCTGGGAAATCGCCGAAACGCCTCAGGGCCGGCTGGCATGCGTCAACACGGCACGCGCCAATCAGTTGGTCGAGGAGGCATTGCGCGCCGGCGTCATCACTGAGCTCAACGGTTTCACTGGGTTGAAGCGAGAAGTGCCTTACGGTCAGGAAAAAAGCCGGATCGATTTTCGCCTGGAATACCCGCAGGGGGCCGCATTTGTCGAAGTCAAAAGTGTCACGTTGGGCTTTGATGGCAGCTCAGTGGCGGCGTTCCCCGATGCGGTGACCCAACGCGGTGCCAAGCACCTGCGGGAGCTGGCTTACCTGGCGCGTGAAGGTGTGCGGGCGGTGCAGTTGTATTGCGTGTGTCTATCGGGTGTTGATGCGGTGCGGCCCGCCGAGGAAATCGACGCGGGCTATGCCACCGCATTGCGTGAAGCCAAGGCTGCCGGCGTTGAAGTCTTAGCTTACGGTGTACGGGTCACGCACGAAGAAATACGCATTGAGCGGCCGATCCAGATCGTTCTGGGTAATTGAACGTCGTTGCGGACTTCCTTACCATCATGACAGACGGCGAAGCCTGGTCACGCATCGACCAGGTCACGCCCAATCTACTTGTTTAAGGTGGTGGCCCAACGGATCGAATTAAGAATGGAAGTCTGAAGTGGGGTTGAAGGTGCCCACCCCAACAACTCGCGGGCCAGCTTACTCGATGCATAACCGCCAATGATGTCGCCCGGACGTCGCCCGGCCCTGTTTACGACCAATTCAGATTTAGTGGCACTCATGAATGCCAGCACAAACTCCTCTACAGTAACGCCTCGCTCGGAACCCAGGTTGATGACAGGCATTCCAAACCGGTTCAGCGGCACCGATAAACTATTGTTGTTAAAGGCAAGCGCAGCCAGCACGTGTGCGGCGGCAAGGTCTGCGACGTCCACAAAGTCCCGGACCGTAGAACCATCCCGAGTATTCCAGTCAGTGCCGTTGATTTGAAATGGCTTCCTTGATGCTGCGCATTGGATCAGCGAATTTAAAAGACTGCTTTTATTGTCGCCTCTGAAGCCCGTTCTGAATGAGTGATCACTGCCAATGGGGTTGAAATATCGGAAAGTGAGAAATTGAAAGTCCCTTGCGTTAGAAATATCTTTGAGTGCCAGTTCAAGAAAGTATTTGGATCTGGCATAGGGACTCATTGGGACAGGGTTTGAATGCTCGTCAAAGCGATGTGCATTGTCCGCGCTGTAAAGAGCTGCAGTTCCGCTTAAAATTAACTTATTGACGCCCAAATCAAGCAGATGGTTGACCATGCTTACTGACTTTGAAAAATTATTTTCATAATAAGTGTCTGGTTGTGTTATGGATTCGGCGACGTCAATTTTTGCTGCACAATGAACGACCAAGGAAAGGTCAGGATGAGCCTTTGCAATCTGCGTGAGAAGTTGTCGGTCAGAAATATCACCTTGATAGTATGAAACCGTCCCAGAGGCTTTTTCAGTGGGGCAAGGCTGCTCATCAAGGATAACCGGATGATGCCCGGCGTCGGCAAGTGCCAAGCAAATTGTGCTGCCTATGTAGCCGGCGCCTCCAGTTATGAGAATTTTCATTTAATACTCCTGAATAAATCTAAGAACGTGGATGTCGCCGTCGCCAGCTGATCTTGCGGGCAAGCGAAATTAAATCTGATCCAGCCGGGCGAACCAAACTCGTGACCGTCGGATACTGCGACGCCTGCTTGCAGAAGTTTGGCAAAAACGTTCCCGTCGGCCGCCCTAGTATCAATCCATGCAAGGTAGGTTGCTTCTGAAGGGCTGTAATTAAGGGACGTATGACGCAGCGTAGTTTGGATGATGTTCTGGTTGATCTTCAACTGCTGCAGCAATGACTGGAGCCAATTGGAGCAATTGAAGTAAGCACTTTCAAGCGCCACGAGCCCCAACGCGTTTATACCGGTGGCAAAAAATGCCTGGGTCTCTTTAAACTTCTCGCGAATAGTTGTGGATGGGATAACGGCATAGCCTACGGATATGCCAGCTAAATTAAAAGTCTTACTAGGCGATAGAAGCGTAATAGATTTGTTTTCCAGTCCCTTTATTGATCCCGCTGGAATATGACGACAGTCACCGAGAATTATATCCGCGTGAGCCTCATCCGAAATAACGACTGTGTCAAGATCTTTGATATTGAATGCTAGCCTTTCAAGCTCCTCTCGGGTTGAAACAATGCCGGTCGGATTAGTAGGGTTGCAGAGAATAATTGCCGATGGCCTGGTCCGCCTAATTTGACCGAGATCGCTAGTCGTGAACGGCTTGCTGTTCTCGGTCAGCGCTATTGCCCACTGCGTAAAATTAAATCCCTTGCTTAAATTAAGCAGCTTGCCGTAGTTAGGCGACTGCACAGCAATGGTCCCATGGGGGCATGTGCTCTTGATAGAGATTCGAACACCCGATATTGTATTAGGAACTATAACAATCCATTCTTCTCGTATGCCCCAATCATACTGCTTTATGCACCATTGTTGAATGGATTTGTAGACAGAACTTGGAATGTTTGGATAGGAAAAATGCCCCTCTTCAATTCTTTCTCTGACGGCAGAAAGTATGGGGTCTGGCGTTGCAAAACCCATATCCGCTACCCAGTGAGGTTGTGCGCCGGGATATTTAGCTAGCGCCAGTGTATTTGTCGCTTGACGGGTGATCGGGCGTAATCCGGTCATTTGAATAATTCACTCATTGCGGTGAAATCCAATTCGTCATAGCCGATGCTTTGATCCGACTCTAAAATAGAAAATAGGCAGTGAGACAAGTCTAATTTGTAATCGCTGAATTCATCCAAGGCGTACTTTATGTCCTTTTTTGCATATTTTAACTTGCAATGTATATCCTGATGGTTTCGTGCCAGGCTTTGATTAAGCTTTTGTTGCGCAATTGAGTTCATCCAGAAGTCATCGTGTGAAGTGATTATCGTGGCAGCCAGTTCGTTCTGAGGCAGCGCCTCCAGTAGCCTTAGCATTTGACCTAAAAGCCCGAGCGCAGTCAGTCCCCACAGGTTATAGAATAATTTAAATTGAGTGGCTGCGCCGATATGGTCGAACGTATAGACTTTCGAAGAGGTCGTATTAAGGAATGGGTCATGTTGAGTGTCTACCCTTTGCGAATAGGCGAAATATATCAGGCTCCCTTTCAGTGATCCTGTTTTGCTACCAGTAAAAGGGGCCTCAATAAAATTCAGTCGTTCGTCGTTAAAGGAGTTTCCTATTTGCTTGATGGCTTCACAGGTGAGTGTCGAAAGTTCAATGAACACTGTTTGGAATGCATGGCTGGCAAGCGCGACTGCTAAAATATTGCTCCAGACGCGTGTAGAAATTTCTGCGTTGGGAAGACAAGAAACAATATAGTCATATTTCGACAGATCGATAAAGTTCAATCTTGTCTCTGTCCGAGAGTAATAGTCAACTTTCCAGTCAGCACTACTGAGGCGTTCGGCCAGTGAAGTAGTAATCAATCCTTTTCCAACAAAAAGGATGTTATGCATAGTTGCAACCATTCAGCGTGAAAGATTCTGACAACTTGCCGAGCTTATACGGCGTGATGGGTGATATTCCGAAATTTTCCAGAAAGGGAAGGTTGACCACTGCCGACGTGCATCGCAAGGTCGGCGAACATGTGTGATCTTGGATATCCAGTGTCGATAATCCTTTTACCCCTACGTCAGGGGTGCGGTAGTTCCGAAATGTGAGATGTGGGAGTAATAAGATATCTTCAATCTCGTTGTCAGTGGAACTTAAGGTTATAGAGTTTTCCGTGCGGTTCCAATCAAATTGACTATGGTCGTTTTCCATTTCTACAGTGCCAATGTCTTTCATGTAGCCCAATAATGCTCCGCGCGCGATGGAGTGAGGGGCGTCGACTACGGCAAGTACCGGGAAATAGTAACGAGCAGAGCGCCATGTAATGGCGACTTTTAATATGGCTTCATGACTTGTGATGAAGTCTTCATCAGTAAAGCAAGTTGAACGCATTTTTGAAATGGTCAGAAGAAAGGTATTGCTGATCGCAGCATCAGTAGGCAACACACGCAGCGCCTGCGAGAGGGCAGGCTTTGGCGCTTTAACAGAAAAGTTTGCTTCAAATTGAATGTGAAGATTTTTACATTGAAACTTCCAAGGGGCTATCATTATGTATGCCTCTGAGTGAGTTTTAGTTGAAACGACATCAATGTCTTCCTAGATGCCAGGCCTTGCATAATCGAGTGAATTGTTTAAGCGTAGATGATGGAGAACTCTAAAGAGAAGCAACGCTACGACGCTGCATGTCGCGAAAGATAAAGGCGTTCCGCCAAACTCATACAGTAGAGGCCCCGCGAAGTAACCGATGGTGACTCCTGCAAACGTATACAGTCCACGCGTGCCATTTGCTTTAGCGGTCAAACCATGAGGGATCATGCGCTGAAACTGGTTATGAGACCTAAGGAACATAATTTGAAATGAGAATCCGATGATAAAGGAAAGCGTGTTTACCACCACGAACGACGTCGTATAAATAAAAGCCGATTCAGCGACAACTATGCTGATGATTAGCAGCTCGTATCGGTTGAAGCGATGATTGAAAAAGCGCTCGAACATACTATTGGCAATAATTAAGCCGATGACTTGCGAGAACAAAATGGTTGAGTAAAGTTGAGTGGGATTAATTGATATGCTTTGGCAATATCTGAGTAGTATGCTTAGAAATAGTCCTGACAATAGCATGCCGATAAAGATAAAGTGGTGAGCCGACGTCATCGCGCAACCTGTGATGGTTGCGGGTTTAACTGAGGTAGAATGTTTTGAGTGAGGCGCGACCGACGACGTACAGCTGCTTAAAATAACGGAACTTATGAGCAGGCAAAAGGCAAGGTGCAGATAGTTGTCAGCCGCCGTCACGGCCAGGAGTAATGGCGCCAGTGCCATCGCTAGCGTTATGGATAACTGCATGCGAGTATGTGCGTGGGATAATTTGGATTTATCTACTTCGAGGTTTATGGTTGAAAGTCGTTTAAAGTTTATTATGCGAAGAATAGCGCCGATGTTGAATGTCAACAGACAGCCCCAAATGAGCGCTTCGTTACGGTTGAACAAGAAGAACGATACAGATGCAATGAGCGTAAATAAACCAATCAAGCAAAGAAAACGTTTTTGACTAAAACTGTCTATACAGGGGGCAATGGCCACGCCTATGAAAACAGTCGATGCGGACATGGCACTTAGAAATAACGACATTTCTAACCCGGAAAGATCCAAATGGTTAACAATGAGCGGTATTGAGGCTTGGGTGAACCGCTCAGTGAGCGAAATTACAAAGCAAAGCAGTATGATGATCTGGTTTTTGGTACGCTTCACTGCCTTTCCTTTTGATTATGTCCGCCGCTGGGTTTTCCAATAATGAGCTACAGTTATCGACCGTTAAGGCGATCCAGTTGATCGGGAAACGCCCATGTCTAAAGAATTCGCGCGGTAAAGGCACCACACCATTGTTGGAGTAAATTGGGATTTAATATAAAGTTCATCGAGTGCTTGATCAAATGTCCAGCTGCTCGTCAACGCCGAGGCTACCTCTCCTTTTTTGTAGAGTTGATAGGCATGGATTTTCGATTGAGTGTATTTAATTTCTTTGTATGAGTTCAGGTCGGCTATTAGTGAGCACGTTGACGGGTGTAGTGCAATCGAGTCATAAGACTTGTGCAATAACGCCATAGGCAGTGTTTTTTCAAACCAGACGCTTTGTAGTTCGAATGAATCCAAGTATTCGAAGTGAAAATCTACCCACGAAAATTGTTTACCGTCGCGGTATTCTCTAAATCCCGCCGGCACTAATAACCTCGTCTTGCATTTTTTTGCATGTTCAATCGCTGCATGAAAGGTCGAGTGTAAAGATACAGTGGATCCAGTACTCGCAGCTTGTGTGTGTGAATCGGTTCCGATAGGGCCGAGGGTCGTTATTATATCGATCATTCAATGGGCTCTTAAAAATAAGCTTTCTGGTTTACTTAACTTGTTGTTTTCCAAAAATACGGCTTGGATTATCTTGTCGGCCTGCTGGTCTTCACTTGAGAAATAGAGGGCTGTCGAATCAAGGAAAGTCGCACTTTCAGTTATAAGCCTGTGCTGTGTAATTAAGTTTTTTAGATGCTGTGCGACAGATTCCAACTGATCATCTGGCAGGTCTCGGTTGACAATGTGTTCGACAAGGGCAGTGCTTACCTCGGGAAAGCGGTGAGGTATCAATTCGTGTTCGAATACGAAACGTCGTCGTTCTGGATATTCAGATAGATAGAGTAGTTTTAAACAGGTGATACAAATTTTGCTATAAAGCCTGCGTGCGACGTGTGCTGTTGAGTTCGTTAATTGAGCATTGTAGTACGCCAGAGGTTGTGTCTGGTACGCCAGGAATTCATCTGCCCGGTGTCCACTAAAGTCAGGTTTCTGCAAGAGAAGACCATTGTCTCCGAACCAATCAAGCTCCATGGAAAGGATTGCGTTTGAAGGGTGCTTTAAAGCTTCGCTGCTCATCAATATCAGCGAACTGCACTTCTCGTAGGCGTTCTTACAACACAAGGTTTGCGGTATATCTTTAGGGTCTATGAGGCAAAGTACATCAATGTCTGATGTGTAGTCATGTCGAGAGGTATTCTTGCGTGCCTCGCCTCTGGCTGTTGATCCAGTTAGCGCGAGCGTATAAACGATATCCTTGTCTGTTAGACGACTTAAAAAGTCTTCTTCGATGAAATTCATGAGTTAACATCCGTTTCTATGAGCGTTCTTTGTGTCGTCACTTCAGTTGTCAATCGCTAGCCAAAAGCACCGCTGGCCATGCTGTTAAACATGGCATAGGCGGATTGCACTTCACTCACATACTGTGTTTTCGGGGCGTCGAGAGGTGTAATATTTGTTGAAATAACATCAATTTTATTTGTTTGCGGATTTTGTTGATAACTCACTGTTACCGAAATCGCGTAATGCGTGCCACAGAGGCTGAAGCAGACATTCATATACTCTGGTGTCATGAGAGGCAATTGATTGAACAGCGAATACACGGCCAGCGCACACACCCGTGCTTGACACGCGGCCGCGAATGCCGATTTTGGCAAGCTGTGAGCGTCTGCTGCGTCGCCAATAACATGAACGTTCGCAACCTTCAAAGACTCGAATGTCTGTGTATTTACCGGGCACCAACCGTTCTCGCCAGTCAGGCCGTTTGCAGCGGTGAAAAGGTCGGCTTTTTGTCTCGGAATAATATTGATGACATCGCCCTTGAAAGCCCCTGCCTGGCACACAAGTTCCCGCGTGTCCGGCCTCAATTCTGTAACCGTTCCGCCCTGTTGGGCGCCGATCCAGGTAATGATGCTTTCTGCGGTCCCGTACCCATACAACTGCTTCCAAGCCAATTCGAACTGGGCTTGCTTGGGAAACCTCTCTTTGGAGTCGAGGAAGATAATCTTTGAGTTTGGCTTATGCGCGATAAGGTATTCGGCGATCTGACTCACTCGCTCATACGGCCCCGGTGGACACCTGTATTCTGTGTTGGGAGCCGACATCAGAACCGTACCGCCGTCCGGCATTTCTTCCAGTTGTTTTTTCAGGGCACTCAACTGGTCTTTCCCTTTCCAGGCGTGTGGAAAAACATCAGCAAGCCCTTCGCTATGACCCTTAATATGGTCAAAATCAAAGTCGATACCAGCAGCCACAATGCATCGATCGTACCGGTGGGTGGTGTTTGGTGTTTTTACTATTTTTTGAGTAGCATCAATTGTCAGCGCACGCTCATGCACGACATTTATCCCTTCAGATACGAGCTTTTTATAGTCGAACGTCAAGGTCTCTTCATTACGTTTTCCTGTCAGGCACTCCGCACTGAGCGGGCCCGAGAAGTATTCCGTATACTCTTCAATTAATGTTATTACAGTGTTGGGTATGAGACGTTTTAGCGTGCGAGCGAATGTGGCACCTGCAAACCCCCCACCCACCACTACAACTTTATAAACTTTTGCCTGTGACATCTTAATTGAAGGGCCTGCCGCTGCGTCTAGTGCAGCTATTCCGGCGCCCGTGATCAACCATTTAATGAGAGTTCTACGATCATCTATCATTGTATCTTCCGAATTCACACGTACTGCCTGACGCCTGCTTGCGTATGCCAAGCGGTACACTAAAAACCCAATCGGATTTAGTGCCCTTAACAGGCCTTGGCAGCAAGCTCTCTATGAAGATGGAACAAGAAAGAAGTTATTTAACTACGTCTGCAAAGTAAGATTGCGAGTTTTGAAGATATATTTTAGGGATGTTCAGGTCGCCGTACTTTTCTGAGTGCTTGCCTACATAAGCGCCCCGGTTTTCTTGTGGACCAAATGCTTGGAAGGTTTTTTCGTAGGCCGCTCTATCTTTGAGTATTGTGATATGAATGAGCGGCTCACCTAATTTTGTAGGAATTAGGTTAATGGACTCAGTCGTTTTTTTGTCACTGCTGCCATGCGCTTTGAAGTTCGCCGCTTGCTCTTTAGTGAAAGATTCAAGAAATTCCTGCTCCATGCCTTTGGGAGGATTGAACACTATCACTACAGCTTTCTGCGGCGCTAAGGCAGCCTTGGCATCCTCTGCCATGGCTTGGGTAGCACTGATGCTCAGTGCGATTGATATCATAGACAGCGCTATGCAGCGTTTCATGAAATTCCTTTTCCACTTTTCTGTGATTCGATGGTTGGTGCGTAACCCCATTAATGCGTTAGTTGTGCGGGATTACACGAGTCGATAGTTAAGGCCACAGGATTCATAATCGGCAAGTTGTAATATGTTTCAAAGTGTTTATTTGTACAAATCTATCTTTTTTGTACATAGGGTGTTTGACTGTCAATGCGTAGGGTTCGCTATTAGTACCGTTGTGGCTGATTTGTTTTTAAGTGAATATCGTCCTTGACCTTTCGAGACTTCGCACTATAAATTAATAAGCAGTCGGTTGGCGCGCCATGTAGTTATAGTGCCAAGGGCCGTGGATTTCGCTGTTTGTAGTATTAATGGTTTAATCAATATACAAGGGTGTAATGGAGTGGTATTGAATCGAGGATTGATGTTTATGCTGTTTTTTCTCTGCGCGACTACGGCGGCAGCGGAAGAAAACGTCATCGGAATCATGGCGAGCAATGGGTGCGTTAATTGTCATGGGTATGAGGGGCGAGGCGGGGCTATTGGTACTATTCCTTCGTTACAAGGGCGCTCAAAGGAATTTCTCCGTACTGCGATGCAAGCTTACAAGCACAACGTATCGCACGGTACGGTAATGAACCGAGTCATGAAGGATATGGATGACAGGAAGATTGAAGTGTTGGCGGAGTACTTCAGTGGCATAAAGTAAATGATCGCCCGTGTTCAATAGCTTGTTTAATAATATCCGCTGACGCTAAACCTGTACCCATAAGCCATTCTCATCTTCCGTGCTGGGCAATGTGATTAGACGTTGGCCAGCACAGGGACCGGAAACGCATTCGCCAGTTTCTATCAAAAATAGTGCACCGTGGGTTGCACACTGGATCAAGCTGGCGCTTTTGTCGAGAAATTGATCGGGTTCCCATTCCAGTGATACGCGGCGATGTGGGCAGCGATTGACGTAAAAGTAGGCAGTACCCTCCCGGCGTACGGCAAACAGCTTTTGGCCATCAATTTCGAAACCGCGGCTGGCATTTTGCGCGAGCGCATCGGATGGGCAAACAAACTTCATATTTAGCCTATTTTACTAGCGGGTCGGGCCTTACAGCTGCTCGTTCCGAAGCATGTCGCTTGACGTGAAAATGCAAACAATTATCAAATGCCGCTTCGCCCGTCAGCTGGTCGGGTGCTCATTACGATGCCGGACAGGCTGTATCTGTCACATTGATGAGTGCATGAGCGGCTCTGTCTTGAAAGGAAACCCTGTTATGCGCCTGAGTGCCAGCGTTATTGCGCTTGTTGCCGGATTGCTGGTCAGCCACGCGGCCCAAGCCCTGGAGCTGCCGCAACGCTGGGTCAGCGCCGGTGGCGCGTTATCGGAGTGGGTGACGGCATTGGGGGCGGAATCGAAAATGGTCGGCGTGGACACGACAAGTCAGCATCCGGCGTCACTCAAGGCATTGCCAAGCATCGGTTATCAGCGCCAATTGTCGGCCGAGGGCATTCTCAGCCTGCGCCCGCAGCTGCTGGTGGGTACCGAGGAGATGGGGCCACCGCCGGTGCTGGCGCAAATCCGCAGCGCCGGGGTGCAGGTTGAGATGTTCTCGGCACAGCCGGATTTAGCGAGCCTGAAAACCAACCTGTCGCATTTGGGTAAGCTGCTGGACAGCGAGGTCAAGGCCAACCAATTGTTCAGCGGCTATGAGCAAGCCCTGGACCGGCAGAAAGCCTGGGTGGCCAAGGCGCAGTTGACGCAAAAAGCACCGGGCGTGTTGCTGTTGCTCGGGCACGCCGGCGGCAAGCCGTTGATCGCCGGTAAGGACACCGCCGCTGACTGGATCGTGCAGCAGGCCGGCGGCCATAACCTGGCGACTCACACCGGTTACAAGCTGTTCTCGGTGGAGTCGCTGGCCGGGTTGAGTCCTGATGTGCTGGTATTTGCTGATCGAGCATTGAGCGGTGAGGCAGCCCGTGCAGCGCTGTTCAAGGAAAATCCTATCCTCGCGTCCACCCCGGCGGCCAAGAGCGGCCGAGTGTTTGAGTTGGACCCGACGCTGCTGGTGGGCGGGCTTGGGCCACGCTTGCCGCAAAGCCTGACGCAGTTGTCGGCTGGCTTTTACCCGTCCAGCGCGCAACCCGCCCCATGACGACGTTGGTTAAACCGAAAACGCTGTTTATCGGGCTGGCGCTGTTGTGTCTGGTGGCGATCTGGCTCTCATTGGCCCTGGGCCCGGTCAGCCTGCCGTTGTTCGACACACTCAGGGCCGCATTGCGATTGATGGGGATGCCGATCGATGCCCCGGGGCTTGAGCAGGCAGAGTTGATCCTAGGGCAGATTCGTTTGCCGCGCACGTTATTGGGCCTGGCTGTCGGGGGTGTGCTCGCCTTGTCGGGCGTGGCGATGCAGGGGTTGTTTCGTAACCCGCTGGCTGATCCTGGCCTGGTCGGCGTGTCCAGTGGCGCGGCATTGGGGGCTGCGGTGGCCATTGTCGCAGGCTCGTTTTTTGGCGGGTTACCGGACGCAGTCGGGCCGTATCTATTATCGATCTGCGCGTTTCTGGGAGGCTTGGGCGTCACCGCGCTGGTTTATCGATTGGGACGGCGCAATGGCCAGACCAACGTCGCGACGATGCTGCTCGCCGGTATTGCGCTGACGGCGCTCGCCGGTTCCACAGTCGGGCTGTTTACCTACCTGGCAGACGACGCCACCTTGCGCACCCTGACGTTCTGGAACCTGGGCAGCCTCAACGGTGCCAGCTATTCGCGATTATGGCCGTTGCTGCTGGTCAGTGCGGGCGTGGCGCTGTGGTTACCGCGTCGAGCGAAGGCGTTGAATGCGCTGTTGCTGGGTGAATCCGAGGCCAGCCATCTGGGCATTGATGTTGAAAAGCTCAAGCGTGAACTGGTGTTTTGTACGGCGCTGGGCGTTGGCGCAGCGGTGGCTGCGGCCGGCATGATCGGCTTTGTCGGATTGGTGGTGCCGCATCTGGTGCGGTTGCTGGCAGGGCCGGATCACCGAGTGTTGCTGCCGGCGTCGGTGCTGGCGGGCGCGAGTTTGCTGCTGTTTGCGGATCTGGTGGCACGCTTGGCGTTGGCGCCGGCGGAATTACCGATCGGTATCGTTACCGCGTTCATTGGCGCACCATTTTTTCTCTATTTGTTGTTGCGAGGGCGCGCCTGATGCTGCGGGTGGAAGCGTTGCAGATCCGTCGCGCAGGCAAGACCGTGTTGGCGGATGTGACCCTGGACCTGCTGCCGGGCGAAGTGCTCGGCGTATTGGGTCCCAATGGTGCGGGTAAAAGTACCTTGTTGAATGCGCTGTGCGGTGAATTGTTGCCTGATCAGGGCAAGGTCTGGCTGGGTCAGCAGGAATTGAAGAATTTGAGCGGCGCGCAACGCGCCCAACGCCTGGCAGTCTTACCCCAGACCTCAACCCTGGATTTTGCATTCCGTGTCGAGGAGGTTGTAGGCATGGGACGTTTGCCCCATCAGACCGGTCGGGTACGAGATGAGGACATTATCAACGCAGCACTGCATGCGGCAGATGTGGGACACCTGAGCGGTCGCAGTTACCTGGCCTTGTCGGGTGGGGAGCGACAACGGGTGCACCTGGCCCGAGTATTGGCGCAATTATGGCCGGGCGAGGCGGGGCAGACGTTGTTGCTGGATGAGCCGACATCGATGCTCGATCCGTTGCATCAGCATACGACGTTACAGGCCATCCGCAGCTTTGCCGATCGTGGCGCAGCGGTGCTGGTGATCCTGCATGACCTGAATCTGGCGGCGCGATACTGTGATCGTATTCTGTTGCTGGAGGACGGGCGCCCGCATGCCCTCGACACGCCGACACAGGTGCTGCGGCCCGAGCCGCTCAAGGCGGTGTTTGGTCTGGATGTGTTGGTGCAGTCGCATCCGGAACGTGGTCATCCGTTGATCATCGCGCGCTGAGCCCAGCGTTCTCCAGGCAAAAAAAGACCCGGCAAGAGCCGGGTCAAATAACCGTGATTAGCCTGATGAGGAGATAATCTGAGAGTCCGAACCAATGGTCTTTCAGTTATCGGCTGATCTCGCGACCAGTTGTGATAATCATAACGATTCTCATTTGAGAGTCAACAGTTGTTTTATCCATTCCCGTATTTTTCTCCACGCACCCGTCCGCGGACCTAAATCTTCTTGTGCGTCGAGAGTGCATCGAACTGACGGTTCAACGCCTCTTTGCGCTCCGTGGGAATGTCGTTCCAATGCACATCCATCAATGCGCCTTCAATGGCATACAGCAGTACTTTCGATGCTCGGAACCCGCGAGTTCGCACGGCGCGGTAAGCATCGACCGCCCCCAGACGACGTAAGTCGGATGCGCTGTGGATGCCCACCGCATGCAGCCACTGCGCCGACGTCTTGCCAAGATTTTTCAGGTGCTGCAGCTCATCGTTCATCAAGCCTCCTTGCGACAGCCGAAGGGTGCGGTGGGTATCGTGACCAGGCAAGCCTGAAAATGAGTGTAGCGCTCAGTAGGAAAAGCGTGATTCTTTGGACGGGAACGGCTCAAAAGCTTATAAGAACGCCGCTGCATCTCAGGCAGGGTAAAGCGCCCGGCGCGACTTGCGCAGCCGGGAGCCGAAGTCTTGAGGTTATTTGGTGCGGTAACGCAGGCGGGTGCCGAAATTGACCGACATCAGAATCTCGTCAGCCGTCAGTTCGGGAGAGAAGTAAGTGCCTGAAATCTGCGCATGGGCCAGGCTGGCGCCTTCCAATGAGCAGTCACGTAAGTCCAGCCCGCGCAGGTCGGCGGAGCGGAAGTAGGCGTCGGTAAAGTCGATACCTGCGGTGTTCAGTTCGCGCAGGTCCAGCCCTCGGAAGTCGCCGCCACGCATGTCGATAACCCCGTCGTCGGGGCGTTCCTGATTGAAGCCGCGGATGTCGTCCTTGTGCAGGAGCGCGTAGAGCGGGGTATCAAGAAGCTTGGGCTGACTCATGATGACGACTCCTGTTGGTATTATGGCGCCATTATAGTGCCACTATTGCTGGGCCGTGCGCCAAAGTAGGCGACACGACCAAGAAATATTTCTTACAGGCCGGGCAAGCGATGACGAATGTGCGCAACCAACGCATCGAGTGTCCCGCTTTCGTTGGTCTCGACGCGCTTGCTCAACAGCAGCTCCTGCGCTGCCAGCGGGTCACGATTGGCTTGCTGCTGTTCTATAACCACCAACGTTGCGTCGGACGGATCGCTTTTATCTGCCTGACGTTGTGCCAGCCAGCTGGCGATGACGGCCTGGGGCGCATTGCAATCCAGAATCAGGAACGGCGCCCCGGTGGCTTCGGCAACCCGGGCTGCCGCGTCGCGTTGTTCGCGCTTGAGGAAGGTGGCATCCAGCACCACCGGGAAACCGGCGCGAAGCACGGTGTCGGCAATTTCGTTCAACCGCGTGTACGTTGCAGCACTGGCGTCATGGCTATAGATGCCGGCCTGCGGTGTATTTTCCACGTGCTGCTCGCCAAACAGGCGCTTGCGCTCCACGTCCGACCGCAGGCGAACAGCGCCCAAGGCCTCGACCAGGCGCATGGCGACGTGGCTTTTGCCCACGGCCGAAACACCATGGGTGATTGCCAGGAAGCGCGAGGGAATCGTGCTGTAGCTTTCAGCCAGATTGGCGTAGTTGCGGTACTGGCGCAGGGTGGTGGCGCGTTGCACCGGGTCGGCTTCGCTCGGCATGCTGAACAGCGCAACTTTGGCCCGGACCAGGGCGCGATACGCCTTGTAGAAGTTGAGCAGCTCCAGGCCCTGATAGTCCCCGGTCAGTTCCAGGTACTGGCTGATAAACCGTCGCGCCAGGCATTTCAGGCCGCGGTCTTCCAGGTCCATCGCCAGGAACGCGGTGTCGGCGTACACGTCTGTGAAGCGGAACGGCTCGTTGAACTCGATGCAGTCGAAGATCACCACATGACCGTCGATCAGCGTGGCGTTGCCGAGGTGGATGTCACCATGGCATTCGCGGGTGAATCCATTGAGCTTGCGCTGTTCCAGCAGCGGCTTGAGGCGTTCGAAGCTGCTTTCAGCCCAGGCTTGCAGGGCTTCCAGTTGAGTCAGGTCGGCCTTGTCGCTGAGGAACGGGCGGATCTGTTCAAAGTTTTGGCGTACCGGGGCCATCACTTCATCCGGGGTGCCGGCCGGGTGTTCCTGTGGGACTTTGGGCGCGTTGAGATGGAAGTGCGCAATCTGCCTGGCCATTTCGTCAATGTGCGCGCTGGTGAGTTCGCCGTTGGCTTGCAAGGTGCTCAGCATCTGGCTTTGCGGGAACTGACGCATTTTCAGCGCGTACTCGATTACCGGGCCGTCGCCAGCCAGTTGCGGTGTCTCGGCAGTGCCGGTAATTGGCAACACTTCAAGATACAAATCTTCGGTCAGGCGCTGGTTGAGGCGCAGCTCTTCATTGCAGAAGTGGCCGCGCTTTTCCAGATCGGTGAAGTCCAGGAACCCGAAGTTCATCGGTTTCTTCAGTTTATAAGCGTAAGGACCGGTCAGGATCACCCAGGAAATATGGGTTTCAATGACTTGAAATGCTTCCACCGGATGCGGGTACAACGCCGGGTTTTGCAGGGCTGCGATCAGGGACTGGCTCACGGGCGATCCTTCAAAGTCTGGGAGAAATCATGGCAGGCATTATGGCCGCTACGGGCGGTCGTGCAAACCGCTGTCCGGCTCATGTTGATCATCAATAAAGTGCGTATAATCCGCCGCCATGACTCGAACCCGATCTCCCCGTTCCCGTAAAAAACCTCCTTCGCGCAGTCTGCGCCCGTGGCTGGGCTGGGCGCTCAAGCTCGGCCTGGTTGGCCTTGTGGCGCTCGCCGGCGTTGCGGTGTATCTCGACGCCGTGGTCCAGGAGAAGTTCTCCGGCAAGCGCTGGACCATTCCGGCCAAGGTGTATGCACGCCCGCTGGAATTGTTCGCCGGGCAGAAACTGAGCAAGGAAGACTTCCTCACCGAACTCGATGCGCTGGGCTATCGACGCGAGCCCGTGAGCAACGGTCCGGGCGCGGCGGCGGTCAGCGGCAATACCGTCGACTTGAACACCCGTGGCTTCCAATTCTACGAAGGCCTGGAAAAAGCCCAGCCGGTACGCGTGCGCTTTTCCGGCGATTATGTGGCCGAGCTGTCGTCGCTCAACGGCGCCAAGCTGCCGGTGGTACGTCTCGAACCGCTGATGATTGGCGGCATCTACCCGAAGAACCTTGAAGATCGCATCCTGATCAAGCTTGATCAGGCGCCTGCGTATTTGCTGGAAACCCTGGTCGCTGTCGAAGACCGCGATTTCTACAGCCACTGGGGCGTTTCGCCGAAGTCGATTGCCCGCGCAGTCTGGGTCAACACCTCCGGCGGCAAGATGACCCAGGGCGGCAGCACGCTCACCCAGCAGTTGGTGAAGAACTTCTACCTGACCAACGAGCGCAGCCTGACGCGCAAGCTCACCGAAGCCATGATGGCCATGCTCCTGGAGTTGCATTACAGCAAGCAGGAAATTCTTGAGGCGTACCTCAACGAGGTCTTCGTCGGCCAGGACGGTCAGCGCGCGGTGCATGGGTTCGGTTTGGCCAGCCAGTTTTTCTTCGGGCAGCCGCTGTCCGAATTGAAGTTGCATCAGGTGGCCTTGCTGGTGGGGATGGTGAAGGGGCCGTCCTATTACAACCCGCGTCGCAACCCGGAACGTGCGCTTGAGCGCCGTAACCTGGTGCTCGATGTTCTGGAACAGCAGGGCGTTGCCACTGCCGAACAGGTCGCCGCCGCGAAGAAAATGCCGCTGGGCGTCACCACCCGCGGCAAGCTGGCGGACAGCTCGTTCCCCGGCTTTATCGACCTGGTCAAACGTCAGTTGCGCGAAGACTACCGCGACGAAGACTTGACCGAGGAAGGCCTGCGCATCTTCACCAGCTTTGACCCCATTCTGCAGATGAAGGCCGAGGCGTCGGTCAATGACACCTTCAAACGCCTGACCGGCCGTAAGGGCTCCGATGAAGTCGAAGCCGCCATGGTCGTGACCAACCCGGAAACCGGTGAAGTCCAGGCCATGATCGGTAGCCGTCAGGCCAGTTTCGCCGGTTTCAACCGTGCGCTGGATGCCGTGCGGCCGATCGGTTCGCTGGTCAAACCGGCGGTTTACCTGACCGCCCTGGAGAAGCCGAGCAAGTACACGCTCACCAGTTGGCTGTCGGACGATCCGCTGTCGATCAAAGGCGCCGATGGTCAAGTGTGGACACCGAAGAACTTCGACCGCCGCTCCCACGGCACCGTGTTTCTGTACCAGGGGCTGGCGCATTCCTACAACATTTCGACGTCGCGCCTGGGGCTCGAAGTCGGTGTACCGAATGTGTTGAAGACGCTGGCGCGATTGGGCATCGAACGAGAGTTCCCGGCGTTCCCGTCGATGCTTCTGGGGGCGGCAGCCATGAGTCCGATGGAAGTGGCCACCATGTACCAGACCCTGGCCAACGGTGGGTTCAATACTCCGATGCGCGGTATTCGCAGCGTGCTGACCGCCGAGGGCGAGCCGCTCAAGCGCTACCCGTTCCAGATCCAGCAGCGTTTCGATGCGGGCTCCATCTACCTGATCCAGAACGCCATGCAGCGCGTGATGCGTGAAGGCACCGGGCGCTCGGTCTACAGCGTGCTGCCGTCGAACCTGACGCTGGCGGGCAAGACCGGCACCAGTAACGACTCGCGTGACAGTTGGTTCGCAGGTTTTGGCCAGGACGTACTGGCCGTGGTGTGGCTGGGCCGTGACGATAATGGCAAGACGCCGTTCACCGGTGCGACCGGTGCGCTGCAGGTCTGGACCAGCTTCATGCGCAAGGCTGACCCGTTGCCACTGAACATGCCGCAGCCGGACAATATCGTGCAGGCCTGGATTGATCCGCACACAGGCCAGGGTTCCGATGCCAACTGCCCGGGGGCGGTGCAGATGCCGTATATTCGCGGCAGCGAGCCACCACCCGGTGCCGCCTGCGGGGGCAGTGCCCCGGCTGATGCGGAGTCGGTGATGGATTGGGTCAAGGGCTGGATGAATTAAGCAAAGAGGGTTTCAAGTGAACAAGTTGTGGATTCCAGCGATTACAGTTCTGGCTTTGCTCGGCGGTTGCTCCAGCGTGCAACGCGGCTCTATTCCGGTCGTGGACGCGAGTACGGGCGTCTCCAATAGCGAGCGGATTTCGGCCAAGGGCGGGTTTCGTCAAACCGTGACCAACCGTCCGGCACAGGCCAAGCCGCAGGCAATGCCGCAGGACTCGGGCGTGGTGGTCATGGTGCCTGGCAGTGGTGCTGCTACCGCAGCACCGATCAGCGCCGAACCCTGGACCCCGGGGCCAAGCACTTCGGGGCCGGTCGACTCCACGCCGATCCAGACGGCGCCAGTCAACCAGGGCACCTACACGACGCCGTCGACGCCGAGCGGCATTCCTTCGTCATCCAGCGCGGGCGGCCTGTCCGCTGACGAGCAACTGGACGGCCCGGTATTGGCGCTGCTCACCACCGCCCAGCAACAGCAGGCCGGTGGTGACCTCAATGGCGCTTCGTCGAGCCTGGAGCGTGCCCAGCGCGTTGCGCCTCGCGAGCCGCAAGTGCTTTATCGCCTGGCCCAGGTGCGCATGGCCCAGGGTGATGCGCCGCAAGCCGAGCAGTTTGCACGCCGTGGTTTGAGCATGGCCAACGGTCGTCCGGACCTGCAAGCCAGCCTGTGGGCGTTGATCGGCGACGCGCGTGCCGCCCAGGGGGACGCTGCCGGCGCTGCCCAGGCTCGGGCGAAAGCCAAGGTCAACCTCTGATGGATGAACGTTTTCCGGCGATTGCCGAACAGTTGTTGCTGATCGAGCGAGAGCTGCGCGTGCAGGGCTGGTGGGATGAGGTGTCCCCCAGCGCCGAAGCGCTCGGCAGCGTCGAACCGTTTTCGGTCGATACATTGGATTTTCATCAATGGCTGCAATGGATTTTCCTGGTCCGTATGAAGCAGATCCTCGAACAGGACCTGCCTTTGCCCAATGCTTCCGGGATTCTGGAGATGGCCGAGATGGTCTACGCCGACCGTCCTCGGGAGAGCCTCGGCTTGCGCAATGCGCTGAAAAAGTTCGACCAATTGATCGCTGACGCTCGTTAATTGCCTGACTGCCGGTTTTTCCGGCAGTCTTGCGCATATTTCTACCGCTTGACGACATTCAGGCGAGTTTTATCCCTCCTCAAAGCCCTTTCTTCTACGTTCTCATGCGCTTAGTTGGAAAAAAGCGCAATTATTGCTTGACTTGAAGGGCCTGAAACAGAAGAATCCAAAGTCCGCTGTATCGGGACTGCCAGAAGCAGGCCCGCTCAGCAGATCATGAGGCGCACATCCGCGCCGACCTGTAACACCCGCAACGCGTTACCTCGCGCTGGGTGGGAAAAGCCCGCAACACTTGGGACGATCCCAATACTTGCTCAGTCAGTGCTGACGTAGTCGGCGACCACCGTCGCTCATGCTCTGTTGAGAAGTAAACCTATTAAGACCCGTCGGTTTTTAACGGACGGTATTCTGGCGTTTTAGAGGTGAACAACGTGGAGCTTTTATCTGGCGGTGAGATGCTCGTCCGCTTTTTGCGTGACGAAGGCGTCGACTATATCTACGGGTACCCAGGTGGTGCTCTGCTGCATGTCTACGACGCACTGTTCAAGGAACCGGCTGTTACCCACATCCTGGTTCGCCACGAACAGGCCGCGACCCATATGGCTGACGGCTACGCCCGTGCCACCGGTAAAGCCGGTGTGGTACTGGTAACGTCCGGCCCAGGCGCAACCAATGCCATAACCGGCATCGCGACTGCTTATATGGACTCCATTCCGATGGTGATCATTTCCGGCCAGGTCGCCAGCACCATGGTCGGCACCGACGCGTTCCAGGAAACCGACATGATCGGTATCTCCCGGCCGATCGTGAAACACAGCTTCATGATCAAGCACGCGTCGGAAATTCCGGAAGTCATGAAAAAGGCGTTCTACCTCGCACAATCCGGTCGCCCGGGTCCTGTCGTGGTGGATATTCCCAAGGACATGACCAACCCGGCCGAGAAATTCGAATACATTTTCCCAAAGAAAGCCAAGCTGCGCTCCTACAGCCCGGCTGTGCGCGGGCACTCGGGGCAAATCCGCAAGGCGGCTGAAATGCTCCTGGCGGCCAAGCGCCCTGTGCTGTACTCCGGTGGTGGCGTGATTCTGGGGGGCGGTTCCGCACCGCTGACCGAATTGGCCAAGCTGCTCAACCTGCCGGTGACCAATACCTTGATGGGCCTCGGCGCATTCCCGGGTTCGGACCGTCAGTTCGTCGGCATGCTCGGCATGCACGGCAGCTACACCGCCAACCTGACCATGCACCACGCCGATGTGATCCTGGCCGTGGGCGCACGGTTCGATGACCGCGTGATCAACGGTGCGAGCAAGTTTTGCCCGAATGCCAAGATCATCCATATCGACATCGACCCGGCGTCCATTTCCAAGACCATCAAGGCGGACGTGCCGATCGTGGGTCCTGTTGAAAGCGTCCTGACTGAAATGGTCGCTGCGCTCAAGGACATCGGCGAAACACCGAACAAGGAGTCCGTTGCGAGCTGGTGGAAGCAGATCGACGAATGGCGCGGCGACCGCGGCCTGTTCCCTTACGACAAGGGCGACGGCAGCATCATCAAGCCACAAACCGTGATCGAGACCCTGTGCGAAGTGACCAAGGGCGATGCCTTTGTGACCTCCGACGTGGGCCAGCACCAGATGTTCGCCGCGCAGTACTACACCTTCGACAAGCCTAACCGTTGGATCAACTCCGGTGGCCTGGGCACGATGGGCTTCGGTTTCCCTGCGGCCATGGGGGTGAAGCTGAGCTTTCCGGAGGCTGACGTTGCCTGTGTCACCGGTGAAGGCAGTATCCAGATGAATATCCAGGAACTGTCGACGTGCCTGCAGTACGGTCTTCCCGTGAAGATCGTCTGCCTGAACAACGGCGTACTGGGCATGGTTCGTCAGTGGCAGGACATGAGCTATGGCAGCCGTCACTCCCATTCCTACATGGAATCGTTGCCGGATTTCGTCAAATTGGTTGAAGCCTACGGCCACGTCGGCATGCGCATCACCGATTTGAAAGATCTGAAGCCGAAGATGGAAGAGGCGTTCGCCATGAAGGACCGCCTGGTGTTCATCGATATTCAGGTGGATACCAGCGAGCACGTCTACCCGATGCAGATCAAAGACGGCTCTATGCGCGACATGTGGCTGAACAAGACGGAGCGTACTTAATCATGCGGCACATTATCTCCCTGCTTCTGGAGAACGAGCCCGGCGCTCTGTCTCGTGTTGTCGGCCTGTTTTCGCAACGCAACTACAACATCGAAAGCCTGACCGTGGCCCCAACCGAAGACCCGACCCTGTCGCGGCTGACGTTGACCACCGTGGGCCACGATGAGGTGATCGAGCAGATCACCAAGAACCTCAACAAGCTGATCGAAGTGGTCAAGCTGGTCGACCTGTCGGAAAGTGCCCACATCGAGCGCGAGCTGATGTTGGTCAAGGTCAAGGCCACGGGCGCCCAGCGTGCCGAGATCAAGCGCACTACCGATATTTATCGCGGGCAGATCGTCGATGTGAGCGCCAGCGTTTATACCGTTCAACTGACCGGTACAAGCGACAAGCTGGACAGCTTCATCCAGTCGATCGGGACGGCCTCGATTCTGGAAACCGTACGCAGTGGTGTCACCGGGATTGCCCGTGGCGACAAAGTACTCAGCATCTAACCCAATTAGCGAATGGCCTTACGGCCTGGATATATAGAGGAACCTCATGAAAGTTTATTACGATAAAGATTGTGACCTGTCGATCATCCAGGGCAAGAAAGTCGCCATCATCGGTTACGGCTCCCAGGGCCATGCTCAAGCGTGCAACCTGAAAGATTCCGGCGTTGACGTTACCGTTGGCCTGCGCAAAGGCTCGGCTACCGTTGCCAAGGCTGAAGCCCACGGCCTGAAAGTGACTGACGTGGCTTCCGCTGTTGCGGCCGCCGACCTGGTCATGATCCTGACCCCGGACGAATTCCAGTCCGCGCTGTACAAGAATGAAATCGAGCCGAACATCAAGAAGGGCGCCACCCTGGCCTTCTCCCACGGCTTCGCGATTCACTACAACCAGGTAGTGCCACGCGCTGACCTCGACGTGATCATGATCGCGCCGAAAGCCCCGGGCCACACCGTGCGTTCCGAGTTCGTCAAAGGCGGCGGTATCCCTGACCTGATCGCGATCTACCAGGACGCTTCGGGCAACGCCAAGAATGTTGCGCTGTCTTACGCTGCCGGTGTTGGCGGCGGTCGTACTGGCATCATCGAAACCACCTTCAAGGACGAGACTGAAACCGACCTGTTCGGCGAACAAGCCGTACTGTGCGGCGGTACCGTCGAGCTGGTGAAAGCCGGTTTCGAAACCCTGGTTGAAGCGGGCTACGCGCCGGAAATGGCCTACTTCGAATGCCTGCACGAACTGAAGCTGATCGTTGACCTCATGTACGAAGGCGGTATCGCCAACATGAACTACTCGATCTCCAACAACGCCGAATACGGCGAGTACGTGACCGGCCCGGAAGTGATCAACGCCGAATCCCGTCAGGCCATGCGCAACGCCCTGAAACGTATTCAGGACGGCGAATACGCCAAAATGTTCATCAGCGAAGGCGCGACCGGCTACCCTTCGATGACCGCCAAGCGTCGTAACAACGCCGCTCACGGTATCGAAGTCATCGGCGAGCAACTGCGCTCCATGATGCCGTGGATCGGTGCCAACAAGATCGTCGACAAAGCCAAGAACTAAGTCGTACGTATCAAGGGAAAACGCGGCTTAGGCCGCGTTTTTTCGTTTGGGTAAGCGGGTTCTGGTATAAAGCTGCATCGTTTGCAGGCGAACACTCGCCGCAAGTATCTGTCGAATTTTTTTCACACCGTTGCAAGGTAAAGTCCATGAGCGAACGTCCCGAAGAGCCAAACCAGGCTTACGACGCCGAAAGCATGCTGCCGATCGATGAACATGTCGAAGAAGGGCATGACGCGGAAGGCCGCAAGGTCCGGCATCGTGGTATCTATCTGCTGCCCAACCTGTTTACGACGGCGAACCTGTTTGCCGGCTTCTATTCCATCATCAACTCGATGAGCGCCCAGAGCGCCTTGGCGGCAGGTGATGCCGCGAGTGCCAGCAAGTACTTCGGTTTCGCTGCCATCGCTATCTTCGTCGCCATGGTGCTTGATGGCCTGGATGGTCGTGTGGCGCGCATGACCAATACCCAAAGCGCCTTCGGTGCCGAGTACGACTCGTTGTCGGACATGGTCGCCTTCGGTGTTGCCCCTGCGTTGCTGGCGTTTGCCTGGGCGTTGGGGGATATGGGTAAGGTCGGCTGGATGGTCGCCTTCATCTATGTTGCAGGTGCGGCGTTGCGTCTTGCGCGCTTCAACACGCAAGTGGGCACTGCCGACAAGCGTTACTTCATTGGCCTGGCCAGTCCCGCTGCCGCGGGCGTGGTGGCGGGTATCGTCTGGGCGTTCAGTGACTACGGCATCCAGGGTTCGAAGATGTCGTTCCTGGTAGCGCTCATGGTTGCTGCGGCCGGCATGTTGATGGTCAGCAACATCAAGTACAACAGCTTCAAGGAACTGGACCTCAAGGGGCGTGTGCCTTTCGTAGCGATTCTCGTTGTGGTGCTGGTGTTTGCGGTGGTGTTCAGCGATCCGCCGCGCATTCTATTGTTGGCCTTCCTGGTCTACGCTGCTTCCGGGCCGATCCAGTACTTGCTGCATCTTCGCCGGGACAAAACATTGCCTTAATGTAATTTCCCCCATACTCCGCAGTCTATTGGTGCATCTGTCCTCCAATGCTGCGGAGTTGCCATGTTAATCAAGATCCCCAAAGCGTCCGATTGCCATGAATCGGATGTCACGCCTGAATCTTTCTACCTCTCTCGCCGCAGCTTGCTCGGTGGCGCGCTTGCCGGTGTTGCCGCCAGCAGTTTGCCCCGTTGGGCCAGTGCTGAGGAGGCGGCACGCTATGCCGATGTCGAGCCGGGCAGGGCGCCTGACTGGTTTGCGCAAAAGCTCCCCGGCACCAAGTGGCAGGCAGTGACCGTCAAAGACGAGGCCATCACGCCGTTCAAGGACGCAACCCACTACAACAACTTCTATGAATTTGGCACGGACAAGGGCGATCCGGCGGCCAATGCCGGTTCACTCAAGACTGAGCCCTGGAGCGTTGTGATTGATGGTGAGGTCGCAAAGCCTGGGCGTTACGCGCTTGAAGACTTCATGAAGCCTTACCAGTTGGAAGAGCGCATCTACCGTCTGCGGTGCGTTGAGGCGTGGTCGATGGTTATTCCCTGGATCGGCTTTCCCATTTCCGCCTTGCTCAAGCAGGTCGAGCCCACTTCCAAGGCGAAGTTCATCCGCTTTGAAACGCTGCAGGATCCGAAAAGCATGCCGGGTCAGCGCTCCAGTTTCGGTTTGATCGACTGGCCTTATATAGAAGGGCTGCGCCTGGACGAGGCGATGAATCCATTGGCGATTCTTGCCGTTGGTATGTACGGGCGAGAGTTGCCTAACCAGAACGGTGCGCCGTTGCGTTTGGTGGTGCCATGGAAGTATGGCTTCAAGAGTGTGAAGTCGATTGTGCGCATCAGTCTCGTCAGCGAGCAGCCTAAAACGACCTGGCAAAGTATTGCTGCGGATGAATATGGCTTCTATGCGAATGTGAACCCGACGGTTGACCATCCTCGCTGGACCCAAGCGCGTGAGCGTCGTCTGCCGAGCGGCCTTTTCAGCCCGAACGTGCGTGAGACCCAGATGTTCAATGGCTACTCGGATGAGGTCGCCTCGTTATATGCGGGTCTCGACCTGCGGAAGAACTATTGATGCGCTATCCGCTCTGGCGCATCGGCGTCTTTATAGCTGTCGCGGTATGGCCGTTGTTCTGGCTATATGAAGCCTGGAGTTTTGCCCTCGGGCCCGACCCTGGGAAAGTGCTGGTGGATCGCCTCGGCCTGGGCACCTTGATTCTCTTGCTGATCACGCTTGGCATGACGCCGCTTCAGAAACTGAGCGGTTGGGCGGGGTGGGTTGCGGTACGCCGGCAACTGGGGTTGTGGTGCTTTGCCTATGTGGTGCTGCATTTGGCGTCTTATTGCGTATTTGTACTTGGGCTTGACTGGTCGCAGCTAGGTGTGGAGTTGCGTAAACGTCCGTACATCATTGTCGGCACGCTGGGGTTTCTGGGCTTGCTGGTTTTGGCTGCGACCTCCAATCGTTATAGCCAGCGACGGTTGGGGAGCCGCTGGAAGAAACTGCATCGCCTGGTGTACGTCATTCTGGGGCTCGGTTTGCTGCATATGCTCTGGATCGTTCGGGCGGATCTGAAAGAATGGGCGATATATGCGGCTATAGGGGCACTGCTCCTGGTGCTGCGTGTGCCACCGGTAATGCGTCGAATCCCGCGTCTTATTACTAAAAAAGCGCCTTCTTCAACAAAAGCGTAATTAAGCCTTGACGGCAGATTCTGTGCGCCTATAATTCGCCCCACTTCCGGCGCAGTCGAAACGGAAAACTCCTTGGTAAACAATGAGTTAAGTAGTTTTCGGCAGCAAGTTGCTTCAGTTCATCGAAGCCAGCAGGAAGTTGAAAAAGAGGTGTTGACAGCAGCGTGTAACGCTGTAGAATTCGCCTCCCGCTTACGAGAGATCGCAAGCGCAAGTGGTTGAAGTTG
>NZ_KZ477990.1 GCF_002837185.1 Pseudomonas fluorescens | reverse complement strand
CAAGAGCAAGAGCAAGAGCAAGAGCAAGAGCAAGAGCAAGAGCAAGAGCAAGAGCGACTCGCTTCGCATCGTGGTTACGGTTGAGCGCTTCGGGGTTGTCGATACCTATGTTTTGTTCGCTTAACTACTGGCATTAAGGCTTGCCCGCTCCCATTTTGGAAAGAGCCGCTAGACAGCCGGCGGCTGGAGCGCAGCGGCCCTGCGCTGGTCCAGTTGCTTGTTGAAGTCCAGCCACGCGGCAAACGCAATCATCATGGCGGCCCCGACCAGCGCGGTGAATACCTGCAGGGCGAAGGTATCGCCGGTCAGCGCATTGACCATGTCCGCCAACGGCGCCAGTACCACACCCAGGCAAAATACTTCCAGGGAATAGCGCCCCATTCGCGCCAGTTGCCGTGCCAACCACTGTTGCGTCCAGCCGACACCGGGGAGCAATTTCGCGGTGACATAAGCCAGCGCCAGGAAGTGCAGCAAACGCACGGGTGACAGGTCGGTCTTGCTGATGGGGTACAGCCATTCGCCGATCAGGCGCGGCATCCAGGCATCGTGCACTTCGGGCCAGCGCCACGACAGGGTGATCAGGCACGTCGTCACCACATAAGCCGCAGCCGCGATGAACAACGGTTGACGCAGCAGGGCGCGCTGTTCAATCGGGCGCGCCGCACGCAAGGCCGCTGCGCCGCCAAGGATAAACAGGCATTGCCAGGTGATCGGGTTGAAATACCACACCCCGCCGTTGCTGGCCGGCAGGTTCCAGCCCTGCCAGGGCGCCAGCAGGTAGACCGTCACAGAAATGCCCACCGCCACCCTGGGCACACGCAACAGCAAGGGCAGCGTGAGCGGCAGGCTGAGAATCAGCACGATATACAGGGGCAACGGGTCGGTCAGGTTGGGTTTGAAGCGCAGCAGCAACTCATCGACCAGGGCCTGCTGGGTATTGTTGAGGAAATACTCCAGGCCCATCTCCTGCACCAGGTCACGGGTTTCGATATGGCTGTTGGCGAAAATCACGATGCCCATCAACAGCGCCAGCAGAAAAATATGCACCACGTAGAGCGTCCACACCCGGCGCAGGATTTTCAGGCAGGCGATGAGATAGCCGTCGCGCTGCAGGATCTTGCCGTACGCCAGCACCGCCGCGTAGCCGGCCAGGAAGACGAAGATTTCGGCGGCGTCACTGAACCCGAAGTTCTGCACGGTGACATTGGCCAGGGGGTTGTGGGGCACGTGATCCCAGAAAATGAAGATCAACGCCAGGCCCCGAAAAAAATCGATGCGCGGGTCGCGTCCGTTCAGCATGGCTGCGGGCTCTTGAACAAGTTGTTGAATGAAGATTAGCGAGCGCAGGCGTTTTTGTACGCCACGCGTCGGGCGGGCGCAGGTTGGCGGTATTTGTAAGCAATTGCAAAGGCTGGGTATTACCGAATGTCTCGATGGCCTGCCCGGCGTCCGGGCAGGCATCCACTGGATGAATCAGGCAGCGGCCACTTCATGCGGCTCAAAGCTATCTGCCCGCGCCATCTGCCACATCCGCGAATAGAACTCGCCGTTCACCTCGCCGGTGAGCAACTCGCCCGGTTTGAGGAACACATGCAACTGCGAGAACAGTTTGATCTCGGTTGCCGACATGCGCCGCACCAAGTGCTTGGCCGACAGCTGCGACGGATGATCCAGCCCGGCGGCGGCGAGCATTTCCGCCAGGGCATGGAGGGTGTTGCGGTGGAAGTTGAATACCCGCTGGGCCTTGTCCGGCACCACCAGCGCCCTTTGGCGCAGCGGGTCCTGGGTGGCGACACCGGTCGGGCATTTGTTGGTGTGACACGACTGCGACTGGATGCAGCCGATGGCGAACATGAAGCCGCGCGCCGAGTTGGCCCAGTCGGCGCCGATGGCCAGCACACTGGCAATGTCGAAGGCACTGACAATCTTGCCGCTGGCGCCGAGCTTGATCTTGTCGCGCAGGTTCAGGCCCACCAACGTGTTGTGCACGAATAGCAGGCCCTCGCGCAGCGGCACGCCAATGTGGTCGGTGAACTCCACGGGGGCGGCGCCGGTACCGCCTTCCTTGCCGTCGACCACGATAAAGTCCGGAAGGATGCCGGTTTCGAGCATGGCCTTGGCAATGCCCATGAACTCCCACGGGTGGCCCAGGCAGAACTTGAAACCCACCGGTTTGCCGCCGGACAGCTCACGCAGTTGGGCGATGAATTGCATCAGCTCGATGGGCGTGGAAAATGCACTGTGGCGCGACGGTGAAATACAGTCTTCGCCCATCAGGATGCCGCGGGTGTCGGCGATTTCCCGGGTGACTTTGTGCTTGGGCAAAATCCCGCCATGGCCGGGTTTGGCGCCCTGACTCATCTTGATTTCGATCATGCGCACTTGCGGGTCCTGCGCTTGCACGGCAAAGCGTTGCGGGTCGAAACGGCCATCGCTGGTGCGACAGCCGAAGTAGCCGCTGCCCAGCTCCCACGTGAGGTCGCCGCCGTTTTCGCGGTGGTAGGGGCTGATGCTGCCTTCGCCGGTGTCATGGGCGAAATTGCCAAGTTTGGCGCCCTGGTTCAGCGCGCGGATCGCATTGGCACTGAGCGAGCCGAAGCTCATCGCCGAAATATTGAACACCGACGCCGAGTACGGCTGTGTGCACTGCGGGCCACCGACTATCACGCGAAAGGCGCTGGGGTCGCTCAACGGTGCGGGCCGCATGGAGTGGCCGATGAACTCGAAGCCCGACTGATACACATCGATCAAGGTGCCGAATGGTTTATCGGCGGTTTCGTTCTTGGCACGCGAATACACCAGCGAGCGCTGGGCCCGGGAGAAGGGCAGGGCATCGCTGTCGGATTCGAGCAGGTACTGGCGGATTTCCGGGCGGATGGCTTCCACCAGGTAACGGATATTGCCCAGGATCGGGTAGTTGCGGCGCACGGCGTGGGGGCTTTGCAGCAGGTCGAAAATGCCGATCAGGCTGAGGAGTCCGGTGATTATCGTGATGGGCCACAGCCATTCGTGTTCGATAAAGGGCAGGCTGGCCAGGGTGAATATGATGCATGCGGCAAAGAACGCGTAACGGCTTAGTAACGACAGGCTCATACGGTTTTTTCCTTGGTTCGGACTCTTGAGGTCGATCCGGCATTCTGCGCCTGTACCCAAACAAGCGACAAGGATTGAAGGCCCTGTCGCGGCAGGCGCACAGGCGCAAGCCATGGAACTGTTGGGGGGACCGCGGCCACTATCGGTACAGGACGCCCGCTTTTTCATGCATCTGGAGTCATCGCCCATGCCGATCTCGTCTGCTGTTTCCGCCCCTCCCATTGTCAATCAAGGCCAGCCTCTGGCGATCGGTCGTGAACAGTCTGTCGCTCAACCCGAGCAGCGGAACAAACCTGCTCCAGACGAGGCTTCCCGCGTGAACCGCGACGGCACTCAACCGGGAAAACTTCAGCGGTTTGCCGCCGAGGCCGGCAAGAATCTGTGGTTTATCCCAGGCATGAGTAACGTGTTGTTGGGCATTGCAAAGGCCAAGTCCAACGGCGAAAGCGCTGTCAGTGGCGCACTGGCCGGGTTCAACAAAACCTGCGCAGATGGTTTTGACCAGGCGCTTGTCGGCGCGGCCACAGGGGATTACAAGGCCGTCGCCAAAGGCTACTTCGACGCGGTGAGAAAGAACGACGCCACGCCCAGCGCCGTCAAAACCGGATTGCACGAGGCGTCGGATGCGGTGGGTCTGGCCACTGCGCTAAGCGCCAAAAAAGCGTGACAACGGTTCGATCGGGCAATGGGCTATTGCAATCCGTTCTCGTTTAGGTGTTTAATTAGTGTTACTGTATAACATATTAAAGCACCCAGACGCCCCGGAGGCCTAATGAAAGCTGGTATCCATCCCGACTACCGCACCGTGCTGTTCCACGACACCGCCGCCGACGTGTTCTTCCTGATCGGCTCCACCGCCGACAGCGATCGCACCCATCAACACAGCGATGGCAACACCTACCCGTACATCCCGCTGGACGTCTCGAGTGCTTCACACCCGATCTATACCGGCCAGCAACGCAAGACCCAGGTCGAAGGCCGGATCGCCGGGTTCAACAAGCGCTTCGCGTCGTTTGGCTCGAGCTCGAAAAAAGCCGACGAATAAGAACGGCCGGCGGCGTGCCCTACGCCGCCGTCTGCCGGATCGGCAACACCACGCGAAATGTCGTCCCTTTGCCCAGCTCACTGCTGACCGAGATATCCCCCCGGTGTTTCTTGACGATGCCGTAGGACAGTGAAAGTCCCAGCCCAGTGCCTTCGCCCACCGGCTTGGTGGTGAAGAACGGGTCGAAAATCTTCTGCACGGTGTCGGCGGCAATGCCGCAGCCGTTGTCCGCCACTTCCAGCCAGATAGTGTCGCCCTCCACGCCGTTGCTGATGGTGATGGTGCCGCGCTCCGGCCCCATGGCCTGGGCGGCGTTGATCACCAGGTTCATCACCACCTGGTTGAGCTGCGAGGCCAGGCATTCGATGTCCGGCAGCGGCGTGTAGTGCTTGATCACATCGGCCTTGTACTTGAGTTCGCTGGCGACGATGTTCAGCGTCGAATCGATGCCGTGTTGCAGGTTGGCGAACTGCCACGTCTGGTCGTTATCCACCCGCGAGAAGTTCTTCAGGTCCTTGACGATCTGTACCACGCGGCCAATACCCTCCTTGGACTCACGGATCAGCACCGGAATGTCTTCCCTGAGAAAGTCCAGTTCCAGCGCCGTGCGCAATGCCTCGAGCCGGTCGCGCGGGTCCTGTTGCGCGATCAACGCTTCGCTGTGCTGATACGCCTCCAGCATCTGTTGCAGCTGGTTGAAATAGCGCTCCAGGGTGCTGAGGTTGGATGAAATGAAACCCACCGGATTGTTGATCTCATGGGCGACGCCAGCGGCAAGTTGCCCCAGCGATGCGAGCTTCTCCGACTGCACCAGTTGGCTTTCCAGGTGCTTGCGCTCGTTGATTTCCAGTTGCAGCGCCTGGGTGCGTTGTTCCACCAGTCGCTCCAACTGCAGCGTTTGCAGGGAAGCACGCCGGGCCATGTCCCATTTATTGGCCAGGGTATTAGCCATTTGCTGGACTTCAATGTTGTCGAACGGTTTTTTCAGGATCAGCAAGCGGTCATAAGCGTGCAGGCGAGACAGCAGGTCGTCCCAGGAGTAATCCGAGTAGGCGGTGCATACCACCACTTGCAGGTCAGGGGCGACTTTCCACAGTTGCTCGATGGTCTTCACGCCGTCCCAGCCTTGGGGCATGCGCATGTCAACAAAAGCCAGCGCATAAGGGCGCTGCTGCGCCATGGCGCTCATCAGCAAACCCAGGCCTTCTTCGCCGCCATAGGCACAATGCAGTTCGAACGCCTCGGCTTGCGGTGTGGCGGTGTCGCCGAACAGCGCCAACTCCATATCGTCCAGCGCCTGGTTGGTTGGCGCGCTGGGCATCAGGATCTTGCGAAAATCCTCATGAATGGAGGGGGTGTCATCGATCAGCAGGATGCGCCGGTTGGGAGGCTGGTTCATACGGTACTTCCTGCAAGGGTCAAGGGAATCGTCAAGGTAAACACCGCGCCAAGGCCCGGCCCGTCGCTGTGGGCCGTGAGCTGGCCGTGCATTTCCACGGCGGCCAGCGCGCAGCTGTGCAGGCCGAAGCCGTGGCCTTCCTTGCGGGTGGTAAACCCGTGGGTGAAGATCCGCGTCATGTTCTCGGCCGGTATGCCCTCGCCATCGTCCTTGACACTGATCTGAAGCCTGGCGTCAGCTGTCTGCTCGACCGTCAGGGTGATTTGCCGTGGCCGTTCGGACAGCGTGGACATGGCGTACTTGGCGTTGCTGATCAGATTGACCATGATCAGCAGCAGCCGATGTTTGTCTCCCAGGATCTGCGGCACCGGCGCGTACTGCTTGACCACCGTGACATGGTGACGGCTCAGCGCGCCGGCGTTCATGCGCAAGGCGTCGTCCATCAGCGCGCCGATATCGACCGGTTCAAGCAACGAGGAAGCGCCGGCATAGGATTGTTGGGTTGAAACGATGTCCTTGATGTGGTCGACGCTCTTGCTCAGTTGCGTCAACTCCTCGCTCATGCCGTGCTGCTCGATGGCAATCGCCTCCACCAGTTGGTTCAGGTAGCCCGGCAGCAATTTGCCCTTTTCATCCTCGGTGAGAAAGGTGCCCAGGTCGCCCTGATGCGCGTTGATCAGTTGCATGGCTTTGCCCAGGCCCTGGGCCTTGCTGCTGCGCAGTGTGCGGCTGACCAGGTCGGCGGAAATATTCACACTGTTGAGCACGTTGCCGACGTTGTGCAGCACATTGGTGGCGATCTCCGCCATGCCCGCCTGGCGGGCACTGTCCAGCAGCTCGCTCTGGGCATCCTTGAGTTGTTGCGTGCGCCGTTCCACCCGGTGCTCAAGGGTTTCGTTGGCCGACTGCAAGGCGCGGTTGACGCGGTTGATCTCGGCGAAACTGCGCAGCAGGCGCACGGCCAGGTAGAGCAGCAGCACCACCAGCAACGTCGAGAACACTAAAAGGTAGCGATGGTATCGATGATTGACGAGGTCGGTGGCCTGCTGCTCCTGATTGAGGTGGGTGGTCAGCGCGTCGAGGCGCTCGGCCACGGGCACGGCGGCAATCCGCTCAAGCAGGCTGTTGACCACCGGCTGTTCGCGCAGGATCAGCGAAATATGGTTGCTGAGGATATCCACCGGCGCCTGGAACTCACTGGGCAGGCTCTGTTTGTTGATCGCCAGTTTGCCCAGGCCTACCAGGATATCGGCGGCGCGCTCGTCGCTGGTGACCTGGGCGAACTCCAGGCTGCTGAGCAGCAGGTCGTAGGTGTCGGTGGCCACGCCTTGCAGTTGCAGCCGGCCTTCATCGTCAATGGCGTTGAATTGGGCCTGGATGTCATCTTCGGCGGTCGGCAGAAACGCCAGTGAGTTGCGCAGCACGGCGTTGTGGGATTTGAACTGGTCCACCAGCCGGGCTTTTTCCTGGATGGCCGTCTGATACGCCGCCCGGCTGGCCTGCCAACCCGGCAGGTCGGTAGCGCTGTGGTAGGTGTCGCGACTGTCGAGTTCTGCCCAGATGCGGGTCATTTCCGTCAGTGGCATGACCAGCGGATCGTAGTCGTGAGTGATTGCGATCCGCGCCTTGAGCACTTCGCTGTCCCATTGCGCATTGAGCTGCTGGAGCTGGCGGATCAAGTCCCGTGACTGGGTGTAGGTGGCCGCCTGGTCGCGTGAGGACTTGAGGTACAAAAACACCAGCGTGGAGGCGAGCAACAAGGTCATCAGGCCCAGCAACACTTGGCTGGCGCGGCGGCGATACAGGCGTGTCAGTCGTCTCATAGCGGCTTGCCCGCCCATTCGCCGGTCAAGGTCTTGAGAAACTGCACAATCAGGTCCTTGTCTTCCTGGGAAGGGGTGCGCCCCAACTGGTACTTGAACATCACGTCAACCGCTTCTTCCAGGGTCGTGGCCAAGGCGTCGTGGAAGTAGGGGGCGGTGACGGCTACATTGCGCAGGCTGGGCACCTTGAACACATGGCGGTCCTCTTCGTCCTGGGTCAGCAGGTAGCGGCCCAGGTCCGCCTCGACCGGATTGCCGCGGGCCGTGAAGTAATCGCCCATCACGCCGAATTTCTGAACCATGTTGCCGCCGATGTTCACGCCCTGGTGGCAGGCGATGCAGCCATAGTCCTTGAAACGCTGGTAGCCGTACTTTTCCCGCGTGGTCAGGATCTCGGTGTTACCCAGCAGGTATTGGTCAAACCGCGAATTGGGCGTCAGCAGCGTGCGCTCGTAAGTTGCCAGTGCGTTTTGCACATTGGCGGCGCTGACGCCATCGGGGTACGCCTGCTTGAATGCGTTCTGGTAGGCGGGCAGGGCAGAGAGATTGCGCACTACGGTTTGCCAGTCGCTGCCCATTTCCACCGGGCTGATCACGACTTGTTCGACCTGGGCTTCCAGCGTGTCCACCCGACCATTCCAGAACTGTTTGAAGTTCAGGCTGGCGTTGAATACCGATGGGGTGTTGAGCTCCACCGGTTTGCCGTCAAAGCCGATGGAGAACGGTTTGTTGTCGGCCCCGCCCGCTTCCAGCGAGTGGCAACTGGCGCAGGACAACCTGTTGTTGACCGACAAGCGCGGCTCGTTGAATAACTGGCGACCCAGCTCGACCTTGGCCGGGTCCAGTACTGGCACCGTCGGCAAGGGCTTGAGCGCTTCGTTCAGCGGCGCGGCTGATAGCGGCGCGCCGGTGCCCACGCACAACACCAGCATCAGACCCAAACGGTGATTGGAAATATTGCTCAAGCGAGCACTCCTTGCAGGCCTAGGGCGATTGATCGGGCATCAGTGTCGCGCAGTCCGCTTGCAGCAACTGGACGAAATCCTTGGGCGGCAACGCCTTGCTGAAGAGAAAACCCTGAGCTTCTTCACAGTGCCTGGCTTTCAGGAAATTCAGTTGTTCGACGGTTTCCACGCCTTCGGCAATGATGTTCAGCTCCAGGCTCTTGCCCATGCCGATGATAGCGCTGATCAGTTGTTCATCCTGGTTATTTACACTGAGGCCGCGCACGAAGGACTGGTCGATTTTCAGCACATCGATGGGAAAGCGCCGCAAGTAGGTGATGCTGGAGTAGCCGGTGCCGAAATCATCCAGGGCCAGGCGCACGCCCATGGCCTTGATTTTTTGCAGGGTATCGACGGTTTCGTCGACATTCTGCATCAGCACGCTCTCGGTGATTTCCAGTTCCAGTTGAGTGGGCGGCAGGCCGGTCTCTTTCAGGATGGCAACCAGGTTATCGACGAAGTCCCGTTGGCGAAGGTCGATTGCCGAGATATTCACCGACATGCACAGCGGCGCCAGGTCCATCTCGCGCCAGGCTTGGGCTTGTAGGCAGGCCTGGCGCAGTACCCACTGGGTCAGGCGCACGATCAGACCGCTGTCTTCGGCGATCGGAATGAATTCGGCCGGGCTGGCCCAGCCGGTGGGTCGGCACCAACGTGTCAGCGCCTCCGCGCCGACGATGCGCCCGGAGTCCAGATTCAGCTTGGGCTGGTAGTGCACCACGAACTCATCGCGTTCCAGCGCCTGGCGGATCGCGCTCTCCAGGTTTTGCTGGTGCCGGGCGCGCAGGTTCATGTCTTCGGTATAAAAACTGAAGTCATTCTGGCCGCGTTCCTTGCAGGTGCGCATGGCGGTTTCAGCCTGTTTGACCAACCCCACCGCGTTGCTGGCGTCGTTGGGGTAAATGCTGATCCCCACGCTCGCGGTCACGCTCAGGTCATGGCCCGCGACGTGACGCGTCGTGCTGACGGCATTGAGTACCTTTCGCGCAATAAGCTGGGTTTGCTGGGGATGCAGGATGTCGTTGAGCACAATCACGAACTCGTCGGCGCCGTAGCGAAACACCGAGTCCGACGCGCGCACCGTGGCTACCAGGCTTTGGCTCACTTGTTGGAGCACCTCGTCGCCCGCCGGGTAGCCCAGGGCATTGTTGATGCGCTTGAAGCGGTCGAGCCCGATAAACATCACCGCCAGTTGCGTGTCATGCCGCCGGCCCAGGGCGATGGCCTGGGTCAACCGATCACCGAGCAGCGTGCTGTTGGGCAGCTCGGTCAAGGCGTCGTAGTGCAACAGGTGCGAGACCTTGAGCAGTTCCTGTACGCGTTCTTCGATGGTGCATTCCAGGCCGATCACCTTGAGCGCGGCGTCCTGGGCCAGTTGCCATTTCCAGGTCAGCGCATTGGCCATCTGGCGGATTTCCAGAGCGTCGAAGGGTTTTTTCAGGATCAGCCACTGATCTTCGTATTTCAGGCGCGCTTCGATGGCCTCGAAGGAGTAGTCGGAATAGGCGGTGCACAACGCTATTTGCAGGTTGGGATCGACGTCCCACAGCTGTTCGATGGTGTGCAGCCCATCCCAGCCGGGGGGCATGCGCATGTCGATAAACACCATGGCGTAGGGAGCCTTGGCCTCCAGTGCCTTGTTTACCAGCGCAAGCGCTTCCTGGCCCTGGTAGGCGGAGTCCAGCTCAAAAGCCTGGCGTACTGGCGCGGCAGTGCCGAACAGGGCTGATTCCAGGGCATCGAGGGAGGGCTCGCCATACTCGTCGGCACAGAGGATTTTGCGAAAGTCCTGGTGGATCGAAGCGGTGTCATCGACGATGAGTATGCGACGGTTGGCGCGTGCCGAGTCCGGATTCATGGCGCGCTCCGCAGCTGCAAAGGGTTCGAAGGCATAACGATTCCTTCCGTGGTGCTACAGCTGAACGACGTGCACATCTGCTGTGACAGCATAGTTGAGTTACCTTGATATCGACGGCTACTTCGCGTCAAATCGACACCGTATACGTGTTATAGCGGTTCAATTTCGCGTAACTTGATTTAATTTGAAGGCAGAGTCGCCATGGATGAACCACTCGCTACCAAGCCCGCCGTTCTGCTGGTCGACGATGAAGAGTCGATCCTCAACAGCCTGCGCCGCCTGTTGCGCAGCCAACCCTACGACGTCGTGCTGGCCACCAGCGGCGCCCAGGCGCTGGAGATCATGGCAACCCGGCCCATCGACCTGGTGATGAGCGATGCGCGCATGCCCGGCATGGACGGGGCCACACTGTTGGCCGAGGTCCACCGTCTGTACCCGGGCGCCCGCCGCATTCTGCTCACCGGTTATGCCGACTTGACCACCATCGTCAAGGCGATCAACGACGGCCAGATTCACCGCTATATCAGCAAACCCTGGAATGATGAAGAGTTGCAGTTGATCCTGCAGCAAACCCTCGAACACCAGCGGCTCGAGCGTCTCACCCATGCGCAGAACGACCAGCTCAAGGCGCTAAACGCCACGCTGGAAAAGCGCGTGACGGCGCGCACCGCCGAATTGCAACAGACCGCCGACATGCTCGACCTGGCCTACGACGAGCTCAAGCGCAGCTACGTGACCGGTACCGAAGTGTTTTCCCTGCTGGCCAACCTGCGCCTGCCCAAAGACAAGCAGACCAACCGCGCGTTGATCGAATTGATCCGCGTGTACTGCGCCGCCCAGTCCATCGATGAAGCCAGCACCCGCGACCTGACCATGGCCGCCGCGCTGTACAACATCGGCAAACTGAGCTGGAACGACAGCATGATGCTTGCGCCATCGGACAAGCTGCACAGCACCGACCGCGGCCTGTATCGCGAATACCCGACCCAGAGCGAGTCGTTGTTGATGACCCTGGAGCCGATGAAGGACGCGGCGCGCATCATTCGTCATCACCAGGAGCGTTGGGACGGCTCGGGGTTTCCCGACCACCTCAAGGGCGACGCGATCCCGCCCGGTTCGCGGTTGTTGAAGCTGGCGGTGGATTTCATCGAATTGCAGAAGGGCCTGATCCTGGAACGGCACCTGAACAGCGACGAAGCGCTGCTGTATATCCGCAAGTACGCCGGGCGCCTGTATGACCCGGAGCTGGTGGAGGATTTCGTGCAGGCCTGCGCCACCTTTCTCAGCGATGTGACCCTGGGTGATCCTACGGTCAAAGCCCTCACCACCCGCGAGCTGGAGGACGGTATGGTGCTGGCGCGCAACCTCAATGCCGACAACGGCATGTTATTGCTCAATGCCGGCAAGGTGCTGAACCTGCCGCTGGTGGACAAGCTGATCGCGTTCGAGACCATGGAGGGCGCCAAGTACACTGTATTTATCAAGACGCCCGACGAGGTGCCGCCCAGCGCGTAGCTAGACGCCCCAGGCTACGTGCTTGCTGCCGTGGTAATCAAAGATGCCCCTGATGAAGTAGACATCTTTGCCACCTTCTTTGCCGTTCCGTTCAATTGCCACGCGCCAAGGACTACGGCCCGAGCCGGCCTGTACCTGGGGTAAATCGACATAGGTGTAGTTGCCTATTCGCTTGCGGCTGAGGCGGCCGGCTTGGATATCCTGGGTGATTTCCTCAAGTTTGGCCGTGGCAGGGGCGGGCAGGAGTTTTTTCTGGGTTTGCGCCAGGTCATCCAGTTTCACGAGGTTGATGAGCGGATCGCGAGTGGGCGGCACTTGCGCAACGCCAGGCAGCGCTGGCACTGGCCTTTCAACCCTATGGGTTTGAGCGCGGGGGACTTCAAACTCCAGGGGTGTTGAAAACTTGGGCAGGATATTTTCGAATGCTGTGACGTCTCGACTGTCCACCATGGCTAAGCCCGCGTCTGCACCAGGCTGGCCTCGGGATAGGGCGATATAGGGAATACCGGATTTTTTGAAATCTTCTGAAAAGGAGGCGACGTTAAGTTTGGCGATTTTTGCCTTGAAGGTATCCGTCAGGAATGCATTCAGGGTTTCTTGCGTCTCAGGCAGCAAGAAGAATCGGTGCGCTGCCTCTTGGGGGGTAACGCCCAGAGTCGAGGCGAGTTCATGAATGCGTGTGCGGCGATCGGGGTGGTTTGCAAACGCTGAGAGCGCAGCGTCTTGCCAGGTAGGAAGTTCATATTTTGCCGAGAACTTATTCATCGCCGTCTGGTGTTTGTTCGTGATGGCGTACCCTACAAATTGTGCGCCTGTATCGGGGTCGGCAACGGCAATCGATGTTCTGATCTGTTTGTCGAAGTTATCGTTTTTGCCAATGAGCCTTTTGACTCTTTTAAACAACTCCTCCTTGTCCAGCGCAGACAGAGGTCGCGCAAATGCGTGTGTCGACAGGTGGATATGTTCAAGCGTGGTCAGCTCGAACCGCAGGTTCAACAGGGTACTGCGTAATTTCTGTTGATTGGCTTGGCTCAAGCTTCTCTGGTTCGATAGCCAGCGGCGAAATTCAGCTTCATCCAGGGCGCCGAGTTGTTGTCGGGCGCGAGTGATCAAATCGAGTTTCTGGGAGTCGCCGGTTTGTTCTATGACGCGCTCGAAATCCCGCATTTCCCCTTCCGTTGCGAAAAGCCGCATGGCCGCGATCAGGTCCGCATCCACCTGCTGTTCAGGCGTCAGAGGACGCAGGGAGCCCAGAATAGAACCTCCGCCCCACGTGTTTTTCTCGAAACGCGGCTTCCAGCCTCTCTCGTCGCCCGGTACGACCATAAAGTCCATTCTGTTGCCGGCTGGATCTTTCACATAGCGTACGTTGTCCTCTACATAGGACTGATACAGGTGATAGTGGCCGGCTTCATCACGCATTGCGATAAATTGGTTGTTGTACTTATCAAGAAAGTACGGTGCGCTGCCTGTTGAGTGCCTACGCAGATAATTGTTGCTTTTGGCAAACGCTCCTACGTCAAAGAATGCGTCAAGCTGATTCGGCAGTCGATACGGTTCGACATTGAGCCAGGCCGGTTCCAACGGTCGGATTGAAGCCTCTGATAGTGCGATGTTGGGTTTTTGACCCGCATCGATTTTTTTGACAAGCCCCGGGATCCGGCGCTTCAGCTGATGGGCCAGGTTCAACCCTCGGTTGATGCTGCGGCGCAAAAGCGCCAGGGTGGTCTTGCCGGGTATCACGCCGAGCAGGAAATCGGCGACTTCGACCCCAAACATAAAGGCGTTCACTGCCGATTCGCGGAAAATCTGCGCATTACTCCGTGAACGGTGATCGGCGTGCGCAAGTTGAAACCCCAGTTGCGCCGAATACAGGTACGCATGCAAATTGCCGGTGACCGGCGTCAAGGTATAACGGTGCACACCGCGGGTATCGTTGAAAATCCGCGTCATCTCTTTTGTGTCTTTGGTCGCCATGCGCGGGATGAAATAGGCCTGCCATTCAGGTTTTGCTTTGAGCGTGTCCAGCTCCACCAACCCGTTGACCAACTCTCTGAAGGGCACGCCATCTGGAGCATCCGGGGTATACAGCACACTGACTCCGTCAGGCTTGGTGTCTTTTCGATGAATGACCAGGACGTGATGGATGACCTGCCCCCCTTGACCTCTTGCCTGCGCGGCGCCCAGCACCAGTAGGTTGACCTCTATCTCGCGCTCACTGACCCGGGGGCGGGTGGTTGAGTCGGGGTGCTCCGTGATTGCCTTTATCCAGTCAAGCCCACTGCCGGGTGTTTGGAATATAAACAGTTTGGCGGCGTCAGGGTTGAGACGGCTCTCCAGGGCATCCTTGTTCATTTTTGCCGCGTTGGCGCGCTGCCAGGCTGTTGCGAAGGTGCTTGCCTCGCCGCCCTGCGAGAAGGTTGACCTCAGATAGGCATCGTATTTCTGGCCAATGTCGGCCTCCTGGGCGAGCGCGTGCAAATCGTCATTGCTGAGTTTGCCCCGCAGTTTTCCGGCCGTGTCGATAATGTTCGCGGTGGCGTGGATCGTTCTGTGTACCTCATGCACCGACCAAGGGTCGACGTTACGTTGGGCATAACTTCCCAGGGTTCGCAGATCCACGACGACCTGGGTACGCCAGGTGCCCCACGTCAGTTTTTTGCCCGGCAGAAACTGCGGGATGTTGATTTTGCGATCTTCGCTGATATAGACCGTGGCGCTTTCCTCGTCACGATACCCGGTCACCTGGGCTGACCGGGAGGTGGTTGACACACGCAGGTGGACCAGGCTTCTGTAAGGGGCAATATCCACGTTGGCATAGGTCGGCTTCTGGGTTTTGAGCACCTTGTCGGTTTCTATCCGAGAGAACGCTTCCAGCGTCAAGATCTTCTCAAGAAACGGCGTGAGCGCCGCATGGCTGTCAATCAGCTCTTTTTCCAGTTGCCTGTACCGGACCTGATCTTGCGAATCGGCGGTTTTCAACCACGCAGGTTCGGCTGCCAGCAGGTGCAGGCTGCGGGCCACAAAGGCCTCTGCGATATCCAATTGCGGTGCCAGGTCCGCGGCCAGGTCGAGTTCGGCTGCCGATGGCAAAGTCTCCTTGCGCATCGCCTCGCGAATGGAAAAAAACTGCCGAATCCGTACTGAGCGGACACTGTCTGCGATCACGTCAGCGGTTATCTGCGTCGGGTTGCCTGTAAGCACGGGCAAGCCGCTCAGTGCTGTGCGTGCTGCCGTCGGCAGGCTTGCGATCAGGAGCTTGCCTGCCGATCCGCCGTCCTGTACACGGGCCGCGACGGTTTCGTTCAAGCGCGCCAGGCTGGCATGTTCCTCAAACCCCGTGCTCGGGCTATAAAGCATCACGCTGCCCGACACAGGCGTCTTGATCGAGGGACTCAGGATGAAGGCGCCGGCGAATTCACTGCCATCCTCCAATGCCAGTCGATACACCGCGGGCCTGTTGTCGACGGTAAACGCCCGTTCCCGTGCCGCAGCACTTGGGTACTTGAGCACGTTGTCCGCCAGCGTCCGCCCATTGGCCGACAACGTGCCGTCAACTGAGCTCAATGCCAATTGATGGGCCAGCACCTGTCGGCGCAGTGCGACCAGTTGCTCCTCCCGGTTGGGTTGCGCACCCTGTCCTGTCCTCCAGAATGCATTCAGGCTTACGGTTGTCGCTAATTCCAATGCGGCGGCCAGGGTTGCAGTCGAGCCGACTGAAGCGAGGCGTTTGTCCGTTTCCAGCGTGTTGCATTCGCGGAAGAACGCGCCGGTCTCCTGGGTCAGGTAGGCCTCTGCGTTGGGCGCACGCAAGGTTTTCAGGAGCTTGCCCAGTGTTTCACAGGACACAAGTTGCGTTTGCCCCTGCGTGTCCTCCCTGTATCGACTGTAGAAAATCTGGTTTGGATTGATGGGCCGATGCACGTCGGGAAAGATCCCGGCCAATTGCTCCTGGTACACGCTGCCCAGGCTCGGCTGTTGCTGCAGCAGTTGGTCGGTTTGGGCGCTGAGCTTGTCAAGCTCCCTGATCAGGTGTGCCTGCTGTTTGTCCAGCGCTAGCGAAGCAGGCACCTCCACGGGTAGCGTCATGGGCTGCAAGGACATCGAAGAAGTGCTCCCGCCCTGGAGGGGTTGCGGGTCATCAGCCTGTGGATTCATGGGGGGAGGCAATGAAGTATGCATGGGTCGACTCTTATAACGGGGGCATGGTGCACCACAGGTGCAGCACGCCGGCTGAATAGGAGTTGGTGAGTGTGGGGGCGCCGGTATTGGCTTGAGTGGTACTTGTATGTGACTCAGCGCAAGCCCGTTGCCAGCGCCTGGGATGTGTATGATCCTGGTGTTTTTTTCAATCCGAGGCGTTTATTTCATGTCCATGACAATTCGCATTGCTGCGGCCCTGTTGATCGGCCGCGACGGTCAAACCCTGCTGGTGCGCAAGCGCGGTACTCAGGCCTTCATGCAGCCTGGCGGCAAAGTTGACGCTGGCGAACAACCCATCGAAGCGTTGTCCCGTGAATTGCAGGAAGAACTGAACCTGCGTATCGATCCAACGCACGCGGTGTATCTCGGCCAATTCTCGGCGCCTGCCGCCAACGAGCCGGGCTTTACCGTACAGGCCGAGTTGTTCCAGGTGACAATCGACGCAGCCGTCTTCCCCGCTGCGGAGATTGAAGAGGTGCGCTGGATCGATCCGATGAGCGACGGTGGCTTGCATCTGGCACCGTTGACGCGTGACTTCATCCTGCCGTTCTATCGCGATTCGCTGGCGAGCGCATGATGATCCGCCAGTTGCTCAGCAGCGATGCGCAAGCCTATCGCGCGTTGATGCTCCAGGCGTACGGCGCTTATCCCCAGGCGTTCACCTCCAGCGTGGCCGAACGCGCAGCGATGCCGTTGAACTGGTGGCAGAAGCGCCTCGACAGCCCACTGGATCGGCTGCTTGGCGCCTTCGAGGGCGATCAACTGGCGGGTATTGTCGGCTTGGCGTTCGAACCTCGGGAAAAGGCGCGGCACAAGGTGACCTTGTTCGGTATGTACGTGACCCAGGCTCACCAGCAAAGAGGCTTGGGCCGGCAACTGGTAGAGGCGGCGCTGGCAGAAGCCTGCCGGCATCCGCGCCTGACGTTGATCCAACTGACGGTGACTGCCGGCAACGATGCAGCGTTGGCGCTTTACCAGCGCTGCGGTTTCATTCAGTACGGCCTGGAGCCGTTGGCCGTGCGGGTAGGTGACTAGTATTTCGACAAGATCCACCTGTGGCGGGAATTGGCGGATCAGTGACCTCCCACAGGGTTGCCTGCGGCGCTTAGCGCACTGCACTGACCCCATCCAGGGTGGAAAACGACGTGTCCTTGGCCGTCAGCAAAAAGTCGCGCATGTACGGCGCATCCAGCATGTCCGCCCGAATCCCCGCATACAGCGTTGCAAACAAACCTTTCTCGCCCAACCGCTTGGCCTTCACATACCCGCGTGAGCTGTATTCATGCAGTGCCCAATGCGGCATGCCGCACACGCCACGGCCGCTGGCCACCAATTGCATCATCATCACCGTCAGTTCCGAGGTGCGTACCTGGGCCGGTTCCACATCGGCGGGCTCCAGGAAGCGGGTGAAGATGTCCAGGCGGTCGCGCTCCACCGGGTAGGTGATCAGGGTTTCAGTCAGCAGGTCTTGCGCAACGATGTACGACTTGTGCGCCAGCGCGTGCTGGTTGGCCACCGCCAGCATGGCTTCATAGGTAAACAGCGGCACATAGGTGATGCCCGGCAACTCCAGGGGGTCGGAGGTCACCACCAGGTCCAGGTCGCCACGGGCCAGGGCCGGCAGTGGGGCGAAGGCGAAGCCCGAGGCCAGGTCCAGCTCCACTTCCGGCCAGGCATCGCGGAACTGGTCGATGGTCGGCATCAGCCATTGGAAGCAACTGTGGCATTCGATGGCCATGTGCAGCCGCCCGGCGGTGCCGCCGGCCAGGCGTGCGATGTCTCGCTCGGCGCCGCGCAGCAAGGGCAGGGTGGCGTCGGCCAATTGCAGCAGGCGCAGGCCGGCGCTGGTGAAGCGCAGCGGCTTGGTCTTGCGCACGAACAGCGGCATGCCCAGGCGTTCTTCCAGTTCCTTGAACTGATGGGACAGCGCCGACTGCGTCAGGTGCAGGCGTTCGGCGGCTTCCACCAGGCTGTCGGCTTCGCGCAGGGCGTGCAGGGTTTTGAGGTGGCGGATTTCCAGCACGGCGGCCTCCATGAATAAAATTTGTGCTTAATGATAAGGCATTGAGCACTATTCATGTTGCCCGCCAGGCCATTCAACTTATTCCAGTGCCTCGAAGTGTTGCCTGGCAAGGGGTTTGTCGATATTGCCGCGCCAGATTTCAACGTCCGCGAAGGTGGCTCCGGCGCCCGCCTGGGCTGCTCGCCACTTCATGCCCAGGTATTGTTGGTCGTAGCGCTTTATGTGCGCCTTCTCAAAGCTGCCGAACGGGGATCGCGGTGTCACGTAGTGAAAGTGCGCGTACCAGATCAGTTTGTCGGCCTTTCCCTGCTTGGTCGTGCTGTAAACCTCATACTCCTGCAGATAGTCGTCTTGTCCGTCAGGACGTTTGTCTCTGAGCTTTTGGCGTGTGCCTTTCTTTCGAATCACCACTCGACCTTTTTGAATCAGGTAATCCAGGTAGCCCTCGGTCGGCGTATTGCTTTCCAGGCTGCGCTGGATCCGCAGGGCTTGCCCTGACTGCTCAAGTGCACTGGCCCGGTTTCGCAGTTTTTCGACGATCGGGTTGTCGGCCTCCAGGCCTTGCACGGTCCTGGCCCGGGTCCTGAGGCCTTTGGCTTCACTGACCAGCATATGTTCGAGGTTGACCGGCTCCATGGTTTTGTAGCCCCGGACTTTGTTTTCGACGGCATCCACCGCATCCAGCCGGGCAGAGGCTTCCGCTACGATGACCTTGACGTCAGTCGGCAGCTTCGGTGAGGCGGCCACCGAGCCGCTATGGGTCGGGTTCAAGCGAAAGGTCTCGCCATCGCCGATTTTATCCCATACCTCAATAGTCGCCCCATCGGCGTCCTGGGTCATGAATTGTCTTGGCGACTGTTGCCCTGCGGGTATTTCGGTGCCGATCAATAGTTGCCCATCTTCGGTTTCAAAGACCTTCCGAGTATCGGTGCGCCTGCGTTCGGAGGCGGGCATGGCTCGCTGAGCTTTTTTAATCAGGCTCCTGAGGTCGTCTTGCAGGAGCGAGAGGAAACGTTGGTCGAAATGACTGGGTGACCTCTCCTGCCAGGTGATCAGGTCAAGGGAAAGCTCTTGGTAGACCTCGATGCAGTTTTGCAGTACCCGGTTGCGTTCTACCACGTCGAGACCCACCTCGCGGAGGGTCATGTGTGTGGTCGAGGCACGATCGAATCTTTTTCTGGCGGTTTGCACCGCGGTCTCCAGATAGACCCAGTCAATGCTCCTGACTGTCGGCTCAGGCGTAAGGGCTTGTAAAAGGTTGCCGCTTCTTATGGAGGCGATGCGAAGATCGGTGAATTTTTTTTTCCACTCATCCAGATAGGTTGCCAACTCCGTACGCTTGCTTTTGACGGTTATGCGTTTGGTCCACGTGTTCATTTCCTTTTTAAAGGCCTCTACCCGTTTCAGTTCATCGAGCAGGTCGAGACGGCACTGTCTGATTTCAAGGGTCAGGGCTTTGCGCCGACCATGCCCAAGCGACGCGCTATTGAGTTCTTGAGTGATCGCGATTGCTCGCTCAGTCAAGGCCAGTAAGCGGTTATTGGCGTGTTCGAGTAGGCGGTTCAACCGATCTGAAACGATTTGCGCTGTTTTACTCAGTTCCTGGGGAATGTCGAATTCGGGTAAGCGGATTTGCTTCTGCCTGGCATCTTCGAACGAGGTGTGCATGTTCGTTGCGTCTTCAATGTCCTTGGTCAGGGCGATATCCAGTGCTCTGCTGTCGTTGGTCTTTTGAGCAGACACCACGTTCGCGTCTGGATAGTCGTCCAAGTGTTTTTTCAGTTTTATGTCGCTCTGTGCTATCTGATCGACTAGCTCGTTGTATCGCCTTATCAGCGACCTATTGAGTTCAAGGCGCTGCATGTGGACCTCAAGCGCTGCTTGAGGAAGTTGTCGATTGACAGCCGGTGGCACGCTCGAGCCCGCACGCGATGTCCCCTGTCCGCGCCTGCTGCCGCCGCCATACCCGGTGAGATGGCCGCCATGCAATGCCGAGTAAGTGTTCCACTGCTGCGCTTCGTCAAAAGCAATGACCGGCGAGTAGAGTTTTGCCTTGGCGACCAGCCGCATTTCATGGGCCGTCGGTTCAAACCTAACCTTGAAGTAACGTCCACCGTCTGCGATGAAATGCTCGCCGGAAGTATGCCGTAGCGTATGGCGATAAGGACCGGTCTGCACCGCTTGCAGGCTACCGAGTTCGAGGGGTTGATCGAATTCGTAGCCCGCGAAACGATGGGCGGTGGTTCTCTTCACCTCACGTGTTTTCAGGTTGCGCCAGAAGGCAGGGCGCCCTGTGTATCTGGCCTGGTGCTGGCGAGTCAGCGTGCTGGCGGTGGAGGGGCGGGCGGGGGGCAGGGCTGCAAACGTCGCGGCGTCCATGCCCGCATACACCAGGCTTTCGAACACCGAGGCCAGTTGCTCAATGCCGTGGTGCACGTCGTCCTTCCTGAAGGCATCGACGGCCGCATACAGGCTGGTGACGGCATCGGCCAGGGAGACCGCAGTGCCGATCAGCGGAATAAAACCCAGCGCGATTTTGATGCCGTTGAGCAAAACGCCCGTTTTGAGCGCGTATTTCGCGTCTGCCAGGTCCTCATTGGAACGGGCGTCATTTCGATTGCCTTCAATCAGACGGCCCATGTGCGTATCCAGCTGATGGGCTGCCAGTGAGGTAGTGACCGGCCAAGGGAAGCCGACACCGATGACCGCGTCGTAGCTTTTGACCATGGCCTGGTCGATGCGGTTGATGTGAGACTGGACCTCTGCGGTCAATGCACGGCTTGCCACGTACTTGACCATGGTGTCGAGATTGCATAGATCGAACAGTTTTTTGCGCGCCTGTTCCAGGCTGTCGAAGCGTCGCAGGCATCGTTCGTCTGGCGCATCGGGCAAGTAAAGTAACGTGACCCCGGAGGTTTTTTCCTGAATGAAACTGATGCCTGAAAGGGTGACCGTGCCATAGCGATTATTGTCGCTGTCGTCGACCAGGGTCGCCGGCAGCAGGGCAATACGTTGGGTACCGACTTGCCACGCGTTGTGCGTATCGGCGTGGATCGCGGTGGTCCATACCCGCAGATCGTCGGCGTTGATATGGCCTTGCATGAACGCCATCTGGCCCTGAATCTGGAGCATCAGGCGCAGCGGTTCGGTCAGGCATTCGCGGCGGTAGTCCCGTTGGAACGTCGACTCCTGGGAGGTGCCTCTGAAGGCTTGGTAGATTCGCGTTTCGTAGGCTTTGGCCAGGTTGAGGTCGCTGACCATCTTGACCAGGTAGGCACCGTTGATGCCTGCCTTGAGCCTGTTGAGCTCGGCGGTATCGTCAGCCGTCACGTCCAGGGTCATGTAGTGCAGCCGCTTGCCCAGGCTACTGTCGATGTTCTTCAAGGCCAGTTCATCAAGGGACATCTTGCTGCGCTTCAGGCTGGGTGCGGTGGTTACTTTGACTGCGGTTGCGCCCACGCCGCTGCCGCCGGTTACGGGGTCTTGGATATCTCTTGTCGAATCAGGCAGATCCAGTTGCAGGCTGAAACCCTGGGTGATCGAGAAGTCTTTGCGCACGCGTGAATCGATTGTGAGCCTGACGAATTCATCACGTGGCGGCAGGGATTGAACGAGCAGGGCCTGGGCCCGAACGAGCGCCGGAATGTATGCCTTGAGCCGAGCGTTGAGGCTCTCCCGTTGTTCTTCTGTTTGGGTGACCAGCCAGGTCGGCAGTTTTTGCGCCAGGTGGCCGCTGTTGTGCTGTTCCACGATCTCCAGATAGGCCGCTTCGCGGGCGCTGTGTTCGGGCACCCGGAGGTTGTCGAGGGTTTCTTCGCGTAATTTTTGCAGGCATTCGGCCAGTTTGTCGGCATCGTCGGGGGTGGCATAGGTCGAGCGCAACTGCGCAGCGCGTTCCTCGAAATAGACTTGCTGAAGGCTGAGGCTGTGCTCAAAAGGATTGCCGGTCAGCTCCTTGAGCACCAAGGCAAGCTGGTCGTCCTGGGGGGTGATTTTGAACAAGGCCTCTTCCAATGCCTGGCGGGAGGTAAAGCGTTGCAGGGCTCCCCCGGTGCCCGGCCAGTAAACCATGTAACTGGCGGCGGTTGTCGCAGGCGATTTCAAGGCCGTTGCGGCGGTGAACACCAACGGCCCTTTGAGCTCGCTCTCAGTGATTTTTTTTGTGGCATTGGTTTGGTGGGTGACCGAGAGGGTCATCGAACAGGCCGCTACTTCTACGAGGCGGTCTGCGGCCACGGGCGAATCAAGGATGACCTCCAGCAGTTTCAGTTCATCGGCGCTGATCTGGTGCAGCGCCCGCTGAATCTGTGCTTCGATTCTCAGCCCCGCCACGCGCGCATTGTAAAGCGCGGTAAATTGGGTATTGAGGGTCGCTAAGTCGCAGGGGCGTCTTTCCAGCATGAGGCGTGCCGCGGTGCCTGACGCGTGCTGTTGTACTCGCAACTCATCGAGTTGCTGCTTGAATTGCTGCAGGCGCGTGTCCCGTTCGGCTGCAGGCGTACCTTCGCCCAGCAGGGTGTCCAGGGCGGTACGTTGTTGCAGCACTCGGGCCTGGCGTTGGCTCAATGGCAGGCCGGGGTAGAGCAGGCCGAACTGCGCAAGCGTGCCCTCCTCGAGGGGCGAGGGTGTCGGCGGTTCAGGCGCCGGGGCAAACAGCGATTGGCTCTGGCGCTGTTTGTCAAACGCTTCGATGGGCAGTCGCGCCAGGTTGGCATTATCGATTTCGATACCCGGGACAGGCTTGATCGCTTCGCGGTATTGGGCATCGGCCAATAGATTGAGCCAATGGCTGATACCGCTTTCCAGGGGGTTGGTTTTGAGGCGGTAGTCAATGGTGGCCAGGGGATCGGGGGTCGAGGTCGAAAACAAGACCTGTTGATGATCGATCAACCAGCGTTCCATGTCCGTGCGCTTGGCGAACGTGCGCCAAGCCGGTTGATGGGCGGGCAAGTACAACAACTGGCTGACCGGCTGATCGGTATCGAGGGTTAACACCCATGCTCCCGGCAGGATCAGAGCGTCGGCAGTGGGGCGCTTGAGCACGATGTGTTCGGTGCAGATCTTTTCGGCCCCTGGCTCTGCCAGCAGGGGATCGATAATGGCAAACATTGGGTTGAGCGCCGCGGCGCTGATTGCACCTTGGGCCAACAGCGCTTCGCCAGAGGCCTCGAAGTGGATCTTGTACAGCGCGGTGGCCCTTGTACGACATGACACAGGTTGGTTGGGCGCGCGGTTGTTCAAAAAGTGCCGGGTCCAGGCATCCTTGATTGCCTGCTCCAGGTCCAGCCCTTTGAGTTCATCCAGCACCATGGGCACCGTGTACCCTGAAAGCCGGTGGTTGGCCGGTAGGTAGATGAGTGCCCCCTCGGGCACTTGGGTCGTATCCAGCGAGGGGTGCTGTTGCATGTAAAGACAGGCTTCGTTTATGGAGAGGAGGCTTGATCCCCGCGTTTGGGTGGCCAGGAACTTCAGGCCGGTGCGCTCACCGTCCAGTTGTAACTGCTGCTGGAGCATCTGGTTGATCACCGTGCGCACCGATGGCGTGCCGGCCATCAGTTCGCGCATATCCTTGCAGCAGTCTTGCCAGCGCTGTGTGGCGTCCAGCAGCAGGTTTTCGTCAGTATTCGCGGGCGGTAGCAGGCGTGATACTCCGAAGTCGTTCAGATTGACGTCTGGGGTGTCGGTCATGATGGCGGCTCATTCATAAAAAACGATTAGAGAGCGATCGCCATAACCGGTGGTGGGATATAACTATCGGACGACCGTTGAGCGGCCTTCATCAAACTGTCATGCAACCGTGGCAGCACGCTTGAACAAACTTCATCAAACTCGCGCTCCACTGGGGTTCTGTGTGTTGGTGTTTTTCATGCGCGTGTTGTTTTTACTGGCCGCTCTCTTATTCGGCCTGCCGTCTTTTGCGGCGTCTCGATGTGATGTCAATGTTCCGACCCAAACGGTCGACCTGGAGCAGGTGAGCATCGCCTACCAGAGTATCGGCCGTACCTCCGACCCGGCCTTGCTGCTGGTGATGGGGTTGGGCGGGCAATTGATCCACTGGCCGGATGAAGTGGTCGTGGCCCTGTGCGAACAAGGGTTTCGGGTCATCCGCTATGACAACCGTGACGTGGGCCTGTCCACTTGGCGCCAGGCTCCGGCCAGCGCCAACCTGACCTTTGAAGTGCTGCGCTACAAGCTCGGCCTGCCGGTGGCGGCGCCCTATACGTTGACGGATATGGCCGACGACGCCCTGGGCTTGATGGATGCGCTGCAGGTTCGCCAATTTCACGTACTGGGCGCGAGCATGGGCGGCATGATCGCCCAGCATCTGGCGGCGATGGCGCCGCAGCGGGTGGAAAGCCTCACGCTGATCATGACCAGTTCCGGCGCCGAAGGCTTGCCCGCCCCGAACGCTGCGCTGGTGCAGTTATTGTCGCGACGCAGTGCGCCGAATCGTGAGGTGGCGCTTGAACAACAGGCGGATTTGCTTGCGGCACTGGGCAGCCCGGATGTGAAGGATGATCGCCAGGCCCTCTTGCGCCAGGCCGCACAGTCCTATGACCGCGCCTTCAACCCCGAAGGCGTCAAGCGCCAGATCATGGCGATCCTCGCCGAACCGAGCCGCGTGCCGTTGCTCAACCAACTGCGCGTGCCGACCCTGGTGGTGCACGGCACCGCCGACCCGCTATTGCCGGTGATGCATGGCGTTCATTTGGCTGCGCATATCCGGGGTAGCCGGTTGAAGTTGATTCCGGGCCTGGCCCACCGATTTCAGGAAGTATTCAAGGCGCCCCTGCTGGCGGCGGTGCTGCCTTACCTGCAAGCCCATCGCGATGATGCGGCGCACTGGGCGCGGGTTGACGTGGGTGCGCCTTCGAAGCTGTTGTAAAGGTGGTGTATCGTGTGGCTTTTGCAGCGCATGAATGCCAGCGAGGTTGCCCACCATGAGTACTGCCCTGAAAATCGATTTCATCAGCGACGTGTCCTGCCCCTGGTGCATCATCGGCTTGCGCGGCCTGACCGAAGCCCTCGACCAGCTTGGCGCCGACGTGCAGGCCGAGATTCATTTCCAGCCGTTCGAGCTGAACCCGAAGATGCCCCCTGAAGGGCAGAACATCGTTGAGCACATCACTGAAAAATACGGCTCCAGCGCCGAAGAGTCCCAGGCCAATCGCGCGCGTATCCGTGACATGGGCGCGGCGTTGGGCTTTGCCTTTCGCACCGACGGCCAGAGCCGCATCTACAATACCTTCGATGCGCACCGTCTGCTGCATTGGGCCGGGTTGGAAGGTTTGCAGTACAACCTCAAGGAAGCGCTGTTCAAGGCCTACTTCACCGACGGCCAGGACCCTTCCGACCACGCGACCCTGGCGATCATTGCCGAAAGCGTCGGCCTGGACCTCAAGCGCGCCGCCCAGATTCTTGCCTCTGATGAATATGCCGCCGAGGTGCGCGAACAGGAGAAATTGTGGATCACCCGCGGCGTGACCTCGGTGCCGACCATCGTGTTCAACGACCAGTATGCGGTCAGCGGTGGTCAGCCGGCCGAAGCCTTCGTTGGCGCGATTCGCCAGATCATCGAAGAAGCCAGGAAGTAACCGCCAGGCAAAGATCCAAATGTGGGAGGGGGCTTGCCCCCGATAGCAGTATGTCAGCCAACGGATTGGTTGCTGACACACCGTAATCGGGGGCAAGCCCCCTCCCATATTTTTTGATCTGTGCAGGTTTGAATGTCTCGCTGGCCCATCCCTTGCATTGACCCCTTAAAGCCCATCCGGCCTGCGGCTGGGCGCTGCCATTAGGGGTGAAACATTACCTTGAATATTCTTGACCTCGACCACAGCCTCACCGGTCAGGCGCCGATTGCCCGGCGGTTGGCCAGCGGCCGGGCAACACGCCTCGATCTGCTGGACCTGGGCCCGAAACTGCGCCTGTGGTCCACCGAAAAAACCTGGAAACGTTTCGTCGAGCGCCTGGCCCAGCGGCCACGGCCCAGCGATGCGCGCCCTGAGATCCTGTTCGTCGGCTCCGGCGACTATCACCACCTCACGCCGGCGTTCCTGGCCGACCTGAAGGAGCCCGTCAGCCTTATCCACTTCGACAACCACCCCGACTGGGTGCGCTTTGCGCCCAAGCGTCACTGTGGTTCGTGGGTCAACCGTGCGCTGAAGATGCCGGCGATCAAACGCATCGTCACCCTCGGCCCGTGCAGCGATGACCTGCATAACCCGCAACTGCGCGGCGGTAACCTTGGCGCTCTCAAGCGCGGGCACTTGCAGTTGTTTCCCTGGCAGCACCCGCCGTCGAAAGTCTGGGGCCGGGTTGGCGACGGTGCCGGTCACCAGCAGCAGGAAAACCACCTGCACTGGCGCAACCTGGCGGAGCTGGACTGGGCAGCCTTCCTCGACCAGATGATCGCCAGCCTGCCTACCGAAGCGATCTGGATCACCCTCGACAAAGACGTGCTGGCCAGCGAAGACGCCGCCACCAACTGGGACCAGGGTGGCATGCGCCTGAGCCACTTGCTCCAGGCCCTGCGGGCGTTGGCGGCGCATAAACGCATCATTGGCATCGACGTGTGCGGCGAGTTTGCGGCGCCAGCCTTCAGCAACGCCTTCAAGCGCTGGGAGGCCAAGTCCGACCAGCCACCGCCCGAGCGTTGGAGCGCGCAGGATTTGCAGCGCAATGCGGCGACCAATGAAGCCCTGATCGACCTGTTTGAGGAGCTGTTCCCGTGACCCTGACCGTGGTGCTGTTGCTGGCGTTTTCCATTGTGCTCGATGTGATTGGCCAGTTGTGTTTCAAGCTGGGTGTGGACCGTCTACCGCAACTCGATGGCGGCTTTCGTCTGCGTGCGTTCTGGGGCCAGGTGTTCAATGCGCCGCTGCTCTGGGCCGGCGTCGGGGCCTATGTGATCGAGTTTTTCGTCTGGCTCGAAGCTTTGTCCCGTGCGCCGTTGAGCCTGCTGTTTCCGCTGGCGGCGTTGGCCTATTGCCTGGTGGTGCTGGCGGGCCGGGTAGTGCTCAAGGAAACCGTCAGCCGACGGCGTTGGCTGGGCACGCTGGTGATTACCCTGGGCGTGATGTTGGTGGCGATTGCGGGAGGCCAGGCATGAGTACGCAAACCCTCGATACGGGCTGGCTGCATGGGCGTTTCGGCACGTTGGTGCTGTGGGCGCTGTTGATCGCCACTGAAAGTGCCGGGCAGTTGTTTACCAAAGTGGCCGGTGATCAATTGGGCCAGATGGATTTCAGCTGGCAGTGGCTGACGCAGGTCGCGCACAACCCCGGGATCCTGGCGGCGATTGCCAGTTATCTCGGCGCATTTTTTGTGTGGATGCTGATCCTGCGGCGCAGCAGTTTGTCTTTGGCCTTTCCATTGAGTTCGCTGGTGTTTGTGGCGGTGCTGCTGGGGTCCTGGCTGGGACTGGGCGAGCACATCAGCGTTTTGCACTGGGTGGGTGTGGCGGTGATTGTGGCGGGGATTGCGTTGTTGGCGGAGGGAGAAGAAAACTGACCGGTCTGGTATGTCAGACTCGGTTCAAAATGTGGGAGGGGGCTTGCCCCCGATGAGGGCGTGTCAGTGAGTACATGTGCGACTGACCCACCGCTATCGGGGGCAAGCCCCCTCCCACATTTTGATCTCTATACATCAGGTGGATAAGGGGTGGCTTTTAATTGAAGGAGTAGCTGAGCGCCGTCTGCACCTGGCCCTGGTTGACGCTGCCGGCCTGCCTGACAATGCTGCTGTTGGCTGCCGAGCCGACCAGGTGGACCCAACTGGCGCTGGTCAGCAATGACCAGTGCGTTGCCAGCGGGAACGCGAAGCTCTGGCTCAGCGTCACGTTCTGCAAGCCACCGCTGGCGTTGTAAGGCCGAAAGCCCGTGGCGGCGGCTTCGTTGTTGTCCACGCCGAAGAAGGTATTGGCCTGGCGTGCATCGGCAAAATGCGCGACCAGCCCGGTGCTGCCGATAATCCCGCCACCCAGTGGATAGCCCAGTTCGCCGCCCAGTTTGCCGAGCGCGCCACTTTGCGTATGCCCACCGCCCACGGCCTGGCCCAACTGCGCGTAGACCCGCCAGAAATCGGCCGGAGCGTATTGGACGAACCCGCCGACCTCGGCCATGTCCGACACATTGCGCAGACCTTGCAGCGCGCCGTTGGACGTACGGCCCGACAGGTAATTGATGTACGGGCCGGCTGTGATGCCATGGGCGTTCAACGCGCTCCAGGTCAAGCCGTCATCGGTACTCAGGCTGACGTCGCCCCAGTCCAGGTCCAGATAGGGCACGGGGCGGGTTTCGTAGCGGCTGCCCGTCGGGTCATGGGGCTGGTAACTGAGACCGGCACCCACGTCGCCGCTGATGCCTTGTGCCCAGGCGGTACTGGAGATGCCGCACACCCCCAAAAAACTGGCGAATACAACGGACGTGAGTTTGGACATGGCGCGCTTTCCTGGTGAGTTCATGCGCGCATGAACGCGCAGACCCCGGCTCCCACGCAAGCACTCATCTTGTTTGTAGCAAGCTACAAAAATTGTAGCTTGCCGAACACATATTCGCCCAAACCCCTGAGAACGCCCCAGCCCCGCTGGGCTTTGGCCTGTTGGCACGCTCCCTGCTCTACCGGTAATGCAAGCGCATACAGCGCGCCTCTTTCCAAAGGTAGACGCAATGAACCAATGGCATATCGTGTGTGACTTCGACGGGACCATCACCCCTACCGATGTCATCGACAACGTCCTCCAACGCTTCGCCGGCCCCGAGTGGGAAACCATCGAACAGCAATGGCTGGATGGACATATCGGTTCACGCGAATGCCTGAGCCGCCAACTGGCGCTGATCAAGGCCACCCCCAGTGAACTGCTGGCGTATTTCGACAGCGTCGAGATTGACCCGGACTTCCCGGATTTCGTCGATCACGTCATGGACCTGGGCGCGACCCTCGAAGTGGTCAGCGACGGCATCGAGCAGGGCATCGCGCGCATTCTGTCGCGCAACTACGTGACCTTGCTGCCGATCCTCGCCAACCGCCTGCGCCAGGTCGACCAGAACAGCTGGCGCATCGACTTCCCGCACGCCAGTGATGCCTGCCGCGCCGCTTCCGGCAACTGCAAGTGCAAGTCCACACCGCGCAACAAGCGCGTGCTGGTGATCGGCGACGGTAAATCCGACATGTGCGTGGCCTCCACCGCCGACTTCGTGTTCGCCAAGGGCAGCCTCGCCGAGTATTGCGTCGCCCACCGCATTCCTCATGCGCGCTTCGACACCTTCGCCCAGGTGCCTGCCTTGCTGGCTCAACTGCCGCAAGGCATCGCCGCCAACGCCACCACGTTCAACACCTCTTTTGACACTCAGGAACTCTTCCATCATGTCTGATATCCGCATCGCCACCGCCGAAGACCAGATCCTTCTGGATAAAGAAGCCAAGTACTGCTCCTACGGCGACACCGTTCACTACATCGAGCCGCCGCGTATTTTCAGTCGCTGCGAAGGCTCCTACGTGTGGGACACCGAAGACCAGGCCTACCTCGACCTGCAGATGTGGTACTCGGCCGTCAACTTCGGTTATGCCAACCCGCGCCTGAACAATGCGCTGAAACAGCAGATCGACACCCTGCCGCAGATCGCCAGCCAGTACCTGCACAAAGGCAAGATCGAGCTGTCGGAAATGATCGCGGTCGACGCCAAGAAAAAATTCGGCCTCGACGGCCGCGTGCACTTCAACGTCGGCGGTTCGCAATCGATTGAAGACTCGTTGAAGGTGGTGCGCAACGCCAGCAACGGCAAGAGCCTGATGTTCGCCTTCGAAGGCGGCTACCACGGCCGTACGCTCGGTGCCTCGTCGATCACTTCCAGCTTCCGCTACCGTCGTCGCTACGGCCACTTTGGCGAGCGCGCCAACTTCATTCCGTTCCCGTATCACTTCCGCGGCCCGAAAGGCATGACCAAGGAAGAATACGGCAGCCACTGCGTGCAGCAGTTCGCGCGCTTGTTCGAGACCGAATACAACGGCGTCTGGGACCCGAAAACCAACCAGTGCGAATACGCGGCGTTCTATGTGGAGCCGATCCAGGGCACCGGCGGCTACGTGATCCCGCCGATGAACTTCTATCGCGAACTCAAGCACGTCCTGGACCAGCACGGCATCCTGATGGTCTCGGATGAAATCCAGATGGGCTTCTACCGCACCGGCAAACTCTGGTCGATCGAGCACTTCGACGTGCAGCCGGACGTGATCGTGTTCGGCAAGGCGCTGACGAACGGCCTCAACCCGCTGGGCGGCATCTGGGCCCGTGAAGAGCTGATCAACCCGAAGGTGTTCCCGCCAGGTTCGACCCACTCTACCTTCGCCTCCAATCCGTTGGGCACGGCGGTGGGCCTGGAGATGTTCAAGATGACCAACGAAGTCGATTACGGCGCGATGGTCATGGCCAAGGGCAAATACTTCCTCGAAGGCCTGCAGGATTTGCAGAAGCGTTTCCCGATCATCGGCGACGTCGACGGCCTGGGCCTGGCGCTGCGCTGCGAAATCTGCGGGCCGGATGGCTTCACCCCGGACAAGGCGACACTGGACTACATGGTCGAGGAAGGCATGAAAGGCGACATGGTGGTGGATGGCCAGAAACTCGGCCTGATCCTCGACGTGGGGGGTTACTACAAGAACGTGATCACCCTGGCACCGTCCCTGGAAATCAGCTACCCGGAAATCGACCTGGGCCTGAAGCTGCTCGAGCAACTGCTGGTGCGAGCGACCAACCGGTGAACAGCGCTGTTCTAAATAGCCAAGGGATCGACCTCGGTGAAGGCGATGCCGGCTTCGTTCTCGGTGAGGGGCCGGTCGGGATCCTGTTGATCCATGGCCTGACCGGCACTCCGACGGAATTGCGCCAGGTCGCCAAGGGGCTGGTCAAGGCGGGCAACTGCACGGTGTACGTGCCCACCCTGGCCGGGCACTGCGGCGATAACAGCGACCTGCAGGCCACCGGCTGGCGCGACTGGTACGAAGGGGTGCGCAAGACCTTCGTACAGGTCAAGCGGCGTCACGCGCAGGTGTTCGTCGGCGGCTTGTCCATGGGCGCGGTGATGTCGATGTACGTGGCGGCCGAGCACCCGGGGCAGGTCGCCGGGCTGCTGATGTATTCCACCACCTTGAAGTACGACGGCTGGAGCATCAACAAGCTGGCCTTTCTCACGCCGTTGCTGATGAAGATTCCGTTCGGCGTGCACGTTTGCAGCTTCGAAGAAAAGCCGCCCTATGGCATCAAGAACCAACGCCTGCGGGCCATCGTCGAGCGGCAGATGAAGGAGGGCGAGAGCAGCGAGGCGGGGCTGTTGACCATGGAAGGCATCACCGTGCGCGAGTTGCATCGCCTCAACGCCGTGGTCAAGAAACGCATGCCGGCTATCAAGACACCGGCGCTGGTGTTGCACTCCATCGAGGACGATATCACCAGCCGTTGGAACGCCGATTACGTGGAGCGCCACCTCGGTGGCCCGGTGACCAAGATCCTGCTGGATAACTGCTATCACATGATTACCGTCGACCTGCAATACCGCCGTGTGATCGAGTTGAGCGCCGAGTTCGTCGAGCGACATTCGATGCATCTCAATCGTGTGGCCTGATGCGCTTACCTGTAGGCCCGAGCTTGCTCGCGACGGTCGTTCGCGATAACGCGTAGCCAGGCTGAACGCGTTCTCTGCGCGATTTTCGCGAGCAAGCTCGCTCCTACAGTGGGGGCGGTGTTGATAAGGAAAAACTGTGATAACCACCCAAGCCTACCCGACCATCCGGGCTATCCAGCGCGATGCCTGGAATGACTGTTTCCCCGGTGCCCTGGAGGACTGGGACTACTACCTGGCCGTGGAAAACGCCGCGATCGATGACTTCCAGTGGCGTTACCTGGCCGTCTACGAAGATCAAGCGCTGGTGGCCGTGGCGCCCGCGTTCATTACCCATTATCGCCTTGACACCACGGTGTCCGGAGCCGGCAAGCGCTTGACCGAGCGCTTGCAACGCCTGTGGCCGGGTGCCTTGCAGTTGGCCCTGTACGCGATCGGCTCGCCGGTGGCCGAGCGGTGTGACGCGGGGATCGCCAGCCACGTGCCCGCGGGGCGCAGGCCCCTGTTGCTTCAGCAATTGCTCATCGCCGCGCGGCGCGATGCCGACGGGTTCGGCATCGGCCTGCTGGCGGTCAAGGACGCACCGACCAACGATGCGCACTGGGCCGAGAGTTGTCGCGCCGCAGGCTTTCAAAGCATGCCGAGCCTGCCCTCCGGCGTGCTGCCGGTGCCCTATGGTTCGGTGGAGGCTTACCTGGGCTCGCTGGGCAAATCCACGCGCAAAGACCTGCGCCGCAAACTGCGTGCGCCGGGGCCACGGGTGGAGTGGCGGCACAACATCGATGATGTGCTGCCCGAGGTCATGCGCCTCTATGAAGCCACGCTCACGCGCGCGGACTTGCAGTTCGAACGCCTGCCCGCCGGTTACTTCACGGGGATTCTTGAGCAACTGCAAGCGCGTGCGGTGTGTGTTCTTTACTGGGTGGACGAGCACCTGGTGGCGTTCAACCTGATCCTGCTCGACGAGCATCGGCTGATCGACAAGTTTTTCGGGCATGACATCGCGTTCAGCCGTGAATACAACCTGTACTTTCGCAGTTGGCTGACCAATGTCGACTACTGTATTCAACACAATATTGCGCTGTACGAATGCGGCCAGGCCGGTTATGCCAGTAAACTGCGCCTGGGTTGCGAGTTCCAGGGCAACAGCCTGTTTTTCCGCCACCGCAATCGGCTGGTCAACAGCCTGCTCAAGCTTGTAAAACTGTTTATCCGACCGGACCGTTCCGACCCTGCCATGGCTGCTGCGATAAGCGAAACCTGATGATTACCAAGACCCGCCAGAAAGCCCGCCCCTTTGCCATTTCGCGCTGGAGCGTGCAGCGCAAGCTGGTGCTGGCCTTCTGGCTGGTCAGCGTGATTCCGACCATGATCGCGGCGGAACTGGCCGCCACCACGCTGTCGCAGATTTTCGACAGCAACGTGCGTATCTGGCTGCAGGAGTCGACCAAGATCGTCAAGGACGAGATCGGCGACATCCTTCACGATAACGCGCGCATGGCCAAGCTGTTCCTGCGCTACACCAGCCCACCCTCATCCAGGCAGGCTGAACGGCATGACCAGCTCACCGCCGACATCGCCAGCGCCACCGACATCGATGTGGTGGCACTGATTCGCACCAGCGACCGCAAGGTGCTGTTCAGCACCGCCGCCGACGATATCGTCAAGCAAATCAGCCTGACCAGCAACGCGGTGCTGCAGACCGTACAGGTGGCCGGCGTGAGCACAGGCCTGGTGGTGTCGACCTTCGAGACCACCCGCGATGGGGTCGATTATCTGCTGCTGGTGGCGACTTACCTGGACAGCAGTTTCCTCACCAGCGTGGCCGATGTGCATTCCCTTGACCTGCGTTTGTACCTGGCCAACCCGGCGGGGTTTTCCGAGATATTCTCGACTCAGCGCTTTGAAAATCACCCGTCGCGCATTCCCAAAGACGTCGAAGCCGAGCTGCGCAGCACCCGGCAGCCGAGCGAGCAGTTCACCAATCAGTACAGCGGCTTGTACTGGCCGATATTCAACGACGCCGGCGAGCTGCAAGGCGTGATCTTCAGCGGCCTGCTGCGCCACACGAGCCTGGTGGGGCTGGTGAACCAGAGCAATTTGTTCGTGCTGATTTTCCTCGTCAGCTCGGCGCTGTCGCTGGCTGCGGGCATGTGGGTGTCGCGACGCCTGACCCAGCCGCTGCGCGACTTGTCCCAGGGCGTGAATGCGGTGATCTCCGGCAACTACACTCACCGCGTGGTGGTCAGCGGCGGCGACGAGCTGGCGCAACTGAGCAGCACGTTCAACCACATGACTGAACGGCTGGGCGAATTGCATCATCTGGAAGCGCAGCTACGCCGGCGTGATCGCCTGCATGCCCTGGGTGAAGTCGCCATGGGCCTGGCCCATGAAATCCGCAACCCATTGGGCATCATCAAGACCGCCACCCAACTGTTGCACCGTCGCGCCGACCTGCCGGACACCGACAAGCGCCACCTGGAGTACGTCATCAGCGAGGTCAGCCGGATCAACGAACTGATCACCGAATTCCTCGATTTCGCCAAGCCCAATCCGCCGATGCGCGTCCTGCAACCGGCACGCGCGCTGGTGGAGGAAATCCTCGGTTTCTGCGGCCCGGAGTTGAGTACCCACAACATCGACGCCCAGATTGACGACCAGGCGCCCGACGCCACGATCTACGCGGACGCCAAGCAGCTCAAGCAGGCCTGTCTCAACCTGATTCTCAACGCCATCGACGCGATGCCCGAAGGCGGGCGCCTCACCCTGGGTATCCGCAGCGCGGGCGACAATACCGTGATCAGCATCGCTGATACCGGCGAGGGCATCCCGGCGGGTATGGTCGAGCGCATCTTCACTCCGTTTGTCACCACCAAGGCCTCGGGCACCGGCCTGGGTCTGGCCAAAGTCTATTCGATCATGGAAAGTCACGACGCCAGCATCGAGTGCGTCACCGAGAAAGATGCTGGCGCCACCTTCAACCTGTACATTCCAGCTAACGGTGAAGACGACGGCGAGGGTGAGGACGGGCATGACGCATAACGTATTGGTGGTCGACGACGAGCCCAAGCTCTGTGACCTGCTGTCGTCCGCCCTGGGCCAGAACGGCATCCAGGTGTTCACGGCCGGCAATGGCCTGCATGCGCTCAAAGTGCTGGAGCAGGAGGACATCGACCTCGTCATCAGCGACTGGCGCATGCCGGGCATGGACGGGCCGGCGTTGCTGGCCGAGATCAAGCAGCGTTATCCAAACGTGCCGGTGATCGTGATGACGGCCTACAGCACGGTGAAAAATGCCGTGCAGTCGATGCGCAATGGCGCCTACGACTACATCGCCAAGCCGTTCGATATCGACGAGCTCGACATCACCGTGGCCAAGGCCCTGCAGTTTCGCGACATCATGCGCGATAACGCACGCCTGCGCGCCGAGCTGGATGAACACGCCCAGTTCGACAGCCTGGTGGGCGACAGCCCGGCGTTTCGCAAAGTGCTGCAAGCGGTGGACTCGGTGCGCGACAGCAGCGCAACCATCCTGCTGACCGGCGAAAGCGGTACCGGCAAGGAAATGGTCGCCCGCGCCATTCACAAGCACGGCAGCCGTGCCGACCAGCCGTTCGTGGCGGTCAATTGCGCGGCGATTCCTGAAGGTTTGCTGGAAAGCGAGATGTTCGGTCATCGCAAAGGCGCGTTCACCGGCGCCGTGGCCGACCGGGTAGGGCGCTTCATGCAGGCCGACAAGGGCACGCTGTTCCTTGATGAAGTCGGTGATATGCCGTTGGCCTTGCAGGCCAAGATCCTGCGCGCCTTGCAGGAACGGGTTATCGAACCGGTGGGCGACCCCCGCGAGCGCAAGGTGGACGTGCGGGTGATCGCCGCCACCAACAAGAACCTGCTGGACGCAGTGGCCAACAAGGAGTTTCGCGAAGACCTGTATTACCGCCTGAATGTCTTCCCGATTCCTCTGCCGGCCCTGCGCGAGCGTGTGGAAGATATCGCGCCCCTGGCCCGGCATTTCGCTCGCACCCTCAGCGCGACCGCCGGCAAACGCATCAGCGGGTTCAGCCCCGAAGCCTTGCAGGCCATGGCGGCGTATCACTGGCCGGGCAATATCCGCGAGCTGCAAAATTGCGTGGAGCGGGCAACCATTGTGGCGGCTTCGCCGGTGATCGAAGATATTGATTTGCCGGGGTATCTGTTCGCCTCCAGGCCCGCCGAGGCTGGCGCGGCGGCAATCCTGAGTGATGGGCCGGGTGTACCGCAGGACCTGGATGCGGCGCTGGCGGAGGTGGAGAAGGCATATATTCTGGCGGCCTTGCAGGAGAGCAACGGGGTACAGGCTGCGGCTGCGGCGAAGATCGGGATCTCGGAGAGGAGCTTCTGGTATCGCCTGAAGAAGCTGGGCATCCAAGTCGACAAAATAGTCCGCTGACACAGCGTGGTTAACATGTGGGAGGGGGCTTGCCCCCTCCCACATTTTTAACTGCGGTGTGTCAGGTGTGGAGGCGTACCCACACGCTGACCAGCACCGTTGCCGCCATCAACCAAGCGACTGCCGCGACTGCCAGCGACGCTTCCAACCGCATCCGATCCACCATCACATACAACGTCGCCAGATACACAAAGTACGGAATGATCGACCACATCCCGAACAGTATCGTGGTTTTCAGGTCCTCCACCGAGCGGCCCTTGCCGACGATGTAGTGAGCAATCAGCGCAAAGGTGGGAAACAGCGGCACCAGGCCTGCGATGTAATAATTTTTGGTCTTGGCCAGCGCCGCCAATATCAGCACTACCGCCGCGCCAAGCGCGGCTTTCAAGAATAGATCCATCAGTGACTCAACCCGTATTTCTTGACCTTGTCGAACAGCGTGGTCTTGGCCATCCCCAGTTCCTGGCTGGCCTGGGTCAGGTTGCCGCCGCTGCGTTGCAGGGCATCGTTGAGCAGGTTGCGCTCGAAGGCTTCCACCGCCTCGGTGAAGGCCAGGCCTTGGGTGCTGCCGCCCGTGCCGCTTTTCTTGAACGCGGGCAGGCCCAGGGCGAAGCGTTCGGCGACGTTGCGCAGTTCGCGCACGTTGCCCGGCCAGTCGTGGCTCATCAGGCCCGACAGCGTCTGGTTGTCCAGCTCCGGCGCGGTGCGATCGAAGCGCAGTGAGGATTGCTGCAGGAAGTGTTCGAACAACTGCAGGATGTCTTCACGGCGCTCGCGCAGGGGCGGCAGTTCCAGGGTGACCACATTGAGCCGGTAGTACAGGTCGCTGCGGAACTGGCTGGCGCGGCTCAGTTCGTCGAGGTCGGACTTGGTGGCGGCGATCACCCGGCAGTCTACGGCCACGCTCTGGTTCGAACCCAGGCGCTCGAGGGTACGTTCCTGCAGCACCCGCAGCAGTTTGATCTGCAGGTTGATCGGCATGCTTTCCACTTCATCGAGAAACAGCGTGCCCTCATGGGCGTGCTCGATCTTGCCGATGCGGCGCTTGCCGGCGCCCGTGAAGGCGTTGGCTTCGTGGCCGAATATCTCGCTTTCGAACAGGTTCTCCGGCAGCCCACCGCAGTTCAGTGCGACGAACGGATGGGAATGGCGCCGGCTGAAATCATGCAGGCAACGCGCGACCAATTCCTTGCCGGTGCCGGTTTCGCCTTCGATCAGCACGTTGGCCGAGGTGTCGGCGACGTTGGCGATCAGTTCGCGCAGGTTCTGCATCGCCGGCGAACGCCCGATGATGCGACCCTCCAGTGAGTCGCGCTCGGCCAGTTGGCGGCGCAGCGACCAGACTTCCCGCGCCAGTGCGCGCTGCTCCAGGGCGCGACGGGCAACATCCACCAGGCGCTCGGGGGAGAAGGGTTTTTCCATGAAGTCGTAGGCGCCGTTGCGCATGGCGCCGACAGCCATGGAGATGTCGCCATGCCCGGTGATCAGCACCACCGGCAGGCTTTTATCCAGCGCTTTGAGGCGGGTCAGCAGCTCCAGCCCATCGATGCCCGGCAGGCGGATATCGCTGATGACAATGCCGGCGAAGTTCTCGCCGATGTGCGTCAAGGCTTCTTCGGCGCTGCCCACGCCAACGCTGGGAATGTCTTCCAGCGCCAGGGCTTGCTGGCAACCCAGCAGCACATGGGGGTCATCTTCGACGATCAGGACAGTGAGGTCTTGGGCTTGCATATTCATGTCGACTCAACTTTTTCGGCGCCCGCCAACGGCAGGTTCAGGACAAACGCGGTACCACCACTGGCCGGATGTTCCACCGCCAGGCTACCGCCGGTGGCCGCCGCGAGGCTCGCAGACAAGGTAAGGCCCAGGCCCAGGCCTTGCTCGCCGGGTTTGGTGGTAAAGAACGGCTCGAACAGATGCTTGCGGGCCTCGGGATCGATGCCGTGGCCATTATCGCGCACCCTCAAGCGATATTTGCCCTCGGCGCTCTGGCCTTCGAGCCACAGTTGCGGCGCCGGTTGCGCCTGCATCGCGTCGAGGGCGTTGCCGATCAGGTTGACCAGAATCTGCTCCAGGCGCGTCTGGTCGATCTGCAATTGGGCATTGGCGAACTCACGGTGCACGGCCAGCGGCACGCTGTCCAGACGCGCGCCGAGCACCTGGAACGCGGCGTCCACGGCCTTGGCCAGGCTTGCCTCGCCCTGGTCGTCACCGCGCCGGGCAAACGAGCGCAGGCTGGCGGTGATGCGGCCCATGCGGTCGATCAGTTCGTTGATGGTCTTGAGGTTGGCGCTCGCGGTGTCCAGGGCCCCGCGTTCGAGGAAGCGCACGGTGTTGCCGGACAGGGTGCGCAGCGCGGCCAGGGGTTGGTTCAATTCGTGGGCGATGCTGGTGGACATCTGGCCGATCGCCGCGAGTTTGCCGGCCTGCACCAGCTCGTCCTGGGCGTGGCGCAAGGTCTCTTCGGCCTGGCGCCGTTCGCGGATCTGGCCCTTGAGGCGATCGTTGCTGGCGCGCAGGTCGGCGGTGCGTTCGGCAATCCGTCGCTCCAACTGGCTGTTGGCTTCCTGCAGGGCTTCCCGCGCGGCGAGGCGGGTGGCGATGACCTTGCGCCGCTCGTTCCAGGCAATCAGCAAAAACGCGACCAGGCCGAACGCGACGGCGACCAGAATGCCCTGGTTGATCGCGGCGCGGCGCAGCTCATTGAGCGGGGTGAGCAGGGTGAAATTCCACGGCGTGTCGTTCAAGGGACGGGTTTGCGCCAGGTAGCTGACTTCGTGCTTGTCGCTGACCACTTCGCTGTTGGCCGGGAAGGTCAGCTTTTCGCTGCCTTCGTTCAAGCGCTCGCGGGCCAGGGGTTCCAGCGCGTTCAGGGTCGCCCAGTAATATTGCAGGCTGTGAGCCAGTCGGTCCCTGGTGTCATCACTCAGGGGGCGCACCGCCTTGAGGCGGCGGGCCGGGTCGCTGGACAGGATAATGATGCCGTTTTCGTCGCTGACAAAAGCTTCGAGGCGCGCGCGCTGCCAGCGTTCCTCAAGCGCTTCCAGGCGGACCTTGACCACGGCGACGCCGATGATCTTGCCGTGCTCTTCCAGGCCGTGGGCCAGGTAATAGCCGGGTTCGCCGTTGGTGCTGCCGATGCCGTAGAAACGACCGGGTTGGCCGCGTACGGCGTTCTGGAAATAGGCGCGAAAGGACAAGTCTTCACCCTGGTAACTGTCGGCGTCGCGCCAGTTACTGGTGGCCAGCACCCGACCGGTCGTGTCCATGACGTAGATGGCTCGGCTGCGGCTGCGGCGGTTCAGGCCTTCGAGGTAATCGTTGACGGTCTTGCGGGTTTCCTGGTTGGGATTGGCCAGGAGCAGGGAAACACTGGATTCCAGCTCGAGCAGGCTGGGGAGGTAGGTGTACTTGCTCAGTTCGCTTTCGACGGTGCGGGCATGCAGCTCCAGCTGGCGTCCGCCATTGTCGCTGAGGGTGCGGATGCCGTAGTACTCACTGACCCAGAAGCCGATATAACCCAGGCCGATCATCAGGGCGATGATCAACGGCGGCAGGAACAGTTGGCGTATCAGACGAGGCTTCACGGCAAGTGATGGCGGCGCGGCGCGATATTGAGTGGGGTCGCATTTCATCACAGATGCCTTGGGTCAACCAGCGCTGCCAGCCTGTGCAGTCCAGTGTGGGAGGGGGCTTGCCCCCGATAGCAGTGTGTCAGTCGGTACATCTGTTACTGATCCACCGCTATCGGGGGCAAGCCCCCTCCCACATTGACCACTGTTTCTACAGTGGAGGCGGTTTATTGCTTAGTGCTGCAGGATTTTCTCAAGGAAGTGCTGTGCACGTTCGGAGCGGGCGCTGATGTCGCCGAAGAACTCTTCTTTCGGGCAGTCTTCGATGATCTTGCCGGCGTCCATGAAGATCACGCGGTCGGCCACTTTGCGCGCAAAGCCCATTTCGTGGGTCACGCACATCATGGTCATGCCTTCGTGGGCCAGTTGCACCATCACGTCGAGCACTTCGTTGACCATTTCCGGGTCCAGCGCCGAGGTCGGCTCGTCGAACAGCATGACGATCGGGTCCATGGCCAGGGCGCGGGCAATCGCCACACGTTGCTGCTGGCCGCCGGAGAGTTGGCCAGGATGTTTGTGGGCGTGTGCCGACAGGCCCACGCGCTCAAGCAGTTGCAGACCCTTCTGGGTGGCTTCTTCCTTGCTGCGGCCCAGCACCTTGATCTGCGCGATGGTCAGGTTTTCGGTGATGGTCAGGTGCGGGAACAACTCGAAGTGCTGGAACACCATGCCCACGCGCGAGCGCAGTTTCGGCAGGTTGGTCTTCGGGTCGGCAATCGAGGTGCCGTCCACGACTACGTCGCCCTTCTGGAACGGTTCCAGCGCGTTGACGCACTTGATCAGGGTCGATTTGCCCGAGCCCGACGGCCCGCACACCACGATCACTTCACCTTTTTTAACCTCGGTGCTGCAGTCGGTCAGCACCTGGAAGTCGCCATACCACTTGTTGATGTTCTTGATAGAGATCATACGGCAAACCTTTTTTGCAGACGCTTGACCAGCAGCGAGGCGGAAAAGCTGATGATGAAGTAGACGACACCGGCGAAGATCAGGAACTCATTGGAGCGGCCGATGATGTCGCCGTTGGAGCGGGCGGAGTTGAGGAAATCCACCAGGCCCACGGTGTAGACCAGCGAAGTGTCCTGGAACAGGATGATCGACTGTTGCAGCAGCAACGGCGTCATCTTGCGGAACGCCTGGGGCAGGATGATCAGGCGCATGGTCTGGCCGTAGGTCATGCCCATTGCCTGAGCGGCGGCCATCTGTCCCTTGGGGATCGACTGCACGCCGGCCCGTACGATTTCACAGAAGTACGCGGCTTCGAACATCATGAACGCCACGACGCAGGAGGTGAACGCGCCGATCGGCGTGTCTTCGCCGGTGATCCAGCGCAGCACGAACGGCACCGCCAGGTAGAACCAGGTGATGACCAGCAGCAGCGGGATCGAACGGAAGTAGTTCACATAGGCGCCGGCCACGCGGGACAACAGCTTGCTGGACGACAGGCGCATCAGCGCGAGGATCGTGCCCAGGACGATGCCGCCGACCACGCCCATGACCATCAACTGCAAGGTCATGACCATGCCGTTCCACAGGCCCGGGATCGCGGGGATGATGCCGCTGAAATCGAAGTCCATTATTTACCCCCCACGGAGATCAGGCCGGGCACTGCGACTTTCTTCTCGACCACGCGCATCAGCAGCATCAGGCTCATGTTCAGGGTGAAGTAGATCAGCGTGGCCAGGGTGAAGGCTTCAAACAGGTTGGCCGAAAACTCGGCGGTCTGCTTGGTTTGCGCCAGCAGTTCCATCAAGCCGATCAAGGACGCCACGGAGGAGTTCTTGAACACGTTGAGGAATTCCGAGGTAAGCGGCGGGATGATGATGCGATAAGCCTGGGGCAGCAGCACGTTCCAGTAGATCTGCGGCAGCTTGAAGCCCATGGCGCGGGCTGCGGCTTCCTGGCCACGGGGCAGCGCCTGGATGCCGGTGCGCACTTGTTCACACACACGGGCGGCGGTGAACAGGCCCAGGCATACGACGACGCTCAGGTAGGCCGAGGTGGTCGGGTTGAGGTCTTGCTTGTACCAGTCCTGCAGGTTCTGCGGCAGCAGGTCGGGTACCAGGAAGTACCAGATAAACAGCTGAACCAGCAGCGGCACGTTACGAAACAGTTCCACGTAGCAGGTCGCGATGCCCGATACGAGGCGGTTCGGTACGGTGCGCATGACCCCCAGAATGGAGCCCAGCAACAAGGCGATAATCCATGCCACGACAGCGATGGCGATGGTCCAGCCCAGGCCGGCGATGTACCAGTCGAGATAGGTCTCGCTGCCAACGCCGGTGGACTTGAAGAACACGCCCCAGTCCCAGTTGTAATTCATTAGGGTCTCCCCCGAAATCGATCGATGTACAAGCACCCGCTTGGGGAATGCCATTTCCCACCTGACGTTGAACGCCAGGCACACACGATCGGCTCGAAAACCGCCAGGTCGAGTGTTCCAAGTTAAAGCCAGCAGGTAGTAACAGACGCCTGAGGGAGGGTTGGCTCCCTCAGGAGATAAGCTTAGTCAGGTATCAGATTTTTACTTCAGGCGCTGGTTTGTCGCTTGGGTTGGCGATCAGCTCCTTGACCTTGTCGCTCATCGGGAAGTTCAGGTTCAGGCCTTTCGGTGGGATCGGGCTTTCGAACCATTTGGCGTAGATCTTGTTGATCTCACCGGACTTGTACAGGGCGACGATGGCGTCATCCACGGCTTTCTTGAAGTCCGGGTCGCCTTTGCGAACCATGCAGGCATAGGCTTCAAACGACTGCGGAGTACCGGTGATGACCCAGTCGTCCGGCTTCTTGGCCTTGGCTTCTTCACCGGCCAGCAGGGCGTCGTCCATCATGAACGCGACGGCACGGCCGCTTTCGAGCATCTGGAAGGATTCGCCGTGGTCTTTGGCGGAGATAACGTTCATGCCCATCTGCTTGTCGGCGTTCATCGCCTTGATGATGCGCTCGGACGTGGTGCCGGCGGTGGTCACGACATTTTTGCCTTTCAGGTCAGCAAAGTCAGCGTAGGACGGCTTGCCTTCCTTGTCTTTCTTGACCAGCAGACGGGTGCCGATTTCGAAGATGTTGACGGTGAAGTCGACTTGCTGGGCGCGTTCGGCGTTGTTGGTGGTGGAGCCGCATTCGAGATCCGCGGTGCCGTTCTGGATCAGCGGGATACGGGTTTGCGAGGTCACCAGGTTGTACTTGGCTTTAAGGTCGGGTTTGTTCAGGTCTTTTTTCAGTTGTTCAACGACGGCCAACTGAATGTCGTGGGAGTAGCCCACAGGCTTGCCCGAGGCATCCGCGATGTAGGAAAACGGGATGGAGCTGTCGCGGTGAGCGAGAGTGATAGTGCCGGAGTCGTTGATTTTCTTCAGCGTGCCGGTGAGTTCGGCGGCGAAAACTGGAGTGCTGATCAGAGCAGCAGCGATAGCTGCGCCCAGGATATGGGGAACGATGCGCATCAATACTTCCTCGACATTTGTTTTTTTTATGAAGCCAGCTAAACGGCTCTGTTGTGCAGCGAATGCCTTGACGGCTCCTGAAGCGTGTCAGGCAATCGTCAGGAAGTGTAGAGCATGAGTCGTGCCATACCGCAAATAAAAGATTAAGTGCATGATTTATATGAGTATTAACTTTGTATGACGGTTGCGGTTTGCTTCCTGGATACGGCTAACCGAATAGAGAGACTGTATAGCGTTCGGAAAACCGAATCTCAAGCCTGCTGACGGTAGGAGCGAGCTTGCTCGCGAAGAACGCAAAAGCACCGCGGTTATTCTGGATAAACGCGGCGCTTTCGGGTCTTTCGCGAGCAAGCTCGCTCCTACGGTGTCGGGAGGGTGTCAGGCCGCTTCGATCTTGCTGCGGTTCTGTTCAACCTTGGACAGGTAGCGTTGCAGGTTGTCCTGTTCCGCCGCCGTGGTGAACAGGCCCAGCTTGGTACGGCGCCACAGCACGTCCTGAGGCTGCGTCACCCATTCTTCAGCGCACAGGTAATCGACTTCACGGGTGTAGAGCCCGCCTCCCAGGTGCTCACCCAGATCAGCCAGGGTCTGCACCCCTTCGAGCAGGCGCCAGGTGCGGCTGCCGTAGGTGGTCGACCAGCGACGGGCGATCTCGCTCGGCACCCAGTCGAACTTGCTGCGAATGGCCTCGGCCAAGGCTTCTGGCGTGCTCATGTCTTCGCCGCCGGGCAAGCTGGCCTTGGCGGTCCAGCTGGGGCGCATTTGCGTGAAGTACGGCGCCAGTTGCGCCATGGCCGATTCCGCCAGCTTGCGATACGTGGTCAGCTTGCCGCCGAACACCGACAGGATCGGAGCCTCGCCGGCAGCGCCGGACAGCGACAGGGTGTAGTCGCGGGTAATGGCCGACGGGTTATCCGATTCGTCGTTGCACAACGGGCGTACGCCCGAGTAGGTGTGGACGATATCGTCACGGCTCAGCTGTTTCTTGAAGTGCGCGTTGACCACCTTGAGCATGTAGTCGGTTTCACCTTCGGTGATCGCAACTGCAGCCGGGTCGCCGGTGTATTCACGGTCGGTAGTGCCGATGATGGTCAGGTGATTCAGGTACGGAATAGTGAAGACGATGCGCTGGTCCTCGTTCTGCAAAATGTGCGCATGCGCCCCTTCGTAGAGTTTCGGCACGATCAGGTGGCTGCCCTGGATCAGGCGGATACCGTAAGGCGAATCCAGCTTCAGATCCTCCTTGATGAACTTGGCGACCCACGGGCCTGCAGCGTTTACCAACGCCCGGGCGCGGATCGAGAACAGGCTGCCATCGGCGCGCTCCATGTTCATTTCCCACAGGCCGTTACTGCGGTGTGCGCTGATGCAGCGGGTCTGGGTGTGGATATGGGCGCCTTTCTCACGTGCGGCCATGGCGTTGAGCACCACGAGGCGGGCGTCGTCGACCCAGCAGTCGGAGTATTCGAAGCCTTTGGTGATTTCGCTTTTCAGCGGGCTGTCGGCACCGAACTTGAGGCTTTTGGAGCCGGCCAGTTTCTCGCGCTTGCCCAAGTGGTCATACAGGAACAGGCCGGCACGAATCATCCAGGCCGGGCGCAGGTGCGGACGGTGCGGCAGCACGAAGCGCATCTGCTTGACGATGTGCGGGGCCTTCGCCAGCAGCACTTCACGCTCGGCCAGGGCTTCGCGTACCAGACGGAACTCGTAATGCTCCAGGTAGCGCAGGCCACCGTGGATCAGCTTGCTGCTGGCGGAGGAGGTGTGGCTGGCCAGGTCGTCCTTTTCGCAAAGGAATACCGACAAACCGCGACCGGCTGCGTCTGCTGCAATGCCGACGCCATTGATCCCGCCGCCGATAACGGCGACATCATAGACTTCGGCAAGCGGTGGGGCAGGCAAGGTAGAAGGGTTCATCGGCTTGGCCTCGCGATCTTTTCGTATTGGAATTCGAACATTAATGTTCATTTGCGAAAATGGTAGCTGATAAACGCGGGCACAGCCAGCCGACTTCGATTGAAAAAACTCATCGAAGCGCGGGAAAAGGAAAATTTGTGAACATGAGCCGGGGGAAGGCGCAAGAAACTGAGGGCCGGATAAATCGCCATCGGGGGCAAGCCCCCTCCCACACTCGGATGTGCGACGCCATTGAAATGTGGGAGGGGGCTTGCCCCCGATGGGGACCGGCCAGGCGCTAAACGACTTCCAGACGAACCTTATGCTCATTCAGCACTTGCACCAGCGCCGGCACCGGCTGCTGGTCCGTCACCAGGCAATCCACCAGGCTGATCGGCCCCAAACGAATCATGGCATTGCGCCCGAATTTGCTGGAGTCCGCCGCCAGGATCACTTGCCGCGCATTGGCGATAATCGCCTGGGAGACCCGCACTTCCTGATAGTCGAAGTCGAGCAGGCTGCCATCTTCATCGATGCCGCTGATACCCACCAGCGCAAAGTCGACCTTGAACTGGTTGATGAAATCGACGCTGGCCTGGCCAACCACACCGCCGTCGCGACGCACATTGCCGCCGGTCAGCAGTACGTCGAAGTCGTCCTTGGCACTGAGCATGGTGGCGACGTTGAGATTGTTGGTGATGATTTTGAGGTGATGGTGATTGAGCAACGCCCGGGCGATGGATTCGGTGGTGGTGCCGATATTGATGAACAACGAAGCGTGATCGGGAATCTGCGCCGCGATGGCTTCGCCGATACGCTGCTTTTCATCGCGCATCTGGTCGGCTCGCATGGCGTACGCGGTGTTCTCGACGCTGGAGTCATAGGCCGCGCCGCCGTGGTAGCGGCGCAGCAGATTGGCGTCCGCCAGCTGGTTGATATCGCGGCGGATGGTTTGCGGGGTGACAACGAACAGCTGCGCCATTTCCTCGATACTGACGTAGCCGCGTTCGCGGACCAGTTCGAGGATTTGTTGTTGGCGGGGAGGCAGATTCATGGGGCGTCCTTTGGGCTGCCATACAAAAGTGGCCCATGATGACGCAGGAATCCGCTCCCTGCCAGTTACAACCTGACGTTGGCTTATTCAGCGCCTTCGTGCGGCTCCCAGTCACGGGTGCGGCTGACCGCTTTTTGCCAGCCGGCGTAGAGTTTCTCTTTGGAAGCCTCATCCAGCTGCGGTTCGAACTCGCGCTCGATCACCGCCTTGCCGCGCAACTCGTCCAGGCTGCCCCAGAAGCCGCATGCCAAGCCTGCCAGGTAGGCCGCGCCCAATGCGGTGGTCTCGCGCATTTGTGGGCGCTCGACCTGGGTGCCGAGGATGTCGGCCTGGAACTGCATCAGGAAATTGTTGGCCACCGCACCGCCGTCCACGCGCAACGCTTTGAGGCGTTCGCCGGAGTCCTGTTGCATGGCGTCGAGCACGTCACGGGTCTGGTAGGCAATCGACTCCAGCGCTGCGCGAATAATGTGGTCCACGCGTACGCCACGGGTCAGGCCGAACAGTGCGCCACGGGCATACGGGTCCCAGTACGGCGCGCCCAGGCCGGTGAACGCGGGCACCAGGTACACGCCGTTGCTGTCCTTGACCTTGCCGGCGAAGTATTCGGTATCGGTGGCATCGGCGATGATCTTCAGTTCGTCACGCAACCACTGCACGGTGGAGCCGCCGTTGAATACCGCGCCTTCCAGGGCATAAGCCACTTCGCCACGGGGGCCGCAGGCGATGGTGGTGAGCATGCCGTGCTTGGATTTCACCGCTTTGTCGCCGGTGTTCATCAGCAGGAAGCAACCGGTGCCGTAGGTGTTCTTGGCTTGACCGGCTTCGACGCACATCTGGCCGAACAGTGCAGCCTGTTGGTCACCCGCGATGCCGCCGATGGCGATGCCGCTTTTGGTACGGCCATAGATTTCCGAGGAAGACTTCACTTGCGGCAGCATTTCGCGCGGTACGTCGAGGATCTCCAGCATCTTCGCATCCCACTCCAGCGTGTGGATGTTGAAGAGCATGGTGCGCGAGGCGTTGGTGTAGTCGGTGACGTGGGTCTTGCCGCCGGTAAATTTCCAGATCAGCCAGCTGTCGATGGTGCCGAACAGCAGTTCACCGTTACGCGCACGCTCGCGGCTGCCTTCGACGTTGTCGAGGATCCACTTGAGCTTGGTGCCGGAGAAGTACGGGTCGGTGACCAGGCCGGTGGTGTCATTGATGTATTGCTCGTGGCCGTCGCGTTTGAGCTGCTGGCAGATCTCGGTGCTACGGCGGCATTGCCAGACGATCGCGTTGTAGATCGGGCGGCCGGTGACTTTGTCCCACACGACGGTGGTTTCACGCTGGTTGGTGATGCCGATGGCGGCGACCTGGTCATGGTGCAGGCCGGCCTGCGCCAGCGCTTCGACCATCACCGCGCTCTGGGTCGCGAAAATTTCCATCGGGTCATGCTCGACCCAGCCCGCTTGCGGGTAATGCTGAGTGAATTCACGCTGGGCGGTGCAGACCACGTTGGCGTCGCGATCGAAGATGATCGCGCGGGAACTGGTGGTGCCCTGATCAAGGGCAATGATGTAGTTCTTATTCTGAATGTCGGTCATGTCGATTGCCTTGGACGGAAAATAAGGAAGTAAGGAATCAGCCGGGTCCGCAAAGAGGCAGTGCGGGCCAGGCCGGCGGTATCAGGAAATACGCGTCTTGCCGTTGACAGCCGTGTCAGTTGTTTCTTCAGCAATAGCAGGTGCGGCGCTCGGCAGATGACGGGCAATCAGCCCGCGATACGCGGCAGCGCCAAGGCATGCACCGACAATCGGCGCGAAAATAGGTACCAGGAAGTAAGGAATATCGCGGCCGCCAGTAAAGGCCATTTCACCCCAGCCGGCGAAAAAGGTCATCAGCTTGGGCCCGAAATCCCGCGCCGGGTTCATCGCAAAGCCGGTCAACGGCCCCATGGCGCTGCCAATCACGGCGATCAACAGGCCGATCAGCAGCGGAGCCAACGGACCGCGTGGCAGGCCATTGTTATCGTCCGTCAGGGCCATGATCACGCCCATCAGAATTGCCGTGATGACCATTTCCACCAGGAATGCCTGGGCCGTACTCAGCAGTGCATGAGGATAGGTGGAAAACACCGAGGCCAATTCCAGGCTGGCCTGGGAGCCACGCACCATGTGGTGAGTTTGTTCGTAATCGAAAAAAAGATTGCTATAGAGCGTGTACACCAGCGCGGCGGAACAGAAGGCCCCGGCGATTTGGGCGAGGATATAGAAGGGCAGTTTGCGTTTTTCGAAGTCGGCGAAAATACACAGGGCGATACTCACCGCCGGATTGAGGTGAGCCCCGGAGATACCGGCACTCAGGTAGATCGCCATGCTGACGCCGATGCCCCAGATGATGCTGATTTCCCATAAGCCAAAGCTCGCACCCGCGACCTTGAGCGCAGCGACGCATCCGGTACCGAAGAAGATCAGCAGCGCAGTGCCGAGGAATTCGGCCATGCATTGGCTCGAAAGTGAAGGCTGTTGAAGAGCAGTTGTCATGGAAAACCTCAGTTGTTGTTCTTGTCTGGCGCACCGTCTCAACGGGCGGTTGCGCGATTTTCACCGTGACGAGGATCCCCATCCTGCGCCACGGCTTACTGCTCGAGTACTGGGGAGCTATTCCTACAGTATTCGGAAACGAAAAAATATAGACAAGAATGACCGCTGTCAAAGGTCGAAAGTGAACGGTAGGTCATTTCATAACTATTGGTAGGGTGAATGATCATGGGGTGGGCCAGGTATCCGTGCGCGTAAACGACTGCGCTAGAGCGTTTTGTGCGAGCTTGGCCTAGAATTGAGCGTCAGTTTGCACTCTCGGAGCCCACATGACCCCTGCCCTGGACTTGTTGAAAAAAGTTCGCGCCGAACATCGTATCCATAGTTATGAACATGATCCCAAGGCGGCGTCGTACGGCCTGGAGGCCGCGGAAAAATTGGGCCTCGACCCGGCGCAGGTGTTCAAGACGTTGCTGGCCAGCAGTGAGAAGGGCGAATTGCTGGTGGCCGTCGTGCCGGTCGTCGGAAGTCTGGATCTCAAAGCCCTGGCGAATGCGGCAGGCGTGAAAAAAGTCGAAATGGCCGACCCGGCGGCCGCGCAGCGTTCCACCGGGTATCTATTGGGCGGTATCAGCCCCTTGGGGCAAAAGAAGCGATTGCGCACGTTCATCGATGTGACGGCGCAGCCGTTTGCGACGATTTTCGTCAGTGCTGGCCGGCGCGGGCTTGAAGTCGAGCTGCCGGCCGGTGTGTTGGCTGAACATACCCAAGCGAAGTTCGCGCCGATTGGCAGGGCCTGATGATCAGCCCTGTAGAGATCAAAATGTGGGAGGGGGCTTGCCCCCGATAGCGCTGGGTCAATCAGCTTATCTGTAGCTGACCCACTGCAATCGGGGGTAAGCCCCCTCCCACATGTTCAAGCCGGTTTCGCCAGCTGGCTGCTTACGCCTGGAACAGCACCAGGTGCTCGGCAGCCACTCGAATGCCCACATCCGCGCCGACCTGCTGATCGACATGGCTGGGAAAAATCGACTCCAACTGCGCGCCCGTCGCAAGTTGCAGGCGGTATAGCGTTGATGCGCCGAGGAAGGTCTTGCCGACAATCCGCGCTTTCAGCGCACTGTTCGGTGCGTAGACGATGTCATCCGGTCGCAGCAATACATCCACCGCGCCACCGGTCGGCCAGGTATAGGCACGGTTGCCACGCAGTTCGCCCAGCTCGGTGCTGACGGACTCCGGCGAGCTCAATTGGCCGCGAATGAAGTAGCCCTGGCCGATAAAGCTGGCCACATAAGGCGTCTGCGGCTCGTGATAGAGGTTGTAGGGCGTATCCCATTGCTCAAGACGACCCTCCTTGAAAACGCCCACATGGTCGCTGACGGCGAAGGCTTCCTCCTGATCATGGGTGACCAGGATCGCACTGGTGCCGCGCGCCTTGAGAATGTCGCGCACTTCATGGCTGAGCTTGCGCCGCAGTTCGCCATCCAGGTTGGAAAAGGGTTCGTCCAGCAGCAGCAGTTGCGGTTCCGGCGCCAAGGCGCGGGCGAGGGCAACGCGTTGTTGCTGTCCACCGGATAGCTCGTGGGGGAAGCGTTTGCCCAGGTCTTTGAGGTTGACCAGTTCCAGCAACTCGGCGACCACGCGGTCTTTGTGCGGGTGCTTGCGGATACCGAAGGCGATGTTGTCGGCCACGCTCAAATGAGGAAACAACGCGTAATCCTGGAACACCATGCCGATACGACGTTTCTCCGGTGCCAGTGTGAAACCGGCACTGGAGATCACTTCGCCCGCCAGGCTGATTTCGCCTTCGTGCACCGGCTCAAAACCGGCAATGGCGCGCAGGGTGGTGGTCTTGCCGCAGCCCGAGGAGCCGAGCAGGCAGCCGATGTCACCCGCGTTGAGGTGCAAGTTGAGGTTCTGCACCACTCGTTGATCTTGATAGCCGCATGCCAGATTGCGCAGGTTCAGCAGTAATGGCTGGCTCATGCGTGGTGATACGACGGCGGGACGAGAAATTCGAGCAGGGCCTTTTGCGCATGCAGACGGTTTTCGGCCTGGTCCCAGGCGACCGAGCGCGGGTCGTCGAGCAGGTCGAGGCTGATTTCCTCGCCACGGTGGGCGGGGAGGCAGTGCATGAACAACACGTCCGGCGCGGCCAGGTCGAGCAGGGCGCGGGTCACCTGGAATGGCGCGAACAGGGCCAGGCGCTTGGCGGTTTCATCTTCCTGGCCCATGGAGGTCCAGACGTCGGTGCTGACCAGATGGGCGCCGACCACCGCATCCTTCGGATCGCGCAGCAGTTGCACGCGGCCATCAGCCTTGGCCATGAACTCGGCGGCGGGTTCGTAACCCTCGGGGCAGGCGATGCGCAGGTGGAAGTCGAACTGGATGGCGGCTTCTATATAGCTGTTGCACATATTGTTGCCGTCGCCGACCCAGGCCACGGTCTTGCCCTGGATCGAGCCGCGGTGTTCGAGGAAGGTTTGCATGTCGGCCAGCAACTGGCACGGGTGCAGGTCATCGGACAGGCCGTTGATCACCGGCACGCGCGAGTTGGCGGCAAACTCGGTCAGGGTGCTGTGGGCGAAGGTACGGATCATCACGGCATCGAGCATGCGCGACATGACGATGGCGCAATCGCTGATCGGCTCGCCACGGCCCAATTGGGTATCGCGTGGCGACAGGAAGATAGCCTGGCCACCCAGCTGAATCATGCCGGCTTCGAAGGACAGGCGGGTGCGAGTCGAGGACTTCTCGAAAATCATCCCGAGCACGCGATTTTTCAAAGGCTCAAACAGTACGCCGCGGTTACGCAGGTCTTTAAGCTCAATGCCTCGACGGATCACGCTGACCAGCTCTTCGGGCGTGCAATCCATCAGGGAGAGAAAGTGCCTTGCGCTCATCATTAACTACCTTTTTGCAACAGACCGCAGATACTCAAAGCCTTGTTTATTGTGACAACGGGCGAGACCTGCGGCGAAAGCCGCACGGGGCGACGAAATAGGGGAAGGCGCGATATTGACATTAAATGTCGCGTCTTACCAATAGGCTACGGTTTTTAGAGGTGTTCAAGCAGGGCGCCTAAGCGCGTTTGAAGACGGTTTCCTGACAGCAGCGGCCCATTTGTACACTGGCCCCGAGACGTTTGGCAATGCGCAGAGGCGCCCGCGGGCCCGGTGTATCGGATTACAGCGCCTGTAGGAGGGTTTCTGAAACATTTACTAACGTTTAGCCATGTCCTGGCCTATAGCCGCCGATTCACCGCGCGAACGTTGCTGGCGCACCGCGTGGGCGCGGCCCATAGTTGAACAAAGCCCTTATAAAAGAGACTGGCCATGACCAAGACTCTCCACCACCGTGCCTGCCACCTGTGCGAAGCCATTTGCGGCCTGACGCTGGAAACCACCCGAGGCGACGACGGCGGCCTGGCGATCACCTCAATCAAAGGCGACCCGCTGGACACGTTCAGTCGCGGGCACATCTGTCCTAAAGCCGTGGCGTTGCAGGATATCCAGAATGATCCGGACCGCCTGCACCAGCCCATGTTGCGCGTGGGCAGCGAGTGGCAACCGATCCCGTGGGAAGACGCGTTTGCGCTGGTAGCCGAACGCCTTGCGGGCATCCAGGCCAGGCATGGGCAGAATGCGGTGGCGGTGTATCAAGGCAACCCCAGCGTGCATAACTACGGGCTGATGACCCACAGCAATTACTTTCTTGGCCTGCTCAAGACCCGTAACCGATACTCCGCAACGTCGGTGGACCAACTGCCCCATCACCTCTCGAGTCACCTGATGTACGGCCATGGCCTGTTGCTGCCCATTCCGGACATCGACCACACCGACTTCATGTTGATCCTGGGCGGTAACCCGCTCGCCTCCAATGGCAGCATCATGACCGTGCCCGATGTCGAGAAACGCCTCAAGGCGATTCAGGCCCGGGGCGGCAAAGTGGTGGTAGTTGACCCGCGACGCAGTGAGACGGCGGCGATTGCCGATCAGCATCTGTTCGTACGTCCCGGCGGCGACGCGGCCTTGTTGTTCGGGCTGCTCAACACACTGTTTGCAGAAGGGTTGACCCGCGACAGCCATTTGCCGGTCGAGGGGCTTGAAAGCGTGCGCCAGGCGATCGCCGGGTTCACCGCCGAGGCCATGAGCCGTCAGTGCGCGGTGCCTGCCGAGCAGATCCGCCAGTTGGCGCGTGACTTCGCTGCAGCGGACAAGGCTGTGTGTTATGGGCGCATGGGCGTCTCGACCCAGGCATTCGGTACGCTGTGTCATTGGCTGGTGCAGTTGATCAATCTGGTCACCGGCAATCTGGACCGCGTGGGCGGCGCCTTGTGCACCACGCCGGCGGTGGACCTGGTGGCGTCGACCGGAGGCGGGCATTTCAACCGCTGGCAAAGCCGCGTGTCCGGACGGCCTGAATACGGCGGCGAGCTGCCGGTGTCTGCGTTGGCCGAGGAGATGCTCACCGAGGGTGAAGGGCAAATCCGCGCCCTGGTGACGGTGGCCGGCAACCCGGTATTGTCGACGCCCAACGGCCGTCAGCTGGAGCAGGCGCTGGAGGGGTTGGAGTTCATGGTCAGTGTCGACCTCTACATCAACGAGACCACGCGCTATGCCGACCTGATCCTGCCGTCCACATCGGCATTGGAGAATGATCACTACGACACCACCTTCAATATGTTCGCGGTGCGCAATGTCACACGCTTCAACCGCGCGATCCTGCCCAAACCTGAAGGTGCGCTGCACGACTGGGAAATCTTCGTCGGCCTGGCCAAGGCGTTTGCGGCACATACCGGTGTGGTGCTCAAGCCGACGATGCCGCCCGCGCAGATGATCGACTTTGGATTGCGCGCCGGGACTTACGGGGATGCCTCTGCGCACCAGCTGTCAGTGGCGATGCTGGCCGATCATCCCCATGGCGTGGACCTGGGGCCGCTCAAGCCAAACCTGGCCGAGCGGCTGAAGACCGCCGACGGCAAGGTGCAGGCGGCGCCGGCGGTGATCCTGGCTGACCTGGCGCGTTTTGCCGCGCAACCGGCGCCGGTGGCTGACGAACTGCTGCTGGTTGGCCGTCGTCATGTGCGCAGTAATAATTCCTGGATGCATAACTATCACCGCCTGGTGAAGGGCAAGCCGCGCCATCAACTGCTGATGCACCCCGACGACCTGGCCAGTCGGCAATTGAGCGACGGTCAGCGGGTACGGGTCAGTTCGCGCATCGGCATGGTCGAAATCGAAGTGGTGGCCAGCACGGACATGATGCCTGGCGTGGTCAGCCTGCCCCACGGCTGGGGGCACGGGCGCCCGGGGGTGCAGATGAGCATCGCCAGCAGCCAGCCCGGGGCGAGTGCCAACGACTTGACCGACGAACGGCAATTGGACGAGCTGTCGGGCAATGCGGCGCTCAACGGCGTACCGGTGAACGTTTCGGCAGCTTGAGGTTGGCTGTCGGCGCGCCCGAGCATCCTGCAGGTTTTTTGCGTTACAATGCGCCACCGTGCCGACCCGTGAGTCGCAAAGTTCCTGCAGAGGTGTTCCATGGATATCATCGAAACGATCAAAGAGCAGATTGCCAACAACACCATTCTGCTTTACATGAAAGGCGCGCCAAACGCTCCCCAGTGCGGTTTCTCCGCGAAGGCTTCCCAGGCTGTGATGCAGTGTGGCGAGAAGTTTGCCTACGTGGATATCCTGCAAAACCCTGAAATCCGCGCGAACCTGCCAAAGTACGCCAACTGGCCGACGTTCCCGCAGCTGTGGGTAGCCGGTGAACTGGTCGGCGGCAGCGACATCATCACTGAAATGGCAGCTGATGGCTCGTTGCAAGCGCTGATCAAAGACGCGGCGCAAAAAGCGGCAGCCAAGACTGAAGCGTGATGCCCTTGTAAAAAAGCCACGCAATAAAAAGCCCCGCTTCTCACTGGAGAGCGGGGCTTTTTTGTACCCGAACGCTTGGGGTTATTCGCCCATCTGCGATTGCAGGTAGTTTTCCAGGCTGACTTTGTCGATCAGGCCCAGTTGGGTTTCGAGCCAGTCGATGTGCTCTTCCTGGTCTTCCAGGATATCTTCCAGCAATTCGCGGCTGCCATAGTCGCCGGTGGCTTCGCAGTGCGCGATGGCGGCCTTGAGGTCGCTGTGGCTTTTGCGTTCAAAGCCCAGGTCGCTGCTGATCATTTCATGGGTGTGTTCGCCGATATTCAGCTTGCCCAGGTCCTGCACATTCGGCAGGCCTTCCAGGAACAGGATGCGTTTGATCAGCGCATCGGCGTCCTTCATGGCTTTGATCGATTCTTTGTATTCGCGCTTGCCCAGCTTTTCCAGGCCCCAATCGTCGTACATGCGTGCATGCAGAAAGTACTGATTGATCGCGACCAGTTCATTGGCAAGGATTTTGTTGAGTTGCTGGATGACTGAGATGTCGCCTTTCATGACTGGGGTCCTGCCCTGTAATCGCTGTGTATGGGCAGAGTTTGAGCGGCGACAATCCTGGTGTCAAACCTAAGTTATTGAATAATAAATGAAAATTAATCGGAATAAGAATGTTTGTGTTCCGCGTCTTGGCGCTAACTAATTGAATTGCAGACATAAAAAAACCGGACACAGGGTCCGGCTCTCTAAAACACGCCTATTTAAGCGTGTGTAAATTCTGCTGAATACGGCGCCGCAGCCTGGGCTGTCTGCAACTGCGTGAGGGTTTCCCGTACCACTTGTTTGGCGAGGCATGCGCATTTACCGCACTGGCTGGCAACACCGGTGGTTTCACGCACTTCCTTGTAGCTGCAGCAACCTTCATAGATTGCTTCGCGGATTTGTCCGTCGGTGACGCCAGTACAGAGGCACACATACATAAGGAGAACCGTCGCGGGTTAGGGCTTAAGTGGGATGGATCTTAATGTTAACGAGAATGATTGTCAAAGTAGTTTCGTCAGCCGTCCCTTGGGTATTGCCTGCGCGCTGACGAACGGTTTTTTCGGTGTATGATGGTCGGTCTTTACGAAGCGTGACCGCGTCACAGGTCTGTCGCCAATGCATGGCAGACTCGACGCTGGTCCTGTTACTTCAATCGTCACCCCTTCATCAGGAGATATCCAATGAGCGTACTCGTCGGCAAACAAGCCCCGGATTTCGACGTACCTGCCGTCCTCGGCAATGGCGAAATCGTAGACAGCTTCAAACTGTCTGAAGCCATCAAAGGCAAATACGGCCTGGTGTTCTTCTACCCGCTGGACTTCACCTTCGTCTGCCCATCCGAGCTGATCGCTCTGGATCACCGCATGGACGATTTCAAGGCACGCAACGTTGAAGTGGTCGCCGTTTCCATCGACTCCCACTTCACCCACAATGCCTGGCGCAACACGGCCATCAACGATGGCGGCATCGGTAAAGTCAAATACACCATGGCTGCCGATATGAAGCACGATATCGCCAAGGCCTACGACGTCGAGTCCGAAGGCGGTGTGGCTTTCCGTGGCGCGTTCCTGATCGACGACAAGGGCGTTGTGCGCTCCCAGATCATCAACGACCTGCCGCTGGGCCGTAACATGGAAGAGCTGATTCGCCTGGTCGACGCGCTGCAATTCCACGAAGAGCACGGCGAAGTCTGCCCTGCCAACTGGAAGAAAGGCGACAAAGGCATGACCGCTTCCACCGAAGGTGTGGCGGCTTACCTGACCGAGAACGCCGGCAAGCTGTAAGCCGGATTCAAGGTAGAAAAAAACCGGCCTGAGAAGGCCGGTTTTTTTATGGGCAGGGAGTCTCAGTCGCCGAAGTCTTCCCAGCCGCCCATCTGTTTCCATCGATTGACGATGCCGCAGAACAGCTCGGCGGTCTTCTCGGTGTCGTAGCGGGCCGAATGAGCTTCGCGGCCGTCGAAGTCGATACCGGCTGCCTGGCAGGCTTTCGCCAGCACGGTCTGACCATAGGCCAGGCCGGCGAGCGTGGCGGTGTCGAAACTGGAGAACGGATGAAACGGGTTGCGTTTCATGTCCAGCCGCGCCACGGCGGCGTTGAGGAAGCCCAGGTCGAAACTGCTGTTGTGCCCAACCAGGATCGCACGCTTGCAGCCATTGGCCTTCAGCGCCTTGCGCACGCCACGGAAGATGTCGGTCAGCGCGGCTTCTTCACTCACGGCCATGCGCAGCGGGTGATCGAGCTTGATGCCGGTGAACTCCAGGGCAGCCGCTTCGATGTTGGCACCTTCAAACGGCTCGACGCGAAAGAAGTGGGTGTGGTCCGGGTACACGAACCCCTGCTCGTCCATGCCGATGGTTGTCGCGGCAATTTCCAGCAACGCGTCGGTGGCGCAATTGAAGCCGCCGGTTTCTACGTCGATAACGACAGGCAGGTAGCCGCGGAAACGCTCGGCCATCGGGTGACGCGAACCGCCGCCACCGCTGTGTTCCTGTTCATCATCGTAATGGTCTTCACTCACTTGCTTTCCTCCAGCAGGCGCCAGCGCAGTGTTTCACCGGCGCGCAGCGGGATAACGGTCAACTCGCCAAAGGGCAGGCTGGCGGGGGCGGTCCAGTCTTCACGAACCAGGGTGATGCGGTCGGTATTGGCCGGCAGGCCATAGAAACGCGGGCCGTTGAGACTGGCGAAACCCTCAAGCTTGTCCAGGGCATTGCGTTGTTCGAACGCTTCAGCGTACAGCTCGATGGCGGCAAACGCGGTGTAGCAACCCGCGCAACCGCAGGCGGCTTCCTTGGCGTGCTGGGCGTGGGGCGCGGAATCGGTGCCGAGGAAGAACTTCGGGCTGCCGCTGGTCGCGGCGTCCAGCAAGGCCACCTGGTGGGTGTTGCGCTTGAGGATCGGCAGGCAATAGAAGTGCGGCCGAATCCCGCCCACCAACATGTGGTTGCGGTTGTACAACAGGTGGTGTGCCGTGATGGTCGCGCCGACGTTGGCCGAAGCCTCGGTGACGAACTGCACGGCGTCGGCGGTGGTGATGTGTTCGAACACCACCTTGAGGGTCGGGAACAGCTCGACCACGCGGCGCATATGTTCGTCGATGAAGATCTTTTCGCGATCGAATACGTCGACATCGCCACGGGTGACCTCACCGTGGATCAACAGCGGCATGCCCACGTCGGCCATGGCTTCGATGGCCGGCAGGATCTTGTCGATGCTGGTCACGCCGGAGTCGGAGTTGGTGGTCGCGCCGGCCGGGTACAGCTTGGCGGCGTGCACGAAGCCGCTGGCCTTGGCCTGGCGAATTTCCGAAGGCTGAGTGCGGTCGGTGAGGTAGAGCACCATCAGCGGTTCGAAGCGGCTGCCGGCCGGTCGTGCAGCGAGGATCCGCTGGCGATAGGCATCGGCTTGCTCGGCGTTACGCACCGGAGGTACCAGGTTAGGCATGATGATGGCGCGGCCAAAGGTGCGCGCGACATCGGCCACGGTGTGGGGTAACGCAGCACCATCGCGAAGATGTATATGCCAGTCGTCGGGACGCAGCAGGGTCAGGCGGTCGGACATTGGGGATTCCAGGCGGGTCAATCTGGTGGGAATGCTACCGGAAAAGACTCGTGCAGGCACTCGCTATCAAGTTTTGCAGGATGCAACCGATAGCACTGGGTATGCCTTAACGATGTATGACGCTTTGAAGTGTTGTAGAAACCAGTGGAGCCTCCCGTGCGCCAGCATTATCTAGCCCTGCTCAGTGTGTTCGCCAGCCTGCCCGCGATGGCTCTCACGTTCCAGACACGTCTGGAGAATATTGAGTGGAAAGTGGAGGGCGATCAGTTCGAGTGCCGCCTGACCCAGCCGATCACCGATTTCGGCTCGGGCGAGTTCGTGCGCCGGGCGGGCGAGCAGGCGACCTTTCGCCTGAAAGCCTATAGCGGATCGCTCGGTGCCGGCTCCGCCACGTTGCTGGCCGCCGCCGCGCCCTGGCAACCGGGCCGCGGCGACATCAACCTCGGTGCGGTACGCGTCGGCAGCGGTGATGTGCTGTTTAACAGTTCCCAGGCCCAGGCCGGGCGTCTTTTCAGCGGTTTGCTCGAAGGCCGCAGCCCGACCGTGCGGCATTACGGACGCGAAGGCGGTTACTCGGAAATTCGCCTGCTGCCGGTGAAATTCGCCAAGGCCTACAACGACTATCAGCTGTGTACTACCAAGCTGCTGCCGATGAACTACGACCAGGTCAAACAGACGGAAGTCGGTTTCCCCGGTGGCGGCATCGAATTGGATGCAGCGGCCAGGAAGAAACTGTCAGTGATTGTCGCGTTCATGAAAGCCGACCCCACCGTCAACCATATCGAGTTGAACGGCCATTCGGATAACAGCGGCAACCGCCTGACCAACCGTGATGTGTCACGACGCCGTGCCTTGGCGGTAATGGACTACTTCAAGGCCAACGGCATCCCGGAATCCCAGATCACTCTGCGTTTCCACGGTGAAAGCTACCCCTTGGCGCCCAACACCAATGCCGCCAACCGAGCGCGCAACCGTCGGGTCAACGTGCAACTCGAGCGCGTGGCGGCGCCCGAGAAACCGGCACCCCAGGCCGTAGCGCCGAGCAACCCTGCAGCGACCTCGTAAGGTGCGATTATCGGTCGCCCGTTCGACATAATCTGTCGCTTTATCTTCATTTGCTGTCGCGCCCCTGTAAATTCGCGGTTTTGATCGGTAGAATCGTTGCCTTTCCGTACAACCCCGTGGAGTGATGGCATGGCCGACGTAAACAAGGTCGTTCTCGCGTATTCCGGCGGCCTGGACACTTCGGTGATCCTCAAGTGGCTGCAGGATACTTATAACTGTGAAGTGGTGACATTCACCGCTGACCTGGGTCAGGGCGAAGAGGTCGAACCTGCACGTGCCAAGGCGCAAGCCATGGGCGTGAAAGAGATCTACATTGACGACCTGCGCGAAGAGTTCGTCCGCGATTTCGTTTATCCGATGTTTCGCGCCAATACCGTCTATGAAGGCGAGTACCTGCTCGGTACCTCCATTGCACGTCCGCTGATCGCCAAGCGCCTGATCGAAATCGCCAACGAAACCGGCGCTGACGCCATTTCCCATGGCGCCACCGGCAAGGGCAACGACCAGGTGCGTTTCGAACTGGGCGCCTACGCCCTCAAGCCCGGCGTGAAAGTGATTGCGCCTTGGCGTGAATGGGACCTGCTGTCCCGTGAAAAGCTGATGGATTACGCTGAAAAGCATGCGATCCCGATCGAGCGTCACGGCAAGAAGAAATCCCCGTATTCGATGGATGCCAACTTGCTGCACATCTCCTATGAAGGCGGCGTGCTGGAAGACACCTGGACCGAACACGAAGAAGACATGTGGAAATGGACCGTCTCCCCGGAGAATGCTCCAGACAAGCCGCAGTATCTGGAATTGACCTACCGCAACGGTGACATCGTCGCGCTGGATGGTGTCGAGATGACACCCGCCACCGTGCTGGCGACCCTGAACCGTATCGGCGGCGAACACGGCATCGGTCGTCTCGACATCGTCGAGAACCGCTACGTGGGCATGAAGTCCCGCGGCTGCTATGAAACACCAGGCGGCACCATCATGTTGCGTGCTCACCGCGCCATCGAGTCCATTACCCTGGACCGTGAAGTGGCCCACCTTAAAGATGAGCTGATGCCCAAGTACGCCAGCCTGATCTATACCGGTTACTGGTGGAGCCCTGAGCGGCTGATGCTGCAACAGATGATCGACGCCTCCCAGGCCCACGTGAACGGTGTGGTGCGCCTGAAGCTGTACAAGGGCAATGTGATCGTGACCGGTCGCAAGTCCGATGAGTCACTGTTTGACGCCAACATCGCGACCTTCGAGGAAGATGGCGGTGCCTACAATCAGGCGGATGCAGCGGGCTTCATCAAGTTGAACGCCTTGCGCATGCGCATCGCGGCCAACAAGGGACGCAAATTGTTCTGAGTGGTTTGCTGTTGTGAGAAAGCCCCTTTTACAAGGGGCTTTTTTTTGCCCTGAATTTACCCATTGATCGCTCCTTCGCTCCTCGTGGGAAAGCATCCCGAGACGTTCCGCGTCGCCCTTGCGCAAGCGCCGGATCTTTCGCTGAAAGCAGGACGCGGAGCGTCCCGGGTGTCATTCCCACGCAGAGCGTGGAAACGATCATGTAAACAGGGTGTAAACCTATTTCAGGACTAGGCATTGAATATTCCAATACAGGCATTAATCAGCGGGAGGGGCGACGTTTAAAAATGTCGGCTGTGTGTTTAAGTGTTTTCCTTAAGGTCTTTTTGAGTGTTTTCGATTTCGGACATCTATTTTACTGAGGAAAGGTTTTTTACATCTAAGCAGGAACCATGTCTTACAGAAATTTCACTCATGTAGGCGCAAAGGATGTGTAATTTGTGGAATTTTCTGTAGGAAAATTGGGTGTATATAAATATGTTAAATGGAACTGAAGTTGATCGGCTTTTTTCAGCCCTTTGTATAAGCCGCAATGGTAAACAAGGAGTATTTCCTGAGAGCCCTGTGCGCCACGTTTACTGCGTAGGCCTGGGGATGGGGATATTTCACGCAAAATATGTACGAGCAGGGAAAGGTCTGAAGGGCTCCATAAAGCCCAATACACTAAAGCTTGCGAATTTTTGTAGGTCAATTCCTTTCTTGTTGTGGGGTGGGTCTCTGCCTGCTGTTGCTCGGGGGGGCATGCTATGCCAACTAGCAGGCGACTAGGCTATTGTGCTTTCTCTAAATAATTCGAACAGCGAAATTGGACTTTCTCATGAATAAAGTGCTGATCGTGGATGATCATCCCGTCATTCGGCTTGCTGTGCGCATGCTAATGGAGCGTCATGGTTATGAGGTTGTTGCCGAGACTGATAACGGTGTCGATGCGCTGCAACTTGCGCGGGAACATATGCCGGACATTGTCATATTGGATATTGGAATCCCCAAACTCGATGGCCTTGAAGTTATTTGCCGGCTGGCCTCGACCAAGCAAGCCATATCGTTCAAGGTGCTGGTGCTGACGTCCCAGGCGCCTGGTCATTTCTCCATGCGTTGCATGCAAGCCGGTGCCGCCGGCTACGTGTGCAAGCAGCAGGACCTGACCGAGTTGTTGAGCGCCATCAAGGCGGTACTTTCCGGCTACAGCTACTTCCCGAACCAGGCGCTCAACTCGGTACGGTCCACCATGGGCAACGCCAGTGAGGCAGACATGGTCGAACGTCTATCGGGACGGGAAATGATGGTGCTGCAACAGCTGGCCCGTGGCAAAACCAACAAGGAGATTGCCGACGGTATGTTCCTCAGCAACAAGACCGTCAGCACCTATAAGACGCGCCTGCTATTGAAGCTCAATGCCCGGTCACTCGTCGACCTGATAGAGCTGGCCCAACGCAATGGTCTGGTGTGAGGAGGGGCGCTCCACCATTCTGACCCCGTTGTAAAATTCGGCACAAAAAAGCCTCCGTCAGGGAGGCTTCCGGCTGGCTGCCGGAGGGTCAGAGGTCGAAGTCGTAATCGGCCAATTGTTTTTGCAGGCGTCGCTCTTCCAGAAGATTGTCGATAATCAGGCGTTTGCTCAAATTGGTCTTGGCCACCTCCGGGACGGGCGCCGGCGCATCATCGTCTTCCAGCTCCACCGGTTCGTCATCTACTACCAGTTGTTCTTTCCCAGTGCTCATAAGGTTCACTCCAGGCTAAGACTGCCATTGGCGCTCCTTATAGCGATAATCCGCGAACGCGTAAAAAAGATTTTTTCAATCGACCCATAGGGAAAACCCGGCAACCCTCAATCGTCGGATGTCTTGTCCTTGTATTCGCAAAGATCTTCGATCCGACAGCTGCCGCACCGAGGCTTGCGCGCCTGGCAAACATAGCGCCCGTGAAGAATCAGCCAGTGATGGGAATCGAGCAGATAGGGCTTGGGCACGAATTTCATCAGCTGTTTCTCAACCTCCACCACATTCTTTCCGCGAGCGATGCCGGTTCGGTTGCTGACGCGAAAAATGTGCGTATCCACCGCCATGGTCAGTTGCCGGAACGCCGTATTGAGTACAACGTTGGCGGTCTTGCGCCCCACGCCGGGTAATGCTTCGAGGGCTTCGCGGGTTTGCGGTACTTCGCTGGCGTGCAACTCCATCAGCAGGCGGCACGTCTCGATCACGTTCTTGGCCTTGCTGTTGTACAAGCCGATGGTCTTGATGTACTCCGATAGCCCCTCCACACCCAAGGCATAGATCGCCTCTGGAGTATTGGCCACGGGAAACAGCTTGGCCGTGGCCTTATTGACGCCGACGTCTGTGGATTGGGCCGACAGGATCACTGCGATCAACAACTCGAACGGCGAGGAGTAGGCCAGTTCGGTCTTGGGTTCCGGATTGTCTTCGTGAAACCTGCGGAAAATTTCCAGGCGTTTTGCAGCGTTCATAGGGACGGACGTTTCCTTGCAGGCGATCGACGTAATTGTAGCAATACACAGCGCAGCGTCGGTTGTGGTTCAGGCGTTGGCGTTGCAAGTGGCTTCGGCGTCATGCAGCGTCTGCTCGGCGGCGTCCAGCGCGGCACTCAAGCTTGCCAGTTGCTGTTCGTCAGCCTGTTGATCCTGGGCCTTTTTCAATGCTGCCCGGCGCATTGCCAGCTGGATCTTCGCGCGCTTGACTTCAGCGCTTTTGGTGGTCGGCAGCGGTGGCGGGCGGTTGACTTCCAGCGCGGCAAGCGCCTGCTCCGAAGCGTCGAACTGCCTTTGCAGGACAATCAATTGCGACTGTTGCTCAAAGGTCGGGGGGTGCCCAAACGCCTTCAGGGATTTGTGCAGTTGAGCACGGCTCATGGCGACACTGATTTTGGCGTGCTTGATCGCTGCATCCTGAGCGGCCTGATGGCTATCGACTTGTGCCGTTGCCACGGGCGCAATGCGCTTGGCCCGCGCCAGGCGTTCGGCGAGTTTGCAGGCTTGCTCACGTTGCAGGCGTGCGTTGCGCTGTTCGAAACGCCGACGTGCCCGGTCGCGTTTGAGGCCGCGTTCGCGCCGCTCGTCATCGCTATGCGCCAGGCCACCCACAACAGGCAGGACTTCAGCGAGTGGGCGCATCTCGATGCAGTCGACAGGGCAGGGCGCGACACACAGGTCGCAACCGGTGCATTCGTCGATTATGACCGTGTGCATCAACTTCGCGGCACCAATGATGGCGTCGACCGGGCAAGCCTGGATGCATTTGGTGCAACCGATGCATTCAGCCTCACGGATGTAGGCGATCTGAGGTGGCGCGTCGCCGCGGCTGGTATCCAGGGCCAGTACCGGCACACGCAGCAATTGCGCAAGCCCGGCGATGGTTTCCTGGCCTCCGGGCGGGCACTTGTTGATCGCCTCGCCGTCAGCGATGCCTTCGGCGTAAGGCTTGCACCCCGGGTGCCCGCACTTGCCGCATTGAGTCTGCGGGAGCAGCGCGTCGATACGTTGAATCAGGTTCATGCTTTGATCATTGCGTTGACGCCCGGCCCGCCGATGCGGGCGGGCTGAAAAGCCCCAGCGCCGAAACGCCGGGGCATCCTGCAGGGGTTACTTGATGCGTTGTCCCGGCTTGGCGCCGCTGTCCGGGCTGAGCAGATAGATTTCTGCACCGCCAGGACCGGCCGCCATCACCATGCCTTCAGAGATACCGAATTTCATTTTTCGTGGCTTGAGGTTGGCGATCATCATGGTCAGGCGACCATCGAGCTTGGACGGGTCCGGGTAAGCGCTCTTGATGCCGGAGAACACATTGCGTTGCTCGCCGCCCAGATCCAGGGTCAGGCGCAACAGCTTGTCGGCGCCTTCCACGGCTTCGGCCTTGACGATCAGTGCAACCCGCAGGTCCACGGCGGCGAAAGCGTCGAACTCGATTTCCTCGGAAATAGGGTCTTTGGCCAACTCGCTGTCATCGGCTGGCGCAGTCGAGCCGGTATCGGTCTGGCTGGCGACCAGGTCTTCTTTCGATGCGTCGGTCATGGCCTGGACTTTCACCGGGTCGATGCGGGTCATCAACGGCTTGAACGCGTTCAACTGATGGTTGCCGAGCAGCGTGGCGTGGTCGTTCCAGGTCAGGGGCGCGACGTTGAGGAACGCCTCTGCATCGGCGGCCAGCAGCGGCAGCACCGGCTTGAGGAAGATCACCAACTGACGGAACAGATTGACGCCGGTGGCGCAGATCGCCTGGACCTCAGCTTCCTTGCCTTCCTGCTTGTTCAGCGACCATGGCGCCTTGTCGGCAATCCAGGCGTTGGCGCGGTCGGCCAGGCCCATGATTTCGCGCATGGCGCGGGCAAAGTCACGAGCTTCATAGGCATCGGCGATGCTTGGTGCGGCGGCCAGGAAGGCATCGGTCAATTCCGGCGCGGCGTTTTCAGCGACCAGCACACCCGCATTGCCCTTGTGGATAAACCCGGCACAACGGCTGGCGATATTGACGACCTTGCCGACCAGGTCCGAGTTGACCTTCTGAATGAAGTCTTCCAGGTTCAGGTCGAGGTCGTCGACGCCACGGCCCAGCTTGGACGCATAGTAGTAACGCAAATATTCCGGCGACAGATGATCCAGGTAGGTGCGCGCCTTGATGAAGGTGCCGCGGGACTTGGACATCTTCTGCCCGTTCACCGTCAGGTAGCCGTGCACGGCAATGCCGGTCGGCTTGCGGTAGCCCGAACCTTCGAGCATCGCCGGCCAGAACAGCGCGTGGAAGTTGACGATGTCCTTGCCGATGAAGTGGTACAGCTCGGCAGTGGAATCCTTGCCCCAGAACGCATCGAAGTCCAGCTCCGGTGTGCGGTCGCAGAGGTTCTTGAAGCTGGCCATGTAGCCGATCGGCGCGTCCAGCCAGACATAGAAGTACTTGCCCGGTTCGCCTGGAATTTCAAAGCCGAAGTACGGCGCATCGCGGGAAATGTCCCACTGTTGCAGGCCGGCATCCAGCCATTCGGCGATCTTGTTGGCCACGGCATCCTGCAAGGTGCCGCTGCGGGTCCAGGTTTGCAGCATCTGCTGGAAATCCGGGAGCTTGAAGAAGAAGTGCTGGGAATCCTTGAGTACCGGGGTAGCGCCGGAGATGGCCGACTTGGGGTTCTTCAGGTCGGTGGGGGCATAGGTGGCACCGCATTTCTCACAGTTGTCGCCGTACTGGTCATCGGTGCCGCATTTCGGGCAAGTGCCCTTGATGAAGCGATCGGCCAGGAACATTTTCTTTTCCGGGTCGAAATACTGGGTGATCGAACGCGTGGCAATGTGCCCTGCGTCTTTCAACCGCAGGTAGATCTGGCTCGAAAGCTCACGATTTTCGTCGGAGTGGGTCGAATGGAAGTTGTCGAACTCCACCAGGAACTCGGCAAAGTCGGCGCTGTGTTCAGCCTGCACATTGGCGATCAGTTGTTCCGGGGTGATGCCTTCCTTTTCGGCGCGCAACATGATGGCCGAACCGTGGGCGTCGTCCGCGCAGACATAAATGCATTGATTGCCGCGATGCTTCTGGAAGCGCACCCACATATCGGTCTGGATGTACTCAAGCATATGGCCAAGATGGATGGAACCATTGGCATAGGGCAGGGCGCTGGTGACGAGGATCTTGCGTGGCTCGGACATGGGGCTCGGCTACTTGATGAAACGGAGGTCGGCCACTATAAAGCGCCGGGAAATTTATTTCACCCCGTGGTGCTGTTTCAGAATCTTCCCATCCTGCGAAAGCATGCCGCTGGCGGCCTGGAACGGTTAGGATAGCCGCCTGTTTCAGTCAGTCTTTTTCGGGAGTAGCCCATGAGCGCCGTCAATCGCGCAGCGGTGGAAGCCGTGCTTCGCCAGTACACCGACCCCTATTTGAACCAGGACCCGGTCAGTGCCGGCTGTGTGCGGGCCATCGAGGTACAGGGTGACCAGGTATCGGTCCAGTTGGAGCTGGGCTACGCCGCCGGCCTGTTCAAAAACGGCTGGGCGCAGATGCTGCAAATGGCCATCGAAGGCCTCGACGGCGTGCGCTCGGCCAAGGTCGACATCCGCTGTGTAATCGCGTCGCACAAGGCCCAGGCACAGATCCCTGGCCTGGCCAACGTCAAGAACGTGATCGCCGTGGCGTCGGGCAAGGGCGGGGTAGGTAAATCCACCACCGCCGCCAACCTGGCCCTGGCCCTGGCCCGTGAAGGTGCCCGCGTGGGCATCCTCGACGCCGATATCTATGGCCCGAGCCAGGGTGTGATGTTCGGCGTTGCCGGGGGCACACGGCCCAAGGTCAAGGACCAGAAGTGGTTTGTGCCGATCGAGTCCCTGGGCGTGGAAGTGATGTCCATGGCGTTCCTGACCGATGACAACACGCCCATGGTCTGGCGCGGGCCGATGGTTTCCGGCGCGCTGCTGCAATTGGTCACCCAGACTGCCTGGGGCGACCTGGACTACCTGGTGATCGACATGCCACCCGGTACCGGCGATATCCAGTTGACCCTGGCGCAGAAAGTCCCGGTGGCCGGCTCGGTGATCGTTACCACGCCGCAGGACCTGGCATTGCTGGACGCGAAGAAAGGCGTGGAGATGTTCCGCAAGGTCAACATTCCGGTGCTGGGCGTGGTGGAAAACATGGCGGTGCACATCTGTTCCAACTGTGGCCATGCCGAACACCTCTTCGGCGAGGGCGGCGGCGAGAAGCTGGCGACTCAATACGGCGTCGAACTGCTGGCCTCGTTGCCGCTGTCGATGTCGATCCGTGAACAGGCCGATGGCGGCAAGCCCACCGTGGCTGCCGAGCCCGATGGTCAGATTGCCATGGTGTATCAGGAACTGGCCCGCCACGTGGGCGCGCGGATAGTGCTGCAGGAGGCAAGCCGTCCCGCGATGCCGACGATCACCGTCAGCGACGACTGAATCGCGCTGTAGGAACAGTACCGCATAGGCTTGTGACGCTCTTTTCCCAATCAGTCGTGTAAGCATTCGCTTACCGTCATGTAGGTATTCGGTTTTTTTACCGGGAATGAGCGTCTCGAATCTTCGAACGATATTTCTAACTGTTTGAAATAAAACAATTATTTAATGTCACTTGAGCCCCGCCGATTGGCCGCCATCCGTTTGGATCCCGTTGAACTTATCTTGGGAGGCTCTAACATCAGCCCTGTGTCCACGGATTGGCACAGCCATCAAGGAACGGTGGTTTGAAGGAATGTCGCAGGATGCGATTCATCAGGACGATGAAAAGGATTAAAGGGACTAGGGAAAAAATGTGGGCGGGTCATACCGCCCCTTTTTTCGCCTGTAGAAAAGTGAAAGCGGCTACATGAAAACGCAAAAAAGGCCCGCAAAGGGCCTTTTTTTTTGGCAACGACGCTGCTATCAGCGTTCGAGATCTGCAATCTTGCCGGGTTTGCCATCCCACTCTTGCGCATCGGGCAGGGCGTCTTTTCTTTCCGTGATATTCGGCCAGATGTCCGCCAGCTCGGCATTCAACTCAATGAAGTTTTCCATACCCGCAGGTACTTCATCTTCAGAGAAAATGGCGTTAGCCGGGCATTCTGGTTCACACAGGGCGCAGTCAATGCACTCGTCCGGGTGGATGACCAGGAAGTTCGGGCCTTCGTAGAAGCAGTCCACCGGACACACTTCTACGCAGTCGGTGTACTTGCACTTGATGCAGTTGTCGGTGACGACGAAGGTCATTTCTAATTTTCTCCTCAGGCGGCGGCAGCGAAACCCTGTGTGGCAGGGCTCGCGAGGTTCGGGAGCGATAGTCTGCAGGCCAGGCTAAAAGCCCGCAGCATCCCAAACCGCGCGAGAGTCTACCAGCTTGCACGCGTGTGCGTTATATCCGAGTCTTCAGTGCATATAACATTTCGAGTGCTTTACGCGGCGTCACGTCATCCAGGTCAAGCTTGGCCAGCTCATCCAGTACCGGATGGGGCAGGCTGGCGAACAGGTCGCTCTGATGCGGCGCGGCGGTTTTCCTGCTGGCCTTGGCAGGGCTGGCGACCACGGTTTCATGGGGCAGGGCCGTGGTTTCCAGGCGGCTCAGGTGTTCGCGGGCGCGGGTGATGACATCATTGGGTACGCCGGCCAACTGCGCGACCGCCAAGCCATAGCTCTGGCTGGCCGGGCCCGGCAGCACGTGGTGCAGGAACACGATGCGCTCGTTGTGCTCGGTGGCATTGAGGTGCACGTTGGCTACCAGCGGCTCGCTTTCCGGTAACACGGTCAGTTCGAAGTAGTGAGTGGCAAACAACGTATAGGCGCGCAAATGCGCCAGACGCTCGGCCGCCGCCCATGCCAGCGAAAGGCCGTCGAACGTGCTGGTACCGCGGCCTACTTCGTCCATCAACACCAGGCTGCGGTCGGTGGCGTTATGCAGGATGTTCGCGGTTTCGCTCATTTCCACCATAAACGTCGAGCGGCCACCGGCCAGGTCGTCACTGGAACCGATCCGGGTAAAAATCCGGTCCACCAGGGACAGCTCGCAACTGGCCGCCGGCACGAAGCTGCCGATGTGTGCCAGCAGCACGATCAGCGCGGTCTGACGCATATAGGTGGATTTACCACCCATGTTCGGGCCGGTAATCACCAGCATGCGGGTGTCGTCGTCCAGCGACAGGTCGTTGGCAACGAATGGCGTGGTCAACACCTGCTCCACCACCGGGTGACGTCCTTGCACGATGCGCATGCACGGCTCGCTGACAAACCGCGGGCAGTTGAGGTCCAGGTTCAGTGCACGCTCGGCGAGGTTACTCAGCACATCCAGTTCCGCCAGGGCGGCGGCGGTGTCCTGCAACGGCGCCAGGCGGCTGATCAGGTCTTCGAGTAAGGCTTCATAGAGCATTTTTTCCCGCGCCAGGGCGCGACTCTTGGCCGACAGCGCCTTGTCTTCGAACGCTTTGAGCTCCGGGGTGATAAAACGCTCGGCGCCTTTGAGGGTCTGGCGACGTTGATAGTCGATAGGCGCCGACTCGGCCTGCTTGCTCGGCAGCTCAATAAAGTAGCCATGCACGCGGTTGTAGCCGACTTTCAGGTTAGCCAGGCCCGTGCGGGCTTTTTCGCGGGCCTCCAGGTCAATCAGGAACTGTCCGGCGTTTTCGCTCAGCGATTGCAGCTCGTCCAGCTCGCTGTCATAGCCGGTTTTCAGCACACCGCCATCTCGGATGATCGCTGGTGGGTTGTCGATGATGGCTTTTTCCAGCAGCGCCGCGAGATCCGGATAGGTGCCAGCGGTGACAGCCAGTTGTTGCAGGTGCGGCGTGTCCAGTTCGGTCATCGCGACTTGCAACTGGGGGAGGGCACTCAAGGCATCACGCAGACGCGCCAGGTCACGGGGCCGCGCATTACGCAGGCCGATCCGCGCGAGGATGCGCTCGATATCGCCGATTTCCTTGAGTTGCGGCTGCAGCTTTTCAAAGCGATAGCCGTCAAGCAGGCAAGTAATAGAGGTCTGACGTGCTTGGAGGACGGTCAAATCCCGCAGCGGACGGTTCAGCCAACGGGTCAGCAAGCGGCTGCCCATCGCAGTCTGGCAACGGTCGACCACCGATTGCAGCGTGTTATCACGCCCGCCCGCCAGGTTGGTATCCAGCTCCAGGTTGCGACGGCTGGCGCCATCCAGTACCACGGTATCGTCCAGCCGCTCATGCCGCAGGCTGCGCAAGTGCGGCAGGGCCGTGCGCTGGGTTTCCTTGGCGTAGCTGAGCAGGCAGCCGGCAGCGCCGATGGCCAGGGTCAGGGTTTCGCAACCGAAGCCTTTAAGGTCCTGCACCGAGAACTGCTGGCACAGACTTTTCAGCGCCGAATCACGCTCAAAATCCCACGGCGCACGACGTTTGGTCCCACGGCGCTTCTCTGCCGGCAAGTCCTTGGGCCAATCATCCGGAATCAACAACTCCACCGGATTGATACGCTCCAGTTCCGCCAGCAGGTTCTCCCAGCCCTTGATCTCCAGCACGCTGAAATTGCCGCTGGTGATATCCAGTACCGACAGACCGAACAAACGCTCGTCACCCAGAACCGCAGCGATCAGGTTATCGCGCCGCTCATCCAGCAGCGCCTCATCGCTCACCGTGCCCGGCGTAATAATGCGCACTACCTGCCGTTCCACCGGCCCCTTACTGGTGGCCGGGTCGCCGATCTGCTCACAGATCACAACCGACTCGCCCAGCTTCACCAACTTGACCAGATAACCTTCCAATGAATGGTAAGGAATCCCACACATCGGAATCGACTGCCCCGCCGACTGCCCGCGCGCGGTCAGGGTGATGTCCAGTAGCTTGGCGGCCTTCTTCGCGTCTTCATAGAAGATCTCGTAGAAGTCGCCCATGCGATAGAACATCAACTGATCAGGGTGCTGGTTTTTCAGGCGCCAGTACTGCTGCATCATCGGGGTGTGGGAGGACAGATCGGAGGTGTTTTTACTCATTGGGTAGTAGGCAAGTTCGTTGAAAGTGATGGGGCAAAGGGGGCGCTTGGCCCAGCATTTTTTGCGATGGGCGCAAGGTTAACACGCGAGGTCGGGGGTTCGCAGGTTGCAAACGGCTTGGTAAAAACAAATGTCAGGTCAGGGCAAGCGGCAGATTGCGCAAAGCTGAACTGGCCTGAATTCGCCATAGGCTATCGACGAAGAAACACAGCGATATCAAATGGAAATTGCATAGCCAAAGTCGATCTCGCTCGCCGGTACTCCGCCTCGCATACCCCAGTTCTCGGGCTCTTGCTCGATCAGCAGTATCAACACTGCCTGTGCCGAAATGTCGAGCTGCGCAGCGATCCGGTTACTGATTAATTGATAGAGCTGGCGCTTGGTTTCGAGTTTGCGTCCTTTGAACAGCGTGATTTCAATGTGGATGAACTCGTGGCGATCTCCTGGAGAACGAAAGGCGTTCTTGTCGTAGCACACATAACGTGCCTGGAGCTCTTCGTCACTGACCTTGAATACCGATTTCAAGCAGTTGTAGATCGTCTCGATTATGGCGTGCTGGTTATCGGCGTCCCGGTGTACAGGGTCTTCTACTCTAACGATGGGCATACTGACCTCAGTTTGAATGTGGCTGGGTAGCGGCGTGCAGGAGTTCCTTCAGGAACTCGGCATGATCTTGCGTTTGGTTGTCGAGTAACCACTGCAGAGCGGCTGACGTATCCGGTGAGGATTTGTCTTGGGAGAGTTTAAAGCGCCCTTCGATCGTTTCCGGCCGTATGACCAACCCCAGGATATGTGGAAGACTGGATATCACCCTCGGATCACGCTTGTCGACTTGATAGTCAGAGGCCTGCTTCGATAACCGTTTCGCGGTTTGCTCGAGGATCTCCAGTGTTTGGTCTGGAGCGTCCACCACCGTAATGTTCGCCTGCATGTGAACGGCGAGATAGTTCCACGTGGGAAGTTGGCGCGAGACGTAAGCGTGTGGAGGGATATAAGCCGATGGGCCCATGAAGACGATTTGAGCACTCAGATGCTGTTCGCCTTTGAACTGTGGGTTATTACCATCGACATGTCCGAACAACGACCCATCCGGCTGGCGCCATAGCGGAATGTGGCTGCAAAGAAAGTGTCCGTGATTGTGCGAGGTCATCATTGCCAGCGGAAAAACATCAATGAAACGATTGATCATTTCCGGGTCTGTAGAACGGTACTGAGGGTAATGAAAGGGGCATACGGACATAGTATGTACTCGAATTGGAGTAGATAAGATCAGGACGCGAGCACGGTGCGACGTTGCTTTCGGCGATCAAGTGCGATGACCATTTGCGCCAGCCAGGTCAGGGCGTTACCTGTCCTGAAAGTACCTGATGAAAGCGGTAGACGTAGGCCGTTGATCCCACACAGCCGATCCATCAACGTTTGCCCCATCAGCATTGAAAGCGCGATGCCTCGACCGTTACAGCCACTCCATCCTATGATTCGTTCGTCATGGTGAATCTTCGGCATACCGTCTGGAGTGAGGCCTACCCAACCGGCCCACTGTTGCTCTGGTGCTTGCGCCACAATGCCGTAGAGGCGCTTGATGCGATCCTGAAGCAATGCACTGCACTTGGCAGAGCGCTGAAGCGGTAACGCGAGGCACCCCGTCAGCAGCTTTACGGGCCCCAAGCGGCGTGCAAACCACATGTCCTTGCGGTTATCGGAAAATGGCAGCAGCTGTTCGGCATGGCACACCTGCGGTATGGCGAACGTAGCAAGCGTCAGGGCCAGCGGGCTGATTGCTCGCCGAGTCTTACGGCTGGCGGCAGAACCATAGGCATTGCCGGCGATAAATACGCGTCCGGCCCTGATCTCACCCCGCTGAGTTTGCACGGCGACCCAGCGTGCCTGCGGTCGAACATCGACCGCGCTGCAACGTTCGATGATATGGCCACCTTTGCGGTTGACCGTGTCCGCCAGTCGATACACGAATGCGAGGGGATTAATGGCACCCGCGTCGCTGAAAAGGAGGCCCTCGGCATACTCGGTTGTGCCTAAAGCATTCTCCAGCGCTTGCGGCTCCATGGGCTCTACCTTGGCCCCCAGGCGTACCCAGTTCTTCGCCAGTTCGTCCGCCGCACCCCTTGCAGCCCCAGCCATGGGTTGTACCCAGCCTTTGACTGTCAAATCCGATGGGGCGTATTCAATAACCGTCTGCGCTGTATCGCTGAGAGCGGCCAAGAAGGGCGCTGTATTCTCGCCCAGCAAATGTTGGAGTGAAGCGGGCGAGTGCCTTGACGGTATGGGCACTACGAAACCCGAGTTGCGACCGCTTGCCCCGCAGCCCACTTCTCCGGCTTCAAGCACCGTGACCGAATAACCCGACTCAAGTGCCCGTAACGCCGCCGCTAAACCGCCAATTCCCGCCCCCACTATCACGACATCACTTTCAAACGGCAGGTGACCGGCGTGGGCGGTGCGGCAGGACAATTGGGTTTGCCAGCAAGAAGGCGCCATCAGCATTTCGCTCAGGGCCTGGTTATGCATGGGATTGTTCCCTGACTGCCAGGTTGCTGATCAGCGATTGCACAATGTTTTGCGAGCGTAACGCCAGCAAACTGAAGGAGCCTGCATCCCCCATGCCATGCGAAGACTCACACAGCCCGTTGAGGTAAGTGGGTAACCCGTTGCCCAAATCAACGCGATAATCCCTGGCAATGATCAAGGTGTCGATTTCATTTTCGCGGGCGATTGAAGCCAGTAATTTCGGAAACGGTTCTTGACGATCTCCGGCGCCCAGGTCAAGGAAGCCGGTGGCCAGAATAACCAGGTCGAATGATTGGCTATGAATAATCCCTTGAAGATACTGGCGACTATCGATTTGCACCCCATCAGAGGCGGGTGTACAGCCAACCATGTCCTCACACGTTCGTAGCTGCAACAGACCTTCACCTTGCAGCATTTGCTCATACTTACGTACATAGAGCTGGTTCAGGACATCAATGTCTGACGACGAGTAATTGGTATGCACCAGTTCCTGACGTAATCGCGCCTTATGTTCTGCGCTGGCGTTGTGGAACGTGTCGACAAATGATGGGAAGTAGACCTCATCGGAAAACGGGCTTGTATCCTTCTGGCGATAACCGAAATTACGCGTAAACCCCACGACCTCTCGAACGCCGCTGTGGCAACTGGCGTGAAGCAGAATCTCTACGGCACTCTGACTGCCGCCGATTACGGCTATGCGGCACTGTCCGCCGGTGGCTGCGACCGCTTCGGCCAGGGCAGGCATATAGTCGTTCAAATGGCGTACGCGTCGATCTTTGACGTCCGCGAAAGGTGCAGGAATGTGGGGCGTGCGGCCAGGGGCGAGCACCAGAGAACGTGCAAGAAATACTCGGCCATCGGTGCAGCACACTGTGTAGTGGGCACTTTCGCCATTGGATGGGGTGACTGCTTCTACCGAGACAGCTTCGCAACCGTAGGCGACGATGTGTTCAAAGAAATCGGCAGTCCAGGAAATATATTGGGCATATTCCGCACGCAAGGGATGATGCAACGGAAGGTTCAAGTGCTCATACAGGCGGCCTTGTTCAAACAAGAAATTCGTGAAGGTGTGACGGCTACGCGGATTGCGCGGGGTTACCAGATCTCGCAAGGGGTGATTCTGGATATCCGATCCCGGCAGCAGCATGTTTGGCTGCCACGCAGGGCCTGGACGCTTCTCGAGAAATTGTACGCTCATGCCCGAAGACAATTCTTCCAGGGCGATTGCCAATGCGATGTTTGCCGGACCGAACCCGATACCCAGTACATCAAAGATCTTTTCAGGAGCGCTCATGCCTGCATCTCCCCATGAAGAGCACGTTCAATGGCCCGAGTTGAGCTGACCCTTTGCGAGGCCAGAGCACGGTCAAGCCGCTCTAATACCTGGTCGACTTCAGAGCGGGTGATGACCAGCGGCGGGAGGAAGCGCAGCACTGCGCCATGGCGCCCTCCCGTTTCAATAATCAAGCCCTCGTCAAGGCAGGTACGCTTCACCTGTGCAGCGATGGCTCCAGCAGCCTGCGGGTGACCGAGTGCATCGACGCTGCCATCGGGTTCAATCATCTCCATGCCGAGCATCAAACCCCGGCCCCGAACGTCACCGATGCAGGGATAGCGTTTCTGAAGCTGCAACAAGCCTTGACGTAGCTGTTCACCGACGACGTTGACATGTTCCAGCAGTCCTTCTCTTCTGATGAACTCCAGGGTCGCGGCTCCGCTGACCAACGCGATCTGATTGCCCCGGAACGTACCGGTATGTGCGCCGGGCTTCCATTGATCGTACTGATCCAAATACAGCAACACTGACAGCGGATAGCCACCACCGATGGCCTTTGAAAGCAGAATGGCGTCAGGCACGATATCCGCCTGCTGGAACGCAAACAGGTCTCCACTGCGACCAATACCGGCTTGGATTTCGTCAATAACCAGTGGCACATCGTAACGTTGGGTGATTTGCCTCACCTGGCGCAGCCAGTGCGCGCTTGCTGGAATGCAGCCTCCTTCACCCTGTATCGCCTCAAGCAAAACCATTGCCGGTTTTCCAATGCCGCTTTCCGGATCGCTGAGAGCGTTTTCCAGGCAAATCAGACTGAGTCGTTCTGTCTCCTGCGCAGGGGTGCCCGCGCCAAATGGACTGCGATATACGTAGGGATAGGGCAGAAAATGCACTTCCCCAGGCAGACCACTAATCTCTTGTTTAGGTGCCAGATTGCCCATCATGCCCAGCGTGCCGTGAGTCATCCCGTGATAAGCACCCTGGAAGACGATGATCGGTCGGCGTTTTGTCGCGATTTTGAACAGTTTCAGGGCGGCTTCGGCGGCGTCGGCTCCCGTAGGTCCACAGAACTGAATCTTCGCTCGTTTGGCAAACTCCGGGGGGAGCATCTCGTAGAGCTCCTGGACGAAATGCAGCTTTGCCGGGGTCGCTATATCGAGCGCCTGTTGCAACTGGCCGGATTGCAAAAAATCGATGACGCGTTGTTGTACAAATGGATGATTGTGTCCAAGGGGAAGAGCCCCCGCGCATGCAAGGCAATCCAGGTAACGGCGCCCTTCACTGTCGACAACTTCAGTGCCTGAACCTTGGCTCAGCACTTTTGGGATGTTTCTGGCATACGTCCGGGCATTGGATTCCCGACGTGTAAGAAAGTCGATGGAGGATTCAGTCATGGTTGACGTCCTTGTCAGATAGAAACAGATTCAATGACTTGTGTTTGTTGATGGGTGGTCGCGGCCTCGCCCAGGTCACGAATCCAACGGCGGTACTCAATCCCCATTCGATCACTGACCACATGCATTTCCGCCTGTGGATCCAGTGGCAGGCGGGCGGGGCGCTGGGATTCGACAATGCGGCGATCCTGTTCGAAAACAGTGTTCTGCCGAGAAAGGATCTGTTCGAGCGTGAGATCCTGGCCGAAGTTGATAGCGACTATCAGCCAGATAATGCATTGCGATTCATCGACCGGAGTGGCGTTGAAAAAGGTACAGAAGCGCTCCGTTTCGCCCGTCTTTTTGACGAAATAGGCAGTCGTGGGATTCAGCACTGAATAGGTGTAGCGGGCGTTAACCGGTATCCCACGATGGTCGCCGTACGGTTGAAAGACGCAAATTTCAGAAGAGTGCAGACCACGCTCGTCTTCCGTCACGTTGTATCGCTTCAGCGGTTCAGGCGCGTCCGGCAGACCATTGAGATGGGCATGCACAAAGGGAAAATGGGACGCATCGATAAAGTTTTCGAGTGAGCGTAACGCGTTTGCGTTGTAAAGGTAGGGGCCCGCAAAGACCTTGCGGTAGCTTTCATCTTGCCACTGTGGCAGTTCTGGCAGCGGTCGCAATGGTTCCTCCAGGCTCACCCAGATGTATCCGTAGCGCTCTTGCGCGAAGTGGCGAAAAATGAGGCGCTGTGATGAGGGGCCTTTTCGCTCCGGGTGTGCAGGAACCAACGTGCATTCGCCTTGGCTACTGTAACGCCACCCATGATAAGGGCATTCGATCTGCCCCTGTTTGATGCAGCCCAATGACAGTTTTGCACCCCGATGACCGCAGTAATCCTTCCAGGCATTCACTTTTCCCTGGTCGTCTCGCCATAACACCAATTCTTCGCCAAGTAAGCGCACCGCTTTGGGTTGGTCACCGCCTACATCCGAACTCTGACATACCACGTGCCATTGCCCGGCGAGCGCGCGATAATCGAGTTCATTAGAGTTCCATTCGCCCCTGTATAACATGCCATCTCCTTGTCGTGCTTCGTGCTGGAATTGAGTTCTACAAATTGTCGAGTGCCAGGAACTTCGCAGTTTGAACAATCAACTCGCGCTCGGAAAAACTGGTCAACTCATCCGCCATCGCATGGCTATCCCCTGAGCGCTGCAGTTCAGCCAGAGTTTTTTGCATAGCATGGATGGCTGCGCGTTGCAGATCAGATGGCACAATGACAAGTTGGTAGCCGAGTTCTGCAAGTACTGGCAAAGAAACGAGAGGCGTTTTGCCACCGTAGAACATATTCATGAGCTTTGGCCCAGGAAGCCGTTGGGCAATAATCTGAATTTGTTCGAGGGTCTGCGGCGCCTCCACAAAAATCATGTCGGCACCCGCCTCAACGTAACGTTGCGCCCTGACCAGCGCCGCGTCGAAACCCTCAATTGCTATTGCGTCGGTGCGCGCAATTACCAGGCAATTAGTGTCTTGCAAACTGGCACGCGCAACTTTGATTTTTTGACACATGTCATCGACGTCAATCAGCGACTTGTTATCCAAGTGCCCACAGCGTTTAGGGAACGTTTGATCTTCCAGATGGAAGGCTGCTACACCGATCCGCTCCAAGGCTCTCACGGTACGTTGTACGTTGGCAGTTCCGCCAAATCCGGTGTCGGCATCTGCGATAACGGGAATCTCGCTGGCTTCGACAATTTTCTCGATCCGCTCGACAACTTCTGAAAAGCTCAGCAAGCCGATATCCGGATAACCGGATGCTCGGGCGATAGCACCACCGCTGGCATACACAGCGTCAAAGCCCGCCAGACTGACCAGCCTTGACGACAGTCCGTCATAGGCACCAGGTGCCATAACGGTTTTTCCGGAATTTAATAAGTCACGAAGAACTTTTGCACTTTTCAATTGCAAATCTCACTGTATGAAGTTGGTGTAGAGAAGTTGTATTTCATATAGTTAATTGATGCCGAGGCAAGCTCGGTACACAAGCGTAATACCGCTGGCCAATATAATAATGTTTATGAGTCTGGTGAATGTATGGCGAGATATTTTGAACGAAATGTGCTCGCCAGCCCACAGCCCCAACAATAGGGCTGGTAATAAGTAGAGGGCAGTTACCACTAATGCAAGATCGGCATAGGCTCCTGCCAGGGTGAGCATGGCCATACGTACCAGCGTACTAATTCCAATCAATGTGCTCTGAGTGGCGCTCGCTTGCTCTTTAGTGTTTGTTCTGCCGTTCAGATAGATCGCGTAGAGGAAGCCGCCGCTCCCAAATAAAGCGCCGAACAGCCCGCCACCAGCGCCCAGTGGCATTGCCCATGTCGCAGATAGATGTCGGGTTCCTATTGGTTTTGTCATCGTGTACACGGCATATAAAGTTACAAAGCAGCCCATCGCGAGCATTAATACGTCAGCTCTTGTATTGAGGAGCAGCGCTATACCCGCCACGCTACCCAGCATCATGAACGGCAGCAGCCGGGTGAGTTCAATGCGCACCACGTGCTTATGCATGCGCGCCAGTTTTCCAAATGCAGCCACGCAGTCAAGGAGTACCAGTAGAGGGATCGCTTGCGACAGCGGCATGTAATTTACCAGCACCGGCCCCGCTACCAATGCCGTCCCGAAACCCGCAATAGAAAAAATGATGTAGGCCAGGCTGATGGTCACGAACATTATTGCCAAGGTCGCATTGTCGAAAGGGGCGTGGAGAAAAGCGTCCGGCATTATCGTGGGTCCATGACGTGATATTTGGTAACCCTACCCAACAGGACAAAAATCTACTAATATGAAAATAAGAAATTACTGATCACATTTTGGCATAGCTATTATGATATCAATGAAGCAGTTGCGATATTTTGTGGAGATCGCAGAACATGGAAGCTTCAGTGTTGCAGCGCAGAGACTATTTATTGCTCAGTCAGCACTCAGTCGACAAATGAAGGAGCTGGAGAACAACCTGGGTACGCTTTTGTTTGAGCGCACCGCAAGGCAGCCCCATCTAACGCCCGCTGGGCTAGCCTTTTTGCCAAGGGCCAAAGTTATCTTGAGTGACGTCGATAGTGCCGCTCGGTTGGCGACTTCGGTAGGGAATGGTCAGCGGGGTGCTTTACGCCTTAGCCATGCCAGCACGGTGCCGCTCACCGGGAAGTTGAAAGATGCGCTTGGGCTTTATCTGGAGCGTATGACCGATGTGTATATTGAAGTGTCGGAGGAATCTTCAGAAACACAACTCATGAATTTAGTTGATAATCGTATTGATGCGGGTCTGTTCAGGCTGCCGGTGTTGCATCAAATGAATAATATCAAGCTTCTTCCTCTGTTTAGTGAGAAAGTTGTTGTCGCCGTTGGCTCTACCCATCCGCTCGCATCGAGAAGTTCAATATCACTTGCTGAGTTGCGGGATGAAGCATTCGTGTCGATAGCCCACCCAAAACGCGGAGGGCTTAGTTATCTTTCATTTGAACTTTGCGCTCGCGCAGGATTCGCTCCGAAGTCAGCGCAGGTTTATTCGTTGAAAACGACACAGTCGTTGTTGATTCAGGCAGGATTCGGTATTGCACTGCTTCCCGTTTCAATGGTTAAAGCTACTTCGTTGCACGCTATTGATATAAGTGATGAAGGGTGTGAAAGCGAGGTCGTTCTTGCCCATCACGAACGTGACTCAACGCTGGTAGAGACTTTCGTTGAGCACTTTCGAGAGGCATTTTACGTCGATTGAAGGTTAATCGTTGTGACAGAGAAACTGGGTTTCCCGGACCGCCAGACGGGGGCAAACCAGCGATCCATACCCATGGACACCGGCTATCTGGACTTACGCCCACTGGCCGGAAACAACCCTCTGATCACCCCAAGAAACGCCGCAAACAGATTGATCGAAGTTGCCGTAGTGATGGCAATCAGCACGTTATCCGAGAACGGCGCCTTACCCGAGTAATACGTCGACCACCCATTCCACACCAGCAGCACCGCCCAGAAGATCACACCACAAGCCGCAAACCAAAACGCGCGTCCCGCATATTTCTTGCGCAGTTGCCGTTCGGCCTTCTGGTCTTTGAGGTTCTGGTTTCTTTCATCGTCGGTGCCTGTGGCTTGTTCGCCACCGGCTTGGGAGTCCTGGTCAGGCCCTGCCACCGGGGGCAGGGTCAGTTCCAGGTTGTCGAGTTCTTCACTCACGGATGCGGCTCTTTGGGTGAATGAATGCTGCCATGTCTTCCCAGTCAATGGCGGACCCGTCGGCGCCCTTGAGGGCCCAGGCTGTGCCGTCCTCGTGGGAAAGGTTGGACAGTTGGGTGCCGGACCATTTGCCGTATTTGTTAATGATCCGGTCAATCAAGCGATGGGTGTAGGTATCGCTCTCAGGAACCCTTGGTGTCACGAAGACAATGTCTTCGGCGTCGGGCTTCAGGTTGCTGAGCAGCGACGTCACCGGGCGATTACCGTAGGATTTCAACTCATGGTACAGCGACGGGATGACCGGGCCATATTGCCAGCGGGCGAAGTGATCATCCATCAGCGGCTGATCCCGTTCACGCAGATGCCAGGACTGCGTGTAGAACAGCAGTTTTTGCAGTTTCATGGGCGTCAGGCCCGAAAGCTTGCCTTCCTTCGCGCGTTCAATGAAGGCGTTAGCGACAGCTAGCGCTGAATAAGCCATGAGCACCTCCGTCGTTGCTGGCCATGTTGTTCAAGAGTCTTATACATAGGCCCTGAATTGTCGATAAGCAAGGGCGCCTGTCCGTCCGCTCGGTGTGGCATCAGGCTACCCTGCGGCGATAGCAAACGGTTCTGAATGATAGAAAACAATTAACTGTTTGCCTATACAGTGTTTTGTTTCAATCTAAACAAAATTGTGTGTTTAATGCATAAATATGCAAATTAGCATTTGCCAACCGTCAAGACTCCCGTCAATATCCGCGTTATGCAAAAACGCAACGTTTCTATCGTCTTGAAAGAGCTGCTGGATCGCGATCGGATCTCCCCCACGGAGCTTCACCGACGCACCGGTGTGCCTCAATCCACACTGTCCCGGATCCTCAGCGGCAAGATCGTTGACCCGTCGGACAAACACATCTCTCGCATCGCCGAGTATTTTCGCGTCAGCACCGATCACCTGCGCGGGCGTGCCGGGGTGGGTGCTTTGCGAGATGATGGGCGCGACCCGATGCATTCGGAGCTCAAGGACATAAGCCTGTGGGACGACGACACGCCCGTTAATGATGACGAGGTGTCGATCCCCTTTCTGCGCGAGGTTGAATTGGCTGCTGGATCAGGAAGATTCGTCATCGAGGAAAGTGAGAAAGCCAGCCTGCGCTTTGGAAAGCGCAGCCTTCGGCATAACGGCGTGCAATTCGACCAGGCCAAATGCGTGACGGTGCGTGGCAACAGTATGTTGCCGGTACTGCGCGATGGCGCGACGGTAGGGGTAAATGCCGGCAAGAGCGGGATTGGTGACATTGTCGATGGTGACCTGTATGCCATCAATCACAATGGCCAGCTACGGGTGAAACAGCTCTACCGTCTGCCTTCCGGGATTCGCCTGCGCAGCTTCAACCGTGATGAGCATCCGGATGAAGACTACAGCTTCCAGGATATTCAGGACGAGCAGATCAGCATCCTCGGTCATGTTTTCTGGTGGGGCATGTATGCCCGCTAACCTCCTCGCGTAGGACGAAACCCGCCCATGAGCGGGTTTTTTTTCGCCTGCAGAAACCCGCCCAACCCCAAGCCCGCAAGGCTTTGAATGCATTCGTGCATTTGCACAGGCAAAATAAATGCATTTATGCATTGACTGTATATGCATACATGCATATTCTTCATCTCAAGCCAGCCAACAAGGCCTGGTGGAGGTGGCAAGGATGCTGCCAAGGAAGACAAGGAAGGCACGCAATATCGGCAAGGACGCCATCAGAGCGATGGCAGGGATGCCAGGTAAGACCGGCAAGGATGCCGACGCTCTTTAGTTTCACCCCAGCTTCAAGAACAGGCAGCGATGAACCGGCCTTAACGGTTCAGAGGGTTGGCAACTGACCCGGGTGTGCAGCGTAAAGCACCGCAAGCAGTTATCCGGCAGACAGGGATCGTGGTCGGAAAAACATTCAGGAAAGGACCGTACCGCGCCAGTAGCGCCGAAAGTCCGAGGACATCATTACTGAAAAGCCCGGGCTACCGGGCTTTTTGGAATGCCTACCTATCGAAGTGTGTGTAATTGAAAAACGGACTATTCAGTGCTCAGCCAGGAGGCGTGACATGACAAACGAACAACAAGCGTTAGCGGAAATGCCTATCTGGCTGGTGATCATATTGGCCTTGATCGGCGGCGTTTCCGGCGAGATGTGGCGCGCCGACAAGGAGGGCGCCCGCGGCTGGTCGCTGATCCGCCGTCTGGCGCTCAGGTCCGGCGCGTGCATGGTCTGCGGGGTTTCGGCCCTGATGCTGTGTTATGCCGCCGGTATGTCGATCTGGACTGCCGGCGCCATTGGTTGCCTGACCGCGATGGCCGGCGCCGACGTGGCCATCGGCCTCTATGAGCGCTGGGCGGCCAAGCGCATCGGGATCAATGAAGGATCCCGCCAGGACCCGCCGTAATCGCAAGGACGCTACCCAAATGACCCTTATCGAAAAGCCATCCCAACTTCCCCAGGCTATCGGCGTGGCGCTGCATGCGGCCTTTCCGGACCTCAAGGTCGGCAGCCACCGGGAATTCCAGAGTGACCTGGAGAAAACCGGCGTAATGATCACGGTTGAAGGCAATGGCCCGGGTCTTCGCTCCCGCGAAGGCCGCAAGGCCCATGTCCTGGCCATTTCGCTCAAAGCCATGGTGGCTCCCGGCGCATTGCCGTTCCAAGCCTGCGACCTGGCCAGCCAGCTGATGGACCTGGTTCTGGATAACCGCTGGAGCCTGCCTCAGGCCCAGTGCGATTTGCCGACCCATATTGTTGCCGCTCCCGCTGTGCTGACTACCGCAGCAACGGACTACGACACCTGGACCGTTTCCTTCACGCAAATCCTCTACCTCGGGCCCGAGTTACTCAACGATCCTACAGGCCGAGCGCTGTTTGCCTGCACCTGGGACGTTTTGAACATCGATGATCCCGATCAATACAAGCCACTGGCGGAGTAGCCCATGTTCGACGCGCTGTTACGCATGCAGCTGGGGCCAATCGTCGAGCGCCTCGCGGAAATGGAGGCCCAACTGGAAGACCTGTACCGACGCGCTGAAAGCTTCTGCCGGATTGGCGTTTGCCAACAGGTCGACGCCGCCAGCACTACCTGCCGGGTCAGTCACGGTGAGTTGCTCACGCCGGCCATCCGCTTTTTCAACCCCAGCGCCGGTGCGCAAACCGAAACCCGTATTCCGTCCGTAGGCGAGCACTGTCTGTTGCTCAACTACGGCGGTGGGGAAGGGGGCGCGCAGTCAGTAGCTCTGTTCGGCCTCAACAGTAGTCTGTTTCCGCCAGTCTCGACGGTTCCCTCCATGACCCGGCGGCGCCATCAAGACGGCACCCAGAGCGACTACGACGACGCCAGTCACACCTTCAACTGGGCCAACGGGCCGACGATGTTCACCGGTTCTCGCGAACAGGTTGACCTCAAGGTCGGTGCCGCCAGCCTGACCCTCAATCCGCAGGGCATCACCCTGCAAATCGGCGGCACCGCACTGTTGCTGGATGCCGGCGGTGCTCACTTCAGCGGCCCGGTGATAGACCACCAAGGTCGGGTCATCAGCCCCTGATAAGGAGATCCCATGATTGGCATCGATCGCAACACCGGGGCAGCCGTCGATGACTGGCCGCAATTTGTGCAGCGCGCCACCCGAGCGCTGACCACACCCGTTGGCACACGGCAGAAGCGCCCGCTGTATGGCTCGCTGATCCCGCAGTTGCTTGGGCAGAACCTGGGCGACGACCTGCTGCTGCTCGCCCAGAGCCATGCCGCCCAGGCGTTCTACAACACCCAGAACGGCATCGGCGACTTTCAGCCCCAGGTCATCGTCGCCACCCGCCAGGGCGCCGGGCTGCTGCTGCGTTTTGCCGGCACCTGGAAAAACCGCCAACAATCCTTCGAGGTCGTGACATGAGCATGCTGATCCCTGGCCAGAACCAACTGGCCGAGCCGGCGATTATCGCGGTCGATGCGTTCGAACCCTTGCTGGCTGAGTTCAAGGCGTTCGTGGTCGACTATGTCGCAGCAAGTGCGCCGCAAAGCGCGGCCAAACTCAAGGTCAGCCTCGACAACGAAAGTGAGCTGCTGACCCTGGCCCTGGAAGCTTTTTGCGTGCGCCTGCAAACCCATGAGCGCAAATACAATGCACGCATCAAGCAGATGCTGGCGTGGTGGGCCACCGGCAGTAACCTGGATGCACGGTTGGCGGATATGGGCCTGGAACGCCAGGTACTCGACCCCGGTGACCCTGCGGCTTTCCCGCCCGTGCCGCCGATCCTGGAAAGCGATGACGATGCCCGCCTGCGTTACTACCTGGCACCCCACGCCCCGGCGGCGGGCTCGCGGATGCAGTATCGCCGCGAAGTGTTCACCCTCGGCGAGCGGCCGGTGGTCAAGGTTCAGAGCGCATCGCCGGGCGTGGTGACCGTCAACTACACCTTTGATCCGGACGGTTATGCCGCCCAGGTCAAGGACGGTAACGGCCGACGCATCGCGCCCGGCGAAGTGATGGTCACCGTGTTGTCTCGTGAGGGCGACGGTACCCCATCTGCCGATTTGCTTGACGGTGTGCGTCGACATTTCGCACGGCCGGATGTACGCCCGGAAACCGATCTCGTCACCGTCCAGGGCGCACAGATTCAGCCCTACAGGATTCGCGTCATCGCCAAAATCCACGCCGGGCCTGACTCGGGCTTGACCCAAGTGGCGGCGCAGCAACTGCTGCAGACTTACGCTGACTCCTGTCATCGCCTGGAAGGGCGCGTCGACCCCAGTTGGATCGACTACGCCATTCACAGTGCGGGGGCGGCGCAGCTGCACATCCTGGAACCGCTGGCGCCGATTGTCAGCAGCGCGTTCCAGGCCCCGTATTGCACGGGCGTCGAGGTGGAGGTGCGCACGCTATGAATGACCCCAAAGCGAGTGTGTTACCGGTCAACAGTTCACCGCTGGAGAAGGCGCTGGATATAGGGTTCGGCAAGCTGCTTGACCGGGTCGCACCGCCGTTGCCAGCGTTGATGAACCCGCTGCAAACCCCCAGCGAATTTCTGCCTTACCTGGCCGCCGACCGAGGTGTCAGCGAATGGGATGCCCAAGCCAGCGAATCGGAAAAGCGCCTGACCGTGGCCTTGTCCTGGCAGATCCAGCGCCAGGCCGGCACACCCAAGGCCTTGAGCTATGCAGTGGAGTCACTGGGGTTTACGCCCAACATCAGCGCCTGGTTTCAGCAGCGGCCAACCGGCACGCCGTATACCTTCGACGTGCAGGCGATCATCGGGCGCAGTTGGTCCAGTGGCGACCACAACCGGCTGATCCGTCGCATCAACGCGGCCAAGAGTGAGCGCGATCAGGCCACGATTACCCTCGTGCATGAAACCTACCAAGGGCTGCGACTGGCTGGTGCGGCTGATCCTGGCTTGAGCATCGGCGAAGACAGCCCGCCCGGCGCCTTGCCCGAAATGAAGTTACACGGTGCGTTCTCCCTCAACAGCGCCACTCACGCCCCGCTCAACGATGGCGAGTTGCTGCTTGAAGGCGTGCTGCCGGAACTCGGGCTGGGCGCCCGGCTGAACAGTGCCGGGGTTGCCCGGCACTACACCATTAACGACTACGACCTCAGGGCGCAGCCATGACAGATGAAATCACGCGCCTGGTGCGCTTCACCTCCAAGGGTTTGGATGAAGTGCTGCAGGCCAGGAACCAGGGCCTCAAAGGCGAAATCACCCACATCGGCGCCGGTACCGGCCGCTACACCCCCGACGGCACGGAAGTGGCGTTGCGCGATGAGCGCCAACGGGTCGCCATTGTGGATTACGAAGACCTGGGCGAACGCCAACTCAGGATGGCCGCGCTGTTTGACGGCGACGATGAGTATGAAATTGGCGAGTTCGGCTTTTACCTCGCCAGTGGGACCTTGCTGGCGGTGTATTCCGTGGCAGGGAAGTTGCTGACGTATAAAGCGGCGGCGGCTCGGGTACTGCAGAAGTTCACGCTGGATATATCGCCGTTGCCGGCTGATAGCGTGACGATTGTGGTGGGGAGTGAAAATCTGAATGTGTTGCTGGCTGAGGAAATCGCCATTATGGCGGCGGCGTCGGTGGGCAATATGTCGCGGCACGTGGATTTGATGTTTCGAGTGATGCATCTCGAAGCGAAGTAGTTGCACTGACAACAGGGCTGGAACGGTTAACTGACAGGGAGTCAATGATGGGAATTGAAACGACTATTACGAAGGTTGTGGATGCGTGCAATAAGCTGACGGAGACGGTGACTAATCAGATTGGCAAGATTGATGCGCGGGTAGAGGCGGCGTCAAGTCAGTTCACGGCGTGGCGTAACAGTGTGCAGGCGAAGGATATCAATGGGCGCGCGCTTTATAAGCAGGAAATTGATCTCACTGGCTTGTCGACGGAGGTGCTTTATCCTGTTTGGTGGACGATGCCCGGTAACGAGGCGGGTGAAACAGAAATCACTGTCTCCCGAGTATATTTTCGAGACAGTGAAAAAGCGCCCTTTGGCGAAGGGATATATCACATTGCCGGCTTGAACTTGCAACTTGAGGGTGTCGGGTATCTATGGAACGGAGATGCTAACTTCTTAGCTATCAAACGAGTTTCTCAAACCTACCGTGAAACGGTACGGGGTATTTCATTCGGAATGATTTGTACCGCTCGTGCTGTTACTGGACTTAAACCGATGTACCTGGGGTTGGTCGCTGGTCAAATTACAAATGCCCCTCAGTTTTCTGGAATGTACTTGAGGGGCGGGCTAAGTTACACCATTACCAAAACCTTTGACTATCCGGTGAATTACAGCAAGTTAGACGCTGAAGTGATAATGAAAGATGACGTTAATCCCGATTGGGAAGTACGTTGGGCGGTGAAGCCTTACACGTTGGCTCAGGCTGATGCTGTGCTCGGGAAGGCCCTTGAAGAGAAGCGTCTGGCCTATTCCCACGATAACGACATTCGATATACCGCCAAGGTTTAAGGACTGATCAAATGACTTTGTTTATTGAAAAGTTGGTAACCCCTGCTGGTGACTCGTTGATCAACGTGCCTGCTAGTACGCAGACCCTTAAAGGCCTGGGCTTTAGTGATGCGGCTGGCCAGGTGCTCATCGAGAACGCTACTGCAGCTGCCGCACTCGCTAGCACAATTGCGGCTCGCCGCTCTGCCTATGTCAGCGAAGCTGACCCGATGTACCTCGAGTGGCAATTCGACGGTACGGCTGAAAAGGAGAAAGAGTGGCGAGCTAAGGTTGCTGAAATCAAAGCGCGCTTCCCGTTGCCGAAAGACAAGTAGTCACCCACCGCGAAAGCGGTTTTTTTTCGCCTCCCCAAAGCCCCTCTTGCAGGGGCTTTGGCATTTCTCACCCGGAGAACCCTACCCATGCCCACGCGCCAAACCTACACCGTCCTCATCCCTTTCCCCACCGGTAACGGCCATTGGTCTACCGCTGGCGAGGAGCTGGAACTGCTGGACGTCGAAGCATCCGCCCTGCGCACCGCCGGCCGCCTGGAACTGACCAGCGTCCTCAATTCCACCTCCAAGAAGGCTGATTAATCATGGCTGAGGTTTTGAACTTCGAGCACAACGGCATTACCGTCAATGCCACCGAATCGCCCGAGGCCATGGGTGGCCTGGGCGATAATGTCATCGGCCTGGTGGGCACCGCCCCCAATGCCCATGCATCGATCCCGAAAAACGCGCCGTTTCGCATCAACAGCTTCACTACCCAGGCGCTGCTCGACCCGACCGGCACCGAGTCGGGCACCTTGTTCCAGGCGGTTTACCAGATCCTCAAAGTGGTCAAGGTGCCGGTCTACGTGGTGATTGTCGAAGAGGGCGCCACCCCGGCCGATACGATTAACAATGTGATCGGCGGCAACGACCCGGTCACCGGTCGCAAACTCGGCCTGGCTGCCCTGAGCAGCGTGCCTGAAGACCTGACCATCATTGGCGCTCCGGGCTTCACCGGCACCAAGGCCGTGGCCGGCGAGTTTGCTTCCTTCGGCAAGCGCATCAAGGCCCGTGTGGTACTCGATGGCAAGGACGCTTCGGTCGCCGACCAAGTGACCTACAGCGGCGAACTGGGCGGTGCCGACCTGGGCTTCGACCGTTGCCTGCTGGTGCACAACATGCCGTCGGTGTATTCCAAGGCTGCGAAGAAGAACGTATTCCTGTCGCCCTCCTCGTTGGCTATCGCTGCGCTGGCCAAGGTCAAGCAGTGGGAAAGCCCAGGTAATCAGGTGACCTTTGCCGAAGACGTTTCCCGCGTCGTCGAGTACAACATCCTCGACACCTCCACCGAAGGCGACCTGCTCAATCGTTATGGCGTGAGCTACTACGCCCGCACGGTGCTCGGCGGTTTCTCGCTGCTGGGCAACCGCTCCATTACCGGCAAGTTCATCAGCTATGTCGGCCTGGAAGACGCCATCAGCCGCAAGTTGGTCAAGGCCGGCCAGAAGGCCATGGCCAGGAACCTCACCAAGTCCTTCATGGACCAGGAGGTCAAGCGCATCAACGACTGGCTGCAAACCCTGGTGGCCGACGAAACCATCCCTGGCGGCAGCGTCTACCTGCACCCGGAGTTGAACAGCGTCGAGAAGTACAAGAACGGCACTTGGTTCATCGTCATCGACTACGGCCGCTACGCGCCGAACGAACACATGGTTTATCAACTCAACGCCCGCGATGAAATCATCGAGCAGTTCCTGGAGGACGTTCTCTAATGTTTACCAACCGAGTCAGACAGGCCATTGCGGCCACCCTCCAAGGCCTGCCGCTGTCGGCCACGGTCGATTCCTTTACGCCACCGAAGATCGAGTTCGAAATGGACCCGATGACCGGCGGGCGCTTCATTGCCGAAGAAGTGGCCAAAAGCGCCAAGGTGCTGGGCGCAACCCTGGTACTGCAAGGGGCTGGTGCAGAAATCCTGCTGGCGCTTGGCGTCACGCAGGGCGATGACATCCTGTTGAACGTGCGCGAAGCCGGGCAGGATCAGGATGGCAAGACCTACTTCACCTACCACACCGTGGGCGGCAAATTGAAGTCGTTGACCGAATCCGCGCTGACGATGAATGCCAAGCCCGTTACCACCCTGGAACTCTCCTGCCGCACCTATAACCGTCTGGAAAACGGCATTCCGGTGATCGATATCGACGTGCGCACCCAGAAGTTCGTGCTCAACGGTGTCGACATTCTCGGCGATGCCCGCCGCGCCGTGCTGATGCCGTAACCACCCGGGGGGCGGGTCAGCTCGCCCCCACACCCTGTCAAGGAATCACCCCATGGCCTGGATGCCTGCGCTACACGTCCTGCTGTCCCCGATCACCGCCGACACCGGTGTTGTGATCGAGCAGATTCAACTCAAACCCTTGTTCTACGCGCCACAGAAAGACGCCCTGGCGCGCGCCGGTGACGACGAGGATGAGCAGTTTTTCGAACTGGCCAAGCTCGCCACTGGCCTGTCGGAAAAAGAACTCGACCAACTCAAGCGCCCGGACTACGTCAGCATCGCGCAATACGTACACGAGATGTCGACCCAGCCTGCATCGTTTTTTCTCGATCAGGCCGATGTGCCGCGCCAATCGCTGACCAGCGAGGAGGTCGCGCTGCTGCTTCCCCTTCAAGCAAGCGGTCGCACGCTCACCCACGTCACCCTGGAAATGCCCGCTCTGCGCGCCACCAAAGTGATGAAAAAACTGCCCACCAACAAAGAACGTGCCGAGTTCATCACCGCCCATTGCGCCGGCCTGATGATTCCCGATCTCGCCGGCTTGACCGTGCCCGACTGGACCGAACTGCAGGGGCGCATCGACGATTTTTTAAACAAACCGGCGGACTTCTTTCGGAACGCGACATCGAAGTGATCCTCGATGTCGTACCGCTGGTTTACTCAGTAACCGAAGCGGAAATCCTCGATTGGGACGCCGGCAAGGCCTTGCGCCGCTACGACATTGCGATCAGTCGCCTTGGCGTTAAACAGGAGTAGAGCGGGATGGCAGACCGTAATAACCAAGCTGAGTCAGCCATCGCCAGGGACGGCGTGATGATCCAGCGCTCACCCGAAATGGCCGGCGCACAGGCCAGCCTCAATCCGATCGCGCCAACCCTGGCGAGTCCGGCTGAGGCGGTGCCGGGAAGTGCCGCGAACCTGGCGTTGGCATTGGCCGATGCCAGCCTGCAGATCAATCATCTGGCCGAGAGTCAGGCCCGGCTTGTGGATACGCTTGAGCTGTTCAACGCCTCGTTGCTCAAGGTGATGGACGCCCGCCAGGCCGACGCCATCGAGGCGACGGGCACGGGCGATACGAGCACCCGCACGACGGCCCCAGCGGGTACGCCATCGCAGGCACTGGATGCCGCGATGACCGACCTGGACCAACTGCTGCAATTTGTCGGGCGCGAGCGCAAGTCACTGCGCGAAGCCAACCTCGCCATGGCGACCGAGCCGATGGTGGCGGCCAGTGGCGCGAGCGCCGTGGACTTGGCGAAGGTCGAGTACGTAGCGGCCAAGTCGGGTATTGGCAGCAGCCGCGTTGACGCGTCAGGCAATATCGACCAGGCCGGACGCCAGGCAGACCTGCAGCAGTTCGCCCGCGATGCCGCGATCATGGCGACGGCGTTCAAAATCGATGTGAAGCATGCCGGCGAACTCATGGGCGGATGGCGTGAGTCACTGCACCTTGACCGCGCCCAAGCCCTGGATCTGGCCGACGCGACAAACGTGCTGGGCACCGATGTCTCGCTCAAGGCCGAGGCAGCGGACATTGCAGCGATCGTGCAACGTCGCGGCGCCACCGCCACGGCTGCGGGCATGCTCCCCGAGCAGGCAGCGGCGCTTTCGGCGGTGTTGTTGAGTGCCGGTAACAGCAAAGGTGCTGCGGAGCTCGGGCTGGAAAAAATCAGTCTCGCCCTGGCCAAAGGCGACAGCGCTTCTCCCGCGCAGCGCAGTGCCTGGGCAGCGCTCAAGCTTGATCCCAAAGAGCTGGCCAGTGGCATGAAACAGGATGCCCCGCAGACCCTGCTTACCGTGCTGGAGGCACTCAAGTCACAACCGGCTGAAAGGCAGGCGGCGCTGGCGGCGCAACTGTTCGACGGTAACCAGTCGATTCTGAGCCTGGTGCCGATTATTGACAGCGTGAAACACGCCTTTTCGCAGGTGGCCGAAACGTCCACCTACGCCACCTCGGCGTTAGGCGATCAAGGCTCTGTTCAGCGCGTTGCAGCGATTCGCGCCGATTCCTCCCAGGCTCGACGGCAGGCCTATGAGGCCAGTACCACGCGCTTGCAAACTGCCTCCGATGTGGCCCTGGCGCCCGTCGTGGATACCTCGCTGACGGCGATGACCGGTTTGGTCAATGGCGTGGGTGGCTTGGCTGAAGCGCTGCCTCACACTACCGCCGCCGTTACGGTGGCAGGGGCTGCACTGGTGGCTGTGTTTTCCGGCGTGTTCGATGCCGTGAAGGACAAGGCATTTGAAAAGGTTGCGGGGAAAATTTTCCGCGAAGCACCTGCCGCTGACCCTACCGCCCGCCCGCAGCACACTCAAGGTAATGACGCCCATACAGGCAAACGCCCGCCAGATCCGGCGTCCGGTCCTGACCGCCCTAGCAAAACAGTGAAGGCCAACAAATTCGCCAAACGGGCTTCGTTGGGCCTGGTGCTGGCACAGGCCGGAGTTGATGTCACGCAGGGCGCGCTGACGGGGAATCCGGGTCAAGCGCTGGGCTCCAGCGTGGGCTCGGTAGGCGGCGCCGTCGCCGGTGGCGTTGCCGGTGAATTCGCCGGCATGGCGATTGGTCGAGCTGTCGGTACGCTCGCCGGAGCGGTGATCGGTTCGGTGGTACCGGGTGCCGGGACGCTGCTGGGCGGGGTCATGGGCGGCGTCGCCGGTGGCGCGATCGGCAACGTGGTGGGCGGCGCCGTCGGTACGTTTGTCGGCAGTGACGTGGGGGCATGGCTTGCCGAGAAAGTAATGGGATCCGGGGATCGCTTGCCGTCTCCCGCAGATGTCAGCAATAACCTCAACAACCCTCAAGCCGATAACCGCCAACTCAATTTTGCCCCGCAAATCACTATCAACGCGCCGGAACAAGCCAGCTATCAGCAATTGGCGACACTCGTGGTGCAACAGATCGAAGCGCAATTTACGCCGCTGTCGATGGACAACCTGCTGGCGACGCGACGTGGCGCGGCACTGACCGATGGAGCTGTGTAATGCGACAACAGATGGTGTTGGGCACGTTTATTTTCGGGCTGTCTCGCGGGTTCGCCTACGACAGCCTTGATCGTGGCAGCAGTGGTGGGTGGGTGAGCCTGGACATCATTGCCGGCAAACCCAAATCCAGCCAGGTGGGGCAGGGCCTTGAAACATTGGCAGTTGGCGGCAAGGCCGCGCGTGCCAAGGGCATGCAACGCCTGGATGAGCTGCGAGCCCTGCAGGACCTGCGCGTGCCGTTGCCTCTGGTGGATGGCCTGGGGCGTAACTGGGGGTTATGGACCATCAAGTCGATCAGCGAAAAACAAACCAGCGTCATCGACGACGGTACCGCGATGGCGATCACCTGGTCGCTGGTATTGGAGGAATTCGTCAATGCGTAGAGTCCGAAGTATTGCGGGCGATTCAGTGAACCTGCTGCTCTACCGAGAGCTGGGCCGCTGTGATGATGCTGCGGAGGAGGCGCTGTGGCGCTTGAATCCGGAGCTGGCGGAGCAGGGCGCACTATTGCCGGCCGGCGTCAGTGTGCTGGTGCCCGAACTGGATGCAAAGCCTGTCGCGAGCCGGCCGGTTTCAGCCTGGGATTAAGGAGCGATCATGGCACTTGGATTCACACCGGTAGTGGAGCTTTACGGCGCCAATGCCGCATTGTTCAACGAGCGGCTATTGGAGTGGGAGCATATTGACGCAGCGGGATTCGTGTCCGACCAACTCAAGTTGACCCTCGATATCGAGGGCCTTGAAGGCCTGCCCGATCTGGGCGGAAAAGTCGGCTTGCGCGTCGGTTATCGGGAGTCCGGTCTGGTGGATAAGGGCGCGTTCAAGATCACTCAGCGTACACCGTCGCTGTTCCCGATGCGCCTGGTGCTGGTGGCGACGGCGGCGCCGTTCGATGAGCATGAGTTCAAACAGCGCCGCACCGCCAGCCATGGGCCGACAACCCTGGGCGCACTGTTTCGTCAATTGACCAGCCGCTACGGGTTCTCCCCGCGCGTGGCGCCTGAGCTCGATGGCGAGCCGATCGCGCATATCGATCAGACCAACGAAAGTGACATGGCATTTCTGACCAGGCTGGCCAAACGCTTCGATGCAGTGGCCAAGCCTGTGGACGAGCTTTACGTGCTGGGCCGTAAAGGTCAGATCAAGTCGTTGTCGGGCAAGGCACTGCCGGATGTGCGCTTGTCCGTCACCCGTGACAATCACCCGGGCGACCACGCCTTCATCAGCGCCAGCTTCACCGAGACCAGTCGCGCCAAATATAACGGCGCGCAGACGTCCTGGTGGGATGCGGCGGCCGGCAAAAAGCATGTCGTAGAGGTGGGCATCGCACCGTTCAAAGTGGTGACGCAGCGCTACCAGAGCGAGGACGAAGCGCGCTCGGCGGCGCAGGGCGAGATGCGGCGTGTGGGGCGAGAAGGGCTGCAGATCAATGTGGTGTGCCCCGGTAATCCGTCGCTGGCCGCTGAAGGGTTGCTGCTGCTGGACGAGTCGTGGCCGGGCTTTATGCAGGGACGCTGGTCGATCAAGACGGTGACGGCCAGCGGTAACCGCACCGGCGGCTACCGATGCACGATCCAGGCCAGTGGTTTGTCGGTGTAGACATTTTTTCAGAGTAGATCCCATGCAGATTACCCTTACCCAGCTAATTGATGTGATGCCTGGGGCCCGCCTTCGAGCGGGCATTTTTTTGTCCCCGTTAAATGCAGCCTTCGTTCGGTATGAGGTCAACAGTGCCAGGCGCATCGCCGCCTTCCTCGCTCAAATCGGCCACGAATCCGCCGAACTGCGCTACGTACGCGAACTGGGCAGCGATCAATACCTTGGCAAGTACGACACCGGCACCCTGGCCGCCCGCTTGGGCAACACCCCCGAGGCGGATGGCGATGGCCAGAAATACCGGGGCAGGGGGCTGATCCAGGTCACGGGACGGCGCAACTACCTGGCATGCAGCCAGGCACTGTTTGGCGATGAGCGCCTGTTGCAACAACCGCAGTTGCTGGAACAACCGCAGTGGGCGTGTGAGTCCGCCGCCTGGTTCTGGCACAGCAACGGCCTCAACGAGCTGGCGGATAAAGATCAATTCACCACCATTACCCGACGTATCAACGGCGGCGTTAACGGCCTGCAGGCGCGTGAGCAATTGTGGGCACGGGCGAAGGCGGTGCTATGCGTTGGCTAGGCACATTGCGTTGGGTCGGCGTTTGCCTGCTGCTTGCACTGGTGTGGCAAGTACAGGCCTGGCGCTATGGCGCGCAACTGGAGCGTCAGGCGGCCGGGCAGGCGCTGGCGCTCAGCCAGCAACACCAGGCCGCGCTCGAACAGCAACAGGCAGCACAGCAAAAACGCCTGGCCCTGGAGCGACAACTCACTACCCGCGATCAACAACACATTCAGGAGTTGAGCGATGCCCAGCGTCACCAAGCTGCTCTGCGCGACCGCCTGGCCACTGCTGATGTGCGGTTGTCAGTCCTTCTCGACGCCACCGATGCCGCCGGCTGCACGCCAGTGCCAGCCGCCGCCACCCCCGGCGGCGTGGTTCATGCAACCCCACGCGCCGGACTTGACCCGGCGCATGCTCAACGAATTATCCGCATCACCGACGACGGCGATAACGCCCTGATCGCCTTGCGTGCCTGTCAGGCGTATGTGCGGGCCGTCGCGCGTTAGCCTTTTGATGCATTCTGCAACTTGCATGACCGATGGGCTGCTGTAGGGTAGGCAAACCCCCGCCCATTCCTGGAGACGACCGTGAAGGAAATCACTCAACTGGCTGCTGAACTGGGGCGCCGTTTGCAGGTGCTCAATGCCCATGTCACCACCGCCGAGTCCTGCACCGGCGGTGGTATTGCCGAAGCCATTACGCGGATACCGGGCAGTTCGGCGTGGTTCGAGGCGGGCTATGTCACCTATTCCAACCGGCAGAAGACCCGGCAATTGAACGTGCCGGAAAAGCTGTTTGCCAACGTTGGCGCCGTCAGCCAGGAAGTGGTGGAGGCGATGGCGCGCGGGGCGCAGGAAAAAAGCCTGGCGCGCTTTGCCGTGGCGGTCAGCGGCGTGGCGGGCCCGGACGGTGGTTCGCCGGACAAACCGGTGGGCACGGTATGGCTGGCGTTCGGCGTGGGCGATGAGGTCACGGCCGAGCGTGCGCACTTTCCCGGCAACCGTGACGAGGTCCGCCGACAAACGGTAAAGGCCGCACTGGAAGGCTTGTTGCGACGAGCTGCAGCAGAAATAGACAATCAGGGGTAGGCGATCTTCGATCTTTGTGGAACAATACTGTCTACTTATACAGGTGTTGGCCGTCAGGCCTTATTGATTACGTGAGGACTTTAATGGACGACAACAAGAAGAAAGCCTTGGCTGCGGCCCTGGGTCAGATCGAACGTCAATTCGGCAAGGGTGCCGTAATGCGTATGGGCGATCACGACCGTCAGGCGATCCCGGCTATTTCCACTGGCTCTCTGGGTCTGGATATCGCGCTCGGCATTGGCGGCCTGCCAAAAGGCCGTATCGTTGAGATCTACGGTCCTGAATCTTCCGGTAAAACCACCCTGACCCTGTCGGTGATTGCCCAGGCTCAGAAAATGGGCGCCACGTGCGCGTTCGTCGACGCCGAGCACGCCCTGGATCCTGAATACGCCGGCAAACTGGGCGTCAACGTTGACGACCTGCTGGTTTCGCAGCCGGACACCGGTGAGCAAGCCCTCGAAATCACCGACATGCTGGTGCGTTCCAACGCCATCGACGTGATCGTGGTCGACTCCGTGGCAGCGCTGGTACCGAAGGCAGAAATCGAAGGCGAAATGGGCGACATGCACGTGGGCCTGCAAGCCCGCCTGATGTCCCAGGCGCTGCGTAAAATCACCGGCAACATCAAGAACGCCAACTGCCTGGTGATCTTCATCAACCAGATCCGTATGAAAATCGGTGTGATGTTCGGTAGCCCGGAAACCACCACCGGTGGTAACGCGCTGAAGTTCTACGCTTCGGTCCGTCTGGATATCCGTCGTACCGGCGCGGTGAAGGAAGGTGACGAGGTTGTCGGTAGCGAAACCCGCGTTAAAGTCGTGAAGAACAAGGTGGCCCCGCCTTTCCGTCAGGCAGAGTTCCAGATTCTTTATGGCAAAGGCATCTACCTGAACGGCGAGATGATCGACTTGGGCGTACTGCACGGTTTTGTCGAGAAGTCCGGTGCCTGGTATGCCTACAACGGCAGCAAAATCGGTCAGGGCAAGGCCAACTCGGCCAAATTCCTGGCGGACAACCCGGATATCGCTGCCACGCTTGAGAAGCAGATTCGCGACAAGCTGCTGACCCCGGCACCAGACGTCAAGGCCGCCGCCAACCGCGAGCCGGTTGACGAGATGGAAGAAGCCGACACTGACATCTGAAACAAACGATGACTGTGGTACTGGATACACTCGTCGCCGTTCGGCGTACTGCGATGGACCTGCTCGCGCGCCGCGAGCATGGTCGAGTCGAACTGACGCGCAAATTGCGCCAGCGCGGCGCAGAGCCTGAAATGATCGAAACGGCCCTCGACCGGTTGACGGAAGAGGGGCTGTTGTCGGAATCCCGATACCTGGAAAGCTTTGTATCCTACCGCGCTCGGTCCGGTTATGGTCCCGCGCGGATTCGCGAAGAGTTGAGCCAGCGTGGCCTGCAACGTGCCGATATCGACCTCGCTTTGCGCGAATGCGGTATCAGTTGGCAGTCGCAGTTGGAAGAGACCTGGCGGCGCAAGTTTGCTGGGCATCTGCCGATTGATGCCAGGGAACGTGCGAAGCAAGGTCGTTTCCTGAGCTATCGCGGGTTTTCGATGGACATGATCAGTCGCTTGTTAAGCGGCCGGGACATGGACGACTGAACGCCAGATTGATCGCAAAACAAAAGGCCCACTATGAAAATAGTGGGCCTTTTTTTTCGCCTGCAAAAAATCACGCGGGCTGAGGCACTCCTCGCTGTTGCACCTCACCCTGAGGCTGCACCCAATTTTCCGGTAAGTTGATGTAGTCCACCAACTCGCGCAATCGCCCCTGGTCTCGGCCATTGAAGTTGAAGACCAGCCGCGTCAAATGACTGAACCTGGGTTCGTCATGCTCTTGGCCTGTGTAGGCAAGCTGCTGGAATTCTCCGCTCAGTCGAAGGCTGGCAAACTCATCCTGCAAATGGGCCAGGGCTTGATCACTGAGCGGATGGTTCATACGCACGACAAATTCACGCTTCAGCCAGCGCGTTGAATGGAAATTGGCATAAAACCGGTTGATCTCGTCCACGGCTTCTTCTGCGCTGTAGACCAGGCGTATGAGCTTGAGGTCGGTCGGCAGGATATAGCGGTTAGCCTCCAACTGGCTGCGGATAAAGTCCAGGGCGCCTTGCCAGAACCCGCCGCCTGGGGCGTCCAGCAGCACTACCGGTACCAGAGGGCTTTTGCCGGTCTGGATCAGGGTCAGCACTTCCAGGGCTTCGTCCAGGGTGCCAAAACCACCCGGGCACAGAATCAGTGCGTCGGCTTCCTTGACGAAGAACAGTTTGCGGGTAAAGAAAAAGTGGAAGGACAGCAGGTTGTCGGTGCCATCGATGGTTGGGTTGGCATGCTGTTCAAACGGCAGGGTGATGTTGAACCCCAGGCTGTGCTCCAGGCCCGCGCCTTCATGCGCCGCGGCCATGATGCCGCCGCCACCGCCGGTGATGACCATCAGGTCGGAACGTGCCAATGCCGCGCCGACCTCTCGAGCCAATGCATACAGGGGACTTTCCAGTGGCGTGCGTGCGGAACCGAACACCGTCACCTTGCGTCGTCCCTTGAATTGTTCGAGCACGCGGAAGGCATGGTCCAGCTCACGGATCGCGCGCAGGGTGATCTTGGCGTTCCAGCGGTCACGGTCGTCCTGCGCCATGCGCAGGACCGTGAGAATCATGTCGCGATAAAGGGGAATGTTCGGGCTGTTTGGCGCGACCAGCTGGAGTTGCGCGTCAACCTGCTGGGTGAGGTCGGTACCGTTTTGTTCAAAAAGGTCGAGCAGGGGGGTGTTGGATTCATGAGGCATTCGACTTTCTCCTTCTTCACAGGGCCTGGGTCGCCGACGAGCGTCGTCAGGGGCCACGACACTGCATGTGTCGTTGCTTGCCGCAGGAGGGCAGGCCTCTTTTGCCCTGAAAGTATTACAGAACAGCAGGGAAAGACTGCTCTGGCGGGCGCATGGAATGACCTGATCATGGGCTGAAAAACCCTTGGCTGGCAACCGCTTATTGGTGATTGATCACGGCGTTCAGGTGCAGGCAGGCGCTGGAGCGGGGGAGTGGCGCGTCACCGGGCAGCAACGCGCGAGGTGCAAGGCAGGGTTACTTTTTCTTCTTGGACGGAGCCGGGCAGTCGGCTTCGGCGAACTTGACCGATGCGACAGGACGGTTGGTCTTGTTCTCGGTGATTTCGTAGCGCATGACCGCGCCCTTCGCCATCAGCTCGCGGTAGCCTGGGTTGGTGCAGACACTGCGACCGAGTTGGAAATACACGGCCTTGGGGTTGGCACGCATCTGTTCGGCGCGGTCTGGCTGCACGCTGAGATGATCGATCAGTTGCATACCTTCAACGGTATAGGCCACTTCCAGGGTTTTCTCATCGATTTCCCGGGGCAGGTCCTTGTTGCTTTCGGTCGCGACGCTTTGCAGCTTGCGGTTCATTTGAGCCTCCAGCAGCGAGGCCGCGTGGGCGCCCATGGGCAAGGCCAGCGCAATAGCGACGGATGGGGCAACGAGGCGCAGCATGGAACGCAGCATCAAACTCTCCTGATTCGGTTACTGGTGCATAGACCAGCCACTGCGCTGTGCGTTCAGTGGCGCGCAATTATAGGTGAGCGCCGGCCACTACAGCCAGGCGTATCGCTGGTAAACTGCGCCCACTTCAATTGCTTTCGAGTTATCCCGTGTCGATTGACCCGTCTCTGTGGCGCATCCAATGAGCCACGCTGTCTCCCGCTTGCGCACCCAGCGCCTGGCCCGAGCCGTCAGGCCTTTCCTGAATCGGGGATCGCGTGCCGAGCGGTGCACCGGCTGCCGAGTGATTCCCGAGTACTGCCTGTGCGCGTGGCGACCAACGGTTGAAGCCAAATCGGCGATGTGCCTGTTGATGCACGACGTCGAACCGATGAAGCCCAGCAACACCGGCTGGCTGATCGCCGATGTTATCGACGACACCACCGCGTTCGCCTGGTCGCGCACCGAGGTCGACCCGGATCTGCTTACCTTGCTCGCCGATCCCCAGTGGCAGCCGTACATCGTGTTTCCCGGCGAATTCGTGGCGCCTGAACGGGTGGTCAGCGTGGTGGATGCACAGGAGGGCAAGCGCCCGCTGTTCATCCTGCTGGACGGCACGTGGAGCGAGGCCCGCAAGATGTTTCGCAAGAGCCCGTACCTGGAGCATTTGCCTGTGCTTAGCCTGGCGTCGGAGCAGTTGTCACGTTACAAGTTGCGCCGTTCCAAACGTGATGATCATTTCTGCACCGCCGAGGTGGCCGCGCTGTGCCTGGAGTTGGCCGATGATCAGGTGGCCAGCGAAGTCCTGGACGCCTACCTCGATGTCTTCAGCACGCACTATCTGGCCGCCAAGTTTCAGTTGCCCCTGGATGAGACGGACATTGTCCACACACGTTTGGCGCCCTATATCCCGGCGCCATGACCCATCGACGTTTGCATGATGGCACCTTAATCACGCAACCCGCTAAAATCCCCATGGGCGTAGTGCTTGACCCCCCAGGCTGCGCTGGGCATGCTGGGCGCCGATTGGGGCGCTACCTTGGTTTTTCGACGTTGTTTTGCGTGTTTTTGACGTTGAGCGTGCCCCGTGGCGATGGCTGCCTGGCCGTTGCCTTGTGTACTGGCGAACCCTGAACCCATCAGGGCTCCCGTAAAAAACAGGATCATTTAATCAATGGCCACATACGAAATCCTGATAGCCGATGACCACCCGCTGTTTCGCAGTGCGCTGCATCAGGCCGTAACGCTGGGCCTTGGCCCGGATGTGCGACTGGTCGAAGTCGCCAGCATTGCCGAGTTGGAAGCCCGCTTGACCGAAAAATCCGACTGGGACCTGGTGCTGCTCGACCTGAACATGCCCGGTGCCTATGGTTTTTCGGGGCTGGTGTTGCTGCGCGGGCAATATCCGCAGATCCCCGTGGTGATGGTCTCGGCTCAGGAAGAGGCCGACGTGGTGGTGCGTTCCAAGGAATTCGGCGCCAGCGGCTTCATTCCCAAGTCCAGCGCGATGGAAGATATCCAGAAGGCTGTGCGCACGGTATTGGACGGCGATGTGTCCTGGCCGCCGCAAGCATTTGAAGAAATCAACGTGTCCGACGAAGCCAAGGCAGCCCGCGATGGCCTGGCCAGCTTGACGCCTCAGCAGTTCCGCGTGTTGACCATGGTCTGTGAAGGCCTGTTGAACAAGCAGATTGCCTACGAGCTGAGCGTGTCGGAAGCGACGATCAAGGCCCATGTCACCGCGATTTTCCGCAAGTTGGGCGTACGTACGCGGACCCAGGCAGCGTTACTCCTGCAACAACTTGAGTCAATTTCGCAGCATTAGGCTGTCACCGATTCACGCTTTTTTGACTTTGCGTGCTCTAGTTTCCCCACTCCTTTTGGTTCAGTTGCCTACATCTATGTCGCCTTTCAAGGGTCAAACCGGTATCAAACGTATCTTCAACGCAGGGGGCTATTCCCTGGATGGCCTGCGCGCGGCTTTCACCGGCGAGGCGGCGTTCCGTCAGTTGGTGCTGCTGAACGTCATCCTGATTCCGTTGAGTTTTTTCCTGCAGGTCAGCCGCGTCGAACGCGCATTGCTGATTGCCGTGTGCCTGCTGGCCCTGATCGTAGAATTGCTCAATTCAGCCGTGGAGGCGGCCATCGACCGTATTTCCCTGGACCGCCACCCCTTGTCGAAAAACGCCAAGGACATGGGCAGCGCCGCGCAATTCGTGGCCTTGACCATGATCACGCTGGTGTGGGCGGTAATTCTGATCTAACGGTCAGGCGATGCTCGGCAGCACGATCTCGTCACTGCGCTGAACCCCGGCGGTAAACGCGCGGCACAGCTCCAGGAACTCGCGCATCGCCGAGGTCTGGTACTTCTGTTTATGCCAGATGAAGTAGAACTGCCGGGCCAGGTCCAGGTCCGGGGTCTCTACCGGCACCAGGCTGCCACGACGAAACGCATCGCGCAGTGCCAGTCGCGAAATGCAACCAATCCCCAGACCTGATTCCACAGCCCGTTTGATCGCCTCGGTGTGTTCCAGCTCCAGGCGGATATTCAATGCGCTGCGGTGATGGCGCATGGCCTGATCAAACGTCAGGCGCGTGCCCGAGCCTTGTTCGCGCAGGATCCACGCTTCATGGGTCAGCTCATCCATGCTTGCCACGCCACGTTTGGCCAAATGATGCTGGGGCGCGCAAAACACCACCAGCTCATCCTCCACCCAGGTTTGCACCTCGATGTCCGGGTGGCTGCAGTCGCCTTCGATTAGACCCAGGTCAATTTCGTAATGCGCCACCTGATGCACGATATGGGCAGTGTTTTGCACATGCAGTTTCACCTGGCTCTCTGGATGCTGCTGCATGAAGCTGCCGATCAACAGGGTCGCCAGGTAATTGCCGATCGTCAGGGTGGCGCCCACGGCCAGTGAGCCGAAGCCGGACTTGCCATTGAGCAGGTCCTCGATCTCCTTGGCCTGGTCCAGCAGCGCCACCGCCTGCGGCAACAGTTGATGACCGAGGGCGTTGAGGCTCAGGCGTTTACCGGCGCGGTCGAATAATTGGCAGCTGGATTGGCGCTCCAGCTCGGTGATCGATGTGCTGGCGGCGGATTGAGATAAGGCCAGCAGGCCAGCAGCGCGGGAGACGCTTTCCTGCTGGGCGACGGCGACGAAGACTTGCAGTTGACGGAGAGTAAATCGCATATCGATATAACCGATAACCCTTATCTTAATAATCCAGTTAACAGATATTGTCGCCGCCATTAGAATGCTGTGCAATTGCGCACTTCACATTTGGCGCAGACCCATTTCCAGGAGTTCCCCGTACATGAGCAACATGAACCACGAACGTGTCCTCAGTGTTCATCACTGGAACGACACTCTGTTCAGCTTCAAGTGCACCCGTGATCCGGGTCTGCGCTTCGAGAACGGTCAGTTCGTGATGATCGGCCTGCAACAGCCCAACGGCCGCCCGCTCATGCGCGCTTACTCCATTGCCAGCCCGAACTGGGAAGAGCATCTGGAGTTCTTCAGCATCAAGGTGCCGGATGGCCCGCTGACGTCCCAGTTGCAGCACTTGAAGGAAGGCGACGAGATCATCATCAGCAAAAAACCGACAGGCACCCTGGTGCTTGACGATTTGAAGCCGGGCAAGCACCTGTACCTGCTCAGCACCGGTACGGGGCTCGCGCCATTCATGAGCGTGATCCAGGACCCGGAGACCTACGAGCGCTTTGAAAAAGTCATCCTGTGCCACGGCGTGCGTTACGTCAACGAAGTCGCTTACCGCGAATTCATCACCGAGCACCTGCCGCAGAACGAATTCTTCGGTGAGGCCTTGCGTGAAAAGTTGATCTACTACCCGACCGTGACCCGCGAGCCGTTCGAAAACGAAGGTCGCCTGACCGACCTGATGCGCAGCGGCAAGCTGTTCAGCGACATCGGCCTGCCACCGATCAACCCCGAGGACGACCGCGCCATGCTGTGCGGCAGCCCAAGCATGTTGGACGAGACCAGCGAAGTGTTGAACAGCTTCGGCCTGAAGGTTTCGCCACGTATGCGTGAGCCAGGTGACTACCTGATTGAGCGTGCGTTCGTCGAAAAATAAACGCGATCAAAAAAATGTGGGAGGGGGCTTGCCCCCGATTGCGGTGGATCAGTCACAGATGAGTTGACTGACACACTGCTATCGGGGGCAAGCCCCCTCCCACATTTGGGTTCCGGTTTATCCAGCAGGCACCACTTCCAATACGCAAATCATCCCTGCCTCGGGATAGTGCCAACGTACATCCACATCCCAGAACTGCACGCCGTATTCGCGCTCCGGCCCAGGCGTCTGGTACGCCGGCCGTGGATCTTGCGCCAGGCACTGGTCAATCAACTCCACCAACGGCTCACCCAGCCGCTGGGCATGGCCCTGCGCCTGTTGCAGCGCGGTCTTGAGCCACTGCACGCCAATCAGGGGCGGCGCGCCACTGGCGATGCTGTTGGTGGCCGTGTCGATGATATCGGCGTACGGCACATACGGCTTGATATCCAGCACCGGCGTGCCATCGAGCAGGTCAATCCCGGAAATCCACAACCGCCCCGGTTCCACCTTGTCCAGTTTCACCACTGACTGACCAATGCCGTTAGGCCGATGGGTGGCGCGGGTTGCAAACACGCCCATGGACGTATTGCCACCCAGGCGCGGCGGTCGCACTTTCAGGCGTGGCTTGTCCTCCAGGGCCTGATGAAACAGAAACAGCAACCACACATGGCTGACCTGCTCCAGTCCCTGCACCGCCTCGCCGCCGTCGAACGGCGCCACCAGTTCCAGCACACCGCGGGCGGCCGGCGCCAGTTGCGGCTGGCGCGGGATGGCGAACTTCTCCTTGAAGCAGGAGCGTACGAAGCCGACGGGCGAGACCTGATAGGCCATTGCTGGAGCCTCAAGTGGCAAGCCGCAAGCCACAAGCTCTTATCTTGCGGCTTGAAGCTTATGGCTGTTGTTAGGCTCTGACGCGCAGCGTCAGACCCTTGAGGAAATTGCGCAACAACTGATCGCCACAGGTGCGGTAGTTGGTGTGACCGAACTTGCGGAACAGCGCGCTCAGCTCGGGCTTGGACACCGGGAACTCGGCGGCCTTGAGGATGGCGTGCATGTCGTCTTCCTTCAGTTCGAAGGCCACGCGCAGTTTTTTCAGGATAATGTTGTTGGTCACCGGGGTTTCGATCGGCTGCGGCGGACGGCTTTCATCCTTGCCGCGCTTGAAAATCACCAAGCCGTCGAGGAAATGCGCCATCACCTCATCCGGGCAGAACACAAAGCCTTCTTCCTCATCTTTCTTGAGGTAGGTGAGCAGGTCTTCCTTGGTCACGTCCATGCCGCCGAGCTTGATGATCTCGACCATCTTGTTATCGCTGATGTCGAGCATGTAGCGCACGCTGCGCAGTACGTCGTTGTGAATCATGGTGGGCAATCCTGGTTTTCAGCGGGTAGACACCGCCCAATCAGGCGGAGTCGGGAAAAGGGTAACGGCCTAAAACTTCTCTTTGCCGGACAGGTAACGCCATTGGCCCACCGGCACCTTGCCAATGGACACGCCGCCAATGCGGATGCGGCGGATGGCGACGACTTTCAGGCCAACGGCTTCGCAGAACAGCGCAATAACGCCTGGCTGCGGGTTTTTCAGCGCAAAGCGCAGGCGGTTTTCGTTCTGCCAGCTGGCTTTCACGGCCGGCAGCTCCTTGCCTTTGTAGGTCAGGCCGTGGTTCAGGCGGTTGAGGCCATGGGCGACCATGTCGCCTTCGACTTCCACCACGTATTCCTGCTCGATCTTGGCCGCATCGGCGGTCAACTTGCGCAGGATCTTCCAGTCCTGGGTGAACACCAGCAGGCCGCTGGCCTTGGCTTGCAGGTCGGCGCTGGCGGTCAGGCGCAGGAAGTGGCCTTTTAGCGGGCGCTTGCTGAAGCGGTGTTCTTCCGACAAGGTTTCGGCGCTGATCGACGCCATGGCCGTCTCGGCATCCATGCCCGCCGGGGCGTGCAACAGGATGGTCACCGGCTCTGGCACGGTGGCCTTGGCTTCGGGGTCCAGCTCGACCTTCTGGGTGGTGACCTTGAACTGCGGTTCGTCGATCACTTCACCGTCCACCGAGACCCAGCCGCCTTCGATAAACAGCTCAGCCTCCCGACGGGAGCAACCGACCAGTTCGATAAGGCGTTTGGAGAGGCGTATGGGGTCAGTCATGACATGGGCCGTAACAAAAGGGGGCGGCTATTGTACCTGCCTGGCGCCGGTTAATCCCGGTCCCATTTCAGCCACTGCGTATTTGCTGCTGGCGCAGGCGCATATGCAGTAACGGATAGGGCTGGCCCAGGCCATCGTGCTCTGTGCGTCCGATCACCTCAAAGCCTTGCTTGAGGTAAAAACCCAGCGCCTGCGGATTCTGCTCATTCACATCCAGCTCATCGGCATTCATGCAATCGATGGCATAGCGCAGCAACTGCCGGCCCAGGCCCTGGCCACGGTGCAGGGGGTCGATAAACAGCATTTCCACCTTACCTGCCGCTACGCCGGCAAACCCGGTAATGCGCTGGGTCGAATCCTTGGTACACACGAGCATTACTGCATCCAGATAGCGAGTCAGCACCAGCTCTCTAAGCAACACGATGTAACTCTCCGGCAAAAAGTCATGAGTGGCGCGCACCGAGGCCTCCCAGATTCTCGCCAGCTCGGGGTAATCGCTATTGTTGGGGGTGTGGATAACCGAATGCTCACGCATGCCCGCTGTCTCTTGTCGAAATAGGTGTTGATGGGCAAAACGATAGACCTAAAAAAGCCCCGCATCTTGTCCGGAAGCAGGGCTTTTTCAATTCTTTACAGCTTTAGTCGCGCTTTTGCGCCCACAGGTCGTACTCGTCGGCATCGGTCACGGTGCACCAGACCTTGTCACCCGGCTTCAAACCGCTGGCATCGTCGATAAACACGTTACCGTCGATTTCCGGCGCATCGAAGAAGCAGCGGCCGACCGCGCCTTGCTCGTCGACTTCGTCGATCAGCACTTCGATTTCCTTGCCGATGCGCAGTTGCAGGCGCGCCGAGCTGATAGCCTGCTGGTGCGCCATGAAACGCTCCCAACGGTCCTGCTTGACGTCGTCCGGCACCACGGCCAGGTCCAGCAGGTTGGCCGGAGCGCCTTCGACCGGCGAGTACTGGAAGCAGCCGACGCGATCCAGCTGGGCTTCGGTCAGCCAGTCCAGCAGGTACTGGAAGTCTTCTTCGGTTTCGCCGGGGAAGCCCACAATGAAGGTCGAACGAATAATCAGATCGGGGCAGATTTCGCGCCAGTTCTTGATGCGCGCCAGGGTCTTGTCTTCGAAGGCCGGGCGTTTCATGGCCTTGAGCACTTTGGGGCTGGCGTGCTGGAACGGGATGTCCAGGTACGGCAGGATCTTGCCGGCGGCCATCAATGGAATCAGCTCGTCCACGTGCGGATACGGGTAAACGTAGTGCAGGCGCACCCACACGCCCAGGCTGCTGAGCGCTTCGCAGAGTTCGGTCATGCGGGTTTTCACCGGCGCGCCGTTCCAGAAGCCGGTGCGGTATTTCACGTCGACGCCGTAGGCGCTGGTGTCCTGGGAGATCACCAGCAGCTCTTTCACGCCGGATTTGACCAGGCGCTGGGCCTCGTCCAGCACATCGCCCACCGGGCGGCTGACCAGCTTGCCGCGCATCGACGGGATGATGCAGAAGCTGCAGCTGTGATTGCAGCCTTCGGAAATCTTCAGGTAAGCGTAGTGACGCGGCGTCAGCTTGATGCCTTGCGGCGGCACCAGGTCGATCAGCGGGTTGTGGTCCTGGCGCGGTGGCACCACGTCGTGCACGGCGTTGACCACCTGCTCGTACTGCTGCGGGCCGGTCACGGCGAGCACGCTTGGGTGGACGTTGCGGATATTGCCTTCTTCCACGCCCATGCAGCCGGTCACGATGACCTTGCCGTTTTCCTTGATGGCTTCGCCGATCACTTCCAGGGACTCTGCCTTGGCCGAGTCGATGAAACCACAGGTGTTGACCACCACCACGTCCGCGTCCTGATAAGTGGACACGACGTCATAACCTTCCATGCGCAGTTGCGTGAGAATGCGCTCGGAGTCGACCAGAGCCTTCGGGCAACCCAGGGAAACAAAGCCAACCTTGGGGTTGGCTTTTGCGATGGTGGTGGACATGTCTAACCTCGGTATCGAATGACGCCGCCACCGTGAAGGGCAGGCAGCGGACGGGCGCTTGGTGCGCCTCTGATCAAAAAGTGCGCAATTCTAGCGGCGGGCAGCGCACTTGACCAGCTTTATGCAGGGAAATGCGACGAGCGCTGCGCTATGCTTCGCGCCGTTGCGCGTAGGTAAAATCCTAAGGTCAACAAAACGTCTGTTACGAGAAGTAAAACGGCGCATGCTACGGTCAGTTTGAGCACGTTGTTTATAAGCGACCTCAGGTCAAAGGGCAGGAGTGGTTGATGGGTCAGGCAAGTAGTCAGGCAGCGAGTGCCGAGCATTCGAACGCCAAGCCGATTGGCATGCTGGTAGCAGCGGTCGGGGTGGTGTATGGCGATATCGGGACCAGCCCGCTCTACACCCTTAAAGAGGTGTTCAATGGCGGTTACGGGGTGCAGGTCAACCATGACGGGGTATTGGGGATCCTGGCGCTGATCTTCTGGTCGCTGATCTGGGTTGTGTCGATCAAATACATGCTGTTCGTGCTGCGCGCCGACAACCAGGGCGAAGGCGGCATCATGGCGCTCACCGCCCTGGCACGCCGTGCGGCAGGGGAGCGCAGGAAATTGCGCAGTTTCCTGGTGGTGTGCGGCTTGTGCGGCGCGGCGCTGTTCTACGGCGACAGCATGATCACCCCGGCGATTTCGGTGTTGTCGGCCGTGGAGGGCCTTGAGCTGGCGTTCGACGGCCTGGAAAGGTGGGTAGTGCCCATCGCGCTGGTGGTCCTGGTGGCGCTGTTCCTGATCCAGAAACACGGCACTGATCGCATCGGCAAGCTGTTCGGGCCGGTGATGGTGACCTGGTTCCTGGTGCTGGGCGGCCTTGGCGTGTATGGCATCACCTTGCACCCTGAAGTGCTCAGCGCCATGAACCCGATGTGGGCCGTGCGCTTCTTCGAGGCTCACCCCGGCATCGGCGTGGCCATCCTCGGCGCGGTGGTGCTGGCGCTGACCGGCGCCGAAGCGTTGTATGCCGACATGGGCCACTTCGGTCGAAAACCCATCGCCCGTGCCTGGTTCATCCTGGTGTTGCCGGCGCTGGTGCTCAACTATTTCGGCCAGGGCGCCATGTTGCTGGGCGACCCGGAAGCGGCCCGCAACCCGTTCTACCTGCTGGCGCCGAGCTGGGCGCTGATTCCGCTGGTGGTGCTGTCGACCCTGGCCACCGTGATTGCCTCCCAGGCGGTGATTTCCGGTGCGTTTTCCCTGACGCGCCAGGCCATCCAGCTGGGTTATATCCCGCGCATGCACATTCAACATACCTCCAGCGCCGAACAGGGCCAGATCTATATTGGCGCGGTGAACTGGTCGCTGATGGTGGGCGTGATCCTGCTGGTGCTGGGCTTCGAATCCTCCGGTGCGCTGGCGTCCGCCTATGGCGTGGCGGTGACCGGCACCATGCTGATGACCACGATCCTGGTGTCTGCGGTGATGCTGCTGTTGTGGAAATGGCCACCGGTACTGGCCGTGCCGGTGTTGCTCTGCTGTCTGTTGGTGGACGGGCTGTACTTTGCCGCCAACGTGCCGAAGATCATCCAGGGCGGCGCCTTCCCGGTGTTGGCGGGGATTGTGCTGTTCGTGCTGATGACCACCTGGAAGCGCGGCAAGCAATTGCTCGTCGAGCGCCTCGACGAGGGCGGCCTGCCGCTGCCGATATTTATCGGCAGTATCCGTGTGCAGCCGCCTCATCGCGTGCAGGGCACGGCTGTATTTCTCACGGCGCGCCCCGACGCCGTACCCCATGCGCTGCTGCACAACCTGCTGCATAACCAGGTGCTGCACGAGCAGGTGGTGCTGCTGACCGTGGTCTACGAAGACATCCCGCGTGTGCCTGCGGCGAGGCGTTTCGAAGTGGACGCCTATGGCGAAGGGTTCTTCCGGGTGATCCTGCACTTTGGTTTTACCGATGAGCCGGACGTGCCTGAGGCGCTGAAACTGTGCCATCTGGACGAACTGGATTTCAGCCCGATGCGCACCACCTACTTCCTCAGCCGTGAAACCGTGATCGCCTCGCGTATCAAAGGCATGGCGCGCTGGCGCGAAGCGTTGTTCGCGTTCATGTTGAAGAATGCCAACGGCAACCTGCGCTTCTTCAAACTCCCGGTCAACCGGGTGATCGAGCTGGGCACCCAGGTCGAAATGTAAGGCGCTGCAGCACGGGGGCCGGCAATCGGCTCCCGGTTTACTTCTGAACGGTTTACTTCTGAACCGTTTAACTCTGAACCGTTTCCTCTGAACCCTGTGCGATCGGTCGTTGTCGACTAGGCTCTAAGCACCATGAAAGAGAGCCTTGGAGCTTGCCCACAGAACCCGAAGAGGTGCGCCATGAGTCAGCTGCTCGAACCCTATACCCTGCGTCAACTCACCTTGCCGAACCGCATCGCGGTATCACCGATGTGCCAATACTCAAGCGATGATGGCCTGGCCAACGACTGGCACCTGGTGCATCTGGGCAGCCGTGCTGTGGGTGGCGCCGGGCTGATTTTTACCGAAGCCACCGCCGTGACCGCCGATGGTCGCATCACTGCCCAGGACCTGGGCTTGTGGAAAGACGAACAGATTGAACCGTTGCAACGCATTACACGCTTTATTGCGGCGCAAGGCGCGGTGGCCGGTATCCAGTTGGCGCACGCCGGACGCAAGGCCAGCACTTATCGGCCGTGGATCGGCAAGCATGGCAGCGTCAAGCCGGAAGACGGCGGTTGGGTGCCGGTAGGCCCGTCGCCTATCGCATTCGACCCTCAGCACACGCAACCCAAACCGCTGGATGAAGCGCAGATCCGCCAAGTGATCGCAGACTTTGTCGTCGCCGCCAAGCGCGCCCTGGCCGCCGGTTTCGAAGTGGTGGAGATCCATGCCGCCCACGGTTACCTGTTGCATCAGTTCTTGTCGCCCATCAGTAACCAGCGCCAGGACCTGTACGGCGGTTCCTTCGAAAACCGCATCCGCCTGGTCCTGGAGGTGACCCGCGCGGTGCGCGAAGTCTGGCCCCAGAACCTGCCGCTGTTTGTGCGCGTGTCCGCCACCGACTGGGTGGAGGACGGTTGGAACCCCGATGAAACCGTGGAACTGGCGCGCCGCCTGAAAGACCTCGGCGTAGACTTGATCGACGTGTCCTCCGGCGGCACCGCCGCCAACGCCGAAATCCCCACCGGCCCCGGTTACCAGACGCGCTTTGCCGAGCGGGTGCGCAAGGAGTCGGGCATCGCCACCGGCACGGTCGGCATGATCACCGAGCCGGCCCAGGCCGAACACATCCTGCGCACCTGCCAGGCCGACATCATCTTCCTGGCCCGCGAGCTGTTGCGTGACCCGTACTGGCCGCTGCATGCCGACGATGATCTGGGCGGGCGCAAGGCGATCTGGCCGGCGCAATATCAACGGGCAACGCACCGCGACCAGCCGATTCATGAATCGGATCTGCGCGATTGATCCTTGGCGTATGCCCACACAACCCACCCTGACCCGGTGGGTTTTTTTTGCTCGTGGTTATGACGCAGATCGATCTGATGGGTCGGTGAGGGTGTGAGAAATGGTTGTAGGTATTTGTTACCGAGGCAATTATTTAAGTGAATACTCTAAAAAAATCCCACACGTAACCAGATTGTTTCTACGCTTACGGTAAGCCTGATTTTCGGCCCAGGAAATCAGTCCGCTTCACGGCACGCGGAAATGGGCAGCAGGAGTATTGGATCGATATCAGGAGAAGCAGTCCATGGCCAAGTCCTATGGTGTAGCGGGTGTGATGGCGTCTTTTCTGACCCGCAGATTGTTCTTGCGTGGCCGCAGGTTGAGTTCGGATGAAATCGAATTGCTGGCGCATTATCGCGCCCTGACCGAGAGCGATCAGGTTGCGATGCGGTATTTGATTGGGGCGATGAAAACCGTGTCGAGGTTTTGAATGACTGCTGGGCAACGTGTGGGAGCACAGTGCTCCCACAGCAGGGGTCGCCGTGTTGTCAGGTGTATTTACGCTTGCCCGGCTCGGGCGGGAAGTACTGATACAGCCAAGTCTCACTCAAGGTACGGTCCTGGGTGCGGATAAACAGACGCAGTTCGACCGGCTCCACGCTGTCACTGGTTGGGTACCAGTCGAACAGAATGCGATAGCCCTTGATGTTGTCGAGCACCAGCACGCTGAAGTCTTTCACCTCGCCGTGAGAGCAAGTGACCACCGGTTCGATGCCCGTGCCGGCTGGCAAACGGTCCAGGCCGCCGCCCTTGAAGTCCACTGCAAAGCGGCGTGCCCACACCTCAGGGTAATGCTCGCCAGGGGCCCATCCTTCGGTAAATCCGCCCATGCCCGAGCGCGTGGCGTCGACCTGGGCCAGCGGTGTGCTCACCGGCGGCAGGGCGCTCCAGTAGAGCTTGTAGCCGTAGTTGAGCGAATCACCGGCCGCCACCGGCTTTTTCGGGGTCCAGAAAGCGACGATATTATCCAGGGTTTCGCCGGTGGTGGGGATCTCCAGCAGGTCGATGGAGCCTTCACCCCAGGCGGTGGTGGGCTCTACCCACAGGCTGGGGCGCTTGCTGTACCAGTCCACGGTGTCCTGATAGCTGGCGAACTCGTGGTCGGTCTGCACCAGGCCGAAGCCTTTGGGGTTGGTGTCGGCGAAGGCGTTGAACTGCAGCTTGGCCGGGTTGTTCAGCGGACGGCAGATCCACTCGCCGTTGCCGCGCCACATGGCCAGGCGATCCGAGTCGTGGATTTGCGGGTGGATGGTGTCGCACATCCGGCGTTCGTGGGTACCGCAACTGAACATGCTGGTCATGGGCGCAATGCCCAATTGTTCGATGGCGGTGCGCGCGTTGATATGGGCATCGATCGCCATCACCACTTGATTGGCCTGGCAGTCGATATCGAAGCGATAGGCGCCGGTGGCGCTGGGGGAATCGAGCAGGGCGTAGACCACGAAACGGGTGGCGTCCTTGTCCGGGGTTTCGAACCAGAACTGGGTGAAATCCGGGAACTCCTCGCGTTTTTTCGCGTAGGTGTCAATCGCCAGGCCGCGCGCCGACAGGCCGTACTGGCCGGTGGAGTCCACGGCACGGAAGTAGCTGGCACCCAGAAACGACAGCACATCATGGCGGTCAAGCTCCGGCGCCTTGAACAGTTTGAACCCGGAGAAGCCCAGGTCGCCGGTCAGCTGTTTGGTGTCAACCGTGGTTTTTTCATAGTTGAACAGCGAAGGACGGAAATGCACTTCGCGGGCCTCGCGGGTCTTGGGATCGACACTGTGCATGCGCACCGGCGTCTTGAAGCCCATGCCGACGTGGAAAAACTGCACGTCCAATTGCCCCTTCAGTTCCTTCCACAGCGAATGGTTGCCGTCGTAGCCAATGGCGTTGAAGTTCTGCGGGGTCATGGTTGCCAGCGTGGGTGGCAGCACCTGCCGGGTATCTTTGTAGGCGACGCCGGCGAGCTGCTTGGCCTGGGCCTTGAGCGTGTCGAAATCGAATGCCACGGCCTTGCCATCGGCGGCACGGTTTCCGGCCCAGGCCTGCGCGGCCAGCAGGCCACTGGCCGACAACCCGGTGTAAGCCGCAATGGCCATGGACGCTTTGAGCAAATTCCTGCGGTGCATAGAGACAACCTGTCGTGAGCGAATCCCGCGCCGTTCCTGGCACGTAACGGATCAGAAATAACGGTTCGGACATGCCTTCGGCCAAACGCAACGGACAATAAACAGACGCCGGATAGCTTAAGCGGTTCGATGGTGAAGGAAAAATCATTGATGGCAGCATGATGGCGCCGCTGTGCAACAAGACATTTCCGACGCCAGGGCAGGGCGTTACATCTGGAAGCACTCTAGATACAGCGTTTTTGGCACTTAGTTTTACGCTGGGGGCCTATTGCTCCTACGAACCCAAGTGTCTGGAGGCTACGAATGAATACCCGTGGATTGCTCGATCAGTTGCTCAAGTCTGGCCAGGATATGTTGCAGAACAAGGCTGGCGGTCAGCGTCAATCAGCTGACAAAGGCGCCCTCGGCGGGCTGCTTGGCAGTGGCGGGCTCGGCAGTTTGCTCGGTGGCGCAGGCGGTGGCGCATTGGCGGCCGGCGCCATGGGCTTGCTGCTGGGCAATAAAAAGGCGCGCAAATTCGGCGGCAAGGCCCTGACCTACGGCGGCCTCGCCGCCTTGGGGGTCATTGCGTACAAAGCCTACGGCAACTGGCAGGCACAGCAGGCCAGCGCACCCCAGGGCGAGCCGCAAACCATTGATCGGCTGCCGCCGGCCCAGGTCGAGCAACACAGTCAGGGCATTCTCAAAGCGTTGGTCGCTGCCGCCAAGGCTGACGGGCATGTGGATGAGCGTGAGCGGGCGTTGATCGAAGGCGAGTTCACCAAGCTCGACAACGACCGCGAACTGCAAGCCTGGCTGCATGCCGAGTTGAACAAGCCCCTTGACCCGGCCGACGTCGCCCGCGCCGCCGGCACCCCGGAAATGGCCGCCGAGATGTACATCGCCAGTGTGATGCTGGTGGACGAGGAAAACTTCATGGAGAAGGCCTACCTGGACGAACTGGCGCGCCAGCTGAAGCTGGAGCCGGGCCTGAAGGCGGAGCTGGAGAAACAGGTGCGCCTTAACGTCGAATAAAACCGCCTACCTGTCCACATGTGGGGGCGGGCCTGCTCCCACATTCAAACCGGGCTTGGTTCAAAGCGCCAGGGCGCCTGCCCCAAGGGCGGCGCTGGCACCTGCAGTGTCCCCGCAAACCATTGGTTAATACACGCCATCGCTCAGCTATACTCCCCTCCATTTGAATGGATCTGCGAGGAATTACTGTGAAGAACTGGACCCTGCGCCAACGGATTTTGGCGAGCTTTGCGGTAATTATCGCGATCATGCTGCTGATGGTCGTGCTCTCGTATTCGCGCCTGTTGAAAATCGAAACCAGTGAGAGCTCCGTGCGCGATGACGCGGTGCCTGGCGTGTTTTTCAGCTCGATGATTCGCAGCGCCTGGGTCGACAGCTACCTGCAAACCCAGGAATTGGTGGGCATCCACAAAAACCAGGGCATTTCCGAGGAGGACAAGCAGGACTACAAGTCTTTCGAGGCACGCCTTGAGAAATACATGGCCGACTACGCCCAGACGATCAACTTCACCCAGGATCGCAGCGATTTCGACGCCTTCGAAAAAATCCACCAGCGCTACAACCAGATCCTCGCCCAAGTGCTCCAGGCGCAGCAGAGCAACAACGCCGTGGAGGCCCTCAGGCTGTTCAACGAGCAACTGACGCCCGCCTGGGTCGCAGGCCGCGCGAAGCTCAATGACATCATCCAGCAGAACAAACAAGTTGCCGACGAGGCCACCGCCGCCATCGATGATGCCGTCGAGGCCGCGAAGATCAGCATGGGCGTCTCGCTGCTGCTGGCGGTGCTGGCCGCCGCGCTGTGTGGTCTGCTGTTGATGCGCGCAATCATGGCGCCGATGAAACGCATCGTCGATATCCTCGAAACCATGCGCACGGGCGACCTGAGCAAGCGCCTGAACCTGGAGCGCAATGACGAATTCAATATGGTCGAAACCGGCTTCAACGACATGATGACCGAGCTGACCGCGCTGGTCTCCCAGGCGCAGCGTTCGTCGGTGCAGGTCACCACCTCGGTGACCGAGATTGCCGCCACCTCCAAGCAGCAACAGGCCACGGCCACCGAAACCGCCGCCACCACCACTGAAATCGGCGCCACATCGCGTGAAATCGCCGCGACCTCCAAGGACCTGGTGCGCACCATGACCGAAGTGTCGACCGCCGCCGACCAGGCTTCGGTCGCCGCCGGTTCCGGTCAACAAGGCCTGGCACGCATGGAAGAAACCATGCATTCGGTGATGGGCGCCGCCGACTTGGTCAACGCCAAGCTGGCGATCCTCAATGAAAAGGCCGGCAACATCAATCAGGTGGTGGTGACCATCGTCAAAGTGGCTGACCAGACCAACCTGCTGTCCCTCAACGCCGCCATCGAGGCCGAGAAAGCCGGTGAGTACGGGCGCGGTTTTGCCGTGGTCGCCACCGAAGTCCGCCGCCTGGCCGACCAGACCGCCGTCGCGACGTACGACATCGAGCAGATGGTGCGCGAGATCCAGTCGGCCGTGTCGGCGGGCGTGATGGGCATGGACAAGTTTTCCGAAGAAGTGCGCCGCGGCATGTTCGAGGTGCAGCAAGTGGGCGAGCAACTGTCGCAAATCATCCACCAGGTGCAGGCCCTCGCGCCGCGGGTGTTGATGGTCAACGAAGGCATGCAGGCCCAGGCCACCGGCGCCGAGCAGATCAACCACGCGTTGGTGCAACTGGGGGATGCCAGCAGCCAGACCGTCGAGTCCCTGCGCCAGGCCAGCTTTGCCATTGATGAACTGAGCCAGGTCGCGGTGGGTCTGCGCAGTGGCGTGTCGCGTTTCAAAGTCTGATGAGCGACTTCGCGGCTAAACGCGGCGCCGTCGCGGCAGTGAAAAAGGCGTTGTTCCTGGTGTTCCACATCGGCAGTGAGCGCTTTGCCCTCAAGGCGACTGAAGTGGTCGAGGTGCTGCCGCGCCTGCCGCTCAAGCCCATCGCCCAGGCACCTGTGTGGGTGGCGGGCATCTTTGCCCATCGCGGCGCGCTGGTGCCGGTGATCGACCTGAGCGCACTGACCTTTGGTACCGTGGCCCATGCCCGTACCAGCACGCGGCTGGTGCTGGTCAATTATCAGCCACAACCCTGGAGCCAGGCGCGGTGGCTGGGCCTGATCCTGGAGCAGGCCACCGACACCCTGCGTTGCGACCCCGCCGAGTTCCAGCCCTATGGCCTGGATAACCGCCAGGCGCCCTACCTGGGGCCGGTGCGCGAAGATGCGCTGGGCTTGATGCAATGGATCGGCGTAGCCGAGCTGTTGACCGATGACGTGCGTGCGTTGCTGTTTTCCAGCGAGTTGAGCCTATGAGCAGTGATCCGCGCTTCTCGGCCTTTCTGAAAGAACGCATCGGCCTGGACGTCGCTTCGGTGGGCGAAGCGATCATCGAGCGTGCGGTGCGCCAGCGTTGCCAGGTGTCCCAGGCGCAGACCGCGGACGCGTACTGGCAGCTTCTGCACAGCTCCCATGATGAGCAGCAGGCACTGATCGAAGCGGTGATCGTTCCCGAAACCTGGTTTTTCCGCTACCCCGAGTCCTTTGCGACCTTGGCCCGCCTGGCCCATGCACGCCTGGCCGAGATCAACCAGATGCGCGCCTTGCGCATTCTCAGCCTGCCCTGTTCCACCGGCGAAGAACCCTATTCGATTGCCATGGCCCTGCTCGACGCCGGCCTGGCGCCCCACCAATTCAAAGTGCAAGGGATGGACGTCAGCCCGCTGTCCGTGGAGCGTGCCCGCCGCGGTGTGTACGGCAAGAACTCCTTTCGCGGCGCCGATCTTGAATTTCGCGACCGGCATTTCACTGAAGACGGCGGTGCCTACCGCATCGCCGACCGGGTGCGCGAGCAAGTGCGCCTGCACGTCGGCAACCTGCTCGACCCGGCACTGTTGGCCAACGAGCCCAGCTACGATTTTGTGTTCTGTCGCAACCTGCTGATCTATTTCGATCAGCCCACCCAGAAGCAAGTCTTCGATGTGCTCAAGGAACTGACCCACGTCGACGGCGTGCTGTTTATCGGCCCGGCCGAAGGCAGCCTGCTGGGACGCCATGGCATGCGTTCGATTGGCGTGCCGCAATCCTTTGCGTTCAGTCGGCATGTGGCGTCGGCCGCCCCGGTCCCGGTGTTTGTACCGGTGCCGGCGCCCACGCCGCCGCGCAGTGCGGCACCTGTTGCGCTCAAGCCGCGCCCGTTCAGTACGGTCAGCGCCCGGACGGCGCCGGTCAAGGCACCGCACACGGAGGCCGGCGAGTTGCTCAACCAGATCGCCACCTTGGCCAATGAGGGCAAAAGTGCCGAGGCCCGGGCTGCGTGCGAGCGCTATCTGGGCAGTCATCCGCCGGCCGCCCAGGTGTTCTACTGGCTGGGCTTGCTCAGCGATGTGGCCGGCAATGCCCCGCAAGCCCAAGGGTATTACCGTAAAGCCTTATACCTTGAGCCGCAGCATCCGCAGGCCTTGATGCACCTGGCCGCGTTGCTGGAGGCCCAGGGCGACAGTGCGGGGGCGCGTCGTTTGCAGGCGCGCGCCGCGCGTAGCGAGCGAGCTGACAGTGAGTCCAAACGATGAGTAGCCCTGACGCGCTGGACACCGCAGGCCTGGACCTGACCCTGGCCGAAACCCAAGCCATCGACGACTGCTGGAACCGCATCGGCATTCATGGCGACAAATCCTGCCCCTTGCTGGCGGACCACATCCATTGCCGTAACTGCTCGGTGTATTCGGCCGCGGCCACGCGCCTGCTCGACCGCTATGCCCTGGCGCAGGACGAGCGTCCCGCGCAAGCCGCTGGCGAGCTCGATAACCCGGTGGCCACCCGCTCCTTGCTGATGTTCCGCCTCGGCGAAGAGTGGCTTGGCATCGCTACCCGTTGCCTGGTGGAAGTCGCGCCCTTGCAACCGATCCACTCCTTGCCGCACCAGCGCTCCCGCGCATTGCTGGGCGTGGCCAACGTACGCGGCGCATTGGTGGCTTGCCTGTCGCTGGTGGAACTGCTTGGCCTGGACAGCGCCAATACCGGCGCCACCGGCGGGCGCATCATGCCGCGCATGCTGATCATAGCCGCGCAGGATGGCCCGGTGGTTGTGCCGGTGGACGAAGTGGATGGCATCCATGCCATCGATGAGCGCACCTTGAGCGCCGCGTCGGCCTCCGGTACGCAGGCCAGCGCGCGTTTCACCCAGGGCGTATTGCAGTGGAAAGGCCGCAGCCTGCGCTGGCTGGACGAGGCTCAACTGTTGTCCGCCGTGACCCGGAGCTTCGCATGACCCCCGACCAGATGCGCGATGCCTCGCTGTTGGAACTGTTCAGTCTGGAAGCCGATGCGCAGACCCAGGTGCTCAGTGCAGGCCTGCTGGCCCTGGAGCGCAACCCGACCCAGGCCGACCAGCTTGAGGCCTGCATGCGCGCTGCGCACTCGCTCAAGGGCGCGGCGCGGATTGTCGGGGTGGATGCTGGCGTCAGCGTGGCCCATGTCATGGAGGACTGCCTGGTCAGCGCCCAGGAAGCGCGCTTGTACCTGCAGCCCGAACATATCGACGCGTTACTGCAGGGTACGGATTTGCTGATGCGCATTGCCACCCCGGGCAATGACGTCGGGACGGCGGATATCCAGGCCTATGTGGCGCTGATGGAGCGCTTGCTGGACCCGTCGCATCCCACCGCCTTGGTCGCGCCGAAACCGGAACCCGCTCCCATGCCGGTGATCGAAGCGCTGCCGCCCGAACCTGAGCCTGCGCCCGCCGTCATCAGCGAGCCGCCGCGCCAGGGCAAGCGCATGACCGAAGGCGGTGAGCGCGTACTGCGGGTCACGGCGGAGCGCTTGAACAGCCTGTTGGACCTGTCCAGCAAATCGTTGGTGGAAACCCAGCGACTCAAGCCTTACCTGGCCAGCCTGCAGCGCCTCAAGCGCCTGCAAAGCAACAGCCTGCGCGCCTTGGATACCCTGGAGGGCCACCTCAAGGTCGTCGATTTGAACCTTGAGGCCCACGAAGCGTTGGCCGATACCCGACGCTTGTTGAGTGAAGCCCAGGCGCTGCTGGCGCAGAAGCACGCCGAGCTGGACGAGTATGGCTGGCAGGCCGGCCAGCGGGCCCAGGTGCTTTACGACACCGCGTTGGCCTGTCGCATGCGCCCGTTTGCCGATGTGCTGGCCGGGCAGGTGCGCATGGTGCGTGACCTCGGCCGCAGCCTGGGCAAGCAAGTGCGCCTGGAGATCGAGGGCGAAAAGACTCAGGTCGACCGCGATGTGCTGGAAAAGCTCGAGGCCCCACTCACGCATTTATTACGCAATGCCGTCGACCACGGCATCGAAATGCCCGAGCAGCGGCTGCTGGCGGGCAAGCCGGCGGAAGGCTTGATTCGCCTGCGCGCGTCGCATCAAGCCGGGCTGCTGGTGCTGGAGTTGAGCGATGACGGTAACGGCGTCGACCTTGAGCGCTTGCGCGGCACCATTGTCGACCGGCACCTGTCGCCCGTGGAAACCGCGTTGCGCCTGAGCGAGGAAGAACTGCTCACGTTCCTGTTCCTGCCGGGGTTCAGCCTGCGCGACAAGGTGACCGAAGTGTCCGGTCGCGGCGTCGGCCTGGATGCCGTGCAGCATATGGTGCGTCAACTGCGCGGCGCCGTGGTGCTGGAGCAGACGGCGGGGCAGGGCAGTCGCTTTCATCTGGAGGTGCCGTTGACCTTGTCGGTAGTGCGCAGCCTGGTGGTGGAGGTCGGTGAAGAGGCCTACGCCTTCCCGCTGGCGCACATCGAACGCATGTGCGACCTGGCGCCCGAGGACATTGTGCAACTGGAAGGGCGCCAGCATTTCTGGCACGAGGGCCGACATGTCGGCCTGGTGGCCGCCAGCCAGCTGTTGCAGCGACCACCGGGGCAAACCCCTTCGGATACCTTGAAAGTGGTGGTAATCCGCGAGCGCGATGCCGTGTATGGGATCGCCGTGGAGCGCTTTATCGGTGAGCGCACCCTGGTGGTATTGCCGCTGGATGATCGCCTGGGCAAGGTCCAGGATATTTCCGCCGGCGCCTTGCTCGACGATGGCTCGGTGGTGCTGATCGTCGACGTGGAAGACATGCTGCGTTCGGTGGACAAGTTGCTCAACACCGGCCGTCTGGAACGTATCGCCCGGCGCACCCGGCAGGCCACCGAAGCACCGCGCAAGCGGGTGCTGGTGGTGGACGACTCGCTGACCGTGCGTGAGCTGCAACGCAAGTTATTACTCAATCGCGGTTATGAAGTGGCCGTTGCGGTCGATGGCATGGATGGCTGGAACGCCTTGCGTTCCGAGGATTTCGACCTGCTTATCACTGATATTGATATGCCTCGCATGGACGGTATTGAATTGGTCACACTCTTGCGCCGTGACAGTCGCCTGCAATCGTTGCCGGTGATGGTGGTTTCCTACAAAGATCGGGAAGAAGACCGACGCCGAGGCCTCGACGCCGGCGCCGACTATTATCTGGCCAAAGCCAGCTTCCACGACGACGCCTTGCTCGACGCCGTGGTTGAACTGATCGGGGGCGCCCGGGCATGAGGATTGCGATCGTCAATGACATGCCCCTGGCCGTCGAGGCGTTGCGGCGGGCCTTGAGCCTGGAACCCGCGCACGAGGTGGTATGGGTGGCCAGTAATGGCCTGGAAGCGGTGCAGCGCTGTGCCGAACGGGTGCCGGACCTGATCCTGATGGACTTGATCATGCCGGTAATGGACGGCGTGGAGGCCACGCGGCAGATCATGGCCGAGACGCCCTGTGCGATTCTGCTGGTGACTGTCGATCGCCAGGCCAATATGAGCCGGGTGTTCGAAGCCATGGGCCACGGCGCCCTGGATGTGGTGGACACTCCGGCGCTCGGCGTGGGCAACCCCAGGGATGCGGCAGCGCCGTTGTTGCGCAAGATCCTCAACATTGGCTGGCTGATCGGCCAGCGTGGCCCCCGCGTGCGCGCTGAGACCGCACCGCAGCGCAGTACCGGCAAGCGGCAACGCCTGGTGGCCATTGGTTCGTCGGCGGGTGGCCCGGCGGCCCTGGAAGTGCTGCTCAAGGCTTTGCCGCGTGACTTTCCCGCCGCCATCGTGCTGGTCCAGCATGTGGACCAGGTGTTCGCCGCCGGCATGGCCGAGTGGTTGAGCAGTGCGTCCGGCCTGCCGGTGCGCCTGGCGCGAGAGGGTGAGCCACCGCAGAGCGGCGTGGTCTTGCTGGCCGGCACCAACCACCATATTCGCTTGTTGAAAAATGGCACGCTAGCCTATACCGCAGAGCCGGTGAACGAGATCTACCGGCCTTCCATCGACGTGTTTTTCGAAAGTGTCGCCAGCTATTGGATCGGTGACGCCGTCGGCGTACTGCTGACCGGCATGGGGCGCGACGGGGCCCAGGGCCTCAAGTTGATGCGCGAACAAGGATATTTGACCATCGCCCAGGACCAGTTGAGTTCGGCGGTGTATGGGATGCCCAAAGCGGCGGCGGCGATTGACGCCGCTGTTGAAATTCGCCCACTGGATAGAATTGCGCCGCGATTGCTGGAGGTCTTTGCATGATCGAACATCTCCGGCCGTGCTGGTTTGCAGGCAGTAATTCAGGTGACTGCTCATGAATGATTTACAGCTCGACGACTTCAAGACCGACGAAAACGCCGCCATGGTGCTGCTGGTCGACGACCAGGCCATGATCGGCGAAGCCGTGCGGCGCGGCCTGGCCCATGAAGAAAACATCGATTTCCACTTTTGCGCCGACCCGCACCAGGCGATCGCCCAGGCGATTCGCATCAAGCCGACCGTGATCCTGCAGGACCTGGTCATGCCCGGCCTCGACGGCCTGACCCTGGTGCGCGAATACCGCAACCACCCGGCCACGGCGAATATCCCGATCATCGTGCTTTCCACCAAGGAAGACCCGCTGATCAAGAGCGCCGCCTTTGCCGCCGGGGCCAACGATTACCTGGTCAAGCTGCCGGACAATATTGAACTGGTGGCGCGCATTCGCTATCACTCGCGCTCCTACATGACCCTGTTGCAGCGCGACGCGGCTTACCGTGCGCTGCGGGTCAGCCAGCAACAGTTGCTGGACACCAACCTGGTGCTGCAACGGCTGATGAACTCCGATGGCCTGACCGGGCTGTCCAATCGCCGTCACTTCGACGAATACCTGGAACTGGAATGGCGCCGTGCCATGCGCGACCAGACCCAGCTCTCCTTGCTGATGATCGATGTGGACTTCTTCAAGACCTACAACGACAGCTTTGGCCACGTCGAGGGTGACGAAGCCTTGCGCAAAGTCGCCAACACCATCCGCGAAGCCAGCAGCCGTCCCTCGGACCTGCCGGCACGCTATGGCGGCGAAGAGTTCGCGCTGGTGCTGCCCAACACCTCGCCGGGCGGTGCGCGGCTGGTGGCGGAAAAACTGCGCATGGCGGTGGCCGCCCTGAAAATCCCGCATATCGCGCCGGCGGAAGGGTCGAGCCTGACCATCAGCATTGGGTTGTCGACGTTGACACCCGTACAGGGCACCGATTGTCGCCAGTTGATCATGGCGGCGGACAAGGGACTGTATATGGCCAAGCATAATGGGCGTAATCAGGTGGGTATCGAATAATTCAAGGCCGGCGCAAAGCCAAATGTGGGAGGGGGCTTGCCCCCGATAGCGGTGTGTCAGTCACAACTTCATTGGCAGACAGACTGCCATCGGGGGCAAGCCCCCTCCCACATTTGGCTCTTCGTCGGTCTTGGGATTGTGTACAAACCTCTGCCTTTTCGGCCGGGTGGACTGCCGTTTCCAGGCGTTTGCCGTTATACTCGCCGGCTTTCAAAAGTTCGCCAACGAGTGCTGCCCGCCATGGAAATCAACCCGATCCTTAACACCATCAAGGACCTGTCCGAGCGCTCCGAAACTATTCGGGGGTATCTTTGACTACGATCAAAAGCATGAGCGTCTGACCGAAGTCAATCGCGAGCTTGAAGATCCGAGTGTCTGGAACAAACCCGAGTACGCCCAGGAACTGGGGCGCGAGCGCGCTGCGCTGGCGCAGATCGTCGACACCCTTGACGAACTGAACACCGGCCTGGCCGATTGCCGTGACCTGCTGGACATGGCCGTCGAAGAAGATGACGAAGGCGCAGTGGGCGATGTTGTCGCCGAGCTGGCCCGTCTCGAGGAAAACCTCGCCAAGCTTGAATTCCGCCGCATGTTCAGCCATGAAATGGACCCGAACAATGCCTACCTGGATATCCAGGCCGGTTCCGGTGGCACCGAGGCCCAGGACTGGGCCAATATCCTGCTGCGCATGTACCTGCGCTGGGCCGACAAGCGCGGTTTCGACGCAACCATCATGGAGCTGTCCGCCGGTGAAGTCGCCGGTATCAAGGGCGCGACCGTGCACATCAAGGGCGAATACGCCTTTGGCTGGTTGCGTACCGAGATCGGCGTACACCGTCTGGTGCGCAAGAGCCCGTTCGACTCCGGCAACCGTCGCCATACTTCCTTCTCGGCGGTGTTCGTCTCCCCGGAGATCGACGACAAGGTGGAAATCGAGATCAACCCGGCCGACCTGCGCATCGACACTTACCGCTCCTCCGGCGCCGGTGGCCAGCACGTAAACACCACCGACTCGGCCGTACGTATCACCCACGTACCGACCAACACCGTGGTCAGCTGCCAGAACGAGCGCTCCCAGCACGCCAACAAGGACACCGCCATGAAAATGTTGCGGGCCAAGTTGTACGAGCAGGAAATGCAGAAGCGCAACGCCGCGTCCCAGGCGCTGGAAGACACCAAGTCGGACATCGGCTGGGGCCACCAGATCCGTTCTTACGTGCTCGATGCGTCGCGGATCAAGGATTTGCGCACTAACATCGAACGCAGCGACTGCGACAAGGTGCTCGACGGTGATATCGACGAATACCTGGAAGCCAGCCTGAAGTCCGGCCTGTAACACCCTCTGTGGGAGCGGGGGGGACGTCTAGTCCTTGCCCTGCGATCCCCAGGCCGCAGGCCTGGGGGCAACGAACCTTGATGGAAAATTTAAGACATGAGCGACCAACAACTCGACCCGCAAGCCCTGCAACAGGAAGAAAACTCCCTGATCGCCCTGCGCAAGGAAAAGCTTGCTGCCGAGCGCGCCAAGGGTAACGCCTTCCCCAACGACTTCCGCCGCGACAATTACTGCGATGCCCTGCAGAAACAGTACGCGGACAAGACCAAGGAAGAGCTGGCAGAAGCGGCGATCCCGGTCAAGGTGGCGGGTCGCATCATGCTCAACCGTGGCTCGTTCATGGTGATCCAGGACATGACCGGGCGCATCCAGGTCTACGTCAACCGCAAGACCCTTTGCGAAGAAACCCTGGCTTCGGTGAAAACCTGGGACATGGGCGACATCATCGCAGCCGAAGGCACCCTGGCCCGTTCCGGCAAGGGTGACCTGTACGTCGAGATGACCAGCGTGCGTCTGCTGACCAAGTCCCTGCGCCCGCTGCCGGACAAGCACCACGGCCTCACCGACACCGAGCAGCGCTACCGCCAACGCTATGTTGACCTGATCGTCAACGAAGACGTGCGCCAGACCTTCCGCGTGCGTTCGCAGGTCATCGCCCACATCCGCAGCTTCCTGGCCCAGCGTGATTTCCTTGAAGTGGAAACGCCGATGCTGCAAACCATCCCGGGTGGCGCTGCGGCCAAGCCGTTCGAAACCCACCACAATGCGCTGGACCTGCCAATGTTCCTGCGGATCGCGCCGGAGCTGTACCTCAAGCGCCTGGTGGTCGGCGGTTTCGAGAAGGTGTTCGAGATCAACCGCAACTTCCGTAACGAAGGCGTCTCGACCCGGCACAACCCTGAATTCACCATGTTGGAGTTCTACCAGGCCTACGCCGACTACGAAGACAACATGGACCTGACCGAAGAACTGTTCCGCGAACTGGCGCAGCTGGTGCTGGGCAGCACCGACGTGCCATACGGCGACAAGGTATTCCACTTCGGCGAGCCGTTCGTGCGCCTGTCGGTGTTCGACTCGATCCTCAAGTACAACCCTGAGTTGACCGCTGACGATCTGAACGACATCGACAAGGCCCGCGCCATCGCCAAAAAAGCCGGCGCCAAGGTGCTGGGCTTCGAAGGCCTGGGCAAACTGCAGGTGATGATTTTCGAAGAGCTGGTCGAGCACAAGCTGGAACAGCCGCACTTCATTACCCAGTACCCGTTCGAAGTGTCGCCGCTGGCGCGTCGTAACGACGACAACCCGAACGTTACCGACCGTTTCGAGCTGTTCATTGGCGGCCGTGAAATCGCCAACGCCTATTCCGAGCTTAACGACGCGGAAGATCAGGCCGAGCGCTTCATGGCGCAGGTGGCCGACAAGGACGCCGGCGATGATGAAGCCATGCACTACGATGCCGACTTCGTACGTGCCCTGGAATACGGCATGCCGCCCACCGCCGGTGAAGGTATCGGCATCGACCGCCTGGTGATGCTGCTCACCAACTCGCCGTCGATTCGCGATGTGATCTTGTTCCCGCACATGCGGCCACAAGCATAAAAAGCAGCCGCCTTCCTAGTAAGGCGGCTTTTTTTTGACTCAAGGGCGCAAGCGTCAAGCCGCAAGCTGCAAGCTTTCCGTGTCCGCCTTAACTTGTCGCTTGGAGCTTGAAGCTTGCAACTTTATTCCCCTTCTTCCGTTGCTGCCTCTGTGGCCGATAGCGTCCAGTACCAGGGCCGCAAGGCCAGCCGCCGGGGCAGCGAACAACGCCGGCAAGACATTCTCGATGCGGCCATGCGCATCGTGGTACGCGACGGGGTACGTGCGGTACGTCACCGGGCCGTGGCGGCGGAGGCCGGCGTGCCGTTGTCGGCCACCACCTACTACTTCAAAGACATCGATGACCTGCTCACCGATACCTTCGCCCAATACGTCGAACGCAGCGCCGCGTTCATGGGCAAACTGTGGGTGCGCAACGAAGGCCTGCTGCGCGAGATGGTCGCCTATGGTGATGGCAGCCCGGCGTCGCGCTCGCAGCTGGCCGATGACATTGCGCGGCTGACCGCCGACTATGTGCAGCGCCAACTGACCAACCGTCGTGAATACCTGATGGCCGAGCAGGCCTTTCGCCAGGAAGCCTTGTTGAATCCGCGCCTTGCCGAACTGGTGCGTTCCCACCAACAGATTCTGTTGCAAGGCACCGGGCAGTTTTTCCAGGTATTGGGCTCGCGCGAGCCGCAGCAGGATGCCAAGGTGTTGACGGCGATTATCAGTCGGATGGAATATCAGGGCCTGTTGGGCAGCGCAGAGCCGCTGACCGGTGACGAAATGCTGGAGATACTCAAGCGTTACATGCACTTGGTGTTGGCTTCAGTCTGATACCAGAAAGGCCACGTTCAAAGAGGAAGCACCGGGTGGACGATTACCAGCAGACGATACGCAGCTTGTCCGATCGCATTGTGCTGGCGCAAACGCCGATCCGCGTCCTCGACGCCGTGAAGTGGGACGAAAACATTCGCCAGGGCTTTCTCAAGGCCAAGGGCAAGGCCATGCCCGCCGTGGATCGCGATTACTACCTGAACCGGCCGTTGTCGTTCGATTCGAGCGCGGTCAAGCTGGAGTTCCAGAACATCGAGCGCGACATTACCCGGCGTCTCGGCCAGTTCAGCCCGGTAGGGCAGATCATGCGCCGCATGTGCCGGGAATACCGCATGGTCGTGCGGATGCTCGAAGCCCGTGGCACCGAGGACTTCGGCCTGATCTCCCAGGAACTCTACGGCGCCGCTTCCGACGCCTTCCACGCCGGCGACCCGACGCTGGCGGACCTGGGCCTGATGCTCTCGGACTATCTGAACAATATCGACGGCCGTGGCGACCTCAAGGACGAAGCCAAGACCCTCACCGCCAAGGATGCCGTCGCCTTGCTGCAAACACGCTTGAACAAGGTGTTCGGCGAGGCCGAGGAGACCATCCGTGTGTTCGAATCCGATGGCATCGTCGCCGACGCAGCCGCGGGCGCCGACTACATCAAGATCCGCGCCGACGCGATGTTCAACGACCGTGACGTGCGCGCCCTGGAAGTGCACGAAGGCCTGGTGCATGTGGGCACCACCCTCAATGGCCAGAACCAGCCGATCTGCACGTTCCTGTCCAAGGGGCCGCCCTCGTCCACCGTGACTCAGGAAGGCCTGGCGATCCTGATGGAAATCATCACGTTTGCCTCATACCCCAGCCGGCTGCGCAAACTGACCAACCGCACCCGCGCCATCCATATGGTGGAGGAGGGCGCCGACTTCCTGCAGGTGTTCGAGTTCTTCCGCGAGCAAGGCTTTGAAATGGCTGAAAGCTACGGCAACGCCAGCCGTGTGTTCCGTGGCTCGGTGCCGACCGGCCTGCCGTTTACCAAGGATTTGTCCTACCTCAAGGGCTTTATCATGGTCTACAACTACATCCAGTTGGCCGTGCGCAAGGGCAAGCTGGAACAGGTGCCGTTGTTGTTCTGCGGCAAGACCACGCTCGAAGATATGCGCACCTTGCGCCAACTGGTCGACGAAGGCCTGGTCGTGCCGCCCAAGTACCTGCCCGAACAGTTCCGCGACATGAACGCACTGGCGGCCTGGATGTGCTTTTCCAACTTTCTCAACCATTTGAGCCTGGACCGGATCGAGGCTGACTATTCCAATATCCTTTGACCGCGCGGGAGTTCACCTGGGATCTCCCAAGCTCGCCAATTTCATCTCACTCACGAGGCTTCAACGGATGAGAATCCTCGGCATTCTGTGCCTGCTACTGACATTGAACGGCTGCAGCGCCCTGCTGTTCTACCCGGAGCCCGGCCTGCCGTTCACGCCGGAAAAAGCCCACCTGGCGTATCGCGACGTCACCCTCACCACCGCCGACGGCGTGAAACTGCACGCCTGGTGGCTGCCGGCCAAGCCTGGCGTGCCCCTCAAAGGCACTGTGCTGCACCTGCACGGCAACGGTGGCAACCTGGCGTGGCATCTGGGCGGCAGTTGGTGGTTGCCGGAGCAGGGCTACCAGGTGCTGTTGCTTGACTATCGCGGTTATGGGCTTTCGCAAGGCAAGCCGTCATTGCCGGCAATCTATCAGGACGTGGACGCTGCCTTCAGCTGGCTGGATCAGGCGCCCGAAGCCCAGGGGCAGCCGTTGGTAGTGCTTGGCCAGAGCCTGGGCGGCGCCTTGGCCGTGCATTATCTGGCCGCTCACCCCGAGCGCCAATCCCGGCTCAAGGCCCTGGTATTGGATGGTGTGCCTGCCAGTTATCGTGACGTGGGACAATTTGCCCTAGGCACATCCTGGTTAACATGGCCGTTGCAGGTGCCTCTGTCCTGGCTGGTGCCCGACGCCGACAGCGCGATCAACGCCATGCCCCAGCTCACGGGCGTTCCCAAACTGCTGTTTCACAGCCTGGATGATCCGATTGTGCCTGTGTCCAACGGCCTACGCCTGTATCAAGCCGCGCCACCGCCCAGGGTGCTGCAGCTGACGCGAGGCGGGCATGTGCAGACGTTTGCCGACAAGACCTGGCAGACCGTCATGCTGCGTTACCTGGATGACCCGCAGCATTTCAACGGCCTGCGGCGTCTGGGCGAAATTCCGAATTACCCCCTTTCTAAAGTTGACCCATCAGAGAGCCCGCAATGAGTGAAGAGCGCAACATGATCCCGCTGATTCTCACGGGGATCGGCACCATTATCGGTACGGTCGGTTGTTTGTGGTACTACGGCTACCTGCACTTCGCCAAGCCGGAAGATGCGCTGCTGCTCAGTGAATTCACGATGCTCAAGACCGTGCCGGGTGAGGACTACAAGGTTTCACTGACCCCTGCCGCGCAAGTGGCGCAGTGCGTCGAGGGCGTGCTGGTGATGTTCGATACCGACCAGAAAGGCCTGAGCGGCGTACTGGTGAACAACAAGAAACAGGCAGTGCGCTGTATCGGGCAAGAAACCCCGCAATTGCAACAATGAATGCTGCTCGCCCGTCGTGGGAAAGTGCCGCCACTCGTACGGATTATTGATTTAAAGCCGGTCAGTCATTGGGCTGGGCGGAACCATCCTGACTCATCCACCACAGATTATGGGCTGATTGGCGCTGCTGATCGGCCCATTTTATTCATTGATAGGGGTGAGCATTTATGGCAGGAATCAACGGAATGTCGGGTGCCGGAAACATGGGTGGCATGGGTGGCATGGGTGGTGCGAGCGGCGCTGGCAATAGCCAGGAAGGCTCTCAAGGCCTCGACAAGCAGATTAACGATGTACAAAATCAGATCCAGAACCTTAAAGCGAAAGGCTCTCAAGGCAGCCAGGGAAATAGTGGTGCCGGTGGGGAGGATCCCCTCAAGGCGTTGGAGGAGCTGCTGAAGAAGCTGCTCGCGCAGAAAGCCGACGGTGCGCAAGGCGCTCAAGGTGCGCAGGGCGCTCAAGGCGCGGAAGATGGCCAAAGCGGTGGGCAGAACGCGGGCCAGGGCCAGATCCAGCAGCCGGACTATCAAGGTTCAGGCCAAATCGGCAACTGATCAAGCTGCTGGGAAAAACCGCCTGTAGGGGCGGTTTTTTTTGTGTATCACATGGCCAGTCGTCGGTCTCGGCAGGAATGCCTGGAACCTTATTTCGTCAGATACCACACAAAGCGTTGTCACTCACACGGTTTGAGGCGAGGATGGAATTCAAGATTCCAGTGCTGGAAAATATGCTGATCATGGCAAGGCAGCATGTGGCGATTGAACAGGAAGCTGCTCGCCGCAGCAGGCTTGATAGCCAGGTAGATAAGCAGGCGGGTGCGCAGATTCAAATGCCGGCTGATGATACCGGTCGTACCGTACAGTTCGACGAGCCCAAAAAAAACCCACCGTGAGGTGGGTTTTTTATGCCGCTTCAATCAATCAGTTAGCAACGGACGAGCGCGGCTTGACTGGCTGGTTGTCGTTGGAGATCGTCACTTCAACGCGACGGTTCATCGCACGGCCGGAGACGCTGCCGTTGTCGGCAACCGGATATTCCTTGCCGTAACCCTGGGTCACGATGCGCGAAATATCCACGCCTTGCTGGGCCAGTGCACGCTGTACGGAAGCTGCACGGCGCTCGGACAGGCTCTGGTTGTACGAGTCGGAACCGGTGCTGTCGGTGTAGCCTTCGACGATCACTTTACGGTCCGGGTTGTCGCGCAGGAACTGAGCCAGCTTGGTGATGTTGACCAGGCCGCTGGACTTCAAGTCGGACTTGTTGGTGGCAAACAGCACGTCACCGAAAGTCACCAGGGTGCCGCGATCGGTTTGCTTGGCGTTCAAGCTGTTTTGCAGTTGCTTGATCTGCGCGTCACGGGCGTCCAGCAGGGCGCGGGCACGTTCGTCGCCAGCGTTTTTCAGCTTGGATTCGGATTCACGCAGGGAAATGGTGTCTTTCGCCACTTCTACACGCTGGTTGGTCAGGTAAGCCAGTTGGTCGACTTTCTTCTCGTCTTCCTTGTCGCGGTAGGCCTTGTCTGCCTTGTCCAGCCATTCACTGGCGTCTTTGGTTTCCAGCGCTGCGAGCTTGGTAGCCTGCGGGTTGGTTTGCAGGGCCGTGAAGTTGGTCCGTGCGTTTTCCAGATTCGCGTTCGGCGGGGTGGAGCAGGCTGCCAAGGCAACGCTCATCGCCAACAGGGCAGGGATCATCAATTGTTTACGCATAGTCGTGTCGTCCTTTCAATTCGATATCAGGTGCGATGCAATCAAGGGGCAGCGGCTTACTTCTGCTGGATAGCAGCCGGGCGCATGCCTTCCTTACGCAACTCGTCAACTGCTTTCTGGGAATCCTTCACCGCTTGTTCGGCCTTGGCAGCCTGGGCTTTACGCTCAGCGACACGAGCATCCCACTCGGCTTGTTCAGCCAACATACGGGCTTTGTCGTAGTTCTTGTCGTGCATGGCGATTTCAGCTTCTTTGAGCTTGTCCTGGGCCGACTTCATTTCCACGGCTGCGAACTCGGTGCCGCCGGCGCTGACCGCGCTGTTGACCGCAGACTGGGTCACTGCGTATTGCTCGGTCGGCGGGTTACCGGCGCAACCTGCCAGAACGAAGCTGGTGCCGATTGCCAGCGCGGCCAATTTAAGCCCGCGCAGGTGGTTAAACGAGGATTTGGCAGTGCTGGTCTTCATCGTCTTCAACTCCATTGGGTAACTCCTGAAAAACATCAAAATCCATCGTGGTGTTCGTTTGCGGGCCCGGCTGCGAAGCACATGACGCCAGTTCAAACGAGCGTTCCAAGTGATGGCTTACTGGCTGTGACCGGAGGCTTTTTTCAAAAGTTCAGCGAAGATGGCGATTTGCCTAAAAAAATATCTGACTGATCGGTCAGCTTAAGAAAATTGGAACTTTCAGCACGCACAACGGTACTCCGGGCCGCTGAAAAGCCCGGAATACAAGGGTTAAATTGGAATGGAGGAAACTGTGATCAGTGCTTCTGTTCGTCAGCACCGGCTGACAAATCATGCAGATAGCGGCGTGACAGTGTCAGAAATCGCGGTGTGGGGCCGACGTCTTCATACAGCGGATCGCCTTCCTCGTCGGTGGCGATCACCTGCTGCCCTTTCACGTAAGGGAAGCTGGCTTCCAGCTCTTCAAGGGCGGCGCCGATCAGCTCGCCGAGCAGCTCTTCGGCGTGACGCTTGGGGTACATCTCGGCCAGGGCGGCCAGCCTCGCGGCGGCCTCCACATCCAGATGAATGGCGTATTCGGTTTTGGTCAGTTGACCCTTGGCGGTCTCTTCCCAATGCTGGGGCAGGTCTCGAATTTTCATGGCAACCTCAATAATGAGTGTCCAGCCACCGGTGTGGATAACGCGGCGACTTGATCTTGAGACTAGCTGCAAGCGGCAAGGTTTAAAGTGTCTTGTCAGAAACCTGCGCCGACGGCACTCTGGAACACCTGCGCGTCCCGGATTTCTGGCTGGAGATTGGCTGATGAGTGATATCGATGCACGCTTGCGTGAGGATGTTCACCTGCTGGGTGAACTGTTGGGCAACACCATTCGAGAACAGTACGGCGATGATTTTCTCGACAAGATCGAGCAGATCCGTAAAGGCGCCAAGGCTGACCGGCGCGGCGCGGGCGATGAACTCAGCGCGAGTCTGAACCCACTGCAGGAAGACGAACTGCTGCCTGTAGCCCGGGCCTTCAACCAGTTCCTCAACCTGGCCAACATTGCCGAGCAGTACCAGTTGATTCACCGGCGCGATGAATCGCAGCCGGCGCCCTTCGAGTCCCGCGTGTTGCCCGAACTGTTGGCGCGCCTGCAAAGTGAAGGGCACAGCGATGAATCCCTGGCGCGCCATTTGGCGCGGCTGGAGATCGAACTGGTACTCACCGCCCACCCCACCGAAGTCGCACGTCGCACCCTGATCCAGAAGTACGACGCGATCGCCGCGCAACTGGCGCTGCAGGATCACCGTGATCTCACCAGCGCCGAGCGCGAGCAAATCCGTGAGCGTTTGCAACGATTGATCGCCGAGGCCTGGCACACCGAGGAAATCCGTCGCGTGCGGCCTACGCCGGTGGATGAAGCCAAATGGGGCTTTGCAGTCATCGAGCATTCGTTGTGGCAGGCCATCCCGAATTATTTGCGCAAGGCCGACCAGGCCTTGCATGCCGCGACCGGTCTGCACCTGCCGCTTGAGGCTGCGCCGATACGATTTGCCTCGTGGATGGGCGGCGACCGTGACGGCAACCCGAACGTCACGGCGCCGGTCACCCGTGAAGTATTGCTGCTGGCGCGCTGGATGGCGGCGGATTTGTACCTGCGCGATATCGATCAACTCGCCTCCGAGTTGTCCATGCAACGGGCCAGTGCGGCCTTGCAAGCCCAGGCGGGAGACAGCGTCGAACCCTACCGTGCGGTGCTCAAGCAGTTGCGCGAACGTCTGCGCGCCACGCGCCAGTGGGCCCATTCCTCGCTAAAGGAAAATACACCGGCACCGGCGCAGGTGTTGCAGGACAATCGTGACCTGCTCGGCCCGTTGCAGCTGTGCTATCAGTCGCTGCATGAGTGCGGGATGGGCGTGATCGCCGACGGCCCGTTGCTCGATTGCCTGCGCCGCGCCGTGACCTTTGGCCTGTTCCTGGTACGCCTGGATGTGCGCCAGGATTCCGCGCGTCACGCCTCGGCCATGAGCGAAATCACCGACTACCTTGCCCTCGGACGTTATGAGGACTGGGACGAAGAAGCGCGCATCGACTTTCTGAGCAAAGAACTGGGCAATCGTCGACCGCTGCTGCCAGGTTATTTCAAGCCGTCGCAGGACACGGCGGAAGTCTTGAACACCTGCCGGGAAATCGCCGCGGCACCGGCCGCGTCGCTAGGCTCCTATGTCATTTCCATGGCCGGTGCCGCTTCGGATGTGCTGGCGGTGCAACTGCTGCTCAAAGAGTCCGGCGTGCAGCGGCCAATGCGCGTAGTGCCGCTGTTCGAGACCCTGGCCGACCTGGATAACGCCGGGCCGGTGATGGAGCGGTTGTTGCAGTTGCCGGGCTATCGCGCGCGGCTGCAAGGCCCGCAGGAAGTGATGATCGGCTATTCGGACTCGGCCAAGGACGCCGGCACCACCGCTGCCGCCTGGGCGCAGTACCGGGCGCAGGAACGCCTGGTGGACATCTGCCGTGAGCAGCAAGTGGATTTGCTGTTGTTCCACGGTCGTGGTGGCACCGTTGGCCGTGGCGGTGGCCCGGCGCATGCGGCGATTCTGTCGCAGCCGCCGGGCTCGGTGGCGGGGCGGTTCCGCACCACCGAACAAGGCGAGATGATCCGCTTCAAGTTCGGCCTGCCGGACATTGCCGAGCAGAACCTCAACCTCTACCTGGCGGCGGTGCTCGAAGCCACGCTGTTGCCACCGCCGCCGCCGGAACCGGCCTGGCGTCATTTGATGGACGAATTGGCGGCCGACGGTGTCAGCGCCTACCGCGCGGTGGTGCGGGAAAATCCGCAATTCGTCGAGTATTTCCGCCAGTCCACACCGGAGCAGGAGCTGGGCCGTTTGCCGTTGGGCAGCCGCCCGGCCAAGCGGCGTGCCGGCGGTATTGAAAGCCTGCGCGCGATTCCCTGGATCTTCGGCTGGACCCAGACCCGCTTGATGCTGCCCGCCTGGCTCGGCTGGGAAGCGGCATTGAGCAAGGCCCTGGAGCGCGGCGAGGGTGAGTTGCTTGGGCAGATGCGTGAGCAGTGGCCGTTCTTCCGCACGCGCATCGATATGCTGGAAATGGTGCTGGCCAAGGCCGACGCCGATATCGCCCGCCTCTATGATGAGCGTCTGGTGCAGCCGGACTTGCTGCCACTGGGCGCGCATTTACGCGACCTATTGTCGCAGGCCTGTGAGGTGGTGCTTGGCCTGACCGGCCAGTCGCAACTGTTGGCCCACAGTCCGGACACCCTGGAGTTCATCCGCCTGCGCAACACCTACCTCGATCCCCTGCATCTGTTGCAGGCTGAATTGCTCGCACGCTCGCGCCAACGCGAAGCGGCGCAAGACAGCCCTCTGGAACAGGCGCTGCTGGTGTCCGTCGCCGGTATTGCTGCAGGTTTGCGCAACACCGGTTGAGGTTTTTCGCGTGTTCTCAACGGCTTGCGAATGAACGGCGGCGACCGCCCTGAAAAGGGCGGTCGTTGTTTGAGGGGCAGGGTTGCGCTCAGGCAAACCCGTTGGCCGACGCAGGCCTGGCGCGGGTTTCTCCTACTTTTGGCGGCTTGTGTGGCAAGGGCCTGCTGTGTATCTTGATCAGCCTTTGGCCGTTTGATCGGCCTGGAACCACATTTTTACGAGATTGGCCCCACGCGGCGAATCCGAGCGTCATCTCTATAAAAAATTGAGGAGCACATCGATGCGCGTCATTCTGCTGGGAGCTCCCGGGGCCGGTAAAGGTACTCAGGCTAAGTTCATCACTGAAAAATTCGGCATTCCACAAATCTCCACCGGCGACATGCTGCGCGCGGCCGTCAAGGCCGGCACCGAACTGGGCCTGATCGCCAAGAGCGTGATGGACAGCGGTGGCCTGGTCTCCGATGACCTGATCATCAACCTGGTCAAGGAACGCATCAGCCAGGAAGACTGCAAGAACGGTTTCCTGTTCGACGGCTTCCCGCGCACCATTCCCCAGGCTGAAGCCCTGGTCAAAGCCGGTGTCGAGTTGGACGCCGTGGTGGAAATCGCCGTTGAGGACGAAGAAATCGTCCAGCGCATTGCCGGTCGTCGCGTTCACGAAGGCTCGGGCCGCGTGTACCACGTCGTCTACAACCCGCCGAAGGTTGAAGGCAAGGACGATGTCACCGGTGAAGACCTGGTACAGCGCAAAGACGATACCGAAGAAACCGTGCGTCATCGCCTGTCGGTCTACCATTCCCAGACCAAGCCGCTGGTGGACTTCTACCAGAAGCTGTCCGCTGCCCAGGGCAAGCCGAAATACAGCCACATCCCTGGCGTCGGCTCCGTGGAGGCGATTACGGCCAAGGTGCTGCAAGCACTGAGCTGATGCGTTGATCGGCTGCATTGACAACGGCCCGCTTGCGGGCCGTTGTTGTTTATACTGGCGCACTTTTTCGACTTGGACACCCACACCCATGAGCACCCTGCTGGCCCTGGACACCGCGACTGAAGCTTGCTCGGTTGCCTTGCTGCACGATGGCAAAGTAACCAGCCACTACGAGGTGATCCCGCGCCTGCACGCGCAGAAGCTGTTGCCGATGATCAAGCAACTGCTGGAAGACGCCGGCACCAGCCTGGCCGCCGTGGATGCCATCGCTTTCGGCCGTGGCCCCGGCGCGTTTACCGGCGTGCGCATTGCCATTGGCGTGGTGCAGGGCCTGGCGTTTGCGCTGGAGCGTCCCGTATTGCCGGTCTCCAACCTGGCGGTACTGGCCCAACGTGCTCTGCGTGAACATGGCGCCTCGCAAGTGGCGGCGGCGATCGATGCGCGGATGGATGAAGTGTATTGGGGCTGCTACCGCGAGACGGCGGGCGAGATGCGCCTGGTCGGCGTGGAAGCGGTGCAGGCACCGGAATCATCCGTACTGCCCGACGATGCGCTCGGTGATTGGTTCGGCGCTGGCACCGGTTGGGGATATGGGGCGCGGATCGGCGTCCAACTGGCTGGCCAGGACGCCACGATGCTGCCCCATGCAGAGGATTTGCTGACCTTGGCGCGCTTTGCATTCGAGCGTGGCGAGGCCATCGCGGCAGATCAGGCGGCGCCGGTGTACTTGCGCGACAAGGTCGCGCAAACCAAGGCGGAACGCGGGATTATTTGACGCCAAAAATGATGGCATTTTGAGTTAAATTTCGCCAATCGTCAGAATTCGCACCGGTTTTTAAACCTTTTACCAATTATGTGTTCTAGTTATCACCAGAGCATTTGCGCGCTACGGATCGCGCCACTAAAATGCCATTACTGATAGCGAGTTCGCGCCTATGCGTATTGATGGCTTTTCCTCACAGTCGTACCCGATCAAGCGTAAGCCGCGCAAGGCGAACGCTACGGTGGACGATTCGGTCGAGGACTCGCCGGATTTCATTGAAGTCCAATCCGACGCGCAGGCCGGTACCCAAGCTCGTATCAGCGGTCTTCCCGCCCGTCAGCAAGACATGGTCTTCCCCCGCTCCATGAGCAAAAGCGTAGCGACGGCCCTGGCCAGCTACCTGACCACCGCCGGTTTTGTCGAATGGGATATGGAAGTGCTGGGTCTCGATATCCACATCTGATGCGCCTGCCTTACTACATCGGCTGCCCGTCCTGGAGTGAAAACGCCTGGCGCGAGTACCTGTACCCCGCCGATGCACGTTCCAACGATTACCTCGGGCTCTACGCCCAGGTCTTCAACGCCGTTGAAGGCAACACCACTTTTTATGCTCGACCCTCGGCCGCGACCGTGCAGCGCTGGGCCGACATCATGCCCGATGACTTTCGCTTCACCGCCAAATTCCCGGGTGATATCAGCCATGCCGGTGACTTGCGCGAACAACTGCCGGCGGCGGAAAGTTTTATCGGCTTGATGAGCCCCCTGGGCGAGCGTGTGTCGCCGTTGTGGCTGCAACTGTCGAAGGGTTTTACCCCGCACCGCCTCGGTGAGCTGGCCGGGTTCCTCGATGGCATTGATCGTCCACTGGCGGTTGAAGTGCGTCACGATGAGTTCTTCGCCAAAGGCGAGGCCGAGCGCATGCTCAACCGCCTGTTGCGTGACCGTGGCGTCGAGCGCGTGTGCCTCGATCCGCGCGCGCTGTTCAGTTGCACCTCCACCTCGGCGGCCGTCCTGCATGCCCAATCGAAAAAGCCCAGGGTGCCCCCGCGTCCGGCGGCGTTGACTCAATGTCCCCAAGTGCGCTTTATCGGGCACCCCGAGCTTGAAGCCAACGATCCGTTCCTGATGCCCTGGGTTGAAAAGATCGCCAGTTGGATCGAAGAGGGGCGCACCCCCTACATGTTCCTGCACACCTCGGACAACCGCCTCGCTGCCCAATTGGCCTTGCGTTTCCATGACCAACTGATGGCACGTTTGCCGGGGCTTGCGCCGCTGCCGACCTTGCATCGAGAACCCGTGGCGGAGCAACTGGGGTTACTCTAGGGCTCTTTTCCCCGCCAGGAGCCCGTCATGGATGCCCAAACCCTTCGCGCCGAAACCTTCAAAGCCCTGCACGCGCGTGACCGTGCCTTTGTGATGCCCAACCCGTGGGATGCCGGTTCCGCCATTATGCTTGCCAGCCTGGGCTTCGAAGCGTTGGCCACCACCAGCGCGGGCTTTGCGTTCAGCCTGGGGCGGCCGGATGCCGAAGGCGCGCTGTCGCTGGAGGACACCCTGGGCAATGCCGGCAGCATCGTCCGGGCGACTGCGCTGCCGGTCGCCGCTGACTTGGAAAACGGTTTCAGCGACACCCCCGAAGGCTGTGCCCAGACCATTCTGCGAGCTGCCGCCACCGGTATCGTCGGTGGCTCCATCGAAGACGCCACGGGCGTTGCCGCCGACCCAATCTACCCCTTCGACCTGGCCGTCGAGCGCGTCGAGGCTGCTGTTGCTGCCGCCCGCAGCCTGGCATTTCCCTTCACGCTGACGGCTCGCGCAGAAAACCTCCTGCATGGCCGCCTGGATTTGCCCGACACCATTCGCCGCCTGCAAGCCTACGCCGAGGCGGGCGCCGATGTGCTGTATGCGCCGGGCCTGCGCAGTGCCGAGCAAGTGCTGGCGGTGGTCAAGGCCGTCGCGCCCAAGCCGGTGAATGTATTGATGTCCGGTGGCTTGAACCTCAGCGTCGCGCAGTTGAGCGAACTGGGCGTGCGCCGCATCAGCGTGGGCTCGGCCCTGGCCCTGGCGGCCTACGGCGAGTTCTATCGGGCGGCACAGGAGGTCTACGGGTTGGGCACCTTCACCTTTACCGAGCGCAAGATGCCGTTCGATCAGGCCAACCAATTCTTCAAGGGCTAAGCCGTGCGATCGATCGGATGGATGGGCACGTTGCTGGTCCTCGGCGGCGCTGTTGCGGTGGGCGTATGGCGGGGCTGGGTGCCGGTGCCGGACGAGTGGAACCCCTGGGCACCGCTGGATGTGCGCGCCAGTCCGAACCTGTTGACGCGCTACAAGTTGGGGCGGCTGCAGGATGATCCGTTGCTGTGCGACCAGGTGCTGAAAACCTCGGGGTTGCGGGTGACCCGCCAGGCGGACTCAGCCCCCGACGCCGCCTGCCCGTTGCGCAACACGTTGCGGGTACAGGGCGGGGAGGTGGGCTTGAGCAGCAGTTTTCTGGCCAGTTGCCCGTTGGCCGTAGCCTTTGCGTTGTTCGAGCGGCACAGCCTGCAGCCGGCGGCTCAGGCTATCTATGGCGAAGCGGTGACGCGGGTCGACCACCTGGGCAGTTTTGCCTGTCGTAATATCTACAACCGCGCCGAAGGCCGCCTCAGTCAGCACGCCTCGGCCAATGCCCTGGATATCGCCGGGTTTCGCCTGGCCGATGGACGCCGTATCAGTGTGCTCAAGGATTGGCCGGGCGACGGCGCTGACGCACGGTTTCTGCGCCAAGTGCGTGACAGTGCGTGTAACGCTTTCAACGGGGTGTTGAGCCCCGACTACAACGCCGCACACCGTAACCATTTTCATCTGGACATGGGGCGCTGGTGGGTGTGCCGCTAAGCGTCAGGCGGCCAGGCGCAAGTTGTTGACGATCAACGGGCGTGCCCAGTGGTAGTCAAAATCCAGGGCCTTCTGTTGTTCGACCAGATCCTGTTCAGTGAACGGGGTCGCGGGCGGTGGCAGCAAGTCCAGCTCGAACTCGGCAATCGGCAGCTGCAGCGGGCGGGGTTGCGGCGCCGGGCCGGGTTCAGCGACGGGTTGGCCCGCGTTCAGGACAATCGGGCGTACCCAGCCGCTTTCGAAATGCTGCTGGCGTTGCTGGGCGATGATCTCTTCGTCAGGGAACGGCGCGGGCGCGGGGGGCAGCAGCTCGGTCTCGAATTCGGCAATCGGCAGGAACAGCGGCTCAGGCGGGGCGACCTCGGTGTCTTTCACGTCACACTCACGCTGGGTGAGGATCTGCGCCAGCAGGTCGGCGCCTTCGCTGGGTTCCACCGCCGAATCCTGCGGTGCAGGCGCCGTGGCGGCCAGCGCGCCCGGCGTAGCACCGAGCTGTTCGGCCAGGGCACGGGCGAAGAAGTCCTGCCACACATGGCTCACCCCGGCCAGCGCTTGAGTATTGCGCAGGCCGTAGTGGTTGTGGGTCGGCAGTACACCGATAGTTAGGGGAAGAATGTCTGACATTTTTCTCGGTCGACGCTCAGCTCTGGCAAAATACCTGACTGTTGTTTTTATCGGCCGGTATTGGCCGATCCTTAATATTTTCGAGCGTAGCGATTGATGAGCGAACAACCAGCGGCCAGCCGCATTCGGGTCGAGGCCTTGGCCGAAGAATTCCAGGCCCGCGCCGAGCAGTGGGCTGCGCTGCTGGGCTTACCTGTGCAACTCGATGCGGCGGATTTTTCCCTGCAGGTCGGGGAACAGGGCCTGCAATTGCAACAGCTCGGGCCGGACGCGCCGGGCCCGGTGCGGGTCGACTTTGTCGAAGGTGGCGCGGCGCACCGGCGTTTATATGGCGGTGGCAGCGGGCAGATGATCGCCAAGGCGGTGGGCGTCGCCCAAGGCGTGCGTCCCCGTGTGCTGGACGCCACGGCGGGCTTGGGCAAGGATGCGTTCGTGCTGGCAAGTCTGGGCTGTGAGATGAGCCTGATCGAGCGTCAGCCGTTGATTGGTGCGCTGCTTGAAGACGGCCTGGCACGCGCCGCGCAGGATTTTGACGTGGCACCGATCGTGGCGCGCATGAAGCTGCACAAGGGCAATGCCATTGAGGTGATGCTCAATTGGCAAGGCGAGCCGCCGCAAGTGATCTACCTGGACCCGATGTTCCCGCACCGCGAGAAAACCGCCCTGGTGAAGAAAGAAATGCGCCTGTTCCGGCCACTGGTCGGTGATGATCTGGATGCACCGGCCTTGCTCGCGGCGGCCCTGGCCCTGGCCAGCCACCGCGTGGTGGTCAAGCGCCCGCGCAAGGCACCGTGCATTGACGGGCCCAAACCGAGCCATGCGCTGGAGGGCAAGTCCAGTCGTTATGATATTTATCCCAAGAAGGCGCTCAAGGTTTAGGTTTCAAGCCTTAAGCCTTAAGCCTCAAGCCTCAAGCTGCAAGCAAAGGCGCCTTTCACTTGCAGCTAAACGCTTGCGGCTGCCCCCCTCCCATACGCCCGCATGAACAACCCCACTACCTCCCGAACATGCTCTTCGGCAGCTTCTTCGCTCAGTTGCCCGCCGCAGCCATACAGCAAGCGGAAATTCGCCGTGCCCTTGAGCAGGCAAAAAAAGTGCTCCGCGGCCTTGAAGGGGTTTTCGATGCTCAGTGCGCCGCCCTGGTCAATCTTGCCGAGCAGGCGCTCCATGCCTTGCAGCATGCGCATGGGGCCGGCTTCAAAGAAGATTTGTGAGAGTTTTACGTCCTGATTGCCGGTGGTCATCATCAAGCGATGCAGGTTCACCGACTCCTCACTGTTGATCAACCGATGGAAGCCCCGCGCGATGTTCAGCAGCACGGTCTCCACAGGCATGCCTGCAGGCAGCTCGAAGTACATCACCGGCAATTGCTCTTCACACTTGGCCACCACCGCTGCGGTGAACAGGTTCTCCTTGTCGGTGAAGTGGCTATAGACGGTGAGTTTCGATACCCCGGCCGCAAGCGCGACGGCGTCCATGCTGGTATTCGCGTAACCCTTGCTCAGGAACAGCGATTTAGCGGCTTCGAGGATTGCCTGGCGTTTTGCCATGTCCTTAGGGCGCCCGGGACTAGGGGTGTTCACAGGATTGTCGGACATTTTCACCTTTAATACTGGACTGGTGAGTTTGGTATTAATAACATACCGGCCAGTATAATTATTCCAAGCCTCATTTGCGAAAGGTCCCACAGCATGCGCAGCACTTTCCTGCCCTTTGCGTTGCCTGTCAGCCTGATCTTCCTGTTGGCCGCCTGCGGCCATGAAGAAGCGGCCCCCACTGCCCCCCGCCCGGCCATGGTGGTGCAACCCCAGCCCCTGGCGCAGTCGATGGACAGCTATCCCGGTGAAGTGCGCGCCCGCTATGAGCCGGACCTGGCTTTCCGCATCAGTGGCAAAGTCAGCAAGCGCCTGGTGGAAGAGGGCGAGCGGGTCAAGGCCAACCAGCCGTTGGCCGAGCTCGACCCCCAGGATGTGCGCCTGCAACTGGAAGCCAGCCGTGCCCAGGTGGCTGGCGCCGAGGCCAACCTGAGCCTGGTGCGCGCCGAGCGTGACCGCTACAAGACCCTGATGGACCGTCAGATGGTCAGCCGATCCCAGTACGACAATTCCGAAAATCTTTATCGAGCGGGTGTTGCGCGCCTCAAGCAGATCAAGGCTGAGTTCGACGTGTCCAGCAACCAGGCCGGGTATGCCGTGCTGCGTGCGCCCCAGGACGGTGTTGTCGCCAAGCGTGCGGTTGAAGTGGGCCAGGTCGTCTCCGCTGGCCAAACCGTGTTCACCCTGGCCACCGATGGCGAGCGTGAAGTACTGATCAGCCTGCCGGAGCAAGGCTTCGGCCGCTTCAAGATCGGCCAGCCGGTATCGGTTGAGCTGTGGAGTCAGCCGGATCAACGCTTTGCCGGACGCATTCGCGAGCTGTCGCCCGCCGCCGATCCGAAGTCGCGCACCTTCGCTGCACGGGTGGCGTTCACTGGCGGCAAAGTCCCTGCAGAACTCGGACAGAGCGCTCGGGTATTCATACCGATCAACGGTGTGATGCCTCTGTCGGTGCCGCTGTCTGCCCTGAGTGCGGAGAACGGCGCGTCTTATGTCTGGCGTGTGGCGCCGGACAACACCCTCAAGCGCACCCCCGTGCGCATCGGCGCGTTTGGCGAGAAGAACGTGCCGGTACTCGAAGGCCTGGCGCCCACCGACTGGGTGGTCGCGGCGGGTGTGCATGTGCTCCATGAGGGCCAGCAAGTGCGCCCGGTGGATCGCGCCAACCGCGTGGTGAATCTGGCGGCCAAGGAGTAGTCCCCGATGGGTTTCAATCTTTCCGAGTGGGCGTTGCGTAATCGCCAGATCGTACTGTTCCTGATGATCCTGCTGGCGGTCGTCGGCACCTTGTCTTACACCAAACTGGGGCAAAGCGAAGACCCTCCCTTCACCTTCAAGGCCATGGTGATCAAGACCAACTGGCCAGGAGCAACCGCCCAGGAAGTGTCACGCCAGGTCACCGAGCGCATCGAAAAGAAACTGATGGAGACCGGCGAGTACGAGCGCATCGTCTCGTTCTCGCGGCCCGGCGAGTCCCAGGTGACCTTCATAGCCCGCGACGCCATGCACTCGGCGCAGATTCCCGAGCTGTGGTACCAGGTGCGCAAGAAGATCAGCGATATCCGTCAGACCTTGCCAGCGGATATTCAGGGGCCGTTTTTCAACGATGAGTTCGGCACCACGTTCGGCAATATCTACGCCTTGACCGGTGACGGTTTCGACTACGCCGTGCTCAAGGACTACGCCGACCGTATCCAGATTCAGCTGCAGCGGGTACCGGACGTGGGCAAGGTCGAGCTGCTCGGCCTGCAGGATGAGAAGATCTGGATCGAGCTGTCCAACCTCAAGCTCGCCACCCTCGGCCTGCCATTGGCCGCTGTGCAGCAAGCCTTGCAGGAGCAGAACGCGGTGTCGACCGCCGGCTTCTTTGAAACCCCGAGCGAACGGGTGCAGTTGCGGGTGTCGGGCAACTTCAAGAGCGTGGAAGAAATCCGTAACTTCCCTGTTCGGGTGGGGGACCGAACCTTCCGGATCGGCGATGTCGCCGATATCCAGCGTGGGTTCAACGACCCACCGGCACCGCGCATGCGTTACATGGGCGCCGACGCCATTGGCCTGGCCGTGGCCATGCGTGATGGCGGCGACATTCTGGTGCTGGGCAAGGCACTGGAGCGTGAATTCGCACGCTTGCAGAAGAACCTTCCGACAGGCATGGAGTTGCGCAAGGTCTCGGACCAGCCGGCAGCGGTGAAGACCAGCGTCGGCGAATTCGTCCAGGTACTGGCCGAAGCCTTGGCCATCGTGTTGCTGGTGAGCTTCTTTTCCCTGGGCGTCCGCACCGGCATGGTGGTGGCCCTGGCAATTCCGCTGGTGCTGGCCATGACCTTCGCCAGCATGTATTACCTCGGCATCGGCCTGCACAAAATCTCCCTGGGTGCCTTGGTGCTGGCCCTGGGCTTGCTGGTGGATGACGCGATCATCGCGGTGGAGATGATGGCGATCAAAATGGAGCAGGGCTTCGACCGGATCAAGGCCGCAAGTTTTGCCTGGACCAGCACCGCCTTCCCCATGCTGACCGGCACGTTGATCACCGCCGCGGGTTTTTTGCCGATTGCCACCGCGCAATCGAGTACCGGCGAGTACACCCGGTCGATCTTCCAGGTGGTGACCATTGCACTGCTGGCCTCATGGGTCGCTGCGGTGGTGTTTGTGCCGTATCTGGGCGAAAAGCTGCTGCCGGACCTGGCGAAAATACATGCGGCCAAGCACGGCACCGACGGTCCGGACCCCTATGGCACGCCCTTCTACCAGCGTGTAAGACGGTTGGTGCAGTGGTGTGTACGTCGGCGCAAGACCGTGATCGTCCTGACCCTGTTGCTGTTTGTCGGCGCGGTCGGGTTGTTTCGTTTCGTGCCGCAACAATTCTTCCCTGCCTCGGGTCGCCTGGAGCTGATGGTCGACCTGAAACTGGCCGAAGGTGCCTCCCTGAGCAACACCGCCGACCAGGTCAAACGCCTCGAGGCCTTGCTCAAGGAACACGCCGGCATCGACAACTACGTGGCCTACGTGGGCACCGGTTCGCCGCGTTTCTACCTGCCGCTCGACCAGCAACTGCCGGCTGCCAGCTTCGCCCAATTTGTGGTGTTGGCACACACCATCGAAGAACGCGAAAGCCTGCGCACCTGGCTGATTGGAACCCTTGACGAACAGTTTCCTGACCTGCGTTCGCGCGTTACCCGCCTGGAGAACGGTCCGCCCGTGGGCTACCCGGTGCAGTTTCGCGTGACCGGTGAGCACATCGAAGAAGTCCGCGCCCTGGCGCGCAAAGTCGCGGCCAGGGTTCGCGAGAATGCCCACGTGGTCAATGTGCACCTGGACTGGGAAGAGCCGAGCAAGATCGTCTATCTGAATATCGACCAGGACCGCGCCCGGGCGCTTGGCGTGAGCACCGCCAACCTGTCGAAATTCCTGCAAAGCTCCCTGACCGGCGCCACCGTCAGCCAGTACCGGGAGGACAACGAGTTGATCGAGATTCTTCTGCGCGGCACCGTCCATGAACGCACCGAGTTGTCGCTGCTGCCAAGCCTGGCGGTACCGACCGACAACGGTAGAAGTGTGGCCCTGGCGCAGATTGCAACCCTCGAGTATGGCTTTGAAGAAGGCATCATCTGGCACCGTAATCGCCTGCCGACAGTGACCGTGCGCGCCGATATCTACGGCAAGGAACAACCCGCGACCCTGGTCCAGCAGATCCTCCCGACCCTGGAAGACGTGCGCGCCGAGTTGCCTGACGGCTATTTGCTGGAAGTCGGTGGCACGGTTGAAGACTCTGCGCGCGGACAGAACTCAGTGAAGGCCGGCGTGCCATTGTTCATCGTGGTAGTGCTGACCTTGCTGATGCTGCAACTGCGCAGCTTCTCACGCACGGTGATGGTGTTTCTGACCGCGCCCCTGGGCTTGATCGGCGTCACGTTGTTCCTGCTGGTGTTTCGTCAGCCGTTTGGTTTCGTGGCCATGCTCGGCACTATTGCCCTGTCGGGGATGATCATGCGCAACTCAGTGATATTGGTGGACCAGATCGAACAGGACATCAAGGCGGGGCTGACGCCCTGGCAGGCGATTATTGAAGCCACGGTCCGCCGCTTCCGGCCGATCGTTCTGACGGCACTCGCGGCGGTACTGGCGATGATTCCACTGTCACGCAGTGTGTTCTTCGGGCCGATGGCGGTGGCAATCATGGGCGGGTTGATTGTGGCGACGGCGCTGACGCTGCTGTTTCTACCGGCGCTTTACGCGGCGTGGTTCAGGGTTAAACAGGAATGACGATGGTTATGGCGAGGAACGTTTCTTAAGGTTTCGCCACTCATGGACTACCTGATTACAGGTATCCGGCCCGTCGGACTTCACGCCGGCTGGCCGGATCTCAAATCTGATGATTCAAGGAGCAACCAATGGGACTATTCATCGGTAAATCGTTGAGCGTTTCGGTCAACAGCAGCTTTGGCGGGGGCAACTGCGCCAAACCCAAACCACCAGCAGATGACTGCAATGACAATTGCAAACCCAGGCATGACAGTCATGGCGGTGGCGGCTCGATCAAGTTCGGTTTGAGCGTGATGCCACTGGGCGCAGTGATCTTTGGCGGGCTGGCCGGCAAGTTGTTTTAACGGTGCAGTAAGTCAGTGGGCCCGGGCAGGTGATCTTTCGCCACCTGCTCGGGTGCCCACAGGTGTTTACAAGGCGCCAAACACTTTCTTGGCAAGGCTGGTGGCGGCAGCTGCCGGATTCTTGCGAATCGTTTCTTCCTGCTGCGCGATCATCTTGAACAAGCCGTCCAGTGCCTGTTCGGTCACGTAGTTTTCAACGTTGGCGCTTTTGGCATCCACTGCGCCGAACGCCGCTGCCTTGCCGGCGAGCGCGTTGTACTGCTGGGCCACGCCGACCTTGTCGGTTGCGGCCTTGACGATGGGCAGGAATTTGGCGCGGATTTGTTCGCGGCTGCTCGTGTTCAGGTACTGGGTGGCTGAATCCTGACCACCGCTGAGGATGCCTTTGGCATCGGTCACGCTCATGTTTTTCACGGCATTGACCAGGATCGGCTGGGCCTGGGTCACAGCGGTTTCCGCGGCTTTGTTCATACTGGTTTCCAGCTGGGTGACCTGATCGCCCATGCCGAACATCTTCAGCTTGTCAGCGACCTTGCCCAGCTTGCCCGGCAGGCCGATTTTCACCTCGGGGTTATTGCTGAAACCACCGGGCGTGCCCAGTTGTTTCACCGCGATCTGTGCGCCTTGGGTCAAGGCATCCTTCAGGCCGCCGCTGGCGTCGCCCTGGGACAGGCTGCCAAGGTCCAGTGCCATGGCGTTGGCGCCCAGTAGCAGTCCGGCGAACAGGGCGGTGAGGCGAAGAGGGTTACGGAGCATGGGCGCTTCCTTATGGTTGAATTCAGTGGGCTGGCGCGTCGACACGCAAGCGCAGTGGCTGTGGGTCCTGGCCGTTGAGTTGAACTGCATGGCGCTGCGTGGTGATGAACAGTAGCTTGCCATCCACCTCGATGCGAGCGCTGACCGAGTAGCTGTGACCAGGCTTGACCTGCGCCGGGTCATAGCTCAGGTGAAACGGCAGCGGTACCTGGCCCTTGATCGGGCCTTTCTGTTCGGCCAGGACTACGGCGGGAGCATCCATCAAGGACACATCCTGCAGGCTCACGCTCAAGGTGGCGGTTGGCGGCAGTGCGATGCGTTGCAGGTAGAACACTTCGCCGTCGAGGCTGGCCTTTGGGGCGGGGGGCATGGATTGGCAGGCTCCGAGCAGGGCAGTGAGGCCCAGGAGGATAATCTTTTTCATGGTGCAGCTCCTTTTCAACGGCGCCGGAAACCGCCCGGCGCCTTGTTCAATCTAGCGGGTTTGCGCAGGTTCCACCGCTTGCTCGGTCACGCCATCGACGCGATGCAGCGCCACCTGGCGAATCGACAGGCGAATGTCCGCCGGCAGTACCCGTTTCGCCGCGCCTTCCGCCAGTTCGCCGAGCAGGTCGTGGTAACTCAGCTTGCCGGCTTCATCGCGGCGCAGCACATCTTGCTCCAGCAAGGTCTGGATGAAATGTCGGAAAAGGCTCTTGTCGAAGAATTCCGGGGCATTGAGGCCATGCAGGATCGACAGGCGCTGGGCCATGGTTGTGCACAGGTCCTCCAGTTCTTCGGCGCTGATGCTGTTCCGGCCGCTGTTGAGCAGCAGCGAAATCGCCATGTAGAAGCGCTGCAAGGTTTGGGCGATGCTCTTGGACAGCAGGGTCAGCAGTACAAAGTGCCGCGAACTCGGCGCCGCGCGCAGATACACGTTGTTTTCAAAGCGCAGCAGGCCCTGTTCGACAAAGGCCTCCAGCCACTGGTCAACCACGCCATCCAGCTCTTCCAATGACCAGCGGATAAACAACTCCGATTGCAGGTATGGATAGAGCGCCTGGGTATAGCGCAGGATCTGCTCGCGGCTCATCCGCGAACTGCTCTGGAAAAAGCTCGCCAGCAGGGCTGGCAGGGCGAAGATGTGCAGCACGTTGTTGCGGTAATAGGTCATCAGGACGGCATTTTGCTCATCCAGATAGACAATCTTGCCCAGGGCATCGCTTTGCTCCGACAGCAGGTCCATGTCCTTGACGTGCTTGATCAGCGCCAGGCCATCGCCCTCCGGCAGGGTGGTGTGGGGTGAATAAGGCACGCGGCGCAGCAGCGCCAGGTACAGGTCCAACTGGCGGGCCATGGCTTGTTCATCCAGGGCCAGGCGTGTGGTCGACAGCAGCGCCAGTGCCACCAGGTTCACCGGGTTCACCGCGGCGGCTTCGTTGAGGTGGCGGGCCACCTTTTCGCTGAGGCGGTGGGTGGTTTCATTCAGCCACGCCGGCTTGAAGTTCGGGCCCAGTTCCTGGGCGCGCCAGTCCGGTTGCTCGTGGTCGAGAAACTCCGCCAGCTTGATCGGCTCGCCGAAGTTGACCGCAACCTGGCCGAAGCGCTGCTTGAGCGCGCCGACGACTTTGAAGATATCGAAGATCGACTCTTTCTTCTTGCTCGCACCGCGCAGTTCGCCAAGATAGGTGCGGCCTTCGAGCACGCGTTCGTAACCGATGTACACCGGCACGAACACGATGGGCATGCGCGAAGAACGCAGGAAACTGCGCAGGGTGATGGCCAGCATCCCGGTTTTCGGCTGCAGCATGCGACCGGTGCGCGAGCGGCCGCCTTCGACGAAGTACTCCACCGGGAAGCCCTTGGTAAACAGGGTGTGCAGGTATTCGTTGAACACCGAGGTGTACAGCGGGTTGCCCTTGAAGGTGCGGCGCATGAAAAACGCACCGCCACGGCGCAGCAGGCTGCCGATCACGGGCATGTTCAGGTTGATGCCGGCGGCAATGTGCGGCGGGGTCAGGCCGTTCTTGAACAGCAGGTAGGACAGCAGCAGGTAGTCGATATGGCTGCGGTGGCACGGCACGTAGATCACTTCGTAGCCTTGGGCAACCTGTTGCACGCCCTCGATGTTATTGACCTTGATGCCGTCGTAAATCTTGTTCCAGAACCAGCTCAGCACCACTTCCAGAAAGCGGATCGCCGTGTAGGTGTAGTCCGAGGCGATTTCGTTGCCATAGCGCAGGGCCAGGGCCTTGGCTTTTTCCGGCGATATCTTTTCGCGCTCGGCTTCATCGGCAATGGCCTGGCGCACCAGGGGCATATTGACCAAACCCTTCACCAGATTGCGCCGGTGGGACAGGTCGGGGCCGATCACGGCGGTCTTGAGGTTACGAAAGTGCACACGCAGGATGCGCTGGGCCATTCTTACGGTGCGTTCGTGCCCTTTATTGTGCTCGATCAATTCACGCAGGTTGATGGGCGCGGAGAATTGCACGCGGGTCTTGCGGCCGAGGATCAGGATGCTCAACAACCGGCGCAGACGCCCGGTGACCGCCCAACTGTCGGCGAACAACAGCTTCCAGGGGCTGGACTCGCTTTCGGGGGATTGGCCCCAGAACACGCTGACCGGAATGATTTGTGCATTCTCTTCGGCATGTTCGCTCAGGGTGTTGACCAGGCGCGTCAGGGTTGGCGGTGCGCCGCGTTTGTCCTGGCGCCCGAGCCAGTCCGGCTCCGGCGTGAGGTAGAAGAACGCCGCAGGTTCCATCAACGGGCCTACCGATACCGGCAGCACCGGGCGCGGTAGGCCAGCCTTGGTGCACTCGGTATCGACCACGGCCAGTTCGGTCAGGGAGGGCGATTGCAGGACGTAAAACACCGGCCGGCTGCGGTCCAGGTTAAGGGTTAGGGACGACTGGTTGATCGTCTCCGAGCGAACCCAGAGGTACAACAGTCGGCGCAAGGTGCCAAACACCAGACGGCGGAACGGGGAGCGGGTCATAGGCGAACTGCTTCAAGTGGAAAAAACCGAGCAGGCGCTCGGGCGGGTAGTGTGCCGTATTCGCTGAAAATCGGCAAAAAAGCAGCGATGTAAAGTTGAGTTGATGGTTTTTGAGCGTGTCTTATACTCGGCAGTTCAACGCCAGCGACTCAATAATAAAAACCAGTGGGAGTGAACAGATGACAACGCGCGAAACCGGCAATGTGAAGTGGTTCAACGATGCAAAGGGCTACGGCTTTATCCAGCGTGAAGATGGCAAGGATGTGTTCGTGCACTACCGCGCCATTCGCGGTGACGGGCACCGCTCGTTGGCCGAGGGTCAGCAGGTGGAGTACGCCGTGGTGACGGGCGAGAAAGGCTTGCAGGCCGAGGATGTGGTCGGCCTGTAAGGCCGAGCTGCAGGTAACAAGCTTCGAGCTGCAAGCTTCAAGCTTCAAGCTTCGAGCTTCGAGCTGCAAGCTGCAAGCTGCAAGCTGCAAGCAGATTGGCTTCAGCTTGCAGCTTGCAGCTTGCAGCTTGCAGCTTGCAGCTTGCAGCTTGCAGCTTGAGGCTTGAGCCTTGCAACCGCCTTAAGCCGTTTTCCAGGTGATTTCTTCTTCACCGTCCGCACTGATGCGCATCCAGCGGTCAGCACTTTCCTCGCCTTCTTCCTCAACCCAGGTCCCCGGTGCGCAGCGCACTTCAACGTTCAGCGCGGCAAACGCGGCGCGGGCGCAGGCGATGTCGTCGTCCCACGGGGTCTGGTCGCTTTCCAGGTACAGGCTGTTCCACTTGCCGACGGCTTTTGGCAGCCAGGTCACTGGTACGTTGCCGGCCTTGCACTTGTAGGTCTGGCCCTTCTGGACCCAGTCGGTGCATGGGCCCAGGGCGGCGCCCAGCCAGGCGGCGATGGCCTTGTAGTCGACGTCGGCGTCCTTCAGGTAAATCTCGATATCGGGTTGGCGCATGGATGTTCCTCGTTGCGGGATTCGAAAATCCATTCGCGGATGCTGAAAAAAGGTTATTGAAGCACGAAATAATCGTAGCGCATCGACACTGTGACCTGCAGCGGCTCGGCGGCCTCGATGACCTCGCTGCGTCGCTCTGCACTGGCACGCCAGCCGTGTGGGGTCATGGCCAGCAGGTTGGCGCGGTCCCTGGGTTCGGCCAGGCTCAGTGTGAACTCAAGGGTTTCGCTGTGTGCCAGGTGCATGCCATCCGGCACCAGGGCCAGATGCTTGTCGTCGGTGTACGCGCGCACTTCGTCGTACAAGCGCTCGCGCAGCTCCATCAGATGGCCACGTGTAGGACCGACCTTCATCAGGCCGCCGCCCGGGCTGAGCAGGCGCTTGGCTTCCTGCCAGTCCAACGGGCTGAACACGCTGGCGAGAAACTGGCAACTGGCGTCGGCCAACGGTACACGGGCCATGCTGGCGATCAACCAGGTCAGCGCCGGGTTGCGCTTGCACGCACGCTTGACCGCTTCCCTGGAAATATCCAGGGCGTAGCCGTCGGCGTGGGGCAGGGCGTCGGCGATCTGCGCGGTGTAGTAACCCTCGCCGCAGCCGATGTCCACCCAGCGTTGCGGCGCGCGTTCAGCGGCCAGCTCGGCCAGGCGCCTGGCGACCGGGGCGTAGTGGCCGGCGTTGAGGAAATCACGGCGTGCCTCGACCATGGCGAGATTATCACCTGGGTCGCGGCTGTTCTTGTGCTGCACCGGCAGCAGGTTGAGGTAACCCTGGCGGGCGCGGTCGAAACGGTGCCCGGCGGGGCAGGCCACGCCATTGTCCACCGCACTGAGCGGGGCATTGCAAAGGGGGCAGGCCAGCATCAGGCGAGCAACTTGATCAGGGTCTGGTAGTAGATTTCGGTCAACACATCGAGGTCGCTGGCAAGGATGCGCTCGTTGACCTGATGGATCGTCGCATTCACCGGGCCCAGCTCGACCACCTGGGTGCCCAGGGTGGCGATGAAGCGCCCGTCAGACGTACCGCCACTGGTGGACGCCTTGGTCTCACGCCCGGTGATCGCCTTGATGCTGGCCGATACCGCGTCGAGCAATGCGCCCGGCTCGGTGAGGAAGGGCAGGCCCGACAGCGCCCAGTCCACATGCCAGTCCAGGCCGTGTTTATCCAGAATCGCGGCGACTCGCTGTTGCAAACCTTCCACGGTGGACTCGGTGGAGAATCGGAAGTTGAACACCGCCGTCAGGTCGCCGGGAATCACGTTGGTGGCGCCGGTGCCGGAATTGAGGTTGGAGATCTGGAAACTGGTCGGCGGGAAGAAGCTGTTGCCGTCATCCCAATGCTCGGCGGCCAATTCAGCCAGGGCCGGCGCGGCGAGGTGGATCGGGTTCTTCGCCAGGTGCGGGTAGGCCACGTGGCCCTGTACGCCGCGTACGGTCAAGGTAGCGCCGAGGGAGCCGCGACGGCCGTTCTTGACCACGTCGCCCACCAGGGTGGTGCTCGACGGTTCGCCGACGATGCACCAGTCCAGGCGCTCCTTGCGCGCGGCCAGGCGTTCGATCACGGCCTTGGTGCCATGGTGCGCCGGGCCTTCTTCATCGCTGGTGATCAGGAAAGCCACCGAACCCTTGTGGTCCGGGTAATCCCTGACGAAGCGCTCCGACGCCACCAGCATCGCGGCCAGGCTGCCTTTCATGTCCGCCGCGCCACGTCCGCACAGCATGCCGTGTTCGTCGATCAGGGCGTCGAACGGATCGTTCTGCCAGGCCTGCACCGGGCCGGTGGGGACCACGTCGGTGTGGCCGGCGAAGCACAGCACCGGGCCGTCATGTTGGCCATGGGTGGCCCAGAAGTTATCCACGTCCTCGATGCGCATCGGCTCGAGCGCAAAACCGGCGTCGCCCAGGCGCTGCATCATCAGCTTCTGGCAATCGGCATCGATCGGCGTGACCGATGGGCGACGGATCAGGTCGATGGCGAGTTGAAGGGTCGGCGAAAGGTCGGCATGGGCCGTCATGGGGAAACTCCGGAAAGCGTGTAATGGGCGCAGGACGAATGTGCTGAAACGGCGCAGATTCAATGTGGGAGGGGGCTTGCCCCCGATGGCGGTTTATCAGCAACAAATTAGCTGACTGACACGCTGCTATCGGGGGCAAGCCCCCACCCACATGAAGCAATCGGTGCTTGCCTGATCCAACAAAACGGCCGTTATCTTATAGCAAAACGGCGGCCAGAGGCCGCCGTTTAGTGCATTACGCAAGTTTTTACACCGCAGTGACTGGCTCGGCCTTCGGTGCCGGTTTGGGCAGCGACGACAGGAACGCCATGATCAAGGCGGCCACATACGGCAGCGACTGCACCAGCAGCATCACCACCCAGAAGCGCATGTCATTGCTCGGCAGGCCTTGCACCAGGTAGATACCCAAGGCCGCGCCCCACAACAGCAGCATGATGAACATTTCTTCGCGAGCCTCGGAAATCGCCACCCAGAAGCCATGGTTGTCGGCGTTTTTCGGTGTACGAAAAAACGGAATGCTGGTGGTGAAGAAACCGTACAGCACCGCCTTGGCGATGGTGTGCGATAACGCCAGGCCGGCCAGGGCCGCGCAGAATGCATCCTTGAGGTTCACCCCGACCGCACGGCGGTACAGGAAGATGATCTTGCCCACCTTGAACACGAACAGCGCCAGCGGCGGGATCGCGAAGATCAGCAACGGCGGATCGACGCGGGTCGGCACGATGATCATCGCCGCCGACCACAGCAGCGCGCCGACGGTGAAGAAGATGTTCATGCCATCGGCCACCCACGGCAGCCAGCCCGCGAGGAAGTGATAGCGCTGGCCACGGGTCAGCTCGGTGTCTTTGCCGCGCAACAGGCTGGCGGTGTGGCGCTTGATGATCTGGATCGCACCGTAGGCCCAGCGGAAACGCTGTTTCTTGAAGTCGATAAAGGTATCCGGCATCAGGCCCTTGCCATAGCTGTCGTGGTAGTACGCCGCCGACAGACCCTTTTCGAACACGCGCAGGCCCAGTTCGGCATCTTCACAGATGCACCAGTCGGCCCAGCCCAGTTCTTCGAGCACCGAGCGACGGGTCATGGTCATGGTGCCGTGCTGGATGATCGCGTCGCGGTCGTTACGGGTGACCATGCCGATATGGAAGAAACCCTTGTATTCCGCGTAGCAGAGCTTCTTGAACGTGCTTTCGTTCTGGTCGCGGTAATCCTGCGGCGATTGCACCACGGCGATTTTCGGGTCGGCGAAGTGCGGCACCATGTGCTTGAGCCAATTGGGCGACACGCAGTAGTCGGAGTCGATCACCGCGATCACTTCGGCGTCCTTGGCGGTGTGCGGGATCAGGTAGTTCAACGCGCCGCCCTTGAAACCGGCCAGGGGCGCGACGTGGAAGAACTTGAAGCGTGGGCCGAGGGTCTGGCAGTAGTCGCGCACCGGCTCCCACACCGCCGGGTCCTTGGTGTTGTTGTCGATGATCAGGACTTCGTAGTCCGGGTAATCGAGCGCCGCGAGGGCATCGAGGGTCTGTTTGACCATGTCCGGCGGCTCGTTGTAGCACGGCACATGGATCGACACTTTGGGCCGGTAGTCCGATTCCCCCTCGACCGGCAGGAATTCACGCCGGCGCTTGTGGGTCCACACCGCTTCCGCCAGTTCGTGGGCTTCGGTCAACAGCACGATAAACACGCCCAGGGCGCCGAGGGCCAAGAGGATGCCGACGGTGACGCTGAACCAGGTGCTGTATTGCTGGCTGTAGTCGTAGCCGATCCACACCAGCACCGAACCGCACAGGAACGCGATAAACGTGAGGAAGGTGCGGCCACGCTGGCGCAGGGCAGAGCCGTCGATCATCAGCAGGGTCAGGGACAGCAGCGCCAGCACCACCGAGCCGATGGCCAGTACCCGCCATTGCGGGATCGCGACCACCGGGCCTTCAAAGTTGAATTTCTGCTGGCGTGCGGCGTTGAATACGCCCCAATAGGCGCCGGCCGAGCCTTCGTCGCTGACCTTCCAGGGCTGATCGAAGGCTTCGATCACGAAATAGTTGAACCCTTGGCGGTTCAGTTTGTTAACCAGGGTGCGCAGGTAAACCGCCTGATCCGCAGGCGACGTTTCATTGCCACCGCGCATGCGCCCGTTGCTCGGCCAGCCAACCTCCGACAGCAGCAGCGGCTTTTTCGGGAACAGTTTCTTCAGATCCCTGGCGCGGTCGAGTACGTACTGGCCGGCCTTGTCCATCGGAATGAATTCCCAGAACGGCAGGATGTGCGCGGCGATCAAGTCGACGTGCTTGGCCAGTTGCGGGTTCTTTTCCCAGATGTGCCATTGCTCGGAGGTGGTCACCGGCACTTTTACCGCAGCGCGCACCCGGTCCAGCAACACGATCAGCGCTTCGGGGGTGATTTCCTCGCGGAACAGCGCCTCGTTACCGACCACCACCCGCACCACACTGCGCGAGCTGTTGGCGATTTCGATGGCGCGCTGGACTTCGCGCTCGTTACGCTCCAGGTCCGGGCTGATCCAGATCCCCAGGGTGACGCGCAGGCCGAACTCTTCGGCCAGCTTGGGAATGTCCCCCAGCGTGCCGTCGACCGAGTAGGTGCGGATGTTATCCGTCAGCTTGCTCATGATCGCAAGGTCCTGACGCATCTGCTCGTCGGTGGGGTACTGGTCTTTCTGCGGGTACTGGCCTTGCTGGAACGGCGAGTAGGAAAAACCGGAGATCTGCTCGGGCCAGTTGGGGGCGGTGACCGGGCGGTTGATCAGCGCCCAGAAACCCGTGAACAGCGCGGCAATTGCCAGCACGATCACCAGGTTGAGTCCAAATTTACGCGATGCCATGGTTATGTCGGGTTCCAAAGGGTGTGGAACGAAAAGAGGTGTCGGCCTACGCCAACCGGCGCGCATCCTACACTGGCCTTTCCCTGAGCGTACAGCAAGCCGAGAAAAACCGGACATTGGGCAGCGAAAGTGTCTCTAAGTTCTTAACGTGTAGTTTGTGGCTTAAAACTTATTGCTGCGTAGCCCATAATGCGCGCCGGTTTTTAGGGTAATGGTCATGAGCACAGAAGATCCGCGGTTTGCAGGCGTCGCCCGTTTGTATGGCATTGAAGGCCTGGAACGCTTGAAAGCGGCCCATGTGGCGATCGTCGGTGTCGGCGGCGTGGGCTCGTGGGCGGCGGAAGCCGTGGCCCGTTGCGGGGTGGGCGAGATTTCGCTGTTTGATCTGGACGACGTCTGCGTCAGCAACAGCAACCGCCAGTTGCATGCACTGGACAGCACCGTAGGCAAACCCAAGGTTGAAGTAATGGCCGAACGCCTGCGTGGCATCAACCCGGCGTGCACGGTGCATGCGGTGGCGGACTTCGTTACCCGCGACACCATGGCCGAATACATCACGCCTGACATCGATTGCGTGATCGACTGCATCGACGCGGTCAACGCCAAGGCGGCGCTGATTGCCTGGTGCAAGCGCCGCAAGATCCAGATCATCACCACCGGTGGCGCCGGCGGGCAGATCGATCCGACGCTGATCCAGGTGTGCGACCTCAACCGCACCTTCAACGACCCGCTGGCCTCGAAAGTGCGCTCCACCCTGCGCCGTGACTATGGTTTTTCACGCACGGTGACCCGCCATTACAGCGTGCCGTGCGTGTTTTCCACCGAGCAGCTGCGCTATCCCAAGCCGGACGGCAGCATCTGTTTGCAGAAGAGTTTCGTCGGCGATGGCGTGAAGCTGGACTGCGCCGGAGGGTTCGGTGCGGTGATGATGGTCACCGCCACGTTCGGCATGGTGGCGGCGACCAAGGCGGTGGACAAGATTGTGGCAGGGGTGCGCCGGCCGTCGGAGCGCATCAAGCCCACCTGAATCTCAGGACTTTAGACAGTTCAAAATGTGGGAGGGGGCTTGCCCCCGATAGCGATGGATCAGCCAATAAATTTTTGGCTGACACACCGCATCGGGGGCAAGCCCCCTCCCACATTTAGTACTTTATCTGGCTCAATGCCCGCATGCGCTGCAAGACGGCATTCAAGCCATTGCTGCGCGACGGTGATAACTGGCGCGACAGGCCCAGTTGATTGAACCACTCCGGCAGATCAACCGCCTGCAATTCAGCGGCCGACAGCCCATTGACCCGGGCCAGCAGCAACGCCACCAACCCACGAATCATCCGCGCATCGCTGCTGGCGGCAAACTGCCAATGGTCGTCGTGCAAGTGGCCGACCAGCCACACCAGGCTTTCGCAACCGTGTACCAGGTTGGCGTCGACCTTGTCTGCGTCCGCCAGCGCCGGCAGTCGCTCGCCCCATTGCATCAACAGGCGCGCACGTTGCTCCCAGCCGCCTACGGCTTGAAACGCCTCAAGTGCAGTTGCTGCCTGTTCCGGCAAGCTCATCGCAGCATGTCCAGCGCCTGGTCAAGCGCTTCAAAAAAGCGCTCCAGGTCATTGGAGTCGTTATACAGCGCCAGTGACACGCGAATCGCTCCTGATAACTGCAGTGTCTTGAGCAACGGCATCGCACAGTGATGACCGGCACGCACGGCAATCCCCTGCTCGGTCAGCAGATGCGCGAGGTCGGCGTTGTGCACGCCTTCGACCACAAAACTGGCCAGTGCCACCTGCGGCGCACCCATTACGCGCACACCATTGCGTGCTTTCAAGCCGCGCAATAAATAGTCGTGCAGCGCCGCTTCATGGCTGACCACCGCCTGTTGATCCAGCGAAGCCAGGTAATCCAGCGTCGCCCCCAGGCCGATCACACCGGCAATCGGCGGCGTGCCAGCTTCAAAACCCAGCGGGGCAGGGCGGAAGCTGGCGCTGTGGTAGTCCGCCTGTTGCACCATCTCACCGCCAAACTGCCAGTGGCGCAGGTGATGCAAGGCGTCGTGGCGACCGTATAGCACGCCGACACCGTCCGGGCCGTACAGCTTGTGGCTGGAAAATACGTAGAAGTCGCAGCCCAGGGCCTGCACGTCGTGGCGCCCATGCACGATGCCCTGGGCGCCGTCGACCACCGTCAGCGCGCCGTGCAGGCGAGCCAGCCCCAGCAAGTCGTCGAGGGGCTGCCAGGCGCCGAGTACGTTGGATAACTGGCTTACCGCCAACAGTCGCGTGCGCGGGCCGATCAGTCGGGCGGCGGCCTCGAGGTCAATCAAGCCGTGACCGTCCAGTGGCAATACCACCAGTGTCAGTGCGCGACGCTTGGCCAGTTGCTGCCAGGGCAGCAAGTTGGCGTGGTGCTCCAGGGCGCTGATGGCAATCTCATCGCCCGCATTGAATAAGTGCTCCAGGCCATAGGCCAGGAGGTTCAGCGCAGAGGTTGCGCCGTGGGTAAACACCACCTGCCCGCTGGCGCCCGCATTCAACCACTGCGCCACCTTGCTGCGACTGTCTTCAAACGCTTGGGTCGCATGGGCCCCCGGCAAATGCTGGGCACGGTGCACATTGGCTGCGCCATTGGCGTAGTAATGGCTGATCGCGTCCAACAGGGCTTGAGGTTTCTGCGTGGTGGCGGCGCTGTCCAGGTAGGTCTGGTCTTGCCGTTGCAGGTTGGCGATGGCTGGAAAGTCAGCGCGCCAGGGGGAGGGCACAAGCATGATGTTCAAAACTCGTATAGGCGAGCCGCAACCGAAGGTACGACCCGCCAGGGGGCATCGAGTGGCTGCTTAGTTGTGAGCGTGCAGCGCTTCGTTCAGTTCGATGGCCGATTTGTGGGTTTTGCACTCCACGGCACCGGTCTCGGAGTTGCGGCGGAACAGCAGGTCCGGCTGGCCGGCCAGTTCACGCGCCTTGACCACTTTGACCAGTTGGTTCTTCTCGTCCAGCAACGCAACTTTGGTCCCTGCGGTCACATACAGGCCGGACTCCACGGTGTTGCGGTCGCCCAACGGGATACCGATACCGGCATTGGCGCCGATCAGGCAGCCTTCGCCGACCTTGATCACGATGTTGCCGCCACCCGACAGGGTGCCCATGGTGGAACAGCCGCCGCCCAGGTCGGAACCCTTGCCGACGAACACGCCCGCCGATACGCGGCCTTCGATCATGCCCGGGCCTTCGGTGCCGGCGTTGAAGTTGATGAAACCTTCGTGCATCACGGTGGTGCCTTCGCCGACGTAGGCGCCCAGGCGCAGGCGGGCTGCGTCAGCGATACGCACACCGCTCGGCACCACGTAGTCGGTCATTTTCGGGAATTTGTCCACCGAGAACACTTCCAGCAGCTCGCCACGCAGGCGCGCTTCCAGCTGGCGTTCGGCCAGTTCAGCGATATCGATGGCGCCCTGGCTGGTCCATGCCACGTTCGGCAGTTGCGGGAAGACACCGGCCAGGCTCAGGCCGTGAGGCTTGACCAGGCGATGGGACAGCAGGTGCAGCTTGAGGTACGCCTCAGGCGTGGAGGTCAGTGCGGCGTCTTCGGCCAGCAGCGTCGCGACCAGCGGGGTGTGGCTCTCGGCGAGTCGGTTGAGCAGTGCTGCTTGGGTAGCATCGACATTTTTGAGCGCATCAGCCAGTTGCAGCGCTTGGCTGATGGTAAAAGTGATCGCTTGATTACCTTCGGTGTAACCCAGGATCGGCGCGATGGCCGCGACGATTTCAGCCGACGGGTTGAGCAGGGGCTGTGCGTAAAACACTTCCAGCCAAGCACCTTGGCGGTTCTGAGTGCCGACGCCGAAGCCCAGGCTGAACAGGGAATGGGACATGCTGTTACCTCTACAAAAATGGAAGGGCTGGCCTACTTGAGGGCCGCCGAATAACTATCTGGCTTGAAGCCAATCAGGGTTCTGTCACCGAGATCGAGCACCGGGCGCTTGATCATCGAGGGTTGTGCGAGCATCAACTCAATGGCTTTCGACTGATCGAGATCGGCTTTGCGTTCGTCTTCGAGTTTGCGAAAGGTGGTGCCCGCACGGTTCAACACCACCTGCCAACCGTGCTCGTTGCACCATTGGGTCAAGTGTTCGCGATCAATACCGGCTGTTTTGTAATCATGGAACTCATAAGTCACCGCGTGCTCATCGAGCCAGGTGCGCGCCTTTTTCATGGTGTCGCAGGCTTTGATGCCGAAAAGGTGCAAGGTTTTGCTTGAAGCAGTCAAGGAATTGCCCCCCTTTGGACGAATGAAAAATGGAAGATCGCGGATTATGCCACGCTCAGCGCGTTTCGGCGTCGCCCGTCAGCAGGGTGCGACTTTTGTGTAAACGCCAGTGCGCGGCACAGACGGGTAACATAGCCGGGCAACATAGCCGAGTAAGATAGCCGGGTTATATGGCACTTCAACGGCCAGTTGTTGCCTGATGCCTGTCATTGCAAGTCGATTGTCCGGGAAATCCGCGTTATGCAAACCGCTTACACCGTTCTGATCCTGCTGATGCTGGTCAGCGTTTCGCGCCTGGTCGGGCGCATCATCCCACTGCCGTTGCCGTTGTTGCAGATTGCCGCCGGGGCCCTGCTGGCCTGGCCCACGTTGGGCCTGCACGTGGCGCTGGACCCGGAGCTGTTTCTGTTTCTGTTCTTGCCGCCGCTGCTGTTTTCCGATGGCTGGCGCATGCCCAAGCGTGAATTGTGGCGCTTGCGCGGGCCGATCCTGACACTGGCGGTGGGGTTGGTGCTGTTCACCGTGGTCGGTGCCGGCTACTTCATTCATTGGCTGTTGCCCTCGATTCCCTTGCCGGTGGCCTTTGCCCTGGCAGCGGTGCTGTCGCCCACGGACGCCGTGGCGGTGTCCGCCATTTCCCAGAACCGTTTGCCCAAGCCGCTGATGCACATGCTTCAGGGCGAGGCCTTGATGAATGACGCATCGGGCCTGGTGACCTTCAAATTTGCCCTGGCGGCGGCGTTGACCGGTGTGTTCTCGCTGGCCGATGCCAGTTTGACTTTTGTACTGGTGGCGGTGGGCGGCCTGGCGATCGGGGTGGCGCTGAGCTGGCTGGTCGGCCGCCTGCGCGCCTGGATGATTGCGCGGGGCTGGGATGACCCGGCGACCCATGTGGTGTTCATGTTGTTGCTGCCCTTTGCTGCCTATGTACTGGCCGAACGCCTGGGCGCGTCCGGCATTCTCTCGGCGGTGGCGGCAGGCATGATGCAAAGCTGGCTCGACCTGTTGCCGCGCCAGACCAGCACGCGCTTGCTCAACCGCAGCGTGTGGTCGTTGCTGGAGTTCGCCTTCAACGGTTTGATTTTCCTGCTGCTCGGCCTGCAACTGCCGGACATCATCAAGGCGGTGGTCAGCCATGAAACCACGCTGTGGCCCACCTTGATGTATCGCTGCCTGGAAGTGGTGGCGATCTTCCTGGTGCTGGTGGTATTGCGCTTTATCTGGGTGCAGAGCATCTGGCGGCTGTCGGGTCTGCTGCGCAGGCTGCGCGGCAAAAATGCGCTGACCCTGGTGCCGACGGCCCGTTCCTGCTGGTTGTTGACCGTCGGCGGTGTGCGCGGCGCGGTGACGTTGGCGGGGGTCATGTCGGTGCCCTTGCTGCTGGCGCCGGGCCAGGACTTCCCCGAGCGTGACCTGCTGATCTTTATCGCTGCCGGGGTCATCTTGTTGTCCCTGGTCGCTGCCTGTATTGCCCTGCCATTGCTGCTGCGGGGTGTCGAGAAAGGCCCGGATGAGAAGCGCCACAACGAAGTGCGCGAGGCCTGGAAAAAGACCGCCGTGGCGGCGATCCACGCGCTGGAGGTCGAAGAACCCGCCGAAGCCGAAACGCCGGACGCCGCTCAAGCGGCATTGGCCACCGAGCTCAAGGCGCGGCTGATGGCGGAGTATCGTCATCAGTTGGACGTATTCAATGACTCGGCCGAGGCTCAGGCACTGGCGCTGCAAATGGATCAGTTGGAGCGCAGGCTGAGGCTCAAGGCGCTACGCGCGCAGCGCCTGGAACTCTACCGTTTGAGTCGCCAGCACCAGATTGGCGACGATGTACTGCGCGAAGTGTTGGCGGACCTGGACATGAGTGAAGCGAACTTGGGTAGTGTTAAGTAGTGGCGTGGCTGATCATTGCCCGGATACCTGAATTGAGCACTTTACCCAAGAGTGTTTTGTCTTCTGGATAAAGCGACTGAATGAACGTTTTATCGCCTTCAGACAGGTTGAAGTTGCGCGGGATGGGGTTACCGGTGTTGAGTCTTGAGGCGGAAAAGCCATAGTGCATGATGGATTTGTCATCATAGTTTTCAGAGGCCGTTACTTGAGGGCGTGAAAAAGTGCGGATGATATTGTCATCGGCGTGGTAGCGGAATTCCCCCCGCAATTCGTACTCGTCGTAGATGTTCTGGTTGTTCAAGTCCAACGTCCGGTCAGGGTGCTGATGCTCATGTCTGAGGCCCAAAGCATGGCCGAACTCATGCTGGATCGTGGCGGCTATGCTATCGGGAGAGCGTGTGAAGCCGATGCCCATGGTGGGCTTGGACAGTGGAACGTTTTTGGCGTCGGTACCCACTTTTGACCATCCTGGGCCATTGTCATTGTCTGCCGTGATGCGTATGTCGCCGTTGGGGCCGTCAATGAACTTGAAATAGAGATTGGTGTGCGGCGCCCATTTATTGATGTTGTGCTTTACCAGATCCTTTTGTTCTTGTGTCATGTTCAGTCGCGAGATGGTCAGCACCGAATGTTGAGGCCATAGTTTGTTCGGCGTGGCGACGCCGCGTTTAGTTCTACTGAGAGGTGCGCTCACGGAGTGCGCAGGAACGGGATGGGTGGGGATCGTGAGGGTCATGTCGTTCACCTGAGCGTTTGTACCAGATGAACGTGGGTGGAACATTCAAGAGGCTTTGTTCCCATTTATGGGTTGCAAGATACATCCGTCATGGCCGCTCCCACGGTATGGGAGCGGCGTGAACCTCAACTGCGGCGCTGAATGAAAGCGCGTATCCGCTCAGCCGCTTCGACGCATTCGGCCAATGGCGCAACCAATGCCAGGCGTACACGGCCGGCACCGGGGTTGAAACCGTCCACTTCGCGAGACAGATAAGAGCCCGGCACCACCGTCACATGCTCTTGCACAAACAAATCGCGGCAGAAGTCCGCGTCGTCACCGTTCACATTCGGCCACAGATAAAAGCCGCCGTCCGGGCTTTGCACATCCAGCACCGGCTTGAGGATCGCCAGCACTGCGTCGAATTTTTCGCGATACAGGTCGCGGTTGGCCAGTACGTGGGCCTCGTCCTGCCAGGCTGCGATGCTGGCCAACTGGGTTTGCACCGGCATCGCGCAGCCATGGTAGGTGCGGTACAGCAGGAATGCCTTGAGGATATCCGCGTCACCCGCCACGAACCCGGAGCGTAGGCCCGGCAGGTTGGAGCGCTTGGACAGGCTGTGGAACACCACGCAACGCTTGAAGTCCTGGCGACCCAGTTCGACGCAGGCGCTCAGCAGGCCCGGCGGCGGGGTTTGTTCGTCAAAGTACAGCTCGCTGTAGCATTCGTCGGCGGCAATCACGAAGTCGTGCTCATCGGCCAGGGCGATCAGCTTTTTCAGGGTGTCCGCCGGAATCAGCGCGCCGGTCGGATTGCCTGGGGAGCACAGGAACAGGATCTGGCAACGTTTCCAGATGTCCGGCGACACGGCATCGAAGTCCGGGTTGAAACCATTGGTGTCCAGGCACGCCAAGTAATGCGGCTTGGCCCCGGCGAGGAACGCGGCGCCTTCGTAGATCTGGTAGAACGGGTTCGGGCTCACCACCAGCGCGTCGTCACCGCGATTGACCACGGTCTGGGTAAAGGCGAACAACGCCTCTCGCGTACCGTTGACCGGCAGGATGTTGCGCGCCGGGTCCAGCCAGCCTTGCGGGACGTTGAAGCGGCGCTCGCACCAGGCTCCAATCGCCTCGCGCAGTGCGGGGATGCCCAGTGTGGTCGGGTACACGGCCATCTGATCGAGGTTGTTACTCAACGCTTCGGCGACGAAGGTCGGGGATTTGTGCTTGGGTTCGCCGATGGACAGCGCAATCGGGCGTTTGTCCGGGTTCGGTGTGACGCTGCCGAGCAGGGCGCGCAGTTTCTCGAACGGGTAAGGCTGCAGCTGGTTCAGAGCGTTGTTCATCGCAAGTCTCGTCAAATTCAGTTGTCGGCACGCGGTCTGGTTGCCGGCGAAAATTCAATGCGGGAGGGGGCTTGCTCCCGATTGCGTTGTGTCAGTCAGCTGATCTTTATCTGATCCACTGCTATCGGGAGCACGCCCCCTCTCACATAAGCCTGTGTTCATAGGGTCAAGCGTGTCAGCTCGACGCCCGGTTCCTGGGTCACGCTCAATTGCTCCACGATCGCCTCCTGCAAGCGGCGGCACAGCTCAGGGTCGGACAGCGGCTGGTTGTCGGCGTCGGTGATGAAGAACACGTCTTCCACGCGCTCGCCGAGGGTCGCGATCTTGGCGTTTTGCAGCGACAGGTCGAATTCCAGGAAAATCCCGCCGATCCGTGCCAGCAGGCCCGGGCGATCCGGCGCGCTGAGCTCCAGTAAGGTGACCGGGCGCTGGGCGTCGTTGGAAATAGTCACTTGGGGGGCAAAGGCAAAGTGCTTGAGCTGGCGCGGTACGCGGCGCTGGATGATGGTCGGATAATCATCCGGGTTGCGCAGGGCTTCGGTCAGGCCTTCGCGGATCTTCTTCACACGCACCGGATTATCGCCGATCGAGTCGCCATCGGTGTCGAGCACAATATAGGTGTCGAGGGTGAACTGGCTGCTGGAGGTGATCACCCGGGCATCATGAATGTTCAGGTTGAGCTGGTCCATGGCCGCCACGGTTACGGCGAAGAAGTCGTGCTGGTCCGGCGCGTAGATGAAGATCTGCGTGCCGCCTTCGAATTCGCGCTGGGTGGTTTCCTTGATCAGTACCAGCGGGCCACCATCGGCCGGCTGTTGAAGGATGGCGTCAGTGTGCCAGGCGACGTCGCCGGCGGTGTGGCGCAGGAAATAATCGTCACCCAGTTGCGACCACAATTGTTCGACGTCATCCGGGTCGTTGCCCCCGCGCACCAGGATATCCAGGGCCGCGCTTTGGGTGCGGCGGATCTGCTCTTCACGGTCCACCGGGTTTTCCAGGCCGCGGCGCAGGGCGCGCTTGGTCTCGGTGTACAGCTGGCGCAACAGGCTGGCGCGCCAGGAATTCCAGAGCGTAGGGTTGGTGGCGTTGATGTCGGAGACGGTCAGCACGTAGAGGTAGTCGAGGCGGGTCTCATCGCCCACGATCTGCGCGAAGTCGTGGATGACTTGCGGGTCGGACAAGTCCTTGCGCTGGGCAGTGGTCGACATGACCAGGTGGTTCTGCACCAGCCAGACAATCAGGCGGCTGTCCCACAACGGCAATTGGTGACGCTGGCAGAACGCCTCGGCATCGACTGCGCCGATCTCCGAGTGATCGCCGTGCCGGCCTTTGCCGATGTCGTGGTACAGGCCGGCCAGGTAAATCAGTTCCGGCTTGGGCAGTTTGGCCATGAGTTTGCTGGCCAGTGGGAATTTCTCTGACACCTGGGTGTACTGCAACTTACGCAAATGCTTGATCAGGTTCAGGGTGTGCGCGTCCACGGTATAGATGTGGAACAGGTCATGCTGCATCTGCCCGACGATAAAGCCGAACTCGGGCAGGTAGCGCCCGAGGATGCCGTAGCGGTTCATCCGCCGCAGGTTGCGGTGGATGCCGATCTTGCACTTGAACAGTTCGATAAACAGGCTGGTGTTGCGGATGTCGTGACGAAATGCCTCGTCGATCAGATGGCGGTTTTCCCGCAGCAGGCGGATGGTGTCGGCGCGCACGCCTTTGATTTCCGGCTGCTGGGCCATCAGCACGAAGATTTCCAGCATGGCGAACGGCGTGCGGCGGAACACGTTGTCGTTGCGCGCCTCGATATAGCCATCATGCAGTTGGAAGCGTGCGTTGATCGGCTGCGGCGGCGCTTCGTCTTCGGGCGCCAGGATCACTTCTTCGAAGTGCTGGATGATCAGGTCGCTGAGCTGGGCGATGCTCATCACCACCCGGTAATACTGCTGCATGAAGCTTTCGATGCTGGTCTTCGCATCTTCGCCTTCGAAACCCAGCAAGGTGGCGATGGAGCGCTGGTGGTCGAACAGCAGGCGGTCCTCGGAGCGCCCGGCGAGCATGTGCAGGGCGTAGCGCACCTTCCACAGGAACTCCTGGGACGAGGCCAGCAGCGCGTTTTCACTTTCCACCAGAAAGCCCTCGCCGGCCAGGGCGCGCAGGTTCAGGGTGCCGTACTGACGACGGGCGACCCACAAGATCGTCTGGATATCGCGCAACCCGCCCGGCGAACCTTTGACGTTGGGTTCCAGGTTGTATTCGGTGTCGTTGTATTTGTGGTGCCGTGCCTTTTGCTCGGCGTGCTTGGCCAGGAAAAACTCCTTGCTTGGCCACATGTGCGCAGTGCTGGTGACCTCGAGCATGCGCTGGCGCAGGCGCTCGGGGCCACAGATGGTGCGGCTTTCCATCAGGTTGGTGACGACCGTCAAGTCGGCGCGGGCCTCGTCGGCGCACTCTTGGACCGAGCGTACGCTCTGGCCGACTTCCAGGCCGATGTCCCACAACAGCGTCAGAAAGCGCTCGATGGAATCGCGAAAAATCTCATGGTCGGCGCTGTCCAGCAGGATCAGCAGGTCGATGTCGGAGTAGGGGTGCAGCTCGCCACGCCCGTAGCCGCCGACCGCCACCAGGGCGATATCCGCCTCGGTGCTCCAGCTGAACTGTTCCCAGGCTTTTTGCAGGATATTGTCGACGAACCAGGCGCGGTCCTCGATCAGCCTGCGTATGTCGCGGCCGCTGCGAAAGCGCGCGTCGAGCACGTCGCGCGCCTGGCGGATCGCTTTCTTGAACGCGGCGATGGGGCTTGCCTTCAGCGCCAGTTCGGCCTGGAACTGGCCACGGTCGAAGAGTTCGGGATCCACCTGGGGCATCGATCGGCTTTCCTTTCTATCTGTCAGTCAGTCATTACACCGTTGGGAAAACCTGCCCGGTCTCTACGCCGAAACGCGTGGAATCGTGTCATCGGCGCGCAGGGTGAAGATCTCGTAGCCGGTCTCGGTGACCAGCAGGGTGTGTTCCCACTGCGCCGAGAGCTTGCGGTCCTTGGTGATGGCGGTCCAGCCGTCGCCCAGCACCTTGGTATCGGCCTTGCCCTGGTTGATCATCGGCTCGATGGTAAAGGTCATGCCAGCCTTGAGTTCCATGCCGGTGCCGGCGCGGCCGTAGTGCAGGATCTGCGGTTCTTCGTGGAAGACGGTGCCGATGCCGTGGCCGCAGAACTCGCGTACCACCGAGAAACCGTTCTTTTCGGCGTGTTTCTGAATCACTTCACCGATATCGCCCAGGCGGCAGCCGGGCTTGACGATCTCGATGGCCTTGTACATGCATTCCTGGGTCACCTGGGACAGGCGCTCGGCCCAGGGCGCGACGGTGCCGACATGGAACATGCGGCTGGTGTCGCCGAAGTAGCGGTCCTTGATCACGGTGACGTCGATGTTCAGGGTGTCGCCATCCTTCAGCGGCTTGTCACCCGGAATCCCGTGGCAGACCACGTGGTTGACCGAGGTGCAGATCGACTTGGGGAAGCCCTTGTAGTTCAGCGGAGCAGGGATGGCGCCTTGCACGTTGACTATATAGTCGTGGCAGATCTGATTCAGTGCTTCAGTGGTGACGCCGGGCTTGACGTGTTCGGCGATCATTTCCAGAACGTCGGCAGCCAGCTTTCCGGCAATGCGCATGCCGGCGATGTCTTCGGCGGTTTTCAAACTCACGGTCATACAGGCTCTCTCTAGCGCAATACGCTGAAATCAATTCGGTTGACGGGCGTGCGACAAAAAGCTTGCAGGATTCGCACAAGCCACAGAAAACGCGATTCTAACAGACGATGGCGTCAAATCATGAGCCTCTGATGATCGCTTCTCTCTATAAGGTGGGGGTAGGTCGGCTCTGTTCAAGGGCTTGCGCGAGCGCGGCGCGCGGCAAACGTGAATGCGTGTTCCGTTTTTGCCGATGCTGTGGTATAAAATGCGCCGCTTTCCGGGGATACCCCGCAGAGCTTAAATCCACACACGTGTCGACACGATGACCTGGGTGCCGGAGGCCTTGATGCCGCTGGTTGGTCATTGGGATACGTGGAGGCCAAACCCGACTTATTAAGGAACTATCATGTCCCAAGTCAACATGCGCGATATGCTGAAGGCCGGTGTGCACTTCGGTCACCAGACCCGTTACTGGAACCCGAAAATGGGTAAGTACATTTTCGGCGCACGTAACAAGATCCACATTATCAACCTTGAAAAAACCCTGCCTATGTTCAACGAAGCGCTGACCTTCGTAGAGCGCCTGGCTCAGGGCAAAAACAAGATTCTGTTCGTCGGCACCAAGCGTTCCGCTGGCAAGATCGTTGCTGAAGAAGCAGCACGTTGCGGTTCGCCGTACGTCGATCACCGCTGGTTGGGCGGCATGCTGACCAACTTCAAAACCATCCGTGCTTCCATCAAGCGTCTGCGTGACCTTGAAGTGCAAGCCGAAGACGGTACTTTCGCCAAGCTGACCAAGAAAGAGGCGCTGATGCGCACTCGCGACCTGGAAAAGCTCGATCGTTCCCTGGGTGGTATCAAGGACATGGGCGGTCTGCCTGACGCACTGTTCGTTATCGACGTTGATCACGAGCGCATCGCGATCACCGAAGCCAACAAGCTGGGCATCCCTGTTATCGGCGTAGTCGATACCAACAGCAGCCCGGAAGGTGTTGACTACATCATCCCAGGCAACGATGACGCAATCCGCGCTATCCAGCTGTACATGGGTTCGATGGCTGACGCTGTAATCCGTGGTCGTAACCACGTTGCTGGTGGTACCGAGCAGTTCGTTGAAGAAGCTCCGGTCGCTGCCGCTGAGTAACTGACGCCCTGGCGTTGACTCAGTAAGCAAAAAGGGGGCTTGGCCCCCTTTTTGCCACCTCGAAAACCGTTTGTCGGCGCCCATTTGTAGCAGCGCAACATTGCGACTGTAACGTGCAGCAGCTAACAACGGTGGTTCGGGAAGAATTGATCCCCCGTTCGATCGGGTGGAATGGTTGAAAACCTATCCAAGAGGAATTTGAAAATGGCAGCAATTACTGCAGCGTTGGTTAAAGAACTGCGTGAGCGTACCGGCGAAGGCATGATGGATTGCAAGAAAGCCCTGGAAAAGGCTGACGGCGACATTGAAAAAGCCATTGATGACATGCGTGCTTCCGGCGCGATCAAGGCTGCCAAGAAAGCAGGCAACGTAGCTGCTGAAGGCGCTATCGCTCTGAAAGAAGACGGCAAATCCGCCGTTCTGCTGGAAGTGAACTCGCAGACCGACTTCCTGGCTCTGCAGGACGACTTCAAGGCATTTGTTGCTGCCAGCGTTGATAAAGCGTTCGCCGACAAGCTGACTGATGTCGCTCCGCTGATCGAGGCTCAAGAAGCTGCACGCCTGGTTCTGGTTGGCAAAGTTGGCGAAAACGTCAACATTCGTCGCCTGACCCGTGTGGAAGGTGATGTTGTTGGTGGTTACCTGCACGGCAACAAAATCGGTGTAGCGGTTGTTCTGAAAGGCGGCGACGTTGAGCTGGCTAAAGACATCGCCATGCACGTTGCTGCAAGCAACCCTGAGTTCCTGCTGCCTTCGGAAGTGTCTGCCGAAGCGATCGAGCGTGAGAAAGCTGTGTTCCTGCAGCTGAACGAAGAAAAAATCAAAGGCAAGCCAGAAAACATTGTTGAAAATATGGTCAAGGGCCGTATCAGCAAGTTCCTGGCTGAAGCAAGCCTGGTTGAGCAGGCGTTCGTCAAGAACCCTGAAATCAAGGTGGGCGAACTGGCCAAGAAAGCCGGTGCTGAAATCGTTTCCTTCACCTACTTCAAAGTAGGCGACGGCATCGAGAAGCCGGTCGACAACTTCGCTGAAGAAGTTGCTGCCCAGCTGGCTGCCGCCAAGCAATAAGACAGTTTTCAACTGTCGCCCGAAAGAGGCTGCCCGCTCACGCGCGCAGCCTCTTTTCAAATGGGAAGGCTAATTTTATTTGGCTTCCCCTTGGAACTGGCTTACAAAGCCGTGTTCCGATGGCGCTGTGATAGCGTCCAGCTAGAGTGAACGCAAGCCGTAAACGGCTCGCCAAGAATTTTTTAAGAAAATACGCCGCAGGAGAGATTCGCAATGGCTCAGCAGGGCAGTGGTTATCAGGCTCGCTATAAACGCATTCTACTCAAGCTCAGCGGCGAGGCCCTGATGGGCTCGGAAGAGTTCGGGATCGACCCCAAGGTGCTCGACCGCATGGCGCTCGAAGTCGGCCAATTGGTCGGTATCGGTGTTCAAGTGGGCCTGGTGATCGGCGGTGGCAACCTGTTCCGCGGTGCGGCGCTGAGTGCTGCCGGCATGGATCGGGTCACTGGCGACCACATGGGCATGCTGGCCACTGTGATGAACGCCCTGGCCATGCGTGACGCCCTGGAGCGCGCCAATATCTCGGCCATCGTGATGTCGGCGATTTCCATGGTCGGCGTGACCGATCACTACGATCGCCGCAAAGCCATGCGCCACCTGAACTCCAAGGAAGTGGTGATCTTCGCCGCAGGCACCGGTAACCCGTTCTTCACCACCGATTCGGCCGCGTGTCTGCGCGCTATCGAAATCGACGCCGACGTGGTGCTGAAGGCGACCAAGGTGGATGGCGTATACACTGCAGATCCATTCAAAGACCCGCATGCCGAGAAGTTCGATCATCTGACCTACGATGAAGTACTGGATCGCAAGCTGGGTGTGATGGACCTGACGGCTATCTGCCTGTGCCGCGACCACAAGATGCCGCTGCGCGTATTTAACATGAACAAGCCCGGCGCCCTGCTGAATATCGTACACGGCGGCGCGGAAGGGACTCTGATCGAGGAAGGCCAACAATGATCAACGAAATCAAGAAAGACGCTCAAGAGCGTATGCACAAATCCCTGGAGTCGCTCAACCATGCGTTCGGTCAGATTCGTACCGGCAAAGCGCACCCGAGCATCCTGGGCAGCGTGATGGTGCCGTATTACGGCACGGACACGTCCATCACCCAGGTGGCCAACATCACCGTAAAAGACTCGCGCACCCTGCAAGTCGTGGCCTTCGAGCGCAACATGCTCGGTGCTGTCGACAAGGCCATCCAGAGCGCCGGCTTGAACCTCAACCCGACCAACCTGGGCGAGTTGCTGCTGATTTCCATGCCTGCCCTGACCGAAGAAACCCGCAAGGGCTTCACCAAGCAGGCGCGCAGCGCGGCTGAAGATGCACGCGTGGCCGTGCGCAATATCCGTCGCGATGCTTTGGGTGATCTGAAGAAGCTGGTCAAGGACAAGGAAATCAGCGAAGACGAAGAACGTCGCGCCGTTGCCGATATCGATAAGCTGACCAAGGATGCGGAGGCCCAGATCACCAAGGCCACCGAAGAAAAAGAAAAGGACCTGATGGCCGTATAAGGGGTCAGGACGCCTTCATGGAAAAGACCAAGCAGACTGTGCCCTCTGTGGTGCCGCGCCATGTCGCGATCATCATGGATGGGAATAATCGCTGGGCGAAGAAACGCTTTATGCCGGGTGTTGCCGGGCATAAAGCGGGTGTCGATGCGGTGCGCGCTGTCATCGAAGTGTGTGCCGAAGCCAAGGTCGAAGTGCTGACGCTGTTTGCCTTTTCCAGTGAGAACTGGCAACGGCCTGCCGAAGAAGTCAGCGCCTTGATGGACCTGTTCTTCAAGGCGCTGCGTCGCGAGGCCAAGCGCCTCAATGACAACAACATCAGCCTGCGTATCATTGGGGATCGCTCCCGGTTCCACCCGGAGCTGCAAGCGGCCATGCGTGAAGCCGAGGCGATCACTGCCGGCAGCAACCGTTTTGTGCTGCAGATCGCAGCCAACTACGGCGGCCAGTGGGACATTGCCCAGGCTGCGCAGCGACTGGCCCGCGAAGTGCAGGCCGGTCATCTGCGGCCCGACGACATCACGCCCGAACTGTTGCAAACCTGCCTGGTGACCGGCGACTTGCCGTTGCCGGACTTGTGCATCCGTACCGGTGGCGAGCATCGCATCAGCAATTTCCTGCTGTGGCAGCTAGCCTATACCGAGCTGTACTTCTCCGACCTGTTCTGGCCGGACTTCAAACACGATGCCATGCGCAATGCGCTGGCTGATTTCGCTTCCCGTCAGCGTCGCTTCGGTAAAACGAGCGAGCAGATCGAAGCTGGAGCCCGGGTTTAAATGCTTAAACAACGAATCATCACGGCACTGATCCTGCTGCCGATTGCCTTGTGCGGTTTTTTCCTGCTCGAGGGTTCCGGGTTTGCGCTGTTCATCGGCCTGGTCGTCACGCTCGGCGCATGGGAGTGGGCGCGTCTGGCGGGGTTCAGCGACCAGTTGCCCCGTATGGCGTATGCCGCAATCGTCGCGCTGTTGCTGTTCCTGATGTACATCCTGCCCGATATCGCGCCCTGGGTGCTGGGGGCGGCGGTACTGTGGTGGGCCACGGCGACGTTCCTGGTGCTGACCTATCCGCGTACCAGCGGCCAGTGGTCCAGTGTGGCGTGCAAGTTGGTGATTGGCTTGCTGATCCTGCTGCCGGCCTGGCAAGGACTGGTGGAGATCAAGCGTTTCCCGAACGGCAACGAATTGATCCTGGCCGTCATGGTGCTGGTCTGGGGAGCTGACATCGGCGCCTACTTTTCGGGCCGTGCCTTTGGCAAGCGTAAACTGGCGCCTGCCGTCAGCCCGGGCAAGAGCTGGGAAGGCGTATACGGGGGCCTGGCCTTGACGCTGCTGATTGCGTTGGTGGTCGGTGTGCTGCGTGACTGGTCGGTGAAGCAGATTATCCTGGCCTTGCTGGGGACTGCCGTGGTCGTATTCATTTCGGTGGTGGGCGACCTCACCGAAAGCATGTTCAAGCGTCAGGCCGGGATCAAGGACAGCAGTAACCTGCTGCCAGGTCACGGTGGCGTGCTGGACCGTATTGATAGTCTCACCGCTGCGTTGCCGATCTTTGCCGTGTTGCTGTGGATGATCGCTTCGTGAGCCGCTTGCAACAGGTCACCGTGCTGGGAGCGACGGGCTCGGTCGGGCTGAGCAGCCTGGATGTAATCGCCCGTCATCCTGACCGTTATCAGGTATTTGCCCTGACTGGCTTCACGCGTATGAGCGAACTGCTGGCGCTGTGCGTGCGTCACTCGCCGCGGTTTGCGGTGGTGCCGCAGGCAGCTGCTGCGCGAGGGCTGCAGGATGACCTGCGCGCTGCCGGCCTTGCTACCCAAGTGCTGGTGGGCGAGGAAGGTCTGTGCCAGGTGTCGGCGGATGCCGAAGTGGATACGGTCGTGGCGGCGATAGTCGGGGCGGCGGGTTTGCGTCCCACACTGGCCGCAGTCGACGCGGGCAAAAAGATCCTGCTGGCCAATAAAGAAGCCCTGGTCATGTCCGGCGCGCTCTTCATGCAGGCTGTGCGCAAGAGCGGTGCGGTCCTGTTGCCCCTCGACAGTGAGCACAACGCGATTTTTCAGTGCATGCCCGCCGATTTTGCCCGCGGCTTGAGCCAGGTGGGTGTGCGTCGGATTTTGCTCACGGCTTCCGGTGGACCTTTCCGGCAAACTCCGCTGGATGAGCTGGAGTATGTATCGCCGGACCAGGCGTGTGCGCATCCGAATTGGTCCATGGGGCGCAAAATCTCCGTGGACTCGGCAAGCATGATGAACAAAGGGCTGGAGCTGATCGAGGCGTGCTGGTTGTTCGATGCGCGGCCCGACCAGGTGGAAGTGGTGATTCACCCTCAAAGTGTGATTCATTCCCTGGTCGATTACGTAGACGGCTCGGTACTGGCGCAATTGGGTAACCCCGATATGCGCACACCGATCGCCAATGCCTTGGCTTGGCCGGAACGGATTGACTCCGGTGTGGCGCCGTTGGACCTGTTTGCGATTGCGCGCCTGGACTTTCAAGCGCCCGACGAGCAGCGCTTCCCGTGCCTGCGTCTGGCCCGGCAAGCGGCCGAGGCGGGTAACAGTGCGCCAGCCATGCTTAATGCAGCCAATGAAGTGGCCGTGGCAGCGTTTCTCGAACGGCGCATCCGCTTTCCGCAGATCGCGAGTATCATCGAGGACGTTCTGAATCTTGAGCCGGTAGTGGCTGTGAATGATCTGGGAGCAGTGTTCGAGGCGGATACCAAGGGCCGGGCCCTGGCCGAGCAATGGCTGGACCGCAACGCGCGTCAGGTTGTGGGCGGGTGAGCGCCTTCAGGCATCGGATTGAAATGCGGAGAAATTAGATGAGTGCGCTCTACATGATTGTCGGCACCCTGGTTGCTCTGGGCGTGCTGGTTACCTTCCACGAATTCGGCCACTTCTGGGTGGCGCGTCGTTGCGGCGTCAAGGTATTGCGCTTTTCCGTCGGTTTCGGCATGCCGCTGGTTCGCTGGCATGATCGTCGTGGCACTGAGTTCGTGATCGCAGCTATCCCGTTGGGTGGCTATGTGAAGATGCTCGATGAGCGAGAAGGCGAAGTGCCTGCGGATCAGTTGGACCAGTCCTTCAACCGCAAGACCGTTCGTCAGCGGATCGCCATCGTGGCTGCCGGCCCGATCGCCAACTTCCTGCTGGCGATGGTGTTTTTCTGGGTCCTCGCCATGCTGGGCAGCCAGCAGGTGCGCCCGGTCATCGGTGCGGTCGAGTCGGGCAGTATTGCGGCCAAGGCCGGGTTGGTGGCAGGGCAGGAAATTGTTTCCATTGATGGCGAGCCCACCACCGGCTGGGGCGCGGTCAATTTGCAGTTGGTGCGTCGACTGGGCGAGAGCGGTACTGTCAATGTGGTGGTGCGCGAGCAGGACTCCAGTGCCGAAAGCCCGCGTGAGCTGGCGTTGGACCGTTGGCTTCAAGGCGCTGACGAGCCGGATCCGATCAAATCCCTGGGCATTCGTCCCTGGCGTCCGGCGTTGCCGCCAGTACTGGCCGAGCTCGATCCCAAGGGCCCGGCCCAGGCCGCCGGTCTTAAGACCGGCGATCGGCTGTTGGCCCTTGATGGCCAGGCACTGGGTGACTGGCAGCAAGTGGTCGATCTGGTGCGTGTACGTCCTGATACCAAAATTGTGCTGAAAGTTGAGCGTGAAGGTGCTCAAATCGACGTCCCCGTGACCTTGTCGGTTCGTGGGGAGGCCAAGGCCGCCGGGGGTTACCTGGGTGCCGGGGTCAAAGGTGTCGAGTGGCCGCCATCGATGGTGAGAGAGGTCAGCTTCGGGCCGTTGGCCGCGATTGGCGAGGGTGCTAAACGCACTTGGACCATGAGCGTGCTGACCCTCGAATCCCTCAAGAAAATGTTGTTCGGCGAGCTCTCGGTAAAAAACTTGAGTGGACCGATAACCATTGCTAAAGTGGCGGGCGCTTCTGCCCAGTCGGGTGTCGCGGATTTCCTGAATTTCCTGGCTTATCTGAGTATCAGCCTTGGAGTTCTGAATTTGCTGCCCATTCCAGTATTGGATGGGGGGCATCTGCTGTTTTATCTGGTCGAGTGGGTGCGTGGTCGCCCCTTGTCGGATCGGGTGCAGGGTTGGGGGATACAGATCGGTATCAGTTTGGTGGTCGGAGTGATGTTGTTAGCTCTGGTCAACGATCTGGGACGACTGTAACGCTTCGCTGAATTGCGAATCTGCCGCATTTTGCGGCAGTTTGTTTATTGCCAGTTGGAATAAGAAAGGACTTCATGAAACGTCTGCTGCTAACTGCGGTTCTCACCGTATTGATGATCGCCGAAGTTCACGCCGAGTCCTTCACCATCTCCGATATTCGCGTCAACGGCCTCCAGCGGGTTTCCGCGGGTAGCGTCTTTGGTGCCTTGCCGTTGAACGTCGGGGAACAGGCTGATGATCGTCGCCTGGTGGAATCCACTCGTGCGCTGTTCAAAACCGGGTTCTTTCAAGATATCCAACTGGGTCGCGAAGGCAATGTCCTGGTCATCACCGTCGTCGAGCGGCCTTCCGTCGCGAGTATCACGATCGAAGGCAACAAGGCCATCTCCACTGAAGACCTGATGAAAGGGTTGAAGCAGTCGGGCCTGGCCGAGGGCGAAATCTTCCAGCGCGCCACCCTCGAAGGTGTGCGTAACGAGCTGCAACGCCAGTACGTTGCCCAGGGCCGCTACTCGGCGAGCGTGGAAACGGAAGTGATCCCGCAGCCGCGTAACCGGGTAGGCCTGAAGGTCAACATCAACGAAGGCACCGTGGCGGCCATCCAGCATATCAACGTGGTGGGCAACACCAAGTTCGCTGATGAAGACCTGATCGACCTGTTCGAACTCAAGACCACCAACTGGTTGTCGTTCTTCAAGAACGATGACAAGTACGCCCGTGAAAAATTGTCCGGCGACCTGGAACGCCTGCGCTCCTACTACCTGGACCGTGGCTACATCAATATGGACATCGCTTCGACCCAGGTGTCCATCACCCCGGACAAGAAGCACGTCTACATCACTGTCAACGTCAACGAAGGCGAGAAGTACAAGGTTCGTGACGTCAAGCTCAGCGGTGACTTGAAAGTGCCTGAAGACCAGGTCAAGTCCCTGTTGCTGGTCCAGAAGGACCAGGTGTTCTCGCGCAAGCTGATGACCACCACCTCCGAGCTGATCACCCGTCGCCTGGGTAACGAAGGCTATACCTTCGCCAACGTCAACGGCGTGCCGACCCCGAACGATGAAGACCACACCGTGGACATCACGTTCGTCGTCGATCCAGGCAAGCGTGCCTACGTCAACCGCATCAACTTCCGTGGCAACACCAAGTCCTCGGACGAAGTACTGCGTCGTGAAATGCGCCAGATGGAAGGCGGTTGGGCGTCGACTTACCTGATCGACCAATCCAAGACCCGACTTGAGCGCCTGGGCTTCTTCAAGGAAGTCAACGTTGAAACCCCGGCCGTACCGGGTGTGGATGACCAGGTCGACGTGAACTATGCCGTTGAAGAACAAGCCTCGGGCTCGATCACCGCCAGCGTCGGTTTCGCCCAGAGCGCCGGTTTGATCCTGGGGGGTTCCATTACCCAGAACAACTTCCTCGGTACCGGTAACCGTGTCTCCATCGGTCTGACCCGAAGCGAATACCAGAGCCGATACAACTTCGGCTACACCGACCCCTACTGGACTGCAGATGGTGTGAGCCTGGGCTACAACGCCTTCTATCGCACCACCGACTACAAAGACCTCGACGTTGACGTTGCAAGCTATGCGATCGACAGTCTCGGTGCCGGTGTGAACGTGGGTTACCCGATCAGCGAGACCTCGCGTCTCACCTTCGGCCTGACCGCGCAGCAGGATGAGATCAAGACCGGTGTGTACACCGTGGATGAGATTTTCGACTTCACCCGCCGTGAGGGCGACAAGTTCCTGAACTTCAAGGCGTCTGCCGGCTGGTCCGAGTCGACCCTGAACAAAGGTGTACTGGCAACCCGTGGCCATTCCCAGAGCCTGACCGCGGAAGTCACCACGCCGGGCAGCGACCTGTCGTTCTTCAAACTCGATTATCGCGGCCAGTTGTTCCAGCCGTTGAGCGACAACTACACCATGCGCCTGCACACCGAACTGGGCTATGGCGACGGTTATGGTTCGACCAATGGCTTGCCGTTCTATGAAAACTACTACGCGGGTGGCTTCAACTCGGTACGTGGCTTCAAGGACAGCACCCTGGGTCCTCGTGGTACGCCGAGCCGTGGCGAGGCGCTTACTGGTAACCGGGGCACGGTGGCTGACTCGGACAACGATCCGCTGCCGTTCGGCGGTAACGTACTGATCCAGGGTGGTGCGGAAATTCTGTTCCCGCTGCCATTCGTGAAAGATCAGCGTTCCCTGCGTACTTCGGTCTTCTGGGACGTGGGTAACGTGTTCGACTCCAAATGTGAACAGGTCACCAACCCGAACGGTTCGCGGTCCAACACCCAGTGCAATGACGTGAGCCTCAGCAATCTGGCGAGCTCCGTGGGTGTGGGTGTGACCTGGGTGACCGCGCTGGGCCCATTGAGCTTTGCTCTGGCCATGCCGATCAAGAAACCGGATAACGCTGAAACCCAGATTTTCCAATTCTCCCTTGGCCAGACGTTCTAAGCGTCTGACCTAAGATAACGACAACGGATTCTGTAGGAGTACATCGTGCGTAAGTTGACTCAATTGGTCTTGCTGGCCACTGTGCTGGTAACCACCCCGGCCTTCGCCGAAATGAAAATCGCCGTGCTGAACTATCAGATGGCCCTGCTGGAATCTGACGCGGCCAAGCGTTATGCCGTGGATGCCGAGAAGAAATTCGGTCCGCAACTGACCAAGCTCAAGACCCTGGAAAGCAGCGCCAAGGGCATCCAGGACCGCCTGGTTGCCGGTGGCGACAAGATGCAGCAAGGCGAGCGCGAGCGTCTGGAGCTTGAGTTCAAGCAAAAGGCCCGTGACTACCAGTTCCAATCCAAGGAGCTGAACGAAGCCAAGGCTGTTGCCGACCGCGAAATGCTCAAGCAGCTCAAGCCCAAGCTCGACAGCGCTGTGGAAGAAGTCATCAAGAAGGGTGCCTTTGACCTGGTGTTCGAGCGCGGCGCCGTGATTGACGTCAAGCCTCAATACGACATCACCCGCCAGGTGATCGAGCGCATGAACCAGCTGAAGTAAACCATGACTGCGACTATCAAGCTCGGCGAGTTGGCCGAGTTCCTGGGGGCCACCTTGCGTGGCTCCAAGGAGAAGGAAATCACTGGGCTAGCCACCTTGCAGGAGGCTGGCCCAGCTCAGTTGAGCTTCCTCGCAAACCCTCAATACCGTAAATACCTGGTCGATTGCCAAGCCGCAGCCGTGTTGCTCAAGGCCGCTGACGCCGAAGGGTTTATCGGGGATGCGCTGGTGGTGGCTGATCCCTACCTGTGCTACGCGAAAGCATCGCACCTGTTCGATCCCAAGCCGAAGGCGGCGGGTGGTATCCATCCGTCAGCGGTGATCGCGCAGGATGCGCAGGTCGATCCTGCGGCCAGCATTGGCGCTTTCGCGGTCATCGAGAGTGGCGCGCGTATTGGCGCTGGCGTCACCGTAGGCGCGCATTGCTTTATCGGTGCGCGCTGCGAAATCGGCGCCGATGGCTGGCTGGCGCCTCGCGTTACTCTTTACCACGATGTGCGTATCGGGCAGCGGGTGGTCATTCAGTCAGGTGCAGTGATCGGCGGTGAAGGCTTTGGCTTTGCCAATGCCAAAGGTATCTGGCACAAGATTGCCCAGGTCGGCGGCGTATTGATCGGTGACGACGTGGAAATCGGTGTCAACACCGCGGTCGATCGCGGGGCCCTGGCCGACACCGTGATTGGCAATGGCGTGAAGCTCGACAACCAGATCCAGATCGCCCACAACGTGCAGATTGGCGACCATACCGCCATGGCTGCCTGCGTGGGGATTTCCGGCAGCACTAAAATCGGCAAGCATTGCATGCTTGCCGGTGGCGTGGGGCTGGTGGGGCATATCGATATTTGCGACAACGTCTTCATCACTGGCATGACCATGGTCACTCACTCGATTACCGAGCCAGGGGCTTATTCATCCGGTACCGCCATGCAGCCTGCGGCTGAATGGCGCAAGAGTGCGGCGCGTCTGAGACAGCTCGACGACATGGCTCGACGTCTCAAACAGCTGGAAAAGCGTGTTGGGGACGTGACCCCTGGCGGTGATGCTTCATCAGAAGGCTGATACCATTTCCATATCAAGTGTGCACAGCCGATAGACTGCCTCCTTGATTTGCTAGCGGGGCGTGCTTTTAGTCCGCCCGCCCCCAATCTTTATTACAGGCTTCCCCCCGAAATGATGGACATCAACGAGATTCGCGAATACCTGCCTCACCGTTATCCGTTCCTGCTGGTGGATCGTGTAGTGGACCTCAATGTTGAGGAAAAGCGCATTCGTGCCTACAAGAATGTCAGCATCAACGAACCGTTTTTCAATGGTCACTTTCCTGCGCATCCCATCATGCCGGGCGTGTTGATCATCGAAGCAATGGCCCAGGCTGCCGGTATCCTTGGTTTCAAAATGCTTGACCTCAAGCCTGCCGACGGCACGCTTTACTATTTCGTGGGTTCCGACAAGTTGCGTTTCCGCAATCCGGTCACTCCGGGTGACCAGTTGATCCTGGAAGCCAAGTTCATCAGTTGCAAGCGCCAGATCTGGAAGTTCGAATGCCAGGCTTCGGTGGATGGCAAGCCGGTGTGCTCTGCCGAGATCATCTGTGCGGAACGCAAACTATGAGTTTGATTGACCCTCGCGCAATCATCGATCCGTCGGCCGTACTGGCCGCCGACGTTGAGGTCGGCCCCTGGTCGATCGTCGGCGCAGGTGTGGAAATCGGCGAGGGGACTGTCATCGGGCCACACGTGATCCTCAAGGGTCCGACCCGCATTGGCAAACACAATCGTATCTACCAGTTTTCCTCGGTAGGCGAAGACACCCCGGACATGAAGTACAAGGGTGAAGAAACACGCCTGGTCATCGGTGACCACAACATCATCCGTGAAGGCGTGACCATTCACCGTGGCACCGTGCAGGATCGAGCCGAGACCACGCTGGGTGATCACAACCTGGTGATGGCCTATGCGCATATCGGCCACGACAGCGTGATTGGCAACCATTGCATCCTGGTCAACAACACCGCGTTGGCCGGGCACGTGCATGTGGATGATTGGGCGATCCTGTCCGGTTTCACCCTGGTGCATCAATATTGCCATATCGGCGCCCACAGCTTTTCCGGCATGGGCACCGCCATCGGCAAGGATGTCCCTGCATTCGTCACGGTGTTCGGCAATCCTGCCGAAGCCCGCAGCATGAATTTCGAAGGCATGCGCCGTCGCGGTTTCAGCGACGACGCAATTCAGGCCCTGCGCCGCGCCTACAAGACGGTTTACCGTCAAGGGCTGACGGTTGAGCAGGCCCTGATCGAACTGGCCGAGCCGGCAGCGTCGTTCCCGGAAGTCGCGGTGTTTCGTGACTCGATCCAGGCGTCGACTCGCGGCATTACCCGCTGATCATGGCCAAGTTGCGTATCGCATTGGTCGCCGGGGAAGCTTCCGGCGATATCCTCGGCGCCGGCCTGATGCGGGCTCTGAAAGTCCGGCACCCCGCAATCGAATTTATCGGCGTGGGTGGCCCCTTGATGCAGGCCGAAGGCCTCACCTCCTACTTTCCGATGGAGCGCCTGTCGGTCATGGGGTTGGTCGAGGTGCTGGGGCGCCTGCGTGAATTGCTTGCTCGGCGCAAGCTACTGATCAAGACGCTGATCGATGAAAGGCCCGACGTCTTTATCGGTATCGATGCCCCGGACTTCACCCTCAACATTGAACTCAAGTTGCGCCAGGCCGGGATCAAGACCGTGCACTATGTCAGCCCGTCCGTATGGGCGTGGCGGCAAAAGCGTGTGCTGAAGATTCGCGAAGGCTGCGACTTGATGCTGACCCTGCTGCCATTCGAGGCCAGGTTCTACGAAGAGCAGGGCGTGCCGGTGCGGTTTGTCGGCCATACCCTGGCCGATGCTATTCCTTTGCACGCTGACCGTGACGCGGCGCGTACCGAACTGGGGTTGGCCGCCGGCCCGCTGGTCGCGTTGATGCCGGGTAGCCGGGGAGGGGAAGTCGGACGTCTTGGCAGCCTGTTTTTTGATGCCGCCGAACGCCTGCAAACACTCAAGCCGGGCGTTCGTTTTGTGCTGCCGTGCGCCAGCCCGCAGCGTCGCGCGCAAATTGAAACATTGCTGGAGGGGCGCAACCTGCCGCTGACCCTGCTCGACGGCCAGTCGCACCTGGCCCTGGCCGCCTGCGATGCCGTATTGATTGCGTCGGGTACCGCAACCCTGGAGGCCCTGCTGTACAAACGTCCGATGGTGGTGGCCTATCGTCTGGCGCCGCTGACCTTCTGGATTCTCAAGCGCATGGTCAAAAGCCCGTACATTTCCTTGCCTAACCTGCTGGCTCAACGGTTGCTGGTGCCGGAGTTGTTGCAGGACGATGCTAAGCCCGAAGCGCTTGCGCAAACGCTACTACCCTTGATTGATGGCGGCGAAGAGCAGACCCGTGGTTTCGACGCTATTCACCGCACCTTGCGCCGTGATGCCTCGAACCAGGCGGCGGATGCCGTGCTGAACCTGATCGGCCAAAAACAGGAAGCTTTATGAGTACGCAGATGGGCCTGGATTTCAGCCTGGTTGCACAGGCCCATGAACTGGTGGCGGGTGTCGACGAAGTCGGGCGCGGCCCGTTGTGCGGTGCGGTCGTAACGGCGGCGGTGATCCTCGACCCGAACCGTCCGATCCTGGGCCTTAATGATTCGAAAAAACTCACTGAAGCCCGTCGTGAAAAACTCTATGACGAGATCTGTGAAAAGGCCTTGAGTTGGCATATCGCCCGGGCGGAAGTCGAAGAAATCGACGAACTGAACATCCTGCACGCCACCATGCTTGCCATGCAGCGTGCAGTTGAAGGGCTGCATATCACCCCCAGGCTGGCGATGATTGACGGTAACCGTTGCCCCAAACTGGCGATGCGCGCCGAGGCCGTGGTCCAGGGTGACAGCAAGGTGCCGGCCATTGCGGCGGCGTCGATCCTGGCCAAGGTCAGCCGCGACCGCGAAATGGCGGCTTTCGATCTGGTTTACCCGGGCTACGGCATGGGCGGCCATAAAGGCTACCCGACGCCCGTTCATCTGGAAGCCCTGGCGCGACTCGGTCCTACGCCGATCCACCGCCGCTCGTTCGCCCCGGTGCGCCAGGCTTATGAGCTGCGCGAGAGCCTCAGCGAGGTGTAGTCGCGAGGCTGATGTTTTGCTCCAGGCCCGGTACAATCCCGGGCCTTGTCGTTTCCAAGTTACTGCACAGGATCACTATGCCGGCTTCATTCGTTCATCTACGCCTGCACACTGAATACTCCCTGGTCGACGGCCTGGTACGGATCAAACCGCTGGTCAAGACCCTGGTGGGCATGAACATGCCGGCGGTGGCGGTTACCGACCAGAACAACATGTGCTCCCTGGTCAAGTTCTACAAAAACGCCATGGGCGCAGGTATCAAGCCGATCTGTGGCGCCGACCTGTGGCTGTCCAACAAAGACCCGGATAACCCGCTGAGCCGCATCAGCCTGCTGGCGATGAACGGCGTGGGTTATCGCAACCTGACCGAGCTGATTTCCCGTGGCTTTATCGATGGTCAGCGCAATGGCTCGATCATCATCGAGCGCGAGTGGGTGGCCGAAGCCAGCGAAGGCGTGATCATGCTCTCGGCCGCCAAGGAGGGCGAGGTTGGTATCGCGCTGCTCGGTGGCAACCCGCAGGAAGCCGAAGTGCTGGCCCGCGAATGGATGCAGGTGTTCCCCGACCGCTTCTACCTCGAAGTGCAGCGCACCAACCGCCCCAACGATGAAGAGCATCTGCACGCCGCCGTGGCCCTGGCCGACAAGCTGGGCGCGCCGCTGGTGGCGACCAACGATGTGCGCTTTATCAAGAAGGAAGATTTCGAAGCCCACGAAACCCGCGTGTGCATCGGCGAAGGCCGCGCCCTGGATGACCCGCGCCGTTCGAAGAACTACAGCGAAGAGCAGTACCTCAAAAGCGCCGAGGAAATGGCCGAACTGTTCAGCGACTTGCCCGAGGCCCTGGAAAACTCGGTCGAAATCGCCAAGCGCTGCAACATCGAAGTGAAGCTGGGCAAGCACTTTTTGCCCAACTTCCCGATTCCCGATGGCATGACCATCGACGAGTACTTTCGCAAGGTGTCGTTCGATGGCCTGGAGGATCGCCTGCGCGTCCTGTTGCCGAAGGACACCACCGAAGATTACGAAGCCAAGCGCCAGGTCTACGTCGATCGGCTGAATTTCGAGCTGGATATCATTATCCAGATGGGGTTCCCCGGTTACTTCCTGATCGTGATGGACTTTATTCAGTGGGCCAAGAACAACGGCGTACCGGTAGGTCCGGGCCGTGGGTCAGGTGCGGGCTCGTTGGTGGCCTACGTGCAGAAGATCACCGACCTTGACCCGTTGGAATATGACCTGCTGTTCGAACGCTTCCTGAACCCGGAACGTGTATCCATGCCCGACTTCGACGTCGACTTCTGCATGGACGGCCGCGATCGCGTGATCGAATACGTGGCCGAGAAGTACGGCCGCAATGCGGTGAGCCAGATCATCACCTTCGGTTCCATGGCCGCCAAAGCTGTAATCCGCGACGTGGCCCGGGTGCAGGGCAAGTCCTACGGGCTGGCTGACCGCCTGTCGAAGATGATCCCGTTCGAAGTGGGCATGACCCTGGAAAAAGCCTACGAGCAGGAGGAAATCCTGCGCGACTTCATCAAGGTCGATGAAGAAGCCGCCGAAATCTGGGACATGGCGCGCAAGCTCGAAGGCGTGGTGCGTAACGTCGGTAAACACGCCGGCGGCGTGGTGATCGCGCCGACCAAGCTGACTGACTTCTCGCCGATCTACTGCGACGAAGAAGGTGACGGCCTGGTTACCCAGTTCGACAAGGATGACGTGGAGGCGGCCGGCCTGGTGAAGTTCGACTTCCTCGGCCTGCGCACCCTGACGATCATCGACTGGGCGCTCAAGACCATCAACCGCGACCGCGCCAAGGTGGGCGAGGAACCGCTGGATATCGCGTTCATCCCGCTGGACGACAAACCGACCTACAGCCTGCTGCAAAAAGCCGAAACCACGGCAGTGTTCCAGCTTGAATCCCGGGGCATGAAGGAGCTGATCAAAAAGCTCAAGCCCGACTGCCTGGAAGACCTGATCGCACTGGTGGCCCTGTTCCGTCCGGGGCCGTTGCAATCGGGCATGGTGGATGACTTCATCAACCGTAAGCACGGCCGCGCCGAGCTGGCGTACCCGCACTCCGACTATCAGTACGAAGGCCTCAAGCCGGTACTGGCGCCAACCTACGGCATCATCCTGTATCAGGAACAGGTGATGCAGATTGCCCAGGTCATGGCGGGCTACACCCTCGGCGGCGCGGACATGTTGCGTCGCGCCATGGGTAAAAAGAAACCCGAAGAAATGGCCAAGCAGCGCGGCGGTTTCATTGAGGGCTGTGCCACCAACAATATCGACGCCGACCTGGCCGGTAACATCTTCGACCTGGTGGAGAAATTCGCCGGTTACGGCTTCAACAAATCCCACTCCGCCGCCTATGGCCTGGTGTCGTACCAGACCGCCTGGCTGAAAGCCCACTATCCGGCGCCGTTCATGGCGGCGGTACTCTCGGCGGATATGCACAACACCGACAAGGTCGTGACCTTGATCGAGGAAGTGCGCACCATGAAGCTGCGCCTCGACGCGCCGGACGTGAACGCCTCGGAGTTCAAGTTCACGGTGAACGACGAAGGCCGCATCATTTATGGCCTCGGCGCGATCAAGGGGGTCGGTGAAGGCCCGGTGGAAGCCATCACCGAAGCGCGCCAGGACGGGCCCTTCAAGGATCTGTTCGACTTCTGTGCGCGGGTCGACCTCAAGCGTATCAACAAACGCACCCTTGACGGCCTGATCCGCAGCGGCGCGCTGGACCGCCTTGGCCCGTATTTCCATGACGAGCCGAAGGCTTACCAGGCCAATATCGACCGCAATCGCGCGGTGTTGCTCACCGCTATGGAAGAAGCGATCAAGGCTGCCGAACAGACTGCCCGTACCCATGACAGCGGCCACGCCGACCTGTTTGGCGGGTTGTTCGTCGAAGAAGACGCGGATGTGTATGCCAACCATCGCAAGGCCAAGGATCTGACCCTCAAGGAACGTCTCAAGGGCGAGAAAGACACCTTGGGCCTGTACCTCACCGGTCACCCGATTGACGAGTACGAAGGCGAAATCCGCCGTTTTGCCCGCCAGCGCATCATCGACCTGAAACCGGCGCGCGATACCCAGACCGTCGCCGGCATGATCATCGCCCTGCGTGTGATGAAGAATAAGAAGGGCGACAAGATGGGCTTCATCACCCTCGATGACCGCTCGGGCCGGATCGAAGCCTCGCTGTTTGCCGACGCGTTCCACTCCGCCCAGTCGCTGCTGCAGACCGACGCCATGGTGGTGGTGGAGGGGGAGGTCAGCAACGACGATTTCTCCGGCGGCCTGCGCCTGCGCATCAAGCGGGTGATGAGCATGGAAGATGCACGCACCAATCTGGCCGAAAGCCTGCGCCTGAAAGTCAAGACCGAGGCACTCAAGGGCGATCAGCTACGCTGGTTGGGTGACCTGCTCAAGCGTCACCGTGGCGCGTGCCCGGTGACCATGGAGTACACCGGCAACGACGCCAAGGCTATGCTGCAGTTTGGCGAGACCTGGCGAATTGATCCGGCTGACGGCTTGATTCAAGCTTTGCGTGACCAGTTCGGGCGAGACAACGTCTTCCTCCAATACCGTTGACGGTCAGCGCCCCTGACCTCGGCTGAACATTTAATCTCGACCTAACCGCGCCTCTCCCTTAAGGTAGGGCGCGAATAGACAACCGGCTGGCCAGGCACTCCTTGGCCGTCGACCCAAGACGGACGCTTATGAACCCGAATTTTCTTGATTTCGAACAGCCGATCGCTGACCTGCAAGCCAAGATCGAAGAGCTGCGCCTGGTCGGCAACGATAATTCGCTGAACATCGGCGATGAGATCGCCCGCCTGCAAGACAAGAGCAGCACGCTCACCGAAGACATCTTCGGCAAGCTGACCAGCTGGCAGATCGCGCGCCTGGCCCGCCACCCGCGCCGTCCGTACACCCTGGACTACATTCAGCACATTTTCACCGAATTCGACGAGCTGCATGGCGACCGCCACTTCTCGGACGACGCGGCTATCGTGGGCGGTATCGCTCGCCTGGACGACCAGCCGGTAATGGTGATCGGCCATCAGAAAGGCCGTGAAGTGCGCGAAAAAGTGCGTCGCAACTTCGGCATGCCACGTCCGGAAGGCTACCGCAAGGCGTGCCGCCTGATGGAAATGGCCGAACGCTTCAAGATGCCGATCCTGACCTTCATCGACACGCCGGGTGCCTACCCTGGGATCGACGCCGAAGAGCGCAACCAGAGCGAGGCGATTGCCTGGAACCTGCGCGTCATGGCGCGCCTGAAAACCCCGATTATCGCGACTGTGATCGGTGAAGGCGGTTCCGGCGGTGCGTTGGCCATTGGCGTGTGCGACCAGCTGAACATGCTGCAATATTCGACCTACGCGGTGATTTCGCCGGAAGGTTGCGCTTCGATCCTGTGGAAAACCGCTGAAAAGGCGCCGGACGCAGCTGAAGCCATGGGCATCACCGCTGATCGCCTCAAAGGCCTGGGGATCGTGGACAAAGTGATCGCCGAGCCACTGGGCGGCGCACACCGTGACCCGGCTGCCGCTGCCGCAACCATCCGTGCCGAACTGGGCTCGCAACTGGCGATGCTCAAGAAGCTGGATAACGAAGCGCTGCTGGCTCGTCGTTATGAGCGTTTGATGAGTTACGGCCTTTAAGTCGACGCCGTAACTTGATGTGGGAGGGGGCTTGCTCCCGATTGCCGAGTATCAGTCACCGTATCGGGTGACTGACACACGGCTATCGGGGGCACGCCCCCTCCCACATTTGCTTTGTGTATGCTTGACGAACGTATTTCAGATTTGCGGCGGTAACCTGTGATGAAATCAATCCTGCCGGCCCGACTTCTGAAAACCCTGGCCCCCTGGCGCAATGCCCCGGCCTGGCACATCGCATTCTCCGGTGGCCTGGATTCCACCGTCCTGCTGCACCTTCTGGCCTCCCTGGCAAAAACCGAAGCGCTTCCGCCGCTCAGTCCCGTGCATGTTCATCATGGCCTGCAAGCGGCCGCCGATGCGTGGCCCGCTCATTGCCAGTCGGTCTGCGACAGCCTCGGCGTGCCCTTGCGCATCCTGCGCGTGCAGGTACAACCCGGTGCCAGCCTTGAGCGCGCGGCTCGTGACGCACGTTATCTGGCCTTCGCCGGGGTGATCGGGGCAGGGGAGGTGTTGCTCACCGGTCAACATCGCGACGATCAAGCCGAAACCCTGTTGTTCCGCCTGCTGCGCGGTGCGGGCGTGCGTGGGCTTGCCGCAATGCCTGCGCATCGTACGTTGGCGGCAGGTCATCTGGTGCGCCCGCTGCTGGATGTCGGGCGTGTCGAGCTGCAGGCCTACGCCCACGAACATCACTTGAAGTGGATCGAAGACCCTTCGAACGCCGATCCACGCTTCTCCCGTAATTATCTTCGGCACCATGTCTTCCCAGGGCTGGCGCAGCGCTGGCCGCACGTGGTTTCAAGCCTGGCCCGCACGGCTGGGCATTTGGGAGAAGCCCAGGGTTTGCTCGATGAGCTGGCCGTTATGGACCAGCAGCGCGCCGATCAACCCTCACCGTTTCCCTGGTTGCCTTTGCGCTCTTTGCTTCTTGCGCCCTTGCGCGAGCTTTCCGACGCCCGTCAGCGCAACGCACTGCGCCATTGGCTGGCGCCACTGACCCGCCTACCCGACAGCGAGCACTGGGCCGGCTGGTTTTCCCTGCGCGATGCCAAGGGTGATGCACAGTCGGTATGGCGTCTGGCCGACGGCGAGTTGCACCGCTGTGGCGAGCGCATCTGGTGGTTGCCCTTTATGTGGTCGGAATTTTCCGACGCATCGGTGAGCTGGCCCGATGCGCAAAAAACACTCGAGTTACCTGGAAACGGTCGGTTGAAACTGATCGGCGAGGTGCCTGGAGGTCCGCTGGAGGTCCGCTATCGGCAGGGTGGCGAAATCATCGAAGTGCCAGGTCGCGGCCGACGCGACCTGAAGCGTCTGTTCAATGAGTGTGGTGTGCCCGGGTTCGTCCGTGGCAGATTGCCGCTGCTGTATCGGGGCGAGCGATTGCTGGCTGTGCCAACGCTTGCGGGGTTATGGCGCGGCTCGTCGGATGGCTGGCAATTACATTGGTTGCCACAGACCTGCGATCAAGGTTTGAGCTGATAGCGCCTTTCCGGTAGACTACGCTCCCTTCTTGATACAACTTCTGTGGATTCGCCTGAATCGCAGCAGTTGCCGATTACCAAGCAGTCTTTGCTGGGCGATTCCAAAAAATGTGTAGCGATCAACGTACCGGTGTTCCATTGCTGGTCTGTCACAACGCGGCGGTTTTTTTGAAAGGTGCACTGTGATTAATGCAGGTGATCGGGGGCTTCGGCCTCTCTTCGCTTTCCCCGGCGGCTCGGACCGCTTTAACGCAGACTTCTAGGGTTTTTCATGACGCGCTACATATTCGTCACGGGCGGTGTTGTTTCTTCATTGGGGAAAGGCATTGCCTCCGCTTCATTGGCGGCCATCCTGGAGGCGCGGGGGCTTAAAGTCACCATGCTCAAGCTGGACCCGTACATCAACGTCGACCCGGGCACCATGAGCCCGTTCCAGCACGGTGAAGTGTTCGTCACGCATGACGGCGCCGAGACCGACCTGGACCTGGGCCACTACGAGCGGTTCATCCGCACGACCATGACCCAGAACAACAACTTCACCACCGGCCGTGTCTACGAGCACGTGCTGCGCAAGGAGCGTCGTGGTGACTACCTGGGTGCAACCATCCAGGTGATCCCGCACATCACCGACGAAATCAAACGCCGCATCATCAAGGGCGCGGGCGATGCCGACGTGGCGATGGTCGAGATCGGTGGCACCGTGGGTGACATCGAATCCCAACCGTTCCTCGAAGCCATCCGCCAGTTGCGTTTCGAAGTCGGTGCCAAGCGCGCAATGCTGATGCACCTGACATTGGTGCCCTACATCGCGACCGCCGGCGAAACCAAAACCAAGCCTACCCAGCACTCGGTCAAGGAACTGCGTTCCATCGGTCTGCAGCCGGATGTGCTGGTGTGCCGCTCCGACCACCCGATCGATATTTCCTCGCGTCGCAAGATCGCGCAGTTCACCAACGTTGAAGAACGTGCGGTGATTGCCCTGGAAGACGCCGACACCATCTACAAGATCCCGGGCATCCTGCATTCGCAAGGCCTGGACGATTTTGTGGTCGAGCGCTTCGGCCTGCAGTGCAACGGCGCGGACCTGTCCGAGTGGGAGGCCGTGGTCGACGCCAAGCTCAACCCTGAGCACGAAGTCACCATCGCCATGGTCGGCAAGTACATGGAACTGCTGGATGCGTACAAGTCGCTGATCGAAGCGATGAGTCATGCCGGCATCAGCAACCGTACCAAGGTCAACCTGCGCTACATTGATTCCGAAGACATCGAGAATCAGGGCACCGCGCTGCTTGAAGGCGTGGATGCGATCCTGGTTCCCGGCGGTTTCGGCCTGCGCGGCGTGGAAGGCAAGATCACTGCCGTGCAATACGCTCGCGAGAACAAGGTGCCTTACCTGGGTATCTGCCTGGGCATGCAAGTGGCCGTTATCGAATTCGCCCGTAACGTGATGGGCTGGAAAGACGCCAACTCCACCGAGTTCGATCACACCAGCGGCCATCCGGTCGTGGGCCTGATCACCGAATGGGAAGACGCCACCGGCGCCGTCGAAACCCGTACCGAAAGCTCCGACCTGGGCGGCACCATGCGCCTTGGCGCACAGGACTGCCTGCTGGAACCGGGTTCCCTGGTTCACGATTGCTACGGCAAGGACGTGATCGTCGAGCGTCACCGTCATCGCTACGAAGTGAACAACAATTTGCTGCCGAAAATCATGAACGCCGGCCTGAAAATCTCCGGTCGCTCCGGTGATGGCGCGTTGGTTGAAGTGGTCGAGGCGCCGGATCACCCGTGGTTCGTGGCCTGCCAGTTCCACCCTGAGTTCACCTCGACGCCGCGCGACGGTCATCCGTTGTTCAGCGGTTTCGTCAAAGCTGCACTGACGCAACATCAGAAGAAGGCATAACCCTGATGGCCCAGAAGATCATTCGCGTAGGCGACATCGAAATTGCCAACGACAAGCCCATGGTGCTGTTCGGCGGCATGAACGTACTGGAAAGCCGCGACATGGCGATGCAGGTCTGTGAAGAGTACGTGCGGGTTACCCAGAAACTGGGTATCCCTTACGTGTTCAAGGCCAGCTTCGACAAGGCCAACCGTTCGTCCGTGACCTCCTATCGCGGCCCGGGCCTTGAAGAAGGCATGCGGATCTTCCAGGACATCAAGCAAGCCTTCGGCGTGCCGATCATCACCGACGTCCACGAGCCTGAGCAGGCTGCCGTGGTTGCCGAGGTGTGCGACATCATCCAGCTGCCGGCCTTTCTGTCGCGCCAGACCGACCTGGTTGTCGCGATGGCCAGGACCGGCGCTGTGATCAATATAAAGAAAGCCCAGTTCCTCGCACCTCAGGAAATGAAGCATATCCTGAGCAAATGCGTGGAGGCAGGTAACGACCAGTTGATCCTCTGCGAGCGTGGTTCGAGCTTCGGCTACAACAACCTCGTGGTGGACATGCTCGGTTTCGGCATCATGAAACAGTTCGAATACCCGGTGTTCTTCGACGTGACCCACGCGCTGCAAATGCCCGGTGGTCGCTCGGATTCCGCCGGTGGGCGTCGTGCCCAGGTCACCGACCTGGCCAAGGCGGGCATGAGCCAGTCCCTGGCCGGCCTGTTCCTGGAAGCCCACCCGGACCCGGACAACGCCAAGTGCGACGGCCCCTGTGCCTTGCGCCTGGACAAGCTGGAGCCGTTCCTGGCCCAGCTCAAGCAGTTGGACGAGCTGGTCAAGAGTTTTCCGACGGTAGAAACCGCGTAAGCGGCGTTTCTCCGGTAGAATTTCCCACGCTTTATGCTCAGGCCCCTGGCCTGAGCCTTGTCGTCTGCAAGCCTGCCCTGTTGTTCCACCCTTGCGGTCGGTCAAAAGATTTCCTTCAGCTGCGTCGTTTTCGTCAACTTTGGAGTGTTTACAACAATGGCAAAAATCGTCGACATCAAAGGTCGTGAAGTTCTCGACTCCCGTGGCAACCCAACCGTCGAAGCCGACGTGCTTCTCGATAACGGCATCATCGGCAGCGCCTGCGCGCCGTCCGGTGCTTCCACAGGTTCCCGTGAAGCGCTGGAACTGCGTGATGGCGACAAGAGCCGTTACCTGGGCAAGGGTGTACTCAAGGCGTTAGCCAACATCAACGGCCCGATCCGCGACCTGCTACTGGGCAAGGACCCGCTGGACCAGAAAGCCCTGGACCACGCGATGATCAAGCTCGACGGCACCGAAAACAAAGGCAGCCTCGGCGCCAATGCGATCCTCGCCGTATCCCTGGCCGCCGCCAAGGCTGCTGCCCAGGACCAGGACCTGCCGTTGTACGCGCACATCGCCAACCTGAACGGCACCCCGGGCGTGTACTCGATGCCGGTGCCGATGATGAACATCATCAACGGTGGCGAGCACGCTGATAACAACGTCGACATCCAGGAATTCATGGTGCAGCCAGTGGGCGCCAAGACCTTCTCCGAAGGCCTGCGCATGGGCACCGAGATCTTCCATCACCTCAAGGCTGTACTGAAGGCCCGTGGCCTGAGCACTGCCGTGGGTGACGAAGGTGGTTTCGCGCCGAACCTGGCCTCCAACGAAGATGCACTGAAAGTGATCTCCGAAGCCGTGGCCAACGCCGGCTACAAGCTGGGCACCGACGTGACCCTGGCCCTGGACTGCGCTGCCAGCGAATTCTTTGAGGACGGCAAATACAACCTGTCCGGCGAAGGCCAGGTGTTCAACTCCGAAGGTTTCGCCGACTACCTCAAAGGCCTGACCGAGCGCTACCCGATCATCTCGATCGAAGACGGCCTGGACGAGTCCGACTGGGACGGCTGGAAAATCCTCACCGACAAGATCGGCGAGAAAATCCAGTTGGTGGGCGACGACCTGTTCGTGACCAACACCAAGATCCTGAAAGAGGGCATCGACAAGAAGATCGCCAACTCGATCCTGATCAAGTTCAACCAGATCGGCACCTTGACCGAAACCCTGGAAGCCATCCAGATGGCCAAGGCTGCGGGCTACACTGCCGTGATCTCCCACCGCTCCGGCGAAACCGAAGATTCCACCATTGCCGACCTGGCCGTGGGCACTTCGGCGGGCCAGATCAAGACCGGTTCCCTGTGCCGTTCCGACCGCGTTTCCAAGTACAACCAATTGCTGCGCATCGAAGAGCAATTGGCGGGTAAAGCCAAGTACAACGGTCGCGGCGAGTTTCGCGGCTAAGCAGTAAATGGTAAAAAGTCGGCGGATTGCGTCGGAAATCTCACGACAGTGGGCATTTCGGCGCTAATCTGCTGACTGACAAGCACAAGCCTGGTTTTTCCAGGCTTCGTGCTATCAGTTGCTGCAAAAGGTTTGCATGACTGTCTTTTTTCACTGGATACCCGGATTTCGATGCGCAGTCCCAATTGGTTGTTCCTCGTCTTGCTCTTGTTGCTGGCTGGCCTGCAGTACCGCCTATGGGTCGGTAATGGCAGCTTTGCGCAGGTGGAAGAGCTGACCCAGCAAATTGCCGACCAGCACGCCGAAAACGAACGTCTGCTGGAGCGCAACCGCGTCCTCGATGCTGAAGTGCTGGAGCTGAAAAAAGGTACGGAGACCGTCGAAGAGCGGGCTCGCCATGAGTTGGGCATGGTCAAGGAGGGCGAGACCCTCTACCAGTTGGCCCAATGAACGCTGATTTACCGGCCTTCTGGGCCGTGATTCCTGCCGCGGGCGTCGGTGCCCGTATGGCCGCGGACCGTCCCAAGCAATACCTGCAACTGGGCGGACGCACTATTCTCGAACACAGCCTCGGTTGTTTTCTCGACCACCCATCGCTCAAGGGCCTGGTGGTCAGTCTTGCTGTCGACGATCCTTATTGGCCCAGCCTGGCGTGCGCCACTGACCCGCGTATCCAGCGTGCGGACGGCGGCTCGGAACGCTCGGGCTCGGTGCTCAACGCGCTGCTGCAGCTCAACGCCCTGGGCGCCAGTGATGACGACTGGGTGTTGGTGCACGACGCGGCGCGGCCTAACCTGAGCCGTGATGATCTCGATAAACTCCTGGCTGAATTGGCCGATGATCCAGTGGGTGGCCTGCTGGCGGTGCCGGCTCGCGACACGCTCAAGCGCGTCGACAAACACGGCCGCGTGGTGGAAACCGTCGACCGCAGCCTGATCTGGCAGGCGTATACGCCGCAGATGTTTCGCCTGGGCGCCTTGCACCGCGCCTTGGCCGACAGCCTGGTCGCCGATGCCTTGATCACCGACGAAGCCTCGGCCATGGAGTGGTCCGGCCAGGCGCCGCGGCTGGTAGAAGGGCGTGCGGACAACATCAAGGTCACCCGCCCCGAAGACCTCGAATGGCTGCGCCAGCGCCGCACTTATCAAGCGCCCTGAGCATCAGCCACTGACCTGCTCCTGCCCGGCCTGGGTGTTCAGCGCGTTCACCAATGCTTGAATGCTCTCCAAGGGTGTCTCGTCGACTGCCCGCCGGTCACGTTGATCAGGTAGTGGCCCCCCTGTTGATGAATCCTGAAATTACGCAGCTCCCCGCGCGTCGCGAGCGATAGTGAATGTGCGATACCGTGCGGGTCGTGTCCTGGGTGAGCATGAACTGTCCAGGTTTGGTTGGCCGTGTTTGCGGGCACCCAACCTGATTAGATGCCGGGGCCAGGAAGTGTTTGCACCGAGTGCTGCAAGTCGGCGGTGTTAACGCGCAAGAGCAGGTTGGCCTTGACCGTGCCTTCGCCCCTGGCGATCCCCAGACTGGCGGTGCGTCCGGAATCGGCTTGGATCCCCAGGCTTTGGCCGGCCCCGGCATCTTCGATCCGCAAGCCGATGCTGCCGGTGAGTTCGGCTAGCCCGGGCACGTCCTTGTAAGTGTTGGTATGGCTGTCGCCCACCAGTGCCACCCATTTTCCCGGACGACGCTTGGTCGTCTGGATCCACTGGATTATTTCGGTGGCATAGAAGTTCATCATCCGCTGACGCAAGGTGCCGCCCCGGTCTGGCAAGTCGCGAAGAATGTAGCTCACGGTGCAGTCTATCGGCTGGATCTTGATCCCCGCGTCACGCGCTTTGATGACGATATTGGCGAATGAGTAATAGTTATTGTGCAGGGGCGGGTAGATCCCGTTGAGGTAGTTTTTCAGCTCATCGGCCATTGGTACGGTCTTGGAGCGGTAAAACGCCTTCAGCAACGGAACGTGCACATCCGTCAGCAAATGTTCGAAGTAGATGCGTTTCACGCCGAGGCTGGCGAGCAGTGGCATGTTGTCGATCAGAAAGGCCTTGCTCGATTCTGCCCCGTGGCTTTCACCGATAACCAGGCCGTCACTGGCGTGCAGCAATGTCTCGATAATGGTCTGTTGAGGGGCGTTCAGGCTGAGCCTGGGCAGCACTGGCTGCATGGGCGACAGTGCCAGGTCATTAAAGAACGTGGCCGAATCCTTCTGCAATTTGTCGCGCTTCTCGAAGAATACTCGCCGGGTTTCCTTGATCGACTCTGCGCCCTCGCCAACAGGTTCGAGGTCCTCCGAAAACGAGCTGATGTCGGTGAGCATGCTCGAGAGGGTGTCGCGCTGGGGCGGCGGTATCTGGTAAAGGCTGAAGAAACTCGGGTGCTGCTCGCCGCCGAATGCGTTGTAAATCCGTTGCCAGGCATTGCGAAAGGCTCCGCCGCCGGCCAACCCCGCTCGCCGCCAGTTGAGGTCTGCACTTTGGATGGCGTAGAGGCCGGTGGCCTGGATTCTCTGGGGGGCTTTGGGGTCTGTCACAAAGAGTTCAAAAGAGCCCCAGGCATTCGGTGTCTTGTAAGTCAGGAACACCTCGCCCTGAATCTTGATGGTCTGCAAGCCACTGGGGGAGGGGGCGGTGGCCAGGGGGCGAGTCTTGGTGGGGGGCGACGCAGTGGCGTCGTTTATAACCGTGACACTGATCTGGCCCTCGTTATCACGTGCAGCCTTGCCTAAGGTCGGGCGCAGGCTTTCAAGGTTGTCGGCACCTGTGGGAATGCCGTGGATTACCGCCGGAATCGCATTGAGCACGCCAAATACGATGCGTTCCATGGCGTGTGGTTTGCCTTTGAACAGGTCGTCGGCACCAATGACCATGTCGGTCATACCCGAGATTACGAAACAGAACTCTGCCAGCAATGCGGTCCCCATCGTCAGCGCTACGGGGATCGCCAGCAGGCAGGCTTTTTCCATGGCATCGAGGGTGTCGGCTTTGAAGGTGTCCAAGGGCGAGACAATTGTTTTTGCCGCCATTTTTGCAATGCGCGCTCTGATCTGCCTCGCCATGAATTCAAAGGGGTTGCTGTTCAGTGCCGGGTACATCGGGTTATTTATGTACTGCTCGGGGTCCCAATAGCCGTTGTGCAACAGGCTATTGAAAAAACCGGCAGGGTTGGCCGGTTTCGGGTACAGCGCCATGCCGATCAGCGCTTCCTCGACGCCGCTGTAGATCAGGCCGGAGTCGATGGCGTCCGGTTCAAAGTGGTTGACCAGAGCTTTGCGCTGGGTCGGATCTTTTGCCACGCTCACCAGTGCCTTGCGCATATCCGCCGGGGAGTTGAAGCCATGGAAGGGCGAAGAGTTTCCCGAAATATACAGCAGGGTGATCTGGCTCTGATTGTCAGTGATCGTCAGGATGTCGGTGGCTTCGGCCTGATGAATGCGCAGCAGGCGCAGCGACAGGTTTTTATCGAGTAGGTAGGGCGCCTGCAGGTCTTCAAGGGTCAGATTGCTATAGTCCTTGTTGGCGCCCAAGCCTGCCGCTCGCGCCGCCAGTAGCCGTTCTGCCGCGGTAAGGGTGAACTCCTCGAACTGTTCCAGGTAAGCCCGGGTGAACGCGATGCGGATCAGGGTGTTGTAGTTATCCCGGTGTTTGCTCCAGAACTGTGTGATTGCTGTGTCGTAGGCTTGTTCGAACTGGCTGGTGTCAATGATGTTTCTGAGCGTGGAGGGGGCGATGTCCAGTTGGGTGCTCGGGTTGTAGACTTGCGGCTCACTCTGTCGATACAGCGCCTCATACCGTCTGGGCGGGATCCAGCCGGAGGTGATGAACTCTTCGTTGAACATTTCCGGGATGCGGTTATCCATCAGGCGCGGCAGTTCACTGACAATGTTGAAGTACGGCGCGATGGCGGAAAAACCGGTGGTGTTGAGAATGCCGCCAGGGGCATGTGGTGCGTTGTTGATCATGGCCTCGGTCAGGCTCATGGATTGGACGACCACCCCGGTATAGCCTGAGTTGGGTTTGTCGGTGTTGTAATCGATGGTGGTCAGGTAGGTGTTGTCCGGGTCCAGTTGTTCCTGGCTGAAGGCTTGCAAACGCTCGCGCAGTAATTGGGCGGCGATTTCTGCGGGTACCGGGAAGTCGGCCAGCACCTTGCGGACAAAATGATTGATGCGTTGCAGTTGGGGGGCGTTGGCTGTCATGGCTTGCCTGAATGTGCAGTAAAAATGACTATTTACCGGCAATCAGGCGTTGGGTGAGCGGTAGCTGTTTATGGTCGGTAGACCGGATTGTCACCCAGGCCCTCTTTGAGAAAGTCCACCAGGTTCCTGACCTTGGGCGATAAATGCCGCTGCTGTGGGTACAGCGCCCACACCGCCGTATTCGGCGGCTGATGAGCTTCCAGCAACGATACCAGCGCGCCACTGTGCAAATGCTCCAGCACATAATAGTCCGGCAACTGGCATATCCCTACGCCTTGCAGCGCCGCGTCCAGCACCGCTTGCCCACTGTTGCAGCGCCAATTTCCCTGCACGCGCTGGGAAAACTCCCGCCCATCCTGGGCCAGTTGCCAGATATCCGAACTGCCGATCAGGCAGTTGTGCCGACTCAATTCCGACAAGCTATGTGGCCGGCCATAGCGTTCGAGGTAGGAAGGCGACGCGCACAGGTACATGCGCCGAGGGGCGAGGCGACTGGCGACCATGCGTGAGTCTTGCAGGCGCCCGAGGCGAATCGCCAGGTCGAGCCCTTCGTGCACCAGGTCCAACTGGCGGTTGCTCAGCTCGATATCGACCCGCAACTGCGGATAGAGCGCCATGAACCTTGTGACGAGGGGCACGATAAATCGCTCGCCATAGGCCACGGCGCAGGTCATGCGCAACATGCCCTTGGGTTCACTGGTGAGGTCGCCCACTGCGCGCAAGGCTTCTTCGCGACCATCCTGCAAGCGTTGGCAGTGTTGCAGGAAGGTCTGGCCCGCTTCGGTCAGTGTGACCTTGCGCGTACTGCGATACAGCAGGCGCGTTTGCAGGCGTTCTTCCAGGCGTGCCACCTGGCGGCTGATATGGGACGACGATACCCCCAGGCGCTCGGCCGCCGCCGTGAACTGGCTGCATTCGGCCACGGCGACGAATTCATCGATGCCTTCCCAGCGATTTTCCAACACGATGATTGTCCCTATGCGGCAATAATGTTTTGCTTTTGCCTGGATTATTAATCAATAAGCCATGGTTTACACTCCTTCCATCAATTTTCAACTCCATGGAGAAACCCGGATGATCAAGTCCCGCGCCGCCGTAGCCTTCGAAGCCAAGAAACCCCTTGAGATTGTGGAAGTCGATGTCGCCATGCCCAAGGCCGGCGAAGTGCTGTTGCGCGTGGTCGCGTCCGGTGTGTGTCACACCGACGCCTACACGCTGTCGGGTGCGGACCCGGAAGGCATCTTCCCGTCGATTCTTGGTCATGAAGGCGGTGCAGTGGTCGAGGCCATTGGTGAAGGCGTGACCTCGGTTGCCGTTGGTGATCATGTGATTCCGCTGTACACCCCGGAATGCGGCAAGTGCAAATTCTGTCTGTCAGGCAAGACCAACCTGTGCCAGGCCATTCGTTCGACCCAGGGCAAAGGCTTGATGCCTGACGGCACCACGCGTTTCTCCTACAAAGGCGAGCCGATTTTCCACTACATGGGTACCTCGACGTTTTCCGAGTACACCGTGCTGCCTGAGATCTCCGTGGCCAAGATTTCCAAGCAAGCGCCGCTGGAAAAAGTCTGCCTGCTCGGTTGTGGCGTCACCACCGGTATCGGTGCGGTGCTCAACACCGCCAAGGTCAAGCCGGGCGACACCGTGGCCATCTTCGGCTTGGGCGGTATCGGTCTGTCGGCGGTGATTGGCGCGGTGAAAGCCAAGGCGGGGCGCATTATTGCCATCGACATCAACCCGGCCAAATTCGAAATCGCCAAGCAACTGGGCGCTACCGACTGCATCAACCCGAAAGACTATGACCGTCCGATCCAGGACGTGATTGTCGATTTGACCGATGGCGGTGTGGACTTTTCCTTCGAATGCATCGGCAATGTTCAACTGATGCGTGCGGCTCTGGAGTGCTGCCACAAAGGTTGGGGTGAGTCGGTGATCATCGGTGTGGCCGGCGCCGGCCAGGAAATTTCCACCCGTCCTTTCCAGCTGGTGACCGGTCGCGTCTGGCGCGGGTCCGCATTCGGCGGCGTGCGCGGACGCAGCGAATTGCCAAGCTACGTGGACATGGCCCAGACCGGCGAGATCCCGCTGGATACCTTCATCACCCACACCATGGGCCTGGAAGACATCAACAAGGCGTTTGATCTGATGCATGAAGGCAAGAGCATTCGTACCGTCATCCATTTCTGAAGCAGCGGTAAGTGACAAGCTTCAAGCTGCAAGTGGCTGTACGCCTTCTTGCCGCTTGAAGCTTGCAACTTGCAGCTGGGAGAATTCCCATGCCCCTGGAAAATATTTCCTGCCAGAAAAGCTTCGGCGGCTGGCACAAACGCTATAAGCACCACTCCGATGTGCTCGATTGTGACATGACCTTCGCGGTCTACCTGCCGCCGCAAGCGGAGCAGGGCGGCAAGCTGCCGGTGCTGTATTGGCTGTCCGGCCTCACCTGCACCGACGAAAACTTCATGCAGAAGGCCGGCGCCCAGCGCCTGGCCGCCGAGCTGGGCTTGATCATCGTGGCGCCGGATACCAGCCCCCGAGGTCCCGGTGTGCCGGACGATCCGGACAACGCCTGGGATTTTGGCCTCGGTGCCGGTTTCTATCTGAACGCCACCCAGGAACCCTGGGCCAAGCACTATCGGATGCATGACTACGTGGTGCAGGAGTTGCCGGCTTTGGTGGAAGCGCATTTCCCGGCCTCGGATAAACGCGGCATCAGCGGTCACTCGATGGGCGGGCATGGTGCGCTGGTGTGCGCGCTGCGCAACCCGGGACGCTACCAATCGGTGTCGGCGTTTTCGCCGATCAACAATCCGATGGATTGTCCCTGGGGCCAGAAAGCCTTCTCCCGTTACCTGGGAGAGGAGCGCTCGAAGTGGCGTGAATGGGATGCCTGCGTGTTGATCAGCGAAGCCTCGGAACAGTTGCCGCTGTTGGTGGATCAGGGCGATCGCGACGATTTCCTCGCCGTGCAGCTCAAGCCCGAGGCCCTGCAGCAAGCGGCCAGGGCCGCCGGCCATCCGCTGGAACTGCGCCTGCAACCTGGCTATGACCACAGCTACTTCTTTATCGCCAGCTTCATTGACGACCATTTGCGCCATCATGGTCGTGCTTTGCTCGGTTAATGTGAGGCAAAAGTAGGTAGAATCACGCCCTGAATTAAATCGGGGCGTTTTTTTATGCGTATTGGCCACGGCTACGATGTGCACCGTTTCGCTGAAGGCGATTTCATCACTCTGGGCGGCGTGCGTATCGCGCACCATCATGGGCTGCTGGCTCATTCCGACGGCGACGTTGTCCTGCATGCCTTGAGCGATGCGTTGCTCGGCGCAGCCGCGTTGGGTGATATCGGCAAGCATTTTCCGGACACCGATCCAACCTTCAAGGGCGCGGACAGTCGTGTCCTGCTGCGTCATGTCGTGGGTTTGATCCATGCCAGGGGCTGGAAAGTGGCAAACGTCGATAACACCATCGTGGCCCAGGCGCCAAAAATGGCTGCGCATATCGACGCCATGCGTGCCCTGATTGCCGCAGACCTGCAAATAGAACTGGACCAAGTCAACGTGAAAGCCACCACCACCGAAAAGCTCGGGTTCACCGGTCGTGAAGAGGGCATCGCCGTGCACTCCGTCGCCTTGTTGCTGCGCGCATGAACGAATTTGAATTGCTCGGCCCACGTGCCTATGGCGAGGCCTTGGGCAGCGCGGTGCTGAAGGCCACTGCCGAAGATTTCCAGGTAGACGAGGTGCTTGACATCCCGCTGACCGGCGAGGGCGAACACCTGTGGCTGTGGGTGGAGAAGCGCGGCCTGAATACCGAGGAAGCGGCGCGGCGTATCGCCAAGGCGGCTGGCGTGCCGTTGCGCACCGTCAGCTATGCCGGGCTCAAGGATCGCCAGGCATTGACCCGTCAGTGGTTCAGCGTGCAATTGCCCGGCAAGGCCGACCCGGACATGCGTGCCGCCGAGAACGACACCCTCAGGATCCTGAAAACCGCCCGGCACAAACGCAAGCTGCAGCGCGGCGCCCATGCCGCCAACGGCTTTACCTTGCGCCTGACCCAGTTGGCCGGTGACACCGCTGCCATCGATGCGCGCCTGCAATTGATTGCCCGGCACGGCATCCCCAACTATTTCGGTGCCCAGCGTTTTGGCCATAACGGCGGCAATGTCGTCGATGCCCGTGACTGGGCTGCGCGCAAGGCCTTGCCGGAACAGCGCAATGTGCGTTCGCGGCTGCTGTCCACTGCCCGTAGCTTTCTGTTCAACAACGTGTTGGCGGCACGCGTCGCTGACGGCTCCTGGCAACGCGCCCAGGTCGGCGACCTGCTCGCTTTCACCGACAGCCGCAGCTTTTTCCCGGCCGGGGAGGCTGAATGCAGCGACCCGCGCCTGGCGATCCTGGACCTGCACCCCACCGGTCCGCAGTGGGGTGAGGGCGACTCGCCGGCGAAAGGTCCTACATATGAACTGGAACAATCTGTCGCCGCCGCAGAAGCTGACCTGCGTGATTGGCTGGTGAATGCGGGCATGAGCCAAGAACGTCGCATTCTGCGACTGCCCATTGGCGGGTTGACGTGGCATTATCCCGGGCCTGACATTCTGCAATTGGAATTCGTCCTGCCGGCCGGATGCTTTGCCACTGTATTGGTGCGCGAGCTTGTTGATCTGGTGCCGGTGGGGCCGACGGACAACCCATGCGTATTCTGATATCAAACGATGACGGTGCCACCGCACCCGGTCTCGCCGCGCTTCATGCTGCGCTGGCGGATTACGCCGAGTGCGTGGTGGTTGCCCCGGACCAGGACAAGAGCGGCGCCAGCAGTTCGCTGACGCTCGACCGTCCGTTGCACCCCAAGGTCCTGGCCAATGGCTTTATCAGCGTGAACGGCACGCCCACCGACTGCGTGCACCTGGCAATCAACAGCCTGCTGGAGCACGCGCCGGACCTGGTGGTGTCGGGCATCAACCTGGGCGCGAACCTGGGGGATGATGTGCTGTATTCCGGCACCGTGGCGGCAGCCCTCGAAGGGCGCTTTGTGGGTGGGGTCGGGTTCGCGTTTTCGTTCGCCTCCCGGCAACTGGATAATTTGGCCACGGCGGCGTACTACGCGCGCAAACTGGTGGAGGCGCACGGTTCTTTGGACCTGCCGCCGCGCACCGTGCTCAACGTCAATATTCCCAACCTGCCTCTGGACCATATTCGCGGAATCCAACTGACGCGGCTGGGGCACCGTGCCCGTGCGGCGGCCCCCTTGAAGGTGGTCGACCCGCGTGGCAGGGAAGGCTATTGGATCGCAGCGGCCGGTGACGCCGAGGATGGTGGCGAGGGCACGGACTTTCATGCGGTGATGCAAGGTTATGTATCGATTACCCCGTTGCAATTCGATCGCACCTTCAGTGATGCCTTCAGTGGTCTGGATGGCTGGCTGGAGGGACTGCGCTGATGGCTCGTGAACAAGACGATCTGCTGCGCCGTGGCATCGGGATGACCTCCCAGCGCACCCGCGAGCGTTTGATCCAGCGTCTGTACGAAGAAGGCCTGTCCAATGCGCAGGTGCTGGAAGTGATACGGCGCACGCCTCGGCACCTGTTTGTCGACGAAGCACTGGCGCACCGCGCCTATGAAGACACCGCGCTGCCGATCGGCCACAACCAGACCATCTCCCAGCCTTATATGGTCGCGCGCATGAGCGAACTGTTGCTGGCCGCGGGGCCGCTGGACAAGGTGCTGGAAATCGGCACCGGCTCCGGCTACCAGACCGCCGTGTTGTCCCAACTGGTCGAGCGGGTGTTCTCGGTTGAGCGCATCAAGGTGCTGCAGGACCGCGCCAAGGAGCGCCTGGTAGAGCTGAACCTGCGTAATGTGGTGTTCCGTTGGGGAGATGGCTGGGAAGGCTGGCCCGCATTGGCGCCCTACAACGGCATCATTGTGACTGCAGTGGCCACCGATGTGCCGCAGGCGTTGCTGGACCAGTTGGCGCCTGGCGGCCGCCTGGTCATCCCGGTGGGCTCCGGCGAAGTGCAACAATTGATGCTCATCATTCGAGAGGATGACGGCTTTTCCCGGCATGTACTTGGCGCCGTGCGGTTCGTGCCGTTGCTCAACGGCCCGCTGGCCTGACATTTATTCCCTGATAGTGAATTCCATAGACGCGGATGTGTCTTACAGCGGGGTCTATAGATTCAACAGTGGTGGAGCGGGAATTGAACACGGTGAGTTTTTCGTTTCAGCCGTGTGCCGGTAAAAAGCCAATGCCCAGTTATACTTGCGTCATATTTCAAGCCTGATACAGGCGTTAACGTTCAGCCACCACAAAGGGAGCGGCGGGTGAGTCTCACAGGTCCTGCGCAGCGAATGAGTAAAACAAGCTTTCAGCGACTAGTGCTTGGCCTTGTCTTGAGTTCCTTACTGGCCGCCTGCTCGAGCACGCCTTCCGGTGGTGCGCGGGTGGTTGACCGCACGAATGCGGCACCGCAAAAGCCGATGGTTACCACAGGCCAGTATGTTGTACGCAAGGGCGACACGCTGTTCTCGATTGCCTTCCGTTACGGTTGGGATTACAAGGCGCTTGCAGCTCGTAACAATATTCCCCTGCCTTATACGATACATCCGGGACAGACGATTCGTTTCGACGGTCGCACCGGTTCGACGTCTACGGCAGTTGTGACAAAGTCCGGTTCTTCGTCTTCCTCTTCGAGTAAAACCACCGTCTTCACCCGTCCGGCAGGCACCGCCGCGCCTTCGGTTGCGAGCAAGCCGGCGCCCGCGCCATTGCCCCCTGCGGGGCCTGCGCCGACCGGTTGGGGATGGCCCTCAAACGGCGTGTTGATTGGAAAATTCTCTTCAAACGGCAGTTTGAATAAAGGCATTGATATCGCCGGGGATTTGGGACAGCCTGTTTTGGCTGCGTCTGATGGGACAGTGGTGTACGCCGGGAGTGGTCTACGGGGCTACGGCGAGCTGGTCATCATCAAACACAGCGATACCTACGTCAGTGCCTACGGTCATAACCGCAGGTTGTTGGTTCGGGAGGGGCAGCAGGTCAAGGTCGGACAGACGATTGCCGAAATGGGTTCAACGGGTACAGACCGGGTGAAACTGCACTTTGAGATTCGCCGTCAGGGCAAGCCTGTAGATCCACTGCAATTCCTACCCCGCCGTTGATGTGTTGCCAGCCTGTTCCCTCACGTAGAAGGAACAGGCTCCAGCGTTGCCAAGGATAAAGGCGTCGCTTGAGCTTGAGGTCGAACTCACCAAAGGACTATAACAATGGCTCTCAGTAAAGAAGCGCCGGAGTTTGACATCGACGATGAGGTTCTCCTTATGGAGGCCGGCATCGCTACGGAAACGATGTCAGATAATGAGGGGGCTTCACCACCCTCAGTTCGCACCAAATCCAAGAACTCCTCCGCGTTAAAGCAACACAAGTACATCGACTACACCCGGGCGCTCGATGCGACCCAGCTGTACCTCAATGAAATCGGCTTTTCCCCTCTGCTCACCCCCGAAGAAGAAGTCCATTTTGCGCGTCTGTCGCAGAAGGGTGATCCGGCTGGGCGTAAACGCATGATTGAAAGCAACCTGCGCCTGGTGGTTAAAATCGCCCGACGCTACGTCAATCGCGGATTGTCGCTGCTGGACTTGATCGAGGAGGGCAACCTGGGCTTGATCCGGGCGGTGGAGAAGTTCGACCCTGAGCGCGGCTTTCGCTTCTCGACCTATGCCACCTGGTGGATTCGCCAGACCATCGAACGGGCGATCATGAATCAGACCCGTACGATCCGGTTGCCGATCCATGTGGTCAAGGAGCTCAACGTCTACCTGCGCGCAGCGCGGGAGCTGACACAGAAACTCGATCATGAACCTTCGCCCGAAGAAATCGCCAACCTGCTGGAAAAACCGGTAGGGGAGGTCAAGCGCATGCTCGGCCTGAACGAGCGCGTGTCTTCGGTTGACGTCTCGCTGGGTCCGGATTCGGATAAAACCTTGCTGGACACCCTGACGGATGATCGTCCGACGGATCCTTGTGAACTGTTGCAGGACGATGATTTGTCCCAGAGCATCGACCAGTGGCTGTCGGAGCTCACCGACAAGCAGCGTGAGGTGGTGATTCGCCGCTTCGGCCTGCGCGGCCATGAGAGCAGCACGCTGGAGGACGTAGGCCTGGAGATCGGCCTGACCCGTGAGCGGGTTCGGCAGATTCAGGTGGAAGGTCTCAAGCGCTTGCGCGAGATCCTTGAGAAGAATGGCTTGTCGAGCGAGTCGTTGTTTCAATAACCACCCTGTTTGAACGCTTGAATGTGGGAGGGGGCTTGCCCCCGATAGCGGTGTGTCAGTCAATGCCTATATCGACTGAAGCGCCGCCATCGGGGGCAAGCCCCCTCCCACATTTTTTTTGCGTCGCGCATTTGCCTGGCAGCAGCGTCAACTCCCAGGCATAAAAAAACCCCGCTTTTGAGGGCGGGGTCTTTTTGACTAAGTCAGTACAAGTTAGATAACTTGAACTTCTTCAGCTTGCATGCCTTTCTGACCGCGGGTAGCGATGAAAGAAACCTGTTGGCCTTCTTTCAGGCTTTTGAAGCCGTCGGATTGGATAGCTTTGAAGTGAACGAACAGGTCGTCACCGGATTGTGGAGTGATGAAGCCGAAGCCTTTTTCATCGTTGAACCACTTAACGGTACCAGTTTGGCGATTAGACATGGTGTAACTCCTTGAACAAAGTTAACTGCGACTCAGGAAAAGCCCTGGCCGAGACTGAGTGCAAAGAGCAGGAAAAATTCTTGGAGATGGTTGGATCGAAATTCAACATATCGTGTAGAGATTCTCAGTGACACAAGCAACACAGTGACGCCACCTTAACCCTTTTTCCGGAACGTGCCAATGGTATTTCCGCAGGTTTCTCTAATTTCGTGATTGGCGGTGGTATTTATTGTCCCGCACAACCGCGCCAGGACCCCCGGCCACGCTGGCTGGGGGTTATGGGCGCCGGTGCATTCGTGATTAAAAGCCGTGCGCCCTTTGAACCCCACCGTCGGCCCCGGTAAGATGCCTCACAGAATTTTTCCACCTCGCTATTCAGGACACCGCCATGAGCATCAAATCGGACAAGTGGATTCGCCGCATGGCGCAGGAACACGGCATGATCGAACCGTTCGTTGAGCGCCAGATTCGTGGCGAAGGCGACGAGCGCGTGATTTCGTACGGGGTCTCCAGCTATGGCTACGACGTGCGTTGCGCCGATGAATTCAAGGTGTTCACCAATATCAACTCGGCGATCGTCGATCCGAAGAACTTCGACGAAAAAAGCTTCGTCGACGTCAAGAGCGACGTGTGCATCATCCCGCCAAACTCCTTCGCCCTGGCCCGCACCGTGGAATTCTTTCGTATTCCTCGGGACGTATTGACCATCTGCCTGGGTAAAAGCACTTATGCCCGTTGCGGCATCATCGTCAACGTGACCCCGCTGGAACCCGAGTGGGAAGGTCACGTGACCCTGGAGTTCTCCAACACCACCACCTTGCCGGCGAAAATCTACGCCAATGAAGGTGTGGCACAGATGCTGTTCCTGCAGTCCGACGAGGCGTGTGAAGTGTCCTACAAGGACCGTGCGGGCAAGTATCAAGGTCAGCGTGGCGTTACTCTCCCACGCGCTTGATCGAAAGCTCCTACGCTTCAAGGGAATTAGTCTGCAGAAAGTGACTCTATCTAGGTGTACTGCCTCGGCGCGTGTAAAACGCGTCGAGCCACGCTTGAGGAGTGCCCTATGAAGATCAACCCGCGAATCAGCGCAGAACTTGCCCGGCTTGAACCCAACCAGATTGGTGTTCTGGCCTGGTCCTTGATGGCCGATCCCGCTTATGCGGGCGGTATCCCCGGTCAACCTGAGCCGGACTATCCGCAGCCGACGGAACCGGGTGAACCGACCCTGCCGGATGAGCCACCACCCGCGCCCGTGGCCTGAGCCATAGACGCCCAACCGGCGTTCACTGAACCGGCCATACCGCCTGATCGCCGATCACAAAGATTCGGCGTTCACTGTCCTGTTCCACTGCATACCCACCGGTGAATGCGCCAAACGCCGGCAGCAGGCTGATGCGTTTGCCCACCTGGAAGCACGGCAGGCGCAGACTCTGCCGACCTCTGCCGCGCAGGCGATACACCGGATGGACATGCCCGGCCAGCACATGATGGCTGGGGTGGGCGTCCGGTTCGTGCTGCAGCGCGAACGGCCCCATCAACAGAGGCTCCGGCACAACGTCTATGCGCAAATCGGCAGGCGGATCGCCGGCGCGTTGATCGTGATTGCCGCGAATCAGTGTGATCGGCAACTCGGCATGCCGCGCCCGCCAGGCCCTGAGCGCGCCCAGGGTGCCGCTGGCGTGGGAGCCGGGGCCGTGGAGGAAGTCTCCGAGAAAGATCAGATGAGTGCACGGAAACGCCGCCAGCAGCCGGTCCAGGCGCTGCAGGTTTTCGCTGGTGGTGCCCTGGGGGACCGGTTGCCCGAGGCTGCGGTAGGCCGAGGCCTTGCCAAAGTGAGCGTCGGCGATCAACAGGCTCTGGCGCGCTGGCCAGTACACCGCTTTGTCCGCCAGTAACCACAACTGCTCATCTTCGAGCGTGATCGAACAGACCATTAACCTTTTCCTTTGTCCGCGATTTTTTCCAGGTCCTTGACCATCCGCGCAATGCGCTCCGAGAGTTTTTCCGAACTCAGGCTTTCGCGCATCCGCTCCACCAATAACGGGAAGGCCAGCGGCGTAGGCCGTTGGATCACATGCAGGTCCAGTTGCAGCGCCGACAGGCGCAGCAATGTCTCCTCCAGGCGCTGGATGTCCAGTTCGTTGCGCAGCACTTCTTCCCCGGCCTGGGCCAGCAACAGGTTCTGCGGGTCATATTGCTTGAACACTTCGAAGAACAACCCGCTGGAAGCCTGGACCTGGCGAGTACTTTTCGGCGCACCGGGATAACCGGCGAACACCAGCCCGGCAATGCGCGCGATTTCGCGAAAGCGGCGCAACGCCAGTTCACCGGCATTCAGGCTGGCTGCCACATCCGTCAGCAGATCCTGCGGGCTGAGCAGGGCCTCGTTGAAGATATCGGGCCAGTGCACCTCGGTGGCACTCAGCAGTTCCAGCCCGTAATCATTGACCGCAATGGAAAAGGTCACGGGTTGCCGCCGGCTGACGCGCCACGCCAGCAAACTCGCCAGCCCCAGATGCACCTGACGCCCGGCGAAGGGGTAGAGGAACAGGTGCCAGCCCTCGCGCGATTTGAGAAATTCCGCCAGCAAGTGGTTGCGGGTCGGCAGGCCGGACCAGCGCAATTGTGTCTGCAACAGCGGCTGCACCGCACGCATCTCCGGCCCTTCGAAGCGACCCTGGGCCGCCGCGTCAAAGCGCTCGATCACCGCCTGCGCCAACTCGTTGGAAAGCGGCATGCGCCCGCCATTCCAGCGCGGCACGGCGGCTTTTTTCGCGGTGCTGCGGCGTACATAGGCGGTCATGTTTTCCACGCGCACCAACTCCAGCAGGCGCCCGGCGAACAGAAAGCCATCTCCCGGCTTGAGCCGTGCAATAAAGCCTTCCTCGACACTGCCGAGGTTCTTGCCGCCACCGCCTTTGCTCCAGTACTTCAGATGAATACTCGCATCGCTGACGATGGTGCCCACGCTCATGCGATGGCGGCGTGCCAGGCGCGCATCGGGGACGCGCCAGATGCCCTGTTCGTCAGGCTCGACGCGGCGGTAATCCGGATAGGCGGTGAGCGACAGCCCGCCATGGCGCACAAAGGCCAGGGCCCAGGCCCAATCGGCGTCGGTAAGATCGCGGTAGGCCCAGGCACCGCGTACCTCCGCCAGCAACGCGTCGGGAGTAAACCCACCGCCCAGGGCCATGCTGACCAGATGCTGCACCAGCACATCCAAGGGTTTGTGGGGCGATTCGCGGGCTTCGATGCGCCGCTGGGCAATCGCATCCTGTGCGGCGGCGGCTTCCACCAGCTCCAGGCTGTGGGTCGGCACCAATGTCACCCGTGACGGCCGCCCCGGTGCATGCCCCGAGCGGCCGGCGCGTTGCATCAGGCGCGCCACACCCTTGGCCGAGCCGATTTGCAGCACTCGTTCCACCGGCAGAAAGTCCACGCCCAGGTCCAGGCTGGAGGTACACACCACCGCCTTGAGTTGGCCTTCTTTCAACGCACGCTCCACCCAGTCTCGGGTCTCCCGCGACAGCGAACCGTGATGCAGCGCAATCAGGCCGGCCCAGTCCGGCCTGGCCTCCAGCAACGCCTGATACCAGATTTCCGATTGCGCACGGGTGTTGGTGAATACCAGGCAACTGCTGCTCGAGTCCACTTCAGCCACGACTTGCGGCAGCATCTTCAAACCGATATGCCCGGCCCAGGGAAAGCGTTCGGCAGTGGGCGGCAGCAGCGTGTCCACTTGTAGCTGTTTGGCTGTCTGCCCCTGCACGTTTATCCCGCCACCCTGTGGCACCAACACCTCCAGCGCGTGGGCCTGATTACCCAAGGTCGCTGAGATCCCCCACACCAGCAAATCCGGATGCCAGCGCCGCAGCCGCGCCAACGCCAATTGCAGTTGCACACCGCGTTTATTGCCGATCAGTTCGTGCCATTCATCCACCACCACCATGCGCAGATGCCCCAGGCTGACCTCGCTGTCGGCGCGCGCGAGCATCAGCGTCAGGCTTTCCGGCGTGGTGATCAGCGTGGTGGGCTGGCGGCGGGTCTGGCGCGCACGTTCGCTGCTGCTGGTGTCGCCCGTGCGCAGGCCGACGCTCCAGGGGATCTGCAGTGCCGCCAACGGCGCCTCGAGGGCGCGCGCGGTGTCGGCGGCCAAGGCACGCATCGGGGTGATCCACAACACGGTCAGGGGTTCGGCCGGGGCTTTGCGCTTGCCGGTAGCGGGTGGGCGCGCTACGGCGAAACGATTGAGGGCCGCGAACCACAGCGCGTAGGTTTTACCCGCGCCGGTACTCGCATGCAATAAGCCTGACTGACCCGCCTTGATGGCCTTCCACACGTCTTTCTGAAAGGCGAACGGGCGCCAGCCGCGGGTGGCAAACCATTGTTTGGCGAAGTCGACGGGTTTTGCCATGCGGCAGCGGACGCTCTGGAGGCTCTAATGCACAGACCCCCCAGGCGGTCTAAAGGTTTACTTCAAGTTACCGCTCAGGAATTGCTGCAGGCGCTCGCTCTTCGGATTGCCCAACACGTCCGCCGGCGCACCTTGCTCTTCCACTCGGCCCTGGTGCAGGAACAGCACCTGGCTTGAGACTTTGCGCGCGAAGCTCATTTCATGGGTCACCATGATCATGGTGCGGCCTTCTTCGGCCAGGCCCTGGATCACTTTCAACACTTCACCCACCAACTCCGGGTCCAGCGCCGAGGTGGGTTCATCGAACAGCATCACCTCGGGTTCCATCGCCAATGCGCGGGCAATCGCGACCCGTTGCTGCTGGCCGCCGGAGAGGAACGCGGGGTATTGATCAGCCACTCGCGCGGGCAGGCCGACTTTATCCAGGTAGCGACGGGCGCGGTCTTCGGCGTCTTTCTTGCTGCACCCCAGCACGCGGCGCGGGGCCATGGTGATGTTTTCCAGCACGCTCATGTGGCTCCACAGATTGAAGTGCTGGAATACCATGGCCAGCCGCGTGCGCAAGCGTTGCAACTCGGCATCGTCGGCCACGCGCATGCCGTGGCGGTCGCTGACCATGCGGATCGTTTGACCATCCAGGGTCATGGCGCCGTCGTTGGGCGTTTCCAGGAAATTGATGCAGCGCAGGAAGGTGCTCTTGCCCGAGCCGCTGGCGCCGATCAGGCTGATCACGTCGCCGGTCCTGGCCTTGAGCGAGACACCTTTGAGCACTTCATTGTCGCCATAGCTTTTATGCAGGCCTTCAACGGTCAATTTGTACATGGGGCGTGCATCCTCAAGGCGAAAGTAGGTAGCCGCTGCGGTAGGCCTCTGCGCCAGCGACATGGCTGATCACCATCCCGGCGGTGGCCATGCGCCGCAGCGAGCGCGCGTAAAGCAGGCCGGCATTGCGGCAATGCACGGGCGTTACGCGGTCGGTGATGGGGTCGATGATTTCGGCGATAAGCTGCCCGGCCTCCAGGTATTCCCCCGGCAAGGCGTGGAACACCAGCAAGCCGCCCACCGATGTGGTCACAGGCTCCACACCGGCCAGTGGCGTGGCCGGGTAGGGCAGCGCGGGCAGTGGCGGCGCGTCGCCTTCAATTGCGCCGCAGTGGGTCAGGTAATCGATGATCGCCTGGCAGTCCAGGGCAGCCAGGCCGTGGTTGACGTCGCCTTGGCCGCGCAATTCGACGGTCACGGAAAAACTGCCCAGGGGTATCGGGAAGCGCTTGGCGAAGCGTTGCTGCAACTGCCACCACACCAGGGTGAAACATTCATCGAAGGACTGCCCGCCGGAATCGGTGGCCAGCAGGTTGGCCTCCGAACCCAGGTAGCGCGCCAGCGGCTCCACCTGCGGCCAGGCCTCGGGCGTGGTGTAGAGGTGCGCCACGGCTTCGAAATCGCAGTGCAGGTCCAGCACCACGTCGGCATCGCACGCCAGGCGCTGCAGCACCAGGCGCTGGGATTGCAATTGAGTCGACGCCGTTTGCGCGGCCAGGGCGCCGGATAACGCGGTGCGGATCAACCGGGCGTTGTGTTGGGGATCATTGCCCAGCAAATCTTCGACCTGATCCCCGACCGCGTCGCTGAGGTCGACAAACAGGCGATTGAAGTTCTGTCCGCTTTCCAGCTCATAGCGGCCCAGGGGAATGTCCATCAGCACCTGTTCCAGCCCCACTGGATTGGCGACCGGTACCAGGACGATTTCGCTGCGCACGCGCCCGTTCGCCGCCAACTGTGCCAGGCGCGCCTTCAAGTGCCAGGCCACCAGCATGCCCGGCAGTTCATCGGCGTGCAGTGATGATTGGATGTAGACCTTGCTTTTGGCCTGTTCCGGGCCGAAGTGGAAACTGTGTATCTGTCGCGCCGTGCCGGGCACCGGCGCAATCAGGTCATGTCGCTGATGACGCATGAGCGCTCCTTAATGGCTCGGCCCGAGAAAGGCCAGCCAGCGGCGTTCCGCCAGTCGAAACAGGCCGACCAGGGCGAAGGTCACGGCCAGGTAAATCAATGCCGCGATGCCGAATGATTGAAAAGTCATGAAGGTGGCCGAGTTGGCGTCCCTGGCGACTTTGAGGATGTCCGGAATGGTTGCGGTAAACGCCACGGTGGTCGAATGCAGCATCAGGATCACTTCGTTGCTGTAGTAGGGCAACGACCGGCGCAGTGCCGACGGCATGATCACATAGGCGTACAGCTTCCAGCCGCTGAGGCCGTAGGCCTTGGCCGCTTCGACTTCGCCGTGGGCCATGCTGCGGATCGCCCCGGCGAAAATTTCCGTGGTGTAGGCGCAGGTATTGAGGGCGAAGGCCAGGATTGTGCAGTTCATCGCATCGCGAAAGAACGCATCGAGGACCGGTTGCGCGCGCACGGCGGCGATGCTGTAGATGCCGGTGTAGCAAATCAGCAACTGGATATACAGCGGCGTGCCGCGAAACAGGTAGGTGTAGAACTGCACCGGCCAGCGCACCAGGCGCCTGCGCGATACACGGGCGATAGACAGGGGAATCGAGACTATGAAGCCGATCACCAGTGCTGCGCTGAGCAGCCAGAGAGTCATGGCCAGGCCGGTGATGTGCTGGCCGTCGCTATAAAGGAACGGGCGCCAGTATTCCTGCAACAGCTCGATCATCGCACGGCCTCCCGTGAACCTGCGGCGTAGCGACGTTCAAGACGGCGCAAGACAAAATTGGAGGCGCTGGTGATCAACAGGTAGATCAGCGCGGCGAGCACCAGGAAGTAGAACAGTTGGTAGGTGCTCTTGCCGGCATCCTGGGCCGCTTTCACCAGATCAGCCAGGCCGATGATCGACACCAGCGCCGTGGCCTTGAGCATCACCATCCAGTTATTGCCGATGCCCGGCAGGGCAAAGCGCATCATTTGCGGGAAGGTCACGTAGCGAAACCGTTGCCCGCGCTTGAGCCCGTAGGCGGTGGCGGCTTCCAGCTGGCCACGGGGCACGGCCAGAATCGCGCCTCGAAAGGTCTCGGTGAAATAAGCCCCGTAGATAAAGCCCAGGGTGATGACCCCGGCGCTGAAGGGGTCGATCTCGATGTATTCCCATTCCATAAAGTCGGTCAGGCCGGTCAGCCAGGTTTGCAGGCTGTAGAAAATCAGCAGCATCAGCACCAGGTCGGGGACGCCGCGAATCAACGTGGTGTAGAGCTGGGCGGGGATACGCAGCAAGGGCAGGCTGGACAGTTTGGCGCTGGCGCCGAGCAGGCCCAGCAACACGCTGACGGCCAGGGACAGCACCGACAATTTGAGGGTCATCCAGGTGCCTTGCAGCAACAGCGGGCCGAAACCCTTCAAGCTGAACGCGCTCAGCCCGAGAGTTTGCAACAGATCTTCGAACATAAATCAGGACCTATGGCGATAAAAAAGCGCCCCTTGAAAAAGGGGCGCCCCAGGCATTATTTGCCGCTGTACAGGTTCAGATCGCCAAAGTGTTTCTTCTGGAGGGTGGCGTAGGTGCCATCATCGTGTAACGCTTTGATACCTTTATCCAAAAGCGCCTTGAGCTCAGTGTTACCTTTTTTGATACCGATCGCGGTTTTCGCTGGCAGCAGCGGGTCGTCGATGGCGGCGCTGACTTCGTAGCCGGCACCGGCTGGAGACTTGAGGAAGCCCAATTCGGCTTGCAGCATGTCCTGCACGGAAGCGTCGAGGCGCCCGGACGTCAAGTCGGCATACACCTGGTCCTGGTTGGCGTAGGCCTTGGTGGTCACACCGGCCTTGTCCAACACGGCCTTGGCGTAGGCTTCCTGGATGGTGCCTTGCTCATAGCCCACGGATTTGCCCTTGAGCGATTCAGGCGTCGAATACCCTGCACCTTTTTTGAACACCAGCGAGGTAGGGCCCGAGAACAGCTCGTTGGAGAAGTCGATAGCCTTCTCGCGCACCGGGGTCACGGTCATGGAAGAAATCACACCGTCGAACTTGTTGGCTTTCAGGCCCGGAATCATGCCGTCAAAGTCGCTTTCAACCCATTTGCACTTGACCTTCAGTTCCGCGCAGATGGCGTTGCCCAGGTCAATGTCGAAGCCCACCAGGCTGCCGTCGGCGGCCTTGGATTCGAATGGTGCGTAGGAGGGATCGACACCGAAACGCAATTCCTTGTATTCCTTGGCGGTTGCAACACCTGCAGCCATGCACAGAGCCAGTGCAGAAAGGGTCAGCAATGCTTTTTTCATTATGTGTTCCCTGGAAACCAAGATAAGCGCTTGTGGCGCGTTTAGGACTGTTACTGAACGGTGTCAGACGCAGCACAAGTAGCAATTTCTGCACCATAGTTCCGAATGATCGTTTTAAAAGGTGAGATAAGGGATTTCTAAGCGTAGGAAATGCCCACTAGTGGGCATTCGGAAAAGGTTGCACCATTACAGGTCATATGGAGATTCCAATGTGGGAGGGGCAAGCCCCCTCCCACAATTGATTTTTGTCAGGCCAGTAAGTCCTGCAGTGTGGCGAGGCTATCGGCTTCCTCCACCGTTTTATCCTGGCGCCAGCGCAACATCCGCGGAAAGCGCACCGCAATGCCGCTCTTGTGCCGCTTGGACAGGGCGATGCCTTCGAAGCCCAACTCAAACACCATACTCGGCGTGACGCTGCTGACCGGGCCGAATTTTTCCACGGTGGTCTTGCGCACGATTGCATCGACCTTGCGCATTTCTTCATCAGTAAGCCCCGAATACGCCTTGGCGAACGGCACCAGTGTGCGCTCGCTGCCCGGCGGGCCATCCCAGACCGCGAAGGTGTAATCGCTGTACAGGCTGGCGCGCCGGCCATGGCCGCGCTGGGCGTAGATCAACACTGCGTCGACGCTGAACGGGTCGACCTTCCACTTCCACCACAGGCCCATGTCCTTGGTGCGGCCCACACCGTAGAGGCCTTTGCGATCCTTGATCATCATGCCTTCGACACCGAGGCTGCGGGAGGCTTCGCGTTGCACGGCCAACGCCTCCCAGGTGTGCCCCTCGAGCACTGGCGAGGGCAACAGCACGGGTTGATTGCACTGCGCGATCACGCGTTCCAGCTGCGTACGGCGTTCAGCCAGGGGGTGGTTGCGCCAGTCATCGCCCTGATATTCGAGCAGGTCGTAGGCGAGCACCGCCACCGGCGCGTCCTCAAGCACTTTTTTACTCAGTGTCTTGCGGCCGATCCGCTGTTGCAGCAGGGCGAAGGGTTGCACCGCGTCCTTCCAGACCACGATTTCACCGTCGATCACGGTGCCGTCCGGCAAGCCGCTGACCAGGTTGTGAAGCTCGGGGAAACGCTCGGTCACCAGTTCTTCGCCGCGCGACCAGACCCACAAGCGGCCCTCACGCTTGACCAATTGCGCGCGAATGCCATCAAACTTCCATTCCACTTGCCAGTCGGCGGGGGAGCCGAGCAGCGCGTCAAACTGCTCCAGCGGTTGCGCCAAGCCATGGGCGAGAAAAAACGGATACGGCTGCCCGCCGCGTTGCGCATGCTCGTCGGATGATTCGGGGGCAATCAGTTTGAGATAGCCGGCGGGAGTAGGGCGATTGGACAGGTCGGTGTAGCCCACCAGCCGTTGGGCCACGCGCTTGCTGTCGAGCCCGGCCATGGCGGCAAGCGCGCGGGTCACCAGCAGTTTGGACACGCCGACGCGAAAGCTGCCGGTGATCAATTTGATACACACCATCAGGCTCGGTTGATCCAGTTGCGCCCACAGCGCTGGCAGGCGCTCGGCCAGTTCAAGCGGCGCAAGGCCACGCAGCGGTAACAGTTTGTCTTCCAGCCACACCGCCAGGCCATCTTCAGAGGTGTAGGTGGATTCGGGTAACAGCAGGGAAATGGTCTCGGCCAGATCGCCGACGGACTGATAGCTTTCTTCGAACAACCACGGCTCGATGCTCGCCGCTTGCGTCGCCATGTCCCTGAGCAGGCGGGTCGGCACCAATTGTCGCGGCCGCCCGCCTGAGAGGAAGTACACCGCCCAGGCCGCATCCTGCGGCGGTGCCTGCTGGAAATAGTCTTGCAGTGCCGCCAGCTTGGCGTTGCTGGAAGTCGTGGCGTCGAGGTTGGCGTACAGCTCGGCGAAGGCTTTCATGCGCTGGCCTCTTCGTCGTCGTCGCCGTATTCGGTGCTGAACCCTTGAGCGTCCAAGCCTTTCTCGCGCAGATGGCGTACCAATACGCCGACCGAACCGTGGGTAACCATCACCCGCTCGGCGCCGGTCTGCTCAATCGCCCACAACAGTCCGGGCCAATCGGCATGGTCCGACAGCACAAAGCCGCGGTCGACCCCGCGGCGCCGCCGCGTGCCGCGCAGGCGCATCCAGCCGCTGGCGAAGGCGTCGCTGTAGTCGCCGAAGCGGCGTATCCAGGTGCTGCCACCGGTGGAGGGCGGGGCGATGATCAGGGCCTGGCGCAGCAGCGGGTCGTTTTTTTTGAAGTCGCCGGCGTACAGCGTTTCGGGAATGTAGATACCTGCTTCGCGGTAGACCCGGTTCAGTGGCTCGACGGCGCCATGGCTGAGGATCGGGCCGATGCTGGCATCGATACCATGCAGAATGCGCTGTGCCTTGCCAAAGGAATAGCAGAACAACACGCTGGCCTTGCCGGCAGCGATATTGGCCTGCCACCAGTCGTTAATGCCGGAGAAAATCTGCGCCTGCGGCTGCCAGCGGTAGATCGGCAGGCCAAAGGTGGATTCGGTGATAAAGGTGTGGCAGCGCACCGGTTCGAAAGGCGCGCAGGTACCATCGGGCTCGACCTTGTAATCGCCGGACGCGACCCAGACCTCACCCTGATATTCCAGGCGCACCTGGGCCGATCCGAGGACATGCCCGGCCGGGTGGAAACTCAGTGTGACACCGTGGTGAACGAGTTTCTCGCCGTAGGCCAGCGTCTGCAGGTTGATGTCCTGGCCGAGGCGCGAGCGCAGAATGCCTTCGCCGGGGGCGGCGGCCAGGTAATGCTCATTGCCGGTGCGGGCGTGGTCGCCGTGGGCATGGGTGATCACGGAGCGTTCCACCGGGCGCCAGGGATCGATGTAGAAATCCCCGGCGGGGCAATAGAGGCCTTCGGGTCGGGCGATGACGAGGTCCATGGGGTGACCGGGGAGATGGGCTTGTTACTTATGAGGCGGGGGGCTGTGCAGAAGTTCTATCAGAATGCATGGGGCCAAATGTGGGAGGGGGCTTGCCCCCGATAGCAGTAGTTCAGTCAATGAATGTGTTGACTGTCACACCGCTATCGGGGGCAAGCCCCCTCCCACATTTGAAAACCGGGTTACTTGCCGGGTGTCAGGGTCAACCTGGTTTTGCCATACACCTTGTCAAAGTTCTGCGGCTGCATCGGGAAGCTCAGGTAGTGCGCCTTGAGTGATGGATCGATGCCGTTGGCATAGTTCGGGCTGGCCGGGTTGCCCGACTGGCCAGTGCCGCCCTGGCCCATCATCGGTTCGGGCTGGCCGAAGTCGACAATCATGCGCAGCGCCGACGTCTGGGCCACATTGAAATCCTGCCCCCAGGTGTAGGGGGCCGGGTTCAGGGTGTTGTGGTCGCCGCCGCTGGCGAAAGGCCCGCGGATAACCTGGCCGCTGGCGTTTTTCCAGGTGGTGGTGTGCAGCTTGCCCCATTGCCAGGCCTTGTGATCGGCGCCCAGCAGGCTGTCGCCGGTGCTGATCGCAGCGGCCAGGGTGCGTGCGAGAATCGCCGGCTTGTCTTCTTTTTGCGGTGTGCGCGTGTCATCCCAGAGCGGGCTGTCTTCACGGCCCAGCAAATGGTCTGCGGTGGCTGAGTAGGACAGGCTGGCGTTGCTGACAAAGGCTTTCCAGCTGGCGCTGTGTTCCGGACCGAGTTTGTCGAGGAAAATCTGTTTGGCGCTTTCCTGCAGGAACAGTTCGTAGACCGCCGCGTCGGCGGACGTCGGTGCAAGGCGACCCTCAAAGGCCATCAAGCGGCCCAGTGCTTCGCGCGCCTTGGCCTGTTCGGCGGCGGGCAGCGCATCGATTGCCTGTTTCAACGGCTGGGCCATGCCCGGCGCCTGGAACATACCCTTGAGTTTGGCGGCAAAGGTGGTGGTCTGGTCGTATTGCATGGCGATCACGCTGCGGCTGTCGTGTTTGCCGGCGTTGGCCAGTTGCGCCAGGCGCTCGCTGCGCTCCGGCGCGTCCCAGGAATTGGACAGCTGCATGCCATAGCCACGCGGAGCAGTGCGCTGGTTGGCGGTGCCGATCCAGCCTTGAGCCGGGTCCTGGTCATAGGGGTGCAGCATGGCGTCGGCGTAACCGTCCCAGTCAAAGCGCGTATCCCAGCCCGGCGAGGGCAGCAGGCCTTCGCCTTCGCGGCGGTTGGGAAAGCGGCCGGTGACTTGCCAGCCGATGTTGCTGGCGTCGGCGAAGATCATGTTCAGCGCAATGGCGCGAATTTCGCGTGTGGCGTCCGAAGCCTTGCCGGCATTCTGTGCGCGGGACAGGTCGAAGAACGCATCCAGGCTCTTGTCGTCTTTCAAATCGGCGGTTTGCAGGGCCAGGCCAAAACCGCTGGTGAGCGCCTGGCTGCTGTTGAGCAAGGCGCCGTGGCGGGTTTCGTACACCACGTCGCGAATCGAGCGCTGGCCTTTGATGAAGAAGGTCTCGTTACGCACGCCGGCCGCTAGCCATTTGCCGTTGTTTTCGTAGTACAGCGCGCTGCCCTGGCGTTTGACCTTTTCCAGGAACAGGTCCTGGGTGTCGCCCTTGACCGCGCTCATGCTCCACGCCACCTTGCCGTTGAAACCCGACAGCAGGGTCGGCAGGCCGGCAATCGACGCGCCGACCGCCTGATATTTCGGTGCACGGATCTGCACATAGCTCCAAGGCGTGGGTGCTTGCGGCTGGGCAGCGATGTCGTTGGCCAGCAGGCTTTTGCCGCTGCGGCTGCGTTGCGGCCCGATGGCCCAGTTGCTCGACGTGGTCACGCCCAGGGCATTGAGGCTGTTGAGTTGCTGGCTGACCGTGTCCAACCCGGCAAGACCCGTGACCTGGCTCAGGTTCACGCCCTTGAGCTTGTCGGCCTCGGCCAGCGGGATCGCCTCGTCCGGCGCGCTGGGAATAAGCCAGGCGAGCTTGTCGACGCCGACTTTTTGCGCCAGCACCAGCGACGAGATTTCTTCCTGCAGGTTGCTCGACTCACTGAAATTCAGCAGGCAGAACAGCAGCGCCGAATCTTCCGGTTTCCAGTACTCGGGTTTATAGCCGGTCTGGGCCAGGTCTGTCGGCAGCTTGTCGCGGTAGCGGAACAGGTAGGCGTTGACGCCCCGCGCGTAGACTTCGAAGAAACGCTTGAGCCGCGGCGACGACGCGTTGTACAGCTCGCCGGCGCTCTTTTTCAGGTTGACCGCGCGCATGAAGCGGTCGACATCAAGCACCTCGGGACCGGACATTTCCGCCAGGCGGCCCTGAGCCAGCAGTCGCAGGGTGACCATCTGGGTGATCCGGTCGCTGGCATGCACGTAGCCAAGGCTGAACAGCGCGTCGTGGAAGGTGTTGCTTTCGATCAGCGGCATGCCTTGGGCATTACGGCGTATCGACACGTTTTGTGCCAGGCCTTTGATCGGCTGTACGCCGGCTGCGGGGGGCAGAGTGTCCTGGGTGTTCTGGAGCTGGCAACCGGACAGGCTCAACGCACTGACCACTGCCGCGGCAACGCCGAACCGGGGAAGAAAATGTGTAAGGGCTGGCGAGGCCATGGCAAAGCTCCTGCGGGGGGTAGCGTCATTAAAGGCGCTACGTTAGTCAGCGCGGCGAAACGACGCAAGCGGGAGTTGTGTAATTGGATGAGTACCCATGTGGGAGGGGGGTTGCCCCCGATAGCGGTGGGTCAGTAACAAATAGGCTGACTGACACACCGTATCGGGAGCATGCCCCGTCCCACATTGAGTTTCGAGTGGCTTAAGCGCCGTGGCACTTCTTGAATTTCTTCGCGCTGCCGCATGGGCAAGGATCGTTGCGACCCACGTCTTTCAACGCGTTGCGCACCGGCTCCTGGTGAGCGTGGCCGCAGTTCGGGCCGTGGACATGGCCGTGGTCGTGATCCTGGTGATCGTGATCGTGGTTGCAGTCAGGACCATGGACATGGGGTTGCTGAGTCATCGATGTCGCTCCGGAATAAAATCGCCGGGGATTATCTCGCCATTGTGGGCCACCTGCACGTCATTACCGATGAATAAGCCGGTTTTCAACTCGCCTTCAAGACGATAAGGCACGGGACGCTCGGGGTTTTTCAGCAGTTGCACCACATCGCGTATTCGCGGCCACAGGTTGGTACGCACCGACACCCGGAAGTATTTATGGCTGCGCGGCGGTACGGTCAGCCATTCGTTGGACTCGCCTTCGGTCAGCACCAGGTCGCCCAGGGTGACCTTGTAGATCAGGCCACGCACGGTCAAGTCCGCATCGTCGCGGTTGTCCACGCGAAAGTAGAGCTTGAACTTCTGCTCCAGCAACTTGGCACGCACCACTTCGACTTTCACCAGCGATACGTGGGGCGGCGGCGAATCGTCCTCGAACCAGGAGGCGCATCCGCTCAGGCCCAGGGTTAACGCCAGCATCAGGCTGAATGTGCGAAGCATTGGCGTTATCCCTGTCAGGTCGTTAAAAATAGCTGGAGCAGCACTTCTTGAACTTCTGCCCGCTGCCGCACAGGCATGGGTCATTGCGCCCGGCCTTCACTTCCACCGTCGGGTCGATGAAGTACCAGCGCCCCTCATTCTGTACGAAAGAAGACCGTTCGCGGTGGCTATGTTCACCGGTACTGTCATGCCAGCGCGCCGTGAAGGTCACGAAGGCATGTTCCGGTTGGCCGCCGAAGACCTCGGAATTTTCCACCTCCAGCCCAAGCCAGGTGCTCTGGGCACTCCAGGCGGTAATGGCATTGCGGTCCAGGCCGGCCTGCTGCGCCGGCAAGGTGGTAGCCACCAGATAGTCGACCAGGCCCAGCACATAGGCGCTGTAGCGCGAGCGCATCAATGCGCTGGCACACGGCGCGGGGTGGCCGGCGTGGTAATGGCCGCAGCAGGCATCCAGCAGGTTGCCACTGCCGCAGGGGCAAATGGATGTACTCATTGTGTTACCACCAATACTTGCCAAAATTTTCCGGGTTGGCCCAGAAGCGGGCGTTGAGCCAGTCGGGTACTTGTTTATAGTCAAGCAGATCATAGGTAAACAGCGTCAGCACCTGCTCATTGCGCTCAAAGCGTTCGCCGGCCTGCAGGGCCAGGGAGAAAAAATCGGTGTCCTTCCAGTCGCAGGCGCCCAGGTCCACCAGCACCGCGATGCGGCTGGCATTGAGGTTGCGAATGCCGCCCAGCAACGTCAGACCCTGGGATTTGGGCAGGTGTTCAAGGCAATCGACCACCAGCGCCAGGTCAAAACGCTGCGCCGCCAGTTCGGCGGGCAACGGTCCGGGTGGGGCAATGCTGACACGCACATCGGGATGCGCCGTTTTAAACGCATCCAGTGCGGGAAACTGGCTGGCGCCCAACAACAACAGGCGTTTGGGGGCGTGCAGGTCCAGCAGCGCGGCCAACGCTTGCTGGGGTGTACGGGAAGAAATTCCAGCGGTCATTTAAGATCCTCACATCAGGACCCTAGAGACTAGCGCGGCTGGGCGTGCGGGCCTAGCGCATCAGTGCCAATAGCGCCGGTGCCTGAGCCGGGCCTTCTGAAGTTTTTTGATCCTTCACTGGCAAATCGCCTGTAGAAGTCGTTACTGTGCGTCCAAAGAAAAATTCGGAAACACTCGGGAGCCCCATGATGCGTAAGGTTTTTCTGCTGGCCCTGTTGGTCAGCCCCGTTGCCCTGGCCCAGAGTGTCAGTGTTGAAACCCATTCGTTGATGCGCCTGCCCAGCAGCACCAGCGTGTTGCAGCTCGAGCGCCTGGACGTGGCGGACTACGGCACCCTGTTGATTCCGGCCACCATCAGTCAGATCGCGGTGGAGGAACTGCATCTGGGACGTGAAGCACGTATCGCCATCGTCCCCGGCACTACCGCGCTGCAGTTGCAGGTGCGCCAGGCTCAACTGGATCACGGCAGCCAGATCACCTCTCGCGGCGCGCCCGGCACCCATGAAAGGCCAGCCAAGCCGGGGCGTGACTTGACCTTGCGTATCGAGTCGCTGACTGCAGAAGAACTGTCGGTGGATGCCCGCGGTGGCGCCGGTGCCCAGGGGTATGCCGGCCTGGATGGCGCCAATGGCGTCGATCCGGGTTGCACCTGGGGTTCGGCCGGGCGTGGGTTCAATGGCGATAACGGCGGCGATGGGTTACCGGGTGCGTCGGGTGCGTTAGTGCGCGTGGAGTTGCCGCAGGCCTTCCCGGCTGATCAGATCAAGGTCCTGGTGGACGGCGGGCCTGGGGGCTTGGCCGGTGTTGCGGGTAAACCCGGCAAGGGCGGTCAGTCCAAGGGCTGCCTGGTGTACCGCGCCGATGGCGGTGAAAAAGGCCGCTCGGGCTTGGAAGGGCAGCCGGGGCCGGCCGGGCCTGCGGGGGCGGTGACCATTCAGCGGCTTTAATAGAACTGTAGCCGCAAGTTACAAGCTGCAAGCTGCAAGTGAAAAGCCTTGTGGCTTGTGGCCTGTAGCTTGTAGCTTGTAGCTTGTAGCTCCATTCAAACCATCGGCCGAGCCGAAGCAATTGCCACCACCACCAACCCCACAATCAAGTTGATCCCCACCAACTTGCGAATCTGCCCCAATGCAGCCGCGCCCGCCGGCCAGTCCTCAGCCGCCACCGCCGCCTTCAATGCCGGAAACTTCAACGCCTGGATGCGGATAAACAGCGCCGTCATCACCAGATACAAGCCCATCATCACCTGCACATAGCGCGGCGCCGTTTCAAAACCGTTGAAGCGCAGGTGCAGCAGGCCGACGCCGCTGATCGGCAAAATCAGCACCGCCACCCACACCCATACAAAAAAACGTTGAAACACATTTGCCCACAACTTCAGCCGGGCAGGGCCCTCAAGGGCCGCCATGGCGGCGGGGCGCAGGATCATCCAGGCGAAAAACATACCGCCGACCCAGATCAGGGCGGCCACTACATGCAGGGTGTAAGCGAGGCTAAACGCGGTCATTGTGGTACTCCGTTCTGCGCGGGATTAATTAGCGGGGTATGATAGCGGCCGATCCGAACCACTGAAAATTTATCCAGCGTTTTTTGCGCCCGACTATCCATGATCAGCACTGAACTCAAAACTACGATCCAGGGCGCCTACACGCGTTTTCTCGAAGCCAAGAGCTTGAAACCGCGCTACGGCCAACGCCTGATGATCGCCGAAGTGGCCAAGGTCCTCGGGGATATCGACACCGACGACGAAGGCCGGCGCAGTGGCGACCCCGCGATCGTGGCCGTCGAGGCCGGCACCGGTACCGGCAAGACTGTAGCCTACAGCCTGGCCGCGATCCCTACCGCCAAGGCCGCCGGCAAACGCCTGGTGATTGCCACCGCGACCGTCGCCCTGCAAGAGCAGATCGTCTACAAAGACCTGCCTGACCTGATGCGCAACAGCGGGCTGAATTTCACATTCGCGCTGGCCAAGGGCCGTGGCCGTTACATGTGCCTGTCCAAGCTTGACGTGCTGCTGCAGGAAGGCCATGCGCAGACCGCCACCGCCTCGCTCTTCGAAGAAGAAGGCTTCAAGATCGAAGTCGACGAAGTCAGCCAGAAACTGTTTACCAGCATGATCGAAAAACTTGCCGGTAATAAATGGGACGGCGACCGCGACAGCTGGCCCACCGCCCTGGAAGACTCCGACTGGGCGCGCCTGACCACCGACCACAGTCAGTGCACCAACCGCCATTGCCCCAACTTCGGTCAGTGCGCCTTCTACAAGGCCCGCGAAGGCATGGGCAAGGTCGATGTGATCGTCACCAACCACGACATGGTGCTGGCCGACCTGGCCCTGGGCGGCGGCGCGGTACTGCCGGACCCGCGTGACACCCTGTATGTGTTCGACGAAGGCCATCACCTGCCCGACAAGGCTATCGGACACTTCGCCCACTACACACGCCTGCGCTCCACCGCCGACTGGCTGGAGACCACCGCGAAGAATCTCACCAAGTTACTGGCCCAGCACCCGCTGCCCGGCGACCTGGGCAAATTGATCGAGCAAGTCCCGGAATTGGCGCGGGAGATCAAGACCCAGCAGCAGTTCATGTTCAGTGCCTGCGAGCAGGTGGCCGACTTCAAGCCCGGCGAAGACGTGGAAGGCCGTGAGCGGCCGCGTCACCGGTTTGTGGGCGGGATGATTCCCGAGCATATGCGCGAAATGGGGATTGAGCTGAAGAAAGGCTTTTCCCGTCTCACCGACCTGTTCACCCGTCTGACCGACCTGCTCAAGGAAGGCATGGACGGCGAGGTCAACATCGGCATCGCCAGCAACCAGGCCGAAGAATGGTACCCGCTGTTCGGCAGCCTTTTGTCCCGCGCCCAGGGCAACTGGGAGTTGTGGACGGCCTTTACCGTCGAAGACCCGGAAGACAACCCGCCGATGGCGCGCTGGCTGACCTTGGCGGAAAGCGGTGCGCTGTTCGATATCGAGGTCAATGCCAGCCCGATCCTCGCCGCCGAAATGCTGCGCCGCAACCTGTGGAACGTGGCCTACGGCTGCCTGGTGACCTCGGCCACGCTGACCGCCCTGGGCACCTTCGACCGCTTCCGCATGCGCGCCGGCCTGCCGAAAAAGGCCGTCACTGCGGTGGTGCCGAGCCCGTTTCATCACGCCGATGCTGGCGTCCTGCGGGTGCCCGACCTCAAGGCCGACCCACGGGACGCGGCGGCGCACACGGCGGCGATCATCCGCGACCTGCCCGAGTTGGTGGAAGGCTCGCGGGGCACCCTGGTGCTGTTTTCGTCGCGCAAACAGATGCAGGATGTGTTTGACGGTCTTGACCGCGACTGGCGTAAACAGGTGTTCATCCAGGGCAACCTGTCCAAGCAGGAAACCTTGAACAAGCACAAGGCGCGGGTCGATGGCGGTGATTCAAGCGTGTTGTTCGGCCTGGCGAGCTTTGCCGAGGGCGTGGACTTGCCCGGTGCCTACTGCGAGCATGTGGTCATCGCCAAGATCCCGTTTTCGGTGCCGGATGATCCGGTCGAAGCGGCGCTGGCCGAATGGATCGAAGCACGCGGCGGCAACCCGTTCATGGAAATCTCGGTGCCCGACGCTTCGCTCAAGCTGGTGCAGGCCTGCGGGCGCTTGCTGCGCACCGAGCAGGACCGGGGCACCATCACGTTGCTCGATCGCCGCCTGGTCACCCAGCGCTATGGCAAGGCAATCCTGAATGCCTTGCCGCCTTTCAGGCGCGAAATTTCTTAAGCCACGGTGGGCGAACTCGTCCACTTCGTGGTCTATCTCAAGTATGTCATCAGGCCATTCACCGGCCGTCTGGGAGAACCTTGTTCGTATGATTCGCACGCTGCCCGCTCTTTTTGCCCTGCTGTTCGCCGCGCCCTTGATGGCCGCGCCGGCCGGGCAACAAACGCTGTTCAACTTCGTCCGGCCCGCCGATGTGGTCAAGGTGGCGACTCAGGACGCCAGCCTGCCGCAATACAACGCCGAACAAACCCCGGAGGGCGAGGTGCTGCGCCGCATCACCTTCAACCCGGCGGCCGAGCCGAGCCTGGTGCTCAGCCCGCAAACCGGCGTGTGGGACTGGTCGCAATCGGGTGCCATGAGCCTGCGCATCCAGAGCGCCATGAATTGGGCGTTGACCCTTTACGTAAAAGTACAAAGTGCCGACGGCAGGACCCTGGTCAGCCGCATCGACTTGCCGGCCGGCCCGGCCCAGACCTTGCTGGTGCCACTGCAAGCCAACTCGCCGCTGAGCCAGGGCATGAAGGCCGGCCCGCCGATGCCGATGACCATGGACGGCCAGCGTGTCTTGCTGGCCGCCAGCGCCGGGGAAGTCGACCGCAGCCAAGTGGTGTCGGTGACGCTGTCGATGATCAAACCCAATGCCGCCCAAAGCATCCTGCTGGAGCGCTTTGGCGTGCAAGACAGCGAACCGGTGATGAAGGCCGCCTACAGCGAACTGGTGGACGCTTACGGCCAGTCCACCCGCGCGCGCTGGCCGGAAAAAGTCAGCAGCGACGAACAGCTCAAGGCCGCAGCCGCCAAGGAGCAGCAACAACTGAAGGGATGGCTTGCCGAGCGTGACAAATCCGCCCTGGATCAGTACGGCGGCTGGAACAAAGGCCCGGCGTTCGACGCCAGCGGCTTCTTCCGCACTGAAAAGCGCGACGGTCGCTGGTATCTGGTCACGCCGCAGGGCCATCCGTTCTACTCGCTGGGCGTCAATACCGTGGCTGCGGACAACAGCCAGACCTACGTGGCGGGGCGGGAGTGGATGTTTGCGGCGCTGCCCAAGGCCGGTGAACCCTTCGACAAGTATTACGGCCGTGGCGACAACCGTACCGGTAACGGCGCGGGCGAGGGTCGCGGTTTCGGCGCGGGGCGCTGGTATGATTTTTATGGCGCCAACCTGCAGCGCACCTACGGCGGTGACGGCTTCGATCAGAAACGCTGGGTGACCCATACCCTCGACCGTCTGCAAGCCTGGGGCTTCAACACCGTGGGCAACTGGAGCGAGCCGGACCTGGCCAAGGCCGACCGTGTGCCTTACACCTTGCCGCTGTCGATTGTGGGTGACTACGCCAGCATCAGCACCGGCACCGACTGGTGGGGCGGCATGCCCGACCCGTTCGACCCACGCTTCGCCATGGCCACTGAGCGCGCCGTGGCCATCGCCGCTCGCGATCATCGCGACGACCCGTGGCTGATCGGCTTCTTCGCCGACAACGAACTGGCCTGGGCCGGCCCTGGCGACGACGCAAAATCGCGCTATGCCCTGGCCTACGGCACCTTGCGCATGACCACCGACGTACCGGCCAAGCGTGCTTTCCTCAAGCAACTGCGCGACAAGTACCGCAATGAAGACGGTCTGTCCAAAGCCTGGGGCATCCATCTGGCCGGTTGGGAGCTGATGGAAGACCCCGGCTTCGAGCCGCCGATGCCTGACCCGGAACACCCTGAAATCGAGGCCGACTTCAAGTATTTCCAGAAGACTTTTGCCGATGCCTACTTCAAGACCATCTCCGACTCGCTGAAATGGCACGCCCCCAACCAACTGCTGCTGGGCGGGCGTTATGCCGTGAGCACCCCCGAGGCCGTGGCGTCGTGTGCACAGTATTGCGATGTGCTGAGCTTCAACATGTATACCCTCAAGCCCCAGGACGGTTATGACTTCGCCGCCCTGCGCGCACTCGACAAACCGGTATTGATCACCGAATTCAACTTTGGCTCGACCGACCGTGGCCCGTTCTGGGGCGGTGTGACGCAGTTGGCCCGTGAAGAAGAGCGCGGCGCGGCCTATGCCGCCTTCCTCAAGCAAGCCATGGCGGAGCCGTCGATTGTCGGCGTGCACTGGTTCCAGTACCTTGACCAGCCCGTGACCGGACGCCTGCTGGACGGTGAAAACGGCCATTTCGGCCTGGTGGGCATGACTGATGTGCCCTTTCAGGGGTTTGTCGACAGCGTGCGTAAAAGCAATCTCGCGGCGGTCGACCAGTTGGGTAAGGAGGCTGAAAAAGCCAGGGCGACCGGTGCGGCCCGTGAGAGCGAAGGCGGCCGCTCGGGCCAGGCGGGCAAAGATGCCGGCCAGGGCGCCGGGCATGCCGGCGGGCACTCCGGAAATGGTCATTGATTCGTCGTTGACGGGTTCACAAATCCTACAATGGCTGGAACAATGTCGGTCACTTTTCATGCAGTTTTCTTGAGGTCGTTCCGGTGCAGATTCAGGGTCATTACGAGCTCCAGTTCGAAGCGGTACGTGAAGCGTTTGCCGCATTGTTCGATGACCCTCAGGAGCGCGGTGCCGGGCTTTGCATCCAGATCGGCGGCGAGACGGTTGTCGATCTGTGGGCCGGTACCGCCGATAAGGACGGCGCCGAAGCGTGGCACAGTGACACGATCGTCAATCTGTTCTCCTGCACCAAGACCTTCACTGCGGTCACCGCCCTGCAACTGGTGGCCGAAGGCAAACTGAAGCTGGATGCGCCCGTGGCCGATTACTGGCCGGAATTTGCCGCGGCGGGCAAAGCGTCCATTACCTTGCGCCAGTTGCTCTGCCATCAGGCCGGGCTGCCGGCGATCCGCGAGATGCTGCCCACCGAAGCCTTGTACGACTGGCAACTGATGGTCGATACCCTGGCGGCCGAAGCGCCGTGGTGGACACCCGGCCAGGGCCATGGCTACGAGGCAATCACCTATGGCTGGCTGGTCGGTGAACTGTTGCGCCGTGCCGATGGGCGCGGGCCTGGCGAGTCTATCGTGGCGCGGGTGGCGCGGCCGTTGGGGCTGGATTTCCACGTGGGCCTGGCGGACGAAGAGTTTTACCGTGTCGCCCATATAGCCCGCAGCAAAGGCAATATGGGCGATGCCGCGGCACAACGGTTACTTCAAGTAATGATGCGTGAACCCACGGCGATGACTACGCGTGCATTTGCCAACCCGCCGTCTATTCTGACCAGCACTAATAAACCCGAATGGCGGCGTATGCAGCAACCCGCGGCAAATGGTCACGGTAATGCACGCAGCCTGGCCGGGTTTTATAGTGGTTTATTGGATGGTAGTTTGCTGGAAAGCGAGATGCTCGAACAATTGACCCGTGAACACAGTATCGGAGCGGATAAAACCTTATTGACCCAAACCCGTTTCGGCCTGGGTTGCATGTTGGATCAACCGCAGGTGCCCAATGCTACGTTCGGCCTTGGCCCGCGCGCATTCGGGCATCCCGGGGCAGGGGGCTCGGTAGGGTTTGCCGACCCTGAGCATGATGTAGCCTTCGGTTTTGTGACTAATACGCTGGGGCCCTATGTACTTATGGACCCACGGGCTCAGAAGTTGGTCGGAATATTGGCCGGTTGTCTATAAACCCCTTGCTGTTTCACAATTTTTTGTTACAAAGACACGTATAAGAAGACGCTGAACGCAATGATGTAACTTCAATGTTCTTTAAGCGTCTGGTTAACGGGGCATTTGGCCCCTTGGTTTTTTCTCATTTTGTGGATATCTCATGTTATCGAACAAGTCCTTGGCACTGGCGCTGTGCCTCACTATTACTGGCTGTGCACAAACTCCACAAAATGATGCCGAAGGTGGGCACTGGTGGTCATTTGGATCGGATAAGGCTGCTACCAAGGACGCAGTGACCCAGACCGACGCCAAACCGGATGCCAAGCCTGCTGCCGATGCCAAGCCTGTTGCGCCTGTCGCCGCGGCGCCTGCTCCGGCAGCCAAGAGCGACACCGGTTTCAACTGGTGGCCATTCGCCGCCAAGAGCGCCGACGAAAAGGCCGCCGAGGCCAAGGCCGATCTGAAAGCGGACCTCCAGGCCGCCACCCCGGCTCCCGTGGCCAAGACCGACACCGAAGCCCATTGGTGGTGGCCGTTCGATACCAAGCCCAAGCCACTGGCCAAGGTCGATGTGACCAACGTGCAGATGCCCGATCCGAAAATCACCCAGGCCTGGCTGGACGATTACGAGCCGCGCCTGCGCGCCGCGATCAAGGACAGCAACCTGCAATTGGAACGTCGCGACAACGTACTGGTGGTGATCGCCCCGGTAGACGGTTCATACAACCCGAAACGCCCGGCGATGCTGCTGCCGGTGACCCTGGGCCCGTTCACGCGCGTTGCCAAGGCCGTTGAAGCGGACCCAAAGACCGCCGTACTGGTTCTGGGCCACGTTGATGCCACCGGCAGCGCTCCGGCCAGCCAGGCGCTGAGCAAGGAACGTGCGCAGTCGATCGCTTCGATTTTCAGCCTCAGCGGTTTGAAGCAGGATCGCCTGATGCTGCGTGGCATGGGCGACCTGATGCCGCGCGCCGCCAATGACAGTTCCCAGGGCCGTGCGCTGAATCGTCGCATGGAAATCATGTTCACTCAGCGTTCAACTATGTTGGCGCTGCTGAGCCAGTACAACTCGGGCAAGACCCCGCCTGTGGCTGAAATGGTTGCCGTGCAGGACGTTCCCGCACCGGCCCCGGCGGCAAAAGCTCCAGCGAAAAAAGCACCGGCCAAGAAAGCTGCCGCCAAGCCAGCCGCCAAGTCAGCCGCTAAAAAGGCCCCGGCCAAACCGGCTGCGAAGAAACCGGCTCCGGCCAAAGCCAAGGCTGCTGCACCGGCAAGCAACGACCAGGCGAAAAACTGATCCGTTGAACCACAAGGATAAAGCCGCATGACCCAGGCACTGGCCGATATGCGCCGTGACTACACACGGGACGGTTTGAGCGAGGCCCAGGCCCCGGACGAGCCGTTTGCCTTGTTCCACCAATGGTTCGCCGATGCGGTGAAAACCGAGCAGGCACCGGTGGAGGCCAATGCCATGACCCTGGCGACGGTCGACCAGGACGGTCGGCCGCACTGTCGCATCCTGTTGCTCAAAGGCCTGGATGCACAGGGCTTTACCTTCTTTACCAACTATCAGAGCGCCAAGGGTGAGCAACTGGCGGCGCGGCCGTTCGCGGCCATGACGTTTTTCTGGCCGACCCTCGAGCGCCAGGTGCGTATTGAAGGGCGCGTGGTCAAGGTCACGCCTGAAGAGTCGGATGCTTATTATCAGGTGCGCCCCCTGGGCAGCCGCCTGGGTGCGTGGGCATCGCCGCAGAGCCAGGTCATTCGTGATCGCGAAGAACTGCAGCAACTGCTCAAGGCGACTGAACAACGTTTCAGCGACACCCAGCCCGATTGCCCCGAGCATTGGGGAGGCTATCGTTTGCTGCCGGAGCGCATCGAGTTCTGGCAAGGCCGCGCCAGTCGCCTGCATGATCGTCTCGACTATCGGCTGCAAGCGGGCCAATGGACGCGCGCGCGTCTTGCGCCTTGAGCGGCTCCTTTCGTCATTCCATCTGAATCATGCCCTGCGCGCCGAAGTCTTTATGTACGAGATTTCGGCGTTTTCGGCTGTATGGCTACACTGATCAACCAGGCTATGGCATGGTGCGGCTTAGCTACCGTTCGTCGAATCTTGTGGTGTCGGAAGTCTGTACTCAGGCTGAATGAAAGCACTTTTCTGCCTGGCTTGCCGTGACAGGCGCCAAGCCGCAGCGTTTAATGAATACCTGTCCTTTGGAGTTGATGCTATGCGTAAGTCCGTTTTACTAGTTGCCTGCTTTACTACCCTGTCCTTGCTGTTGGGTGGCTGCGCCTCGAGTCTGACCGGCGACTCCTACTCCCGTGACGAGGCGCGTCGTGTACAGACCGTTCGCATGGGCACTATTGAATCCCTGCGTCCGGTGAAAATCGAAGGCACCAAAACCCCAATCGGCGGCGCTGCCGGTGCAGTCATCGGCGGCGTTGGCGGCAGCGCCATCGGCGGCGGTCGTGGCAGTATCGTCACCGCTGTGATCGGCGCGGTAGCCGGCGGCCTGCTGGGATCGGCCACCGAAGAAGGCCTGACTCGCACCCAGGGCGTGGAAATCACCGTTCGCGAAGACGACGGCAGCATGCGCGCCTACGTACAAGCCGTGCAGGAAAATGAAATTTTCCGCATTGGCGACCGCGTACGCATCATGACGGTTGACGGTACCAGCCGCGTTACCCGCTAAGCGGTCAGCGAAAGGCAAAGAAAAACCCCAACCGGGTGACGGGTTGGGGTTTTTTGTTTAATAGGCCATGAGCTTGTCGTTTAGAAAAAACTTAATCGCACATAATAAAAAACCGCCTTAGTAGGGCGGTTTTTTATTGCAGGCCCACTTTGGCACGGGCTTGCGGTCTCACGGGAGCACTGACGTGTTCACGATACTACTGCTTTTTCAGCGCGCAGAGCAAGGCTTGAGGATCAGTGGTTCTCATTGATGTAATGATCTTTTTTGTGGATTTTAATCTGCAAAAACGAGCAACAACTCCATAGTGTAATCAGCTTTTGTCTGTCACACCCTGGCGCGACAGTTGGGCTAGTATCGCCGTCGTTCTGCGCTCTTCGTGAAGTAGGTTGGCCGGGTTCGCGCGCAAATTTTGGACCGACTGCCACGGGCTAGTAATCCGTGCCGGATTGATGCACGAGGACCATAAACCCGGCCCGCCTCACAGGAGCACTGACGTGCACCCGAAGGCTCACATGTTCCGGTAAGTGCGCTGGAGGTAAGGCCCAACGTTTGGAGGGCCGAGTATGTCTAAGTTTGCACGACGTACGTGGAACCTCGTAGTGAATGCCCTGCGTGTTTATCCCGTATGGGTATTCCTGCGGGACAGTTTCGATGACCTGTAAGGTCTGAGAAGCGGAGCCGCCTCGATTCAGTTCGAGGCGGCTTTTTGGTGTTTGGCTATCACCTCAACTAGGAAATGACGGCTTTCCTGCGACTCGCCAGCGCCGTTACCGCATAACCGATACACGCCGCCACTATCGAACCGGTCAGAATCCCCATGCGATCTTCGCCGGCAAACTCGCTGACGCCCGGTACGAAGGCCAGTGAGCCGACAAACAGGCTCATGGTAAAGCCGATACCACACAGAATCGCTACCCCCAGCACCTGGCCCCAGTTCGCGCCGCTGGGCAGTGAGGCAATACCGGTCTTGATGGCCAGCCAGGTCAGGCCGAACACACCGATGGTCTTGCCGATCAACAGGCCGGCGGCGATGCCCATGGGCACAGGGTGGGTAAAGCTTTCGAGGCTGACGCCGGTGAGGGACACCCCGGCGTTGGCAAACGCGAACAGCGGCAGGATGGCGTAGGCCACCCACGGGTGCAGGGTATGTTCCAGGGTCAGCAGGGGCGAGGTTTCGGCGTTCCGGGTGCGCAGTGGAATGCAGAACGCCAGGGTCACCCCGGCCAGGGTGGCGTGCACGCCGCTCTTGAGCACGCACACCCACAGGATCAGGCCGATGATCATGTACGGCCCGAGCTTGACCACACCCAGGCGGTTCATCGCAATCAACGCGATCAAGCATGCCGCTGCGCCTGCCAGGGAAGCCCCGGACAGGTCGGCGGAATAGAACAGCGCAATGACGATAATAGCGCCCAGGTCGTCAATGATTGCCAGGGTCATCAGGAACAGTTTCAGCGACACCGGCACGCGTTTGCCCAGCAGTGCCAGGACGCCCAGCGCAAAGGCGATATCCGTGGCCATCGGGATTGCCCATCCGCCGAGGGCCGCAGGGTTGTCCTTGTTCAATGCCCAGTAGATGAGCGCGGGTACGACCATGCCGCCGATAGCCGCCGCACCCGGAAGGACGACCTGCGACGGTTTGGACAGGTGACCGTCGAGCAGCTCGCGTTTGACTTCGAGGCCGATCAGCAGGAAGAACAACGCCATCAGGCCGTCATTGATCCAGAGCAAGGCGGGCTTGGCGATTTGCAGCGCGCCAACCTGGGCCACCACGGGCGTGTCGAGAAAGGCGCCGTACAGGTGTGACAACGGTGAGTTGTTGATAATCAGCGCCAAGGCGGCAGCCGCGATCAGCAACAGGCCGCTGGCGGCCTCCAGCTGGAAGAAACGGGTGAAAGTGCTACGCAGAGGCAAGGGATGCTCTCCAATCCAGGTTCAATAGGTGGGTACCCTAACCCGTACCGTTAGTTGTTAAAACAAAAGTTATATTCTTATTTGTTATAAGCGTCGGGTAGAGCTGGCGTTGCGTCTAAGCCTAGCAATTGTGTGTCCAATTGAGTCGTTACTGTATCTGTGTGCAGTGTAGGAAACCCCCTAATATCAGGCCCAAATCCTTAGAGAAGCCTCGTCATGAGCGACCACCGTCCCTGGGCCCGCGAAGCCATTCGTATCATTGAAGCGGATTTCCAGCGCAGCGCCGATACCCACCTCATCCCGTTGCCATTGCCGGGCTTGCCGGGTATCGAGTTGTATTTCAAGGATGAGTCCAGCCACCCGACCGGCAGCCTGAAGCACCGGCTGGCGCGCTCCCTGTTCCTGTACGCGTTGTGCAACGGCTGGCTGAAGCCGGGTGCACCTGTGATCGAGGCTTCCAGCGGTTCGACGGCCATCTCCGAAGCCTATTTCGCGCGCCTGCTCGGCCTGCCGTTCATTGCCGTGATGCCCGCCACCACCTCCCAGGAAAAGATCGCCCAGATTGCCTTTTATGGCGGCAAGAGCCACCTGGTGCAGGACCCTACGCAGATCTATGCCGAGTCCGAACGGCTGGCGCAGGAAAGCGGCGGCCACTTCATGGACCAGTTCACCTACGCCGAGCGCGCCACCGACTGGCGCGCGAACAACAACATCGCCGAGTCGATCTTCCAGCAGTTGCGCTTCGAGCAGCACCCGGAGCCCAGTTGGCTGATTTCCAGTCCGGGTACCGGCGGCACTACCGCGACCCTGGGACGCTATGTGCGCTATCGCCAGCATCGCACCCGCGTGCTGTGCGCCGATGCCGAACGTTCGGTGTTTTTCGATTATTACCTGAGCGGCGACGCCAGCCTGCGCCTGGACTGTGGTTCGCGGATCGAAGGTATCGGCCGGCCACGGGTCGAAGCCTCGTTTTTGCCTGCTGTGATCGATGCGATGGTCAAGGTGCCGGACGCGCTGTCCCTGGCGGCCATGCATTACCTGGCCGAGCGGTTGGGGCGGCGAGTGGGAGGCTCCAGCGGGACGAACCTGATCGGTGCCCTGGTGGCTGCGCAACAGATGAAAGCGGCGGGGGAGTCGGGGTCGATCGTGGCGATTCTATGTGATGGGGGAGAGCGCTATGCCACCACTTACTACGATCCGGCGTGGCTGGCGGGGCAGGGGTATGACTTGCAAGGGTTGATCGCGGCCGTTGCGGCAAGTGTCGAGCAGGGTGAGTCACTGCCGGACAGCATCCTGCGCGCCAATATCTGACACACCGCAAACCAAATGTGGGAGGGGGCAAGCCCCTCCCACAGGTTTACAGCAGCGTTCTCAGGCTTCGATGCCCAGCATGTCCCGCGCCAGGGCCTCGGCAATCCGAATGCCATCGACGCCTGCCGAGAGGATGCCCCCGGCATAGCCCGCGCCTTCACCGGCCGGAAACAAGCCTTTCACATTCAGGCTCTGCATCGATTCATTACGGGTAATCCGCAGCGGCGATGAGGTGCGCGTCTCGATACCGGTCAAGACCGCATCGTGCAGCGAGTAGCCTTTGATCTGCTTCTCGAATGCCGGCAAGGCTTCGCGGATGGCTTCGATGGCGAAGTCCGGCAAGGCCAGGGCCAGGTCACCCAGGGATACCCCCGGCTTATAGGACGGTTCCACGCTGCCGATGGCCGTGGACGGTCTGCCTGCGATGAAATCGCCGACCAACTGCGCCGGGGCCTCGTAATTACTGCCGCCGAGCACGTAAGCATGCGACTCCAGGCGCTCCTGCAGTTCGATACCGGCGAGCGGTCCGCCCGGGTAGTCCACCTCGGGCGTAATGCCGACCACGATGCCTGAGTTGGCGTTGCGCTCATTACGCGAATATTGGCTCATGCCGTTGGTCACGACGCGATTGGGCTCCGACGTCGCTGCCACTACGGTGCCGCCGGGGCACATGCAGAAGCTGTAGACCGAGCGACCGTTTTTGGCGTGATGCACCAACTTGTAATCGGCGGCACCGAGTTTCGGGTGCCCGGCGTATTTACCCAGGCGTGCGGCGTCGATCAACGATTGCGGGTGCTCGATCCGGAACCCCACCGAAAACGGCTTGGCTTCCATGTACACGCCACGGCTGTGAAGCATGCGGAAGGTGTCGCGGGCACTGTGGCCCAGGGCAAGGATCATGTGCCTGGAGAGGATGTGCTCGCCGCCATCGAGGACTACGCCATTCAACTGGCCATCTTCGATCAGTACGTCGGTGACCCGTTGCTCGAAGCGTACTTCACCGCCCAGGGCGATGATCTGCTGGCGCATGTTTTCCACCACGCCGGTCAGGCGGAACGTGCCGATATGCGGTTTGCTGACATACAGAATCTCCTCCGGCGCGCCGGCCTTGACGAACTCGTGCAGCACCTTGCGCCCGTGGAATTTCGGGTCCTTGATCTGGCTGTACAACTTGCCGTCGGAGAAGGTCCCGGCGCCGCCTTCGCCGAACTGCACGTTGGACTCGGGGTTGAGCACGCTTTTGCGCCACAGGCCCCAGGTGTCCTTGGTGCGTTGGCGCACTTCCTTGCCACGCTCGAGGATGATCGGCTTGAAACCCATCTGTGCCAGCAGCAACCCGGCGAAGATTCCGCAGGGGCCGAAACCGACCACCACCGGCCGTTCGACCAGGCCTTGCGGTGCCTTGCCCACCACGTGGTAGCTGACATCCGGCGCCGGATTGACGTTGCGATCATCGGCAAACTTGAGCAGCAGGGCGGCTTCGTTCTTCACATTGAGGTCGACGGTGTAGATGAAGCACAGTTCCGAGGACTTCTTGCGGGCATCATAGCTGCGCTTGAACAGGGTGAAATCGAGCAGGTCATCACTGGCGATGCCCAGGCGCTGCACGATGGCAGGCCGCAGGTCTTCTTCGGGATGGTCGATGGGCAGCTTGAGTTCGGTGATTCGTAACATGACAGGATCCGGTAGGCGGCGGGCAAGAAGCCGGCTGTTTTGCAAACCGGCGATTATAAGCCCCAATAGGGTTTTTCCGTCAGGTTAAAACAGTGCGGGTGACAATCAGTCGTCCCGCGAGCCGCCAAATGCCGCGCAACCACGCTGTACCTGGCCGTTGACACGCAATTCGGCGCTCATGTGTTGCAGGCTGCCGCTTACGCTGTCGACGCAGCGCTGCGGGGCGACCCACAATTCGATGTGCTGGTTATTGGCGTCGGTCATCAGGTTGAAGCGCCCATCACCCAGTTGCTCTTCAACATAAGGCACCGCCAGTGGGGGTTGGCCTTCGCGCTCCAGCACCATGCCCTTGGCCGTGACGCTCATCGCCCAGGCCGGCTTATGGCCGTTTGCCCGCAGGATCATGCGTTTGAAGTCCGCATCGTTGCAGGCCGATGTCGAGCGCTCGACGCGGTACAGCTGTTGCAGGTCCACCGAGCCCTGGGTGCCGCTGGCGACGCCGGAGAACTTGCCACGCAAGTCGGCGAACAACGTGCCTTGCTGGCCCGCCAGGGAGGCGGCTTCCTGCAGGATGCTGGTACCGGCGGTATCGTTGACCACGTAGTTGCGCTGGTCGCCGCAGGGCTGGAACAGCAGCTTGCCGTCAACCGCTGTCAATTCGCCCTGCATGCGGGTCAGCCCGGCGGTAGACAGCTTGGCCGGCTCGCTGTCGAACATCTGGCACGCGGCGAACAAGGGGAAAAGGGCTAGCAAGGTAAGGGTCGAGGCGGCACGCATTTTCGGTCTCCAGACAAGTGCCGTCACGTTACGCAGGCTCGCGCCGCATCACAAGCCCGCAGCCCAGCTTCAGGCGATTCTTACAACGCTGAAACTCAGCCCACGATAAAGGTCTGACCGGTCTGCAAGCCCTCGACACTTTTCGCGTAGGCTAAAGCCACTTCGGCGCCGGCCACCGGTTTGAACCCACGGAAATACGGGGCGTAGCTGCCCATGGCTTCCACCAGTACCGTCGGGCTCACCGAATTGACGCGCAACCCCCGGGGCAGTTCGATGGCCGCTGCTTTGACGAAGGCGTCCAGCGCGCCGTTGACCAGCGCCGCCGAGGCGCCGGTGCGAATCGGATCACGGTTCAGAATGCCGCTGGTAAAGGTAAACGACGCGCCGTCATTGGCGAACTCCCGGCCGATCAGCAACAGGTTGACCTGGCCCATCAGCTTGTCACGCAAGCCCAGTTCGAAGTCGGTTGCGCTCATCTCGCCCAGCGCCACAAAGTTCACGCTGCCTGCCGCGCAGATCAGCGCGTCGAACTTGCCGGTCTGCTCGAACAGCGTGCGTATCGAGGCGCTGTCGCTGATATCGACCTGGAAGTCGCCGCTGTTGCGGCCGATGGCGATCACGTCGTGGCGCTGCGCCAGCTCGGCCTTGACGGCTGAACCGATCGTGCCGCTGGCGCCAATCAAAAGGATTTTCATCGTGCTGTTCCTCCTGGGGTTAGATGAAGGTTAAGTCTAGAGTGGCTTTTTCCCTGGATAAACGCGCTAATAGGCAACCGTTGGTTTTCATTTGGAAACAATCAATGAGCGAAATGGACGATCTGGCGGCTTTCGCCGTATTGGTCGAAGCCGGCAGTTTCACCCTGGCGGCCGAGCAACTGGGGTGCAGCAAGGGGCAATTGTCCAAGCGGATCAGCCAGTTGGAAGCGCAGTTCGCGGTGGTGCTGTTGCATCGCACCACGCGCAAGCTGAGCCTGACCGCCGCAGGCGCCGCATTGCTGCCCCAGGCACAGGCGCTGGGGGTGCAGGTGGAACGTGCGCGTCAGGCCTTGGCGCGGCTCAAGGATGACTTGGCCGGTCCAGTGCGTATGACGGTTCCGGTTTCCCTGGGAGAGACGTTCTTCGATGGCTTGTTGCTTGAGTTTTCCAAGCAGTACCCCCAGGTGCAGATCGAGCTGGAACTGAACAACCGCTATCGAGACCTGGCGCGGGACGGGTTCGACCTGGGCGTGCGCTCGGGGGCCATCGAGAACGAGCGCCTGGTGGTCAAGCCGCTGTTGGCCTGGCACGAGATGACCTGCGCCAGCCCGGCCTATCTGCAACAGCACGGCGAACCGCTGTGCCCGGCGGATTTGGCGAGCCACACCTGTTTGCTCAACAGCCACTACAGCGGCCGCGAGGAATGGCTGTATCACCAGCAGCATGAGCTATTGCGTGTGCGAGTGAGCGGCACCTTCGCGTCCAACCACTACAACCTCTTGAAGAAGGCCGCATTGGTGGGCGCCGGTATCGCTCGCCTGCCGTCCTACCTGCTGCCGGCGGAATTGGCCGATGGTCGATTATGCGCACTGTTGCGTGGCTATCAGACGCGCAGCCAGCCGATGTACCTGGTGCATCCCTATCAAGGTGGCCTGCCGCGACGCACCCAGGTGCTGGCCGACTACCTGGTGGACTGGTTCAAGCGCCGCGGTGCAACGCTGGATCGCCTTCAGCGGTAGTGCCGAGCGATCCAATGGTCGATGGATAACCGGCCCGGGCCCTTGGCCACCAGCAGTAATAACAGCGCAATCCAGGTGCCATGGGTGGGGTAAGCGTCTGGATAGACAAACAACTGAATAGTCAGTGTCATGCCAATCAAGGCAAGGGCCGAGAATCGCGTGGCCAATCCCAGCAGGATCAGCGCCGGAAAAACGTGCTCGGCAAACGCCGCCAGGTGCGCGGCGACTTCGGCGGACAACAGCGGGACGTGATATTCGCTGCGAAACAGTGGCAAGGTCGAGGCGGCAAATCGAGGTTCGCCGAGTTCGAAGGTGCCGCTGATCAGATCGATGGCAAAACCTTCAACCTTGGTTTGCCCGGACTTCCAGAACACCGCCGCAATGGAGAAGCGTGCGATAAAAGCGATCAGGCTGTAGGGGATTTTTTCGAAAAGGGCGATGGCTTGTTTCAGCAGGCCGGCAGCGGAACGGTTCATGGCGATACCTTTTGTTCCAGGTGTAAATGAGTGATGGCGTCGTGACTGATCAATAGCGTCAGGCACCGATGCAGGTCGAATTCGGACGAGGCCTGCAAGGCATGCTCCACCGCCATTTCCAGCCCCGTGCCCTGGTTCAGGCAGTTGATAAAGCTCACCGAGCCGCTGTCGATGGCGAAGGTCTTGACCGCCAGCCCCTGGCGCAACACCAACGCATTTTGCGCAGGCCAGGGGCTGAAACCCGTGTCATCGCCGTCATTCTGGTGAGCGGCCCATACCGCCACCACCGCATAGGGTGAGCGCAAGGTGGCGAGGGATGGATGCAATTGCAGGCTCAACTGCCCCAGGTTTTCCTGGCCCTGCAGGTGCTGAAGAATGTGCTGCTGGCACAGCGCCGGCGTGTCGGCTGCGTGATAGGCACGCACCCGCAGGCGCTCCAGCCGTGCGACATCCGCCAGGTAAGGCACGCTATTGGCCGGTTCGAATGCCTGGATAAAATCGGCCAATCTGCTGCCGTACTCGTTGATCAACGGGCTGCCAGGCGGGTTGGCCTGGATAAAAAGGCCCGCCATGGCACGGAAGAATTCATCGCCCACCAGTTGCAACGTCACCGGATAACTGGCTGCCAACGCATTGATCAACGAGCCATGGACATTGTTGCGATACACCGCAAAGCGGCTCGCGGGGTCGGCGCCGTTGCTGCTGAACAGGCCATCCGGGCAGCAGTCGTGCGCTGCGAGCAGGGCGTTGGCGAACGCATCCTGAAGGCTCATGACATCACCCGCGACAGATGCCATTCGGCTTGCCGGGCCTCGGCGTGCAGCACGTTGAAGGCCGGCACCCGGTTATCGCGCTCGATCAGCGTGGCCACCGGCCCCGTGCGCTCGAGCACCTGTGCGTAGAGCCGCCACACCGCATCATCGACCGGCGCGCCGTGATCATCGATGAGCAGTCGGTCGCCCAGGCTGTCAGTGTCTTCGGCAAAGCCGGCCAGGTGTATCTCGCCGACAGCATGCAAAGGCAAGGCATCGAGGTAGGCCAGCGCATCACGTTGATGATTGACGCACGACACGTAGACGTTGTTCACGTCCAGCAGCAAACCGCAGCCGGTGCGCCGGACGATTTCGCTGATGAAGTCGGTTTCGTCCAGGGTGGAGCGCTGGAACTGCACATAGGTCGACGGGTTCTCGAGCAGCATCGGCCGCCTGAGTGTGTCTTGCAGCTGATCTATGTGCTCGCAGACACGAGCCAGCGCTTGCGCATCGTAGGCCAGGGGCAGCAGGTCATTGAAAAATACCGGACCGTGGCTGGACCAGGCCAGGTGTTCGGAAAATGAGTGGGGTTGATAGCGATCGATCAGCCTGGCCAACCTTGCCAGGTGCTGAGGGTTGAGTGGACTTTCGCCGCCGATGGAGAGCCCCACCCCATGCAACGACAGTGGGTAGCGTTCGCGGATCAAGCCCAGGTGGTGGTGGAAAGGCCCGCCGGCAACCATGTAGTTTTCGGCGTGCACTTCAAAGAAACCGATGTCGGGGCGGGTCTCAAGCACTTCCTGGAGGTGCTCGGTCTTCAGCCCCAGCCCGGCCCTGTGGGGGAGGCCGGGCACCTGAGCCGGTGAGACCGTGGGAGAGAGTGAAAGCGTCATCATCAGTCCTCAGGTTTTTCGGGATTCAGGACTTGGCGGTAAAGGCTGCTTCCTGACCGAAACCGGTCGGCGAGGTAGTGCTTGGGGTTTTGAGGCAGGTACCGGCTGGGACCAGTTTCCAGGCGTTGGCCTGGTCTTTGGTTTTAGAGGTACCGGCGCATGAAGTACCGGCGCCTGCGGCGCAATCGTTCTTGCCGGCCTCGGCGACGCCGAAGCATTTCTGCATGTCGTCGGCGGCATGGGCGGTGGTGGTCAGGGCAGACAGGCTCAGGGCCGAACCGAGGGCCAGGACGAGGGTGGCGGCGGACAGTTTGGTGGTCATGGTGTGTCTCCAGCAGTGGGTTGAAAGAGCAGGCTCGATTGCCTGCTTGCACCACTAGAGAGAGAGGGGAGGGGTTCGTTACAAGATCAGTCGAAATTTTTTCACGTTACGCAAAGCAAAATGTGGGAGGGGGCTTGCCCCCGATGACAGTGTGTCAGGCACAGGACATGTGACTGATATACCGCTATCGGGGGCAAGCCCCTCCCACATTTAGATCCAGTTTACTCAGTAACCGGGTCTTAGCCGCCCAGGTACGCCTCCCGCACCTTCGGATCCGTCAGCAGCTGCTCGCCAGTGCCCTGCATCACCACCCGGCCGTTCTCCAGCACATAGGCGCGGTCGGCGATTTTCAGTGCCTGGTTGGCGTTCTGTTCCACCAGGAACACTGTCACTCCGTCCTTGCGCAGTTGTTCGATGATGTCGAAGATCTGCTGGATGATGATCGGTGCCAGGCCCAGGGAGGGCTCGTCCAGAAGCAACAGCTTGGGCTTGCTCATCAATGCGCGGCCGATGGCGAGCATTTGCTGCTCGCCGCCGGACATGGTGCCGCCACGCTGGCTGAAGCGTTCCTTGAGACGCGGGAACAGGTGCAGCACCTTGTCCATCTGTTCCTGATAATCGCCCTTGTCGGTAAAGAACCCGCCCATGGCCAGGTTCTCTTCCACGGTCAGGCGCGAGAACACGCGACGGCCTTCCGGTACCACCGCAATGCTCTTGCGCATGATTTCGGCGGAGTGCTTGCCCACCAGTTCTTCACCCATGTAGCGGATGCTGCCGCTGTGGGCCTGGGGCGACCCGCACAGGGTCATCAGCAGGGTGGACTTGCCGGCACCGTTGGCGCCGATCAGGGTCACGATCTCACCCTGGCGCACTTCCACGTTGACGCTGTGCAGGGCCTGGATCTTGCCGTAGAAAGTGGAAACGTTTTCGAATTGCAGCATTTTACGCTTCCCCCAGATAGGCTTTGATCACTTCGGGATTGTCGCGGATCTGCTCCGGCGTCCCGTCGGCCAGCGGCGTGCCCTGATTGATCACCACGATATGGTCGGAAATGCTCATGACCAGTTTCATGTCGTGTTCGATCAACAGCACGGTGGCGTTGTTTTCCTCACGCAACACGCCGATCAGCGCCTTCAGGTCTTCGGTTTCCTTGGGGTTCAGGCCGGCCGCCGGTTCGTCGAGCATCAGGATCCGCGGGCGGGTCATCATGCAGCGGGCGATTTCCAGGCGACGTTGCTGGCCGTAGGCGAGGGTGCCGGCCGGACGGTTGGCGAACTCGGTGAGGTTGACCTTGTCCAGCCAGTACTCGGCGTACTCCATGGCCTCGCGCTCGCTCTTGCGGAACGCCGGGGTCTTGAACAGGCCTGCGAAGAAATTGGTGTTCAGGTGACGGTGCTGGGCGATCAGCAGGTTCTCGACCGCCGTCATGTCCTTGAACAAACGCACGTTCTGGAACGTGCGCACCACACCCTTGCGGGCAATCTCGTGACCGGCCAGGCCCTGGATCGGCTGACCGTCCAGCAGGATATTGCCGCCGCTCGGCTTGTAGAAACCGGTGAGGCAGTTGAACACCGTGGTCTTGCCGGCGCCGTTCGGGCCGATCAGCGCCACAACCTGTTTCTCCTTGACGGTCAGGGCAACGCCATTGACCGCCAGCAAACCGCCGAAGCGCATGCTCAGATTTTCGACTTTCAGGATCTCGCGGCTCATTTGCGCAGCTCCATGTGTGGACGTTGCATGGGCAGCAGGCCTTGAGGGCGCCAGATCATCATCAGCACCATGAGGGCGCCGAACATCAACATGCGGTATTCACTGAAGTCGCGCATCAGTTCCGGGAGCAACGTCATTACCACGGCAGCCAGAATAACGCCCAGTTGTGAACCCATTCCGCCCAATACGACAATCGCCAAAATGATTGCTGACTCGAGGAAGGTAAACGACTCAGGTGTAACCAGCCCCTGACGTGCAGCAAAGAAGCTGCCGGCAAAACCGGCGAATGTCGCCCCGAGGGTGAATGCCGAGAGTTTGATTACTGTCGGGTTCATACCCAGCGCCCGGCAGGCTATTTCGTCCTCACGTAATGCTTCCCAGGCTCGGCCGATCGGCATGCGCAGTAAGCGATTGATCACGAACAAGGTCGCAAGCACCAGCAACAGCGCAATCAGATAGAGAAACACTATCTTGTCAGATCCGCTGTAAACCAAACCGAAGTACTCATGAAACGTTTGTCCGCCATCAGGCGCAGTTTTATCGAGCGGAAGACCGAAAAACGTTGGCTTGGGAATGTTGCTTATGCCGTTCGGCCCACCGGTGAGGTCGGTGAGGTTGCGAAGAAACAGACGAATTATTTCCCCGAAGCCGAGCGTCACGATTGCCAGGTAGTCGCCGCGCAGTCGCAACACTGGGAAACCCAGAAGGAAACCGAAGGTGGCAGCCATCATTCCGGCAATTGGCAGGCAGATCCAGAAGCCCCAGCCGAGGTAGTGCGACAGCAGTGCGTAGGTATAAGCGCCAACAGCGTAAAAGCCTACGTAACCCAGGTCGAGCAACCCCGCCAGGCCCACCACAATGTTCAACCCCAGCCCAAGCATCACGTAAATCAGGATCAAGATACCGATATCCACCGCACCTCGGGAGCCAAAAAACGGCCATACAAGGGCGGCGGCGATCAGGGCGATGATGATGTAACGCTGTGTACGCGGGAGGGTCAGGAATTGGCTGACCTTGGGTGAAACCAACGGACCACGATTGCGTTTGAATAACCCACCAAGCTGGTGGGTAAACAGTACCCGCAAAAACATCAGAACCGAACACACCGCGATGATGCTCAACGTCAGCGGCCCGGTGCCATGCACTTCCAGGTTGATGCCGACAATGCTCAGCTTGAGGCCGAGTACCGGAAAGGCCACGGCCCATACCAGCAAGGCGCTGAAAAACGCCGATTTAAGATATCTGCTCATACTTTCTCAACCTCCGGACGGCCCAGGATGCCGGTCGGACGGAACAACAACACCAGAACCAACAAGCCGAATGCCACGACGTCCTTGTACTGGTCACCGAAGATGTCGGCACCGAAGGCTTCGGCCACGCCCAGCACCAGCCCGCCGAGCATGGCGCCCGGAATGCTGCCGATGCCGCCCAGTACCGCCGCGGTAAAGGCCTTGAGGCCTACCAGGAAACCGGCGTTGGGGTTGATCACGCCGTACTGCATGCTCAGTAGCACGGCAGCGACCGCCGCCAGCGCAGCACCGATCACGAAGGTCAGGGCGATGATGTTGTTGGTGTTGATGCCCAGCAGGTTGGCCATCTTGATGTCTTCGGCGCAGGCCCGGCAGGCGCGCCCCAGGCGGGAGCGGGAAATGAACAGCGTGAGGCCGAGCATGGCCACCAGGGTGACGATGAAGACCAGGATCTGCATGTAGGAGATCAGCACTTCCTGCGCACCACCGGGGCCGAAGGAAATGCTCCCCGGAATCAGGTTGGGAATGGATTTGTCCTTGGAGTCCTGGGACAGCAATACGGTGTTCTGCAGGAAAATCGACATGCCGATGGCGGAAATCAGCGGGATCAACCGGTTGCTGCCACGCAAGGGGCGGTAGGCAACACGCTCGATACTGTAGCCATAGGCACTGGTCACGACGATCGACGCAAGGAACGCGGCGGTCATCAACAGCGGCAGGGAGTGGATACCCATCATGGCCAGCCCGGCGAGGGCGATGAAGGCCACGTAGGAACCAATCATGTACACCTCGCCATGGGCGAAGTTGATCATTCCAATGATGCCGTAGACCATTGTGTAGCCAATGGCTATCAAGGCATAGGTGCTGCCAATGGTCAGGCCATTAACCAGCTGTTGGAAAAAATGATAGATCTCAGGCATTACAGCGCTCCTAAAAACCCGATACGCATTTCACTGGTGGAGTCATTTCCGGCTCGGTGCCCTGTTCTGTGACCAGGTTGCACAAAGCGTTTGCCAGCGAACCGCTGGTGACGGTTTTAAGATTTTCAGGTGAGCCAGCGCCCGGATCGCGGGTGCCATGGCCCATAAACCTCGTAAAACAAAGCCCACTGCTTGAACAGTGGGCTTGTTGACCAGTAATGCCTGGCTTACTGAGGGGAAACTTCGGTTTTTGGTTTGCCGAAGTGCCATTCGTAGACCACGAACTTGAAGTCCTTCAGGTCGCCCTTGGCATCGAAGCTCAGGTCGCCGGTAGGGGTCTTGAAGGTACCGGCGTGGATGGCTTCGGCCACCTCGGTGGTGTCTTCGCTTTTGGCGGCCTTGATACCGCCGGCGATCACTTCGATGGCCGAGTAGGCCGGGAACACGAACGGACCGGTCGGGTCCTGCTTGTTCTTGGCAAACTCTTCAACGATGGCTTTGTTGGCAGGGTCGGTGTCGAAGGATTTCGGCAGGGTCACCAGCAGGCCTTCGGAAGCGCCCTGGGCGATTTGCGAGATGGAGTCGTTGCCGACGCCTTCAGGGCCCATGAACTTGGCGTTCAGGCCTTTTTCCTTGGCCTGGCGCAGGATCAGGCCCAGCTCAGGGTGGTAGCCACCGTAGTAGACGAAGTCGACGTTGGCTTGCTTGAGTTTCTGGATGATCGAGGAGAAGTCCTTGTCACCGGCGTTCAGGCCTTCGAAGACGGCAACCTTGGTGCCTTTCTTCTCCAGAGTCTGTTTGACCGCGGTGGCGATGCCTTCACCGTATTGCTGCTTGTCGTGCAGTACGGCCACGATCTTCGGCTTCACGTGGTCGGCGATGTAGTTACCGGCCGCCGGGCCTTGTGCGCTGTCCAGGCCGATGGTGCGGAAGATCAGTTTGTAGCCACGGGCGGTGATTTCCGGGCTGGTGGCGGCCGGGGTAATCATGATCACGCCTTCGTCTTCATAGATATCCGACGCTGGCTGAGTGGAGCTGGAGCAGAGGTGACCGACCACGAACTTGACGCCGTCGTTGACCACTTTGTTGGCTACGGCAACGGCCTGTTTCGGATCGCAAGCGTCATCGTATTCCTTGGCTTCAAGCATTTTGCCGTCTACGCCGCCCTTGGCGTTGATGTCGGCGATGGCCTGCTTGGCACCCATGAATTGCATGTCGCCGTATTGCGTTACAGGACCGGTCTTGGGACCTGCGATACCGATCTTGATGGTATCGGCTGCGAACGAATGGCCGGCAACCCCAGCCAGGACCATAGCGGCAAACAGTTTGGAAATCTGCTTAGTAGCCTTATTCATAGTGCTCCACTCTTACTGTTGTATTTTTTATAGTTCTAGCGGCCTTGTGAGCTGCAGAACCGGATCAGATATCGCGGATATCCCCCCGGCATTGCCCCGGCAACTGTACCGGTACAGTGTAGAGCGCCGGTTGATCGCTTGAAAAGCTGGCTGCCGGGGGCAAAACCGAGTTGTGTCGCTTAAATGAAAGAAAAAGACAGAATTGCGGCGGGGTCATGCCAGCCTTTCAAGCATTCCGTGGCTTTTCCGACACTTTCAATCGCCAGCTCATTTGCTACTGGGTTTTTCTGCCTGAGTTACGGGGCTATGATTGCGCCGATTTTTTACTCAGGTGAACTCCCATGACGCAAGAACCTAGCACCCTCTATGCCAAGCTGCTCGGGGAAACCGCGGAAATTTCCTGGAAAGAGCTCGAGCCGTTCTTTGCCAAGGGTGCCCTATTGTGGGTCGACGCCGGCCTTGATTTGATCGAAGCGGCCGAGGGAATGGCCGAAGACAACCGCGACAAAGTCGCTGCCTGGCTGGCTGCGGGGAGCCTTGGCGAAGTGTCTGCGACGCGGGCATTGGACCTGGTTGAGCGTGATCCGAGCTTGTGGGCGGTGGTGGTTTCACCGTGGATTCTGATCCAGGAAAGGGCAGCATAAGAAAAGACCGCACGAAAAGGGTGCGCGTTTTGCGTTGAAAAAAGTGTGTAGTGCAGTAACTACCAGCGCAGTGATGGCATCTTGCCGTGAAGAAAGGTCACAGCGCACCCTGACGCGCACGTCACGGGAACAGTTAAGCTGAAGGTTATCCTTGAAGTTAATTGTTTCTTGGTGTGAGAGATGCTGAGGTTGCCCCAGGCTATATATAGAGCACCTGCCGGAAGAGGCGCGATGTCACGCTGAGTTTTTAGGTCTTAAGGCTCAGCTATGCAACCTCGGTCATCTTCACCCTCCCTCAGTCTTCTATTGGCTCAGGACAACGATTACCAGACTCACTATCGGACAAGACTCGAGTGGATCGACCAAGAGCTTCTAATGCTCAGGCAGCGACCGTCATTTCTGTCCTTTGTAAATCATTCGTTTAACGCTGCGTTTACCTCCAGCGAGAAACCACTGCAATCCAATCGAATTTTCATCACCAGCCATACTCAGGACGAGGTGGTGATTCCAGCAGACGTCAGCGTTGTTCTGCTGCCCAGCGTGTTGGATGCGGTGGTGCGCAGAATCGTAGATAAACAGCCTGCATCGTTTGCCAGTCGCTTGACTACCTTCAGCTTCGGTCGGGGAGAAGAGGACGATAAAGATTTACCCGCATCGCTGACACCGGCTGCCTTTGACACCTTTGTCGATAACGTTGCAGTTTCGCTGGAGACTGCTTAACAGGCTCATCTTGATACCTTCTGGAATAAAACGCTTGAGGGAAGCGCCCGCTCCTACAAGCAAAAGGTTATTTCAAGGCGTGAGGATCAGCTACGCGTGGAGGCTACGCTGCTCAGGGGTGACGGAACGCTGAACTCGGGTGGCGTGTTGTTGGTTGAAGAGTTTCTGGCATTTTCCGATGCGTCTGCCCGTCAAGGCAGGCCTTACAGGGCCGCTGCCTATGCATTGGCGCTCAAAGATGGCAGCCAGTCGCCGAATATGCCCTTGCATGGCGCATTGGTGCTGACCTCTCGGGACCCGTCATATTCTGAGTCAGATATTACCGCGACGCTCCCGCCCCCCAGCATTCGCCCGATCCAGACCGATGCCAATGTTGGTTTTGTCGTGTTGTTCACACCCAACCAAGGGCTGGAGGCATTCGCCTCATTGGCCCTTCTGGATAAGGAACTTCACCGTCGGCTCAATAAGGATCATGAGTTCGAGAGTGTTTTTGCACTTCTGGCGGACAGATACGGTGAACGTGCGACGACCCTTCGCAACAAGGTGCAGCAAGCGGACTGCTTTGACTACACGGAAATTCTGGAGTCGGTGTTCAGCGCCAGTGTGGAGTCTCAATATCAGAAGTTGATTCAAGACTTCATGTTCATGGTGGGCGTGTACCAGGCTCGCGGTGTGCAGACCGACATGAGCCAATTACCGGACAGCCTGGATCTCACGACTGACATGAGCAAGTTGTTCAGCTTGAGCGGCGTGTTGATGGCTCGGGAAACCAAGCGGTCAAAAGCAGAGCTTAACGCGTTTTTGAGGACGGCCTCGGAAACCGATAAAGCCGCGTGGGCGGCAGCGACGCGTGACTATCTGCAGGTGCTGCAAAGTGCTTGCGCCGCAGACGGCTTGCCCTCTATTTCACAGTTTGGTGACCGTACAGCACTATTGGATTACAGCAGGACACGGCTGTCGGAAGTGCTCGAGATCCAATATGGCATTGATGCAGATCCGGACGACATCCGGGTGACCATTCGACGGCCCAATCCTGCCGGTGGCATTTATTTTTCAGGTGCCAGGCCTAATCCTCAAACAGGCCAGGCTCGCTATAAAGTCCAAACGAAGACCCTGACCGAATTGGCAGTGGAGAACGTCGAGTATTTCGACCAGGTCTTTGTTGATAAATCCAGGTTAAGTCTGAACAACCAGCCTTATACAGAACTGACCCCGCAGCACGTCAAAGACTTGGTGCGTGAGCTGGATATTGGCAGCGCCTACGAGGGGTTTCTCACAGCGCGTTTGTTGACGTCTCACGAAGCGCAGAGTTTAAAGAAAGACTTTGTGCGGGTCATGGAAAAGCAACTGAGGGTCGATGCGCTTGAGGCGAAAATTGCCGGAGACTATTCGCCTGATACGCTGGACCGCGGCTACCACTGGGTCAAAAGTGTACTTGATCACCCCACGCAGACCGATCAGCGGGCCACAGTGGGTGGGCACGGAGTCACTGTATCGGCGTTGGTTATCCGTGATATCGCGGTGCGCGGCGTTTTGGTATTCCGTTCTGCCAGTTCAACGATTCATTCCAAGGTCGTCTATACCCCTCGGGCTCCGGGTGGCCGGGTATTTCACGAGTATGAGAGCAGCACACAGTTGCTTGAGCGGTTTATCAATAACAGCGCCTGGCATGATTATCTGTTCGACAATATGGAAGGTGCCTATCAGCCAAGGTTACGCAGGAAGCTGGCAAGTGGTATTTACTACACCGAATTCGACTACTTGAACATTACCCGCCATGTGTTTGAGCGTGCCTATGACATCGAGGCGCGCAACGCCATCGAAAAGGCTAACCGTAACTCAACCAGTACTCATGAAGCGGATGTCCGCAGCGTCTGGACCATTGTCGAAGGTGTGGTAGAGGTGGCCTTGGCGGTTTTGCCGGTGCGAATCACCTTTGTCATCGGTCTTGTACGAAGCGCGTTTGCCTTGAACCAGGCTGTTGAGGCCTTGCAAAAAGACGACAGTGTGGCGGCGAGCTATGAGTTTGTCAGGGCCTTCAGCCATCTGATCGGTGCGCTGGTGGACGGCGCCATAGGGTTTGCACCGGTGCGTGTGGGCGGGGTGCCTGGGCACGCGGGCTTACCCTCTGATAGGGCACTCAGGGCTGTGCCTAAAGACGTTACCCCGTTGGTGGGTTGGGAAGGCAAGGGGATTTACACCCGAGCGGGAAACGGTGCAAAACCCGGCCAGCACTTTTTGCATGAAAAGGGCCAGTGGTACAAGGTTACCTATGATGAAGTCTCGGGTGCCAAGACCTGGCGTCTACAGAAACCACGTCGTTCGGCAGAGCACTCGTATCACCTGCCGCCCATTGCACAGAATGCATTGAACGAGTGGGTCATCCGTTCCCCTGAAATAGGGTTGAAAGGTGGCGTTCACTCTAGAATGGCGCGGGATGACTTGATGCGTTTGTATCCTGATCTGGGGCCGCAGGCGGCGGGGAGAGTGCTGGATTCGTTTCAGTTTCCTGCGGGCGCTGAAAGAGCCTGGGAGCTTCGTTTCTCGAGGCGACTGTGGGATAGTCAGGCCCCTCTGCAACAGGCGTTTTTAAGAGAGATTCCAAGCGAGTTTCATCAGTATCTTATAGTGCCTCTTGATCAGGCCCGACTGCGGATGCAGGGTATTGACCAGATAGCAGGTGCAGCCCCTGTTGCCGTGACCCCCGTTCGCGCAAGTGTCATCCAGAGCAATCATTGGAAAACCTGGGGTAAAGTCATTAATTCCGCAGTATTGGAAGTTCATCCTGGCCACCCTTCAATATACCGGTATAAGAATGTTCCTGGCACTTGGTGGCGGCACCAAGAGGGCAACTTTATCAAGGTAGAGGGTGCTTACTACAGGCTCACTGATAAGAGTGAGATCACGTTGACGCCGCCGTTTTATGTGCGCAATCCTGACAGCGCCTACAACACCTTTGATAGCTTCGAACTCATGTTGCGCCATAATCCCGCCGAGCAGCCCAGGCTGGCTACGTATAATCGCGCTACGTCGACCTGGCATGTTTCTAATCTGATGTCGTTCGAGAAAAGCCTGGTGAGTTATGCTGCCGATATTTTCCCTGAACTGACGCCCGGGAGTCAGGTGCAGCTTGTCAGGGCGATGTTTACAGAGTTCGCCTCTATTAGTTATTCAAATATGAATTTTTTGCGCGAATGGCGCACAGGGGCGTTCCGGTCAAACGATCCTATATCAATGATGGAGTACCGTGGTTCGGTCGCAGGAGCAAATCCCAGGTACAACATCGGTCGAGTGACCGAGGATGTGCGATCGGGCGCTTTTGGGCGCTTGGATTTCTCATTCAATGCCCTTCACCCACATCTTCACCACGCGATCACCCGCCCAGGACCTGCTACGCTAAGGCCGCTGATGGTCGAGGCGATGAGGCATGTGGCTCGTGTTGATTTAGTAGAGTCATTGTCGTCTTCCACCCGATTGTTCTTTCAGCGGGCAGGCGACGTTACGTTGTATTGCCTGCATTGCGTCAATGTCAGCGAGACGTTCGTCAGGACAAACAGCTTTCAACTCTATAACCCCTCGTTAATGACCAGCACTGGACTCGTCCGCTCTGCGGTGCAAGCCAATAAACTGATAAACCTGGTAGGGGGCATTCAGCGTAGTGCTCGTGCGCCGCAACAGGCCCAGGTATTTATCTTTAAAATTATCCGATAGGCCCGCTGAATCAGGCCGTCTTGCCGGTGTGGCTATGGTTCCATGAGACGCACTGGCGGCGCCTCAGCGAATCGGCCTGACGATAGACGGCGGGCCGATACGCGCCGGGGCAGGGTCTTTTGACGGTGGGGCGTCTTTGTTGCCCTCCATGCTGGACGGGTAAAGCGGGTTGCGCATCGCGATGCCCTGGATCACGCCGATGACGTCATTGAAGGGCACCGCCGGGCTAAGCAGGTAGCCCTGCATAAAGTCACAATCGTGCTTGAGCAATAGCTCGAACTGCGCCTGGGTTTCCACCCCTTCGGTCACCACCTGCAAGTGCAGGATATGAGCCATGCCGATAACCGCCTGGACGATCTCGCTGTCTGCGGTGGACTTGGGAATGTCCTGGATAAAGGAGCGGTCGATCTTCAAGGTGTTGATCGGCAGGCGCTTGAGATAGGCCAGGGACGAATAACCGGTACCGAAATCGTCGATCGCCAGGGAGACACCCAAGGCACGGATTTGCCGCAGCAGCGCCAGGGTGCTGCTGATGTTGCCCATCAGCGCATTCTCGGTGACTTCCAGTTCCAGGCGGTTGGCCGCCACGCCGGCGAAGCGCAGGGCGGCTTCGATTTCATCGGCCAGTTCGTCCCGTGCCAGGTTCAGGGCCGAGCAGTTCACGGACATGGTCAACTCGGTGTAGCCCCGGTCAGACAGCAGGCTCAAATCATGGCACGCCTGGCGCAATACCCAGTGATCCAGTTCGGCGATCAAGCCGTTGTTCTCGGCGATGCCGATAAACCGGTCCGGGGTCAGCAGCCCATGTTGGGGGTGCTGCCAGCGCACCAGGGCCTCCAGGCGCGTGACCTTGCCGAGCTTGATGTCGAAGATCGGTTGATAAAACAGCACCAGTTCGTTGCGTGCACGCAAGGCGGCGCGCAGTTCTTCTTCCAGTTGCAGTTCCAGGAATGCGCGGGTTTTAAGGTTGGAACTGAAGAAGTTCAGGTTATTGCGCCCGGCGTCCTTGGATTGATATAGCGCCAGGTCAGCGGTTTTCAGCAGCTCTTCGCACGTTTGGCCGTCATCCGGGAAAAGGCTGATGCCGATGCTGGTGGTCATCACCATACGCCGGCCCGCCAGTTCGATGGGTTCTTTCATCTGCTGCATGATGCGCTGGGCCAGGCGCCGGGCTTCGTCGCGGTGATGAATAGTGATCAGGATGCAGAACTCATCCCCGCCGAAACGCGCGACCACGTCGGCATGGCTGCGCACCGAGCTTTTGATATGGCTGGCCAGCACGGTGAGCAATTGATCGCCGGCATCGTGCCCAAGGCTGTCGTTGATACGTTTGAAATGGTCAATGTCGAGGAAGATCAACGCCATCATGCCGTTGGAAGCCGTTTTTTCAGCGACCTTTTCCGCAAAGATCTGATTGAAGCCCCGTCGGTTGAGCAAGCTGGTCAGCGCGTCGTAATGGGCGACCTGCTGCAACGAGGCACGGGCCTGGTCCAGTTCGCTGAGCAGCGCATTGACCCGGCGCAGGTCGCGCTCCTTGTGTTGCAGTTTTTTGTCCGCCAGGGCCGCACTGACGCTGCTGCCGATCACCAGCAAGGTAATCACCGCCACCGACAGGCCCAGTTGCATGGGGTTGTTATCCACCGGCAGTGACAGATTCACGCCATTGGGTACCAGCATTTGCATGGCCGCCATGCCGGTGAAATGCATGCTCAGAATGCCGGCGCCCAGCACCAGGCTGGCGGCGTATTTGAGCAATTGGTGAAACACGCCGGCACCGTTGCGCAGGTAGCTCGACAGCAACAACGCCGCGAGGCTCGCGCCGATGGCAATCGCCACCGACGCCATGAACAGCCCGGATTCGAAGTACACCTGCGCCTGGGAGCGCATGGACGACATGCCGACGTAGTGCATCAGGGCGATGCCCAGTCCCATCCACACCGAGGCCAGCACGTACTGGTGCAAGCGCAGGTGCGCGTGACTGAGGGTTTGCATGGCGAACAGCGAAGCGATCAGCGCGATGACCAGGGAAACGAAGGTCATGAGCAGTTCGTAATGAATGGCGATAGGCGCCTGGAATGCCAGCATGCTGATGAAATGCGTCGACCAGATACCGCCCGCCAGGCAGCCCGCGCCCAACCAACGCCAGCGGCGGCGGGCGGTGGGGTCTTCCACATGACCGACGCGTTCGGCCATGTCCAGCGTGCCGAAGCCCGCCGCACAGGCGACCAGGTAAGCCAGTAGCACCAGAAAGGGGTTATGACTGCAATTGAGTAATAAGTGCCCGTTGTCTGGGAGGTCGGTGAAAAAGTGCAACCCCAGCCATTCCATAGCGAGTCCCGTCATAGCGTCGCGTCACCGCCTGAGGCGATGACCTATGAGATCGAGTATAGAAGCCTCGCGGGATTTTCCATGAATAATGGCACTTTGATTCAATTCTTTTTGCATGCCGCCCATCGCGTTTGATGCTAAGCGCTGATGGGCAGATCCAGTTCGAAAGGTCGCTCCTGGAGGGGCGCCAGACCGAAGGCGGCACGGGCGGCATCGCAATCGACGTTTTGCACGCCCTGGCTCCACGAGGCGTCGAATTCGCGGCAGGGGCTTGAGCGCTGTTCATAGATGGAACAACGCGTGCCTTTACCCACTTCGCCCTCGAGGCTGCAGCAGCGTGCGGGCTTCTGGTCGGTTCCGATCATCGCCACGCGGGTGGGGTTGATCTGCACCACCAGGTCATCGGGCACCGTACCGCCCGATGAGGCGCATTCGCCCCAGAAGAAAGACACACGGAAGTGTGAACAGCAGGCACCGCAACTCAGACACGGACTGGCTTCGGACATGGGCGTCATCGATTAGGGTAGGTAAGGGGGGACTGCGGGAAGGCTCGCCATTCTATCCGGGTCATGGCCGTTGGGAAGGGGGGCGCCTATATATATTTTCGTAGGGAAAATCCCGTAGTTTCGGGGATATCACGCCCTATCAGCTTTACGAATCATTACAGACAAGCGCCGCCAGCCTGACTATGTTTCAGCAACCTGAGCAGGATGCAGTGGGCATCGCAGCTCTCATAACAATAAAGAGACGGACCCATGCAGAACTCGACCCAAGCGGCGAATGCCTGGCGCATTCTGTTCCTGCTGTTCCTCGCCAACCTGTTCAACTTCTTCGACCGCACCATTCCCGCGATCATCATCGAGCCGATCCGCATGGAGTGGCATCTGAGCGACTTCCAGCTCGGCATCATCGGTACCTCTTTCACCATCGTTTATGCCATCGCCGGGCTGCCGCTGGGGCGCCTGGCCGACACGGGTTCGCGCAGCAAACTGATGGGCTGGGGCCTGTTTGCCTGGAGCGGGCTGACGGCGATCAATGGCCTGGTTGGCAGTTTCTGGAGCTTCCTGTTGGTGCGCATGGGCATTGGCATCGGGGAAGCCAGCTATGCCCCCGCCGCCAATTCGTTGATCGGCGATCTGTTTCCCGCCCACCGCCGCGCACGCGCCATGGGGATCTTCATGCTCGGCCTGCCGCTGGGCTTGTTGCTGGCATTTTTCACCATCGGCGCGATGGTCAAGGCGTTCGACAGCTGGCGTGCGCCGTTCTTTATTGCTGCCGTGCCGGGGCTGATCCTCGCGGTGTTCATGTTCTACATCAAAGAGCCCAAACGCGGCGCTGCCGAATCGGTGCAAGTGTCCCAGGCGCGCGTCGACCGCCCGATCCGCCGTGTACTGGCGGTGCCGACTTTCCTGTGGCTGGTGCTGGCCGGACTGTGCTTCAACTTCGCTACCTATGCGTGCAATTCATTCCTGGTGCCGATGCTGCAACGTTACTTCCTGATGCCTTTGCAGGAGGCGGCGGTGGCCACCGGTGTGATCGTCGGCCTGACCGGTCTGGTGGGCCTGACCCTGGGCGGCTGGATTGCCGACAAGATCCACCAGCGGGTCGCCAATGGCCGGCTGCTGTTCGCCGCGTGCAGCCTGATCATCTCCACGGTCACCACCGCCTGGGCACTGCATGCCGGGCGTATCGAGATCGGGGTGTTCGTCCTGCTGTTCAGCGTGGGCTGGCTGTTTGCGTACAACTTCTATACCTGCGTGTACACCGCGATCCAGGACGTGGTTGAACCGCGCCTGCGGGCCACGGCGATGGCGTTGTTCTTTGCCGGGCTGTATCTGCTGGGCGGGGGGATGGGGCCGATCGTGGTGGGCGGGCTGTCTGATCACTTTGCCCATGCGGCGATGTACGCGGCGGGGGCGGAGCAGATGACCGAGGCTTATAAGGCGGTGGGGTTGCATGACGCCATGTACCTGATTCCGGTGGCGTTGTTTCTGACCATGCTGTTTCTGTTCCAGGCTTCGCGCAGTTTTGTGCGTGATGCCAAGCGGATGAAGGAGGGGTTGAGTGCGGAGGAGGTGCCGGCTGCGGCGGCGACAGCTTGAGACCGAGGTGAGTCTATTGGGCTCCCCCACATTTTGATGTGTGAACACAGTCAAGTGTGGGAGGGGGCTTGCCCCCGATGGCGGCCTCCGGGCCGACCAGGATGTTGGATCAGACCGAGTACATATCCGTTTCTGCGGTAACGGCGGCTGGCGGTTCCGCTTTTACAGCGGGTCACTTTTGGAAAAGAGCCCCAAAAGTAACCAAAA
>NZ_KZ477989.1:47932-257275 GCF_002837185.1 Pseudomonas fluorescens | reverse complement strand
ATGGGCCATCCATGGCCCAGTGCGGCTAACCCGGCGTCCTGCCGGGTTACCCACGGATTCAAGCCTGCGGTCGGCCAGCGTGGTTTAACGGGGCGCCTGAGATCAAGATCAAAAGCAGATCAAGAGCAAGAGCGGCTCGCTTCGCATCGTGGTTAGCGTTGGCGGCTGTAGGCTGCGAAGTTGTGTAGATACCTATGCGCCGATGAGCCCCTTAAGACATAAAAAGGCCCGCAGTGTGTGCGGGCCTTTCTTTTTCAGCAGGCAGTGATCAACCCGCCACCAGCACTCGAATCGCTTCCAGTCGCAACGCCGCCTTGTCGAGCATGGCCAGGCCTTGCTCGCGCTGGTTGCGCAGGGCCACCAACTCGCTGTCGCGTACGGTCGGGTTGACCGCCTGCAGCGCGGTCAAACGCGCCAGCTCTTCGTCGGTGTCGGCCGCCAGGCGACGCTTGGCCTCGGCCACGCGCTCGGCGTGACGCGGGGCGATCTTCTCTTCGCCGGCGTTGATGCGCGGCGTCAACTGGTCGCGCTGGGCCTGCACGAATTTGTTGGCGCTGGCCCGCGGCACGCTTTCCAACTGGTCGTTCAAGGTCACGAACGACACGCGGCCGGACAGGTCATTGCCGTTGGCATCCAGCAGGCAGCGCAGGGCTGCCGGTGGCAGGTAGCGGCCCAGTTGCAGCGAGCGCGGGGCAACCACTTCGCTGACATACAGCAGTTCCAGCAAGACGGTTCCCGGCTTGAGCGCCTTGTTCTTGATCAGCGCCACGGCGGTATTGCCCATGGAGCCGGACAGCACCAGGTCCATGCCGCCTTGCACCATCGGGTGTTCCCAGGTGATGAACTGCATGTCTTCACGCGACAGCGCCTGGTTGCGGTCGTAGGTGATGGTTACACCTTCGTCGTCGCCCAGGGGGAAGCTGGCGTCGAGCATCTTTTCGCTGGGCTTGAGGACCAGTGCGTTTTCCGAATGGTCTTCGCTGTCGATGCCGAAGGCGTCGAACAGGGTTTCCATGTAGATCGGCAGGGCGAACTGGTCGTCCTGCTCGAGGATGTCCTCGACCAGCGCATCACCTTCACCCGCGCCGCCGGAGTTGAGTTCCAGCAAACGGTCGCGGCCGGTGTGCAGCTCCTGTTCCAGGCGCTCGCGCTCGGCGCGGGCTTCGTCGATCAGGGCCTGCCATTGCCCGTCGTCGGCGTTTTCCAGCAGCGGCAGCAGGCGTGGGCCGAACTGATGCTGCAAGGCGTTGCCGGTCGGGCAGGTATTGAGGAACGCGTTCAGGGCTTCGTGGTACCACTGGAACAGACGCTCTTGCGGGCTGGTTTCCAGGTACGGCACGTGCAGTTCGATCACGTGTTTCTGGCCGATCCGGTCCAGACGGCCGATGCGCTGTTCCAGCAGGTCGGGGTGGGACGGCAGGTCGAACAGCACCAGGTGGTGGGAGAACTGGAAGTTGCGGCCTTCACTGCCGATTTCCGAACAGATCAGTACCTGGGCGCCAAATTCTTCATCGGCGAAGTACGCTGCGGCGCGGTCGCGTTCGAGGATGTTCATGCCTTCGTGGAACACCGTGGCCGGAATGCCGGAGCGTACGCGCAGTGCGTCTTCCAGGTCCATGGCGGTTTCGGCGTGAGCGCAGATCACCAGGACCTTGGTGCGCTTGAGCATTTTCAGCTGATCGATCAGCCACTCGACACGCGGGTCGAAGCGCCACCAGCGGTGCTCTTCCTCGATGTCCGGTTGTGCCTGGAAGCTGACTTCCGGGTACAGCTCGGCGTGTTCGCCCAGCGGCAACTCCATGTATTCGTCCGGGTTCGGCAGCGGGTAGGCGTGCAGCTTGCGCTCCGGGAAGCCTTGCACGGCGGCGCGGGTGTTGCGAAACAGCACGCGGCCGGTGCCGTGGCGGTCGAGCAGCTCACGCACCAGGCGCGCGCTGGCTTCGGTGTCGCCATCGTTGACGGCGGTCAGCAAGGCTTCGCCTTCGTTACCAAGGAAACCCTGGATGGTCTTGTGCGCGGCAGGCGACAAACGGCCCTTGTCCAGCAGCTCCTGCACGGCTTCGGCCACCGGGCGGTAGTTCTCGCTCTCGGCGCGGAAGGCGTGCAGGTCGTGGAAGCGGTTCGGGTCGAGCAGGCGCAGGCGCGCGAAGTGGCTGTCCTGGCCCAGTTGTTCCGGGGTGGCGGTGAGCAGCAGCACGCCGGGAATCACTTCGGCCAGTTGCTCGACCAGCGAGTACTCGGCGCTGGCCTTGTCTTCGTGCCACACCAGATGGTGGGCTTCGTCGACCACCAGCAGGTCCCAACCGGCAGCGAACAGCGCGTCCTGGGCCTTCTCGTCGTCCACCAGCCATTCCAGGGCGACCAGCGCCAGTTGGGTGTCTTCGAACGGGTTGGTGGCATCGCTTTCGATAAAGCGTTCTTCGTCAAACAGTGCAACCTGCAGGTTGAAGCGGCGGCGCATTTCCACCAGCCACTGGTGCTGCAGGTTTTCCGGGACCAGGATCAGCACGCGGCTGGCACGGCCCGAGAGCAACTGGCGATGGATCACCAGGCCCGCTTCGATGGTCTTGCCCAGGCCCACTTCGTCGGCCAGCAATACCCGTGGTGCGATACGGTCGGCGACTTCGCGGGCGATGTGCAGTTGGTGCGCGATGGGTTGCGCACGCACGCCGCCCAGGCCCCACAGCGAAGACTGCAGCTGGCGGCTGGTGTGTTCCAGGGTGTGGTAGCGCAGCGAGAACCAGGCCAGCGGGTCGATCTGCCCGGCGAACAGGCGGTCGCTGGCGAGGCGGAACTGGATGAAGTTGGACAGCTGGGTTTCTGGCAGGGTGACCTGCTCGTTCTGCCCGTTGAGGCCGTGGTAGACCAGCAGGCCGTCGACGTCATCGACTTCCTGTACGGTCATTTTCCAGCCTTCGAAATGGGTGATGCTGTCACCCGGCGAAAACCTCACGCGGGTGAGGGGCGCATTCCGTAGCGCATACTGGCGAGTGTCGCCAGTGGCCGGATAGAGCACGGTCAACAAGCGGCCGTCCTGTGCCAGAACGGTGCCTAACCCCAGCTCTGCTTCGCTGTCACTAATCCAGCGTTGCCCCGGTTGATACTGCTGCGCCATGCTGCCTGACTCCCGCCGTGAAAAAGCCGACTATCTTAACGGAACAAGGCCCCATGCCCAAGGACTCTGACGAAAACTACTGGGTTGGTGTGCACGCCCGCCGGCTAAATCGACGGGTGGCGGGCACTCACAACTGTCGACTGGGTCACAGCTTGGCGAGCGAACGCTCAAGTCGCCCTGAGGCGCGCCGACAGCCTGTTGATCAGGAGAATCAAGATTATGTTGCCACCCATGCTGCCCGTCAGTGTCGTGCCGGTCACGTCGCAACTCGATCCGGTGCGCCAGAAGCCGGATATCCCGCCCGTTGTGCCGGTTCAACCGGGCTCCAACGAGAGCACCATCGACCTGAAAAAGGGCGATGCGGAGCAATCGACCTTTCTGCTGCGCGAAGAACAACGCCGCCAGCAAGAGCAGCAAAAACGTCAGCGTGAAGCCGGCGACGACCCTGAGCAGCACCTGCCGATTCCCGGCGATCTGCTCAACGCCGACAACACCGTTCCCGTGGCGCCGCTGATTGAAGACGCACCGCGCCAGGGCTTGTGGGTAGACATCGAGGTTTAGTCGCGCAGTGCTCGCAAGGCCCCCAGCAGTAACTCGCAGTCCCGGTCGTCGTTGAATGGGCTGACGGAGATTCGCGCAATGCTGTTCAACCCGCGCGCCTGCATGTCCAGTGGTGTGTAGGCCACACCGTTGGCGCCGATGTTGATGCGCTGCAAGCCCAGGCGCTGCTTGAGTTCGAAGGCGTCCCAACCGCTCAGGTTGAAGGCGATCAGTCCGGACTGAAGCGTGCCCACGTCATGCAAGGAAATCCCCGGGATCTGGCGCAGCCCTTCGCGGATTCGCGCGCTGGTGCGCGAGACGCTCTCCCATACCGCTTCTATCCCCAGTTGGTTGATCTCCTGCAAGGCATTGCCGAGTCCGGCCAGCAAGGCAAAGGACGCTTCGCTGGTCTCGAAGCGCCGCGCGTCGTTGCGCAAATCGAAACCGGCGGCGGTCCAGGGAGCTGAAAACACATCGCGCTGGGCAGGATTCAGGCGCTGCAAAAACGCCGGCCTTACATACAACAGTGCTGTGCCCCGTGGCCCGCGCAGGTGCTTGCGGCCGGCGCACTTGAGCACATCGCAGTGCAGCGCCTGCACATCCACAGGCACCTGGCCGAGCGCCTGTCCAGCGTCGATAAAGTAGGGGATGGCGTGACGCCGCGCCACTTCGCCGATGGCCTGGGCAGGGTTGATCAGCCCACCGTTGGCCGGTAGCCAGGTGAGGTTGATCAACTTCACGTCGGCGTCAATCATCGCCTCCAGTGCCACCGGGCACACTGCGCCGGCCGCATCGCAGGGGATGACGTCGATTCGAGCACCTGCTTGCACGGCCATGGCCATGCTCGCCAGGTTACCGCCCCATTCATGCCGGCCCACCAGGATGCGGTCACCCGGCTGCCACGGTCCCAGGGCCTGGAACGCCAGGTTCCACGCCGTCGAGCCACTGCTGGCGAAGGCAATCGAGGACGCAGGCGCATTGAGCAATTGCCCGGCGGCGCGACGGGCCTGCTCCACCAGCAGGGCGCCATGCTCGCCAGCTTCCATCGGACCGTCCTGGGCTTCACGTTGCAGTTGCGCGACGATGGCGTCGAGGGTGGCCTGGCTGGGCAGAGACGCGCCGGCATGATTGAAGTGCACGATGCCGGCCCGGCAGCCAGGCGTGGCCGCTCGCAGCTGTCGGATGTCCAGCGGGGTCACGGTTGCAACTCGAAAATGGCGTCAACCTCCACGGCCACGCCTGCTGGCAAACTGCTCACGCCGACAGCAGTGCGCACATGCTGGCCTTTGTCACCGAGGGCGTTGACCAGCAGGTTCGACGCGCCATTGGCGACCACGCTCTGGCGCTGGAAATCGGCGTTGCAGGCGATGAATACCCCCAGCTTCACGATGCGCACCACGCGCGACAGGTCATCGCCCAGGGCATCGCTCAGTTGCCCGAGCAGGCCCAGCGCCGCGAGTTCTGCCGCCTGCGCGCCTTGTTGATCATCCAGCGTGTCGCCCACGCGACCGACGTAGGCGGGCGTGCCATCGAGCAGGGGAATCTGCCCGGAAATGAAGAGTTGGTTCCCGCTGACGACATGGTTGATGTAGTTGGCCGCCGGTTGGCTGGCAGTCGGCAGTGTCAGGCCAAGGGCGTGAACGCGTTGACGGATGGAGTCGCTCATCATGCAACCTCTTGAGGGGTGAGGTTCCAGCATGTTGGCTGCACCGGTGGCCGACAAACGGATAGATCTCAACCGACGCATCGAAAAAAATCATGCGTCGGCGCAGGTTGCCTGCAGCCACTGACTGAAACATGTCGCCGCTTCGCTCAGCGGACTGTGGGGCGTGATCAGCCAATAGCCGATCTCACTGTGGTACGGCGGCCAGTCGAACGCCTCCACCAGGCTGCCGTCGCGAAGCTTGCGTTGGATCAGGCGATGGCGGCCCATGGCGATTCCCTGGCCGGCCACGGTGGCTTCGACCACGATGTTGTAGTCATGCAGCATCACGCGAGGGTGGCGCTCAAGGTCGACCTGATAATGCTGCGACCAATCCGTCCACTCGAACGGGCGGTGTGAGGTGGCCATCAACAGCGGGCTATCCTGCGATTGGCCGGCCTTGAAGGCCGGGCTGCATACCGGTGACAGGGTTTCGGTCATCAGTCGCGTGGCGTGCACGTCGGGCCAGTCGCCCTTGCCGTAACGGATGGCCAGGTCAACCTCGGCACCGGCGACGTTGGCCAATTGAATGGCGGGCAGCAATTCAACCTGGATATGCGGGTAGCGATCGAGAAACCCGGCCAGACGCGGCGCCAACCACAGCGTGGCAAAGGACGCCAGCAAGCCGACGCGCAACAGGCTCGGGCCGGGAACTTCTTTTTGGTGGCGGGTGGCGGTTGCAATGGCATCAAGGGCCGGGCGGATTTCGTTGTAGTAATGCTGGCCGTCCACCGTTAGATCTATCGCACGTGTGCGCCGGATAAACAGCGGTTTGCCCAAGTGTTGCTCAAGTTTCTGCACCTGGTGGCTCAGGGCGCTCTGGGTCACCGACAACTCATTTGCCGCCTTGATAAAGCTCAAGTGCCGCGCCACAGCCTCAAAGGCGCGCAGGGCCAGCAACGGAGGAAGGTCCTTGTGCAGTGCCACCGGGTTGCGTCTCCTGGGGAGGAAGGGAAGTGCCGATTCTGGTCGATGCCCTGCCTTTTGTCGCCCGCTGATTTGCCGTCGGGCGCGGGAGACCGCATTATTGGGCACTCCCGCCATAACGTAAGCCAAGCCATGAGTGACGACGACAAGCTGATCGACCTGAATGCCGAACGCGCCAAGCGCGTGCATGACCTCAATGACAAACGCCTGAACGAAGTGCGCCAGGCGTTTGAACAGGCGATGCCCCTGGGTAAAGCCAAGAAGAAGTCGAAGAACAAGCCGAAAAAACGTTGAATCAACTTGCCTGGATTGATCCAGGTCAGTTATTGCCCTTCTTTACGCCCCGTCGCGGGCGACATTGATCCCCGTCAATTTTCCATTGCGCCTTCTCCATTAACTTAGCCCTATCGCAACAGGGCGAGTGCAGGAGGCCGGTCATGTTTATCGATAATGTGGTATTTGCCGGAGTGCTGACCGTAAGCCTCATGGTGCTGTTTTTTGTAGGATTTGGATTTTTTATCTGGAAAGACGCAAACAAGCGTAAAAAACCTTAGGTTTTTCCGGATTACAGGGCACGCAAGGCATTTTGGGCGACTTCGGTCGCCCTTTTTTTTGGCCGATCGTTGGCCGATCATTCCCATGCAGGGCGTGGGAACGATCATCAGGCCATAAAAAAAGGTGCGATTCTCGCGAATCGCACCTTTTTTATTGCAGGCGACTAATCAGTTGCCCAGCGCCCAGGACGCCAGCCAGAACAACCCGGCCGAGAGGCCTACGGTTGCCGGCAAGGTCAACACCCAAGCCATCAGGATAGTCTTGACCGTACCGCCTTGCAGACCGCTTTTGTTAGCGACCATGGTACCGGCCACGCCAGAAGACAACACGTGGGTGGTGGACACCGGCAGGGCGAAGATATTGGCAAAGCCGATCATGGTGGCGGTGGTGATCTGTGCCGACATGCCTTGGGCATAGGTCATGCCTTGCTTGCCGATCTTCTCACCGATGGTCAGCACCACGCGCTTCCAGCCGACCATGGTGCCCAGGCCCAGGGCCAGTGCGACCGCGAGAATCACCCAGAACGGTGCGTACTCGGTCGTAGCGGTCAGGTCCTTGCGCAGCTTGTCGAGGTCGGACTTTTCACGCGCATCCAGGCCAGGCAGCTTGCCGACTTTCTTGGCGGTATCGTCCAGGCAGAGCAGGTAACGACGTACTTCAATGCGCTGGTCGGCACTCAACGCGTGGTAGTCGGAAACACCTTTGAGCGTATCAACGAGCGCGTTGATAGTCGGCTCGGTCTGCTGCGGGTTGCATTGGAACTTGCCCGGCAGATCGTCTTTCACGCTTTTGCCCAGGGCCAGGAACTCGCCGAGGGTGGCATTGTTGCGCTGGTAGAACTGGCTCAAATGCACGGTGGCGTCGCGGGTACGTTCGATCTGGTAGGTGGTGCTGCCCAGGTCGAGCACGAACTGCGCCGGCACGATACCGATCAGCACGAGCATGATCAGGCCGATGCCTTTTTGCCCATCGTTGGAGCCGTGCACGAAGCTGACAGCCATGGCCGAAATCACCAGCACCAGGCGGTTCCAGAACGGCGGGTGCTTCTTGTCGTCAAGCTTGCGGCGCTGGTCCGGGGTCTTGTGCATCTTCGACAGCGGGCGCCACCACTTCAGGCCGATCAGCACCAGGGCTGCGACGAGAAAGCCGGCCATCGGCGAGAACACCAGGGACGCACCGATATCGATCGCTTTCTGCCAGTTCACACCGTCAGCCAGGGGAATATCGTTGATCAGGGCGTTGGCCAGGCCCACACCGAGGATCGAGCCGATCAGCGTGTGGGAGCTGGAGGCGGGGATACCGAAGTACCAGGTGCCCAGGTTCCAGGTGATTGCCGCCGCCAACAATGAGAAGACCATTGCCAAACCATGGCCGGTGTTCACATTGATCAGCAATTCCACCGGCAGCAGATGCACGATGGCGTAGGCGACACCTACACCGCCGAGCAACACGCCAAGGAAGTTGAACACCCCGGAGAAGAACACCGCCAGGTGCGGCGGCATGGCTTTGGTATAGATGACTGTGGCCACCGCGTTAGCGGTGTCATGAAAGCCATTGATGAACTCGAAGGCGAGGACAAAGGCCAGGGCGAGCAACAGGCTCACTAGAACCCAAGCATCCAGTCCGCTGAATAAATCGATCATGAAGGTTTTCTGACCCGGTCGTAAGGGGGCGCGATTATGCCAGAAAACCTCAGTAATCGATGCATTAGCTGCTCATCGGTAACAATCTAGCTTGAAAAAAACCGGGCTGTGCAGGCGCATCCCAGGGTTTTCGGGGCTTTGGCAAGTGGTTGATTTGTAAAGCCCGGGCGCGAAAAAACGCGGTTTCGACACGAAAATGTCATGTGTGAAACATTTGTATGAAATTTCGTTAGCAGCAGTAGGGCGCCGACCAGTGGCTTTGAAGGGCGATGCCCTTCGCAGGCGATGGCCGGCACAGACCGTAAAGCCTGGAGGCTCAACGCACAGCCCTAGGGCTCTTCGGCTTTGAGTTCCTGCTCGATCTTCTGGATTTCCTGGGCGAATGCCTGGTCCAGCAGGCTGGCGCGCTTGCGCCATGGCTTACGTTCCGGCTCAGGCTGGGCGGCGTAGGTGGTGACTTCCCCGCCGTAAACGTCCTTGTAACGTTGCTCCTGGCGCTCAAGTTCCGCGCGCAGTTCATCTTTCGTCACAGTGTTACCTAATTGAGTTGGGTTTAATAAGGGTACAACTTCAAGCCAGAAGGCGCCGCGGGTATACCTACTTGAACAGACGCCCTGTCCAAGTTTAAGTAGGGACCTGAGATCGCTTTTTCAATCCACTGCTTTAATCGACCATGCGCACGGAATGCGGCGCCGGGCGAGCTCCGATCCCAATAGCTGAATTGGGCTGACCTCTGTACAGGCTGCATTATAGCGACGCATTTGAAGAACGCTATCGGCATAAAGTTAAAAAGCCTCAACTTCATGTGCGAGTTTTGTTACATCACAACCTAAGTGTCGGCTGAACATATACCTCAGGCAGCCGTTTTTTACCGAGCAACGCGCTGCGGCAGGCTTGGCAGCCGAGAATTGCGATAATCGAATGATCGTCCGATAATCGCCCAATGTTGCCGCCCTTGCCTTGTGCATCGCTAAGCGTGCAGCTAGTAATAGCAGCCAGCCCTTCTGTGGTTGAAAACAAGAAAAAGGATCCCTGGAAATGAACGATCAATTGCGCAACTCCTTCGCGTCAGTGGCGCCGCCGATCGTGGCATCACCCGCCAAGCGCATCCAGGCGTTCACGGGTGATCCGGACTTCATGACCTCCCTGGCCCGTGGCCTGGCCGTGGTGCAGGCGTTTCAGGAGCGCAAGCGTCACCTGACCATCGCCCAGATCAGCCATCGCACCGAAATTCCGCGTGCCGCCGTGCGCCGCTGCCTGCATACCTTGATCAAGCTGGGGTATGCCACCACCGATGGCCGTACCTACTCGTTGCTGCCCAAGGTGCTGACCCTTGGCCACGCCTATTTATCGTCGACCCCCTTGGCCGTGTCGGCCCAGCCTTATCTGGACCGCATGAGCGAACAGCTTCACGAAGCCTGCAATATGGCGACCCTTGAAGGCGACGACATTCTTTATATCGCCCGTTCGGCCACCACTCAGCGCCTGATTTCCGTTGACCTGTCCGTGGGTGGACGCTTGCCGGCGTACTGCACCTCCATGGGCCGCATTCTGCTTGCTGCCCTGGATGATGCCTCGTTGCAGGATTACCTTGACCACGCCGATCTGCAAACCAAGACCAGTCGCACCTTGACCACGCCCGAAGCGTTGTTCGAATGCCTGCAACAAGTGCGTCAGCAGGGCTGGTGCATCGTCGATCAGGAGCTGGAGCAGGGCCTGCGTTCAATTGCCGTACCGGTTTACGACGCCTCGGGCCAGGTGCTGGCCGCGCTCAATGTCAGCACCCATGCCGGGCGGGTCAGCCGCAGCGAGTTGGAGCAGCGTTTCCTGCCGAGCATGCTCAGCGCCAGTCGCGAGCTGAGCATGCAACTGTTTGCCTGAGTGTTCGGTGACCGCACAGAACCCGGCGTGATCAATTGACGCTGTTTCCCCTGGCTTATTAATGTGCGGCAGCGCTTCAGGGCGCGCTCCAATAATAATCGCGACCCCAGGTCGCTGGCCCGCCATCGGTGTGGAATAAAAATAATGAATCAGCCATCTGTCGGTTCTACCCTGGACGTGCAGTCCTTCATCAATACCCAGCCGTTGTCTCGTTACCAATGGCGCGTGGTGATCCTGTGCTTCCTGATTGTCTTCCTCGACGGCCTCGACACCGCCGCCATGGGCTTTATCGCACCCGCGCTGTCCCAGGACTGGGGCATCGACCGCGCCAGCCTCGGCCCGGTGATGAGCGCCGCGTTGATCGGCATGGTGTTCGGCGCGCTGGGTTCCGGCCCGCTGGCCGATCGCTTCGGGCGCAAAGTGGTGCTGGTGGGCGCGGTGCTGGTGTTCGGTGCCTTCAGCCTGGCTTCGGCCTACAGCAGCAATGTCGACCAACTGCTGGTGTTGCGTTTCCTGACGGGCCTGGGGCTGGGCGCCGGCATGCCCAACGCCACCACGCTGCTCTCCGAATACACCCCCGAGCGGCACAAGTCGCTGTTGGTGACCAGCATGTTCTGTGGCTTCAACCTGGGCATGGCCGGTGGCGGGTTTATCTCGGCCAAGTTGATCCCGGCCTTCGGCTGGCACAGCCTGTTGCTGATCGGTGGCATCCTGCCGTTGATCCTGGGCGCGGTGCTGCTGGTGTGGTTGCCGGAGTCGGCGCGTTACCTGGTGGTGCGCAACCGTGGCACTGACAAGGTACGCAAGGCCCTGTCACCGATTGAACCCGGCATTGTCGCCCAGGCCACTCACTTCAGCGTGCCGGAACAAAAGACCGTCAAGGCGCGCAACGTGTTCGCGGTGATTTTTTCCGGCACCTACAGCGCCGGCACGCTGTTGCTGTGGCTCACCTATTTCATGGGCCTGGTGATTGTTTACCTGCTCACCAGCTGGCTGCCAACCCTGATGCGCGACAGTGGCGCCAGCATGGAGCAGGCCGCCTTTATCGGTGCCTTGTTCCAGTTTGGCGGCGTATTGAGCGCCGTCGGCGTGGGCTGGGCGATGGACCGGTTCAACCCGCACAAAGTGATTGGCACCTTCTACCTGTTGGCGGGGGTATTTGCCTACGCGGTCGGGCAGAGCCTGGGCAATATCACGCTATTGGCGACTCTGGTGCTGATTGCCGGCATGTGCGTCAACGGTGCGCAATCGGCGATGCCTTCGCTGGCTGCGCGCTTCTACCCCACCCAGGGCCGCGCCACCGGCGTGTCGTGGATGCTCGGCATCGGCCGTTTCGGTGCCATTCTCGGTGCGTGGATGGGCGCTACCTTGCTGGGACTGGGCTGGAACTTCGAGCAGGTACTGACGGCGCTGGTGATTCCGGCGGGGTTGGCCACGGCAGCGGTGCTGATCAAGGGCATGGTCAGTCACGCCGACGCGACCTGACGTCTGGCAGGGTTGAAAATGTGGGAGGGGGCTTGCCCCCGATTACGGTGGGTCAGCTTGATAATTGCTGACTGATACACCGCCATCGGGGGCAAGCCCCCTCCCACATTGGATCATCTGCGCCCAAGAGTCAGCCCCGCAACAATTCGTTCGATAATCGAACACTGAGTCGATTATCGGATTGTTCGGCCCATCCCCCCGGCTTAATCTTCAAGCACTTCGGCGCCCCCCTCAGCGCCTTTTTCGATCAACACCGGGAGCCCAACCCCATGGCTGAAATTCTCACCCTGCGTGATGCGGTCAAGCGCTTCGTGAACGATGGCGACACCGTCGCCCTCGAAGGCTTCACTCACCTGATCCCCACGGCCGCAGGTCATGAAATCATTCGTCAGGGCAAGAAAGACCTGACGCTGGTGCGCATGACGCCTGACCTGATCTACGACCAGTTGATCGGCGCCGGCTGTGCGCGCAAGTTGATTTTCTCCTGGGGCGGCAACCCGGGCGTGGGCTCCCTGCATCGTCTGCGCGACGCCGTGGAAAAACACTGGCCGCAGCCACTGGAGATCGAAGAACACAGCCATGCCGACCTGGCCAACGCCTACGTCGCCGGCGCCTCCGGCCTGCCGTTTGCGGTGCTGCGTGCCTACGCCGGTTCCGATTTGCCCAAGGTCAACCCGCTGATCAAGACCGTCACGTGTCCGTTTACTGGCGAGGTGCTGGCGGCCGTCCCGTCGGTACGCCCGGATGTGACGGTGATCCACGCGCAGAAGGCCGACCGCAAGGGCAACGTGCTGCTGTGGGGCATCCTCGGCGTGCAGAAGGAAGCGGCCCTGGCGGCCAAGCGCTGCATCGTCACCGTCGAGGAAATCGTCGATGACCTGAACGCGCCGATGAACAGCTGCGTATTGCCGACCTGGGCCCTGACCGCCGTGTGCCATGTGCCCGGTGGCGCGCATCCGTCCTACGCCCACGGCTATAACGAACGCGACAACCGTTTCTACCAGGCGTGGGACCCGATTGCCCGCGACCGTGGGACTTTTACCGCCTGGATCGACGAATACATCCACGGCACCGCCGACTTCAGTGAATTCCAGGCCAGGTTGGTCACCGCGCAGGAGGCCAAGTAATGACTTACTCCACGAATGAAATGATGACCGTCGCCGCCGCGCGCCGCCTCAAGAATGGCTCGGTGTGCTTCGTCGGCATCGGCCTGCCGTCCAAGGCAGCCAACCTGGCGCGCCTGACCTCGTCGCCTGACGTGGTGCTGATCTACGAGTCTGGCCCGATTGGCGCCAAGCCATCGGTGCTGCCGCTGTCCATCGGCGACGGTGAGTTGGCGGAAACCGCCGATACCGTGGTGCCCACCGGTGAGATCTTCCGCTACTGGCTGCAGGGCGGGCGCATCGACGTCGGCTTTCTCGGCGCGGCTCAGGTCGACCGTTTCGGCAACATCAACACCACCGTGGTCGGCGATTATCACCAGCCCAAGGTGCGTTTGCCGGGTGCCGGCGGCGCGCCGGAAATTGCCGGTTCCGCCAAAAGCGTATTGATCATCCTTAAACAGTCGTCCCGTTCGTTTGTCGACAAGCTGGACTTCATCACCTCGGTCGGCCACGGCGAAGGCGGCGATTCACGCAAACGCCTGGGGCTGCCGGGCGCCGGTCCGGTCGGCATCATTACCGACCTGTGCATCATGGAGCCGGAAGCGGGCAGCCATGAGTTCGTGGTCACTGCGTTGCACCCTGGGGTGACCCGCGAGCAAGTGGTCGCGGCGACCGGCTGGGCCGTTCGTTTTGCCGACCAGATCAAGGTGACCGCCGAACCGACTGAGGTTGAGCTGAGCGCCCTGCGTGACCTCGAAGCACGCACCGCCGCCGCCCATGGCCAAGCGCCGGGAGAAGCCTGATGCGCGATGTCTTTATCTGTGACGCCATTCGCACCCCCATCGGCCGCTTCGGCGGTGGCTTGTCCACGGTGCGCGCCGATGACCTGGCGGCCTTGCCGATCAAGGCGCTGATGGAACGCAACCCAACGGTGGAGTGGAGCGCCGTGGATGAAGTGTTCCTCGGCTGTGCCAACCAGGCCGGCGAAGACAACCGTAACGTGGCACGCATGGCGCTGTTGCTGGCGGGCCTGCCGCAGAGTATTCCCGGTGTGACCCTCAACCGCTTGTGCGCCTCGGGCATGGACGCTGTCGGTACCGCCTTTCGCGCGATTGCCAGCGGCGAAATGGAGCTGGCGATTGCCGGCGGCGTCGAATCGATGTCCCGTGCGCCGTTCGTGATGGGCAAGGCCGATGCGGCGTTTTCACGCACCATGAAGCTCGAAGACACCACCATCGGCTGGCGTTTTATCAACCCCTTGATGAAAGCCCAATACGGCGTCGACGCGATGCCGCAGACCGCCGATAACGTTGCCGACGACTACAATGTTTCGCGCGCCGACCAGGATGCCTTTGCCCTGCGCAGCCAGCAACGTACCGCTGCCGCGCAGGCCGCCGGCTTCTTTGCCGAAGAGATTGTGCCGGTGCGGGTGGCCCATAAAAAAGGCGAAACCTTTGTGGAGCACGATGAGCATCCACGGGACACCACCCTGGACGCTCTGGCCAGACTCAAACCGGTCAACGGCCCGGACAAGACCGTCACCGCCGGCAACGCCTCGGGCGTCAACGATGGCGCTGCCGCGCTGATCCTCGCTTCTGCAGAGGCTGTGAAGAAACACGGTCTCACTGCCCGCGCCCGTGTGTTGGGCATGGCCAGTGCCGGCGTCGCCCCGCGCGTGATGGGGATCGGCCCGGTGCCGGCGGTGCGCAAGCTGGTGGAGCGCCTCGGTCTGGCGGTCACTGATTTTGACGTGATCGAACTCAACGAAGCCTTCGCCAGCCAAGGCTTGGCGGTGTTGCGCGAGTTGGGTATTGCCGATGACGCGCCGCAGGTCAACCCCAACGGCGGCGCCATCGCCCTGGGTCACCCACTGGGCATGAGCGGCGCACGGCTGGTACTGACAGCCCTGCACCAGCTGGAAAAAACCGGCGGCCGCAAAGGCCTGGCGACCATGTGCGTGGGCGTGGGCCAAGGCCTGGCCCTGGCGATTGAACGCGTCTAACAACAGAGGATTTGCTCCATGAAAGACAAGCCCGGTTACCGGCGCCCGCACGCGGGCACTCAACCTGACTACCTGCACCCGGCCTACCAGTCGACGAACTTGCGTTCGCCGTCGCAACCGTTGGTGTTTCTGCCCCATTCCTTGTCGGAAATCACCGGCCCCACCATCGGCGCCGAGCGCATCAGCAAGAACGACAACGACCTGACCGCCCAGCATGAAGGTGAGCCCCAGGGCGAACGTATCATCATTCACGGGCGGGTGCTGGACGAGAACGGCCTGCCGGTGCCGGGCATCCTCGTGGAGATCTGGCAGGCCAACGCCGCCGGTCGCTACAACCACAAGCGCGACCTGCACGATGCGCCGCTGGACCCGAACTTCACCGGCACCGGGCGTACCGTCACCGACGCCGAGGGCTGGTACCAGTTCCAGACCATCAAGCCTGGCGCCTATCCGTGGGGCAACCACCACAACGCCTGGCGCCCGGCGCATATTCACTTTTCGCTGTTCGGACCCAGCGTGCTGACGCGGCTGGTCACGCAAATGTATTTCCCCGGCGACCCGCTGCTCGAATACGACCCGATCTACAACTGCGTGCCGGACGCCAGCGCCAAGCAACGCCTGATCGCAAGCTTCGACCTGGAAAAAACCATTCCTGCCTATGCCCTCGGCTACCGCTGGGACATCGTCCTGCGCGGCCGCGACGCCACGCCGATGGAGAAATGAGATGAGCCTTTACGCAACCACGTCCCACACCGTCGGGCCGTATTACCACATCGGCCTGACCTGGCTGAACCGCGAAGACCTGACGGTCGCCGCCACCCTGGGCGAACGCGTGGCAATCAGCGGGCAGGTGGTGGACGGCAACGGCGATGTGGTCAACGACGCCATGCTTGAGGTCTGGCAGGCCAACGCCGCCGGCAAGTACGACCACCCGGAAGACGAGCAGGACAAAGCGCTGGATCCCAACTTCGAAGGCTTTGGCCGCGTGCCGGTGGATGCCGAAGGGCGCTTTCGCTTTACCACGATCAAGCCGGGCAGTGTGCCGGGGCTTCAAGGCACGACCCAGGCGCCGCATCTGGTGGTGCTGGTGTTTGCTCGTGGGTTGGTGAAGCACTTGCTGACGCGGATTTATTTTGACGGTGAGGCGTTGAATGGGGATGACCCGTTGCTGGCGTGTGTGCCGGCGCAGCGTCGCGGTACGTTGATTGCCAAGCAGGATGCTGCGGGGGTTTATCAGTGGAATGTGGTTTTGCAGGGGACAGATAAGGAAACGGTGTTTTTCGATTATTGAGTGGGCTGTAGGGCCCTATCGGGGGCAAGCCCCCTCCCACACTTGAATGTATTCACAAATCAAAATGTGGGAGGGGGCTTGCCCCCGATGGGGCCCTCCCAGGCACCACCTACCCAAAAGTCTGCTTGCATGAAACGGTTGTTGCAAAGTATGTCTAGGCTATAACCGTTCCCATTGAGTAAAAAACCATGACCACAAAAACCAGTCACTACACCGGAGAAGAGCGCAGCAAACGGATTTTTGCGATTGTCGGTGCTTCCTCCGGCAATCTGGTCGAATGGTTCGACTTTTACGTCTATGCCTTCTGCGCCATTTACTTCGCCCCGGCCTTTTTCCCCTCGGACGACCCCACCGTCCAACTGCTCAACACCGCCGGCGTGTTCGCCGCCGGGTTCCTGATGCGTCCGATCGGCGGCTGGCTGTTTGGCCGGGTGGCCGACAAACATGGCCGCAAGAATTCCATGATGATCTCGGTGCTGATGATGTGCGCCGGTTCCCTGGTCATCGCTTTCCTGCCGACCTACAAGGATATCGGCGCCTGGGCCCCGGCGCTGCTGCTGGTGGCGCGGCTGTTCCAGGGGTTGTCGGTGGGGGGCGAATACGGCACCACGGCGACCTACATGAGCGAAGTGGCGCTCAAGGGCCAGCGCGGTTTCTTCGCCTCGTTCCAGTACGTGACCCTGATCGGCGGGCAACTGCTGGCGGTGCTGGTGGTGGTGATCCTGCAACAGATCCTCACCGAAGAAGAATTGCGTGCCTGGGGCTGGCGCATTCCGTTCGTGATCGGCGCCATTGCGGCGGTGATCTCCCTGTTGCTGCGCCGCACCCTCAAGGAAACCACCAGCAAGGAAATGCGCGAAGACAAGGACGCCGGCAGTATCGTCGCGCTGTTCCGTGACCACGGCAAAGCGTTCATTACGGTGCTGGGCTACACCGCCGGTGGCTCGCTGATTTTCTATACGTTCACCACCTATATGCAGAAATACCTGGTGAACACCGTCGGCATGCACGCCAAGACCGCCAGCTACATCATGACCGGCGCGCTGTTTCTGTACATGTGCATGCAGCCGCTGTTCGGCATGCTCGCCGACAAGATTGGCCGGCGCAATTCCATGCTCTGGTTCGCCGGCCTGGGCACGCTGTTCACGGTGCCGATCCTGCTTACCCTGAAAACCGTGACCAGTCCGTTCCTGGCTTTTGTGCTGATCACGCTGGCACTGGCCATCGTCAGCTTCTATACCTCCATCAGTGGCCTGGTCAAAGCCGAGATGTTCCCACCCCAGGTGCGTGCATTGGGCGTGGGCCTGGCGTATGCCGTGGCCAACGCGGTGTTCGGCGGTTCGGCGGAAGTGGTTGCGCTGAGCCTGAAGTCCATCGGTATGGAAAACACCTTCTACTGGTACGTCACCGCGATGATGGCCGTGGCGTTCCTGTTCAGCTTGCGCCTGCCGAAACAGGCGGCGTACCTGCATCACGATTTGTAAGGGATGAGTTATGACACTGCGCACGAGCAACCAACTGTTCGACGCCTACTTCACCGCCGACAGCATGGCCGAAGTGTTCTGTGACCAGGGCCGATTGCAGGGCATGCTGGATTTCGAGGCCGCGCTGGCCCGGGCCGAGGCCCAGGTCGGGTTGATCCCGCAGGCCGCCGTGGCGCCGATTGCCCAGGCCTGCCTGGCATCGCTGTATGACGTGGATACGCTCAGCGTGGCGATTGCCACGGCGGGCAACTCGGCGATTCCATTGGTCAAGGCGCTGGGCAAGTTGATTGCCGCTGAAGACGCCGGGGCCGAGCGTTATGTGCATCTGGGGGCAACCAGCCAGGATGTGATGGACACCGGCCTGGTGGTGCAATTGCGCCGCGCGCTGGAGCTGATCGAAGCGGACCTGGCGCGCCTGGGCGATGTATTGGCGTCCCAGGCGCAGCGGCATGCATCGACACCTCTGGTCGGGCGCACCTGGCTGCAGCATGCCACGCCCGTCACCCTGGGCATGAAGATCGCCGGCTGGCTGGGCGCGGTGACGCGCAGTCGCCAGCGCCTGGTGGAATTGAAACCGCGTTTGCTGGTGCTGCAGTTTGGCGGTGCGTCGGGCACCCTGGCTGCGCTGGGCGAGCAGGCCATGCCGGTGGCGCAAGCCTTGGCCGCCGAGTTGCAACTGAGCTTGCCCGAGCAGCCGTGGCACACGCAACGTGATCGTCTGGTGGAGTTTGCCAGCGTGCTCGGCCTGATCGCCGGCAGCCTTGGCAAGCTGGGCCGCGACATCAGCCTGTTGATGCAAACCGAAGCGGCGGAAGTGTTCGAGCCCTCGGCGCCGGGCAAGGGCGGCTCTTCGACCATGCCGCACAAGCGCAATCCGGTCGGCGCCGCCGTGCTGATCAGCGCCGCGACCCGTGTGCCCGGTCTGGTGGCGACGATGTTCAGTGCCATGCCCCAGGAGCACGAACGCAGCCTGGGGCTGTGGCACGCCGAATGGGAAACCTTGCCGCAGATCTGCCGATTGGTCTCGGGAGCACTGGAACAGGCGCTGCTGGTCAGCGAAGGGCTGGAGGTGGATGCCGAGCGCATGGCCCGCAATCTCGACCTGACCCAGGGCCTGGTGCTGGCCGAAGCTGTCAGCAGCGTGCTTGCCCAACGCCTGGGGCGTGAAACCGCGCACCACTTGCTGGAGCAGTGCTGCAAACGCGCGGTCGCCGAGCAGCGCCATTTGCGTGCCGTGCTGGCGGATCAGCCGCAGGTCACCGCCGAGTTATCCTCGGCCGAACTGGACCGTCTGCTCGACCCGGCCAACTACCTCGGCCAGGCCCCTACCTGGGTCAGCCGCGCCGTGACTGAACACTTTGCATTGACCGCGTAAGGAGACCACTGTGGCTTTCGTACAACTCGCCGAGGGCGAACTGCATTACCAACTCGATGGGCCCGCCGATGCACCGGTACTGGTGCTGTCCAACTCCCTGGGCACTGACCTGCATATGTGGGACATCCAGGTGCCGGCATTCACCCAGCATTTTCGCCTGCTGCGCTTTGATACCCGCGGCCATGGCAAATCCCTGGTCACCGAGGGCCCCTACAGCATCGAACAACTGGGTCACGATGTGATCGCGTTGCTGGATGCGCTTGATATTGACCGCGTGCATTTTTGCGGGCTGTCCATGGGCGGGTTGATCGGCCAATGGTTAGGCATCAACGCCGGCACGCGGCTCAATCGTCTGGTGGTCTGCAACACCGCCGCCAGGATCGGCACGCCTGAGGTGTGGAACCCGCGTATCGAAATGGTATTGCGCGATGGCGCGGCGGCGATGGTTGCACTGCGTGATGCCTCGATTGCACGCTGGTTCACCGCCGATTTTGCCGCCGCCAACCCCCACCAGGCCGAGCAGATCACTGCCATGCTTGCGGCCACTTCGCCCCAAGGGTATGCCGCCAACTGCGCGGCGGTGCGCGATGCGGATTTGCGTCATCAGTTGGCGTCGATCAAAGTGCCCACCCTGGTGATTGCCGGCACGGAAGACGCGGTGACCCCGCCAGCCGGCGGACACTTTATCCAGAACCATGTAAAGGGCGCCGAATACGCCGAGTTCTATGCGGCGCATCTGTCCAATGTGCAAGCCGGCGCTGCGTTCAGCGACCGCGTGATTGAATTTCTGCTGGGCCGCTGAGGAGCTTTTCGTGGACGAGAAACAACGTTATGCCGAGGGTCTGCAAGTGCGCCGCGAAGTGCTGGGCGACGCCCATGTGGAGCGCAGCCTCAATGCCCTGACCGAGTTCAATAGCGAGTTTCAGGAAATGATCACTCGCCATGCGTGGGGAGACATCTGGACCCGCCCAGGCTTGCCACGTCACACCCGCAGCCTGATCACCATCGCGATGCTGATCGGCATGAACCGCACCGAAGAGTTGAAGCTGCATTTACGTGCCGCCGCCAGCAACGGCGTGACCCGCGCCGAGATCAAGGAAGTGCTGATGCAGAGCGCGATCTACTGCGGGATCCCGGCGGCCAATGCGACGTTCCACTTGGCCGAATCGGTGTGGGATGAGTTGGGCGTGGAGTCGCGAGGTTCGGCCTGATAGGCGGTGGCCCTGTTTCTAATATTTTTTTCTGAGGGGCAGTTGCAGTTCCTCTCTCAATGCGTTTTCAGTGAACGGCTTGGGGTTGGTCGTGGTGGGTTGCGCAGATGGCCTGTTGATGAAGTTGAACGGCGGCGCGTCGGTGGGTAAGCCAACCGCCTGGTGTTCAACATCGCGTTCACCGGAGAGTTTATGCGGCACCCTTGTTCTCCCGGGTAGCATGCTGCCGTTGGCTCCGTTATACGCATGGGCCATCTCATGGTACAGCGTGACGATGGGGCCACTAACATCAGGGAGCGAAAAGGAGGGGTTGTAATGTATTTCGCCTGCGGTCGCGACATCCCCGGGTCGATTGTAAGTAACCTCTCCCCAGTCGGCTGGAGTTAATCCTTCCAGGTCGTATGTGGTGAACACGCCGCCGAAGTTTTGTCCCTTCCATTTGTCTTTAGGGTTTACTTCATCAGGTCTGTCCGTGGAAAAATGTTTTCTCAGTTTCAAACTGTTGAAGTGATAAGAACCGTTATTGACTTTGGTTTCTTTGATCAGCGTCGGAGCATCATTACGGTTCGCTGCCGCGTCCGCCTCAGCTAACATCTGCTTGCCTGTCGGCGAGAAACGTAATAAGTCAAGATCATCTTTTACGGTCTGTACAAACTCTTCAGAACCTTCGACGGTATACCCACTGTGTCCCACCTCCTTGAAGGTCGTGTGAGTCAGTGTGGAGCCCGGGGTACGATGAACTTCGTCCGTGGGTTTGGCATAAATTACGCTGTCGTCGCTGTGCGTCCGAACAATGTTTTTATCGCGTCCGGTGTATACGGTGGCCTTGCCGTGGGTAACGATAAGGTTCTCGCCCTTACCCCCGTGTAAAATAGTCGGGTTATCAAGGGTGTTCTTGGTGACAATCATGAAGTCGTGACCGTCTCCTCCGTCCATGTACAGACTACTCCCCTTAGTCCGTTCGCCAGCTTGCATGCGGTCATTGCCATTATTGCCCCTGAGCACGCCATTACCGGTACCGGCGATCATCAGATCCTCGCCGTCACCCCCGAACGCTATGCCCTGGCCACTGCCGAGCTTAAGCGTATCGTTGCCTGATCCACCGCGCAGGGTGGTATATCCTGAGCCAGCCTGGGCGTAATCGTTACCGTCCCCTAAGTCGATGTCTACGGGGAATTTCACATCAGCGTCGACAAGCACACAGTCGTCGCCCCCGTTTGTTTTAATACGCAGGCTGTAGACTTCGCTTTCTTCGGAGTAAATCTTATTGAGTTGGTAGGGTTTATCATTGACTGTGACGATTATGCTCTGGTCGGGACCGTCTTTTATTCTGATACGGTCATTGGCATTGCCTGTTTCAATCACCACTACTAAGTCTTCGGCTAAGTGGGGTTTTCTATGCAGGCTGTTGATGGTTGTTTCATGACTTATTTTTACATGCTTGTCGTGTCGCAGCACTTCAGCGTTGATGTATTTCTCTTTGTACCGATGAACCGGTTTTTGGTCTGGGGCGAGTCGTGAGTTTGCGTTGAACCTCAGGCGTCGATCGTTGTTGGCGTGAGGGTCGCTCACACTAGGAATATTAATCATCGTCGCCGTTGGAGCGCCAGAGGCTTGAAAGGTTGGCGAAAGTAAGGGATCCGTCATTGGTATGGGCGGGGAGGGCGGTTGGGTAATCATTGTCTACCTGGGCATGAAGAGTTGCGTTCCTCTTTGGTGGCAAGTATTGATGTAGGGTTCCTGATATCTATTTATACCTGCACATCCAATTGTTGCGGGGCGCTTAGTGGGCATCGGCGTCCCACAGCCAATTCCACACCCCTGGCAGATGCACCGGCTCGTTCATATCCTGGACCGTGCGGGCCAGCGCTGCGCGTTGCAGGGTGGCGGTGTCGGTGTAGAAGGGCGTGGCGGCGGTCTTCAGGCCGTTGATGCGGGCGCTGTCCATCAGGATCTGCAGGTACTCCTGCATATGCCGTGCGGTGTAGCGGTTGATGTCATGGAAGGTCACCACCACCGGTACCACGCCGTCCACCGTCGGCAACTCACCCGCCGCGATGCGCTCACGCACCACTGACAGCTGCCGGTACAGGTTGGCGCGGCGGCGTGGGCTGCCATTGAAGCCCCAGATCTTGCCGTCGTTGGCACTCAGGTCGGTCAGCAGGACCTGCATGCCGTGGCGTCGGTAGGCGGCGAATGTGCGGTGGTCGTAGTTCCAGAACGGTGGCCGCACCAGCAGGGGCGGCGTGCCGGTGATGGCGGCGATGTCCGCGGCGCCCTGGGTCAGGGTGCGTTCCAACTCGGCGTCATTGAGCCAGCGATGATTGGTATGAAACGCCGTCGCCGTGTGGAAGGCCAGGACATGGCCGGCGGCATGTTCACGCACCATGGTCTTGCGGCCCCGCGCGCTGCCCCCTGAACGGGCGGCTTCGGTCTGTAGAAAGAACACCGCCTTGATCCCCGGCGATACCGGGTTATCGGCCAGATCGGCCACCACCGAGCGGCTCGGGTTGTTGTAGCCCGAGGCGCTGGGGCCGTCATCGAAAGTCAGCAGAAAACGGATCGGCGCCCGGGCTTGCAGGCGTTGCTCGGTCTGCGGCGTCAGGGCAATGGGCGAACCGATACAGCCGCCCAGGCTCAGGGCCAGGGCAAACACTGCGATTGCTGGGACGAAGGTTTTCATGCTGTGCGCGGGCCCGAATGAAAGGCCGCTGCTGGGGCGATCAGCAGCGGCAGGCGCGCACCATACAGTAACTGCGGCGCCGGTTTACAGCAGACTTATCGGGTAGCTGACGATCAACCGGTTTTCATCGAACTCGTTGTTGCTGTAGTCACGCCGCATGCTGGAGTTGCGCCAGCGCAGGGTCAGGTTTTTCAGGCTGCCGCTTTGTACGGTGTAGCCCAATTCGCTTTCGCGGCCCCATTCCTTGCCGTCGGTCACCGTGCCGGTGTGCACGTTGCTGCCGCTGATATAGCGGTTCATCAGGGTAAGGCCCGGTACGCCAAGGGCGGCGAAGTTGTAGTCGTGGCGAACCTGCCAGGATTTTTCCTCGGCGTTGTCGTAGCTCGAGTTATAGCTGTCGTTGGCCAGGGTGCCGCCGCTGGTGCCGTTGACACGCATCCAGGCGCTGTTGCCGGTGAGTTTTTGCAGGCCGACGTAGAAGGTGTTGCCACCGTGGCGCGCGGACAGCAGGCCGGACCAGGTTTTGTTGTCCAGGTTGCCGGCGCGGGCGCTGCCGTCGTCCTTGCCGTAGAAGAACCCCAGGTTGGCGCCCAGGGTCCAGTCGCCTACGGGCTGGCTGTGGATCAGATTGACGAACTGCTGGCTGTAGATGTCCTTGAGCTGGGCATTCCACACCCCGACTTGGGTGCGTTTGTCGTTGAAGGCATATTCGGCGCCCTGGAAGTTGAAACGATCGGACGTGAACGCGGTTTTGCCGGTCATCGACAGGTCGCGCATGCTGCTGTCGTCCCGCGGGCTGTTGGCACGAAACTGACCGCCATACAGGGTCAGGCCATCGATTTCCTTTGATGTGATCTGCCCGCCGCGCAGGGTTTGCGGGAGTGAGCGACCATCGTCCGAGCGCAGGATCGGCAGCACCGGCATCCATTCCCCGACTTTCACTTCAGTCCTGGAAAACTGCGCCTTGAACGCCACGCCCAGGCGCCCGAACGCATCGGCCGGGCGGCCGTCGTGGTCCAGCGGCAACAACTGCGTGCCGCCGGTGCCGCGCCCGCCATCGAGCTTGAGCGAATACAAGCCCAGCACGTCCACACCGAAGCCGACCGTGCCTTGAGTGAACCCGGACTTGGCGTCGAGGATGAAACTTTGCGTCCACTCCTGCGCGCCGCCCTGGGTTTTGGTCGGGTTGGTGTAGTTGCGATTGAAGAAAAAATTACGCAGGTTGAGGTTGGCGCTGGCGTCTTCGAGAAAGCCGTGTTCCTCGGCAAGAGCGGGCAGGGCAAGACTGCTGACAACGCTGGCCAGCAGGAGCTGGCGCGGATGGAAAGTGCTCATGGTATCGGACCTGTTGTTATTGGGGTTATGCAGGTGGCCGCCATGGTGCTGGGTGCTGCGGGGACGGTGAAAGTGGGGCAGAGCGGGTTGTGGGCGATGATCGAACGCAAGTTGCGGGCCTGCGCAATACGCTCAGGCCCAAGCGTCTCGTTACTGTTTGGGCAGGTCGATATGGGACCATGGCACCGCTGGCAGGTAGTGCTGCGCGGCGATGATCACCGCCACCATCACCACCAGGAATACCACTTGCAGCGGGCTCCAGAAGGCCCAATGCAGGCCGTTGAGCCACGGAAATTTCAGGCTTTTCTCACCCATGTGGCCGATGCGTTTGCTGTGCAGCAGGTTGATCAGCAGCATCCCGGCATACGTAATCGCTCCCAGAATGCCCAGTGCCAGCCCGCACACCGCGAGCATGGCCAATTGCGGGATGCCGTGGCGTAACACCAGCCAATACTGGTTGGGGTTGACGCGTTTAGGGATCAAATACTGGCTCAGCCACACGTCCGCAACTACAAAGGACGCACTCATCCCGGCCCACATCTGCGTGATCCGAAAGAAGACCACGGCCGGCAAGATCGCCAATACCACTAAGATGAGTACGACCCCGAAGTCCAGCTTTTCGGTTTCAACGTGAACGAGGTTCAGGACAGCGGCCAAGGCAAAGATCGCCCAGAGCCGGATAAGCACATGGACGTAAATCGGTCGTGGGACGAATTTGCGCCAGAAAAACAGGTCGCTTTGGGGCAGGCGTTCGATCAACTGCGGATAACGCCAGGTCAGGGTTTCGCCCAGATGCTGGCAAGCGTTCCATTCGTTTTGGCCAAACCTGCCGATGATGCGCATCTGTTGGGTTGCGGTCATGGGCGTGAGCAACAAGCGCGCGGCCAGGGCATCGGCGCAGGTGCGCCGGGTGTCCTGGGCTTTGTCTTGGAGGCTGATATAAAAGCTTTCCTGCTCGCAACGCGACACCAGGCTGCGCCACATCCACGCGGGTTCCGCAAACACGCCTTTCTGGTCGTCCCAGCCAAAGGCCTGGCATACGCGTTCAAACAGCGGCACGCTCCATTGGGTGTCGTGCAGCAGTTGCAGAATAATGTGTTGCCACTGTTGCTGCTGATCGAACACCCGCAGCCAGGCTTGCTCGTTGTAGTGCGTCAGTTGGGTGATGAACTCGCGCTCGGCCTTTTGCTCCAGCAGTTCCTGCAAGTTGAGGCGATATTCCTGCAACAGCTCACTGGTCAGTGCATCGTGCTGCCATGGCGTCATGGCCACCCGTTGCCAGGGTGTCAGCCATTCCAGCTGTTGCATCGCCCAACGGGTAATTGCACTGCGCTCGCCGGGGGCTTCAAAGCAGTGGCGCAGCAGGCCGGCCTGGAAGGCGTCGCTGCAGTCCTGTTGCCGGGCCTGGGCCCAGCGCTCATCGAGGTTGTCGGCGTTGAGGCCGGTGAGCAACGCATGGACCGGGTCAGGTTTTGGCGCTTCAAAGGGCGCGGGGCTGAGCGTACTGACGTCCATCAGCTCGGCCAGGTCGTAGGCGCCTTTGGGCGCAGGTGCCTCGAACGCAGCAGGGCTCAAGGGACGGACATCCATCAGCTCGGCCAAATCCTTGAGGTTGCTGTCAGTCTGTTCGACGACGGCAGTTGCGCGCTGTTCCTCTTCGTTGTCTGCACGCCAGCGTGCGTATCCCAATGCAGCCTCATAAGCTTCGCGCAGACGCTGGAACCCTTCGGGATCATCGTCCGGGCGGCAGCTTTTCAGCAGTCGCGCGTAGGTTCGCTTGATGGTCCGTTCGTCGGCATCGTCCGCCAATTGCAACACTGTCCAACAGTCCATGTGGATTTCCTTCAGCGCCAGAACCCGTTATCGAGTTGCTCAAGTTGTCGGGTCAGTTCGCTGCGGGCCTCACGGATGCGGCGCTCGTCCTGGGTGTCGAGCACTTGCTGAAACTGCGCGGCCCAGTGTCCGAGTTGCTCGCGCAGCTCGCCCAGGCTTTCCTGGTAGAGCCGTTCGAGGCGGGCGGTCAGCACGGTGTTGACCTGCTGGTCGCGCGGGTGAATTTTCAACAATGCCAACGCTTGCAGGCGTTGCTGGATCTCTTGCGGGCTGAGCACGCCAGGATTGTTTTCGATCACCAGCGAGTGCTGCTCGCCGGTCAGCGGAATGTTCACCTGGGCTTCGAGCAAACCGTTGTTGTCGTAGGTGAAGCGCACGTCCAGTGAGACTTCGCCAGCCTTGCGCTTGGGCACGGGGATTTCCAACTGGCCCAGTTCGATGTTGTCTTTCACCAGACGGCTTTCGCCTTGGTAGATTTTCAGCAGCACGCGGGGCTGGTCGTCGTAGAGCGTGACCACGCTTTTGACCCGGCTCACCGGCACGCTGCTGTTGCGTTCGATCAGCGGCAGGTAATGCCCGCTTTCGATATGGCCGCCGTACTGGTTCGAGGTTTCGATACCCAGGGTGTAGGGGCAGACGTCGGTCAGCACGATTTCTTCCAGTGCCGCCGAGCGGGCTTTGAGCGCGGCCTGGATCGCCGCGCCGTGGGCAACCACCTGGTCCGGGTCGAGGCTGATGGACGGGAAACGCCCGAACAAACCAGCGGCCAGTTTGCGCACCAGCGGCATGCGCGTGGTGCCGCCGACCAGCAGGATTTCATCCAGGTCACCGACCCGAATGCGTGCGTCTCGCAGGGCGCGTTCAATCGGTGCGCGCAGGCGTTCCAACAAGGGCGTGTAGAGCTTGGCGAGTTCGGCCTGGGTGATGGTTGTGACCCACTGCTGGCCATCGATACGCAGGGCGAACTCGGCGCTGTCGTCCTGGCCCAAGGCTTTGCGCACGCGCTCGGCTTCGCGACGCAGGGCTTGCAACACACTGCTGGTGGGCGGGAAACCCTGGGCATTGCGCTGGCTGTCGACGAAGTGCTCCAGCAACAACGTGTCGAAGTCTTCGCCGCCCAGGAAGTTGTCGCCGGCGCTGGCGCGTACTTCCATTACACCGTCGAACAGCTCGATGATCGACACGTCAAAGGTGCCGCCGCCGAGATCGAAAACCAGGAACGAGGTTTCCTTGTCACGCTGGTGCAAGCCATAAGCCAAGGCGGCGGCGGTGGGCTCGTTGATCAGTTTTTCAACATTGAGCCCCGCCAGTTCACCGGCAATGCGCGTGGCTTTGCGCTGGCCGTCGCTGAAGTAGGCGGGCACGCTGATCACCGCTTCGGTGACGGTTTGGCCATAGGTGCGCTCGATGTCTTCCTTGAGGCTTTTGAGGACCAGCGCCGACAGCTCTTCGGGGCGGAACGAGCGGTCGCCCAGGCGCACTTCGGTGGCACTGCCCATGTAGCGCTTGAACAGCGACGTGGTCAGGTGCGGGTGAGTATGCAGGCGTTCCTTGGCGGCTTGGCCCACCAGGATGCGGCCTTGATCATCCATGCCTACCACGCTTGGGGTCAGCAACTGGCCAAGGGCATTGGGCACCATTTCGGCGGCATCGCCGCGCCACACGGCGGCCAGGCTATTGGTCGTGCCCAGGTCAATGCCTACGATCATTACGACAAGCTCCCTCTGTGGTCTGTAAGAATCTGTTACCAATCTTACCCTGAAAGGTTGAAGTGAAGGCAAGCCAGCGCCCACCTTTGATTCGCAGGGGTTAGTGACATGGCAAAAAAAAACCGCTTCCGGTAAGGGAAGCGGTTTGATTAGACAGGCGCTATCAGAACAACTTGAGCGGCGGCGCTTGTTCTTTCACCGGCTCGTTCTTCGCGGTCTGCTCATTCCAGCCGCCGCCGAGGGCCTTGTACAGGTTGACCTCGCTGGTCAGCTGCGCCAGGCGGTCGGTGATCAGCGATTGCTGGGCACTGAACAGTTGGCGCTGGGCATCAAGGAAGGTCAAATTGCTGTCCACACCGATGCGGTAGCGACGCTCGGCCAGGCGGTAGTAGTCCTGGTTGGCGGCGACGAAGCCACGTTGGGCATCCAGTTGCTGCTTGTAGGTCTGACGTGCGGCGAGGCCGTCGGAGACTTCCTGGAAGCCGGTCTGGATCGCCTTCTCGTAGTTGGCCACGTTGATCTCTTTCTGGATCTTCGAGTAGTCCAGGCTTGCGCGCAGGCTACCGGCGTTGAAGATCGGGATGTTGATCTGCGGTGCGAACGACCAGGTGCCCGAGCCGCCCTTGAACAGGCCGCCCAGGTTCGGGCTGGCGGTGCCGGCGCTGGCGGTCAGGCTGATGCTCGGGAAGAACGCCGCACGGGCCGCACCGATGTTGGCGTTGGCGGCCTTGAGGTTGTACTCGGCCTGGACGATGTCGGGACGCCGTTGCAGCAGGTCCGACGGCAGGCCGGCGGGTACTTCGCTGAGCAGGTCATCAGACAGTGGCTTGCTGGCGATATTCGCCGGCAGGCCGGTGCCCAGCAGCAGGGTCAGGCTGTTTTCGTCCTGGGCCACCTGGCGCGTATACCGGGCAAGCTGCACCCGGGCGTTTTCCACCGAGGTGCGCGCCTGGCTCAGGTCGAGGGCCGAGGCCACGCCGACTTCGTTGCTGCGCGAGGTCAGCTTGAAGCTCTGCTCGAACGCCCCGAGGGTGTCCTGGGTCAGCTTGAGCAGTTCCTTGTCGGCCTGCCAGGTCAGGTAGGCATTCGCCACGCTGGCCACCAGGCTGATCTGGGTGCTGCGCCGCGCTTCTTCGGTGGCGAAGTACTTCTGCAATGCTTCTTCGCTCAGGCTGCGCACGCGGCCAAACAGGTCCAGCTCATAAGAGCTGATCCCCAGGCCCACCGAGTACTGGCTGGAAATGCTCGATTCGCCGGTCTGCGACAGCCGCGCCGGGGTACGCGAACGGGTACCGTTGCCGGTGGCCGAGACGGCCGGGAACAGGTCGGCACGCTGGATCTGGTACTGCGCCGCATAGGCGTCGATGTTCAGGGCCGCGACGCGCAGGTCGCGGTTGTTCACCAGCGCGGTCTGGATCAGCTGTTGCAGGACAGGGTCATGGAAAAACTGCTTCCAGCCTTGCTCCGCGGCAGCCTGGCCCGGCGCCTGGGCCGACGAGTACGCCGGCCCCTGCGGGAACTGCGCCGCTACCGGCGCTTCGGGGCGCTGGTAGTCGGGGATAAGCGAGCAGCCACTGAGCACGAAGGCGGTGACGGCTAAGGAAAGTAGCGACTTGCTCATTGGCCAGCCTCTTTAGGAGTTTCAGTGGTGTTTTTCTGTTTGCGTTCGCCGGCGGAAGACACGGTTGCGTAGAACAGTGGCACCCAGAAGATCGCCAGCACGGTCGCGGTGATCATACCGCCGATCACGCCGGTACCGATCGCGTGCTGGCTGCCCGAGCCTGCGCCGCTGGAAATCGCCAGCGGCAATACGCCGAGCACGAACGCCATGGACGTCATGATGATCGGGCGCAGACGCATGCGGGATGCCTCGATGGCCGCCTCGACAATGCCCTTGCCTTGCTCGTGCAGCTCCTTGGCGAACTCCACGATCAGGATCGCGTTTTTCGCTGCCAGGCCCACCGTCACCAACAGGCCGACCTGGAAGAACACGTCGTTGGACAAGCCGCGCATGCTGGTGGCGATCAACGCACCGATCACACCCAGCGGGACTACCAGAATCACCGCAATCGGGATCGACCAGCTTTCATACAAGGCGGCGAGACACAGGAACACCACCAGCAGCGACAGGGCATACAGCGCAGGCGCCTGGGAGCCGGACAGACGTTCTTCGTACGACAGGCCTGTCCAGGCATAGCCGATGCCGGCCGGCAGTTCCTTGGCAATCCGCTCGACTTCCGCCATCGCGTCACCGGTACTGTAGCCAGGCGCCGGCGTGCCGAGGATTTCCATGGCCGCTACACCGTTATAACGCGAGAGCTTCGGCGAGCCGTAGATCCACGTGCCCGACGAGATGGCCGACAGCGGCACCATCTTCCCGGAGTCGGCGCGCACGTACCATTTGTCCAGGTCTTCCGGCGACATGCGGCTGGCCGCATCACCCTGTACATACACCTTCTTCACCCGACCACGGTCGATGAAGTCGTTGATGTAGCTGCCGCCCAGCGCGATGGCCAGGGTCTGCTGGATGTCCGACAGGCTGATGCCCTGGGCGCTGGCTTTCTCGTCATCGACGGTCAGTTCGTACTGCGGCTCATCGTTCACGCCGTTGGGCCGCACGCCCGCCAGTATCTTGCTTTGGGCCGCCGCACCGAGGAACTGGTTACGGGCTGCCATCAGCTTGTCGTGGCCGACGCCACCCTGGTCTTGCAGGAACACGTCGAAGCCGGTGGCGTTACCCAGTTCCAGAACCGAAGGCGGCACGATGGCAAATACCATGGCGTCCTTGAAGGCCCCGAAGAAGTAACCCTGGGCCCGCTTGGCCACTTCGAATACCGACTGGGACGAATCGCGCTCGTCCCATGGCTTGAGCATCACGAATGCCAGACCCGAGCTCTGGCCGCGGCCGGCAAAGTTGAAGCCGTTCACGGTAAATACCGACTTCACGGCCTTGCCTTCGCCCGGCTCGCCTTCCTTGTCATGCAGCAGGAAGGCGCGCATGTCGTCGATGACTTTTTGCGTACGCTCGGCCGAGGCGCCCACGGGTGTCTGTACCTGGGCGAAGATCACGCCCTGGTCTTCCTCAGGCAGGAACGCGCTCGGGATACGGGTGAACATCCAGATCATGCCGGCCAGGATCAGCGCATACACGATGAAGGCCGGGATCTTGTGCTTGATCATGCCGCCCACGCCGCGCTCGTACTTGAGTACGCCGCTGTCGAAGGTGCGGTTGAACCAGCCGAAGAAGCCGCGCTTGGGTTGGCCGTGTTTTTCCGGGTCGATCGCCTTGAGCATGGTGGCGCACAGGGCTGGGGTGAAGATCAGGGCAACCAGTACCGACAACGCCATCGCCGACACAATGGTGATGGAGAACTGCCGGTAGATCACGCCGGTGGAGCCGCCGAAGAAGGCCATCGGCAGCAAAACCGCCGAGAGTACCAGGGCAATACCCACCAGGGCGCCCTGGATCTGGCCCATGGACTTGATGGTCGCTTCCTTGGGTGACAGGTGCTCCTCGGCCATGACCCGCTCGACGTTTTCCACCACGACGATGGCATCGTCCACCAGCAGGCCGATGGCCAGGATCATGCCGAACATGGTCAGGGTGTTAATGGTGAAACCGAACGCCGCCAGGATCCCGAACGTACCCAGCAGTACCACCGGTACGGTCATGGTGGTGATGATGGTGGCGCGGAAGTTCTGCAGGAACAGGAACATCACCAGGAACACCAGCACGATCGCTTCGATCAGGGTGTGAACCACACCGGAGATCGATTCGGTCACTACCGGGGTCGTGTCGTACGGCACCACGGCTTTCATGCCTGGCGGGAAGAACGGCTCCAGGGATGCCACGGTGGCGCGGATCGCTTTACCGGTGTCCAGGGCATTCGCCCCGGCGGCCAGCTTGATCGCCATACCGGACGCCGGCTTGCCGTTGAACTGCGCGCTGATGCTGTAGTTCTGGCCGCCCAGTTCAATACGTGCAACGTCGCCCAAGCGCACTTGCGAGCCGTCGGCATTCACCTTCATCAGGATCTTGGCGAACTCTTCGGCGCTTTGCAGGCGCGTCTTGCCGATGATGGTCGCGTTCAATTGAGTGCCGGGCAGGGCAGGCAGGCCGCCCAGTTGGCCGGTGGCCACCTGCACGTTCTGGGCCTTGATGGCGTTGCTGACATCCACCGGGGTGAGCTGGAAGTTGTTCAGCTTGGCCGGGTCAAGCCAGATACGCATGGCGTACTGCGAACCGAATACCTGGAAGTCACCCACACCCGAGGTACGGGAAATCGGGTCCTGGATGTTGGACACGATGTAGTTGGAGAGGTCGTCCTTGGTCATGCTGCCGTCTTCCGACACCAGACCGATCACCATCAGGAAGTTCTTCACCGACTTGGTCACGCGGATACCCTGCTGCTGCACTTCTTGCGGCAGCAGTGGGGTCGCCAGGTTCAGCTTGTTCTGCACTTGAACCTGGGCGATGTCCGGGTTGGTACCCTGGTTGAACGTCGCAGTGATGGTCATGCTGCCGTCGGAGTTACTGTCCGAGGCCACATAGCGCAGGTTGTCGATACCGTTGAGCTGTTGCTCGATGACCTGTACCACGGTGTCCTGCACGGTTTGTGCGGACGCGCCTGGGTAGGTCACCTGGATGTCAATGGCGGTTGGCGCAATGGCCGGGTATTGGTTGATAGGCAGCTTCAGGATCGACAGTGCCCCGACCAGCATGATCACCAGGGCAATTACCCAGGCGAAAATGGGACGGTCGATAAAAAATTTCGACATGGATTACTCCCCTTTGCCAGCAGCGGCAGCAGGAGCGGCAGAACCGGCGGGCTTGGCGTTGCCGGCTTCCGTGACCTTCACCTCGGCGCCCGGCTTGACGTACTGCAAACCTTCGGTGATGACGCGATCGCCCGCGTTGAGGCCTTTCTCTACCAGCCAATAGGCGCCGGCAGTACGGTTGGCTACCAGTTCACGCTGCTCGACCTTGTTGTCGGCATTGACGATCAGGGCCGTCGGGGTGCCCTTCAGATCACGGGTCACGCCTTGTTGCGGCGCGAGGATGGCCTTGCTGTTCACACCGGCCTGCAGCTGGGCGTGCACGAACATACCCGGCAGCAGCACATGGTCGGGGTTGGGGAACACGGCGCGCAGGGTCACGGAACCGGTGGTCTGGTCGACCGACACTTCAGAGAACTCCAGTTTGCCTTGCTGGCCGTAGTCGCTGCCGTCTTCCAGGGTCAGCTTGACCATGGCGGCGTTGTCGCCGGATTTTTGCAGTTGGCCGCTTTCCAGGTCTCGACGCAGTTTCAGCATTTCGGCCGAGGACTGGGTGACGTCGACGTAGATCGGGTCCAGCTGCTGGATCACGGCCATGGCGTCGGCCTGGCCGTTGCTGACCAGCGCGCCTTCGGTTACCGCAGAGCGGCCGATACGCCCGGAAATCGGCGCGAACACCTTGGTGTAGCGCACGTTGATCTGCGCGCTCTGCAGGTCGGCCTCGGCGGTCATGCGGTCGGCGACGGCGGTGTCGTATTCCTGGCGGCTGACGGCTTGCTCATCGATCAGTTGCTTGTAGCGATCGGTGATCGATTTGGTCTGCGTCAGCTTGGCCTGGGCGCTCTTGAGCGTGGCTTCATACACCGACGGATCGATCTGGTAGAGCTGCTGCCCTTCCTTCACGTCGGCGCCTTCCTTGAACAGGCGCTTGAGAATGATGCCGTTCACCTGAGGGCGCACTTCGGCAATGCGGTAGGCCGTGGTGCGGCCCGGCAGCTCGGTGGTCAGGGTAAAGGCTTGCGGTTGAATAGTGACCACGCCGACCTGAGGGGTTTGAGCGGGCGGAGCCGCTTCTTCCTTTTTACATCCGCTGAGCAGCGATGCCAGGGCGACGGCAGTGACCAGAGCGGTAACAGCTGGCTTAAGTTGCATGAAGATCCTCGGGTCAGGCGCGCAGGGTGCGCACAAGAAGTGTGGAAGGGTAAAAAACAAGCCGTGAGTGGATAAGTAGCTTGCTACGCAATATACTTACGTTCATGGTTGTTTGTAAACTCTTGACAGGCTCGGCGCAATGCTGACAAAGCAGCGCCCAAAGCCTCGATTTTAGTACGTTCGGCGCCCATGACGGTGTCGTCCCACAATTATTCAGATGATCGTTCACGCCTATTAACGTCGCGTTAACGATAGTCCCCAGTGTTCTGATTGAGGTTTTACTGCCATGGTTCGTCGCACCAAAGAGGAAGCTCAGGAAACGCGCAGCCAGATCCTCCAAGCCGCCGAGCAAGCCTTTTATGAACGTGGCGTTGCACGGACCACGCTGGCGGACATTGCCGCCCTGGCCGGCGTGACGCGCGGTGCTATTTACTGGCATTTCAGTAACAAGTCCGATTTGCTGCAGGCCCTGCTCGACACGCTGCACGAACCCTTGGACGAATTGGCCCGGGCCAGTGAAAGCGAGGATGAAGTCGACCCGTTGGGGTGCATGCGCAAACTGCTGATTCATCTCTATCATCAAGTGGCCCTGGACCCGAAAACCCGGCGCATCAACGAGATCTTGTTTCATAAGTGCGAGTTCACCGATGAAATGTGTGACATGCGCCGCCAGCGCCAGGCCCATAGCCTGGAGTGCAACCTGCGCATCGGTCTGACGTTGCGTAACGCGGTGCATCGCGGGCAATTACCGGACGGTCTTGATACCCACCGTGCTGCGGTGTGCCTTCATGCGTACATCCACGGCCTTATCGGCCAGTGGCTGCTGGTGCCTGAAAGCTTTCAACTGCATCAGGACGCCGAGCGCTGGGTGGACGCAGGGCTGGACATGCTGCGCCTGAGCCCCAGCCTGCGCAATTGAGACAAAATGCGTAATTGCGACCAGTTGTGTCAACAGTAAAGCCCAAGGACGGTCAATCGTCCTTCTGCTGATTGAAGGGGTGACTTTATATACGGACTGGCGGGCGGTTGATAGGTAGCGGCCTAAGTATTTTGTAGCGATATTGTTGCGGTTCTGTGAAGCGATGTTTCCAAGACGAAACATGCGGTAAAAAATGTGGGAGGGAGCTTGCTCCCGATAGCGGTGTGTCAGTCACTGATGTGTTGACTGAAGCTCCGCTATCGGGAGCAAGCCCCCTCCCACATTGCTTTGTGTTTCGGTCAGTTAGATCGGCAGGGTTGGGTAGTCGATATAGCCGACCGGGCCTTTGCCGTAGAAAGTTTCCGGGTGCGGCTCGTTCAACGGCGCATCGGCCTTCAGGCGTGCCGGCAGGTCCGGGTTGGCAATGAACGGTATGCCGAACGCCACTGCATCGGCCTTGCCGGCGGCCAGCCAGGCGTTGGCGCTGTCTTTGGTGAAGCGTTCGTTGGCGATGTACACGCCGCCGAAGGCTTTTTTCAGTTGCGGGCCGAGGCTGTCTGCGCCTTCTTTTTCACGGGAACAGATGAAGGCAATGCCACGCTTGCCCAGTTCGCTGGCGACGTAGGTGAAGGTTTCCGCCAGGTTGTCATCGCCCATGTCGTGGGCGTCGGCACGCGGTGCCAGGTGCACGCCCACGCGGCCCGCGCCCCAGACCTCGATGGCGGCGTCGGTCACTTCCAGCAACAGGCGCGCACGGTTTTCCAGGGAGCCGCCGTATGGGTCGGTGCGCTGGTTGGTGCTGCTTTGCAGGAACTGGTCGAGCAGGTAGCCGTTGGCACCGTGGATTTCCACGCCGTCGAAACCGGCGGCCTTGGCGTTTTCGGCGCCAGTGCGGTAAGCGTCGATGATGTCGGCGATTTCAGCGGTTTCCAGGGCGCGTGGGGTGGGGTAGTCGGCCAGCGGGCGTACCAGGCTGACGTGGCCTTTGGCCTGGACCGCGCTCGGCGCCACCGGGGCCTCGCCATTGAGGTACGACTCATGGGAGATGCGGCCGACGTGCCACAGTTGCAGGAAGATCTTGCCGCCTGCGCCGTGCACGGCCTTGGTGATGTTGGCCCAGCCGCGCACCTGGTCGTTCGACCAGATCCCCGGTGTGTCCGGGTAACCCACGCCCATGGGCGTCACGGAAGTGGCTTCGCTGAGGATCAGCCCGGCGGATGCGCGCTGCACGTAATACTCGGCCATCAGCGCGTTGGGAACGCGGCCTTCATCGGCACGGCAGCGGGTCAGCGGCGCCATGATGATGCGGTTCGACAGTTCCAGGTCGCCCAGTTTTATCGGATCAAAAATAGTCGTCATGGGAATGTACCTTTCTCTTCAAGTTGATCAGTTGGTGGCGGGGGCCAGGTCGGCATCGCCGTTCTGACGGAAAGTAATCAGGGTCACCGGCAGCGCGAGAATCATTAGCAATGAGCGCGGCATTTTCGGCTCCTTATTGCGGCGCAGGGGCGCTGAGTTCGGCGATGAGCGCTGCGAGGAAGGCTTGGATCGTTTCCTCATTGCGTCTGAAAAAGTGCCACTGCCCGGCTTTCTGACTGGTGATCAAGCCCGCCCGTTGCAAGGTCGCCAGGTGGGCCGATACGGTCGACTGGGACAAGCCGCAGCGCTGGTCGATCTGCCCGGCGCAGATGCCGTATTCGTGGTTGTGCAATTGCTCGGGAAACTGCACTTTCGGGTCTTTCAGCCAGGTGAGGATGTCTCGTCGTACTGGGTGGGCCAGGGCTTTTATTATTTCGTCGAGGTCGATCGGCATGGCAGGGTGCTCGGTGGCGTAAAACGTTATATCGCGATGAGGCGAACTTTAAATCGTCGTATTCCGATATACCAATATGATTTTGATCTGGAATCAGCACGAATCGGTATATCGGGTTATAACGATATGATGGCCGCAGTGGTAGACTGCGCGCCATGAATTATCTCGCACATCTGCACCTGGGCGGCCAACTGCCTGCGCAATTGCTGGGCAGCCTGTATGGCGACTTCGTCAAAGGCCGTCTGCAGGGCCAGTTCAACCCGCAAATCGAAGCGGCGATCCAGTTGCATCGCTCCATTGACCGATTCACCGACAGCCACCCATTGGTGGGGGCCGCGTTGTCGCGCTTCAGCCTGACCCGCAGGCGCTATGCCGGGATCGTGCTCGACGTGTTTTTCGACCATTGCCTGGCGCGGGATTGGACGCTGTATGCCGATCAGCCGCTGGAGCGCTTCACCGCGCAGGTGTACCGCGTGCTCGCCGCAGAACCTGCATTGCCGGGGCGGCTGGCGCAAATCGCACCCTCTATGGCGGCGGATGACTGGTTGGGCTCGTACCGCGAGTTTGCGGTGATGGAGCAGGTGCTGCGCGGGATTTCGCGGCGGCTGACGGACCCGGAGGCGTTAGGATTTGCGATGCGTGAGTTGCGCGAGCACTATGAGCCTTTGAGTGAGGATTTCCGGGTTTTCTACCCCGAATTACAGAGCTTTGCACGTATCCAGCTGACCACTGAGGTCTAAATGTGGGAGGGGGCTTGCCCCCTCCCACATTTAGAGTGTATTCACAGCATTAAGGCGGCAAACGCTGGTCGCACATGCGCCTGCTCACTCTCCGGCAACGGCCCGAACAACGCCTTCTGCACCGCCTGCTGCGCCTGATAGGCCAGCGCCGCGCGCTCCTGCCCGGCGCAGGCAATCGGCTTGAGCAGATGAATCTCCACATCGCCCTGGTCATTGGCGAACAGCCGCATCAGGTGCGACAGCAAATCATCATCGCCGATGAACGGCGCCAGTGAGTCCACCGCACCGTCGCGCAGATACCGTATCGCCACCGGTTGCAGCGACACATCCGCATCGATCGCACTGGCCAGCAAGCGCCCGTGAAAGGTGCGCAGGCTGCGTCCGTCGGTGGTGGTGCCTTCCGGAAACATCAGCAGCGGGTGGCGTTGCTCCAGATGACGGGTCATCTGCTTGCGGATCAACTGGCTGTCACCTGAACCGCGACGAATGAACAGGCTGCCGGCCTTGGCCGCCAACCAGCCGGCCACCGGCCAGGTGCGCACTTCGGCTTTGGACAGAAACGACAGTGGAGTGACCATCCCCAGCAGCGGAATATCCGTCCAGGACACATGATTGCTCACCCACAGCATCGGCGTTTGCGGCAGTTCGCCGTGCACCGTCACGCGAAAGGGCAGGGCATTGGTCAGCCGTGCCATGAAGAACCGCGACCAACGCTGGCGCCGCACCATTGAGTTGGCCACCCCCAGGCGCTCGAACAGGCCAAACACACTGGCCATGCTCAGGCCCAGTGCCACCACCAGCAGCACCCGGGCGATGCGTCCGTACACGCGCAGGCGGCCCATCACATCGCCGCCTTGAAGTGGCGCGCATAGCGCGGGCACAGCTGATCGCGTTTGAGCAGGATGAACACATCGGCCACCTGGAAATCTTCGTCCCAGCACGGTTCGCCGCAGATCTTCGCCCCCAGGCGCATATAGGCCTTGAGCAGTGGCGGCATTTCGGCGATGACGTTGGAGGGCAGATCCAGTGCCGGCAGTGGCTTTTTCGGTTCGGCGCGCAGGTGCTCGTTGCACAGGTAGCGCTCGCGCAGACGCTGCATGATCGCGTGGGCCTGGATGCCGCCATCGTGCATCGGGATACTCGCGCAGCCCATCAGGTAGCTGTAGCCACCCTGGTTGAGTACCTCGGCCAACTCACCCCACAACACCGCGATGGTGCCGCCGTTGCGGTAGGCCGGGTCGACGCAGGTGCGGCCGATTTCCAGGATCGGACCCTGCAAGTGCAACAAGCCATGCAGGCTGAACTCCTCCTCGCTGTAGAACCGGCCCAAGGTGCTGGCGGCCTGGTGGTCGAGCAAACGGGTGGTGGCGACGAGCCGACCGCTGTTCAAATCCCGCACGCCGATGTGGCTGCAGTGAACATCATAGTCATCCATGTCCAGGCCCAGTTCCGCGCCCTTCAGCTTGGCATTGAACTCGCCGCTGAACACGTTGAACCGCAGGGCCTGGGCTTCCTGCAAGGCCTGTGCGCCGACCAGGCGTTCGGCTTGCAGGCGGCGTTCATTGCCTTTGTCGCTGATGCGGGCGATCTGAGTCATAGCGAGTCTCCGAGTGCCGGCCAGGTTGCGGCCGGTCGACTTTGTTGTCCAAAGTCAGGCTATGTAGCCTCGGTGTCATCTCCGTGAAGTTACGGTGACGGTTGGGTGACAGGCCCTATGTCGCAAATCTGTCATGGGCCTGCGCTAGGCTCGCGGGCTTGAATGCCCCCCTTGAGTTTGTGCCCATGGTCCGAGGCCTGTTGTGCGTTGTTGTGCTGTTCGTCACCGTTACTGCCCGCGCTGAAATCTGGCCCGAAAAAGAATGGGCCACGGGCAAGCCACTCCAGGGTCCCGCTGTCGATGCCCTGAACGCCTATGCTTTTCCCAGCCGTGACGACGCCACCCGCGATGGCATCCGCACCGATGCGCTGCTGGTGATTCGTGACGGCGAAATTATCTATGAACGCTACGCCGCGCCCACCACCGCCAGCACGCCGCACCTGACCTGGTCGGTGAGCAAAAGCCTGATGGCCACCGTACTCGGCGTGGCCTACGGCGAAAACCGCTTCAAGCTGAGCGACCCCGTTGCGCGTTTCTACCCGCCGATGAGACAGCACCCCAAGGTGACCATGGCCGACCTGCTGCACTGGGCCTCGGGCCTGGATTGGCAGGAAGACTACGAGTACGCACCGTTGAAGTCCTCGGTGGTGGCGATGCTCTATACCCGAGGACGTGCCGATATGGCCGAGTTTGCCGCCAATACCGACGCCGCTGCTGCACCGGGCCAGGCGTTTCGTTATTCCAGTGGCGACAGCAACATCTTGTCTGCGGCCCTCAAAGGTATGCTCGGCCACAAGGCGTATATGAGCTATCCATGGGATGTACTGTTCGAGCCGCTGGGTATTCGCAATGCGACCTGGGAAACCGATGCCGATGAAACCTTCGTCGCCTCGTCCTATGCCTACCTCACCGCTCGGGACTTGGCGCGTGTCGGGCTACTGATGGCACGGGACGGGCGTTGGGGCGAGCAACAGTTGCTGCCTAAAGAATGGGTGGCCTTCAATCGGCAGCCGTTCGACAAATACAAAAGCGGCCAGGATGAAGCAGTCCCCGGCGGTCAGTGGTGGCTCAACACAGGCGCGTCCAAACCCTGGCCCGATGCCCCCGCCGACACCTTCGCCGCCCTCGGCCACTGGGGCCAGGCGCTGTTTGTACTGCCGGACGAACACCTGGTGATCGTGCGCTACGGCGATGACCGTGACGGCAGCTACCGGCATAACGAACTGCTCAAGCGCGTACTGGCGGCGGTGCAGCCATGATCCGCCGTCGGCCGTTTACCAGCTTGTTTGTGCTGCTGTTGCTCGCCCTGCTGGGCTGGGTGTGGCACGAGCGCGTCAACCTGCAAGCCTTCCCTGACATCATCGCGGCGTACACGGCCAAGGAGTATTGCTCGTGCCGGTATGTGGAGAACAATCCTGCGCAGTATTGCCTGGGGTATGTGAAGCAGTATGTGCCGACCAGTGGGTTTATCGACACGCCGGAGCGCAGTGAAGTGACGGCGAGTGGGTTGGGGCGTACGCATACGGCGCGGTGGATGGGGGAGAGGCAGGGGTGTCGGTTGGTGCCGTGAGGCATCAGGCGCCCGGTGCAGTGCACCAGGCCCGTACTACTTGCTCGGGATTCCACGCCCGGTCGCTGATGAGCATCGACGGGGAAGAAATCAACGCTAAGCACGCGACGTCGCAACCGGTAGCAAATGGCTGTCCACCGTCTGCTTTGTTTGGCGAGGTAACTTGCTCGCGTTTGTCTGCGCAGCAGTCTCCGGTTTTTGACTGCTTTGCCCCACAAATGTAAGCAAGCGCTCACCACCGAGTCAGGGCGTTCGACTCCGCTCATCCCGTGGGCGTTGTCAAGACCAAGGATGTGTTTGAGTGGATATGGGATATCACTCGCTATGCAGGATTCGCGCTTGGCGGATGAGTTCGGGGGCAGAAGGCTTGTCGAAAAATGGCCGGTCAGGGAGTGAATTCTCTATTTTGATAGAAATTTGGCGGGGGTAAGGGGGACGGGTTTAAGGCGTGAGTGTGTAATGTGTCAGGGTTTTTTGGAGGCGCTCCTTTCTGTTTTTATATGAAGTTATCAAACAAAATCGCATACCGCCTATTGGGAAATAGTATTAAGAACTGTCAGTTTTCACAGGTGCATGTTTTTCTGTGTTTTTTATAATCAGACTTTCTTAGGTGATGTGGAGAGTTGAAAAAATGAGAGAAATAATCTATAGAAACCCGTCGGATATGCGGATGTGTGGCACCTACCCACCTGAATTGTTAGAGTTGGACGGTACGAAATTCCTTACTGTGCATGATCGGCAAGGAGGGACGTATGAGGGTACTAAGGTCTCCATAGAGTGTGAAGTGGAACATGTGAGGCCTGAGTGGGTGTTGACTATCAACTTGTCCGGTGGTGGAATCAAGAAATTCAAGGCAAGTGAGATTTCTGCGATGACGAGGCACATCTAAATAAGTTGATATATATAGCAGTAAGGCCCTTGCGCCTTTTTTTGACAACTTAAAAGAGCTCCTTTCTCGGGATCCACGCGTGGTCTCAGATGAGCAGCGACAGCGCAGAGATGAACGCTATGCATGCGCCCTCGCAACCAGTGCCAAATGGCTGTTGTGGCGAGGGAGCTTGCTGCCGATAGTGGTGTGTCAGTTACAAATGCATTGGCTGACACGCCGTCATCGGGGGCAAGCCCCCTCCCACATTGGATTTGCGCCGTTCGTGAGATTGCGCTTAAGGTTCATCCAGATTTTTTGCCCCATGAGCCTTTATGTTCAATCTCAAACCTCTGGTCTTCGCATTGCTGACCTGTGCCACCGTGCCTGCCCACGCCGACTGGTACCTGGATAACGAATCCTCACGCCTGTCCTTCGTCACCACCAAAAACACCGAGATTGCTGAAGTGCACCGCTTCCTGGTGCTGCACGGCAAGGTCGACAGCCAGGGCGCGGCCCAGGTGCAGGTGGAGCTGGAGTCGATCAACAGCGGTATCCCGCTGCGTGACGAGCGCATGCGTAAGCAACTGTTCGAGATCAAGCAGTTTCCCGAAGCGTTGATCAGCACGCAGATCAACCTGCAACCGATCAATGACTTGGCGTCCGGTGCGCAGTTGGAATTGCGCCTGCCGCTGAGCATCACCGTGCATGGCAAGACCCACACGTACAACGCCGAGCTGTTGGCCACGCGTCTGGATGACCGACGCTTTCAGGTCGTGACCCTGGAGCCGGTGGTGGTGCGCGCCGAAGATTTCGAGCTGCAACCCGGTGTGGCGGCGTTGCGCAAGGCGGCGGGGTTGAAGTCGATCAGTTTGTCGGTGCCGGTGGGTGCGGTACTGATCTTCACGGCGCGCTGACGTGGGCGGCGCGGTGTTCCCGTGGCGCAGCGCCAACCGTTTCGAGTTGTTGATCGACGGGCCGAATTTTTTCCCGCAGATGCTGGTCGGCATCGCCCGCGCCGAGCGGCAGGTGGACCTGGAACTGTACCTGGTGGAAGCCGGTGCCTGTGCCGAAGCGATGGTGCAGGCGCTGGTGCTGGCCGCTGAGCGCGGGGTGCAGGTGCGCTGCCTGTTCGATGATTACGGCAGCCTGGCGTTTACCCTCGGGTTGCGCAAGCGGTTGACCGACGCGGGGGTGCAGCTGCGTTTCTACAATCGCCTGAACTGGCGACGCTGGATGCGCAACCTGTACCGCGACCACCGCAAGCTGTTGCTGATCGACCAGGACGTCGCGGTGATCGGCGGGACCGGCGTCACCGATGAGTTCTGGACGCCTGGACAAGACACGGCCGACTGGCATGAAGTGATGGTGCAGATCAGCGGCTCGCTGGTGCTGGACTGGCAGGCTCTGTTCGACCGCCAGTGGCACGCCAACGCGGCACGTCGGGAGTGGAAACCCGCCACGCATTTCGGCCTGCCGCGCTTGCCCAAGGTGCCTGCCACCGGGCCAGGGCTTGGTCGCGTGGCGTATGCCGACGCCCGTCAGCACCGCGATATTTTGCAATCGCTGATCCGTGCCTTGAACAGCAGCAAGACGCGCATCTGGCTGGCCACGCCGTACTTCCTGCCCACCTGGAGTGTGCGCCGCGCCTTGCGCCGGGCGGCCGGGCGCGGGGTAGAGGTGCGTTTGCTGCTCACCGGCCCGCGCACCGATCACCCGTCGGTGCGCTACGCCGGGCACCGCTATTACCCGCGTCTGCTGCGTTCAGGCGTGCAAATCTTTGAATACCAGCCGTGCTTTTTGCACCTGAAGATGGTGCTGGTGGATGACTGGGTCAGCATTGGCTCGTGCAATTTCGACCACTGGAATCTGCGCTTCAATCTGGAAGCCAACCTGGAAGCGCTGGACCCTGAATTGACGCGGGCGGTGGCGGGCAGTTTCGAGCGCGATTTTGCGCAAAGCCAGGCGGTGAGCCTGGAGACATGGAAGGCGCGACCGTTGTGGCGGCGGGTGAAGCAGCGGGTGTGGGGGTGGATTGATCGGTTGGTGGTGAATCTTCTTGACCGAAGGGGTTGAAGACAGCGGCAAGCTACAAGCTACAAGTTAAAAGCAGAACTGCTCTTTCTTGGCGCTTGTAGCTTGTAACTTGAAGCTCCCCCTAGAGCAGTTCAAAGCTCTGTTGCTGCACATCCTGGGAATCCAGCCCGATCTGTACATTGAACTCACCCGGCTCCGCGGCGAACTTGAGCTGGGCGTTGTAGAACTTCAAGTCTTCCTCGGTGATGGTGAAGTGCAAGGTGCGTTCTTCGCCGGCCTTGAGCATGACTTTCTGGAAGTTCTTCAGCTCTTTCACCGGGCGGATCATCGAGCCGGCCACGTCCTGGATATACAACTGCACCACGGTTTCGCCATCGACCTTGCCGGTGTTCTTCACGGTGACGCTTGCATCCAGCTTGCCGGTCTTGTTCAGGGTGGTGGACGACAGTGCCATGTCCGACAGGCCGAACGTGGTGTAGCTCAGGCCATAGCCAAACGGAAACAGCGGCCCGGTGGTGTCATCGAAGTACTGCGAGGTGTAGTTGCCCGGCTTGCCCGGCGTGAATGGCCGGCCGATGCTCAGGTGGTTGTAGTAGGTGGGAATCTGCCCCACGGAGCGTGGGAAGGTGATCGGCAGCTTGCCCGACGGATTGTAGTCACCGAACAGCACGTCGGCGATGGCGTTGCCGCCTTCGGTGCCGGAGAACCAGGTTTCCAGGATCGCGTCAGCTTGTCGGTGCTCTTCGAGAATCGACAGCGGCCGGCCGTTCATCAGCACCAGCACCAACGGCTTGCCGGTGGCCTTGAGGGCCTTGATCAGGTCGCGCTGGCTTTGCGGGATATTCAGGTCGGTGCGGCTCGACGACTCGTGGGACATGCCACGGGACTCGCCCACGGCCGCGACGATCACGTCAGCATTCTGCGCAGCCTTTACCGCCTCATCGATCAGCACCTGGGCGGGGCGCGGGTCATCCACCACTTCCGGGGCATCGAAGTTGAGGAAGTTGAGGTAGTCGAGCACCGCTTTGTCGCCGGTGATGTTGGCGCCACGGGCATAGATGACTTTGCCCTTTTCGCCGATCACGGCGTTCATGCCGTCAAGCAGGGTCACCGACTGTTCTGGCTTACCGGCCGCCGCCCAGCTGCCCATCATGTCGATCGGGGCCTTGGCCAGCGGGCCGACCAGAGCGATGGTCGCGGATTTTTTCAGGGGCAGGGTGTCGTTGTGGTTTTTCAGCAACACCAGGCTGCGGCGCGCAATGTCGCGGGCGTCGGCACGGTGCAGGCGGCTGTCGGCATAGGTGTCGGCCGGGTCATCCTCGGCCTTGCCGATGCGCAGGTAAGGGTCCTTGAACAGGCCCATGTCGTACTTGGCGCCGAGCACTTCGCGCACGGCGTTGTCGATGTCGCTCTGCTCGATCTCGCCGGACTTGAGCAGCCCCGGCAGTTCCTTGCCGTACAACGTGTCGTTCATGCTCATGTCGATGCCGGCCTTGATCGCCAGCTTGGCGGCTTCACGCCCGTCCTTGGCCACGCCGTGCTTGATCAGTTCGAAGATTGCGCCGTGGTCGCTCACGGCCAGGCCCTTGAAGCCCCAGTCCTTGCGCAACAGGTCGTTCATCAGCCAGGTGTTGGCGGTGGCGGGCACGCCGTTGATCGAGTTGAGCGCCACCATCACGCCGCCGGAGCCGGCCTTGATTGCCGCGTGGTAGGGCGGCAGGTAGTCCTGGTACATCTTGACCGGGCTCATGTCGACCACGTTGTAGTCGCGGCCGCCTTCCACCGCGCCGTACAGGGCGAAGTGCTTGACGCTGGCCATGATGCTGTCGGCATTCGCGGCGCTGGCGCCCTGGAACGCCTTGACCATCACTTCGGCAATGCGCGACACCAGGTAGGTGTCCTCGCCGAAACCTTCCGAGGTGCGGCCCCAGCGCGGGTCACGGGAGATGTCGACCATCGGCGCGAAGGTGATGTCGAGGCTGTCGGCGGCGGCTTCCTGGGCGGCGATGCGCCCGGAGCGGCCGATGGCGTCCATGTCCCAGCTGGAGGCCAGGGCCAGGCTGATCGGGAAAATCGTGCGATGGCCGTGGATGACGTCGTAGGCGAAAAACATCGGGATCTTCAAGCGGCTGCGCATGGCCGCGTCCTGCATCGGACGGTTTTCCGGGCGGGTGATGGAGTTGAAGGTGCCGCCGATGCGGCCGGCGGCGATTTCCTTGCGGATCAGCTCGCGGGGCATTTCCGGGCCGATGCTGATCAGGCGCAACTGGCCGATCTTTTCATCGAGGGTCATCTGCTTGAGCAGGTCGCTGACGAAGGCGTCCTTGTCTTTAAGCGCAGCAGGCTTTGTTTCTGCCCATACGGGGTGGCTGGCCAGAGTGGCAACAAGGCCGAGCAAACACAGCTTCTTCATGAATATCCTTTTTCGGCTCACTGCACAGCGGTCAGGCTGATCGGCCAAAATGACGGGAGCGTCTATTGTTGTTCGGGTGTTGTTCAGATAAATGCAGCACACTCTGAACTCTTTTTCGCGCTGGGCATCTTTGTAGCTGATTGGCTCGAAGCATTCCAGTGGTGGCGGATTATGCCCCAAGCGCGTGGTTTATAGGGTTAGTCATCACATTCCATCCAGATTGGGCAGGAGAAACACCATGCAAGCAGCACAAGGTTACCGCTGGGGCTTGAAAGCCGCGGCGCTGTTATTGATCAGCAGCGTGCTGAGCGGTTGCGGCATCAACAACATCCCGACCCTGGACGAACAGGCCAAGGCGGCCTGGGGCCAGGTGCAGAACCAGTACCAACGCCGTGCCGACCTGATTCCCAACCTGGTGGAAGTGGTCAAGGGCTACGCCGCCCACGAGCAGGACACCCTCACCGCCGTGATTGAAGCGCGGGCCAAGGCCACCTCGATCCAGGTGGATGCCAGCACCCTCGACAACCCGGAAAAACTCAAGCAGTTCCAGCAAGCCCAGGACGGCTTGAGCGGCGCACTCAGCCGTTTGATGGTGGTGTCCGAGCGCTATCCGGACCTGAAGGCCAACCAGAACTTCCTGGCCCTGCAATCGCAGCTCGAGGGCACGGAAAACCGTATCGCCGTGGCCCGTCGCGACTTTATCCAGGCCGTGCAGACCTACAACACCGAGATTCGTACGTTCCCGGGTCGCCTGTGGCACAGCGTGATGTACAGCGACTTGCCGATCCGCGCCACGTTTGAAGCCACCAGTGCCGATGCCGATAAGGCGCCGCAGGTGAAGTTCAAATAACGCTGCCTTGAGGTGTCGATGCGTTTATTACGGATAGGCCTGGCGCTGTGGCTGCTGGGCTGTGTGGGCATGGCCCAGGCGGCCCTGACCTTCCCGGCATTGACCGGGCGGGTGGTGGACAACGCCCAGATGATCGACCCGGCGGTGCGCGAACAACTGACCCAGCAATTGCAGGCGCTGGAGCAGACGTCCGGTGACCAGATCGTGGTGGTCACCGTGCCCGACCTGCAGGGCGTGCCGATTGAAGACTACGGTTATCAATTGGGCCGCGCGTGGGGCATCGGCCAGAAGGGCAAGGACAACGGCGCGCTGTTGCTCGTGGCCCGCGACGAGCGAAAGTTGCGCATCGAAGTCGGCTACGGCCTGGAAGGTGTGCTGACGGATGCGCAGTCCTGGGTGATCATCAACCAGGTGATCGCGCCCAAGTTCAAGGCCGGCAATTTCAGCCAGGGCATCAGTGACGGTGTCGCGGCGATGATCCAGGTGGTGGGCGGTGAACCGTTGGCTGTGCCGGCCCACGTGGCGGATACGAATTTCGCCAAGGACAATCCCGGTTTTTCCATCGGTTTGTTCGTCCTGCTGATCGGCGTGTTGTGGCTGTGCAATCGCATGGGCCTGCCGGTGGGCGCTATCCTGCTGGCGATCCTCAGCAGCAGCGGACGCGGCGGCGGTGGGGGCGGCGGCGGTGGCGGTGGTTTCCGCGGCGGCGGTGGCGGTTTCGGCGGTGGCGGGGCTTCGGGCGGCTGGTAATGACAATAACGAAAATAGAGCATCTACAACCATGGCATTACTGACTGAACACGAGCAGCGCCAAGTGGCCGAGGCGATCGCCCGGGTCGAGCAACAGACTGACGCCGAACTGGTCACCGTGCTGGCGGCGCGGGCCGACGACTACGCCTACATCCCGTTGCTGTGGGCCAGCCTGATTGCGTTGGTGGTGCCTGGCGTGGTGCATTACTTGTCGGGCTACCTGACCATGTACACCTTGTTGCTGGCGCAGTGGGCGACCTTCATTGCGTTGTGCCTGGTGTTTCGTTTGCCCAAGGTCACTACCCGTTTGATCCCGCGCTCCGTACGCCATTGGCGCGCCTCGAACCTGGCGCGCCGCCAGTTCCTCGAGCAGAACCTGCATCACACGCTGGGCAGCACCGGAGTGCTGATTTTTGTCAGCGAGGCGGAGCGCTATGTGGAAATCCTGGTGGATGACGGCATCTCCACGCGGTTGGACGACAGCAACTGGGATGGCATCGTCAGGGCGTTCACCCAGCAGGTGAAACAGGGGCAAACACTGGCCGGGTTCATTGCCTGCATCGAGGCCTGTGGTGAATTGCTCAAGGTGCATGTGCCGGTGACGCAGACGCGCAACGAGCTGCCCAATCGCCTGGTCATACTCGAATAACCAGGGCAACACAGTTGCAAATGTGGGAGGGGGCTTGCCCCCGATTGCAGTCTGTCAGTGACAAATATACTGACTGATCCACTGCTATCGGGGGCAAGCCCCCTCCCACAGTTGGATCTACCTTGGCTGCTGCAACTGACCACTGGTCAAATAACTCCGTGCCGTCGCGGGTTATCCCCCCTAAAATGCCCGGCATTCTTTGCCCGAGGCGTTTTTGTTCATGTCCGTCACCGCTCAACCCGCCAGCCCTGCGCCGGATCATCATGCCCAGTTCATCGACCTGCTGAACGCGAGCCTGGCGCAGAACGCCTTCATCAAGCTGGTGCTGGCCAAATACGTCGGTGATGAAGCCGAACTGCAGCGGCTGATCATCAAGCCGGTCACTGTAAAGGAACAGCCGTGCCTGTCCTTCGTCTACCGCTACAAGACCCGCGACATCACCAAAAACCTGGCGCTGGCCGACGGCGTAGCGGCGATTGCCGAGCTGCTGCCAACCTCGTTCAAGAACGCGCACCTGTTGTCGCTGACTGATGAAGCCCAGCTCGAATACAGCAAGAAGAACAAAAGCTCGCTGTTCAAAAGCAAGCCGCAGCAATTGCGTGAGGCGCCATCGGCCGAGCATAACCGCGAGAAAAATCGCTTCCTCGACCTGAGCCGACCGTTCCTCGCCGACCTTGGCGTGACCGACGCCAAGCAGGCGCTGATCCCGTCGATGTCGCGCAAGTGGAAGCAGATCAACAAGTTCATCGAAGTGTTCAGCCATGCGCTGACGTCGTCGCCGTTGCAGCTCGACCAACCGGTGCGCGTTGCCGATTTCGGCTCAGGCAAGGGCTACCTCACGTTTGCGATTCACGACTACCTGCGCAACACGCTCAAGGCCGAAGGCGAAGTGACCGGTGTCGAGCTGCGCCAGGACATGGTCACCCTGTGCAACGAAGCGGCTGCGCGCCTGGAACACCCGGGGCTGGTGTTCAAGTGCGGCGATGTGCGCAGCGTCGCGCCGAGCCAGCTGGACGTGATGATCGCCCTGCATGCCTGCGATATCGCCACCGATTATGCGATTCACACCGGCATCCGTTCCGGCGCGTCGATCATCATGTGTTCGCCGTGCTGCCACAAACAGATTCGCCTGCAGATCCAGAGCCCGGCGCTGCTCAAGCCGATGCTGCAGTACGGCCTGCACCTGGGCCAACAGGCGGAAATGGTCACCGACAGCTTGCGCGCCTTGTTTCTCGAAGCCTGCGGGTATGAGACCAAAGTGTTCGAGTTCATCTCGCTGGAGCACACCAACAAGAACAAGATGATCCTGGCGATCAAGCGTGCCGAGCCTTTGGAAAATACGCAGTTGCTGGCAAAGATCCAGGAGCTCAAGGCGTTCTACCACATCACCGAACATTGCCTGGAAACCCTGCTGCGCGCCGATGGTTTCTTGAACTAGGCGCGGGGCCCAGGTGGGAGGGGGCAAGCCCTCTCCCACATTCAGACTCGGTGTAGCCATCAGAAGAACCGCGTCACGCTGATCTTCGCGTCGCGGCCCTTGGTATAGGCGCGGTCGCCGCTCAACGCCGGGCGGAAGTTTTCGTTGAACAGGTTGTCCACGGTGAAGTTCACCTCGGTGCCTTTCAGATACGCCTGCTGCGGTGTCCATTTGGCGAACAGGCCCTGAGTGTTGTAGCGCTTGTTGCCGTACTGGTCGTAGAACAGGTCGCCGACCCCGGAGCCCGGGCCGCCGGAATATTTGTCGCTGGGCAGGCGGTCGGTGGCGCCGATGAACTGGCCCATCCAGCCTACCTGGGCATCCCAGGCCGGAATGTGGGTGCCCAGCACCAGCACCCATTTGGTCGGCGGGATATCCCGCGCTGCCACGTCCGGGCCCCAGGGGTTGGTGTAGGCGCCTTCGTGCTGGCCTTTGGCATAGGCGAATGACACCGAGCCGAACACGTAGGTGGAGTTGTAGATCGACTCCACTTCAATGCCCTTGATGGTCAGGCCGCCGATATTGCGGTAATTGGACATCGCCCCCGGTGGGCAGGCGGAACCAATGGTGCCGCCGTTGACGGCCTGGTTCTGGCAGCCCACGCCGGTGGCCTTGAAGATTTCGTCTTCGACCTTGTTGTGGAACACGGTGGTGCGCAATTGCAGGTTGTCATCCTGGGCGACGAGGTTGTCGAAGTGGGTGATGTTGCCCAGGGTAATCGAGGTGATGCGCTCCGGGTCCAGGTCCACGCTGGTGGCGGTACGGCTGCCCAGGCCCTGCACTTCATATTGCTCGTCGATCACCGGCGCACGCCAGGTCTGGCTCCAGTTGGCGAACAGGCCGACGTTTGGCGTAACGGTCCAGAACAGCGCCAGACGCGGCGACCAGCCGGTGTAGGTGCGGTCGCTGTAGTCGTGGCCGATCGCAGGGTCAGGGTTGTTGTAGTACGGCGCATCATTGCCTTCGCCACGGTTGCGCACATGGTCGTAGCGCAGCGACGGGGTGATGGTCAGATCGCCCAGGGTCACCGCGTCCTGGATGAAGAAGCTGTGGGTGTCGACCTTGCCGTGGGGCATGAACCCCGGCTGAAAATGGCCATAGTTATAGCGCGGCGTATTGTAGGTGCTGCCGGGCATCCACATTTCGGTGTCGCGCACGTGTTTGCGCACCTGCCCGCCGACTGTCAGCGCATGCTGCAGGGGGCCGGTGTCGAACAGGCTGACATTGCGGATATCCAGATGCTTGTCGGTGTAGGCGGTGTCCATCTTGCGCCCGCCGGTGGCCAACTGGAAAAACGCAGTGGCATCACGCTCGTCGGTCTGTTCGGTGTTGGACTGGGAGTACTTGACGGTCACGTCCACCAGCGGGTTGTCCAGTGGCTGGTAGTGGTACTTGCCCGACCAGGTGGTGTCGACGGTATCGCGGTGCGCCAGAAAGCGCTTGAGAGCACCTTCATAACCGTAGCGGTCGATGTTGGCCTGGGTCGGCGGTGTTGGGTAGCTGGCGGCGGAAAAGGGCGTCCAGCGGTTGCTGTGGGCGCGCGAGTAGGACAGGCCGACACTGTGCTCCTCGGTGAAGTACGCATTGACCTTGAACAGCTTGCCGTCCACATCCTGGGCGCTGTTAGGCAGGCGCTGAGGGTTGATCGGGTACTGGTTGTTCTCGTTGGGCAACTTGGCGGCGACCTTCATGTCGCCGCCGTCGCGCTGGGTCAGGTAGGCCAGGGCATCGAAACGGCCATCGTCGGTGCGGCCATACACGGCACTGCTGTAGACCTGCTCATGGTCGTTGCTCGAGTAACCGTATTTGAGCATTGCGCCGCTGTTGCGACCGTCCTTGAGCAGGTCCGGGGCATCCTTGGTGGTCATGTTGACCGTACCGCCGAAGCCGCCGTTGCCGGTAAACGGCGAGTTCGGGCCTTTCTCTACTTCAATGCTCTTGATCAGCTCGGGCTCGATAAATACCGTGCCCTGCTGGTAGCGCTCGAAACCACTCTTGGTCGCGCCATCCACGGTCATCGGCACGTCTTCGGCATCGCCGAAGCCACGGATGTTGATGGTTTGGCCGCCGGGTTTGAGCGAGCCGCCCTGGCTCACGCCGGGCAGGGTCTGCAACAGGCTGGGGATGTTATTGGACTGGTAGCGGTCAATGTCGGCCTGGGTCAGGGTGGAGCGGTTGACGGTACTGGAGTCCACTTCGTTGCCGGTGCCGATCACGCTCAAGGTATCGAGCTGGATTGCGCGGCCTTGCGTGGTCCTGGCTGCATCGGCGCGCACCACATAGGTCGTGCCGACCTTGATCAGGGTCAATTCAGCGCCCTTGAGCAGGCTGCGAATCGCGTCTTCTGCGCTGTACTCCCCCTTGAGGGCCGGCGCCTGTATCTGCTTGAGCAACGCCTCATCGAACAGCAGCTGGATTTTCGCCTGCCGGGCCACCTGGCTCAGGGAGGTCGCCAACGGCTGGGCCGGCAGTTGCAGCGTGAATGACTCGGCCTGGGCGCTGACGCTGAACGCCAGGCAGGTGGCAAGCAGGGTCGGTCGAAGAAACAGGTGCGAAGCAGGGCAAGGCGCGCGAAACATGAGATCCCCCGGTGCGGCTAAATAGCCAAAAAGGTGTGCGCATCAAACGCAGACGGGAGGAAGACGGGGCAGGCAAAAAAATCCACACATGCGAATGCAAAATATTCTCATGTGTGGCTTATTGGCTCGATTCGATCCTCATAATGCCGTCGGCGCCGGTCACGGTTTTTACCGGCAACAGGGCGGGCAGGGCGTTGAGCAGCGCGTCCGGGTCATTCACATCCAGGTTGCCCGACACCTTGAGGCGCGCCACGGCCTTGCTGACCTGCAAAGGCGCCTGGGGACGGTACAGGCTCAGCTCGTCGATCAGGCTGGCCAGCTCGCGATTACGAAACGCCAAGTGCCCACTGCGCCAGTCGGCGACGTCTTCGGCGTTCAGGGTTTGCTGGTGCAACGTGCCCTTGGCGTACTGGTAACTGGCGCGTTGCCTGGCCTGGAGCAACGCGGCGGGGTGTTTTCGATCCGGTTCGAAGGCCACTTGGCCATGGGCCACGCTGACCACCAGTTGCTGTTCGCTGCGGCGCACATCGAAACCGGTGCCCACCACCCGCACATTCGCCTCGCCGGCTTGTACGTACAGCGGGCGGTCCTGGTCGGCGGCCACTTCGATGTACAGCTGGCCTTTGTCCAGGTGAAGGATGCGCTGGTGCGCGGTGAAATCCACGCGAATGCGGGTGTTGGCGTTCACATACAAGGTGCTGCCATCGGGCAGGTGCAGGGTACGCATGCCCTTGGCATGACCGGCAACCTGGGCGTGATACAGCGCACGTGGCGCACCGAGATGAGGCGCAAGAACGGCGCAGAGCAAGGCGGCCGCCACCGCCAGCGCGGGGCGCCATACAGGTTTGCGCCTGGGCAGCGCCACCGGTTTGTTCAATGGCTGCAACTGGGCGAGGTCAGTCCACAATTGCTCGAATTCGGCATAGGCGCGCGCATGGGCCGGGTTGGCCTGCCAGGCGGCGAAGGCCTTGCGGTCGACACGGTCCGCGTCGTTGCGGTTGCGCGCAAACCAATTGGCGGCTTGGGCATCGATGGCCTCGCTCGCTTCGATGTCCGGCGCGTCGAGGTCGCTCAGGCGGTTCATTGTGGCTGCTCCGTGCCGGGTCCAGGTTGAAGACGTCGCTTGCAGTGCAGCAGGGCGAAGGCGATGTGCTTTTCCACCATGCTCGTTGAAATGCCCATGCGTGCGGCGATCTGTGCCTGGCTCAAGCCTTCGAAGCGATGCAGCATAAGGGCTTCTCGCCGACGGGGCGAGAGTTCGGCGAGGACTTCTTTCAGTTGTTCCAGGCGCTGGATGCGCAGCGCTGCGGCCATGGGCTCGTTTTGCTCATCGGTGACGGCTTCAGTGGGGGCGTCGGCCGGATCGGGGTGGACACTGCGGCGTACCTGCTGTTTACGCCAGTGATCGCGCAGCAGGTTGCGCGCCATCTGGAACAAAAACGCCCGTGGCTGCTCGACCTTGGCCCGGTCGCGGTAGTCCAGCCATTGGGTAAACACATCCTGGGTCATGTCCGCCGCGTCACTGGCGTTGTCCGTGCGTTTGCGCAGGAAATGCAGGATATCTGCATAGAATCCGCGACAGGCATCGGCCGACAATGGGTCGGGCTTGGGACGAGACATGGATATCCTTCTTGACGCAGCACGGCTTGGAAAAGGTCGTGAATGATATCGAGAATTATTGTCATTTGTCTCTATTTAAAGGCTGCACTCACCTCAAATGTAGGAGGGGGCTTGCCCCCGATGGCGGTGTGTCAGGCAATGAATGTGTTGACTGATGCACCGCTATCGGGAGCAAGCCCCCTCCCACATTTGATCTTCTTGGTTCACTGGATCAGTGTTCGACCGGCACCGACAGCGCCGGGTTACCCAGCGGATGGGTGCGCGCTGCAAAGAATTTCAGCTGCGCTCCAGTACCTTCGAACAGCTGCGAATACCGCTGCTTCTGCTGGCGAATGAACCCTTCGCTGCGCCCCGAGACCGAAATGGCCAGGGTGGTGATGTCGGCCTGGCGGATCGCATCCACCAGGTGTTTATCCTGCGGCCCCAGGTCATGGCCGAAGATGCACAGCGCGCCCTCGTGGGTGAGCAATTGTTCATAACAGAACGACAGATAATCCGAACTGCGAATGGTCTTGAGCTTGTCTTGCACCTTGCCTTCGCTGACGAACAGCGGCACATCGTCCAGCGTCTTGATTGTGTTGTTGATCGCGAAACTGCTGAGCAACGTGCTGTCGGTGGACGACAGTTTGCGCGCGGTACCGTCGAGGTTGCGCACCAGGTGCAGGCCGCCGTGCAGGTACAAAATGCGTGTGGCGTCGGTGCGGGTGTCGCGCAGGTCGAAGCTTGAATCGGCGCTGCAAAACAGGTCATCGATACCCGGCGTGTGCAGGATTGCCCAGTAGTTGAGCAGGTCGTAATTGCTGGTAAATACCGTGGTGTAGCGGGCCAGTTCCGCGTGGATGGTCGCCAGGGTCGAGGGCTGTACCAGGCGCCAGGGAATATGCACGGTATGGATCGTATTGATCAGTGCTTCCTTGATCGCGTAATAGCGATTGCGTGGCGCCGCCGAGCTGACCGCCAGGGCTTTGTTGACGCGGCTGGTGGTTTTTAGCGCGCCCAGGGCCTGCTCGAAACTGCGGGTCTGCAGCGCATCGAATACGCTGAGTTCGGATTGGCCCAGGGGCTTTTCTTCCACTGTGCGAGCGTTTTCAAACAGCGAGTCGTAGGCAAAGTCTTCCCAAATCGTGCGGCTTGCGCCGTTGCCGATCAGAATCCCATTGAAGTCGATGGCGCCGCGCAGTGCGCTCCAGTCGTCAAGGTGGGCGTCAATATTCTGGAAATCCTTCATTGCGGCGGGTCTACTCGAAATCGGCTGGACGGTGACTTTATCACGAGCCGGCATTGATCCTGGTCAAGATACGGCAAGCGGTACCGGTGGATTCTGTGGGTATAAAGCCCCTGAGGATCGACCATGAGCAGCACGTTTTTTATCCCCGCCGTCAATATCATGGGCATCGACTGCCTCGACGAAGCCATGATCGCCATCCGCAATTACGGTTTTCGCAAGGCGTTGATCGTCACTGACCAGGGGCTGTGCAAAGCCGGTGTGGCCAGCATGATCGCCGAGAAACTGGCGATGCAGGACATCGATTCGGTGGTCTACGACGGCGCCAAGCCCAACCCCAATGTGGAAAACGTCGAGAAAGGCCTGGCGTTGCTGCAACAGAGCGCCTGCGATTTTGTGGTGTCCCTGGGCGGCGGCTCGCCCCATGACTGCGCCAAGGGCATCGCGTTGTGCGCCACCAACGGCGGGCGTATCGGCGACTATGAGGGGGTCGACCAATCGAGCAAGCCGCAGCTGCCGCTGGTGGCGATCAACACCACCGCCGGCACGGCCAGCGAGATGACCCGTTTCTGCATCATCACCGACGAAACCCGCCACGTGAAAATGGCCATCGTCGACCGCAATGTCACGCCGCTGCTGTCGGTCAACGACCCGGCATTGATGGTCGCCATGCCCAAGGGCCTCACCGCCGCCACCGGCATGGATGCCTTGACCCATGCTATCGAAGCCTACGTGTCCACCGCCGCCACACCGATCACCGACGCGTGCGCAATCAAGGCCATCGAATTGATCAGCGCCAACCTGCGCCTGGCGGTACGCGACGGCAGCGACATGGCCGCGCGGGAGAACATGGCGTATGCGCAGTTCCTCGCGGGCATGGCGTTCAACAACGCGTCGCTGGGGTTCGTGCATGCCATGGCGCACCAGCTCGGTGGCCTGTACGACCTTCCCCACGGCGTGTGCAATGCGGTGCTGCTGCCCCACGTGCAGAGTTTCAACGCCAGTGTCAGCGCCAAGCGCTTGAGTGACGTAGCGCGTGCGTTGGGTGCCGATATCAAGGGGGTGACTCCGGAAGAGGGCGCGCAGGCTGCTATCGTCGCGATTCGCGCGTTGTCCCAGGATGTGGAAATCCCCGCCGGCCTGCGTGAGCTCGGCGCCAGGTTGCAGGATATTCCGCTGCTGGCGAGCAATGCGCTGAAGGATGCGTGTGGCCTGACCAACCCGCGGCGCGCGGATCAGCGTCAGATCGAGGAGATCTTTCGCAGCGCGTTTTGATAGGGGCAGCTTCGAGCTGCAAGCGGTAAGCTACAAGTTGAACGCGTTCAACATGAGCATGAAGCTTGCGGCTTGCCGCTGAGGTCCCCCATGAGAGTTCTGTTATTCGGCGCCACCGGCATGGTCGGCCAGGGCGTGCTGCGCGAGTGCCTGCTGGCCGCCGACGTGCAGGAAATCGTCGCTGTCGGCCGTACGCCGTTGACCCAGCAACACGGCAAACTGCATCAGGTGTTGCACAGTGACATGCTGGATTTCCAGCCTCTGGAAAACCTGCTGCAAGGCTTTGATGCGTGCTTCTTCTGCCTGGGCGTTTCCTCGGCGGGCATGAATGAAGTCAAGTACACCCACCTCACTTACGACCTGACGTTAGTCGCCGCCAGCACCCTGGCGCGGCTCAATGCGCAGATGACGTTTATCTATGTGTCTGGCGCCGGCACCGACAGTTCCGAGAGGGGCAAGTCAATGTGGGCACGGGTCAAGGGCAAGACCGAGAACGCGTTGCTGCGCTTGCCGTTCAAGGCGGTCTATCTGTTCCGGCCGGGGATCATCCAACCGTTGCACGGCGTGCGTTCCAAGACGCCGTTGTACCAGGCGTTCTATAGCGTGCTCGGGCCGTTGCTCTCGTTGGTGCGTCGGGTAAAGCCGGATTGGGTGGTGAGTACCCAGACGGTCGGCCAGGCGATGTTGCAGGTGGCCAGACAGGGCGCGCCGCACGCGGTGGTGGAGCAGCGGGATATCAGTCATCTGGCCGTTGAGCGCGGCTGATCAACCCGCTGTCGCCACTGCCCGCACCGGCGTGGCGCTGAACTGAATCAACACCACCGCGCCCATCAACAACAGCGCTCCGAGCGCCCGCGGCATTGTTATTGGGCGCTGCGCAAGGCCGAACAGCCCGAAATGATCGAGCAGCAACGACGCCAGAATCTGCCCGGCCATGGCCAGTGCGATAAACCCTGATGCGCCCAGCCTGGGCAGCAGCATCAATGCCAGCGAAATGAAGCACACCCCAAATGCGCCACCGGCCCACATCCACAGCGGCGCCCGGGTGATAAAGGCCAGGCTCGGCAAGGGCAGCCGTAGTGCGATGATCACCGGCAGCAACACCATGACGCTTACCAACAGGGATGCCAGCGTCGCCCACAACGGGTGGCCGAGCCCGCGACCCAGGTTGGCGTTGATCGCACTCTGAAACGGCACCACAGCGCCGGCGATCACCGCCAGCAGCAACAAACCCAGCCAATGCAACGTTGTCATGTCGAATCTCCCAGAGGTTTTGCTGGACTCTAGGCTATTCGTCGCGCAAATTTAAATTCCGATTTGTTATGCCGAGCATGCAGCTGATGAATGATCTGCGACGCGTTGACCTGAATCTGTTGGTGATCCTCGATGCTTTGCTCAGCGAGCAACATGTCACCCGCGCTGCCGAGCGCCTGCACCTGAGTCAACCAGCGGTCAGCCATGCGCTGGCGCGCTTGCGTGACCTGCTGGGTGACCCGTTGCTGGTGCGTCAGGGCGGCGCATTGATAGCCACCGCCCGCGCGCTGGAGTTGGCCACGCCGTTGGCAGAGGCCCTGGCCCAGGTGCAGGCGCTACTGGCGCCGAACCGTTTTGACCCGGCTTCGGCCAAGCGCCGTTTTCGCCTGGCGATGTCGGATTACAGCGCGGCGATTTTCCTGCCCGGCTTGGTTCGTCTGTTACGCCATGAAGCGCCGGGCATCGACTTGCAAATCATCCAGGCCAGCCGCGAAGGCATGGTCGACGGCGTGCTCAATGGTGATCTCGACCTCGCTGCCGGGGTCTTCCCTGACGTGCCAGCCGAACTGCGCACGACGCCGTTGTTCGAAGAGCACTACACCTGCCTGGTCGACCGCGACAGCCTGCCCAAAGGCGGTGTGCTGGACCTGGCTGCGTACTTGTCACGGCCCCATGTCCTGCTGGAAATGCGCGGCAGCGGCACGCCGGAAATCGAGCGTGCGTTGGCCGCCATTCGTGAGCGGCGGCACGTGGCAATCAGCCTGCCGCACTGGGGCGTGGCACCGCAGTTGATTCAAGGCACGGACCTGATCCTGACTGTTTCATCCCGAGGCCTGCTGAATATCGATCACGCGCACCTGATGAGTGTACCGCCGCCGTTTCATATTCCATCGTTTGCGTTCGAGCTGGCCTGGCATGCGCGCCGGGGCGGGGATGCAGGGTTGCAGTGGTTGAAGGGTCGGGTGCAAGGTGTGCTGGAGGCCTGAGCAGTCGCTACCAAGCTGCCGGTGGCTGAGCGCGGGTATGAAAAATTCGCTTAACTTGCAGTCGCCCGTCACGAATAGAAGTTTTACCCGCAGCCCCGGAACCTGCAGAATCGCTGTGTCTTTCAACAATTTGCCAGAGCCCCGCCCATGACCCCATCCCTGCTGTTAGCGGTCCTTGCTTCCGGGTTTATCTACGGTATTACGCCCGGCCCTGGCGTGTTGGCCGTGTTCGGCATCGGTGCCGCTCGTGGCCGTCGTGCGGGGGCGGGGTTCCTCGCTGGGCATTTACTCGGGGACGTCGTGTGGTGCAGCACCGCATTGGTGGCGATTGTGGGCGCGCGGGAGGTTGGCAGCAGTGCGTTTGATGTACTCGGCGTGCTCAGCGGCCTTTATCTGTTCTGGCTCGGCTGGCGCGCCATCTGCACCCGGCGCCGTAGCAGCGACGCCCCTCAGGGCGCGGCGCGGCATCCGTTCTGGCACGGCATTCTGTTCGGCCTGACCAATCCCAAGGCGTACCCGGTGGCAGTGGCGACATTCACGGCATTGCTCTCCAGTCGTGCCGAGTTGCTGACGTGGTCGATGCTGCCGTCGCTGATTGTTCTGAGTTTTATCGGCGGCCTGCTGGCCTATGCGATCCTGATCGGTGTGGTCGGTGCCCAACGCGTGCGTACGGTGTATCAGCGCCACGAAATCCTCATCACGAAGCTGTGCGGCGTGATGTTTATCGGGTTCGCCATCAACGCGCTGGCGCACGCGTTGCCGGGCCTGTTTGCAAGCAAACCTGCGTGAGTCGGCAACGACCGTTCGTCGCACTGCAAATTTTTTTCTAAACCTTTGCCGCGTGCAAAATTCGAATCCAAGGCGAGGCGCAGTTCCCTTGCCCCTATTTTTGCCTTGGAGGAACCCATCATGAGCCGCATGGCTATCCGGTTACGCACCGCCAGTTTCGCGATGCTGCTGGGCCTCGGCGCCAGCAGTGCTTTCGCCCAGTCGCCTGCCCAATTCATCGAGCAGGCTTCAGCCAAAGGCATGGCCGATATCGAAACCAGTCGTATGGCTCACGCCAAGACCTCGTCCCAGGAAATCAAGGATTACACCATTGAGGTGATCAACGAGCGCACCCTGGCCAACCAGCATCTGGCGGCGATCGCCAAGAAGCTCGACCTGCCGGTGGCCCCGCGGGAGAAGATCGTCGACAAGGCCGAAACCCTGATGCCCGAACTCAAGGACGGCGACTCCTTCGACGCTGCCTATGCCGCGCAGCAGGTCAAGGAAAATGAAGACGCCATCGCCCTGTTCAAGCAGGAAGGTGCGGCGTCGGATGTGCCTGAGATCAAAGCGTTGGTGGACGAGACGCTGCCCAAGTTGCAAGAACGCCTGGAGAAAGCCCGGGCCCTGGCATCGACCTACGGCAAGGGGCACCAAGGTGACGGTTGAAGTGACTCCCTGAAATGAAAACGGCGGTTGGATCATCTCCAACCGCCGTTTTTTATGCCTGGTTCAAATCGGTTTTCGGCGGCGCCGCATCGTCGGCGGCGGCACCACAACTGCTGTTGAGGCTCAAGCTGCCGGCTTTGCCGATATCGCGGTATTCCTGACGCAGCTTTTCAAGCTCTTTACGGTCCAGGCCGTCCAGGCTCAGCACAGCGTTCTGAGCATCCTTGGACACACGCAACAGCTCGTCGATCTTGATATGCAGGATGTCGTTATCGCGGTTCTGTGTGTTCTGGATCAGGAACACCATCAGGAACGTGATGATGGTGGTCGAGGTGTTGATGATCAATTGCCAGGTGTCGTTGTAATGAAAGTACGGTCCGCTCAGGCTCCACGCCAGAATCAACGCCACCGCCGCGTAGAACGTCCGGGGGCTGCCGGCCCAGCGCGATAGAGTTTGGGAGACTGTGGAGAATTTCATGACGGTTATTTCCTCAAATAAGGGTGATGAAAATTCTGACCGCAGGCACTCGTCGAAATTTCTTTTTACAACTTAGCCTTCGGATAAAAGCAGGCGTTTTTCTGCCTGGGTTTTAGGAGCGGGCCTACGGCGCTGCGAAGCGTTGAGCGCAAGACTGGGTTTTTGCCCTGGACAGTCCTTATGTACGCAAAGGCCGCTACTGACATACCCGCACTTTATTACTTGACCGAAGATCATTTTTTTGCAACGACCTGCGCGATGTACCGTCGACATGCCGCCGGTATCAACACCTATTTTGCCGAGGAGAATTCCTCGCCGTGGAATACGTTGTTCATTCGCGTGGGCAGCGCTCCCTTGCACGAAGCGACGCAGGTGATCCTGGAGCTGATCCGCCGTAACGTAGCCCCAATACGCATCGTGATTCCTGAGGTACAGGTCGATGGGTTACGCGGCGCGCTCACCGGGCTTGGTTTTGAGCCTGCTGAAAAGAGCACCACGATGGTCCTCCCGTTGGCGCGCTTTGCGCCATCGATCAGCGAGGAGGCTGTGCAGATCAGCCTGACGTGTGACTTGAATGAATGGGCGAATCCGCTTGGCAGTGTGTTTTCGATATCGCCCCAGACGGTCGCCGATTATCAGGCCCGGCACCAGCGGGCGCTGGACGCCGATGAAGCCCTTTATCACTTCATCTTGTCCGCCGAGGGGCAGGTGCGCTGTTCGTTGACCTTGTCATTGTGTGAGGGTGAGGCAAGGCTCAGTGACGTCGGCACGCTTATCGGCTTTCGTGCCAGAGGCTACGCCACGCGATTGATTCAGGCGGCCCTGCTTCACGCTTCGGGTCTTGGGGCACGCAGGTGTTTTCTCGAGGGATCGATGATGGCTGTCCCGCTGTATCAAAAATTGGGTTTTCAACGTTTATTCGACTGCGCGTCCTTTGTTCGCGGGCCTGTCCCAAGCCCATGATCAGAACGCCAGTGTTGCCTGACCGCGATCCTCCAGCGTCAACAGATACCGCTTGGCTTCAAGCCCGCCGGCAAACCCCGTCAGTGCCCCCGAAGCCCCCACGACGCGGTGACAGGGCGCAATGATCGAGATCGGGTTACGCCCGTTCGCCGCGCCTACGGCGCGCACCGCGTTTGGGTTGCCGATCTGCCGGGCAATCTGGCTGTAGCTGCGAGTTTGGCCAAACGGGATGGTCAGCAAGGCCTGCCAGACTTGCTTCTGAAAGTCGGTGCCGTCGAAGTCCAGTTCCAACTCGAAACGGTTGCGCGTGCCAGCGAAATACTCCGCCAGCTGACGCTCTGTTTCCAGGAGTACCGGGCTGTCGTTGGCTTCGTGCAGCTCACCCAGGCGCACCCGATTTTCGCGTTCCGTTTCCCAGAGCACGGCACCGAGCTTGCCGTTGCGTGCCACCAGGGTGAGTTGGCCGACGGGGGAGGGCATGAGTTTGTAGGCGTATGACATGGGCTTGATCCTTGAGGCTGTCCGGTGCAACTATCCCCTCAGTGAACCCCAGGAGAAACCGGTTTCTTGCGGTCGAATTTGCTGGCGTTAAAAACGCCAGTGAATCCAATGGCCTGACCCATAGGCCACCGCGACATAGAAGATCAACCAGATGATCGAGGGAACCGACATTGCCACCCACGCGCCGAGATTGAGCAGGGCCAGCATGATAGCGCTGAAGGCTACCCCTCGGCTGGTGTGTCGCATTGAGTACCAGGCGCCGTAGACGGAGCCCGCGAGGGTCGCTGCCACTGCCATGGGGCGCAGTCCGAAAGGGATTGGGGTCAGTGGCAGCAACAATGGAATGATCAGCACAAGCCCCACGACTTTTCTTACTGCTTGCCTTGAATTTTCCTGTTCAGGGGAAGACATCCGGTAGGCCCTGCTGCTGACTGAGGTTGCTGCATTCTCGTGGTGTGGACGGCCCTTCCCTGTAGGACGCTGCTTAAATCAATGTCGCTGATACTCGGAAAACGGGTCCGACAATAAATGTAGCTTAGAGCGCCGCGTTCAGTGAAAAAGGAATGCGCAACCCACCAATCGGCTCTTCGCGGACCCCGCACATTTCGTCATGCACGCTGTGTTGCACCAGCACGCAGGGAAATGCGGCCACCCCTTGCAGCAGGTCGCGCAAGTGGGTGGTGGAGCGGATGCGCAGTGGCTGTCCGTCATCGCCCCGTAGCGTTTTTTCATCGCGATCCAGCCGGACCCGTGCCAGATACAAGCCACCTTCCAGCGACAGCAATTGCAGCTCGCGGATCTCGCCGTTCGCGGCCAGCTCGGTCAGCATGTGCACATTCATGAATTGGACCTCATTGGACGCCGACCTTGGCGTGCTCGAACGGTTGATCAATGTGTTTTGGTCTTCAGCGTACAATACTTGTACAGAATTTTATATTTGTACAGTTTTCTGGGGCGACGCGAACACACGCGTTATCGGCCCTTGAACGCCAGGCATAAAAAAACCGGTCACAAGGACCGGTTTTTTAGACTTCCCCTGTCAGCCGTGGCATGACAGGAGAACGCATTTGTGTGGAGCGGGTAGAGGGAATCGAACCCAAACCCACATGTCACGTAAGCCAATGAATTATAGGAATATTCAGCATGAAATGTAGGAGGGATTTGTAGGAGTGAGAAGGTGCAATCAGTCTTGCTCATGCGGGATCTGGGAAGGTCAAACCCTTAGAAACAGTGGGGTGGTGTGATGGCATTGCATTCCTTCTCTGCTTCGTCTTTTGATCAATCCTTATAGCTGAGTTTGGCGGATATAAATGTTCGGAAAGTTGGAGCGGGACAATTTCTCGCTTGATTGGAAATGTGATTTTTGGTATACATTTCGGGTCTTCACTTCGTGCTCTATCGGCGTCCTTACGTTCGGGCACGATTCTAATGCAGTGACACGCAGCAGGCCTCAGAAGGAACGCGGCATAGAGGTCGTCGGTAGAGATGCCCGGAAGGGTGGCTGAAGCCGAGTCGCGAGCAGCCCCATGTGAAACCTAACCTGCCTTAGCATGGTCGTTGTGATAATTCAGCCACAGGCCGGAAGCAATCTATACGGAAGGTGAGCCCTTTCGGTAGGCTGAGGTTCCTCTAACTCCGCGTCAGCGGGGTGTTGGGGGAAATGCAACCTCTCTCTACCGGAAGGTATTTGAAACACAGCGATACATGGGTGGTTTAATTGGCTAACACCCAAGCCAGAGCTGATTTTCCTATGAGCTTTACTGATTCCAGTGTCAGCTCAATGCCCTTTGATTTTGCCGTCGACTTGATGCGCTCCCACACGGCTTGGCTTCGAATGGTTTCTAACAGTTCGTGCCCTTCCCATGTCAGCTTTGGGCCGATAATTGCTGGTCCATCCATAGAGCCAGCATCAATTCCAGAAATGAACCCGCCTTCCCACAGCAGCAACGCGTGTTCCGCTTCGCTAGTGTCTTCGTCCTGCTGTGCATAGCTGAGTTCGTAGCCGAAATGGTCACGGTCACTGAAGCTGAGGGCTTCGACCTCGATCAATACATCCCTGATCACATCCCAATCACGTTTCATATTTCCTCCATGATTCTGCTTTGAGTGTTTGATCTTAAGCTGCGTTACCTGCTTGGTGGCGGCGTCTTATGGGATCGAAAACGCAACGTAAGTAGAGCGTAAAGCAACAGATTGACATCCGTTGTTGAGCTAGCGTGAAAGCAGGCTCCACCTCGTTGATGTAACGAGTCCCCAGTTACCGCTCTTGTTGGGTCTTCTCCACTTCGCTACCGGCATCGTCCTCAAATATGCCAACGCCTCTTCAAACGAACCAAAGCGAAGCTCTGCGGATTTTTCCCCAACGCGGAATGAGCCGTCTCGCGGGCTTGCTAGCCCGGGATGAAAGCACGTCCCGTCTGCGGCGTAGGGCACCTCTACTGCGGCTTCGTATGGCGCTGGTGGCTCAACGATCTCAAACAGCTGGCTCGGATCTACACCTAAAGCATCTGCAAGGCTCTCTACGGCATCTAAAGAGGGGTTAGCCATACCGCGTTCGATGCGGCTCATGTAGCTGCGGGCTATAGACGCATGGTCCGCAAATGCTTCTTGGCTTAAACCGGAGGCGAGCCTCAATGCTTTGACTCGCAAGCCGAAGCGTTCTCGTAGTGGAGTTTTCATACCTCGAATGTCGCCGCGATGTAGACTAATCGGCCACGCTCTATTCGGAACATTTCAAACATGCTCAGAATTTCGTAGCAGTGTTGCTATGCCGGAGCTAACAGGCGCAGGTCCCTACGTGCATGTCTCGTAAGCGCACGTTTGGGCGAGCGAAAACCATAAAAGGATTTGTGCGATGCAGTTTGTTATGAAGCTGGCGGGGTGTGTCGGGATTGTGTTTTTGATAACGCAAGGAGTTAGCCGGTGTTCGGAGGGCGAAGAAGGCGCCGAGATCGTTACGAAACCTGTTATCAGCGAGACTCAACAAATCAGTGCCCTAAAGGCGAAAGAAGATTCTGCACCTGAATCGCTGCTTTCGGATGAAGGTATCGCAACGGCCGACGAAGGCTCTGAGTGCTACAGCGATGTATCCCCTAAGCTCAGGTCTCTGATTGATGATATTCGTGCCTGTGAAGTTGAAAATGCTTTGGGAAATCACGACAGTTCGGCCCTAAAGATCATTCCTGCACGGGGCTACAAAAATGGTGCCGCCGGTGTCTTCAAAAAGTATCGCCTGCATGTCAATCAGAATGCCGATGTAACTTGCCGAGATGAGCCTTGGCCGGATACGGGCGCTGCTGGCTGTAAGGTTGGCGTTTACGTAAGCCGTATCAGGAAATCGAATCAATACTCGGACTCTGCTGGCTGGACTGCGGTTTGGTTTCGTGGAGTTAATGAATCCTCATTCCGCCCCGTGAGTCCTTTTGCAGAACACATATCAACGGTCAATGACTCCATCCTGCGAGTCGGCGGTCTTATGGATGTTTCTGATCGGCCTTGACCCCGGCGATGGTCGCCCTTGAGACCGCGTATAACTTCGATAGAGCGCTGATACTCATGCCCTCGTCGAGAGCTTTCGTGATTTCGGAACGCTGTCTCTGCGTGAGCTTGGGCGGCCTGCCAAGCTGTTTTCCTTGTGCCTTGGCTCTTACCAGTCCCGCCTGAGTGCGTTCGATTAGTAAGTCCCGTTCCATTTCAGCAACTGCCGCAAGCATTGATAGCAATAGCTTTCCTGCTGGAGAGGTTAGGTCGGTGGACCCTAGCTGTTGCACAACGACTCGGATGCTGCGTTCGCCGAGCATTCGAACGGTCTGAAGAATATCAATCGCATCTCTCCCTAGCCGGTCTAGCTTGGACACTACGAGTGTTTCCCCATCCCGAATCTTACTCAACAGCTCTCGGAATGCCGGGCGCTGAGCTGCGTGGGTTTTCCCGCTCACTGTGTCTGAGAACCAGAAATCTATGACCCATCCGGCGTTCTCTAGCTCTAGACGTTGGTTGAGGGTCTCTTGCAGTCCTGTTGATACTCTGCCATAAGCGAAAGTAGTAGCCATTTGCCCGTGTCCCTAGAGGTGTCAGAAAACGGTGTCGAAAATAGGACGCCATGCCAGGAAAGCCAAGGCTAATTTTCTGACAGGTCTTGGGCGAGGCTGTTATGGATGCCAGAAAACGGTCGTTTATTGGCAGGTCTGATTACTAAGGAAAGTGCTATGCAACTAGGTTTAGATTTCGTTAATGACGAGCTTTGGAAAAGTTTGCGCACGGGTCAGAAAAAAGGTGTTGAGTCTGCTTTTAATTATCTTGCTGGCGCCAAGACGCAACATTCTTGTCTGATCAGCCTTCCGACTGGCGCCGGGAAAACAGGTGTGATCGCAACAGTTGCACATTTCAGTTCAAAGAAAAATATATTAATTCTGTGCCATCGCTCCGCTGTTAAGGATCAAATACTCAAACAACTCTCAGGCGATTTTTTTAAAGAGCGCATCCCTCTAGAACGTATTCCTTTAAAGTCTGTATGGTCAGGGATAACTAAAGTTGCAGACGCTGGGATATATGTCACGACCTTCCAAAAGCTTTCGTCTACTGATGCGGTTACGTTGAAAGCTTTTACTGAGGCTATCGATTTAATAATTATCGATGAGGGGCATTCAGAGCCGTCTCCAGTATGGAGTAAAATATCGAGATCAATTAATGCGCATAAGATAATTATCACCGCAACCCCTTATCGAAATGATCTTTTTAAGTTTGATGTGTCGCCAGATTGTAGTTTTATTTACACGTTCAAACAGGCGCTAGAGCACAACGTATTGTGCAGTCCGAGTTTTGAGAGTTTACCTGAAGAAAATCTGGTTGAGCGAGTCAAAGTTTTAATTGATAATCAGCCTGGCACAAAGTGTATAATTAAATGTAGGAATCATTATGAAATAAATAGGTATGAAGAGATTTTCTCGCGGAGCTATAAAACGATAGCTATACATCAACAGTTTGCTGGTGATGGTCGAGAGAATTTCAAGTCGGTGGTTCCGAAAGCACTTAAAACTTCAGATTATCAAGTTATCATACATCAAAGAAAGCTCGATGAGGGTGTTGATATACCGAGCGCTAAAGTTTTGGTGATTACATATCCTGTAAGTAGTGGTAGAGAGCTTGTTCAAACTGTAGGGAGAATCGTTCGGAAGAGTGGGGAGGATCTAGCTCACGTTTTGGATCTAAGCAATGGTTCAAATGCTCGGTTGTGGAATAATTTTATAAAGTTTGATGAGTATTTGAGCAGTCCAGGCGCGGTCACATCTTTTCTTAAGTCCCTTGATACCTCTGCGCTTCTGAAGTCGTATCTCGATTCGTTTCCGGAGATAAGCTACTTTGATTCGGGGTATAAGAAGAAATTCAATATTGCTGAGTTTGATCCAGAGCATAGTCTGAAGCTGCCACTGGCTTCGCTGTGTTTTATCAACAAGGAAGCTAACTTTTCGCTCCCTGTGCTCGTAGACTCTCTATATTGGAAGCTTGTGAATAACGGAGAACTGGTCACGATTCAACGTTCGGTCGGCTTTTCAGTCATAACCAGTATTAGCTTCAATAATTCAAAATTTCTGAGTGACTCACTTTTTTTTGAACCCGCCTTGCAAGTTATAATCTTGCGAGAAGCTGGTGATCTTTTGGTTGTGTATGATAGTAGGGGTATAAACTACGCGTTTGAATCGGAGCTTGGTCTTGGGTCCACCATTTCTCTGGATCAAATTTTGGCATTGGCTGCTAGAACTAAGAGCTTAAAAACCAAAAGCACAACAAGTTTCGCAATAGGTGACGCAAAACATCGTCCCGAAGGGATTTCATGGAGGGGTAAGAACCTTGAAGCGGTAAACTCATCTCAAGCCAACGCATCCTATGCAATTTCAACGCTGCTTGTGGATAACTTAACACCTGAAGGGACATCGGAGACGAGTTACTATCTTGGCGTCGGATCAGGTCGGGTGTCAGACCAGAAAAAAAGGAACATGAATTTAGCTCAGCTTTCTCATTGGATCGATGATATTCATAAAGTTATAGAGAATTCAGATAGGAATACTAGCCCTCTTTTGAATTCCTTTGCAAAGCCTGTTAATGAAAGTCCAAGTGGTTCACCTACTGTATTGTTACTTGACTTAAGCACCTTTGAAACCCCCCTTGATTTTACCGATGGTCATCATAGATATACATTCAATAATGACATTTATTATGTTCAGTATAATCAGGATGATAACGTTTTTTTACTAGCTAGCAGCGATAATTATACTTCGGCAATACTTTCCTATAGTTTGAAAACTAAGATCCCTCGGCTGAATACATTAAAAGATTTAACTCTAACCAATGCGGAGGCTAGGGGTGGAAATAAAAGCTATCAATACGGCCAGTCAGCTAACGAAATTTTAAGCGATAGCATTGTAAAGGTTTTGTATCAAGACTCTATTAGTTATTATTCTGGGAGCTACTATAAGATGAGGCTTCCGACAGAGCTAGGTGTGGATATCGCGGAATCAAATATTGGCAAATCTCTGCACTCTATAAAAGAATTGCAATGTAAGGGTTTAAAAGAAAAAGGGGACTCATCGTCGCTTACGGAAAATCTTTTCCCTCAAAACTCCGTATTTTCCATTATAGATAAGATTAAAGACATTCCAAACCCAGATAAAAAAATTGCAGACCTCGGTCCTTTCTTTTCCCACGTAGCGGATCTCGACTTCCTATTGTGCACGGATTTAGGGACTGAACCGGCTGACTTTATCGCAAGCACTCCGTCGAAGTTGATATACGTCCACGTGAAGTGCGCAGATGTCGGAGCCCCTCACTCCTCTGCGGGCGCTCTTGCGATGGTTGGGACACAAGCAATTAAAAATCTAGAAGCATTAACTTCGCCGAATGCAGACCTTTTCTTTGCGAACTGGAATATGTTGAAGTCTCCTTGGCGAACTGACAATGCTCACCCGGATCACGTTAAAAGACTTCGACTGATAGAGAAGATGTCTCCTGAAGAATATATGCTGAAACGTGGTGTCGATTACGATGCGCTGATTGATCATGCATGGAACACTATATCCAATCGTCGTAAATCTTTTGCAGTAGAGAAAGAGATTTGGATTGTGGTTGGTAACGCTTTTTCGAAAAAAGATTTTTACCACCAGATCCGTCTTGGGCAGCAGTGTGCCGCAGAGACACTACAAGCTTTTCAGCTTATAGACTCATGGCTAAATACACTGTCAACAAACGAGGTTTCCTTGAGGCTTTTTGTTTCTGAGTAATTATATTCTCGTTTGAGTGCGGACTAGGGAGGAGATGAGTAATTTTTGTCTCCTCTCTAGTATATTTAGACATTTGTCTCGCACAATTATTTTTTCGATCAGAGAGGTTGAGTCTTTCGCCTTAGAGCATCGCTTATCGCATCCAGTCCGTCCGAAATGATGAGCGGTTTTATAAGTGGTAGTTCATAATTTAATAACTCTATGTAAGTCAGTAGTCGTTCTGCCTCGGCATCCTTCCTATATCGGCCAGTGGTTTCTGTTGCACCTCTGCTATGGCCTGCCAATTGAGCAATGATGTCGGATGGCACCCCTTGCTCATTTAATGCAGTGATAAAATTGTGCCTGAAAGAGTGGAAGGTGCGTTTTCCATCAAGCGGTATATGTAATTGTTTTCCAAGAAAGCGTTCATTAAACCAGCTGCCTGCTGGTTTGCCATAACCTTTAATTGCGTCCCGCTTGAGTTCTGGAAACAGGCGCTTATGGCCGGCATCAGATAGCGATTTTATATAAGCTGGAAATCCCAGCTTGATCAGGTGAGAGTGTAGAGGGGTGATTCTTTTAGAGTTTACAGTTTTTAATGTTTTATCTGTTTTGTTGCTTTTTATACTATCCTGTCCGTCGATGTCTGTTTTGTCAGGGGTGTCGAGATTAAAGTCCAGGTAATATATGCCGGACTCTGATTGTTTTATGTCGCCGATATACAGTTGGCAGAGCTCATTTATTCTGCCTCCGGTGTAAAGTCCGAGAAGGGGAAGCCAGTAGAAATGAGGGCGGAACTGATATAATCTTCCGTGTTTGTTTCTTTCGCCTGTTCCTGTTGAAAACCAAGAAGCGGAAAAAAATCTTGTCCAGATATGGTTTTTCAAATAAGAAGCGGTCATCTTGGTTTCGGGTGGTTTTTTTCGATTTTTCAATCGCTCTTTTTGCCGGATTCAAAGTGAGAATCATATTGTCAACCGCCCATGAGAACATACTGGACAGTGAGTCCATGTAGCGCTCAACACTCGCAGATGAAAGGCGACTCTCTCCATGTTCTTCGGCCATAGCGAGTAGTTTATTTGCGTCTTGTGTTTTATGGCGACGAGCTGCGCTATACCTATTTTCAGGCATTTTCCGAAGTTTTGCCTCGTAGTCCCAAATCAGTTGTCGGTTTAGAGCTCCCAATGGAGGATCGTTCATGAGGTCTACAAATGCACCACATTGGGTAGCCATTCTCTTCTGCTGATCGGGCTTCCACTTGATTTGTTTCCTCGACAGGAACTGATCCATTAAAGACGAAGCGAGTTCTTTGGCACGATCCGATCTACAGCATTCATAAGGTAGTGATGGTGGAGCCGAGGTGGCGGAAATGACTGCCGTTGGGGCTGAGGTGGAGGCTAGTGACGCCGCTTTGTCCGCTAAGACTTTTATCCAAGGAGCCCTGATTCTTTCGGCCTGAATCTTTGTGATAAAAACCGAGCTGGTAGTAAACCGTATACCGGGTAGGTCACAGAAGGCTGCTGTCCGAGTATTTAGCTTGAAGCGAAACGCAGTTTCGTCGGAGTAACCACATTCAATTATATTTGCAATCGTATGGCTGCGATGGAAAGGTCTGAGGTGTCCAGTGAAGGTTTGCTGTATGCCCAACTCAAATGCACTGTCCAAGACAAAGCCGCCGGTATCTTCTTGCCGGTCCACTATTGTGTAATCGTCAACCCAATATATTGGATGGGCATTCAGCCTGCACACGATGAGAATTTTGTGGTTGAGGATCTCTCCAAGCACCAGCGCGGGCTCAACCTCAAAGGTATCGCAAAAATCTTGGATGCTGATTAGTCCGGGTCCTGCTAGCAGAGGGCTTCCCTCAATCACTTTCGTCTCATTCACTTTTTTCAGCTCACTTATGCATGAATGCCACCGCGCAATTAGGTGCGATGCTACAGCTTTTGCTGAGCTGAGATCAGTGGTTCGAGTAGACGTGTGAATTTCTCTTTGACCCAATTGAACGCGATAGCGAGCCGGGACGGTGATGCGAAGGACGTAGATTCCGCTCGAACGGCGGTAGAGGTTGTTGCGCTGCGTCACGTTGTAGGAGCCCTTTGTAGGAGGACTACGTGACTATCTCGCTTTCTACCCACTAGATTTCTAGGAAATCAGTGAGTTAGAAGAGAAGTGGAGCGGGTAGAGGGAATCGAACCCTCAACTAAAGCTTGGGAAGCTTTCGTTTTGCCACTAAACTATACCCGCTCAAAGCGGCTGACTTTGTACCAGATGTTCACCCGGATTTGAAGTTTTTCTTCGAAAAAATCGCACGTTGCGCTCGCACCGCTTGCCGATAGGCGGTGCCACTGCAGGAGCGCGCTCCTACAGTGGGTCGCATTTCAGACCGCAAAGGCATGTTGCGTCTGACCTGGCTGACAGCGTAACCGACTCACCGGCCGCTGCCCTTTCAAAAAGCCCACCACCGCCTCCCGGCTGTCCCGGCACGCCGCTTTATGCTCCATATCCAGGAAATGCCCCGTCGCCTGAACCGTGCTGAAGCTGCTGTTTTTCACATGCTGGCCGAACAGCCTGGCATCGCCTGCGCTGGTGTACTCGTCCCATTCGCCGTTCACGAACAGCACCGGAATGTCGATCTGCCTGGCTGCCTTGAGGTAGCACAACCGGTCGCTGTAAAGCACTTGGCTGATGTGGAAATGCATCTGCCCGTACTCATGCTCGGCCAGGCTGCTCACGTGCTTGTGGTTGAAGCGCTTGAACAGCGACGGCAGGTGCTTGCCGAGGGTGCTGTTGACCAGGTGGCCGACGCGGTCGCGCTCCAGATTGCCGAGGTAGTCGACGCCGCGCTCCAGATAATCACGCATCGGTGCGTTGATCACCGGGGAGAACGAGCTGATCACGGCCTTTTCGACGCGTTGCGGGCGTTGAGCGAGGGCGAACAGCGTGGCGGCGCCGCCCCAGGAGAAGGAGAGCACGTGTTCGGCGGCAAAGCGGTCGATGAGTTCCAGCAGGATCTGGCCTTCGACTTCCTTGGTCAGCATCCGCTCGTGGCGGTTGTGTATTTTGGAACGGCCGGCATAAGGCTGGTCGTACAACACCACATTGAATTGCGGGTACAGGCTTTTCACGGTCTGGGCGAAAGAGGCCGTGGTGGCCATCGAGCCATTGACCAGGATGATGGTCTTGTCAGCGGCATCGGCGCGATAGAACTCCGTGTAAACCCGGTATTGACCCTGTATATCCAACACAGCGATTTCTGGCCTCATGTCGTAAGACTCCTGGCAAGCGGGTAGGGCGCGCAAATGACTTTGCACGAGCTTTATGACAGGTAGGCATACGCCTGGAAGCCGAGCGCCCATGTCGGTCCGATTGCGGCTGGCCGACAGCGGTTGTCAGGGCGGGATGTTTGCCGGGACGGCCCGTAATCAAGCGCGGGCGCGGCAAGGTGTTTCTTGGAGGTTATAGGTGACCCGCCAGTCATCATCCGACGGGTGATCTTGATTCAAGCACAGCCTGGGGATGTCGCCAGCGGCGCAGCTGGTTTTTTGCCATCAGCGGCTGAGCGGTCGTCAGACGAGACGGATTTCCTCGTCAGTCAGCGCCCGATACTCGCCCGGCGCAAGCGCTGCATCCAGGTGCAGCGGGCCCATGCGCTCGCGATGCAGGGCTGTCACTTTGTTATCAAAATGGCCGAACATGCGTTTCACCTGGTGATAGCGGCCTTCGATGATGCTCAAGCGCGCCGTCCTCGGTCCCAGTAACTCCAGCTCGGCGGGTTGGGTGATGAGGTCTTCGAAGGCGAAGTACAGGCCCGCCCTGAAGACCGCCGCATAGTCAGGGCCGATGTCCTGCTCGGTTTCCACCCGATACACCTTGGGCAACTTGGTTGCCGGTTGCGTCAGGCGTCGCGACCACTGGCCGTCATTGGTGATCACCATCAGCCCGGTGGTGTTGTAGTCCAGGCGCCCGGCGATATGCAGTGCGTCCTTGTGCGGTTCATCGAGCAGATCGAGCACGGTACGGTGTTGCGCATCGGACGTAGCGCTGACGCACCCTTGCGGCTTGTGCAGCATGAAATAACGGGCAGGTTTGCCCGGCTGCAGCACTTCACCGTCCACGCGCACGCTGCTGAACGTGCGCACCTCATGAAGCGGGTCGCATACCGTTGCACCGTCCACCGTTACCCGGCGTTCGGCCAACAGCCGCCGCACGTGCTTGCGATTGAACCGTGGCAGGTTACTGAGGAAGCGATCAAGGCGCATCGCGGTGACGCAACTGTTGGTCTACCTGGGCGCAACGCGGGCACAGGCAGGCCTTGTCGCGCAGTTCGTCGGGCAGCGCCTGGAGCACCGCCGGGTCGATGGTGACGCTGTAGCACCAGCAGGCCTGGCCGGCCGTGCGCGGGTCGGCCAGGCTGCAGTCGTTACGGGCACCGCAGGCGGGGCAAAGGGTTGGGGTGTTCATTGGACGGTCATGCCGGGCCTTGAAAGTCCCCGCACAATACAGCGTCGCTCAATCCCGCTCCAGCACCACTAACCTTTGGCCGGCGCTGATGCCACTGCCCGGCTGCACGGCAACGTCACGTACCACACCGGCAAACGGTGCCAACACCGGGATCTCCATCTTCATGGATTCCAGCACTACCAGCACATCGCCGGCTGCAACGTGCTCTCCGGCCGATACCCGGACTTGCCAGAGCCCGCCCGCAATGTGGCTGTCGACGCTGTACTGATTGGCGTGTAACGGTTTGTCTTGCGCCAATGGCGCTGCCAGGGCCTCGCTCTCCAAATGCGCCAGGCCGCCGGCAAGCCAGCGCTCGCGTTCGGCATCGAAAGCCCTTTTTTGCCGTTGGCGAAAGACATCGATTGCCGCGGCTTCCTGCGCCAGAAATTGCTGATACGTGATCAGGTCCAACTGGCTGTCTTCAATGGTCGGTTCAAAGCGCCCGAGCGGGAAGTCGCGGCGTATCTGCAGCAGTTCTTCGGCGCTCACCGGATAAAAACGGATCTGGTCGAAAAAACGCAGTAACCACGGCTTGCCCCTGAATGCCGCGACGTCGCGATAGCGATTCCACATCTGCAGGGTTCGCCCCACAAACTGATAGCCGCCCGGACCTTCCATGCCATAGACACACAAGTAAGCGCCGCCGATGCCCACCGAGTTTTCAGCAGTCCAGGTGCGCGCCGGGTTGTATTTGGTGGTCACCAGCCTATGCCTGGGGTCCAGGGGGGTCGCGACCGGCGCGCCGAGATAGACGTCGCCCAGGCCCATTACCAGGTAGCTGGCGTTAAACACGGTGTGGCGAACTTCATCCAGGCTGACCAGATCGTTGATGCGGCGAATGAACTCGAGATTGCTCGGGCACCACGGCGCGTCCTGGCGCACCGTGGTCATGTATTTGTCGATGGCCAGCTGGCAAGCCGGGTCGTCCCAGGATAACGGCAGGTGGACGATGCGAGAGGGAACTTGCAGGTTTTGCCTGGCGCACACGCAGGCCCAATCCGCGATGATCAGCGGTAGCAGATCGGCCAACGGCAATTGTTCCGGTTGATAGTGGATTTGCACGGAGCGGATGCCTGGGGTCAGGTCAATGACACCCTGCAATGCTCGAGCTTCAAAGGCTTGCATCAAGGCGTGGGCGCGAAAACGTAGCACCAGGTCAAGTTCGGGAGCGCCGATTTCCAGAAGCAGGTGAGTGTCGCCGGCCAGACGGACGACGAGGCGCACGTCAGCTTCGCCGATGTCCAGCACCACAGGTGATGCCATTCTCACTGGGACCGTGTTGCGGCTGCACTCGCGCGCTTCAACGAGGGCAGGCCAGCCCTCACAGCGGTCCCACTTCAAGGCGAGAGCGCGAGCAGTCTCGAGGTCGACCGCCTCGAACCTGAGCTTGTCTCCCGCCTTGAGCTGTCCCAGTTGCCACAGGTCCGCCTCGATCACCGTCACCGGGCATACAAACCCACCGAGGCTTGGCCCATCCGGGCCAAGGATCACTGGCATGTCTCCGGTAAAATCCACGGTGCCGACGGCATAGGGATTGTCGTGGATATTGGAGGGGTGCAGGCCCGCTTCACCGCCGTCCGTTCGCGCCCATACAGGCTTGGGCCCGATCAATCGCACACCGGTACGACTGGAATTGAAATGCACTTCCCATTGTGCGGCGAAGAACATGTCGATGTATTGCTGCGTGAAGTATTCCGGCGCGCCGTGTGGGCCGTAGATCACACGCAGCGTGCGCACAGCGGGCAGCGGCTCGGCACTCTGTGTCTGCCCCGCACTGCGATCCTCCAGCGGCCGTACATGCAACACGTCACCGGCACGCAGCGCCCGCCCGCCATGACCGCCAAACAGACCGAGGGTGAAGGTGCTTTTGCTGCCCAGATAATCCGGTACCTGCAACCCACCGCGCAGACACAGGTAACTGCGCGCACCTGCACCGGTGATCGTACCCAGGCTCAGGACCGAGCCTGCCTCGATCAATAGCGCGGTATTCATCGGCACTGTCTGCTCGTTGAGCAGCAGCGCAATGTCTGCGCCTGTCACCGCCACCACCGTCGCGCAATTGAAGCGCAGCAGCGGGCCGCTCATGGTGATTTCCAGCGCGGCGGCGCCCTCGCTGTTGCCCAGCAGACGATTGCCCAAGCGTAACGCGCGGCTGTCCATGGGCCCCGATGGCGGCACCCCTACGGCCCAGTAACCCAGGCGGCCGGGGTAGTCCTGCACGCTGGTTTGCGTGCCGGGGCTGATGACCTCGAACGTATGGGCGGTGTAGATCAGGCTGTCGAGGCAACGGGTCCACGGCCGGCCACTGGCGAAGGGCGCCGTGAGTAAAATCTGGCGCAGGTAATCGCGGTTGGTTTCCACACCGTAGAGCCGGCTGTCGCTTAACGCCTGGTGCAACGCCAGGCGCGCCTGTTCGCGGGTAGGTGCCCAGGTAATAAGCTTGGCGATCAGGGGGTCGAAGTAGGGCGGGATTTCGCAGCCGGCTTGTACCCAGGTGTCGATACGCAGGCCTTCGGCGGCCGGAAACTCCACGCAGGTCAACAGCCCCGGGCTCGGCTGGAAATTGCGCCCAGGGTCTTCTGCATACACACGTGCCTGAATCGCATGGCCGCTGGGGCTGAGTGCCAATTCGCTCAACGGCGGCATGTCACCTGCTGCCAGCAACACCATCCAACGTACCAGGTCGACGCCCCACACTTGTTCGGTCACGCCATGCTCTACCTGCAAGCGTGTGTTCACTTCCAGGAAGTAGAAGCGTCCATCCTCACTGTCGAAGATGAACTCCACGGTGCCGGCGCTGCGGTAATTCACGGCTTTGCCCAGGGTGATGGCCGCCGAGCACAGGGCCTCGTTCATGCCCGTGGGCAGGTTGGGTGCAGGGGTTTCTTCAAGGACTTTCTGGTGACGTCTTTGCACCGAGCAGTCACGTACGCCCAGAGCGATCACTTGGCCTGTCCCGTCGCCAAATATCTGTACTTCCAGGTGACGCGCGTGCTGGATGTATTTCTCGATAAACACACCGGTGTCGCCGAAATTGTTTTGGCCCAGGCGTTTGACGATTTCGAAGCCGTCGCCCAGCTCCTGCGGGTTGCGGCAGATCCGCATGCCAATGCCGCCGCCACCGGCGGTACTTTTGAGCATGACCGGGTATCCCACGCTGTCGGCGGCCAACAGTGCGTCGTAGAGACTGTCGAGCAGTTCACTGCCTTCGAGCAATGGAATCCGCTGTTGCCTGGCCAGCGCACGAGCGGTGTGCTTCAGGCCAAATAGTCGCAGTTGTTCAGGCGTTGGGCCGATAAAGACCATGCCTGCATCTTCACAGGCCTGTGCAAACGCGGCGTTTTCCGACAGAAAGCCGTAGCCGGGATGAATCGCGCCGGCGCCACAGGCCTTGGCGGTAGCGAGCAGTTTTTCCGCCGCCAGGTAGGTGGTGGCCGCGGTCCCTTCACCGAGGCTGTAGGCCTCGTCGGCTTGCTGGATATGCAAGCTCGCCGCATCGGCTTCGGCATAGACGGCGATACCCTTGACCTGCAATTCACGCAAGGTGCGCAGAATACGGCAGGCAATGGCGCCACGATTGGCGATCAACAGTTTTTTGAACATGACAATACCCCACAGGCTGACAGCTGATCAGCCTTGTCCTGGGCTGCGGGTCGTCCCGCATAATTAGGTGCGCCGAGGTCGTCCACGGCGCGAGGTCGTTATTTGAGGCACTGCCTGCTGCGAGCTTGGCACAGGGCAAACAACCATGTGCGCAGGCGCTTGAGTTTCAATCCCATACCAGCACCTGCGCAGGGGTTGGCCGGTAGGCGTTGCAGGGATTGTTAAGCTGTGGGCAATTGGAGATCAGCACGATCACGTCCATTTCCGCGCGCAGGTCGACATATTTGCCGGGTGCGGAAATACCGTCTTCGAAGGTCAGCCCGCCGTCGGTCGTCACCGGCACGTTCATGAAGAAGTTGATGTTCGCACCGATGTCGCGTTTGCCCAGGCGACCGTCATTGACGCAGGCGCGCAGGTAGTTGTCTCGGCAACTGTGCATGTAGCGTTTGTCCAGGGCGTAGCGCACGGTATTGCTCTCTTGGGCGCATGCGCCGCCCAGTGTGTCGTGGCGTCCGCAGGTGTCGTGCACAAGGGTCAGCATCGGCTGTCCAAGGTTGGAATACAGCACGCTGCCGACGCTGAGGTAAACGCGGTTCTGGCGCCGCAGGGTGCGTTGCACGTCGTAGCGTTCCCTGGGGTTTTGTGCGTTGTAGAACAGCGTGTCGACAGCCTGGTTGCCCTCCAGGTCGAGGATGCGCAGGGTCTGGCCGGCCTTGATCTGCATCAGCCACGGCTCGCCGGCGGGGATAGTGGCGCGGTACACGGCTGCATCCGCTTGTTTCAGTGCATCAGACATGGCAGTTCCTCAAGCGAACAGGCGCTCGGTGTTGATGAAACCGCGCTCGTTTTCCGGGCGCGAAGTGCGGCAGTGCTCGGCGACGCTGGGGGCGGCGTTCATCCAGCTCAGCTTCAGCGGTCGCGGGGCGTAAGCGGGGTTGGGATCCATCGGATGTTGCAGCGCGGTCAGCACCACCAGCGTATCCATCGGTGCGTAGAGTTCGATGTAGTCGCCAGCTTTTGAATTGTCCGGCACAAAGTGCAAACCGCCGTCTTCGTCCACGTTGACTCTGCTGAAGAGGTTGAGGGTCATCAACAGATCGGACAGCCCCAGTCCCCACTTGCCCAGCTCGACCAGCAGGTTGTCGGTGCCGTTGCGGTAGAAGCCATTACGCAGTTCCTGATAACGGCCCTGTCCGTATTTCTCGGCGACCTCCGATGCGCACAGCACGCCGCCGATGCTGTCGCTCCAGCCGCAGGTGTCTGCGGTGATCGCGGCAAGCACACGGCCCATGTCCGAGTACAGACAATGGCCTGCGGTGAGCTTGGCAGTGTGCTGGCATTTGAGGCTGTCAGGCAGGTTCAGGCGTTCGGTTTTTTCATTGGCGTTGAGCAACGTCAGGCTGACGTTGGCACTGCCGTGCAGGTCAGTGAGGCGCAGCAATTGGCCGCGCTTGAGCACAAAGGATCGGTGGCCGCCGCCGGGCAGCAGTTCTTCGGCAAATGGCCGCAACGGTTGGATGGAATCGTTCATGTGCACATCACTCCTGGTTGCGCGATGAATGCCTTGCGGCGCTCGCTGTTCAAAGGGATATCGAAGGTAATACGGGCACCATGGGCGCCAGGACGCAGTGGATCGACGTGCACCTTGTCGAATACCAGTAAGCGCGTACCAAGGCTGAAGCCTTCGTTCAAATCGTGGGTGACCATGAATACGGTCAGTCGGGTCTCGTACCACAGCTCCAGCAGCAGCGAGTGCATGTCTTTGCGAATGCCAGGGTCGAGGGCGCCGAAGGGTTCGTCCAACAGCAACACACGCGGCTTCATGATCAGCGCCTGGGCGATGGCCAGGCGTTGTTGCATGCCGCCGGAGAGCTGCGCCGGATATTTGCGCAGGGCGTGGTCGAGGCCGACTTTGTGCAGCAGTTCGGCGGCCTGTTCGCGCGCCTTCTGCCTGGCTTTGCCAAACAACCTCCCGAGCACGCGCGAGCGCGGCAGCTCCAGGCCCAGGGCGACGTTATCCAGCACGGTCAAGTGCGGGAACACTGAGTAGCGCTGGAAGACCACGCCGCGGCTGGCATCCGGCTCGGCGGCCAGGGGCTGGCCTGCCAACAGGATCTGGCCCTTGCAGGCGGTTTCCTGTCCCAACAAAAGGCGCAGGAATGTGGATTTACCGCATCCGGACGGACCGACCAGTGCGCAGAATTCGCCTTCGGCCACGTGCAGGTTGAAGTTTTCAAGTACGACTTGGGTGCCGTAGCGCTGCCATACATTGTTGACGCTGATAAAACTCATGCCCGCGCTCCTTCGTACCAGGGAAAAGCGCGTCGGGCCAGGGCCAGCAAGCACCAGTCCATCAACCAGGCCAACAGGGTGACCCATGCGACGTAGGGCACAATCACGTCCATCGCCAGGTAGCGACGTACCAGGAAGATTCGGTACCCCAGGCCGTCGGTGGAGGCTATGGCTTCGGCGGCAATCAGGAACAACCAGGCCGAGCCCAATATCAAGCGCAGTGAAATCAGCAGGCGAGGCAGCAACTGCGGCAACACCACGCGTAACATCAGTGTCCATGTGGACGCGCCCAGGGCTTGCGCCTTGACCAGAAGCTCGACCGGGATCTCGCGCGCACGCTGCTCCAGGTCGCGGGCCAGGGCTGGCGTAATGCCGATAATGATCAGCACGACCTTCGACAGTTCCCCCAGGCCGAATACGATAAACAGGATCGGCAGGATCGCCAGGGGCGGCACCATCGACAGCACGGTCAGCAGCGGCGACAACGAGGCACTGACCAGCGGCAATGTGCCGCAAAACATCCCCAGGCAAAGACTTACCAACGCGCTGATACCCAAGGCAATACCCAAGCGGCGCAGGCTCGATGCGCTGTCTTGCCACAATATGTATTTACCGGTGCGACTATCCTCGCTGAACGCCAAGCGTGCGACGGCCTCAGCCATTTGCCCGGCGCTGGGCAGCAGTTTGTCGTTGGGATTGTCCGCGAGGCGCTCCGCCGAGCCTGCGAAGTAGGCGAACAGCAACAGAGCGAACGGCAGCAGCATCAACAGCACACGGCTGGAGCGATTCGGGCGACGGTTTATCAAACGCATGGCCAGTTCTCCTACAGCGTGCCGTCAGCAGCCATTTGTACGTAAGTGGGATCGAAACGCAGCTTGAGGTTGGCAGTGTTGCCGCTGGTCGTTCCATTGGCGAAGCTCATGCCTACGGCGCCGCTGTCCCGGGCGCCCTCGCCCAGCAGACCGTGTGTAAAGGAGAATTCAGCGACCTTGTGCATGGTTGCCGGCAATTGCGCGCTGGTGACGAAGGCCAGGGCGTCCTGTGGCGTGGCGAACAGCTTGGTGGTGTCCAGTTGCGCTTGATAGCCTGTTAGATCGGTGCCGGACGTCTTGGCCATATGTTCAAGCGCTTGAGCACTGGCGGCGCTTTTGGCGTTCATCAGCGCGACCACCTCGAACCAGGCGCCGGTGAGGGCTTTGCCCAAGCCAGGGTTGTCCTGCAGGACCTGAGTGTTGACCACCATCATGTCCATGAACTCACCGGGCACCTTGCTTGTGTCGAACACTTCGGTTACTCCGGGCCTGGCCTTGATTTGCGACAGCATCGGATTCCAGGTGACGACGGCCTGCACCTGATCGGTGTCGAAGGCTGCGGCAATGTCGGCGTCAGAGGTGTTGACGACGCTCAGGTCTTTCTCTGTCAGACCGGCCGCTTGCAAGGCGCGAGCCAGCAGATAGTGGGACGCCGAGAGTTCCACCAGGTTGACTTTCATGCCCTTGAGGTCGGCCAGGGTCTTGCCGGCGCCCTTGATCACCACGCCATCGTTGCCGTTTGAAAAGTCGCTGACCACCAACGCTGTGCTGTCTACGCCGCCGGCAGCGGGGATGGTCAGCGCGTCCATGTTAGTCATGGTGCAGCCGTCAAACTGACCTGCGGTGTACTGATTGATGGATTCCACATAGTCGTTGAGCTGCACCATGTCGATGGTGATGCCGTACTTCCTTGCCCATTTGTCGAGAATGCCCTGGCTGCCGGCGTACTCCCAGGGGATCCAACCGGCGTAGATGGTCCAGCAGACGCTGAAGTGGTTTTTTACGGCGGCATGGGCTTGGATGCTCATCATGGCAGTCAATAGCGCGGCGAGCAGAGCGTTCAAACAGGTCGAGTTCATGGGCGGTTCCGCTGAGTCAAGGGCGAGCAGGCGCAACGCGGCACCGCGAACGGTGGCTGATCTCCCGGGCTTTTATCCCGCCGTGTAACCTCGACTGGAGGTCGCCCACTCTCGGACCAGTCACTCGCTGTTGACGAGCCGGAACCCTAGTCGGCCATTGCTGGTTGTGGTGCCGCGAATCTGTGCCTCATCCTTCAGGAAACAGGCGGGAACGAACCGCACTAAAATCGTATTTAACTGTCAGATATTTCGTTATTCGATGATAAATCGGATCACGCCCCCCAGCGTCGCTGGAGGTGCTCTTCCGCGGTCCAGGAGGCCGCCATGTATCGACGACTGCTGCTCACTGCATTACTCGGCCTGACCCTGTCAGCGTGCGTGCCCTATTACGATGGAGGTACCACTTACTATCGCTCCGAGGTCTACACCGCACCGGCACCCGCCTACTATTACGGCGGTCCTCGTTACTACGGGCCCAGCTATTACACACCCGCGCCACGCTACTATTCGGCTCCCCGCTATTACTCGGCTCCCCGCTATTACTCGGCGCCGCGTTATTACCAACCCGCGCCACGTTACTATCCAAGGTCTGCCTATCGGCCGTATCCAAACCAGGGATGGGGAGACAATCGGTGGGGCAACGGCGGGCACGGGCGTGGTGGCGATCATGGCGGTGGACGCGGAGGTCACCGCTGACAAAAAGGTTTTGAAAAAAGCGGCGCATGATGCGCCGTTTTTTTTTGCCCGCCGTTTGTCGGTACTGTCAGAATTAACAGCTAGCTTTGAGGCCGGAGATATATTTCACTGCGGGAGAAGCAGTGTGGTTATCGAAGGGGGCATCCATGCTCAAACACTTGATGTACATGCTTTTACTGGTTGTCTGTATGGCTGGCCAGGTGCAAGGCAGCCAGTTCTGTCCAGACAAGTCGGAGATCCAGACGGGCACAGGTTATTTCCTGTACCAGGCCGGCGGCATGCTGTGGCAAGGTCCGAAGGTTGAACCCGGCGAGTTCATACACGCCTTTTCAGGCGCGGTGTTTGCGCCGGAAAAGGGTGATGATCGAAGGAACGGGCTGGTGGAAAAGTGTGTGTACACCAATCAGCGCGACGAGCTTGTCGTATTGCGCCCGTGCCTGTCAGGCGTGGTCAGCGGCATGTCGTTGGTGGACAGCTTGCATTGGGAGCGCGATAACGCCTCGTTCGACCAACTGGTTTATCTGTGCAAGGAAAATCAACCGGGTAACTGTGCTTTTAACGTTAAGGAGAATCGGCGATAAGCTGTCAATAATCAGACAGGTCTGCCAGAGGATTCCTACCTTCCCATGCCTTGTTGAAGTGCGCCTGCACCACCGCCTCGGGAATGGTATTGATATCCGGCCAATGCCAGCGGGGCGCCTGATCCTTATCGATCAGCCTTGCGCGTACACCTTCGGCAAATTCCGGGTGGCGGCAACAATTGAGGCTCAGCGTGTATTCCATCTGGAACACCTGGGCCAACGACAAATGACGGGCGCGTCGGATCTGCTCCCACACCAGGTGCGCCGTCAGCGGGCAGCCCTCACTGAGGGTCTTGCCGGCGCGGGCCAGGAGTGGGTCGGCGTGATCCTTGAGCAGGCTCAACGCGCGCCACGCACTGGCCACGTCACCCACATCCAGCCATTCGTCGATCTGCCCCCGGCGCGGCATCCATTGCGCCTCGGGTAGCTGGTGGACGGCGTCCTGGGCCAAGGCCTTGAGCAAGCTGTTGAGCTGCATCGCGGTCTGTTCTTGCCAGTTCAATTGGAGCAGGCCGTCAAGCAATTCGTCTTGCTGGTCATCGCGCAGAAAACGGTCGGCCAGGCCCAGGTCCAGGGCATCCCGGCCATTGATATGGGCACCGGTAAGGCCCAGGAACACGCCGAGCGTTCCGGGCAGGCGCGACAGAAACCAGCTGGCGCCTACGTCCGGGTACAAGCCGATGCTGATTTCCGGCATGGCCAAACGGCTGCTGGGCGTCACGATACGCACGGACGCACTCTGCAACAGGCCCATCCCGCCGCCCAGCACATAACCGTGACCCCAGCAGATCAGCGGTTTCGGGTAGGTATGCAGGCGATAGTCGAGGCGGTACTCGGCGGCAAAAAATTGCGCGGCCAAGGTGGGCACAACGCCAGGTTGTTCACGGCAGGCCATCGCCAGGCTGCGCACTTCGCCACCTGCGCAAAAGGCCTTGGGGCCGTTGCCGCGCAGCAATACGCAGACGATATTCGGGTCCTTGGCCCAGGCATCCAGGCGTTCGCCCAAGGCCAGGATCATCGGCAGGGAGAGGGCGTTGAGCGATTGTTGCGCATCCAGGCTGGCGATGCCGATGCGGGCACCGTGGTTGCCGGTGAGTTCTTCGAAGTGCAGGTTCATCGTGACCTCAATCCAGAAGGTGAAGGATCAGTATGATCGCTCCGTGGGAAACTGGAGGTGGTGTATCAGACCAATTGACAAGCGGGGTCGGCTTTCCTAGGGTTCGCCCATTGTTTTTCACTCGATGACCTCATCATGACCGACGGCGACCGCATCAAACTCGAACCCAGCTGGAAACACGCGCTGCGCGAGGAGTTCGACAAGCCCTACATGGGCGACCTGCGCGAGTTTCTGCGCCAGGAACACGCCGCAGGCAAAGAGATTTATCCGCCGGGCCCACTGATCTTCAATGCACTCAATTCCACGCCGCTGGACAAGGTCAAGGTGGTGATCCTCGGCCAGGACCCCTACCACGGCCCCGGCCAGGCTCACGGCCTGTGTTTTTCGGTACAACCGGGCGTGCCGGCGCCGCCCTCGCTGGTCAATATCTATAAAGAACTCAAGCGTGACCTGAATATCGATATCCCCAACCACGGCTACCTGCAAAGCTGGGCCGACCAGGGCGTGCTGATGCTCAACACCACCCTGACCGTGGAGCGCGCCAATGCCAACGCCCATGCCGGCAAGGGCTGGCAGTTTTTTACCGATCGGGTTATCGAGGTGGTCAGCGAGCAGCAGCCGCATTTGGTGTTTCTGTTGTGGGGCGCCCATGCCCAGAGCAAGCAGAAGCTGATCGATGCCACCAAGCACCTGATGCTGACCTCGGTGCACCCGTCGCCGTTGTCGGCGTATCGCGGGTTCCTCGGGTGCGGGCATTTCAGTCGCACCAACAAATTCCTTGAGCAGAATGGCGAGACGCCGATCAACTGGATGTTGCCGCCCATCTGAAGATGATCGGGCGGTGGCACATCGCCCTTTGCTTGACCTTCCCCCTGGTGTGTCCGTGCATCGGTCACGCCGGGCACCTGTTATATCTGACAGTATCCGCCGCACTTTTTTGCGCATTCAATAAGTAGCCAGACCTGAGCGTGCCGACCGTCTCGGTCGATTACCGATTGATTGTTCAAGGAGGAGTGGATATGTCTGATTCGAACTCACCCGCACGACACCAGCGCGCTCTGCGGCCGCGATCTCCAGGGGTAGATGACCCGACGATACTGGAACTGGACGCTCCCAACCCTTCCCAGACATTGCCTTTGGAATGGGACGAAGCGGCCAGGACGTTACCGGTCCAGCTCCATGATCAGGACCTGGAGGTCACGATCGCAAAGGTCTGGCCATTCAATCTCCATGAGCGGGAAATGGTGACAACGGTGGAATATCGTTGGGACGATGATACGGTGCACACCTTTTATATTCACGGCCCATACGACCCTGACACGGTATTTCCGTTGGTGCAGCGTCTACCCATGTCGATTCTGTCCAGCGGCGGTATCAGTCGCCTGACATACAGGGTCAGCGCGTCTTTGATCGGCACGACCGACTCGTTTCCGACCTTGGTCAATGTCGATAAAACGCCGCCCAATGGTGGCAACCCTGGCCCGCAGTTGCAGATTGATGACGAGGCTCGCGATGAGCTTACCGATGACTATCTGGTCAGGCACGGTGGTTTACCTGTCGAGCTGGTGCGTTGGTTCGATATGCGCATCGGGGATATATGCCACTTCTTCTACGCAGCTCTGCCGAATCAGGGCTTGGCAGGCACGCTTTTGATTACCAGAGAACACTACCAGGGCGCGCCCATCCGTTACCTCATTCCTGAGGCGCACGTGCGTGCCAGTGGCCGAGGTGAAAGGTTCGCTTCCTGCCGGCTTGAAGACCGGGCTGGGAACGTCGGGCAGTTTTCCGACGAGACCAAGCTCAACGCCTCCCCGGTTGTTCTGCCGGATTTGCCACGCCCCTTTATCGAGTCGGCTGAACTGGACGGGTTAGTCACTCTGGACGATGTCAGGCAGGGGTTGGCGGTCGCCATCACGCGCATAGGCGAGGCAGAGCCGGGGGACGAAATTCATCCCTTCTGGAATACGCATGCCCTCGAAATCAAGCCGATTGGAGAAGTGCAGACGTGGCCGATTCCCGTGAGCGTGCCGTGGTCTATTGTTGCGGCAGGCGGCTTCTCGACGCGCTACCCATTGCGTGTGCGCTACGTGTATCAGCGAGGCACAGCCTCCAGGAATTCACCGGACAGCTTCTATGAAATCGATTTAAGGGTCGCCGGCCCTGACCCGAGCGGGCCTGATCCGATCAATCGCAAGTTGGCCCTTGCGATTGTAAAAGGCGTGACGGGCGACAATACACTGACCTCCGCTGACAGCCCGGGGCCCGTGCCCGTGGAGGTGCGTTTATTTGTAGACCCTGAAGTTGGCGAACACCTGGAGCTGTGCTGGAACAGCGATGACCGTATCGTCGATACCTACTCCGTACAGCCGGGCGATAGGGCCGGGGATTTGATCACCTTATGGGTTTCGTGGGCGGTGGCATCATCCATTGCCTTGGCCGAGGTCTATTACTGGACAGACAATGGCATAAACCGACAGCGCAGTCCTTCCGCTTCGGTGCGGGTGCGTCTTGATACGCTGACCGGTTTGCAGAGCCCGTTATTATTAAATGACAGCACCGAGAATTTTATCGCGTGTGGGACCAACCCGGCACCTCATGAGGGCGTATGGATCGGCATACCCTGGCATGCGTTCCATTTCGAGCCTGGCGACATCGTGCATTTATACTGGGCAAGTTACCCGACGAATGACGGCAGTGGTGAACCGTTCCGAGGCACTGACGTATATTTTGAGCATGAACTGACCACGGATGATTACAACAACCGCAAGGCGACAATCCGCATTCTGCCTTTCGACTTGATTACCGCACCGGGATTGGTACCGGGATTTGGCTCGGCGGTGGTGCGGTACCGGTTGTTCAAGAGAACGGGGGACACCGGGTTGTCTTCCAGAAAACTCATCTATATCAACTTGAAAATACCTGGCGGTGGAACGTGCCTGGGGCCGCATGACGGCAATTTATAAATAATGGAGTTTCATTAACAGGGGCGAAAGCCCCTTTTTTTATGCGAGGTGAAAGAGACCTTCACAGGATGAAGGATGAGCCGGTTGCCGAGGGTTTAGATTAAATAGCATTAATGGTGCTGGTTTTCTTCATCAGCTGGCTATTAAACGCTGCGCAATTAATGCGTTTTAATTGGAAGCATATTTTTTATAAGTATGCAGCTGTCAAGTTTGACAGGCTGTGCAGTGTGGGAGAAGGGGGTTTAATCAAACGGCCAATCGTCTCGTGCGGCTGGCGATCAATGCACACCGTCTCTTACTCAAAGGAGTATGTAGCAATGGCTAAGTCGAACCCAAGCAACAATCCATTAACGGAGCCTGTACCTCATGGGCTTGCGCCTCACGCACCGCGAGCGGTGACCAGCGTTACAATCACCAATGCCCTGCCGCCCGTACCGGGTATGCCGCCTAATCTGATGGAAACTGTCGTCGCGCAAACGATAGGGGTTAATTTTAGTATTCCAATGTGGACGGATGTATTACCTATTCCTGGCGGTGTGCCGGATATATTACGGATTTATCTTAATGGTGTGCCCTACGGAAATCCCATTCGGTTTGAAAAACCATTGGCGGACTTGACGTGGCCCTATGTATCAAACATCAAGGCCGACAATATATCCAATCACGGGGAGTATGGCATTCATTACGAGATTTTATTGGCGTCAGAGGAGAATGAAATCTCCGACACCACGCTGGTGAACGTCGATACGGTTGGCCCTGCCGGCGGTCTTTTATTGGACGCTATCACCTTAGTGGCGGGTGCGGTGGACGGGAAGGTCACGCAGAGCTCTCTGGCAGCCAATGGTGATAAGCTGACCTGCCGTGCTCCGGGGCGTTTGATTGCGCGTGCGCTCGATACACTTCATATCTATAAGAATTATACTGATGCGGAACCGATAAAAGTAATAACAGACTTGCCGTTGGACTCATCGCCCATCGAGTTCTCGCTGACCAAAGATCAACTTGTCGATGACGGTACACGGGTGGACCGTATGGCGTACCGTTATTTTGACTACTCCAAAAACTCAACCATTTATCCGCCAAAGCTGAGAGAGATTGAGTATATATTGACACCGCAACCGGAGAATTTGAGCGATCCGGCGGTACCGGCGGCGCCGTTGGATCTTCGGGACGCGCAGTTGAAATTGGCAGAAGTGCATCTTTTCGGCTATGACAATTTCAGACCCGGCCAGATCGTGCAAATCGAGCTCGATAGTGCGCTTGGTACTCAGGTATTCCCGCATACATTGCTCATCGAGCCTACCCCCACTGACCCCGCAAAAATCGAAATTCCCTGGCTCACTCTCGTCGCGATCTATGGAATCACCGGGCCGGGCACTGCCAGCCTTCGTTACCGCGTGGTAGCGGAGGGGACCGCTTCAGCCTGGTCCAACACGATCTCGGTGGATGCGGACTTCAGCTCCGCTGCCGGGGACACTGACGGTCCGGGCCCGATCAGGGATTACCTGCCGTTGGTCACCGTGAGGTCCAGCGAGGGGCTTGTCAATGAAATCGGCCCAGGTGATACCGGCGATGCGACGGCTGAATTTGCTGTGTATACGAGCGCGGTCCCGGGACACCTGCTGCAGTTCTACTGGGGCGGGATACCGATTTACTCCACCCCTCGTGCCGTGACTCAGGCGGACATAGACTCAGGAACATTCACCGTCATTATTACTGCCGCCGTCATCGCAGCAGGCGGAAACGAACTGGACAAGAAGGTGTGGTACAGCCTGACGAATGGGGTGAACACCAACATGGACACCTCCCTGTCTACGTTGGTTGATGTGCTTGCCAGTGAGCTGCAGGATTTGAAGGCACCGGGTTTCCCCAAGTCTGTCAATGCAGGCGGCGGGATTCGCTCGATCACTTGCAAGCAGTTTGTCGAGCTTGGTATCGATGCGAGCATCGTGGACCCGGACAACTTGAAAAAGGGTGACACGATCAGGCGCTTCTGGACCCTTTACGGAGAAGGGTTGACGTCCACCAACAAGCTTGTCGAAGCGGAAATACTGCCCCCGATTGTCGTCGCAAATGATCATAGCCTGCCCGGCGGTGGGGAGTTTTTCCTCGTGGACTTCGCTGCCTATGTGCAGCCGGCGATTTTGGGCCGTGTTGAATTCTATTACACAGTGCTCAAGGCCGATGGAGTGACACAGGGTAAGTCACCGACAACCCTGCTTTATGTGAGCCGTAAGAATGCCGATGAAAGCATTTGCGGCGTCCCGCCCGCTACTCCTTAAGCGCATCAATGTACGAACCGTCATTGGCAGTACTGACGGTTCGTATCATTCGCTCGTTGTAAATACCTATCCGCTCTAAACTCGCTACCTACGCACATTTAGGATTAGTCCTACGGTTACAGGGACTTTGACTACATGAACCTATCCGCCTGATACGTACCCTTGCCGCTTCTGAAAGCCAGAGTCGATGGTCCTTAAATCGCTTGGCTTGTTCAGTCACCGACTAGAGGTACTTACCATGGCTACTGAAACAACATTTTGTCTTTCGCGCTTATCGCTGGCTATCAAAGTAATGGCTGTGATGCCCATGACGTTCATTGCCACGCAAGCCAACGCACTGAACATCTACCCAGGCCAGAACCTGGTTATAGACGGCACCTCGCAGGTCGATCGCTACGTCGTCAAAGAGGCGACCCTGACCTCCAATGGCGCGACGATGTTAGGCGTCAAGGCGCATGACTCCACGTTTACCATGAATGGCGGCAAGGTCAAAAATACCGCAGGCCAGGAAGTTGGCGTGGCGCTTTACGGCAGCAAGGGCACGCTGCGCGATGTCTCCATATTCAGTGGTGGGGCCCAAGGCCTGGTTGTCGGTACCCAATCGAGCCGTGGCTCGACGGTGGAGGTGTTCGACAGCACCATAACCGGCGGCACATTTGGCATCGGGCTCGGCGGCTCCAGCACGTTGTTCTTGAGCAACACCCAGGTCAGTGGTGTAAACGCCGGCTTGAGAGCGTACGACGGACAACTCACCACCCAGGGCGGCCGGATATACGGCGGCACCAACGGGATAGTGGCGTATCGCTTGCCCACGATGGACGACCCCTCGGTGTTGAACCTCAACCAGACCGAGGTGGAGGGCGGCACAGGCGCCGCCATCCTGGTGGACTATCCCGGCGGTACCCAGATCAATATCAACGATGGCACCACCCTGATCGGCGGCAACGGCAACATGCTCGAAATCGACCATGGCGGTGCAGCCGATGTGAATGTGTTCAACAGTGCCCTGAGCGGCAACGTTCAGGTCGGCAAAGACGGCGCCCTGGACTTGAAGATGGATGCCGCCTTCATGAATGGCGATATCGTCAACAGCGGCGGCACCGCTAACGTCGGCTTGAACAACGGCTCGGTGCTGACCGGGCGTCTGGACAATGTCGACAAACTGTCGGTCAACAGTGACGCCACCTGGGTGATGGTCGACGGGCAGCAGGCGCTCAACGCGCTGTCGATGAATGGCGGTAACGTCAAGTTCGGCGATTCGGGAGCCTTCTATAAGTTGGACGTGGCCAACCTGTCCGGCACGGGCGGTACGTTCATCATGAAGGCGGATTTTGGTCAGATGGCCGGGGACTTCCTGAATGTGACGGGCACCTCTTCCGGTGATCATCAACTGCTGATCGCCAGCACGGGGGCTGACCCGCTGTCCCAGCGCCTGCAGATGGTGCACACCGCCGACGGTGTCGCGAACTTCAGCCTCGCGGGCGGGCGAGTCGACCTCGGCACCTATTCGTATGACCTGGTGGCCGACAATCAAAACCATGACTGGTACCTTGACCCCGATAACAAAATCATCAGCCCGAGCACCAACTCTGTGCTGGCGCTGTTCAACGCGGCGCCGAGTGTGCTGTTGGGTGAAATGACCACCTTGCGCACGCGCATGGGGGAACTGCGTTTCAACGGCGGTCAGAGCGCCGGCTTGTGGACCCGCGCCTATGGCAATAAATATGAAGTGTCCAACGACAAGACAGGCCTGGGTTATAACCAGAGCCAGCGCGGGTTCACCCTGGGCGCGGATGCGCCGCTGGAGGCCGGCGACGGGCAGTGGTTGGTCGGTGTCATGGCCGGGCACAGCCAATCGGACCTGGACCTGAACCGGGGCAGCAAAGCGACCATCAACAGTTACTACATGGGTGGCTATGCCACCTGGCTGGACAGCGAGAGCGGCTTTTACTTCGACGGCGTGCTCAAGTTCAACCGCTTGCACAATGAATCCAACGTCGCCATGAGCGACGGCAAGAAGAGCAAAGGCAACTACACCCAGAATGCCACCGGCGCTTCGGCGGAGTTTGGCCGGCATATCACGCTGGATGATGGTTACTTCGTGGAACCCTATGGCCAGCTGTCGGCGGTGATCACCCAGGCCCAGAGCTACACACTGGACAACGGTCTGAAAGCCAAGGGAGACCGCTCCAGTTCGGTCATCGGTGAAGTGGGCGTTACTGCCGGCAACAACATCCAACTCGACAGTGGCAGCATTCTGCAGCCCTACTTGAAGGCTGCCGTCAGCCATGAATTCGACCAGAGCAACAAAGTGTTCGTCAACGACAACTCGTTCAACAACGACCTGTCCGGCTCGCGGTTGAAGCTTGGGGCGGGTGTGGCGATGTCGGTCTCTCAGGAATTGAGCGTGCATGCGGACCTGGAACGCAGCGTGGGCAAGAATATCAAGCAGCCGTTGGGTATCAACGTCGGGTTGCGCTACGCATTCTAAGTAGCGCGGGTAACTGGGGCGGGCGCCTCCTTTGTGTTGAAGGAGGTGCGTTCCGTTCGTCGGTCAAGTTGCAAACCTGTCAGATTTGACAGTAGGCGGTTATTTGTTTTTGACGCTAACTGGATGGGCATTCTTTTATAAGGAGATTCCCATGCGTTATTCGTTCAAGAACACAATGATGCGGGCTGTACCTGGGGTGTTAGTGGCAGCGGGGATGGCCGTGCTGCTTGCTGCGTGTTCCAGCAGTCCTGAAAATATAGGCGTGGATGGTTATCCGAACCAGGATCCGCCCTGCACAAGTGCAGGCTATTTCAAAAGCGTATCGCCTGGCTGGTTTTACAGGTGCCGCTACGACCTGGGGAGCAACCGTTGGATAAAGTATCCGCAACAATGCCCGGCCGGCACGGAATTCAATCCCGCCACACGGAAGTGCGAATAACGTAAATGCTGCATCAATAAGCCTCTCTTCCGTACGGTCGAGAGGCTTTTTTGTGTGCTCAACAAGGATGCCGGGTGGCGTTGAAGTGCGTATTGAATAACGTCCGGGGACGTTCCGCGCAACATCGCCACTCGGCACCGTTTCTGCAGCTATGGAAGTTCTGCCACCAAAATATCATCCAGCGAAAAATCTGCCGGTGAGTACGTGCTTCTGAAGAAAATACGTATCGGCAAGTACTGAGAAGGCGCCCCGGCAGGCAGCGCGAAGGACAGGTCGTAGGTGTACCAATTACCCTCGTGGACATAGACGAAGTTTTTTGACTGACTACCAAACTCAACGTATGTCAGGGGTTGGTAAGGGGACAAATCGACTTTCATTTTGAAACTGATACGGTAGGTTCTACCGCTTTTGATGAAAAAGGTTTTAATCACGCCCGGCGTTATAGCGCTAGCGCCATTGAGCTTTGCATGCCAGTAATTGTTATTATTGAAGTTCCGGATCTCGCCAAGCCCATTGACCAGATTGGCCCAGCCATTCCAGAAGAACACTTCAAAATCCGTGAAGTCAGAGAGGCGCAGCGCTTTGATGAGGTAAGTACTCGATGGAAAGAGCGTCGCGTCCGCTTCTGTTTTGCTGCCGGTATACCCCACTGCGGCCGTCACTTTAACCGTGCTGCCATCGGGGAGTGCGGTGAACCAACCGAGGTCCGCCGGCTCGCGAATAATCCCGTGTTCGGCCTGCTCTTGACTGATGAGATCGCCGTTCAGCAGTGTCAACGGTCTTGATGCATCAGTGCTGTGGCATTTGAGCCAGATCGGTTGGTCCTTCCTGCTGAGCAGCCACCTTGCCAGGTCCACCCAGCAGTAGTTGGTGCTGACTGTATTGAGGTCCAAGAGCGAGCCGGGTTTCAGACTGTTGAGTGTGGGCTGCGGCAGCGGGTTGCCGCCCGGTATCTCATCGAAGCCCAGGACTCGCAGGTTCAATACCCTTGAGTCACGGGTGGAGCCGTTGTTTGTTACGTGGTACTGAATGCGTAGAACGCTTTCGAGGTGGTAGGCCAGTACCCAGTTGGGAAACACAAATAGCACATAGCCCACACGTGGGTTGCCGTATTGAGGCTCAATGGTCGGCAGTGCGATACCGGGTCTGCCTGTCAACTCGGGTTTGATAAGATCCTTCTCAGACATTGCAAACTGCACTCGAATGGTCACATTCGGCGTGCTGTCGGCCATCTTTGGATCAATGGTAGCGTTTTCGTCGTCCAAGGGCGTGCTGTTATAAACCAACGGCGCGGGGAGATCATGCTCGATAATGATTTTCATGGGGACGATTTCCGAAGCCCGCGTTGCAGCGTTTGGCCGTACACGCTCGTAGGAAATATCCATCTGTTTATTGGGTCTGATGAAGTCAAGCTCCACCTTGAAGGGCAGGTCCCGACCTTCCCAGAAGATGTCGATTGGGAGGGGCTGCGAGGGTGCGGTTCCTCCAGGTGCATCACCCCTGGCATGCAGGATGACGGTATCCCCGTCTTTGATATCGGGGTTGGCGGGCACCCAAATGTTGGCTCTTTCGGACGTCCCTAGGTCGAACTCGTAAGCGGGCGGCGGAGCCTCGTCAACGTCCGGTGCGGGCAGTGCGGCATATCGCGCATCAATATAAACCGTTGTTATCGGAGAGCGATGCCTGCCGTCGGCGGTTATCGTGAAGTACCAGATTTCCAGGGAGCCGCCCATGAGCAGGGCAATCGGCACGCCCAGCCCTCGGATAAGCTCAAAGGACACCTTGCCGGAGCCGATTTTGTCTACCGTATTGTCGTAGTAACTATGACCAGGGGACTTGCCCAGCACATGGAGTTCGACCTGGTCGTAGTAACCGAACCCGTGAACTTCGATGTCGACGTGCGCTTGGGTTAGATCAGCAGGAATTCGTCCATTGACGGCCTCGCGCACTTCAGGCGCGCGCAGGCCCCCGGAGGCAGAGCCGGTTACATAGACTTCCGTGATAAAGGAGCCTAGATTCTTCTCGTTATAACGGATTCGTTCATATTGAAGGAAACTGCGGCCGCCAACGAGAGGCTCCAGGTCGATCACCGGGCACGGAATTCTAAGCAGTCGCGAGGCGGTCGATTGCAGGGGGGCTGAATTGTAGATTTTACTCACCGGCAGTCCAGCCGCCGTGCCGCTGAGGCGTACCCTGATCACATCGTTGATGGCATAGTTGCGAGGTTCGATCAAGACAAGGATTGTCACCTGCGCGCCAGTCACCTTGCTCAGGTCCAGTGTGCCGTCGTCGTCAGCCTCCAGGAAGTGGCAAGCTGGCAACAAGTCTCTTGACCCATCGTCCAGATAGACTTGGAGGTATTCGGCTTCCGACCAGCCGTCGGAAGGGTTGCCGACTTCATCTTCCACGCTGAACAGGCAAGGGTGAGAACCATTGCCGATTTTTAGCCAATCGCTCTGACATACTTCAATGACAATGTCCTGGTAGGTTCCAGCCTCTTCCGGCAACACAGTGCGCTTGATGGTGTGGTCACCGATTTTCAGGTGAATGACATCGCGTACTGCCCGATGATCGGGCGGGGGCAATGACGTGTCGGCGGGATAGGACGGAATTCCAATGGCTATGCACTTGCCATTGCTGAAGTCCGTCTCGGTGATGCCATCTCGCAGATACTTCGGATCAATGACCGGCTTGCGCAGGTTCGGGTTTACAGGGTGCGGGCTGACCGGGTTCTCTCCGCCGGGCTGGCGTGTATCGACCTTAAGGAGGGTTCTTTTGGTTTCTCCGACGGCTTGGCCGAGGCGCGTCACTCTGATGTATGCGTAGACCAACCCATCGGAGATCACCGGCCGCGGTACGAACAGGACTATCAATTGGTGGCCGTCAAGGTGTTGCTTCTGGATGGTCGTATGCGCAACGGGGTTCTTAAGCGTTCCCCAAAAACATTCCACATCGTCCAGCTCAGCCGCCTCCAGAAAGGGCAATAAGGCGAACAGCACCCCTTCCTCCTGCGACATTACCGCGATGCGGTTGATACCTGCATCAACACCCTGTACGCCCAGCGTGCGTGCCGGTATGTACAGGGTCAGGTCTGAGAGCGGCACTCTTTCGCCGGCCTTTATCAAGTTCAAGGTGGCATCGGAGGGAGGGGGGACCAGGTAACTCGTGTCGATGTGGGATCGCCGTGCAGACGGTGCCTTTTTTCTTTTCTCCTGCGCGCGAGGGATCGGGGCAGGCAGTGATTGCTGCTCTGAGTTGTCGGTCAGGTGTTGGCCGGATGGTGAAGATTCTTCATTGCTGTCCATGGTGAAACCCTCTGCAATCAGTGAGACACACGATGTCTACGGCCATTACGCAATGGCCGTAGCTGCGAAGAGGTGTAACGCGCGATGGGAGGCGCAACCAGCTGTGAGAGTTGACAGTGCCGACCAACGGTCATGGCCCGAATGAGGGGCATTCTCGCAGCGGATTGTCAGGGCTGGCGGTTCCAGTGTCGGAATAGCGGCTCGGCCAGGAATAGCACGAACAGCAAGCGCATCACCTGCATGGCCGTTACCAGGGGGACGGACAGTTGCAGTGTTTCGGCGGTAAGACTCATCTCGGCAATGCCGCCGGGCATCATGCCCAGGGTCAGCGAGCGCAGATCCAGGTGCGTCAGTGCACTCAGGCCCACGGCCGCCAGTGTTGCCAGCGCCATGGTCAAGACCGTGCCGATCAAGGTGCGGGCCATGAACGACGGAGCCCGGCGAAAGAACTGGCGGTTGAAGTGACAACCCAGGCCGCTGCCGATCAGCCATTGGCCGACCTGGCTACCGCCATCGGGCAGCCCGATATGCAGGTCGAACACCACACTGGCCGTCGCACTCACCAGCAATGGCCCGAACAACCAGGGGTTCGGCTGACGCAAACGCTGCCAGCCCCAGGCCACCATTGCGCCGAGTGGAAACAGCAACGCCAGCCACAGCCCGTTCACCGGCGCGGGATGAAACTGCGGCGCGCCGCCGCCCAGCACATACTTGAAGATCGCCGGTACACACAGCACCACCAGCAGCACGCGCAAACTCTGGCCGGCGGCAACACGGCTAAGCACCGCACCGTTGCGCGCGCCGAGGTTGACCATCTCGCCGGACCCGCCCGGCATGCTGGAAAAAAACGCGGTAGCGCGATCTTCACCACTGCGGCGCATCAACCATACGCCGACCACACTCGACAGGCTGGTGACCAGCGCGCCGAAAAAGATCAGCCCGAAGTGGCTCATCACCTGCTCGATCACCACCGGCGTGAAGTGCAAGCCAATGCCGATGCCCACCACCCATTGGCCGCATTTGCGCCCGCCGGGAATTTCCGCCAACTGCCACGGCGTCAGGCAACGCACCAGGATGATCGCCAGCAACGAGCCGACCATGTAGGGCAAAGGCCAGCCGACGAGGCTGGCCAGGTAACCGCCGGCCAGGCCGACCAGCGGTGTTCCCCACCACTGTTTAAAGGTGACGTCAGACATCGGCCACGGCACGACGCTGCAGGGCGCGTTTGCGGTAGATGCGCACCAGCGGGAACATCAGCATCAGCGCGGTCAGTACCCATACGCCAAAGGTGATCGGGCTCGACCAGAGGATGTCCAGTGCACCGTTGGAGATCGACAGCGCCCGGCGCAGGTTCTGTTCCATCAGGCCGCCGAGGATAAAGCCCAGCAACACCGGCGACAGCGGGAAATCGAGCTTGCGCAGGATGTAGCCGAAGATGCCGATCCCGACCATCAGGAACAGGTCGAACGTGGTGGCGTGAACCGCGTACACACCGATTGCGGTGATGATGGCGATCACCGGCACCAGCGCCCAGTTCGGCACGGCGAGGATACGGGTGAAGATGCGGATCATCGGGATATTGAGGATCACCAGCATGATGTTGGCGATAAACAACGACGCGATCAGGCCCCAGACAATGTCCGGTTGCTGTTGGAACAGCAGCGGGCCGGGCGTGATGTTGTACAGCGAGAGGGCGCCGATCATCACGGCTGTGGTGCCCGAGCCGGGCACGCCCAGGGTCAGCATCGGCACCAGGGCGCCGCAGGCGGAGGCGCCGATCGCGGTTTCCGGGGCGGCCAGGCCACGCATGTCGCCCTGGCCGAATTTGCCGCTGGCACCGGCCAGGCGTTTTTCGGTCATGTAGGCCACGGCGGACGCCAGGGTTGCACCGGCACCCGGCAACACACCCATGATGAAACCGAGCAAGCCACAGCGGATGTTAACCACGAACACCGCACCGGCTTCCTTGAGGTTGAACATCATGCGCCCGGTGGCTTTGACCGCTTCCTGGCCGCGGTGGGTTTTTTCCAGCAGCAACAGGATCTCGCTGATGGAGAACAGGCCCAGCACCAGCACCACAAACTGGATGCCATCGGTGAGGTGGATGTTGTCGCCGGTAAAGCGGTACACGCCGCTGTTGGCATCGATGCCCACCGCCGAGAGGAACAGGCCGATCAGCGCCGCCACAAAGGTCTTCAGCGGCTTGTCACCGGCCATGCCGCCCAGGCACACAATCGCAAATACCATCAGCACGAAATATTCCGCCGGGCCGAAGGCAATCGCCCATTTGGCCAGCAGCGGGGCGAACAGCACCATGCCGCAGGTGGCGATAAAGGCACCGATGAACGAACTCCAGGCCGACAACGACAGCGCCACACCGGCCAGCCCTTTACGGGCCATCGGGTAGCCGTCGAGGGTGGTCATTACGGTGGAGGCTTCACCCGGAATATTGAGCAGGATCGAACTGATGCGCCCGCCGTATTCGCAGCCCAGATACACCGCTGCGAGCAGGATCAACGCGGACTCGGGTGGCAGGCCCAGGGCGAATGCGATGGGGATCAACAGCGCCACGCCGTTGATCGGGCCCAGGCCCGGCAACAGGCCGACTACGGTGCCGATCAGCGTGCCGCACAGCGCGGTGATCAGGTTGTACGGGCTCAGCGCGACGCCGAAGCCCTGGCCCAGATAGCCAAAAGTATCCATATCAGTTCTCCAGAACGTCGAGCAGGCCGAGGGGCAGCGGCACATCCATGGCTTTATCGAACAGCAGGTACAGGCCGATAGCCATGAGGCCGACGATCACCACGCTGGGCATCCAGCGGCCGCCATACAGGCGCGCCATCGGGATGCCGATCAACATGCTGCTGAGGATGAAACCCAAGGATTCGAAGGTAGCGGCGAACACGAGCAACAGCGCCACGCAAATGCCGATCTTGACCAGGGTTTCGCGATCCAGCGCCGGTTCTTCTTCGGTGTGTCGGGTGGGTTGCGGACGAAACAGCATGTAGATCAGCGCCAGGCTCATCAGCCCAAGCATCAGCAGCGGGTAGGCGCGGGGCCCGACCGGCTCGTAGGAAAACGCCGCCTGATATGGCCACGCCATCAGGGCGAGGCCGGCGCAGGCCAGCAACAGCACGGCGGCAAAAATGCGTTGTAAGAGCATAGAAAACTCCAAGGCCCCTCTTGTAGGAGCGAGCTTGCTCGCGAAAAACTTCAACGATAACGCGTGCTGTCTGGACGCACGTGGATGTCCTTGGGTTCTTCGCGAGCAAGCTCGCTCCTACAGGGGCATTACACAAAAGAGGGGCGTTTACTGGATCAGGCCGAACTCTTTGGCCAGCACTTTGTAGTCAGCCACCTGTTTCTTCACATAGGTGTCCAGCTCCGGGCCGGTCATGGCGAAGGGGAACAGCTCACGCTGGTCACGCAGCTTGGCGAACTCGTCGGAGGCCAGCAGTTTGTCGAACGCGTCTTTCCACCAGGCGTAGTCGGCATCGCTGACTTTTGGCCCGAGGTAGAAACCGCGCACCACGGGCCAAACGATGTCGTAGCCTTGCTCCTTGGCGGTCGGAATATCTTTCATTTCCGGCTCGTCCAGACGCTGCTCGGAGAACACCGCCAACAGGCGCATGTCACCGCTGAGGATATGTGGCATGGAGTCGGAGATGTCGGTACTGCCCACCTGGATGTGGCCGCCGAGCAACGCGGTAGCGATTTCGCCGCCGCCTTCGAGCGCGACGTAACGCAGCTCGCGCGGGTTGATCCCGGCCGCCTTGGCGATCAGCGCGGTTTGCATCCAGTCCTGGCTGCCGACTGTGCCGCCGGAACCGATCACCACGCTGCCCGGATCTTTCTTCAAGGCTTTTACGAGATCGTCGAGGCTCTTGTAGGGCGAATCACTTTTCACTGCGATGGCGCCGTAGCTGGTGCCCACCGCGGCGAGCCAGCGCACAGCGCTTTCATCGAAACGACCGAACTTGCCCTGGGCCAGGTTCAGCAACGAACCGCTGGACCAGGCCACCAGCGTGCCGGCATCCGCAGGGCGCTGAGCGACCACCGCGTTATAGGCCACGGCGCCCACGCCGCCTGGCATGTAGGTCACGCGCATTGGCTTGCTCAAGAGCTTCTGGTTGACCAGCGCGCTTTGCGCCAGTTTGCAGGTCAGGTCAAACCCACCGCCCGGGGAGGCCGGGGCGATGCATTCAGGTCGCTTGGGCTCGTCGGCGGCCAACAGGTGGCCGGCGAACAGCATGCAGCCGGCAGTCAGGGCCAGTTTACGCAGTGAAAGGGTCATGGTGATCTCCGTCTTGTTGTTATGAGTGGCTTACCAGGCGCTACTTAATCAGCGTGCGATGCCGTAGTTGACCCGCGGCGCGATGAGCCAGTACGGATCGTCATAGGGCACGGTGCTGTCGCCGGACAGGTGTAGGCCTGGCCAGGCGGCGAAAGGCCGGCAAGCGCGGCGGCACTGGCGGGAGCGGTGTGACTGAGGCGGGAATTATGAACAGGCGGGCAAGCCTGGGGCTGTGTCGACAGCATCGTGGTGCACTCCGTTATTGTTCTTATTTTGGCGAAAACGCGTCGAGGCGTTTTTCGGGCGCTACGGGTGAAGTAGCTCGGCGGGCATAAACCACCGTGACTGGATGCTAAAGGGCGAAGCTTTCACTAACCTTTCAGTTGCCTTTCAATGTTTTCGGGCTTCACAGGGCAGGTTGCGCCTGTAAACTGCCCGCCAAAGCGTGGCGTCGACCACTCCTGAACGAGGTAGAAATCCATGCGCGTCCTCCTGGTTGAAGACCATTTGCAACTCGCCGAAAGTGTCGCCCAAGCGCTCAAGAGCACGGGGTTGACCGTCGACGTACTGCACGATGGTGTGGCCGCGGACCTGGCCTTGAGCAGCGAGGAATACGCGGCGGTGATCCTCGATGTGGGGCTGCCGCGCATGGAGGGTTTCGAAGTGCTGGCACGCTTGCGCGCCCGTGGAAAAAACGTGCCGGTGTTGATGCTGACGGCCCGCAGCGATGTAAAAGACCGCGTACATGGCTTGAACCTGGGCGCTGACGATTACCTCGCCAAACCGTTTGAACTGACGGAACTCGAAGCGCGGGTCAAGGCGCTGCTAAGGCGCAGCGTGTTGGGCGGCGAACGCCAGCAGGCGTGCGGCGTGCTGGTTTACGACCTCGATACGCGGCGTTTTACGGTCGGTGGCGAATTGATGACCCTGACCTCGCGTGAGCAAGCCGTGCTTGAGGCGCTCATTGCCCGGCCTGGTCGGGTGATGAGCAAGGAGCAACTGGCCTCCCAGGTGTTCGGTCTCGACGAAGAAGCCAGCCCGGACGCCATCGAAATCTACGTGCACCGCCTGCGCAAGAAGCTCGACGGCCAGCCCATCGCCATTGTCACCTTCCGTGGCCTCGGCTACCTGCTGGAAGCCCGCGATGCATAAGCCCAGCAGTCTGCGCTGGCGCCTGCTGTGGAACCTGGCGCTGCTGCTGGTGCTGCTGATGCTTGCCAGCGGCATGAGCGCCTACTGGAACGGTCGCGAAGCCGCCGACACCGCCTACGACCGCACGCTGCTGGCCTCGGCGCGCACCATTGCCGCTGGCTTGACCCAGGTCGACGGCACGCTCAGCGCCAACGTGCCCTATGTGGCCCTGGATACGTTTGCCTACGACAGTGCCGGGCGTATTTATTACCAGGTCAACGATATCCATCAGAAGCTGATTTCCGGTTATGAAAACCTGCCCGGCCCGCCACCCGGAACCCCGCGCACTGACGATTACCCGGCCTTGGCGCGGTTCTACGACGCTGTGTATCAGGGGCAGCCGGTGCGCGTGGTGAGCCTGCTCAAGGCTGTTTCCGAGCCGAACATGAACGGCATGGCGGAGGTGCGTGTGGCGGAAACCGACGAAGCCCGTGTCGCCATGGCGCGCAGCCTGATGGCCGACACCTTGTTGCGCCTGGGCATGCTTGGCATTGGCGCGTTGTTACTGGTGTGGTTTGCCGTCAGCGCGGCGTTGCGCCCGCTGGAGCGCCTGCGCACGGCGGTGGAGGAACGCCAGCCCGACGACCTGCGACCCTTGCCGCTGGTGGAGGTGCAGGATGAGTTCGGCCCGCTGGTGCGGTCCCTCAATCATTTCACCGAACGCCTGCGCGGCCAGTTCGAACGCCAGGCGCAGTTTATTGCCGACGCCGCCCACGAGTTGCGCACGCCGCTGGCCGCGCTAAAGGCCCGCCTGGAACTCGGCTTGCGCGCCGAAGAGCCGGCCACGTGGCGCAGCACCCTGGAAACCGCGGCCCAGGGCACCGACCGTCTCACTCACCTGGCTAATCAGTTGTTGTCCCTGGCCCGTATCGAAAACGGTGCCAGGGCGATTGCCGAAGGCGGCGCGCAGCTGCTCGACCTCAGTCAACTGGCCCGGGAGTTGGGCATGGCCATGGCACCGCTGGCCCATGCGCGCGGCGTTGCCTTGGCGCTGGAGGCGGATGAACCGGTGTGGCTGCGCGGCGAACCGACGCTGCTCAACGAGTTGCTGAGCAACCTGGTGGACAACGCATTGGCTCACACACCACCGGGTGGCAACGTGATTTTACGGGTGACGGCGCCGGCGGTGCTGGAGGTCGAAGACGATGGCCCAGGTATCCCGCTGGAGGAGCGGGACCGGGTGTTCGAGCGATTTTATCGGCGCAGTCAGCAGGGTATGGGATCCGGCTTGGGGCTGGCGATTGTCGGGGAGATCTGCCGTGCGCATCTGGCGCAGATCAGCCTGCATGATGGCGCGTCGGCGGGGTTGAAAGTGCGAGTGAGCTTTATCGCCGGCGATCAATAGAACATTGAACGTGCTTCATCCAGCTCGAGGTGCAATTTCTCGCTGTCGGGGTCGACCCGCAGTTTTTTCATCGCCGGCACGTCCGTCATGTCGACTTTCGCCAGTGGATGTTCAGTGTTGCGGTGACAGAACAGCACGGCGATCTGCACCAGATCGATGTAATCGAGCGGGCCGCAGTCGCGTTCCAGGTTCAGGTACTGGCCCGGCAGTTTTGCCAGCATTTCCGGAAAGTCCCAGCCACTGAGCAACTTGTCGCCGAGTATCGGGTGGATGCTGTCGATCACGTGGTTGAGGCTGACCGGATCGGACAGCAACTCGTAATGGTCTTCGGCGTAGGTGAGGATCGGCAGCACGCCAATCTGGTGCACCAGGCCACCCAGGGCTGCCTGGTCCGGCTTGAGGTGGCTGTGCCGGCGACACAAGGCATAGCTGACGCCCGCTACCTCCAGGCTGCGGCGCCACACATCGCGCATTTTCTGCTCCACCACCTCGGAGCGGGCGTGAAAGATCTGCTCCATGACCAGGCCGATGGCCAGGTTGCTGCTGTAATTGGTGCCGAGCCGCGTGATGGCGGTGTGCAGGTCGGTGACTTCCTGAGTCGCCCTCAGCAACGGGCTGTTGACCACTTTGATCAGGCGCGCCGACAGGGCCGTATCGCGACTGATCACCTTGCTCAAATGGCTGATGCTGATCTCCGGGTCTTCGGCGGCCTGACGAATCTTCAGGGCCACCTCCGGTAACGTCGGCAGAACCAGGTCATCGTTGTCGATGGCCTTCACCAAAGCCTGTTGGACTTTTTCCGCCAGCTCGTTCATTCATGCTCTCTAGGGTGTTGCAAAAAAGGTGCGGCGATCAACGCTGGATCTCGCGATCGCGATCCAGCGCGTAGGGCAGGTCAAGCAACTGCAGGCCCGGGCCTTCCAGGCTGCCTAAGCGTACGTCGCCATTGTCGGCAGCTTCGGCTTGCAGCACGGCGAGAAGTTCAATTGACTGGTCAGCTTTTGCCGCGAGGACCACTTCGCCGATCGAACTGTTATGGCTGGGGGCAAACAGTGCGGTGCCTGGCTCCGGCAATTGGGCCGCTATCAGGCTCAGGCGGTACAGGCGGCGTTTGAGTTTGCCCAGGTACTGCATGCGCGCGACGATTTCCTGGCCGGTGTAGCAACCTTTCTTGAAGCTGACCCCGCCCACGGCTTGCAGATTGAGCATCTGCGGGATGAACAGTTCGCGGGTCTGCGGCATCACTTGGCCGATGCCGGCGCGAATCTGGCCCAGCAGCCATTCATTCAGTTCGGCTTGCGGCAGGGTTGCGGCCAGTTGGCTGCGCAGGCTCTCGGTGTGCTCGGCGGGTGCCCAGAGTTCCGCGCGGCCCGGCGATACACGCAGGGCGATCAGTGTCTCGGTGCGCACTACGCTGTCGGTTTCGAGCGGTAAGGCCAGGCCAAGGGCGGACAAGGTCTGATCGGCATTCGCCAGACCGAAACGCACCCAGGCGGCGCTTTCATCGGTGAGTTTGGATTTGGAGAACACCGCGTATTTCTTCAGGTCCGCCAGTTGCGGCTCGAGCAGTTCGCTGGCCATGGCCAGGAGCACGCCGTCACCTTGTAACAGGATGCGAAAACTCGACTGCATCCGGCCTTTTTGCGTGCAGCGCGCGCCCAGGCTGGCCTGGGTGTCACTCAGGTAATTGAGGTTGCAGGTCAATTGGCCCTGCAGGAACTTGGCAGCGTCAGCACCGCGGACGGCAAGAACGCCTTCGTGGGTCAGGGGGCAGAAGAAAGCAGAGTCGGCCATGGGTCATCGCAGGTTAAAAAGTCATAGGTGCATCATAGAGGGGCGCCCGGCAAATGCATAGTTTCCATGGGGCGCGACCAAAGCCGACTGTTCCGCTGCCGCCGGGCCTGTATACTTGCGCTCTATTTGAGGAGCGTTCCATGGTCGAAGCTGTAGAAATCAATCGCCTCTACTGGCACAGCCGTCGCGGCATGCTGGAATTGGACGTGTTGCTGGTGCCTTTCACCAAAGAAGTCTACGCAACGCTCAATCAAGTGGATCGCGACCTATACGTGCGACTGCTGACATGCGAGGACCAGGACATGTTCGGCTGGTTCATGGAGCGCGCTGAATCGGAAGATCCGGAGCTGCAGCGCATGGTTCGGATGATCCTGGATCGTGTCCAGCCCAAGTAATCGTTTCGAATGCCGCTGGCAGGCCTCGCGGCTGTTGCTGGCGGCTTATCTGCTTGCCCAGCTGCTCGCGCTGGGTGCCTGCCGGGTTGTCGACCTGCCTTTTGCGTCCCTTGGCCTGCTGGTATGCCTGGCCCATGCTGCGTGGGTGTTGCCGCGGCATGTCTTGCTGACTCACCGCTCGTCGGTTCAGGGCCTGCGCCGCGATGAGGACGGCTGGCAACTGTTCAGCGCTGAGCGCGGCTGGCACAGCGTGCAGTTACGGCCCGACAGCCTGGCGCTGCCGCTGGTCGTGGTGCTGCGCTATCGGGTGCAGGGTGAGCGCTGGGTGCGCTCCATTTGCGTGCCTCGCGACTCGCAGACCGCCGATGTGCACCGGCGCCTGCGCGTACGCTTGAAGTTCAGTCGCCGTAGGTGGCTGGCACCAGAATAGTGTCGCGGGCCTCGGGCAGCATCTGCGGGTAGTCCAGGGTGTAATGCAGGCCCCGGCTTTCCTTGCGCTCCATGGCCGAGCGAATCATCAGCTCGGCGACTTGAGCCAGGTTGCGCAGTTCGATCAGGTCGCGACTGACTTTATAGTTGCTGTAGAACTCGTCGATCTCATCCAGCAGCAAACGCACCCGGTGCTGTGCCCGTTGCAGGCGCTTGTTGGTGCGCACGATCCCCACGTAGTCCCACATGAAGCGCCGCAGCTCGTCCCAGTTGTGCGCGATGATCACGTCCTCGTCCGAATCCGTCACCTGGCTGGCGTCCCAGCGGGGCAGGGCGGCCGGCACCGGGATGCGCGGCAGTTGTTCAAGGATGTCCGCCGCCGCCGAGCGCGCGTACACAAAGCATTCGAGCAGCGAATTGCTGGCCATGCGGTTGGCGCCGTGCAGGCCGGTGAAGCTGGTTTCGCCGATGGCGTACAGGCCTGGCACGTCGGTGCGGCCATGCTGGTCGACCATCACGCCGCCGCAGGTGTAGTGCGCGGCAGGCACCACCGGGATCGGGCCTTTGGTGATGTCGATGTTGAAGGTCAGGCAACGTTCGTAGACGGTGGGAAAGTGCGTCTTGATGAAGGCCTCTGGTTTGTGGCTGATGTCCAGGTAGACGCAGTCGATACCCAGGCGCTTCATTTCATGGTCAATGGCGCGGGCGACGATGTCGCGCGGTGCCAGCTCGGCGCGTGGGTCGAAGCGCTGCATGAAGCGTTCGCCATTGGGCAGCTTCAAGTGTGCGCCTTCGCCGCGCAAAGCCTCGGTGATCAGGAAGCTCTTGGCCTGGGGGTGATACAGGCACGTGGGGTGGAACTGGTTGAATTCCAGGTTCGCCACGCGGCAGCCTGAGCGCCAGGCCATGGCGATGCCGTCGCCGCAGGCTCCGTCGGGGTTGCTGGTATAGAGGTAGACCTTGGCTGCGCCACCCGAGGCAAGGAGGGTGAAGCGCGCGCCATAGGTGTCGACTTCGCCGCTGGCGCGGTTCAGCACGTAGGCGCCGAGGCAGCGCTGGCCGGCAAGGCCCAGGCGTTTTTCGGTGATCAGGTCGACGGCGACGCGCTGCTCCAGCAATTCGATATTGGGCCGTTGGCGGGCCTGGTCGAGCAGCGTCTTGAAGATGGCGGCGCCAGTGGCATCGGCGGCGTGGATGATGCGGCGGTGGCTGTGGCCGCCTTCACGGGTCAGGTGGAACTCGAATCCGCCGTCGTCGTTGCCTGCATGCTCATCGCGCGTGAAGGGCACGCCCTGGTCGATCAACCATTGGATGGCTTCCCGGCTATGCTCGACCGTGAAGCGCACCGCGTCTTCATTGCACAGCCCGCCGCCGGCATTGAGGGTGTCTTCGACATGGGATTGGACGGTATCGGTGTCGTCCAGCACGGCAGCGACGCCGCCTTGCGCCCAGAATGTCGAACCGTTGGCCAGGTCGCCCTTGCTCAGTACGGCAATGCGCAGGTGGCCAGGGAGGGTCAGCGCCAGGCTCAAGCCGGCGGCGCCGCTGCCGATCACCAGGACATCGTGTTGAAACTGTTGGCTCATTGAATGGATTCCGCAAAAAGCGATCCGGAGAGGAGGCGCAAGCAGGACGCCTGGATCGGCGAATCAAAGGGGCACACGGGCCACTAGTATATAGAGGGGTGGAGCGGCACAATAGCCAGGCATTCGTGGCATTGTGAGATTACGGTGCACAGCTTCGGTTACACAGCCAGTCAGCGAGCGGGAACTTTTTGCATAGGCCCCGACTCAATAGCAGGTTGCCCGAAAGCTGGGAAGACGTTGAGTTTATTGGCCCGTCGGGAGCATTGGACGCGTCAGAAGACCGACGACAAGATTATTCGCGCAGCCGGCGTTGCCTGAGCTGCGTTTTTCGTGTGTGCCAAATCAGTGCGTGCCGGAAACTTGCTTGAAGGGGGAGAACTTTTGCGAAAAGCCCGAGTCTATGTTTGCAAGCCTGATCGTTTAGTTATGCAAGCCTCCTTCGAGTACAACGAGGAGTGTTCATGCTAACCCAGGAAGAGGATCAGCAGCTGGTCGAGCGCGTACAACGCGGCGACAAGCGCGCATTTGATCTGTTGGTGCTGAAATATCAGCACAAAATTCTCGGGTTGATCGTGCGGTTTGTGCACGACACCCATGAAGCGCAGGACGTTGCACAGGAAGCCTTTATCAAGGCGTACCGTGCACTGGGCAATTTCCGCGGTGATAGCGCGTTTTATACGTGGCTGTACCGCATCGCCATCAACACGGCGAAGAACTATCTGGTGTCTCGCGGTCGCCGCCCACCAGACAGTGATGTCAGTTCAGAAGATGCTGAATTTTATGATGGTGATCACGGCCTCAAAGATCTCGAGTCGCCGGAGCGTGCGTTGCTGCGCGACGAGATCGAGGGAACCGTTCATCGAACGATTCAGCAACTGCCAGAAGATTTACGTACGGCGTTAACTTTACGTGAATTCGATGGTCTGAGTTACGAAGACATTGCGAGCGTCATGCAATGTCCGGTGGGGACTGTCAGGTCACGGATTTTCCGGGCCCGGGAAGCCATCGACAAAGCCTTGCAACCGTTGTTGCAGGAAAACTAAAGACAGCGGCGACAGCCAAGAGAGGAACCGCCATGAGTCGTGATGCCCTGCAGGAATCGCTGTCCGCAGTGATGGATAACGAAGCGGATGAACTGGAACTTCGTCGAGTGCTCAACGCATTTGATGATGCCCAAACCCGTGATACCTGGTCTCGTTACCAAGTCGCTCGGGCGGTGATGCACAAGGATCTTCTAATCCCTCGTCTGGATATTGCTGCGGCCGTTTCTGCCGCGTTGGCCGATGAAGCCGTTCCGGCAAAAGCTGCACGTGGTCCATGGCGTAGCCTGGGTCGCCTGGCAGTTGCTGCTTCGGTGACCGTCGCCGTACTGGCCGGTGTTCGTTTGTACAACCAGGACGAAATCGCGGGTGCCGAACTGGCCCAGCAGACGCAGCAGCCGGTCATGGCCGGTCCGCAAGTCAAAGGTCCGGCTGTACTGGCTGGCTACAAGGAAAGCTCTGACACCGCCGGCCCTATGGCTAACGGAGTGCTTCAAGGGCAATCCGGCTGGCAGGACCAGCGTCTACCCGGCTACCTGCGCCAACATGCACAGGAAGCGGCTGGCAAGAATGCTGAAAGTGCCCTGCCATACGCTCGCGCAGCAAGCCTGGAAAACCGCTGAACCGTTAAGGAGCCCTATGCGCGCCATACCGCTCCTTACGCTTTTGCTCAGTAGTTGGTTTGCACTACCCGCCCATGCCGATGAAGCCCAAGACTGGCTGACTCGACTTGGGCGTGCAGAGCAGCAGCAAAGCTTTCAAGGTACGTTCATCTATGAGCGTAACGGCAGTTTTTCTACTCACGACATCTGGCATCTGGTCCAGAACGGTCAGGTCCGGGAGCGGCTATTGCAGCTCGATGGTTCTGCCCAGGAAGTCGTACGGGTAGACGGCCATGCCCAATGCGTCAGCGGCACACTGGTGGCCGGCGTGGGCAATACCCGTGACGGGTCGTCACGTTCCCTGAACCCGCAAAAACTCAATCAATTCTATGAACTGGCTGTCATCGGCAAGTCCCGCGTGGCCGGTCGTAATGCGGTTATCGTGTCGATCACCCCGCGTGATCATTACCGTCATGGTTTCGAGCTGCATCTGGATCGTGAGACTGGATTACCCCTCAAATCGTTGCTGCTCAGTGAGCAGGGGCAACTGCTGGAACGCTTTCAGTTTGTTCGATTGAATACGTCCGTAGCCCCCACTGATCGTGATTTGCAGCCCAGCAGCGAATGCACCCCTGTCGCGATTGTCCATGGCAAGGCAGCGCGAACGCCCGCTTCCAATGCGTGGCACCTGGATTGGCTGCCACCCGGCTTTGAGCTGACCGGGAATACATCTCGCAAAGATCCTCAGACCCAAGCCACCCTCGACAGCTTGATGTATGACGATGGGCTTGCGCGTTTCTCGGTGTTCTTGGAATCCACTGACGGTGCGAGCGTGTCGCAGACTCGCACTCAGCTTGGGCCTACGGTTGCGGTGTCCCGGCACTTGAATACGGTGGACGGCGAGGTCATGGTGACGGTGGTGGGGGAAATCCCGATCGGCACAGCCGAGCGCGTCGCATTATCGGTTCGCGGTGAAAAGACCGCAGCCAAACCATGAGTCGTTAATCCGGTGTTCATCTTGATCTTTCACTCTGCCCCCATGCCAGGGTGCCTGCCGAGAGCATGAAATGTCTGGATCAGCATTTTCACTTGCAAAAAATCTTTATGTTTTTTATAGGTCAGGGCTTCTCGGCCCTGGCCTTGTCTGTTCGCGGAACAAAAAATGCCGGTCGCGATTTTTGGCTTTTTTTGAACCCTGTCGCTCAACCCTGCTCGTCGTAACGGGAGCTGTATGTCGATACCACGTTTGAAGTCTTACCTATCCATAGTCGCCACGCTGTTGGTGCTGGGTCAGGCCGTGCCCGCGCAAGCGGTCGAACTGCCTGACTTCACCCAACTGGTAGAGCAGGCCTCGCCTGCGGTGGTGAACATCAGTACTACGCAGAAATTGCCGGATCGCAAGGTTTCGAACCAGCAGATGCCCGACCTGGAGGGCCTCCCGCCGATGCTGCGCGAATTCTTCGAGCGAGGCATGCCGCAACCCCGCGCCCCGCGCGGTGGTGGCGGTGGCCAGCGTGAAGCGCAGTCCTTGGGTTCGGGGTTCATCATTTCCCCTGACGGCTACATCCTGACCAACAACCACGTGATTGCTGACGCTGACGAGATCCTCGTACGCCTGGCCGATCGCAGTGAGTTGAAAGCCAAGCTGGTCGGCACCGACCCGCGTTCGGACGTTGCCTTGCTGAAAATCGAAGGCAAAGACTTGCCGGTGCTTAAACTGGGCAAGTCCCAGGACCTGAAAGCGGGCCAGTGGGTGGTGGCGATCGGTTCGCCGTTCGGTTTTGACCACACTGTCACCCAGGGCATCGTCAGCGCCATTGGTCGCAGCCTGCCAAATGAAAACTATGTACCGTTCATTCAGACCGACGTGCCGATCAACCCGGGCAACTCCGGAGGTCCGCTGTTCAATCTGGCGGGCGAGGTGGTAGGGATCAACTCGCAGATCTACACCCGTTCCGGTGGTTTTATGGGGGTATCTTTCGCGATTCCTATCGACGTGGCCATGGATGTCTCCAATCAGCTGAAAGCTGGTGGCAAAGTGAGCCGCGGTTGGCTGGGTGTGGTGATCCAGGAAGTGAACAAGGACCTCGCAGAATCGTTCGGTCTCGACAAACCGGCGGGTGCGCTGGTCGCGCAGATCCAGGATGACGGCCCGGCTGCCAAAGGTGGCCTGCAGGTCGGCGACGTGATCCTGAGCATGAACGGCCAGCCGATCATCATGTCGGCCGACTTGCCGCATCTGGTAGGTGCGCTAAAGGCGGGTAGCAAAGCCAAGTTGGAAGTGATTCGCGATGGCAAGCGCCAGAATGTCGAACTCACCGTCGGCGCAATCCCGGAAGAGGGTGCGACCCTGGATGCCCTGGGTAACGCCAAGCCAGGTGCCGAGCGCAGCAGCAATCGCCTGGGCATTGCCGTGGTTGAGCTGACACCCGAGCAGAAGAAGACCTTCGACCTCAAGAGCGGTGTCGTGATCAAGGAAGTCCAGGACGGTCCAGCCGCCTTGATCGGCCTGCAGCCTGGCGATGTGATCACTCACCTGAACAACCAGGCGATCGATAACACCAAGGAATTCACCGACATCGCCAAGGCGTTGCCGAAGAATCGCTCGGTGTCGATGCGTGTGTTGCGTCAGGGGCGTGCCAGCTTCATCACCTTCAAGCTGGCCGAGTAACCTTCCAGCCCAATAAAAAGCCCCGCCATTGAAGGATGGCGGGGCTTTTTTGTGGGCGATGGGTTTAGCTCATCATCCCTTTCACCAGGCGTTCCTGTTCGATCAACTCACGCTGGCGTGCATCGATTCGCGAGGACAGCGGGAAGTTGTTGCCGGCGCGGCGCTTGGCAAAGTCCAATTGCTGGATGGCTTGCTGGAAATCGCCCACCAAGGCGAAGTATTCAGCGCGCGCCTGATGCAGGCCGATGATGTTGCCCGACAAGCCGCGCGTCTCGGCGACCTGATACCACACGTCCGGATCATCCGGGCGGGACTTGAGCAAGCCATCCAGGGCTTTTTCCGCATCGGCGGTACGGTTCTGTTTGAGCAGCAAATCGACGCGTACCTGGTTCAGCGGATAATTGCTGGGGTACTGGGTCAGCATGCGGTCGGTGCGTTGTTGGGCGTCCGGCATGCGATTGCTGGTGATGTCCAGTTCGATCTGCGCCAGGTTGTAGGTAATGTCGTTGGGCGCCTTGGCCAGCAGCGGCGCCAGGCTTTCCCGGGCTTCCTTGAGCTGGGTGCCCTTGATCTGGGCGATGGCCAGGCCATAACGCGCTACATCGTTCTTCGGATTCTCGTCCAGCTGTGCCTGGAAACGCTTGGCGGCGAGGCCGGGGGTGTCTTCATACTTCAATTGCACCCGCGCGCGAATCAACTGATAGCGCAGGCTGTCTTCCTTGCCGCCAGGCTTGGCTTGTTCGGCGCGGTTGCGGGTGTCGGCGATCCGCGATTCGGTGACCGGGTGCGTCAGCAGGAATTCCGGTGGCTTGGCATCGAAACGGTACTGGCGCATCAGGCGCTCGAACATGGTGGGCATGGAGCGCGGGTCATAGCCGGCTTTCTCCAGGTTGAGGATGCCGATACGGTCGGCTTCCTGCTCATTCTGGCGAGAGAATCGACGCTGCTCCTGGATCGCAGCGGCCTGGGAACCGGCAATCGCGGCAATACCCGCATCGCCGGCGCCGGCTGCGGCGGCAATGATGCCGCCGAGCAGGGCCGCCATCATCGGGATCTGCATGCGCGACTGCGCTTCCACGCCCCGGGCAAAGTGGCGCTGGGACAAGTGCGCCAATTCGTGGGCCAGCACCGATGCGTATTCACCTTCGGTCTGGGCATTGAGGAACAGGCCGCCATTGACCCCGACGATCCCGCCGGGTGCGGCGAAGGCGTTGAGCTGCGGGCTGTTGATCAGGATGAATTCCAGGCGCCGGTCGTTGACCTGGCTGGTTTCCACCAGCTTGTAGACGCTGGTTTCGACGTAATCCTTGAGCTGTGGATCATTGAGCTGCGAGACCTGGCCGCGCAGATAAGCCAGCCATGCGCGGCCCAGTTGATATTCCTGTTGCGGCGAGACAATGGCAGAACTGGCGTCGCCGAGTGACGGCAGCTCATCAGCGAAGGCCGGGGAGGCCAGCAGGCAGGCCAGCGTCAGCAGGGTAGGGCGCAAAAAAGTCATGCACAAAGCCTTTCGACAAAGAGCTTACTGTAGCCGGACACTGAGCTTCGGACCAGATATTCTAAGCCGCTCAAATGTTTGCCTGGAGTAACACCATGATCGACGCTGTTGCCTTTGATGCCGAACTCGATGCCAGCGGCCTCAATTGCCCGTTGCCCTTGCTCAAGGCCAAGCTGGAACTCAACCGACTGGCCAGCGGTGCCGTACTCAAGGTCACCGCCACAGACGCCGGTTCCCAGCGTGACTTCCGCACCTTTGCCAGGCTGGCGGGCCATACGCTGGTCCAGGAAGAAGAGTCTGCTGGTGTGTACCGTTACTGGTTGCGCAAGGCCTGATGGCCTTATAAACGCCAATCAGGCCTGGTTCAGCGCCTGCGCCGCTGCCAAAACAGCGTCCACATGCCCCGGCACCTTCACGCCGCGCCATTCCTGACGCAGTACACCCTCGCTGTCGATCAGAAAGGTGCTGCGATCCACGCCCAGGTATTCCTTGCCGTAGAGCTTCTTGAGCTTGATTACATCAAACAGCTGGCACACCGCTTCGTCCTTGTCGCTGATCAACTCGAAGGGGAACGCCTGCTTGGCCTTGAAGTTCTCGTGAGACTTCACGCTGTCACGCGACACGCCGAACACCTCGGTGTTGGCGGCCTTGAACGCTGCGTACTGGTCACGAAACCCCTGGCCTTCGGTGGTACAGCCCGGCGTGCTGTCCTTGGGGTAGAAGTAGATCACCACTTGCTTGCCCTTGAGGGCTGCGAGGCTGAAGGTCTGGCCGCTGGTGGACTGGGCTTGGAAATCGGCTACAGGTGTGTCGATGGCTACCGGCATGAGTCCTTCCTTACATTGGGTTCTGTGGGCGCCATGGCTCGATCAGCGCGTCAAGATTCAGGGCATCGGCGAAATCCAGGAACTGGTCGCGCAACCAACTGATCTGCACGCCGGCCGGCAAGGTCACAGTGAAGGTGGCATTGAGCATGGTGCCGCCGGTTTGCGGCGCCTGATAGGTGTCGCAGGTCAGGTTTTCCAGCTCGACGTTGTGGTCGATGAAGAACTGGCACAGCTCGTTGACGATGTCCGAGCGGTAGGCCGAGCTGACATACGCCACATAAGGCAGGGCCTGTGGGCGATTTTCCAAGGCAGCGCTGCGCACTACGTTGACGGTGAAGTCGTGCTTCTTGGCCAGGCCCGGCAGGCCGGTCTCAAGGCGCGCCAGGGCGTCCCAGCTGCCGGAAATCTGCAACACCAGAGCGCTGCACTCGCCATGGCGGGTCAGGCGCGAAGTCACCACCGCGCAGCGATTCTCATGGCTGGCGCGGCACAGGACGTTGGTCAGCTCCATGGGGTTGGCGCCGAGGGCACTGATAACAAGGAATTGTTCGCGAACTGTGGGGGTGGACATGCAGCCTTCCTAAAGCGATGAGCGGTCGATACCGCCAGAGCTGTATCGATCAAAGGATCAAGGGTAGCGAAAACCGTCGCCAAGGGCTAGGAGGTGGCGTTTTCATTGCGTGAACGACCTGCTTCAGGCGCTGCTTTGGCCCAATGATGGCATTGCCCGTCGTTTAGTTGCGCCAGAACGCATCCTCGCACGGTACTTCGCTTGTACAAGCATCTTGGCGCCAGTACCATTACGGCTCTCTTTTTCCGGCAGGAGCGGTTGCATGATTGCGGGCAGTATGGTGGCACTGGTCACACCCATGGATGCACAAGGTCATCTCGACTGGGACAGCCTGGGCAAACTGGTGGACTTCCACCTGCAAGAAGGCACCAACGCCATCGTGGCGGTCGGCACCACCGGTGAGTCGGCCACCCTCGACGTGGAAGAACACATCCAGGTGATCGAGTTCGTGGTCAAGCGCGTTGCGGGCCGCATCGCCGTGATCGCAGGTACCGGCGCCAACTCGACGCGTGAAGCGATCGAATTGACCAGGAATGCCAAGAAGGCCGGCGCCGACGCCTGCCTGCTGGTGACGCCGTACTACAACAAGCCGACCCAGGAAGGCTTGTACCAGCACTTCAAAGCCATCGCCGAAGCCGTCCAGATCCCGCAGATCCTCTATAACGTTCCGGGTCGTACCGCGTGCGATATGAAGGCCGAGACCGTGATCCGCCTGTCCACCGTGCCGAACATCATCGGCATCAAGGAAGCCACTGGCGACCTGCAACGCGCCAAGGACATTCTGGCCGGTGTCAGCAGCGACTTCCTGTTGTACTCCGGTGACGACGCCACCGCCGTGGAACTGATCCTGCTGGGCGGCAAAGGCAACATCAGCGTGACCGCCAACGTCGCCCCGCGTGCCATGAGCGACCTGTGCGCCGCCGCCATTGCCGGTGATGCCGTGACCGCCCGCGCGATCCACGAAAAGCTGATGCCGCTCAACAAGACACTGTTTATCGAATCCAACCCTATTCCCGTGAAATGGGCGCTGACTGAAATGGGCATGATGCCGGACGGTATCCGTCTGCCGCTCACCCGTCTCAGCGAAGCCTTTCACGAACCGCTGCGACAGGCCCTGCGCCAGTCCGGCGTCCTGGTTTAATTGAGGAAGCACTACGCATGAAGCGATTGGCCGGACTTTCCGCACTTGCCTTGATTATCTCCAGCACCAGTGGCTGCGGTTGGGTATGGGGCCCGGAAGGCTACTTCCGTGACCGCGGCAGCGATTACCTGGAAGCGCAAGCAACCAAACCCATGCAACTGCCGCCTGACGTGAATGTCGCCAAGCGTCTGGACCCTCTGCTGCCGATTCCGCGCAATGTCGCAGACGACACCGTCAAGGGTGAATATGTGGTGCCACGTCCGCAGCCGATCACGGCGGTGGCCGATGCAAGCGACTACAGCCTGCAAAAGAGTGGCGACAACCGCTGGATCGTGGCTCAGCGTCCACCCGCCGAGGTCTGGCCGGTGGCGGTGCAGTTTTTCCAGGACAATGGCTTTCGCATCGACCAGCAGCGCCCGCAGACGGGTGAGTTCACCACGGCGTGGCAGCAAGGCCGTGAGTTGTCCGCCAACATGGCCCAGCGCCTGCTGGCTGGCGGTGTAGCCGCCGACAGCGAAGCCCGTGTGCGTGTGCGCATCGAGCCAGGCGTACAGCGCAATACCAGTGAAGTCTATGTGGTCAGCGCCGAGCGTCCTGCCGGTAGCACGGCGAGCGTCGATTTCACGCCGCGCTCGGTCAATACCGGTGTCGACGCCGCGCTGGTCGACGAGATGCTGGCCAGCATGAGCCGCATCTCCGAGAAGGGCGGCTCGGTGTCCCTGCTCGCCGCACGTGATTACGACACGCCTAGCCGCGTCAGCCTCACCGAAGATGGCAGCGGCAACGTGGTGCTGAACCTGGGTGAAGACCTGGACCGTGCCTGGGCCAGCGTAGGTCGCGCCCTGGAGCAGGGCCCTTGGCGCGTTGAGGACATCAACCGCAGCCTGGGTCTTTACTACATCAACGTGGCTGAAAAGGCCGAGAAAAAAGACGACGAGCCAGGTTTCTTCGGCAAGCTGTTCGGCAGCCAGCCGACCAAGGAAGAAGTCGAGACCCGCGCCGAGCGTTATCAGGTTCGTTTGAGCAAAGTCGGCGAGAGCGTGCAAGTCACCGTCGAGAAAAACATCAACACTGTCGCGCCAGCTGAAACAGCGCGCAAAGTGTTGGGTGTGATTCAGGACAACCTGGGCTAATCCGATGCGTTTTGCTGTTCTCGGTAGCGGTAGCCAAGGGAACGGCACGCTGGTCGCCCATGACGACACGTACATATTGGTAGATTGTGGTTTCTCATTAAGAGAAACCGAGCGACGCCTGCTGCGCCTGGGGGTTCACCCCGCGCAGCTGAGTGCGATTCTGGTGACCCACGAACATGCCGACCACGTGCATGGCGTGGGTTTGCTGTCTCGACGCTACAATCTTCCGGTGTACCTGAGTCGCGGCACGTTGCGCGGGATGCGCAAACCCATTGAACCCGCAGGTTTCCTGGCCGGTGGCGAGCAACTGCAGATCGGTGCCCTGAGCATCAGTGTCGTCGCAGTCGCTCACGACGCCCAGGAGCCGACGCAATATGTATTCAGTGACGGCGAGCGACGCTTCGGTGTGCTCACCGACCTGGGTTCCTACTGCGCCAAGGTGCTGGACGGTTACCGCGACCTCGATGCCTTGATGATCGAGTCCAATCACTGCCGAGACCTGCTGGCTCGCGGTCACTACCCCTACTTTCTCAAGCAGCGGGTGGGCGGCGAACTGGGACATTTGAACAACCATCAGGCGGCGTACCTGGTGTATGAGTTGGGCTGGCAAGACCTGCAACACCTGGTCCTGGCCCACCTGAGCAGCAAGAACAACCTGCCGATGCTTGCCCGGCAATGTTTTGTCGACACCCTCGGGTGCGACCCGGACTGGCTGCAACTGGCCGATCAAGATTCAGGGCTCGACTGGCGCCACATCGCCTAGCCCACCTCACTCAAAGCGGAGCCCATCATGGAAAAACGTGAAGAACTCTACCGCGGCAAAGCCAAGTCGGTATACAAGACCGACGACGCCAACCGTCTGATCCTGCTGTTTCGCAACGACACCTCGGCGTTCGATGGCAAGCGCATCGAACAGCTTGATCGCAAGGGCATGGTGAACAACAAGTTCAACGCCTTCATCATGCAGAAGCTCGAAGAAGCCGGCATCCCGACCCAGTTCGACAAACTGCTGGGCGATAACGAATGCCTGGTCAAGAAGCTCGACATGATTCCGGTCGAATGCGTCGTACGCAACTACGCCGCCGGCAGCCTGGTCAAGCGCCTGGGCGTGGAAGAGGGCCTCAAGCTCAACCCTTACACCTTCGAGCTGTTCCTGAAGGACGACGCCAAGGGCGACCCGTTCATCAATGAATCCCACGTCGTGGCCTTTGGTTGGGGCACCGCTGAACAACTGGCACGCATGAAAGAGCTGTCCCTCAAGGTCAACGACGTGCTGAGCAAGCTGTTCGACGACGCCGGCCTCCTGCTGGTGGACTTCAAGCTCGAATTCGGCGTATTCCACGATGGCTCCATCGTCCTGGGCGATGAGTTCAGCCCGGACGGCTGCCGCCTGTGGGACAAGGACACCAAGAAGAAGATGGACAAAGACCGCTTCCGCCAGGGCCTCGGTGACGTCATCGAAGCCTACGAAGAAGTCGCCAATCGTCTTGGTGTACCGCTGTAATCGACGCAAGCATCTGATAGCACGGAAAAAAATCTCATCAGAGCTTTGCTTCCACGAAACAGGCTGTTATGATGCGCGCCGTTGGAGAGATGCCAGAGTGGCCGAATGGGACGGATTCGAAATCCGTTGTACCTTCACCGGTACCTAGGGTTCGAATCCCTATCTCTCCGCCATTACATGAAAAAGCCCCGTAGCTGCCTAAGCTACGGGGCTTTTCCGTTTGGGGCGTTGGGCTATCAACCCACGGTTAGCTCGAGCGCTCATTCGCCTTGCGATAGGCCTGATCATGCTCCCGCTTATCCACGGCCACCGCGCCGACGGTAATTTCCTGATCGATCACTTGATAGATCAGTCTGTAACCGCTACTGCGTAATTTGATCTTGTAGCAGTCAGGGAGTCCATGCAGGCGATTGGCTTCGTTGCGGGGGTTGTTCAGAATCTCCACCAGCTTCTTCTTAAGCTGCTGGCGGAGGGTGTCGCCGAGCTTCTCCAATTCGAGATAGGCGCGAGCTTTCAGGTCGTCATCGATACGAACGTTGATAGATGCCATGGAAAAAGTCCTCCTGTAATGACGTTGGTCATTACACTGGATCAGGTGCGTCCCTTTGGCAGGTCTGTCTGGACATACGGCAATCGCTTTCATTCTTTGATCCTACTTTTTACCCTTCGGTTTTGCTGGCGACTTTTTATCCGTTTCCTTGACCGTCTCCCTCGGCCGTTTCTTTGCCTCACCTTCTGTCACGTATTCCCCTGTGACTGCATCACGATATCTCGTTGGCATATAAGCTCCCTGGCAAGTACGTCGCCACAGCGGCGACCCTTCTGAGGCTAGCTTAGAGGCTTGGATGCTCAAGTTTCACTGCGGGAATTCTCGTTACCAGGCCTTTCCGAATGGTCGCTTACGTTCTGCGGGATAGGTAGTTAGATAAATAACGGCCTGAAACAAAAAAGCCTGCCGAGCTCAATGCTCAGCAGGCTTTTCAGTGTGTTGTCTGGTCAGGCCGGTTGAGCGGCCAGGCGATTGCTGATGTTACGACCCAGCACCAACACGGTGACGAAACCTGCGCCCACCAGCGCTGTGGCCAGGCTTAACAATACCGAAGTACCCAGGTGGTCAACGATCTGTCCACCAAAGAACGAGCCCAGCGCAATGATCACTTGGAACAGCGCAACGAATAGCGGCATGCCACGTTCCACGTCCTTGGGCGCGACCACGAACATCCAGATACTGGCGCACGCCGGGAAGGCGCCAAAGGCGAAGCCCCACAGCGCGATCAGCATCGTGGCGCCGATCATGCCGGTGGCGAAGTAGGGGAACAGGGCGGTGCTGGTGCCGATCATCAGCGCAACCAGCAGCAGGGTGTGACGCACGCTGCGGTTGGCGGCGAAACCGGCAAAAATGTTACCTGCCACACCGGCCACGCCAAACATCAACAACAGCGAACCGATCGTTGGCCCATCGAAGCCGGCGCTGTTCTTGAAGAACGGCGCGACATAGGTGTAGGCGGCAAAGTGCGCCAGGCCGATCAGCAACACGGCGATCAGTCCGACTCGGGCACGTGGGTTGATAAACAACGCCGGCAAGTCACGCACGAGGATGGCCTTCTCCGGGTAGAGTCGAGGCAACAGGAAGACCTGCGCCAGCAGTACCGGTACGCCCAGCAGCGCGGTGACCAGGAAGGTCATGCGCCAGCCCATCAGGCCACTCAGCCAGGTACCGACGGGCACGCCCAGTACGGTGGCCAGCGTTACACCCATCATGATGATCGAGGTGGCTTTGGCCACGTCCACTCCCCTGGGCGCCAGGCGACCGCTGAGGGCGATGGCCGTCGCCCAGAAACCACCGATGCTGATGCCCAGCAACACGCGGCCGAACAGCAGCAGGCTGAAGTCACTGGCCAGAGACACGACCAGGTTGGCGATGATCATGACCAATGTCAGGCCGATCAGCAGGTAGCGGCGATCCATTTTGCCAATGATCACCGACAGCAGCGGCGCCGCGAGGGCGGCCATGATGCCCGGCAGGGTCACCATCAGGCCCGCGTGGCCGGCGCTGATGCCGAGGTCGCTGGCAACGTCGTTGAGCACGCCCACCGGCAGAAACTCGCTGGTCACCAGGGCGAAAGCGCCCACGGCGACCGAAAGAATCGCCAACCACTGCTGTTTGACACTTTGCTGATTATGTTCGGGAAGGCCGCGAGGGGCCTGGTTGGCATTGGGCATGGCGTTCAGTTCCGGGGTAAACGTCGCCTGAAACAGGCGAGGGGGAGGGAATTCGGAGCGATTATAGAAACCAGTGGTGGTAATTGAGCAGGCGCTCGGTTCGATAGTAATCATCAGCGCAATCGATGCGTCGCCCTGGCAGGCGCTTGGAAAACAGTAAAAGCCAGCTGGCAGTCGCGAGGTGGCGCAGTTGGCGACTTGGCTGAACGAAGCGGTGGCGTGGTTCGAGCTGTTATCAACGACGCTAGGACTTTGCTTCCAGGCCTTGGCGTATCTTTTCGAGCAGTTCGTCAATGTGAAACGGCTTGGTGATCAGGTCCATGCGTTCACCCAGGAAATTTTGCCGATTCGCTGCATTCTCGGCGTAGCCGGTCATGAACAGGATCGGCAAATCGTTGCGCAGGCAACGGGCGAAATCAGCCAGTTCACGGCCGGTCATGTAGGGCAGGCCGACATCGGTGAGCAGCAGGTTGATCGTCAGGTCGGTTTTCAAGATAGCGATCGCTTCGTCACCGTCGGCTGCCAGGCTGCAGTGGTAACCGGCGTCTGCCAGCACTTCGGCGACAAAGCTGCGCACCGAAGGCATGTCTTCGACGATGAGTATGTGTTCACCTTTGCTCTTGCCCGGCTTTGCCAACGATCGGGTGGTCACCGAGGCAGGACCTTCCGCGGCCGGGAGCATGATCGTCACTTCAGTGCCTTGGCGGGTGACGCTGCGGATCTGCGCATCGCCGCCGGACTGGCGCGCGAAACCGTAGATGGTCGACAGGCCCAGGCCGGTGCCCTGGCCCACTGGCTTGGTGGTGAAGAAGGGATCGAACACCTTGTCGATGACACTGTGCTCGATGCCTACGCCGTTGTCCCTTACCGATAGCGCGATGTAGGGACCGTCTTCCAGCTTGAGGTTGCCGTTGGAGTAGGCAGGGTAGGTGGTCACCCAGATATTGCCGCCTTTGGGCAGCGCATCGCGGGCGTTGATCACCAGGTTCAGCACTGCACTTTCCAGTTGAATCGGGTCGACCATCGCCACGGCAGCGTTATTGGTCAGCTCCAGTTTCAAGGTGATGTGTTCGCCGATGGTGCGTACCAGCAGTTCTTCCACGGAACGGATATGCGCGTTGATATCGATAGGCCGCGTGTCCAGCGGCTGCTGCCGGGCGAACGCGAGCAGGCGGTTGGTCAGGCCGGCGGCGCTCAGGGCAGAACTGAGCGCGGCGTCGGCATAGCCCAGGACCTTATCGGTGCGCTGGCTTTCGATACGCTTCTTGATCAACTCCAGGCTGGTGATGATACCGGTGAGCAGGTTGTTGAAGTCGTGAGCGATACCGCCGGTGAGTTTGCCCAGGGCGTCCATTTTCTGGGCCTGGAGCAGTTGCGCCTCAGTGCGTGCCAGGCGGGTCGCCGCGTTGGCGAGTTCGGCCTGTTGATGACGCTCGCGATGGCGGTATTCAGTCACGTCCTCGACAAATACCAGGCTCAGCTCGGCGCGGTCATAGGGCGAGATCTGCCATTCGGTTTCGCGCAGTTGGCCGTCGACTTTCATCTGCAGCGTGCCTTTCCAACGCTCGCCGGCCGCCAGGCGCAGGCACAGCTCCTGGATCACTGCATACTGGTCGCCGGCGAAGCATTCAAGCAGGGCATCGGGGTTGAGGTTGTCGTGAATCAACTGGGCGAATGCGTGGTTGCATTCGTGGACCTTCAGTTGCGCATCCAGCACTGCAATCGGCGCGCTGATATTAAAGAAGATCTCTCGAAAACGCGCCTCGCTTTGCCGTAGCGCGTATTCAGTGTCGCGCACGCGCAAAAGGGTGCGCAGCGTCGCCAGCAGCACTTCGGGGTCGATCGGGTGGATCAGGTAGGCGTCGGCCCCGGCGTCCAGGCCGGTGATGATGTCGCCGGTCTCGATGGACGCCGCCGACACGTGCACCACCGGCAGCAAGGCGGTGTTCGGGTCGGTACGCAAACGGCGCACGATGTCGAAGCCACTCATGTCCGGCAGGTTGACGTCGAGGATCAGCGCATCAATTTTTCCAGTGGCGATCAGGTCCAGCCCCTCCTGGCCCGTGCCGGCTTCGAGCACCAGGTAGTGATGGCGCTCGAGGCGTCTGCGCAGGGCGTAGCGCGTCGCGGAATTATCGTCGACGATCAGCAGCTGGATCTCACGTTTCATCGACGTTCTCGCTGGCAATGGAGAGAGGGATAACTACAAAGAACAGCGAGCCTACGCCGGGCGTGCTTTCAACACCGACCCTGCCGCCCAGCAACTGGGCAAAACGCTTGCACAGTGACAGGCCCAGGCCGGTACCGCGCAGGCGTTTCTGCAGCGGTGAGTCGATCTGGGAAAAGTCTTCGAACAGGTTGTTGTGCAACTCGGCGGGTATGCCCAGGCCGGTGTCCTGCACCGCAAAACGGATCTCGTGTTCGCTCTCCATGCGCGCCGAGACCCGCACTTCGCCCTGCAGGGTGAATTTCAGGGCGTTGGAAATGAAGTTGCGCAGTATTTGCGCGAGTTTTTTGTCATCGGTATAGAGCTTGGGCAGGCCGGAAGGCTTCTCGAAGATCAGGTCGACCGATGATGCGTCCACAATGGGGCGGAACATGCCGCGCAGCGCCGAAAACATGTCGAACATATCGAACCAGGCCGGAGAAATAGTGATGCGCCCGGCCTCGATCTTGGCCAGGTCGAGCAAGTCGTCGACCATCTCGCGCAATTCGCGCGCCGAGCTGGCGATAAACCCGACCTGGGTGTGTTGCTCCGGGCTCAACGGGCCGTCCAGTTCGTCGGCAAGCAGGCTGGTGATACTCAGGATCGAGCCCAGGGGTGTGCGGAACTCATGGCTCATGTACGACAGGAAACGACTCTTGAGGTCTGACGCCTCACGCAGTTGGTCGGCTTGCATGTCCAGTTCGGCATACAGCGCCAGCACGCCCTGGTTGGTTTCATCCAACTCCGCGCGCAGGGCATCCGCTTCCTGGCGCAGGCGTTGGATTTCGGCGGCGAGCGAGGCAGTGGTTTCAGCCATCGATGGCCTCCAGGGCAATCACGAAGACAGTAACGTCGTCCCGACCGCGGCAGAAGTCACGGTGCAGGATGGCGGCAATCAGGGCGGGGTGGCGGTGGACGAGCCCCGGATAGTCCGAAAGATTCCAGCGTGATTGCAGGCCGTCGCTGTACAGGATCAGCAACTGATCGGCCACCTGAGCATAGTCGAAGGGTTGGGCCTTGCGAAACTGCACGCCGATGATACCCGGGTGTGAGGCCAGGCCGCGCGGCTTGCCAGGCCCGATCAGGCTGCCGCCGATATTGCCGATGCCGGTAAACCTGAGCGTCTCGGCCACGGCATCGTACTGGGCCACCGCCATGGCGGCGCCACGGGTGCCGTTCATGCCGATGTGCATATCGCTCATCAGTACCGTCGAATCCATGAAGGCATTTTGTGCAAACACCTCCTCTCCCGCTCGGGCTGCCTGCTCGGCGTATTCGCCATGGCCGAGCCCGTCGGCCATCATTACGCTGAACCGCCCAGGCTCGATCGCCAGGTGCCAGGCATCACCGCAGTGAGGGTCGTTATGCAGCGAGTGCTGGCTGACGCCATAGCGAATATCCCGGGTCGTTGCGGCACGCGGCGTCAGCCTGGCCAGTATCGCCGCGCCGCGCTGATCGGCATGGGCATCGAACACCTGCGCCAGGCGCGATATTGCCCCCAGCCCGATGCCCTGGGTGCCCCCGGTGGAAAAACCGTCCACCAGCCCGCTGTCGATATCAAAGCCTTGCCCACGGTCGATGGCGATCATTTCGACGCCGCCGTTGCCGGTGGCGCGCAGGTGCAACTCACCGTGCGTGGCATGCTTGAGGATATTGCTGGCAAGCTCGGTGGCGACCAGCGCTACGCGGCCCGCATCGGTTTCATCGAAACCCAGCGACTCGGCTAAGTGCTGGGCCGTGCGCCGGGCGTGGCCGATCTGGCTGGTATCTTCAATCAACAGTACGTGCGTGAGCGCGCTGGGAATATTCAGGCCCATCGGGTAATCGTCACGCGGGTACCCTTGCCAGGCTCGGTGTCCAGTTCAAACTCGTCTACCAGGCGCTTGGCTCCGGTGAGCCCAAGGCCCAGGCCGCCGCCGGAGGTCCAGCCGTCGGTCATCGCCAGCTTGAGATCGGGAATGCCCGGCCCCTCATCGCGAAACGTGAGGCGTACGCCGGGGCGGTGGTCTTTCTCGATCACGGCCCAGTCCATGTAGCCACCCCCGCCATAGACCACGGTGTTACGCGCCAGCTCGCTGACCGCCGTGACCAGTTTGGTCAGGTCGATCAGGCGCATGCCGCAGTCCTGGGCCAGTCTGCGTACCAATTGTCGAGCCAGCACAACGTCCTGTTCTATCAGCACAGGGTGTGTGCCGCTGCTGGCTTGGTTCATGAGTGTTCTACCCGGTCGCGCAACAGCTTCATGCCGCGCTCGACGTTGAGTGCGGTCGCGACGCCGGGCAGGGTCATGCCCAACTCCACCAGGGTAATGGCGACCGCAGGCTGCATGCCGACCAGTACGGTTTGTGCATCCATGATCCGGGACAACCCGGAGATGGTGCCGATCATGCGCCCGATGAAGGAGTCGACCATGTCCAGCGCCGAGATATCGATTAGCACGCCGCGCGCCGAGGTGCGGCTGATACGCTCGGACAGGTCGTCCTGCAAGGTCAGCGCGAGTTGGTCGTGCATGTCCACCTGGATGGTCACGAGCAAAAACTCGCCCATCTGCAAAATAGGGATGCGTTCCATGCTTAAACAGCCTTGGTGATATTGACGCCCAGGCGTTTGAGCGCCAGGGCCAATGCATCGGCGAGGTTGGCTTTGGTCACCACACCCTGAAGGTCCAGGCCCAGGTGCACGATGGTCTGGGCGATCTGTGGACGCACGCCGCTGATAATGCAATCGGCACCCATCAAGCGGATGGCGGTAACGGTTTTCAACAGATGCTGGGCTACCAGGGTATCCACGGTTGGCACGCCGGTGATGTCGATAATGGCGATCTCCGCGCCAGTGTCGACGATCCGCTGCAGCAGCGATTCCATCACGACCTGGGTGCGTTGCGAATCCAGGGTGCCGATCATCGGCAGGGCCAGTACGCCATCCCACAGCTTGACCACCGGCGTGGAGAGTTCCAGCAGTTCTTCCTGTTGGCGCTTGATCACCGACTCACGGGATTTCTGGAAGGTGCGGATGGTGTGCATACCCAGCGCATCGAGCAGTTCGGAAATCTCCCAGAGTTGTTCGCTCAGTTGCGCCGGTTGCTCGGCGTACTCGCGTTGCAGCAACGTAAACAGTGGCCCTTTAAGGGCGAAAATGAAGCTGGCGGTCTGTTGCGAGTCCTGCCCGGCCAAGGCACGACTGTGGGACAGTTTCTCCAGGAATACTCGCGTTTGCGCCCAGTTTTCGTGGTTGGTATTTTGCGAGCCGCCTTGGTGCAGGGCGGCGCTCAACAGTTCGAGGAATTCGCGTGTCTGCTGTTTGACATCGTCACCCTTCACGTTACGCGTGGCACCCGAAGCCTCAAGGCTGGTGTTCCATTCGTCAAGGAGAGCGTTACGATTTTCATGCAGCGCCTGGATTGTGTTCGTTTGCAGAGTTGCCACGGGTAACCTCCTTGAGTGCCTCGAATGAGCTGCACGCAATTTATACTAAACCGCAGGATTTAGAAGTATTTCGAGTGCTTTCGTATCGAAGTTGGGCAAGTTTCGCCTATGCCGGACGCATTTGGTCCATGGACATCAACCCTGCCGACGCTAAAGCAATCCTGCATAGCGTTGCCCGCCATAAAACACGCCGAGGATCGACACTGTTTTGTTCGCGGTGTTTACCTTAAATGCAATGACGGTGCTGTGTCGGTAATGCGTGATGCGCAAGTCAGTCAGCAGGTCGTCACGGCGCGTGCCACGCAAGGGACACAGAGAAAAGCGTTCGCAGTGGCTGATGAGCCTGTCGACAACGCGCGCAGCCACTGCCGTAGAGGCTGCATCGCACTATGTCCGCAGACCCGACCCGGTGCGCATGGCGTCCCACCCGCTCCCATACGATAATGCCCGCCACATCGTCCATCCTGGCTTGCCTTCCGTGATCATCAACTTCGACCTCAATGACCTCCAAGCCTTCCGCGCCGTGGTAGACAAGGGCAGTTTTCGCGGTGCCGCCGAGGCCATCCGAATCTCGCAACCCGCGCTCAGCCGGCGCATCGAAAAGCTCGAGTCGGCCCTGGATGTAAAGCTGTTCGAACGCACCACGCGGCGAGTCAGCCTGACCATGGTCGGCCGTGCATTCCTGCCTCAGGTCGAACGCATGCTCGACGACCTGGACATCGCCTTGATGGGCATCAGTAACGTCGCGTCCACGCGCATGGGCAATGTCACCATCGCCTGTGTGCCGTCGACTGCGTATTACTTCATGCCCCACGTCATCTCCGAATTCCACAAGCTGTATCCGAAGATTCGCCTGCGGGTGCTGGATGCCAGTGCCGGTGAAGTGTGCAATGCGGTAGAAAGTGGCGAGGCGGATTTTGGCGTGAGTTTCAGCGGCAGCCTGGCCGATGAAGTGGAGTTCGAGCTGTTGCTGCAGGAGCGCTATGTGCTGGCCTGTCGTCGTGACCATCCGTTGGCCACGCGTGCAAGCGTGACCTGGACCGAAGCCTACGAGCATGACTACATCAGCGTGGACAAAACTTCGGGCAACCGCTTCCTGCTGGATCAGGCCCTGCGCGGTGTGCGGGTGAAAAAGCCGAGTATCTGCGAGACCCACCACGTTACCACGATGATCGGGCTGGTGGAGGCGGGGCTGGGCGTGGCGATGGTGCCGTCGATTGCGATGCCGGCGTGTGAGCACCCGATTCTGGTGAGTGTGCCGCTGGTGGAACCGCAGGTGATGCGCAATGTGGGCTTGATCAAGCGCCGCGGGCGGACATTGCCGCCGGCGGCGCTGGAGTTGGAGCGGTTGGTGCGGGAGATGCCGTTTCGGTCAGCGTGACACCGAGTCCAGGCCGGTGGATTGCACCACCGGTTGAGCTTCGGGCGACGCCATGAACTGCAGCAATGCCTTGGCCTCTTCCGGGTGTTCGGCGTTGACCGGAATGCCCGCGGCGAAACGCGTAACGGACTGCACGTCTTCCGGGATCTTGCCGACAAACGTCACGCCCTTGACCGGCAACAATTCCGCCACCTGCTGCAAGCCGACTTCGTAGTCACCCTTGGCCACCTGTTCGCCCACCGGCACGCGTTCGATCATGGTGCCCTTGGCCGGCATGCCGAGCTTTTTGAACAGCTCCTTCTCGACATACACACCGCTGGCGCTGTCCGAATAGGCAACGGATTCAGCCTTGCTCAGCACGGCCTTGAGCTCGGCGTCAGTATTGATCGCAGGTTTAGCCGCGCCTTCCTTCACTACCAACCCAATCCGCGAATCCGCCAACTCCACACGGGAGGCGGGGTCGACCTTGCCTTGTTTGATCAGCTCATCCAGGGCGTAGCCGACCATGATCACTACATCGGCATGTTCGCCACGGGCCAGGCGGTTGGGAATCGCTTCCGGCGCCTTGCCCATGGACGGGCCGAGGACAGTGTCCAGGGTGTCACCGCTGTGCTTGGCGTATTGCGGGCCGAGCAGTTTATAGGCAGCGGTGAAGCCGCCGGAGGTCATCACTTTGAGCTCTTCAGCCTGGGCTGACAGCGCCAAGGCGCCAAGGACCACGGCGGTGAGGGTTTTGAACAACGGCTTCATTGCACGGCCCCCTGCATGACCTGGCCACGGGTATTGGCGCGGCGATACAGCGCCAGGGTGGAACACAGGGCACACAGCGCAGCGAACATCATCCAGTAGGCGGGCGAAGCCTTGTCCTCGGTGATGTGAATGAACCAGGTCGAGATCGCGGGAGTGAAGCCGCCGAAGACAGCGGTTGCCAGGCTATAGGCCAGGGAGAAACCCGCCACGCGCACTTCCACCGGCATGATCTCAGTCAGCGCCGGGATCATTGCGCCGTTGTACATACCGTAAAGGAAGGAGAACCACAGCAGGGTTTCCAGCATGTGTGCAAAGCTTGGCGCGTTGACCACGTAGGACAGCGCTGGATAAGCCGTGAGAACGGTCAGCACTGTCATGGCGATCAGCACCGGCTTGCGGCCAAAGCGGTCGCTCAGGATGCCGCCGATCGGTAGCCAGACAAAGTTCGACACCGCCACCAGCAACGTCACCAGCAGCGCGTCGGAAGTGCTCAGTTGCAGCACGGTCTTGCCGAAGGTCGGTGCGTACACGGTAATCAGGTAGAACGCGGTGGTGGTCATTGCCACCATCAGCATGCCGCCAATGACCACGGTCCAGTTTTTCACCAGGGTGGCCATCACTTCACGCATGGTCGGGCGGTGCTTGCGCTTGGCGAACTCCTCGGTTTCCTGCAGGTTACGCCGCAGCACGAAGATAAACGGAATGATCACGCAACCCACGGCGAAGGGAATGCGCCAGCCCCAGTCTGCAACGACAGCCGGCTCCATCCATACGTTCAAGCCATAGCCCAGTGCGGCGGCAACCACGATGGAAATCTGCTGGCTGCCCGACTGCCAGCTGGTGTAGAAGCCCTTGCGGCCCGGGGTGGCCATCTCGGACAGGTACACCGACACACCACCCAGTTCCGCACCGGCCGAGAAGCCTTGCAACAGGCGGCCCAGCAGCACCAGCAACGGTGCCCACAGGCCAATGGTGTGATAACCGGGCACCAGCACGATCAACAACGTGCCGCTGGCCATGATCGACAGCGTCACGATCAGGCCTTTGCGACGGCCCACGTCATCGATATAGGCACCCAGAATGATCGCGCCCAAGGGCCGCATCAGGAAACCTGCGCCGAACACGGCAAAGGTCATCATTAATGATGCGAATTCATTGGCGGCGGGGAAGAAGGCGGCAGCGATGTAGGTGGCATAGAACCCGAACAGGAAAAAGTCGAACTGTTCGAGGAAGTTGCCCGAAGTAACGCGCAGTACGGCGCCTACTTTCGAAGGAGCAACCGCAGGCCGGGAAGGGCTAGTCATGGTTTTGTGTCTCCAGCGTTCTTTTTAAAGTGCTTGTTTCGCTTAAGACTTGGGATAGTGGCTGACACATTTAGAAATGATAAGTGACAAATTTGGATGGATTGATGTGTGTTGGCTATCAATTCAAAAGGCTGCCCGCATTGCCCGCCCTGTTCTACGCTTGAAGCTGTGTCCAATGCTTACGAATGGGAGATGGCTATGGGTAACGAACACAAACAGCACAAAGAGTCAGAGCGTGAACAATCTCGGCAGTGGCCCGAGGAAGAAAAACCGCAGACCTGGAAGCACCCCGACGACGGTACCGAGCTTTCCGAGCAGGATCAGGAGCGCCCGCTCAAGCCCTGATTTCAAGGGTGAACACGATTCAAACGTGGGAGTGGGGTTGCCGGCGATTACGGTCAATCAGTCGACGCCTGGGTTGACTGGCATACCGCAATCGCGGGCGAGCCCATTCCCGCATAAAAGCCGATGCGTCGACCGACATAGACGCCGCCCCCGTTGCCTTTCTAAACTGCGGCTTGTCTTGGGGGAGGGGCAGGCGCCGATGAATCGCAATGAATTACGCAAGGCCGATATCAACCTGATGGTGGTCTTCGAAGCGCTGATGCTCGAGCGCAACGTGACGCGGGTGGCGGAGAAGCTGTTTCTCGGCCAGCCGACCATCAGTTCGGCCCTCAATCGTTTGCGCACCTTGTTCAATGACCCGTTGTTCATTCGCGTCGGCCACCGCATGGAGCCCACCGCACGCGCGGAGGAAATTATCCGGCACTTGTCGCCGGCCCTGGATTCACTGTCGTCGGCCTTGAGCCTGACCCATGATTTCGACCCCTCCATCAGCACCATGACCTTTCGTATCGGCCTGTCCGATGACGTTGAGTTCGGCCTGCTGCCGCCATTGCTGCGGGCGCTGCGCCAGGAAGCGCCGCAGGTGGTGTTCGTGGTGCAGCATGTGGATTACTGGCGCATTCCCGACCTGCTCGCCTCTGGAGATATCACCGTCGGTATCACCCAGACCCGCGGCCTGCCGGCGAATGCCAAGCGCAAGCTGCTGCGGCATATCCGGCCTTGCCTGTTGCGCGCTGATGCGTCCGACACACCGCTGACCCTCGACGAATATTGCGCACGGCCCCATGTGCTGGTGTCCCACACCGCCAACGTGGCCGGGTTTGCCGATGAGTGGCTGGCCGAAATGGGGCGCAAGCGGCACGTGGTGCTGTCGGTGCCGCAATACAGCTCGCTGCCGGCATTGCTCGCCGGCACTGACATGATCGCCAGCCTGCCGGACTACACGGCCCAGGCCATGGCTGCCGGCGGGAACCTGTTTTGCGAGGCGTTTCCGTTTGAAACGCCGACCCTGGACTTGTCGATGGTCTGGCTCAGCCACGTCGACACCGACCCGGCGGAACGCTGGATGCGCTCACGGTTGGAGGCGTTCATGAGTGATCGAGCGCTTGCGCTCCCGGGGTAAAGCGCGTGGTGTATATTCAGCCGTCTTCCTATAAAAAAGCTCGGAGAAACCCATGCCGCATCTGCACCTTGAATACACCGCCAACCTGGCGCAACTGGACACCGACAAGGCTCTGTTGCGCCTCAACCATGCGCTGGTGGCTTCCGGTCAGTTTGGCGCCGAGTTCGACATCAAGAGCCGGGCGGTGAAAATCGAGAGTTTTCGCGTAGGCACCGGCTTGAATGAGCGGGGGTTTGTCGCGGTACGTCTGGCATTGCTCAGCGGGCGCTCGCCGCAGGTCAAGCAGCAACTGTCGCAAAGCCTGCTGGCGGTGCTGCAGGATCTGGGCCCGTGGCCAGAGGGCGTGCAGGTGCAACTGAGCGTTGAATTGCGTGATATGGACCGCGATGCGTATAGCAAACAAGCAGTGGGGAGTGACACGCTGCAAGCGCCAAGTTAAAAGCGACCGTGGCGCCTCTTGCCGTTTTTTAACTTGCCGCTTTTAACTTGCCGCTTGCCGCTTCATCCTCACACACCTTGACGACCTGCTCGCGAAGCCAGGTATTGGCGCTGTCCTGTTCGCTGGTCTGGTTCCATTGCATGTCCAGGGTGAAGCCCGGTAAACCCTGCGGGGCTTCGCAACACCCGTACGCCGAGGTCGACGCCAGCAGCTTCTGCACGCGGCGGGGCAACGTTACGATGAAATCTGTGCCGCTGATCATCTTCAACGCCGCGCTGTAGCTGTTGGCCCGCGCGATCACCTGGCGTTTGTGCGCCTGGCGCGCCAGCCAGCCGTCGATCATGTTGGTGGCGGAGGTCCACGGCGTGGGAAACACGTGGCGCCGCTCGACGAAGGCTTGCAGGCTGAGTGCCGTTTCCCGCGGCGCCGAGCGTTTGTCGAAGACACACACCAGGTCGTCTTCGAGCAGCATCTGGCTCTTGAAGTCTTTATGGGCGCGGTGAAAGTTCGGGCCGAAGCAGATCACCAGGTCCAGGCGGCCTTCGCGCAAGTCATCGGCGGGAATGTCGGCTTCCAGCTTTTGCACATTGACGATCACCGGCAGGTCGGCGCGGTCGAAGGTTTTCAGCAGACGCGGCAGGATCAGGTGTTCGAAGTATTCCGGGGCGCACACATTGAACGTCACGGCCTCGCGGGTCGGGTCGAAGGCCTGGCCACCGGCGTGGCACAGGTTGATGCTTTCGAGGATTTTCTGTACGTGGCCGTACATCGTGGTGGCCTTGTACGTCGGACGCATGCCCGCTCGCGTGTTGATAAACAACTCGTCTTCGAAACTGGTGCGCAGTTTCTTCAGGCTGTAGCTGACGGTGGACTGACTGACGAACAGCGTTTCGGACACATCGGTAACGCTGCTCTGGTCGTAGACAGCGATAAACACCATCAAGTCCTGCATATCGAGCTTTCTGAGCAAGTTACTGTTTAGCATCGGTTTCGTCCGTAAACCCTTTGTACCGAACTCAGTACAAGACTGAGCAAAATGTTAACGGAACGCTCGTACCAATAGAAAGCTCTGTAGGACTCTTCTATGTTTTGGGTGAGACAAATAGTGTTTACAACACGACCTCAGCGGATATGTCCTGCGTAATGCACCGGATTGAAGCGCGTAACCATCACCAGCATTACCGCCACTACCGCCGCCAATGACCACCAGGCCCCTTCGAAGCTGCCCAACTGGTCGCGGATCATTCCGGCGATCAGCGGCGACAGGCCCGCGATCAGGTAGCCGATACCCTGCACGAATGCGGTCAGGCCACCGGCACGGCGCGGGTTATCGAGGTGGTCGAGGGACAGGATCAGGCTCATTGGAAACAGGCCGCCAATACCCAGGCCGAGCAGGCACGGCCACAGCAGGCTCAGGTGCCGGGGGCTGAGGATCAGGCCGGCGAAGCCGATCATGATCAGCACCAGCAATACCGCAACCACGCCGCGCTTGTCCCGGCGGCGATTGGCGATGGCGGGCGTTACCAGGCCGGAGACTACTTCCATGGCGGTGAGCAAACCCAACAGCAAGCCGGCATGCTGTTCAGTCCAGCCCTGCTCGACATAATACGGCGCCAGCCACGCCAGCACGCAGGTGTAGCAGGCCGTGCCGAAGCCGAAAAACAGGGCGAGCAACCAGGCCCGGCGATTGCCGAAAAAGGACGCCTGCGGGCCGCTGTCGACCCGAGGCAAAGCGGGTAACGTCGAGCGCTGGGCGTACCCGAACACCAGCGCCGGCAGCGCCAGCCCCGCCCACATCGCCAGGCCGATGCGCCAACTGCCGGTGTGCACTTGCACAAACGGTGCAAACGACGCGGCCAGTGCGGCGCCGCCCATGATCGCGGTGACATACAGGCCCATGAACAATGAAACGTTATCGCCCGGGCGCGACTTGATCAGCGCCGGCATCAGCGCCTGGATCAGCGCAATCCCGACGCCTGCCGCCATGGCGCTGACAATCAGCTCGAACGCCGAATCCAGCCACAACCGCGACAGTGTCGCCGCGCCAATCACCAGCAGCGACACCACGACACTGCGGTATTCGCCAAAGCGCTGGGCCAGGCCCATGCCGAAGAACATCGCCAGGCCCATGCTCATGACGGGCAACATGGTCAGCAACGCCGCGCTGCTGAAATTGAGCGGCACATCAGCGCGGATCGACGACAACAAGGGGCCTACGGCCGCCATCGACGGGCGCAGGTTAAGGGCGACCAGCACTACACTGATCATCAGCCACACGGCGGTGGTGGGTTTTGCCTGAATGTTTTGCATGGGCCTGCCTTGGGTGAACAAGGGCGAATCAGGCCACGGGTGGGGGAGGCTGGGCAAATGAGAAAGTCATTGGCCCTATTGAAAAATTGCAGGCGCCGGATACGCCACCGTTCAAATGTGGGAGGGAGCAAGCCCTGATGCCAGTCTGTAGGAGCGAGCTTGCTCGCGAAAAACATCAACGATAACGCGTACTTTCTGAGTGAACGCGGTGCCTGTGAGTTTTTCGCGAGCAAGCTCGCTCCTACAGACGGCGGTGTACGCTCCCACAGTACAGATCCGGTGTATCAGTAGCCCACGGTGAAACGCTGACGCGAGTGCTTCGGCGTTTCCACTTCATCGATCATGGCAATGGCGAAGTCGGCAAAACTGATCGAGCTTTGACCGTCGTCGCTCACCAGCAGATCATCCTGGCCCAGGCGGAATTGACCGGTGCGCTCGGTGCCATCGAACAGGGCCGACGGCGACAGGAAGGTCCAATCCAGTGCCTGCTCTTGACGCAGCGCGTCGAGAAACGCTGCCCCTGCGCTGGCTTCAGCTTTGTATTCTGCCGGGAAGCCCGGGCTGTCGATCACCCGGCTGCCGTCCGGCAACAGCAACGAACCGGCGCCACCCACCACCAGCAGGCGTTTCACTCCGGCTTTTTTCACCGGGCCGAGCACGGCGCTGGCGGGCAAGGTGGCAAAGTGTGCGGCACTGATCACCACGTCGCTGCCGCTCACGGCCTGTTGCAGGGCATCGGCCTCCAGCGCATCCACTTGTTTGACCGTGACGCCTGGGCGTGCGGCCAGTTTGTCGGTATTGCGCGCGATAGCAGTGACGGTATGCCCACGGCGCAGTGCTTCTTCCAGCAGTTGGCTACCGGCACGGCCGGTGGCACCAATGATTGCGATTTTGCTCATGACGTTCTCCAGTAAAGGTCAGGGTTTAAAACCAGTCACCACTTCATTTCGCCCTTGGCGACTTTGGCGCTCAGTTCCAGCGAGCTTTCCTCGGCGAGGCTCGGGTAACGCTTTTTCATGGCCGCAATCAGGGCGGCGGAATCCTTGGCCCGGGCGGTCTCGATGTCGAAGGCCTTGATGTAGTCGGCGGTGAACGTGACCGAAGCGGGTGATGGGGTGCCCAGGTAGTGGCCCGGGATCACGGTGGTCGGCTTCAAGTCTTCAATACGTTGCAGGGTGGCCAGCCAATCCTTGTGGGACTGTGCCGTCTGGGTATCGGCCATCCATACGTGGATGTTTTGCGCGACCACCACACCACCGACCACTGCCTTGATCGACGGAATCCACACAAAGCTGCGATCCGGCTGCGGGCCGTCCAGGCCGATGACTTCCAGCTGCTGCCCTTCCAGCGTCAGGCTGTGGCCCTTGAGCACTTGCGGCACGAGGGTCCTGGCCGGTTTGTCGGCACCCATTTTCGGGCCCCAGAACGCCAGCTTGCCGGCGACGGTGGCGTTGATATGGTCGACCACCGCTTGTGGCGCCAGCACGTTCGCGTCAGGAAAGGCGGCGGCCAGGGTGTCGAGGCCGAAGTAGTAGTCCGGGTCGCCGTGGCTGATATAGATGGTGGTCAGGTGCTTGCCGCTGGCACGGATTTTCTGCACCAGTTGCTCGGCCTGGCCCTTGCCGAATTGCGCGTCCACCAGGATCGCGTCCTTGGCGCCGCTGACCAGCACCGAGCTGACCGGGAAGATCGCGGCTTCGCCCGGGTTGTACACGTCAAGTTTCAAGTCTGCCGCCACCGCATGAGCAGTGAAGGCCAGGGCGGCAGTCGCCAGGGTCAAGCGTTTGAACGTCGCGAACATCGGGGCAGCTCCTGCCATCGGTAAGGGGTGCACAGAGCTTAGTTGCATAAAACACCACAAAAAATGCGATGCTGGGACATAGTTTGTTTCTGAAATCGGGCAAATCATGGATCGTCTCCAAGCAATGCGCGTGTTTGTCACCGTGGTGGATCTGGGCAGCCAATCCGCCGCCGCCGATCATCTGGACCTGTCGCGCCCAGTGGTCTCGCGTTACCTGGCCGAGCTGGAGGATTGGGTCGGTGCACGCCTGCTGCACCGCACCACGCGCAAGCTCAGCCTCACCGCCGCCGGCAGCGAAACCCTGCCACGTTGCCGGCAATTGCTGGAGCTTTGCGGCGATATGCAGGCCGCCGTCAGCGAGCCCGATGAGACCCCTCGTGGCCTGCTGCGCCTGAGTGTCAGCACCTCGTTCGGCCAGGCGCAGTTAGGCGCCGCCATTGCCGAGTACGTCAAACGCCATCCGTTGGTGACAGTCGACCTGCAAATGCTCGACCGCACCGTGAATTTGGTGGACGAGCGTATCGACCTGGCGATCCGCACCAGCAATGACCTGGACCCGAACCTGATCGCCCGACGCCTGACGGTGTGCCGCTCGGTGGTGTGCGCCACGCCTGCCTATCTGCGCGAGCATCCGGCACCGCAGAAAGTCGAAGACCTGGCCCGGCACAACTGCCTGACCCATTCCTATTTTGGCAAGAGCCTGTGGCATTTCGAAGAGAGGGGTGAACATGTGTCAGTGGCGGTGCACGGCAATATCACCGCCAATGAGGCCGGTACTTTATTGCGCATAACCCTGGCCGACGCAGGAGTCGCTATGTTGCCCAGCTATGAAGCCAGTGAGCTGATTCGCAGCGGCACACTGGTGCGCTTGCTGCCGGATGCGCAGCCGCGGCAGATGAATATCTACGCGGTATACGCCTCACGCAAACACATGCCCTCGGCGTTGCGCAGCCTGCTGGATTTCCTGGTGCAGCGGTTTCCCGAGGAGCCTGACTGGGACATCGGGCTCTGAGGCGATATAAGCGCGCTGAATGGCCTGCAATCATGGCAACTTGCCCTATCTGACCTATGCTTGAAACAGGAGCCGGTAGATCCGTTCAGAGGTCCGTGCCATGAGTATCAAAACCAGAAAATACCTGACGATTTTCAGCCTGTGCGCCTTGGCCACCGCGCTGTACGGTACAGCCGCTTATCGCGTTGAGCAGACGCGTATGCAGCCGGCGGCGTTCGCCATCAGTTGCCATCAAAATCAATGCGTCCCGCACACCGGCAGTTTCAGCGCCCTGCGTTGATTCTCAAAGCACTGCAGATCCAATGTGGGAGGGGGCAAGCCCTAATACTGTAGGAGCGAGCAAGCTCGCTCCTACAGTATTAGGGCTTGCCCCCTCGCACATTCAGCTCTGCTTCAACTGCTCGCGAAAAGCCTTGGGCGAAAACCCCACCCGGCGGCGAAACAGCCGCGAGAAGTTGGTGGGGTCGGAAAACCCCAGCACCTCGGACATTTCATTGATCGTCATGCTGGTGTAGGTCAACAAACGCTTGGCTTCCAGCAACTGGCGGTCATGCATGATCTGCAATGCCGGCTGCCCGCCCAACTCCCGACATGTGCCATTGAGATGGGAGACCGAGATGCCCAGTTTGTGGGCCAGGTCTTCAATCTTCGGGTGCTCGCGGTAATGCTGTTCGACCAGTTGGGTAAAACGTCGGAAATACTCACGGTTGCGTGGCGTTCTGGGGTGGCGGCGCTGGATCGCCTGGCGGCTGACCCATACCAGCAGCACGCTGACCAGGGCGTGCATCATCATGTCCCGTGCCGGTTGTTCGTCGGCGTACTCGTCCTGCAAACGCACGAACAGGTTATTGAGGTAGTCGCTGTCCTTGCCTGCGGGGTAGTTGCCGAGGGTGTGCAGGCCATCGATTGTGCTGCCCAGTTGCGCTTGTAAGTGGCTGACCAGGGGCGCCGACAGGGTCACCACGTACCCTTCGATCTCTTCGGAAAAACGAAATCCGTGCACACACAGCGGCGGCAGTACTTGCAGGCTCGCCTCGTTGAGCGTGGTGCGCTGGCCTTCGATTTCCAGGTGTGCCTGGCCTTTATGCACGTAAAGCAACTGGCACAAGTCCGCGTGCCGGTGGGGCTGGATTTCCCACTGGTATTCCCGACTGCGCCGGGAAATGGTTTCGCAGTGCAACAAATCGGGAGTCGGCCACTGTTGGCTTTCCCCGTAAAGCTTGAAGACCGGAATCGCGGTGTTGGTCATGTTTTCAATCCGATACTCAGGATAGTGGTGCGGTAATCGCCCCGATTGGCAAAAAGCGCAGGCTTTAAAGCAGTTTTCACCTTCTTATGCTGCTCGCTCAGGTGAAAAATGTCAGCCACACGTCCAATGACAACTCTTTCACTCGTTCGGTTCGGGTGAAGCCAGCAGGCCATAAAAATAATGAAAACGCTGAAAACCCAAGTCGCCATTATTGGCGCCGGTCCCTCCGGATTGCTGCTCGGCCAATTGCTGCACAACGCTGGCATTCAGACCCTCGTCCTGGAGCGCCAGACCGCCGACCACGTGCAGGGCCGCATCCGCGCCGGGGTGCTGGAGCCAGGCATGGTCGACCTGCTGCGCGAGGCCGGCGTCAGCCGACGCATGGACACCGAGGGCCTGGTGCATGACGGTTTCGCCCTGGCGCGCGATGGCCGACTCACCCACATCGACCTCAAGACCCTGACCGGTGGCCAGTCAGTGATGATCTACGGCCAGACCGAAGTCACCCGCGACCTGATGGCGGCCCGTGCGGCTGTCGGCGCCACGACGTTCTACGAAGCCTCAAACGTACAGCCCCATGACCTCAAAAGTGATCAGCCCTGGCTGACCTTCGAGCATCAGGGCCAGGCCTTTCGCCTGGAGTGCGATTACGTCGCGGGCTGTGACGGCTTTCACGGGGTGGCCCGTCAATCGATTCCGTCCGAGGCGCTGCAAGTGTTCGAGCGCGTCTACCCCTTCGGTTGGCTGGGCATGCTTGCCGATACGCCGCCGGTGCACCCGGAGCTGGTGTACGCCACGCACCCGCGTGGCTTTGCGCTGTGCAGCATGCGTTCGCTGACCCGCAGCCGTTACTACTTGCAGGTTCCCGCACAGGAGCCATTGGCCGACTGGTCGGACGAGCGCTTCTGGGCTGAGCTCAAAACCCGTCTGCCGGTCGACCTGGCTGAACACCTGGTCACCGGCCCGTCGATTGAAAAAAGCATCGCACCGCTGCGCAGTTTCGTGGTGGAGCCGATGCAGTACGGGCGCCTGTTCCTGCTCGGCGATGCCGCGCATATCGTGCCGCCTACCGGGGCCAAGGGCCTGAACCTGGCCGCCAGTGATGTGAGTACGTTGTTTCGGATCCTGCTCAAGGTGTATGGCGAGGGGCGCGTGGAATTGCTCGAGCGCTACTCTGCCATCTGCCTGCGGCGGGTGTGGAAGGCCGAACGGTTTTCCTGGTGGATGACGTCGATGCTGCATCAGTTTCCCCAGGCGGATGGCTTCACCCAGCGCATTGCCGAGAGCGAACTGGACTACTTCATGGGTTCCGAGGCCGGGCGCACAACCATTGCGGAAAATTACGTCGGGCTTCCTTATGAGGCTATTGAATAGCCTGCTATCGTATTCAGCATTTCCGCAGGCTGCCGTTGCCTGCGGGCCTTGCTCGAAGGTTGTGCCGTGACCCCTCTCAATCAGTCCGCTCCCACTGTTCCCGCCGTGCGCAGCATTCTTGCCGCGCTGATGCTGGCGATCTTTCTTGGCGCCCTGGACCAGACCATTGTCGCCGTGTCGATGCCGGCCATTTCCGCGCAGTTCCATGACGTCAACCTGCTGGCCTGGGTGATCTCCGGCTACATGGTGGCGATGACAGTGGCGGTGCCGATCTACGGCAAGCTCGGTGACCTGTATGGGCGGCGGCCGATGATGCTGATCGGTATGGGCGTGTTCACCGTCGCCTCGCTGTTCTGCGGCATGGCGCACAGCATGGAGCAACTGGTGCTGGCGCGGATTATCCAGGGCATCGGTGCCGGCGGCATGATTTCGGTGAGCCAGGCGATCATCGGCGACATCATCGCGCCCCGTGAGCGTGGGCGTTACCAGGGCTACTTCAGCAGCATGTACGCGGTGGCCAGCGTCGCCGGGCCGGTGTTGGGCGGCTACATGACCGAGTACCTGTCCTGGCGCTGGGTATTTTTGATCAACCTGCCGTTGGGCGCTGTCGCCTGGTATGTGGCCCATCGCACCCTGGTGGGGTTGCCGGTGCCGCAGCGCAAGCCGATCATCGATTACCTGGGCACCTTGCTGATGATCATCGGCCTGACCGCCTTGTTGCTCGGCATCACACAAATCGGCCAGGGCCGTGCGTGGCGTGACGATCAAGTGCTCGGGCTGCTGCTCTGTGCGCTGTTGGCGTTGAGCGTGTTCGTCTGGCATGAGCGCCGTGCGCGCGAGCCGTTGCTGCCCATGCACTTGTTCGTCAACCGCAGCGCGGTGTTGTGCTGGTGCACGATATTCATCACCAGCTTCCAGGCGATTTCCCTGACCGTGCTCATGCCCCTGCGTTACCAGACCGTGACCGGTGCCGGTGCCGACAGCGCGGCCCTGCACCTGCTGCCCCTGGCGATGGGCTTGCCGATGGGCGCTTATTTCGCCGGACGCATGACCTCAGTGACCGGCCGATATAAACCGATGATCCTCAGTGGCGCCGTGTTGAGTCCCCTGGCGATTCTCGGCATGGCCTTCAGCGCGCCCCAGGCCGTCGGGCTCACCTCGCTGTTCATGCTGTTGTGCGGCATCGCTGCAGGCATGCAGTTCCCGACCTCGTTGGTGGGTACGCAGAACTCGGTGGAGCAGCGCGATATTGGTGTGGCGACCAGCACCACCAACCTGTTCCGTTCCCTGGGCGGGGCGGTGGGGGTGGCCTGCATGTCGGCCTTGCTGTTGGCATTGTTGCGCGATGCCAGTTTTGCCCACTTGGCCAGTGGTGCGCTGCTGACCGAGGGTAGCACCGGTAATGTGCTGCTCGATGGGCTCAACGCTGCGCCGGGGGCGGCGCGGGATGCGTTGCGGGGGGAGTTGGCGATGACGTTTCGGCATTTGCTGATGGTGAGTGCGGGGGTGTCGGTGTTGGGGTTGGCGGCGGCTATTGCGATGCCTGATCGGGTGTTGCGGGGGCGTTAGCACGCCGGCCTTAGAGCCGACCGGTATCTTTTGCCGATCCTGGTCCAAATGTGGGAGGGGGCTTGCCCCCGATGGCGGTGTGTCAGTTACGGATGCACTCACTGACCCTCCCTCATCGGGGCATAGGTATCTACACAACTCTGTAGCGCTCAACCGTAACCACGATGCGAAGCGAGTCGCTCTTGATCTTGATCTGCTTTTGATCTTGATCTCAGGCGCCCCGTTAAACCACGGATTCAAACCTGCGTTCGGGCACACCGAGCCTAAGCGAGGTGCCGAGTGGTGGGGCAAGAGCGTTTTGCTTACTTTTACGCTTTTCAAAAGTGAGCCGCCGTCAGGGCGGAACCCTAAGTGGCCGTTACCGCAGAAACGGATATGTACTCAATCTGATCCAACATCCTGGTCGGCCCAGAGGCCGCCATCGGGGGCAAGTCGAATCGTCGCACCGCCCCTCCCACACAAAGCCAACAGCGTACATATCCGTTACCGCAGCAGGATATGTACCCGTCAGATGAATCAGGGACTGTAATACCCCACCGCCACCATCCAATGCCCGGCCTTGCGCACATAAGCATGCTTATTCTCGACCTTCCCGGTCACCGGGTTCTTCCAGCGGTATTTATATTCGCCCTGATCCTGCTCCCCCATCAACGCAAGGATCGGCTCCCCGACAGGCCGGCCATCCGGGTCCTTGACCTTGGCGAAATCGGTATTGATCAAGCGCAGATCGGTGCCGTGCGCCACATAGCGCCGCGTATCCAGGTCAACCACGAACACATACAGATCATCCTGCAGGAAACCACCCTGCAATGAGTTGATCGCCTTGAGCGTCCCCGCTTCGTCCTTCAGCAGCGCGTTCACCGCCTTGTTGCGCAGTGCCCGCGCCTGTTCCGGTGTGGCCCGTGGCAGGTAATAGCCGACCGCCAGGATGCGCTCGCCCACCCGCTGGTAAAACACATGCTTGTGTTCGACCTTGCCGTCATTCCAGTTCTGCCAACGATAATCGGCCTGCTGGATACCCTGGCCTTCGGGCGCGCTGATGGCGTGTTTGAACGAGGCTTGCAGATCGGGCCCGAGTACGGTGGACACGTCGCGACCGATCAAGGCCGAGGAGGGGCCGCCACTGGCCAGCAGTACGCCTTTGGTGTCGACCACGAAGACGTAGCGGTCCTGGTCGATGAATTCGCCCTGGCGGCTGAAAGCGGCCAACGCCTTGTCGCCATTGTTCTGGTAGTAAACCAGAGCCTTTTCCAGCAACGCCTTGGCCGCTTGAGCGTCTGCGTCACTGGCCATGTCGGCGTGCACCTGGCTGCCGCACAACAGCAGCAGCCAGGCGAGTCGTAGCAGTGTGTTCATCTACCCGTCCCTCGGTCTTGTTGGAATCACAAGAGCGTAGACGGTTCGGCGAGGGATCAGAAGGGTTTGGTTGGCAAGTATTTGCCGTCCAGGGTGATCACTGCGCGCGAACCTCCGTCCGGGTCTTCGACTTTCTTGATGTCCAGCTTGAAGTTGATCGCGCTGATGATGCCGTCGCCAAACTGCTCATGCACCAACGCCTTGAGGGTGGAGCCGTAGACCTGCAGCATTTCGTAGAACCGGTACATCGTCGGATCGGTCGGCACGCCGCCGGGGAAGCTGCCGCGCAGGGGCACGCTTTGCAGCAGGCGGCTGGCGTCCTCGTCCAGGCCGAGTTTGGCGCACACCACGTCGGCGGCGTCCTTGGGCAGCGGATGCTGGCCGAGCAGGGCGGCGGTGACGAAGGCCAGGCTCAGGCCGGTGCCGTCAGCGAGGTCCTGCCAGGACAGGTCCTTGCGCGCCTTGAGGTCGATGACGGTGTCGGCCAGGGCCAGGCGAGGGGTTTGGGAAAAGTTGGATTGCAACATGGTGAGGTCCTCTTGGGTTGAATAGGGTTCAGGCGGCGTGAGCGCGGGTGGTCGGGTGCTCGAGCAGGGAAACGAAGCGCGCGCTGCGCCCGTCCAGTGCGTCGATGCCACCGGTTTCGATGTCGTACACCCAGCCGTGCAGGTTCAGCCGACGTTGCTCCAGCGCCAGGGCGACGGATGGGTGAGTCTTGAGGTTAGCCAATTGAGCGACCACGTTTTCACGCACCAGGGCATCCAGGCGCGCCGCGTCCGAGGCATGCTGGCGGGCGGCGTTGATCACCTTGGCCGACTCGGCATGGCGCAACCAGTTGGCGACCGCAGGCAGGTGGTCCAGGCAGGTGCAGGTGGAGATGGCGGTCATCGCGCCGCAGTCGGAGTGGCCGCAGATCACGATGTCGCTCACGCCGAGTACCGCCACCGCATATTCGACCGTGGCCGATACGCCGCCCGGTTCCGGCCCGTAGGACGGCACGATATTGCCGGCATTGCGGATGACGAACAGGTCGCCTGGTTCCTGCTGGGTCAGCAGTTCCGGGACGACACGGCTGTCGGAACACGACACGAACAGCGTGCCGGGGTTTTGCGTGGTGGCCAGGTGTTTGAACAGGTCGCTGCGTTGGGCAAAGGCTTCGCGCTGGAATTTTCGAAAGCCGTCGATGAGGTGCTGCATAGGGGGTTCTCCTTGCGTTGCTGATGGGGCAAGGATGGAAGTTTTCGCCTATAGCGTCCAAGACCGGATTATTATTGTTTCTATAAGTACTGCCTATAGTTGGAGCGTCACTGATGCTGTTGCGCCATATCCGTTACCTGTTGGCCGTTGCCGAGCACAGCAATTTCACCCGAGCGGCCCAAGCGTTGCATGTGTCGCAACCCACCTTGTCGCAACAGATCAAGCAACTTGAAGACACCCTGGGAGCGCCGCTGCTCGATCGTTCCGGGCGCAGCGTCAGCCTGACGGATGCGGGCCAGGCTTATGTACGCTTTGCCCGGTTGGCGTTGCAGGACCTGGAGGCGGGCACCCGTGCGATGCATGACGTGCAGGACTTGAGCCGCGGGCATCTGCGCCTGGCGATGACCCCGACCTTTACCGCCTACCTGATCGGCCCGTTGCTGGCGCGGTTCCATGGGCTGTACCCAGGCATCACCCTGAGCGTCGAAGAGTTGACCCAGGACCGCATCGAAGCCGCGCTGGGCGAGGATTTGCTGGATATCGGCATCGGCTTTGCCGGCGAACACGGGCCGGATATCGAGTGTGAGGCGTTGTTTGCCGAGGCCCTGAGCGTGGTGGTGCGGGCGGATTCGCCCGAGGTGAATCGGTCGGCATGGTTCGAGCAGCCGCTGGTCCTGCTCGATCCGGGGTTTGCCACGCGCCGCTATATCGATGACTACTGCCGCCGGCAAGGCGTGAAACCGCGCATTGTCATGGAGGCCAACTCCATCGGCGCGATCATTGAAATCGTGCGTAACACTTCACTGGCGACCATCCTGCCCCGCGCACTGGCCCTGGCGCAGGCCGGGTTGCATGCCGTGGCCATCGAGCCGCCGTTGCCGCACCGCACCGTAGGGCTGCTCAGCCGCAGGGGCGCCTATCGCAGCGCCGCGTGCGCGGCCTTTGTCGAGCTGATCAAGGCGCCGCCAGCCACTGACTGACAATGCCGTCATACACGCCGGTCGCCACGCTCAGGTGCAACCACTGGTCGACGTAGCTTTTCCAGGCCACATCATCGCGCGGCAGCAGGAAGGCTTTCTGGCTGTACTGCATCTGCCGATCGGGGTTGACCGCGCACAGTCCCGGTTTTTGCTTTTGCTGGTAACGCGCTTCGCTGGCGTCGGTGATCATCACGTCGGCCTTGCCCGCCAGCAGTTCGTCAAAAATCGTCACGTTGTCGTGCAGGCGTATCTGCGCCTGCCCCAGCTGGGCGCGGGCAAACGCCTCATTGGTGCCGCCCGCCGGTTCGATCACGCGCACCTGGGGCTGGTTGATTTGCTCGACGCTCTGGTAGCGCTGCACGTCGGCGCAACGCACCAGCGGGATCTTGCCGTCGACACCGAGCGGCTGGCTGAAGAAGGCTTTTTTCTGGCGCTCCAGTGACACCGAAATACCGCCTACGGCGATGTCGCAACGTTGGGCCAGAAAGTCCGGCATCAGGGTTTTCCAGGTGGTGGGCACCCAGGTGATCGTCGCGTTGAGGCTCTTGGCCAGGGACTCGGCCATGGCGATATCAATGCCCTGGTAGCGGCCATCGGCACGCAACGAGGTGTAGGGCATGTAGTCGCCGGTGGTGCATACCGTCAGCGTGCCACGCGCGATGACCTCGTCCAGGCGTGACGGGCTGCTATCGGCCAGGGCAGTGGTTGCCACGCTCGCCAGTACACACAGGGCTAGAGGAGCTTTCATGCGGTCGAGTCCTTGGGGCAGGTCGGGCGGACATTATTTCCAGCACGGGGCAGGGTGGCAAGGTGTCGGATTACGGCGTTGCGGCTTTCGACCTTTTTTTCACGTTGCGGTGGTTAAGCTGCCGATCAAGGTCGTTTTACTTCCGTTTTGTCCACATGAGCCTGCGATGTCGTCACAACCTCCATCCTCCATCGAGACCGAATTCACCGAGCGCTATGACCGTGAGCATGCCAGGGTCTGTGGTGATACCTGTCCGCCCGGGCTGTTGCAGCGTCTGTCCGCGTGGCGCGATGCACGGTTGGTGCGCCATGCGTTGAAGGTCGCCGGGGAGCCCGGATTGATCCTCGACCTGGCCTGCGGCTCCGGGCGGTTCTGGCCGGTCCTGGCAGAGCACGTCAATCGGGTGATCCTGGCATCGGACCCTTCCCAGGACATGCTCGACCATGCCCGCACCCATCACTCGGCGGCCTTGCTCAAACGCGTCAAGACATTCCCGGGCTCAGCCTTTTCCATTGGCCTCTCGGCGAATGCGGTGGATTGCATCTTCTGCCTGGAGTTGTTTCGCCATGTGCCCGATACCGAGGTGCGCCTGGCCTTGCTACGGGAATTCCACCGCGTCAGCCGCGACACTGTGATTGTGTCCGTGGACGCGCGTATCCCGGTTGAGGAGGAGTTTCGCCAGGCCGGCTTCAAAGTCCTGAATCAGCGCGAGTTCCTGCCCGGCTCCAAACTCTGGTGTGTCTACGTCCTGCGTAAGAGGGGATAGCTTCAGAGGAGATAGCTTCCGCCTGTCGGATTATTCTTCATCGTCTGTCTGAGTTTTCATGGTTGCCTGTGCACTGCGGATGCTCGCAAGTCCCTTTCGCGATATATACTGCGCGCCATTCTTCAAGGGAGAGCCGTGTGGCCATCGATATTCACTGGATCTGCGACAACGATAGCCTCGGCCAGCATTGCGCCCAATGGCAGCAGTTGCCATTCGTCGCCCTCGACACCGAATTCATGCGGGTCGACACCTTCTACCCCATTGCCGGGCTCATCCAGATCGGTGATGGCGTGCGCGCGTACCTGATCGATCCCCTGACCATCGACAACTGGCAACCCTTGGCCGCCTTGCTGGAAAACCCGGGCGTGATCAAGGTGGTACATGCCTGCAGCGAAGACCTGGAAGTGCTGTTGCGCCTGACCGGCAGCCTGCCGGCGCCGTTGTTCGACACTCAACTGGCCGCGGCTTACCTGAACCTCGGGTTCTCCATGGGGTACTCGCGACTGGTGCAAGCGGTGCTCGACATCGACCTGCCCAAGGGCGAGACGCGTTCGGACTGGCTGCAGCGGCCATTGTCCGAAACCCAGGTGAGCTATGCCGCCGAAGACGCCGTGCACCTGGCTGAAGTCTACATCCGCCTGCGCCCGCAATTGACCGACGACAAATACGCCTGGGTACTGGAAGACGGCGCCGAGCTGGTGGCCAACCTGCGCCGCGAAGTCGACCCGTACGAGGTGTACCGCGACGCCAAGCTGGCGTGGAAACTGTCCCGCGCCCAGCTCGTCGTATTGCGTGAACTGTGCGCCTGGCGCGAGCAGCAAGCCCGCGCTCGTGACCTGCCGCGCAACCGCATCGTGCGTGAGCACTCGTTATGGCCCCTGGCCAAATCCCAGCCGGATAACCTCGCCGCCCTGGGCAAGATCGAAGACATGCACCCGCGCACCGTGCGTCAGGACGGCCAGTTCCTGCTCGACCTGATCAAGCGTGCGGGCAGCGTGCCCATGGACCAATGGCCGCCTGCCGTGCCTGAACCGCTGCCGGTCGATGCCGCTGCGCTGATCAAGCAACTGCGCGCCCTGGGCCAGACGTTCGCCGAGCGCCTGGACATGGCGCCGGAACTGATGCTGCGCAAGAAAACCCTCGAAGCCCTGGTTAAAAGTGGCTATCCCGATGGGCCTTACCAATTACCCGATTCGCTGCGTGGCTGGCGTCGCGAATTGATGGGCCAGGCGCTGCTCGACAGCCTGGCCAGTGCCGGAGAACAGCCTTGAAACGTATTTGCTCGATTTATCGCAGCTTGAAAAAAGACGGCATGTACCTCTATGTCCTCAAGAGCGACGCCCTGGAGCGGGTGCCGGAGCCGTTGATGCTCGCCTTCGGCAAGCCGCATCACGCCTTCGACATGGTGCTGACACCCGAGCGCAAACTGTCGCGCGAGGACATCGCCGTGGTGCTGGAAAACCTCGACAAGCAGGGCTATCACCTGCAAATGCCGCCCGCCGAGGACGAGTACATCGAGCACCTGCCTGAAGAGCTGCTGCGCCGCAACGACCCGATGTGACCGATCAGCGTCCGTATCAGGGCGCAGGCTTGAATGGAATTGTATTAGAGGACGGTGGCCGTAAGGATGCGGGCGGCCGTCTGCACTGTTTTTGAAAGGTTTGAACCATGCGTGTTCTGATTGCTGAACAGGATCACCCGCTCTACGCCCAATTGCTTCGCGAAGCCGCGCCGGACCTTGAGGTACTGACCAGCGGCGACTCGGCCGAACTCTCGCGCCTGGCCGCCGATTGCCCCGTGTGGCTGGGCCAGCCGGACCTGCTGGCGACGCTGTTGCGCCAGGGGCATCATCCGCAATGGTTGCAGTCGACCTGGGCTGGCATCACGCCGCTGCTGGCCGAAGGATTGCCGCGTGATTATCGCCTGACCCGCGCGGTCGGCATCTTTGGCCAGGTCATGGCCGAATTCGTCCTGGCCTACATGCTCGGACACGAACGTGAAGTGTTGGCGCGGCTGGTCAGCCAGGTCGAGCGCAAGTGGGACAGCCGCCTGGGCCAGAGCCTGGCGGGGCGCAAGGTGCTGGTGGTCGGCACCGGCGATATTGGCCAGAGCGTGGCGCAGTTCCTGCTGCCGTTTGGCGTCAAGCTGTATGGCATCGCCAGCCAGGCCCGCGAGCAGGCGCCGTTTATCGAAGTCGCCGGGCTCGATCAATTGGGCCGGCTGGTGGGCGAGGTGGATTATGTGATCAACCTGCTGCCCAACACCCCCGACACCCATGACCTGTACGACGCCGCACTGTTCAAGCAATTCAAGCCGACCGCCTTGTTTATCAACGTCGGGCGCGGCGTGGCGGTGGTGGATGCCGATCTGGTCGAAGCCCTCAAAGAGGGACATCTGGCCGGAGCGGTGATCGACGTCTGCCGCCAGGAGCCGCTGCCGCAACGCCATCCGTTCTGGACGGCGTGGGGCTTGTTGTTGACCGGGCACAGCTCGGCACCGACTTCGCCGGCAATGATGGTGCAGTTGTTCGTGCAGAACGTGCGTGCGTACCAGGCTAAACAGGCACTACGCGGGGAAGTAAGTTTCGAGCGCGGCTACTGATACGAACGCAGGCGTGGACAAAATGTGCGAGGGGGTTTGCCCTAATGCCAGTCTGTAGGAGCGAGCTTGCTCGCGAAAAGCGTCAACGATAACGCGTGCTTTCTGCATGAACGCGGTGCCTGTGAGTTTTTCGCGAGCAAGCTCGCTCCTACAAAAAGCCTTAACTAACTGGCATTAGGGCTTGCCCCCCTCCCATATTGGTTTTTGCGCGCGATTCAGAGACTGAAGTCACCTTCCGATACCAGCTCGCTCAGCGGCTTGCGCGGGCTTGGCGCTTCGCGGCCTTGCAGGTACTCGGGCAGGCTCGACTTGTCGCCCAGCTTGCCCACTGCCACGGCGGCGTGCAGCGCATAGCCTGCGGGGATCTTCAGCTCTTTGCGGGTCAGTTCCTGATCGAAGCCGGCCATGCCATGGGTGTGCCAGCCGGCGAGACTGGCCTGCAAGGCCAGGTGGCCCCAGGCGGCGCCGGTGTCGAAGGTGTGCCACAGGGCCGGGGTTTCTTCCGTGGCGCCGGGGGCGACGAAGTCGGTCTTCGAGGCGATGATCACCAGTGCCGACGCATGCTGCGCCCAGCCCCGGTTGAATTCATTGAGCAAACCCAGGAAGCGCTCCCAGTCCGGCGTTTCGCGGCGAGCGTAGAGAAAGCGCCATGGCTGCGAGTTGTAGGCCGAAGGTGCCCAGCGCGCCGCTTCGAAGAAGCTCAGCAGGGTTTCCCGGGAGATGCTCTCGCCGGTAAAGGCGCGAGGCGACCAGCGTTCGGTGAACTGGGGGTGGATCGGATAGTCGGCAACACGGGTCATGAGCAGTTCCTGATCGTCAATTCGGCGCTCAAAACTACTGCGCAACCACTAGACTGACAAGCCTTGTTACACCGCCAGTCGTAAGCGCTTGGCCCCAGGGGGCTTGGGCACTAGACTGGCGGCCTTTGAACCTACCGATACTGATGCAGAGCCATGGCCGCCAAAGTCGAACCTTTCTGGATACGCAAAACCCTCGAGCACCTCGACCAGGAGGAATGGGAGTCGCTGTGCGACGGCTGTGGCCTGTGCTGCCTGCAAAAGCTCGAGGATGAAGACGACAACAGCGTCTATTACACGCGCATCGCCTGCAAACTGCTGGACCTGAAAACCTGCCAGTGCAGCGACTATCCCAATCGTCGGGCGTCGGTGCCGGACTGCATTCAGCTCACGCCCGGGCAGGCCGACCAGTTCAAATGGCTGCCGCCCACCTGCGGCTATCGCCTGGTCAGCGAGCGCAAGGATTTGCCGTTGTGGCACCACCTGGTCTGCGGCGACCGCGACGCCGTGCACCACGAACGCATTTCCCAGTCCGGGCGCATGCTCAGCGAAGGCAGCGTGCCAGAGGACGACTGGGAGGATTACCTGATCTTCCGCGCGGGTTGAACCAGGAGTGTGTATGAAGGTGGGATTCAAGCTGGCGGTATCGGCGCTGTTGCTGGCGCTGAGCACGTCGGCGTGGTGCGCCAGGAAAGTCGACCTGGATTACCACGTCAAACTTCTGCCCCAGAGCGATCAGGCCGAGGTGCGCGTAAGCCTGTCCCAGGGTTCTGCGGTGCGCAGCCTGGATTTCGACCTGGGCCGCGACGGCGACTACAGCGATTTCAAGGCCGATGGGCAATGGAAGGTCGATGGTCGTCGGGGTCACTGGCAACCCAGCGCCGACAAGGCCAGCCTGACCTACCGCGTACGTCTGACCCACGCGCACAACCCCGGCACCTACGAAGCGCGGATGACGCCGGCCTGGGCGGTGTTTCGCGGCGACGACCTGGTGCCCACCGCACGGCTGGACCAGCAGGATGGTGTCGAGCTGGTCTCGCGCCTGACGTTCGAGCTGCCGCCGGGCTGGAAAAGCGTCGAGACCGCCTGGCCGCGTATCGGCAAAAACAAGTTCCGCATCGACAACGTGTCCCGCCTGTTCGACCGCCCCACCGGCTGGATGCTCGCCGGTAGCCTGGGCAGCCGCCGCATGCGCCTGGGACAGACCGACGTCACCGTGACGTCGCCCAAGGGCCAGGGCATGCGGCGTATGGATGTGCTGACGCTGCTGACCTTCGTGTGGCCGCAAGTGGAAGCTGCGTTCCCGCGCCACCCGGCCAAACTGCTGGTGGTGGGCGCCGGCGATCCGATGCGCCGTGGCGCCTTTGCGGCGCGTGACTCGATCTACCTCAACAGCCGCACGCCGCTGGTCAGTGAAGACGGCAGCAGCCCGTTGATCCGCGAAGTGGTACAGACCATTGCCCGTTTCAATGACCACGACACCAGTGACTGGATCAGCGAAGGCCTGGCCGGTTACTACGCCATTGAACTGGTACGCCGCGCCGGTGGGATCACCGATGAGCGGTATCAGGCGATACAGGCGCGCCTGACGAAGGAGGGCAAGGACGTGACCCGCCTGCGTGGCGAACACGTCAGCGGCGCAACAGTGTCACGGGCGGTGGTGGTGTTGCAGGAGCTGGACCGGGAGATCCGCGTGAAAACCCATAACAAGCGCTCGCTGGATGACCTGGCGCAAGCGGTAATGCGCGCCGGCAGCGTGACCACTGCGCAGTTTGTGCAGCTGGCCGAGAATATCATTGGCGAGTCATCGGTGGTGCTCGATAGCAAACTGCTGCACTGATCTTCAAACCTTGCACAAAGCAAAATGTGGGAGGGGGCAAGCCCCCTCCCACATTTGAATCTCTGACTGCTCGCTAACTTCAGCCCGTGGTTTTCACCGCTTCTTCAGCCGCCACTTCGGCCTTGGTCTTCAAGTTCTTCAGCTCCGCACCCGCACGCTCGATCTTGGTACGGACGCTGTTCATTTCCTGGCGGCCCTGCTCAAGCTTGTCCTTGAGCGAACTGTGGCCGGTAAAACCGCGTGCCAGTGCCACGCCACCAATCGCCACCTGGATCAGCCCGAAGAGCCCGCCACGGCGCAGGCCTTTGCCTACCATCATCACGCCACCGGCTACCGAGCCGATGCGTTCCCAGCCATGTACGTTCTGCGTGCGCTGGGCGTCCGGCTGCAGGTGTTCAATCACAGGTCGCAGGGTTTTGCTGTCGCTCATGATCCGTCTCCAACAAAGGCAAGTGTAAGTAGCTGACTGTTGGCGATGGCCGGATGTTCCCGCTATTTGAGCCCTGACTTTCATTACCTGATTTTCAGTACTTGGGTCCCGAGCGGGTGTTATTGCCCTTGGCCAGGCGGTCGTAGAGCACCACGTTGACGGTGGCGGCGAGGTTCATGCAGCCGGTGGTCGGGATGTAGACCACGTCCTCGCACCAGTCGCGGATGTCTTTGTCCAGCGAGCCGTCTTCGGGGCCGAAGATGTACAGCGCGCGGTCGGGGTGGGTGTATTCGGGCAGCGGGCGGGCGCCTTCCACCAGCTCCACGGCGACGGGGATACAGCCCAGGGGCAGGATCTTCTTCAGGTCATCGATGCCGATCAGCGGAATGTCGTGATGCACCTTCTTGGTGTCGGTGATGAAGTCCCGCGCGCGCTCGTAACGCACGCCGGTATAGAACACCGAAGCCACGCCGTAGCAGCCGGCAGCGCGCATGACCGAGCCGACATTTTCGGGGGATTTGGGGTTATACAAGCCGATACAGCTGTAGCGTTTATTGCCCACGGGGAAGGGTGCCTTAAAAAGGCAGCATTATAGCGGCAAGCTGCAAGCGACAAGTAAAAGCAGGCGGCTTTTTCTTGCAGCTTGCAGCTTGCAGCTTGCCGCTTTCAACCGTCCTTCTTCATCAACCCCGCCAACGCCGCAAACGGGTTGTGCGTGGCCTTGGCGATCGTCGGGCTGCTGGTGGAGCCTTCGCCGAAGTACTGCTGGTCGGTGTAGCGCGAGTGCTCGTTGTCATGGCAGTACAGGCACAGCAGTTCCCAGTTGGAGCCGTCCTGGGGATTGTCGTCATGATTGTGGTTGCGGTGGTGCACGGTCAGTTCGCTCAGGCGTTTGCCGGCGAATTCACGGGCGCAGCGGCCGCACACGTGGGGGTACATTTTCAGGGCTTTGTCGCGGTAGCCCATTTCCCGGTCGCGCTGGGCATCGGCGAGGATGCGGTCCAGCTTGGCGGTGTGGGAGGGCGGGTTGGTCGAGCTCATCATGGCTCCTGGCTATTGGGTGGTCACGGACAGGTTGATTCTAGCTAATCACAGCGCAATTAGCCCTTGAGCTTTTCCGCAATCCAGATGGTGTGCCGCGTGCCTTTGTTGCCATGGGCGAATACCTGCACTTCTTCGGCCTTGAAACCGGCCTTGCGCAGTTTATCGCTGAACAGTTTGTCGGCGCTGGCCGACCACACGGCCAGCACGCCCTTGGGGCGCAAGGCCTTGGCACACGCGGCCAGGCCGCCGGCGGAATACAGCCAGCTGTTGGCTTTTTGCGTGAGGCCTTCAGGGCCGTTATCGACGTCAAGCATGATCGCATCAAACCCCTGGGGCTCGGCCTGCAGCACCTTGGCCACGTCTTCCATGCGCACCACCGTACGCGGGTCGAGCAAGGGGCGGCCGGACTTTTCGCCGAGCGGCCCACGGTTCCACTCCACCACGCCCGGCACCAACTCCGCCACCACCACTTCGGCGCTCTTGCCCAGGTGCTTGAGCGCCGAGGCCAGGGTAAACCCCATGCCCAGGCCGCCGATGAGCACCCGTGAACCCGGACGACCGGCGACTTTGCGGCACGGAATTTCGGCCAAGGCATCTTCGGAGCCGTGCATGCGCGTGTTCATCAACTGGCCACCGTCACCGCCCTGGATCTTGATGACGAAATCCTCGCCGTATTCGAACAGGCACAAGGCACCGCCATTGTCGGGGATCGGAGTGGTGTCCAGCAGAACGAAACGTTTCATGGAAATCTCATTGGGAAGGGCATTCTTGCGCGGTTGGGAGTAGCCTTGTGACATTCCGGTCAGGCCATGGAGCCATCGATGAAGTGCAGCATTCTAACGGTCATTGTGCTTGGCGCGCTCACATTGGGTGCGGCGCAGGCGCAGGAGTTGCAAACCGTGCCGGTCGCACCCGCGCCAACTCCCGGCGCGCCGGGTACGCCAACGCCCACGTTGTACCCGCAGGTCACGCCGCCCGTCGTGCCCAAGACCAACGGCTCGCCGCCCCTGGCGCCGATCGTGCTGCCGGCGCCGCCAAAGGACCAGACTGTCCCGGGCCTGCAGCAGAACGACAGCAAGCCGAAGACGCCCGGCGGTTAAAACTGTTGCGACAGTAATTGCCCATCCGCCATGCGCAAGCGCCTGGACAGGGCAATGGCAATCGCTCGGATGATCTTGGCCGCGACCCTGGGCGCTTCGTTGAGCATTTTTTCCAGGGCGTCCTTGCCCAGGTTCAGCAGCACGCAATCGGTGGCCGCAATGCAACTGGCCGATCGCCGTTCGCCGTCGAGCACCGCCATCTCCCCAAAGGCCCGGCCGCTGCGCAGGGTGGCGATGGTCAGGCGTTGACCGGCGGGGTTGGTTTTCTGCACCGCCACCTGGCCGCTGTGGAGGATGCACATAAAGGTTCCAGCATCGCCCTCGAGGAAAATCACCTCTCCCCCGGCAATGCTGCTGATATTGAAATAGCCCGCGGCAATATGAAAATCTTCCGGCAGCAGCGGGTCGAACAAACCGCAGTCCATGAGCATGTCGCGGATTTCGTCGTTAAGCAGGGTAGGTTGTGACATGGCGGCAATCTTGGTCCATCAATCCGGTAGGCGGTCCTGTGTTCAGACAGGGCCGCCTGACTAAGTTCTCAAATCAAGCCCAGCGCCTTGAACACAAATGCATATTCGAGCGCTACGTCACGTAATCCCTGGTAACGACCGCTCATGCCCCCGTGACCGGCGCCCAGCTCCGTCTTGAGCAGCAGCAGGTTATCGTCCGTCTTCGTGTCGCGCAGTTTGGCCACCCACTTGGCCGCTTCCCAGTACTGCACGCGGCTGTCGTTGTAACCGGCGATCACCAGCAGGTGCGGGTAGGCCTGGGCACCCACGTTTTCGTACGGCGCATACGCCTTGATGCGCGCGTACACCTCGGGCTCCTGCGGGTTGCCCCATTCGTCGTACTCGGTGATGGTCAGCGGCAGTTCGGGGTCGAGCATGGTGTTGAGCACATCGACAAACGGCACTTCGGCGATCGCCGCCTGGAACAGCTCCGGCCGTTGGTTGAGTACCGCACCGATCAACAAGCCGCCGGCGCTGCCGCCGCTGATCGCCAACTGGTTGGCGGTGGTCAGGCCCTGGGCGATGAGGTGTTCGGCGCAGGCGATAAAGTCGCTGAACGTGTTCTGTTTGTGTTCCTGCTTGCCGTTGCGGTACCAGGCTTCACCCAGCTCGCCACCGCCGCGCACATGCGCGATGGCAAACGCCACGCCTCGGTCCAGCAGGCTCAGGCGCGCGTGGGAGAACCACGGGTCCAGGCTCGATCCATACGCGCCGTAGCCATACAGGTACAGCGGCGTCGGCTTGCCGAGCTGGTCACGCTTGACCACCAGGCTGATCGGCACCTGGGTGCCGTCGGCGGACGTGGCCCACAGGCGCTGGCTGACATAATCGTCAGCGTTGAACACACCGAGTACCGGGGTTTGCTTGAGCACCTGCTGTGCACCGCTGGCCAGTTCCAACTGACGCACCTGGGCCGGACGGTTCAGTGCTTCATAGCGCAGGCGAATCCTGTCGCTGGCAAATTCCAGGCTGTTCTGTACGTAGAGGCTGTAAGCCGCGTCAGGCAGTTCCACGCGATAGGCGGCCACACCTTCAGGATGCACTTCGATCACCGGCAGGCCGCCGATGCGCAGGCTCAAGGTCATGGCACTGGCGTTGAGGCTGACGCCGTCGAGCATCACCTCGTCGCTGTGGGGGATCAGGTTCTGCCAGTCGGCTTCGGTGGGTACCGTGCCGGTGTCAGGCGCGACGAACAGCGCGTAGTTGATACCCTCGCGGTTGCTGCGGATAAACCAGGTCCATGCGCCATTCAGTTGGCCATGGTCGACATCGTATTCGTGGTCCTCGACCCGTGGCGCCAGGCAGGTGAAATCCAGGTGCGGCTGGTCGGCGTCGAGTGCCCAGATCTCGCTGGTGGTCTTGCTGCCCAGGGCCAACAGCAACTGGCGCTCGGAGCTGGAGCGGTAGCAATGCAGGAAGAAGCGTCCGTCGGGTTCGTGGAACACTTCCTGCGCCGCCGTGCCGTCCAGGCGGTAGCGGTAAAGCTTGTGCGGTCGGTGAGTGTCGTCCAGTTCGCCGAAAAACAGCGTGAGACTGTCGTTGGCCCAGGTCATGCTGCCGTCGCAGTTGTCGAATACCAGCTCACTGACCTTGTCGCTCGCCAATTCCTTCACGTACAGGGTGTAGATCTCTTCACCGGTGGTGTCGAGGCTGTAGGCCAGGCGCTGATGGTCGGGGCTGATGCTGAACGCGCCGAGGGAAAAAAAGCCGCCATTGGCCAGCACGTTCGGGTCCAGCAGCAATTCTTCGCTGCTGTCATCCACCTGGTTGCTGTCATCGGCCGGGCGCCGGCAACGGTAGTGACGCGCATATTCGTCACCGGCGGTGGTGCGTGTGTAGTACAGGTACGGGCCCCAGGGGGAGGGCAGCGACAGGTCGGTTTCCAGGATTCGGCCCTTGATCTCTTCGAACAGGGTGTCGCGCAGTGCCTGCTGGTCGGCGAGTCGGGCGTCTTGCCAGGCGTTCTCTGCCTTGAGGTAATCGAGGACCTCGCTGCTGTCACGTTCTTGCAGCCAGGCGTACGGGTCCGGGCCTGGGGCCTTGCGGGCGATCGGTGCGGTGGAAATAGGCATGGATAATTCTCTATCTGGCAGACGGTGGCCGGCATTGCAGCCGCGACACGCAAAAGCCGTTATCATAGCCGCCTCTTTGCCAGCCTTGCCATGGACACCATGACCGAGAACGACTATCTGACCGCTTGGGGCCTTTACGCCTTTGCTGCTTTGGGCTGCCTGTTGGTGTGGTGGCGCATGACCCGCTGGGTCTGGCGCTGGCTGCGCGAGCCGTTGCAGTTACTGATGGCGGTGCTGCTGCTCAGCCCCACCATCGTCGACCCGATCAAGACCCAGTTCGCGCCTGCGGTGGCGATTACCGCCCTGGACCTGCTGCTCAAGGTCGGCAACAACGCCTGGCGCGCGATCTCCGACCTGTTCATGTACACGATGATCGTATGTGCGCTGTACATCGTATTCGTGCTGATCCGCTGGCCCATCGAGCGCGCCGCCAAGGCGCGCCGTGAGCGCAAGGCGGCCACGGATGCGGCGCTGGCCGCCGAGCCGGAGGAAGACGAACCGTTCCGTCGCCCGGCCCCCGTCGGGGGCATGCGGGTCGAACCGCGTCTTTAACGTTGTCCGCCCTGCAGCGAGAGCCCTGGCATGTGTGAATTATTGGGCATGAGTGCCAACGTCCCCACCGATATCGTGTTCAGCTTCACCGGGCTGATGCAGCGGGGCGGGCGAACCGGCCCCCACCGCGACGGTTGGGGCATCGCCTTCTACGAAGGCCGTGGCCTGCGGTTGTTCCAGGACCCGGCCGCGAGCAGCGAGTCGGAAGTCGCCCTGCTGGTGCAGCGCTATCCCATCAAGAGCGAAGTGGTGATCGGCCATATCCGCCAGGCCAACGTAGGCAAGGTGAGCCTGGCCAATACCCACCCGTTCGTGCGCGAACTGTGGGGGCGCAACTGGTGTTTTGCGCACAATGGCCAACTGGCGGACTTCAACCCCCGCGCCACCTTCTACCGACCGGTGGGCGACACCGACAGTGAAGCGGCGTTCTGCGACTTGCTCAACCGCGTGCGCGAAGCCTTCCCGGAACCGGTGGATATCGAGCAGATGCTGCCGGACCTGATCGCCGCCTGCGCCGAATACCGCAGCAAAGGTGTGTTCAACTGCCTGCTCAGCGATGGCGACTGGCTGTTTTGCTACTGCTCGACCAAACTGGCGCAGATTACCCGGCGCGCGCCATTTGGTCCGGCCCGCTTGAAAGATGTCGACGTGATCGTCGATTTTCAGGCCGAAACCACCCCCAATGACGTGGTAACGGTCATCGCCACCGAACCTTTGACCGACAACGAAAACTGGACCCGCTACGAACCGGGCCAATGGAGCCTGTGGCGACGCGGTGAATGCGTCAGCCAGGGCGTTACCCAATAAGGAATCGACCATGTTGCTCAGCTATCTGCGGTTGGTGCTGTTTGCCATAGGCTTGTTGGTCGGCGTGCAAGTGCCGGGGTTCATCAACGATTACGCCAAGCGCGTCGAAGCCCACTTGATCGAGGCCCAGACAGGCCTGCGCGGGTTCGAGTCCACCGCGCAGCAGTTCTTCAACGGTGACATGCAAGCCCTGGTGGCGCATTACCGTGCCAGTGATGACCCGGTATTCCAGAGCGACGCCAGCAGCCTGGGCGCGATGCTCGACCGTCAGTTGGCATTGGACAAGCAATTCCAGGCCATGCAGGGCCCCTGGTACATTCGCGTCCTGCAAGTGGCGGTGGCGGCTGATCCGGATATTCGCCTGGAAACCTGGAACGGCTACAGCTACCAGATCCTGCTGACGCCCGAGGCCATGGGCTGGGGCCTGGGCGGGGCGATGTTGCTGTCGTTCGGTATCGAATGCCTGTACCGCCTGATCGACTGGGTGGTGCTGGGCGGCCGGCGCCTGCGCCAGAGCCGGCCGATTGAAGAGCGGGACCTCAAGGGGCTCTAAGTCCTGACACACATCCAATGTGGGAGGGGGCTTGCCCCCGATAGCGGTGGGCCAGCTAAACCTATGTTGGCTGACACACTGCCATCGGGGGCAAGCCCCCTCCCACATTTTGACCCGGTTTAACTCAGCACCATCCGCTCTTTACCGACCTGCTCGGCATAGCGAGCCACGACCTTCTGGCACAACCCCACAATCTCCTCCACCAACTCCACCCCCACGCGCCACGACACCACCACTTGCAGATTCGGCAGTTGCTGCGCCATCGGCAGCATTACCAGATCCCCCCGTGCCAGCTCTTCACTGACCAGCACCGGCGGCAGCGCGCCAATGCCAAACCCGTCGCGCAGTAACCGGGTGATGGCTGATACCGAGTTGACGCAGTTCATGCGCGGTGCGGCGACGCCGTTGGCCTGCATCAAACTCAACACATCCTGATGGGGGCAGGAGTTTTTCGAGTAGGTGATGATGCGTTCCTGGGCCAATTCGGCGAGGGAGGCGTAATCGCGGTTATAAATCGACTGGCTGGCGACAATCCAGGCCATGGGGTGACTGCCCAGTTCCAGGCTGCGCACGCTTTCCAGGCGCAGCAGGTCGGTCTGCAGGATCAGGTCAAGGAAGCCTTTTTGCAGCTGATCGCTGAGGTTCAACGCAGTATCGGCGACCAATTCGATTTCCACCCGCGGGAACAGGCTCATCAACTCGGCGACCAACGGGCTGAGCCAGGTGTGGATCACCGTGTCCATTGCGCCGATCCGAATCCGTCCGACCTTGCTGCTGGTGGTTTCCAGGGACTGCTTCAAGCCCTGCAGGGTCACCATCATCTGCTCGGCATAATCGAGCACCTTCAAGCCTTCCGGGGTCAGGCTCACGCCGCGCGAATCGCGCAGGAACAGCTTCACCCCCAACTCGCTCTCCAGCACTGCAATGCGGCTGGAGATCGACGCCTGGGTGGTGAACAGCTTTTCGGCGGTCAGGCGGAAACTCTTGAGCTTGGCCACCCAGACGAAGGTTTCGAGGAACTTCAAATTCATGGGATCAACTTTTTCTTATGCATGGATCGGTTTTTATTAGTTGGACGCCGCAGCGTGCCGGCGCCAAAAATCGAGCCGTTCCACGATAAGCGTCGTTGGGTTTCAGGACAACATCGTTGCGAGATGTTGGTAAAAGATCCCACACTACAAAAAAACAAAGCCTACAGGAGCGACCCCGTGAGCCGCCTGCTATTGAATTGCGACATCGGCGAGAGCTTCGGCAACTGGACCCTGGGTCTGGACGCCGAAGTCATGCCGTTCATCGACTGCGCCAACGTGGCGTGCGGCTTCCATGCCGGCGACCCGAGCATCATGCGCAAGACCGTCAGCCTGGCGCTCAAGCATGGCGTGCAAGTAGGCGCACACCCGGCCTATCAGGACCTGCAAGGTTTCGGCCGACGCTCCATGCAGTACACCCCTCAGGAAATCCAGGACTTGTTGCATTACCAGATCGGTGCGCTGGAGGGCATCTGCCGCGCCCAAGGCGGGCGCGTCAGCTACGTGAAACCGCATGGCGCCATGTACAACGACATGATGGCCAACCCCGCACAGCTGCGCGCGGTGCTGCAGGCCGTGGCTGCTTACGGCGACCTGCCGCTGATGCTGCTGGCCACGCGCGACAACAGCGCGGCCCAGGCCCTGGGCGATGAATACGGCGTGACCCTGTGGTTCGAAGCCTTTGCCGACCGTGCCTATGACAGCCAGGGCCATCTGGTTTCGCGCCAGTTGCCGGGCGCGGTGCATCATGACGCCGACACCATCGTCCAACAGGCCCTGACCCTTTCCCGTGGTGAGGCGCTGACTGCCAGTGACGGCAGCCCGCTGGTCCTGCAGGCCAATACGCTGTGCGTACACGGTGATAACGCCAGCTCGATGGCCGCGGTGCAGCGTATCCGCGAGGCGTTGAGGCCAGCATGAAGCCACGGATTGAAGTGGTGGCCATCGACTGCCTGATGGTGCGTTTGTTTGACGTGATTGCCGAAGCCAACATGCCCTGGATGCTTGCCGCCACCCAACGTCTGCGCAGCGGGTTCGGCAGCGCGCTGGTTGACCTGGTGCCGTCCTACACCACTTTGATGGTGCATTACGATCTCACCCTCCTGACCCCGGCCCAGGCACGGGCGTTGATCGACCAGGCCCTGACCGACCTGCAGCCCCAGGCCCAGGGCGGCGGCCGTTGCCATGTGCTGCCGGTATGGTACGACCTCAGCGTCGGGCCGGAGCTGAGCTTGCTGTCGCAGCGCAGCGGGCTGGCGGTCGCTGAGGTGATTCGTCGCCACAGCGACCACCTGTATCAGGTGTTCGCCCTGGGTTTCGCCCCCGGTTTTGCCTTTATGGGGCTGGTGGACGACATCCTCGCCACGCCGCGTCTCAACACCCCGCGCAAACGCGTAGCGGCCGGCAGCGTGGGTATCGCCGAGCGGCAAACCGCCGCCTATCCAGTGGTATCCCCCGGCGGCTGGAACCTGATCGGGCGCACCCCGGCCACACTCTTCGACCGCGAACGCGACGGCTACAGCTTGATGCAGCCCGGCGACACGGTGCGTTTCGAGGCGGTCAGCCACGCTGAGTTCGTCAACCTGGGTGGTGATGACGCGCCTCTGGAGGCGCACGCATGAGCCGCTTGATGATTGAGGCCAGCACACCGCTGTGCCTGTTGCAGGACGCCGGGCGTTTCGGCGTACGCCACCTGGGCGTGACCCAGGGCGGGGCGCTGGACTGGGTGTCGATGTCATGGGCCAATTGGCTGCTGGACAATGCCCTGGATGCGCCGGTAATAGAAATTACCCTGGGCGGTTTTACCGTGCAGGCCGAGGACTACTGCTTGTTGGCGCTGGCCGGTGCGGACCTGGGCGCCTGTATCGACGAGCGGGCCATCAGCCCCGGGCGCAGCTTTATCCTGCAAAAGGGCCAGCGCCTGCGCTTCACCCAACCGTTCAGTGGAGCACGGGCTTATCTGGCCGCGCCCGGTGGGTTTGATGCGCAGGCAGTGCTCGGCAGTTGTGCCACCGTAGTGCGTGAGGCATTGGGCGGGGTGGACGGGTATGGCAAGGCATTGGCCGAGGGCGGGCGGTTGACCTATTCCGGTACCGGGGGCGCGATGAAAGTGCTGGCTAACCCGGATTTGCCATCCGCTTCATCGCTGGACGTAATCCTGGGGGCGCAGATCGGCCAGTTCAGCGGGCAGAGTTTATTCGACGCCTTCAACACCGAGTGGGCTCTGGACAGCCGCGCCGACCGCATGGGCATGCGCTTGCTGGGCACACCCCTGCAGTACCAGGGGCCGTCGTTGATTTCCGAAGGCATTCCGTTGGGCGCGATCCAGGTGCCACCGGATGGGCAGCCGATTGTGTTGCTCAATGACCGGCAGACGATTGGTGGGTATCCGCGTCTAGGTGCGTTGACGCCGTTGGCGCTGGCGCGCCTGGCGCAATGCTTGCCCGGTGAGAAGCTACGGTTGGCGCCGATGGTTCAGGAGACTGCGCATCGGCAGCAGGTAGAATTCTTGCGCCGACTCATTTGAGCCGGGCGCGATGGGTTCCTGCGAAACCTGTGTTTCAAAAAGTGCGTTGCAATTTTCGGAAAAGTCTCATGATGATAGGGGGTTTGTCGTATGGCCCTACCGATGACGCAGTGAAAAGCTGGTGTTCCATTCGATACTGAGTTTTAACATGCGCTATTTGAAAATTTACGCACAAGACGTGCTTGATGATGATGTTCCGGACGTGGTGTATCTGGAGTTCCATGACGATACGCGTACGCCGACAATTTCCCACAGCGCCACGGCCTTTGATATTACCGATGATGGAAAGCTGGATTGGATAATTGCCGATGATGTGAATCAGGATGGCGTCATTGACGCGGTCGATAGGGCCCAAGCGATCGAACTGGCCCAGTTGTTTCTTGAGTTCAACTGGTACAGCCTGGATGAGCCGTTCGATAAATATCTGCAGGTGTTTGCTCGAGACTTTGACGACAACGGCGTGCCGGACACCGTGCGCCTGCATTTTCATCAGGGTGCGGGCGCGCCGTGCGATGAAAGCCTGGTCTACACCGCCGCATTGTATGCCGACGGGAATGGTCAGGGCGCGACGGCGATCTACCAGGACGTTAACAATGACCAGAAGGTCGACAAAAGGGACGCTGAACTGGTCAAGAAGTTTTCCACGCTGTTCCTGGCATTCGGCTGGATAGACGCCGAGCACTGCTGAAAACGGGCCCGCACACTACGCGGTGCGGGTCACTGGCTGAAGGCTATTTTGATAAAAAGCGCATGCCTTCTTCCAATCCGCGCAGTGTCAGCGGATACATCTGATCTTCGACCAACTCCCGCACAATCCCCGTTGACGCTGTATAACCCCAGGTATCCTTTGGGTACGGGTTAATCCAGATCAACTTCTTGTACTTGGCCATGAAGCGCTGCATCCACACGTAGCCAGCCTCTTCGTTCCAATGCTCGACGCTGCCGCCGGCCTGGGTGATTTCATAGGGCGCCATGGCCGCATCGCCGATAAAAATCACTTTGTAGTCGGCGCCGTATTTGTGCAGCAGGTCCTGGGTGGAGGTGCGTTCGGACGTGCGCCGCTGGTTGTTCTTCCATACCGACTCGTACACGAAGTTATGGAAGTAGAAGTACTCCAGGTGCTTGAACTCGGTTTTGCACGCTGAGAACAGTTCTTCGCAGGTCTTCACGTGGGCGTCCATCGAGCCGCCGATGTCAAACAGCAACAGCAGCTTGATGGTGTTGCGCCGTTCAGGACGCATCTGGATATTCAGCAGCCCGGCGTCGCGTGCGGTGTGGTCGATGGTGCCGTCGATGTCCAGCTCTTCAGCGGCGCCCTGGCGGGCAAACTTGCGCAGGCGGCGCAGGGCGATCTTGATATTGCGCGTGCCCAACTCAACCTGGTCGTCGAGGTTCTTGTACTCGCGCTGGTCCCAGACTTTGACCGCCTTGCCCTGGCGCTTGCCGGCATCACCCACGCGGATGCCTTCGGGGTTGTAGCCGCCGGAACCAAAGGGGCTGGTGCCGCCGGTACCAATCCACTTGTTGCCGCCGGCGTGGCGTTCCTTCTGTTCCTCCAGGCGCTTCTTGAATGCCTCGATCAGCTTGTCGAGGCCGCCGAGGGACTGGATCTGCGCGCGTTCCTCATCGCTCAGCGAGCGTTCGAACTCCTTGCGCAGCCAGTCTTCCGGGATCAGCGCCTGCAAGTGGTCATCGAGCTTTTCCAGGCCGTTGAAGTAGGCGCCAAAAGCCCGGTCGAACTTGTCGAAGTGCCGCTCGTCCTTGACCAGGATCGCCCGCGCCAGGTAGTAGAACTCGTCCATGTCGGCGAAGGTCACGCGCTGTTTCAGCGCGTTGATCAGGTCGAGCAGTTCGCGTACCGAGACCGGCACCTTGGCGGCACGCATTTCATTGAACAGGTTGAGCAACATTATCGATTACCGCGACGGCTCATGAATGCCAGACGTTCCAGGAGTTGCACGTCTTGCTCGTTCTTCACCAGGGCCCCGGCCAGTGGAGGGATGGCCTTGGTCGGGTCGCGTTCGCGCAATACCGCTTCGCCGATGTTGTCGGCCATCAGCAGCTTGAGCCAATCGACCAGTTCGGAGGTGGAGGGTTTTTTCTTCAGGCCTGGCACCTTGCGCACGTCAAAGAACACATCCAGCGCTTCGCTGACCAGGTCTTTCTTGATGTCCGGATAGTGCACATCGACGATTTTCTGCAGGGTCGTGCGGTCGGGGAAGGCGATGTAGTGGAAGAAGCAGCGGCGCAGGAACGCGTCCGGCAGCTCTTTCTCGTTGTTGGAAGTAATGATGATGATCGGGCGTTTCTTGGCCTTGATGGTCTCGTCGATTTCGTAGACGTAGAACTCCATCTTGTCGAGTTCCTGCAACAGGTCGTTGGGGAACTCGATGTCGGCCTTGTCGATTTCGTCGATCAGCAGGATCACTCGCTCTTCGGACTCGAAAGCCTCCCACAGCTTGCCCTTTTTCAGGTAGTTGCGTACGTCATGCACTTTGTCCACGCCCAGCTGCGAGTCGCGCAGGCGGCTGACCGCGTCGTACTCGTAGAGGCCCTGGTGCGCCTTGGTGGTGGACTTGATGTGCCAGGTGATCAACCTGGCGCCGAAGGACTCGGCCAGTTGCTCGGCGAGCATGGTCTTGCCGGTGCCCGGTTCGCCCTTGACCAGCAACGGCCGCTCCAGGGTGATGGCGGCGTTGACGGCCAGTTTCAGGTCATCGGTAGCCACATAGGCCTGGGTGCCTTCGAACTTCATCGGTCATTCCTCACATTCATCAATGCCCGACTATACCGCGCAGCCCCGGCGACTGTGAACGCAGACGGGTTATTCAGTCTCTGAATGGCCGGTCACGTCAGTCCGGTCAACGCAGTCAATGTGGCAGGGGGCTTGCCCCCGATAGCGGGGGGTCAGTCACAGATGTATAAACTGACACACCGCCATCGGGAGCAAGCCCCCTCCCACAGTTTTAATCGGCGCTAGGCTTGGGTTGTTCGTAGCGGGCATTGAAGGCCTGGATAAAGCCATTGCGCAGGATCGCGATCACCGCAGAAAACGCACTGACATTCTGCTGGTGCACGCTGCCGCTCAGCTCCACGCGGGTCGCGAACTGGTTCTTGCGCTGGTTCTTCAATACCGTCTCGCTGGCGCCGACCACGGCCTCCCAGATCGAGCGGAAGATGTTCTTGTCTTTGTTTTCCACGTCCTGCTGCCAGTCGAATACTTCGACATCGCGCAACAGTGGCTTGATGTAGCCGCTCAGTTGGCCTTTTTCCGCCTGGGCTTCGACCACCACATCGCCGGTGCCGGCCTTGAAGTCGAACTTGCCGTAGGCCGAGGCGAAGTCATTCATGCGCTTGAGTTGCAGGTCGCGGGCGCGAAAGCGGAACTCGAACTCTTCGAAATCACTCAGCGGGTCAAAGGTGGCGCTGGCTTCCAGTGGCGCCTGGCCTTGCAGCAGCGCCTTGCCCTCAAAGCGCGCGTCGCGCTTGCCCTGGACGTCCACCACGTTGGTCAGGTTGTAGAGACTGGCGTTGACCCCGGTGGCGTTGATATTCACCTCAGGCTTGGAGCTGAAGTTATGAAAGGCGATCTTGCCGTCTTCGATGCGCACTTCGTTGAGGGTGATCGGCAGCAGTTTGCTCAGTTGTGCCTGCCAGTCGGTGCCTTTACCGGTCTGGGACGCCTGCTTGTTGGCGCCGCCGTCGACGAAGTTGATCTCCGGTCGTACGAAATGCCCTTCGGCCACGACGGCATGGTCGTACCACAGTGAATGCCAGCTCACCGCGAACTCGATCAGTGGCGCCTTGACGAACGGCACCGGTACCTTGCCGTCCACCTTGACGATCTGCAGACCGTTGATCCGGTAGGCGCCGCGCCACAAGGCCAGGTCCACATCGGCAATTTCGCCACGGTAATCGCCCATGTCGGCGAGCTTTTCATTCAGGTAGTTACGCACCAGGTAAGGCAGCGCGATGTGTATGGCAACCAGGACCAGCACCAGCCCGGCGACGGTCCAGAGCGGCCAACTGTAACGACGTTTCATGGGGCAGTTCTCCTTGCTCGTAGGAGATTGACTGCTGCAAACGGCGCAACGTTCCTCCGACTGGACGCCTAGTGGCACGAGGCATACCCTTGGGGCCTTTCCGACATTGCCAAACAGGACCCGTCATGAGCCGCATCTTTGCAGACAACGCGCACTCCATCGGTAATACACCCCTGGTGCAGATCAACCGCATCGCACCGCGCGGGGTCACCATCCTGGCCAAGATCGAGGGACGTAACCCAGGCTACTCGGTGAAGTGCCGCATTGGCGCCAACATGATCTGGGACGCGGAAAGCAGCGGCAAGCTCAAGCCGGGCATGACCATTGTCGAACCGACCTCCGGCAATACCGGGATCGGCCTGGCGTTCGTGGCGGCGGCACGTGGCTACAAACTGCTGCTGACCATGCCCGCGTCCATGAGCATCGAGCGGCGTAAAGTGCTCAAGGCCCTCGGCGCCGAGCTGGTGCTGACCGAACCGGCCAAGGGCATGAAAGGCGCCATTGAGAAAGCGGGCGAAATCGTCGCCGGCGACCCGAGCACCTACTTCATGCCGGCCCAGTTCGAAAACCCGGCCAACCCTGCCATCCACGAGAAAACCACCGGCCCGGAAATCTGGAACGACACCGATGGCGCCGTGGACGTGCTGGTGGCAGGCGTGGGCACTGGCGGCACGATCACCGGTGTGTCGCGCTATATCAAGAACACCGCAGGCAAGCCGATCCTGTCGGTGGCGGTGGAACCGGCCGTGTCGCCGGTGATCACCCAGGCGCTGGCGGGTGAAGAGATCAAGCCCAGCCCGCACAAGATCCAGGGCATTGGCGCCGGTTTCGTGCCGAAAAACCTCGACCTGGCGATGGTCGACCGCGTGGAACTGGTCACCGACGACGAATCCAAGGCCATGGCCCTGCGCTTGATGCAGGAAGAGGGCATCTTGTGCGGCATCTCCTGCGGCGCCGCCATGGCCGTGGCGGTGCGCCTGGCTGAAAAACCGGAAATGCAGGGCAAGACTATCGTGGTGATCCTGCCGGATTCGGGCGAGCGTTACCTGTCGAGCATGCTGTTCAGTGACCTGTTCACCGACCAGGAAAACCAGGCGTGAATCGGCTGTAGGAGCGAGCGTGCTCGCGAAAAACCTGAGAGCGCCACGTTGAATCAGTCAACCCGCGTTATCGTTGACGTTCTTCGCGAGCAAGCTCGCTCCTGCAGGGGCAAGGCGTGTTGATCCAGGTCAGCCGGTCGGCATGGGCCTTCTGCATAATGCGCCAAGTGTTTATCATGGCCGGCTGCTACGTCTGGTTTCCCTGCGACGGGAAGCTGTTGGCCAGGCGCTTATCTTCAGGAGTTGCTGCATGACCTTTTCTTTGGCCGCCAAATTGTCGGTGTTGCTGCTGTTTATCGGCAGTACGCTGTATGTGCACCTGCGCGGCAAGGCCCGTTTGCCGATGCTGCGCCAGTTCGTCAACCATTCGGCGCTGTTCGCCCCGTATAACGCCTTGATGTACCTGTTTTCCGCGGTGCCGTCCAAGCCTTACCTGGACCGCAGCAAATTCCCGGAACTGGACGTGCTCAAGGACAATTGGGAAGTGATCCGCGAAGAGGCCATGCACCTGTTCGACGAGGGTTATATCCGCGCCGCCGAAAAGAACAACGACGCCGGTTTCGGCTCGTTCTTCAAGAAAGGCTGGAAGCGCTTCTACCTCAAGTGGTACGACAAACCGCTGCCATCGGCCGAAGCCCTGTGCCCGAAAACCGTGGCGCTGGTCAGCAGCATTCCCAACGTGAAAGGCGCGATGTTCGCGCTGTTGCCGGGCGGCAGCCACCTGAACCCGCACCGCGACCCCTTCGCCGGCTCTTTGCGCTATCACCTGGGGCTGTCCACGCCGAACTCCGACGACTGTCGCATCTTCGTCGATGGCCAGGTCTATGCCTGGCGCGACGGTGAAGACGTGATGTTCGACGAAACCTACGTGCACTGGGTGAAGAACGAGACTGAAAAGACCCGTGTGATCCTGTTCTGTGACATCGAGCGGCCGTTGAGCAATCGCCTGATGACCCGCATCAACCGTTGGGTCAGCAAGCAACTGGGACGCGCGACCGCGCCGCAGAACCTGGACGACGAGCGCGTGGGCGGGATCAACCAGGCGTACGCCTGGAGCAAGACCTTCAGCGACAGGTTCAGCGGCCAGGTCAAGCAGTGGAAGCGCAAGCACCCCAAGGCCTACCGCATTGCGCGGCCGGTGCTGGCAGTGCTTGTCCTGGTATTGCTGTGGAAGTGGCTGTTCGGCTGATTTGAAATTTGGAATACCGTCAATGTGGGAGGGGGCTTGCCCCCTCCCACATTGGTTTGGCAGTGTTGCTTAAGAGGCGATCAACTGGCGCAGCACATAGTGCAAGATCCCACCCGCCTTGAAGTATTCCACCTCATTCAAGGTATCAATCCGGCACAGCACCTCGATCTTCTCGCGGCTGCCATCTTCGCGCGTAATCACCAACGTCAGGTTCATCCGTGGTTCGATCTCGGCATCGGTCAGCCCGAGGATATCGATCTTCTCCTTGCCGGTGAGCTTGAGCGCCTTGCGGTTCTGGTCCAGCTTGAACTGCAGCGGCAGTACGCCCATGCCCACCAGGTTGGAGCGGTGGATACGTTCGAAGCTCTCGGCGATCACCGCCTTGACACCCAGCAGGTTGGTGCCCTTGGCCGCCCAGTCGCGGCTCGAACCGGTGCCGTATTCCTGGCCGGCGATCACCACCAACGGGGTGTCCGATGCCTGGTACTTCATGGCGGCATCGTAAATCGCCATCTTCTCGCCGGTGGGGATATACAGGGTGCTGCCGCCTTCTTCGCCACCGAGCATTTCATTGCGGATACGGATATTGGCGAAGGTACCGCGCATCATCACTTCATGGTTGCCGCGACGTGAGCCGTAGGAGTTGAAGTCCCGTGGCTCCACGCCTTGCTCGCGCAGGTAACGGCCGGCGGGGCTGTCGGTCTTGATGTTGCCGGCGGGGGAGATGTGGTCGGTGGTCACCGAGTCGCCAAGCAGGGCCAGCACGTTGGCACCCTTGACGTCTTTGATCACCGGCAGTGGGCCGGCGATGTCGTCGAAGAACGGCGGATGCTGGATATAGGTGGAGTCCTGCTGCCACACGTAGGTCGCCGCCTGCGGTACCTCGATCGCTTGCCACTGTTCATCGCCGGCAAACACTTCGGCGTATTCCTTGTGGAACATCCCCGTGGTGACCTGGGCCACCGCGTCGGCGATCTCCTGGCTGCTGGGCCAGATGTCCCTCAGGTACACCGGGTTGCCGTGCCGGTCGTTACCCAGCGGCTCGCTGCTGATGTCGATACGTACCGTACCGGCCAGCGCGTAGGCCACCACCAGGGGCGGCGAGGCCAGCCAGTTGGTTTTCACCAGCGGGTGCACGCGGCCTTCGAAGTTGCGGTTGCCGGACAATACCGATGCGACGGTGAGGTCGGCTGTCTGGATGGCTTTTTCAATCGGCTCGGGCAGCGGCCCGGAGTTGCCGATGCAGGTGGTGCAGCCGTAGCCCACCAGGTCGAAACCGAGTGTGTCCAGATAGTGAGTGAGGCCGGCCGCGTTGTAGTAGTCGGTGACCACTTTCGAGCCCGGCGCCAGCGAGCTCTTGACCCATGGTTTGCGCGTCAGGCCTTTTTCCACGGCCTTCTTCGCCAACAGCCCGGCCGCCATCATTACGCTGGGGTTGGAGGTGTTGGTGCAGGAGGTAATGGCGGCGATGACCACGGCACCGTTTTTCAGGCGATAGGTGTTGCCTTCGTATTCATAGTCGGCTTCGCCCACCAGGTCGGCATTGCCCACGGCGACACCGCCGCCGCCTTCGCTTTCCAGGCGGCCTTCTTCCTTGCTGGTGGGTTTGAATTGCAGGTCGAGGAAATCACTGAACGCCTGGCCGACGTTGGGCAGGGCGACGCGGTCCTGCGGGCGTTTCGGCCCGGCGAGGCTGGCTTCGACGCTGCCCATGTCCAGGGCCAGGGTGTCGGTGAAGATCGGCTCCTGGCCGGCGTGGCGCCATAGGCCCTGGGCCTTGGTGTAGGCCTCGACCAACTTGACGGTTTCTGCCGGGCGACCGGACAGGCGCAGGTAGTCCAGCGTTACCTCGTCGACCGGGAAGAAGCCGCAGGTGGCGCCATACTCCGGCGCCATGTTGGCAATGGTGGCACGGTCGGCCAGCGGCAGGTCGGCCAGGCCGTCGCCATAGAATTCGACGAATTTACCCACCACGCCTTTTTTGCGCAGCATCTGGGTCACCGTCAGCACCAGGTCGGTGGCGGTGATGCCTTCTTTCAATTTGCCGGTAAGCTTGAACCCGATCACTTCCGGGATCAGCATCGATACCGGCTGGCCGAGCATCGCCGCTTCCGCTTCAATGCCGCCCACGCCCCAGCCGAGTACGCCCAGGCCGTTGATCATGGTGGTGTGGGAGTCGGTGCCCACCAGGGTGTCGGGGAAGGCGTAGGTGCGGCCGTCTTCATCCTTGGTCCACACGGTGCGGCCCAGGTATTCCAGGTTCACCTGATGGCAGATGCCGGTGCCCGGTGGCACCACGCTGAAGTTATCGAAGGCGCTCTGACCCCAGCGCAGGAAGGCGTAGCGTTCGCCGTTGCGCTGCATTTCGATATCGACGTTCTGCTCGAAGGCGTCGGCGTTGCCGAACTTGTCGACCATGACCGAGTGGTCGATCACCAGGTCGACCGGCGACAGCGGGTTGATGCGCTGCGGATCGCCGCCGGCCTTGGCCACGGCGGCGCGCATGGCGGCCAGGTCGACCACGGCGGGCACACCGGTGAAGTCCTGCATCAGCACACGGGCGGGGCGGTATTGGATTTCGCGGTCGGACTGGCGTTCCTTGAGCCAGGCGGCGATGGCCTTGAGGTCGGTGCCGGTGACGGTTTTGTTGTCCTCCCAGCGCAGCAGGTTTTCCAGCAGCACTTTGAGCGACATCGGCAGCTTGTCCAGGTCACCCAGGCTCTTGGCGGCTTCGGGCAGGCTGAAGTAGTGGTAGGTGTTGCTGTCTATTTGCAGTGTCTTAAGGGTTCTCAGGCTATCAAGGGATGACATTACATGACTCCTTATGATCCGCACGGCCACGGACCTGACGGGACGAACAGAGCGTTCAACTTAGCGCTGTTTTCATTAGCAGGCTAATAACTGGACTCTATCGCTGAGTCCAAGGTTCCGAACTCGGCTATCATGCGCGCGTTTTCATGACAGGTATTGCGATAGAGCAATCCAGTTGCCAGGAGATTCAATTGAACACCCTTTTTATGCACTGCCGCCCGGGTTTTGAAGGCGAAGTCTGTTCCGAGATTGCGGAACATGCCGCGCGCCTGAACGTGTCCGGCTACGCCAAGGCCAAGACCGGCAGCGCCTGCGCCGAATTTGTCTGCACTGAAGAAGACGGCGCGCAGCGCCTGATGCACGGCCAGCGCTTCGCCGAGCTGATCTTCCCAAGGCAGTGGGCGCGCGGGGTGTTTATCGACCTGCCGGAAACCGACCGTATCAGCGTGATCCTCGCCCACCTGCGGGAGTTCCCGGTGTGCGGTAGCCTGTGGCTGGAGATGGTCGATACCAACGATGGCAAGGAACTGTCGAACTTCTGCAAGAAATTCGAAGTGCACCTGCGCAAGGCCTTGCTTAACGCGGGCAGGCTGGTGGACGACCCGAGCAAGCCGCGCCTGCTGCTGACGTTCAAGAGCGGTCGCGAAGTGTTCATGGGCCTGGCCGAGCCGAACAACTCGGCAATGTGGCCCATGGGTATCCCGCGTTTGAAGTTCCCGCGTGACGCGCCAAGCCGCTCGACCTTGAAGCTGGAGGAGGCCTGGCACCACTTCATCCCCCGCGAACAATGGGATGAACGCCTGCACGGCGACATGACCGGTGTCGACCTCGGCGCGGCCCCCGGTGGCTGGACCTGGCAGTTGGTCAACCGGGGCATGCTGGTGACCGCCATCGATAACGGCCCCATGGCCGAAAGCCTGATGGACACCGGTCTGGTGCAGCACTTGATGGCCGACGGTTTCACCTTCGTCCCCAAGCAACCGGTGGACTGGATGGTGTGCGACATCGTCGAGAAGCCTGCGCGCAACGCGGCGTTGCTGGAAACCTGGATCGGCGAGGGGTATTGCCGCGAGGCGGTGGTCAACCTCAAGCTGCCGATGAAGCAGCGTTATGCCGAGGTGAAGCGTTTGCTCGAGCGGATCGAAGACGGCTTCAAGGCCCGTGGCATTCGTGTGGAAATCGGCTGCAAGCAGCTGTACCACGACCGTGAGGAAGTGACGTGCCACTTGCGTCGACTGCTGGACGTAAAGAAACCCAAGAGACACTGATATCCAATGTGGGAGCTGGCTTGCCTGCGATAGCGGTATCACTGTCGAAATGTATGTTGAATGTGCCCCCGTCATCGCGGGCAAGCCCCCTCCCACAGGGAGTCGGGTTCGTTTAGGAGTGAAGTATGAGTCTTGAATTGCCCGTCGACGGCACCCTCGACGCCACCGGCCTCAACTGTCCGGAGCCGGTCATGATGCTGCACCAGCACATCCGTGACCTGCCGCCGGGCGGCCTGCTCAAGGTGATCGCGACCGACCCGTCGACCCGCCGCGATATTCCCAAGTTCTGTGTGTTCCTTGACCATGAACTGGTCAGTCAGCAGGAAGACGCCGGCACGTACCTTTACTGGATCCGCAAGAAAGCCGCCGAACCCTTGTAGGAGCGAGCTTGCTCGCGAAAAACGCTAACAATCACGCAGCGCTTCTGGTTTAACCCGGCGCTCTCAGGTTTTTCGCGAGCAAGCTCGCTCCTACACGGCGCGCGTAAGCGCGGTGCCTGCATGGATACGCCGGCGCGCACTGCGCGCCAGGCGCACCAGCAGCATGCCGGCCGCGCAACTCAGGCCCACGATCAGGCCCTGCCACAAGCCGCTTGGGCCGCTGGGTTCGCCCAGCCAGTCGGTCAGCCCGAGGGCGTAACCTACCGGCAACCCCACGCCCCAGTAGGCAAACAGGGTCAGTACCATGGTCACCCGTGTGTCCTGGTAGCCGCGCAGCGCGCCGGCGGCGGTCACCTGGATGGAGTCGGAGAACTGGAACAGCGCCGAGAACACGAGCAGCATCGATGCCAGGTGGATCACCACCGGGTCGGGGGTGTAGATCGCCGCAATCTGCTCGCGAAACACCAGCATCAGGCTGCAGGACAAGCAGGCATAGGCCAGCGCTGTGCCCATGCCAACGCCTGCGGCAAAGCGTGCTTCACGCGGTTCCCCACGGCCCAGGGCCTGGCCGACGCGCACGGTGACGGCCATGCTCAGGGAGTAGGGGATCATGAATACCAGGGAGCTGACATTCAGCGCGATCTGATGGCCGGACACCACCGTGGCGCCCAGGCTGCCCAGCAGCAGGGCAATGACGGCGAAGATGCTCGATTCGGCAAAGATCGCCACGCCAATCGGCAGGCCGATCCCCAGTACGCGTTTGATCACCGCCCATTGCGGCCAGTCAAAGCGCTTGAACAATTCGCTGCTCTGATACGCCGCGCCCCAGCGCGTCCACCCGGCCAGGCCGAGCATCATCACCCACATCGCGATTGCCGTCGCCCAGCCACAGCCCACGCCGCCCATGGCCGGCAGGCCGAGATGGCCGTAGATGAAGATGTAGTTCAGTGGAATGTTCAGCGCCAACCCGCACAAGCCCATGACCATGCTCGGCCGCGTACGCCCCAGGCCGTCACTGAAGCAGCGAAACACGTAATACAGCGCAATGGCCGGCATCCCGGCCGCGATGCCATGCAGATAGCCCATGGACGGCTCGATCAGGTCGGGCTCGACCTTCATTGCGTGCAGTATCGGCTCGGCGCACAGCAACAACAGGGCGCCGCACAGGCCCACCACTACGGCCAGCCACAGTGACTGACGCACCAGAGGCCCGATTTCGTTGAACTTGCCCGCGCCATAGCGCTGCGCGACTTTCGGCGTAGTGGCCAGCAGGGTGCCCGTCATCAGCAAGTACACGGGGATCCAGATCGAGTTACCCAGGCCAACCGCCGCCAGGTCCTGGGGGCTGACCCGCCCGGCCATCACCGCGTCGACAAAGCTCATCGCGGTGGTTGCCAGTTGGCCGATGATGATCGGCAGGGCCAGCGTCAGCAGGCCGCGCACTTCCCGGCGGATGCGGGCGGGGCGGGTGAGGGTAGCGGTGGCAGTGTTCACGTACAGATGTCCAATAAAAAGGCAGTCGCAAGGACGGCGGATTCTACGCTTTGACGCAAGGGTCAGGAAAAAACCTGTGTTGCTGATTTGTAATGCGACTACGCAGGCACCCCCTAACCCGTGTGGTAGAGGGCTTGCCCCCTCCCACAGGGATCCCGGGTGTCACTTGAATCCCATGCCTGTACACTGCTGATCCGCCAAAGGAGCCTGCCATGCTGATTGTTGCCGACGAAAATATTCCGCTGCTCGATGCATTCTTCCGAGGGTTTGGCGAGATACGCCGCGTGCCCGGCCGCTCGATTGATCGTGCCACGCTGGAGCAGGCCGATGTGCTGCTGGTGCGCTCGGTGACCAACGTCAACCGGGCCTTGCTCGAGGGTTCGAAGGTGGGGTTTGTCGGCACCTGTACCATTGGCACCGATCATCTGGACCTCGATTATTTCCGGCAGGCCGGTATCCAGTGGTCAAGCGCGCCCGGCTGCAATGCACGGGGCGTGGTGGATTATGTGCTGGGCAGCTTGCAGACCCTGGCCGAAATCGAAGGTGCCGACCTTACCGGGCGTACCTATGGCATCGTTGGCGCCGGTGAGGTCGGCGGGCGGCTGGTCCAGGTGCTCAAGGGCCTGGGTTGGAACGTATTGGTCTGTGACCCGCCACGGCAGATCGCCGAAGACGGCGACTACGTGAGCCTGCAACAGATCATCGAGCAGTGCGACGTGATCAGCCTGCACACGCCGCTGATCAAGTCCGGCAATGGCGCCACCTGGCATCTGTTTGATCGCCAGCACCTGGAACAACTCAAGCCCGGCGCTTGGCTGATCAACGCCAGTCGAGGCGCGGTGGTGGATAACGCCGCCCTGCGCGAAGTGTTGCTTGAGCGCGAAGATCTGCAAGCGGTACTGGATGTGTGGGAGGGTGAGCCGCAGGTGGATGCCGACCTGGCTGACCTGTGCGTACTGGCCACCCCGCACATCGCCGGCTACAGCCTCGACGGCAAGCAGCGCGGCACTGCGCAGATCTATCAGGCGTTCTGTGCCCACCTGGGCCAGGAGCCGAGCATTCACTTGAGCGACCTGCTGCCGCCACCGTGGCTGGCCGAGGTGCACCTGAACGCGTCGACCGACCCGGCCTGGGCGTTGGCGACCTTGTGCCGCAGCGTGTATGACCCGCGCCGCGATGATGCGGATTTGCGTCGCAGCCTTGTGGGAACGGTGGACGAGCAGCGCAAAGCCTTTGACTTATTGCGCAAGCATTACCCTGAGCGCCGCGAGATCGATGGCCTGAAGGTGCGCATCAACGGCGAGTCGGCCGTGTTGTCGAGCATGGTGGCCGCACTGGGCGCGGTCTGCGTTTAGACAGCCGATAAAAAACCCGGCCACCTGGGCCGGGTTTGAAAGAGCGTCGGCGTTTCAGCCTTGCTGCGCAGGCTTGACCAGGCGCTGTTCCAGTTCGCTGCACGCTTGCTGGATCATCTCTTCGGTAATCTGCACTTCGAGGCCCTTGGCATCGATGTAAGAGCAAGGCAGCTCCTGCGGTTGGCGGATCACTTCAATCTTGGCATCGCTGCTGTTCTGCAAGGTCATGGCCTGTCTCCTCATCAGGTTGTGTACCTACTTTAATTCCCCCGCGTGACCGAGCTATTACAACTCCATACACGTTCACCGGTTCGAACACCCAGTCCACCAGAAACCGGCACATATTTCCAGATCAGTCTTAGACCGATAGCCTCTAGCGGCCTCTATCGGCGGGCATAATTAACCTGACTCATTGTTATTTACACAAGTTCCCCCAATGTTGAGGGTCAGACTCCGTCAGTGGTGAAGCCCTATGTTTTCAACCCGTCAACGCCGCGCAATCCGCTTGGCCAGCCGCTTTATCGCGCCCTATCGCTGGCAGGCGCTGGGCGCCCTGCTGGCGCTGATTGTCACCGCCGGTATTACCTTGTCCATGGGGCAAGGCATACGCCTGCTGGTCGACCAGGGGTTCATGACCCAGTCCCCGCACCTGCTCAACCAGTCCATCACGCTGTTCATGCTGCTGGTGCTGGGCCTGGCGGTGGGTACGTTCACGCGCTTCTACCTGGTGTCGTGGATCGGCGAGCGCGTAGTGGCGGACATTCGCCGGCAGGTGTTCAACCACCTGATTTACCTGCATCCCGGTTTCTACGAGAACAACCGCAGCTCGGAAATCCAGTCGCGCCTGACCACCGACACCACCTTGCTGCAATCGGTGATCGGCTCATCGCTGTCGCTGTTCTTGCGCAATGCCTTGATGGTCATTGGCGGTATCGTGCTGCTGTTCATCACCAACCCCAAGCTCACCAGCATTGTCGTGGTGGCATTGCCGTTGGTGCTGGCGCCGATCCTCATCTTCGGCCGGCGTGTGCGCAGCCTGTCGCGGCTGAGCCAGGACCGCATCGCCGATGTCGGCAGCTATGTGTCCGAAACCTTGGGCCAGATCAAGACCGTGCAGGCCTATAACCATCAGGCGCAGGACGAACAGCGTTTTGCCCTGACCGTGGAGGAGGCGTTTGCCACTGCGCGCAAACGCATCCTGCAGCGGTCCTGGTTGATTACCCTGGTGATCATGCTGGTGCTCGGTGCCGTGGGCGTGATGTTGTGGGTCGGCGGGATGGACGTGATCAACGGGCGCATTTCCGGCGGTGAGCTGGCGGCGTTCGTGTTCTACAGCCTGATCGTCGGCAGCGCCGTCGGCACCTTGAGCGAAGTGCTTGGCGAATTGCAGCGGGCCGCCGGCGCGGCAGAGCGGATTGGCGAACTGTTGCAGTCGAGCAACGAAATCCAGGCGCCGGCCAGCGGCAGCGTGCGCTTGCCGGAGCGTGTCAGCGGGCGCATGGCGCTTGAGGACCTGCGCTTTTCCTACCCGTCGCGGCCAGACAGCTACGCCATCGATGGCCTGAACCTGACGATCAACCCCGGCGAAACCCTCGCGCTGGTGGGCCCTTCCGGCGCGGGTAAATCGACGCTGTTTGACCTGCTGCTGCGCTTCTACGACCCCCAGCAAGGCCGCATCCTGCTTGAAGGCCAGCCGCTGACCGAACTCGACCCGCTGGACCTGCGCCGCCACTTCGCCCTGGTCTCCCAGAGCCCGGCGTTGTTTTTCGGCAGCATCGAGGACAACATCCGCTACGGTAACCCCACCGCCACCCGCGAACAGGTCGAAGCCGCTGCGCGTATCGCCCATGCCCACGACTTCATCCTGCAAATGCCCGACGGCTACCAGACCCACCTGGGCGACGGTGGCCTGGGCCTCTCCGGCGGTCAGCGTCAACGCCTGGCCATCGCCCGCGCGTTGCTGGTGGATGCGCCCATCCTGCTGCTCGACGAAGCCACCAGCGCCCTCGATGCCCAGAGCGAACACCTGATCCAGCAGGCCCTGCCGCAATTGATGCAGGGCCGTACCACCCTGGTGATCGCACATCGCCTGGCCACGGTGAAAAACGCCGATCGGATTGCGGTGATGGACCAGGGCAAGCTGGTGGCCGTGGGCACGCATCAGCAGTTGATTGCGAGCAATCCGCTGTATGCGCGGTTGGCGGCGTTGCAGTTCAGTGATGGCGGGCAGGAGGAATGAAGCTGCAGTGTGCTTGCGCCTTAGGGCATCATATGGCCTTTCGATAAATGATCTGGATGAGGATATGAGCCGTTATCAACCTCCGTTGACGCTGACGACAAAGATGCTGGCTCTAGTGGCCGATATCAGTGAGCAGATCGGTCAGCTCTCGGCGGGCAATGATAGCCGCCAGACGCCTCAGCTGAGGCGCGGTAACAGGATTCGCACCATTCAGGCTTCGCTCGCGATCGAGAACAATACGCTCAGCGTCGAGCAAGTCACCGCTGTCCTGGAGGGTAAGCGAGTACTGGGCCTGCCACGGGAAATCCAGGAGGTGCGCAACGCCTTTGCAGCCTATGAGGCGATGCCGCACTGGACGCCGAGTGATCGTGCTGACCTGCTGAAAGCCCACGAACTGCTGATGTTCGGATTGATAGACGATGCCGGACGGTTTCGTCACTCGGGGGTTGGCATTTATCGCGGCGAGCAATTGGTCCATATGGCGCCGCCCGCGAGTCGCGTTGCGCAGCTGATCGATGATTTGCTGCAATGGCAGTCAGCTTCAGATTGGCACCCTTTGATCGCCAGTTGTGTATTCCATTACGAGTTCGAATTCATCCATCCCTTTGCAGACGGCAATGGACGAATGGGGCGGCTCTGGCAGACGTTGATACTCAGCCAATGGCGTCCGGCGCTCGCTTATCTGCCAGTGGAGGCGGTCATTCGGGATCAGCAGGATGCCTACTATGCTGCGCTTTCGGCGGCGGATCAGCAGGCAGAAGCGACGCCCTTTGTTGAATTCATGTTGCAAGCCTTGAGCCTGGCGCTGGCTGAGGCGGTGTAAAGCCGACTCATAAAAAATGCCCGCATCTCTCAATGCGGGCATTCCTCTTGAAGCTTCAAACTTGCCGCTTGAAGCTGCCCCTCTTACTGGTCATCAAAATACCGCTCATGCCAATCCACCAACGGCTGCGGCGAATTGAGCTTCTGCCCGTAGATCACTGAATAAGACAGCACGTTCTGCACATACTGGCGGGTTTCGTCGAACGGGATGCTTTCCACCCACACGTCGAAACTCAGGTGATCGGCACCGCGCAGCCATTGACGCACGCGGCCGGGGCCGGCGTTGTAGGCGGCGGAAGCGAGTACACGGTTGCCGTTGAACTGGCTGTGCACCTGGCTCAGGTAGGCGGCGCCGAGCTGGATGTTCTTGTCCGGGTCCAGTACCTGGGCCGGGGAAGCCAGGGGAATGCTGAACTTGCGTGCGGTTTCCTTGGCGGTACCGGGCATCAGTTGCATCAGGCCGCTGGCGCCGACGCCGGAGCGGGCATCGTCCATGAAGGCACTTTCCTGACGGGTAATCGCGAACACCCAGCTCGAATGCAGGCCGCGCACCTTGGCTTCGCGCACCAGAGTGTCGCGGTGGGCCATCGGGAAGCGGATGTCCAGGTCGTCCCAATATTGCGCCTGGCTGATCGTGCGGATCGCCGGGAAGTACCACTTCATGTCGTAGGCCAACTTCGCCTGCGCGACCATTTCATCACGGTTGAAGTGACGGCTGACGTGGTACCACTCGCGGCGGCCATCGACGATCTGGCCACGGGCATAGAACTCCAGGGCACGGCGCACGCCTGGGGTATTGCGCACTTTATTGACCAGCGCCTGGCTCATCACCAGCGGCTTGTTGTTCAACTGGTAAGGGGTCTTGGAACGGTCGGCGGCGAGGAAGCCGTAGAAGTCGCGCTCCTTGGCCACGTTTTTGTACAGCACCAGCGCCTGCGGGTTTTTCGGTTCGGCCAGCTCCAGGCTGCGCGCCTGCCAGTAGCGCCAGCGGTTGGTGGTGGCCAGGTCCTGGGGCAGCTTGCGGGTCAGTTGGTAGGCATCTTCCCAGCGCGCCAGGCGCAGCAGCAGGCGCAGGCGCCATTCCGAAACGGTGTTGTCACGCAACTCCGGGTCGTACTTGGTCATTACCTCCAACGCACGAGGGTCGTAGCGACGGGCGAGCGTCAGGCCGATTTCCCGGGCAATCGAGACTTTTTCGTCACGGGAGAAGTGCATGCTGCTGGCGTAGCCGTCCAGCAGGGCCATGGCCTTGTCCGGGTCCTGGCGGGCCAGTCGGCGCAGGCCCAGGCCCACGGCGTCGGACATGGCCTCGGTGGCCGGCAGGAAGCGCGACGGGTCGCTGAGCATGTCGGGTTTTTGCGCCACGTCGATCATCAGGCGGCCCTGGGCGCCGAGCGTCGGCAGGGTTTTCACCAGGCTGTTGGCCAGTGCGTAGTTGCGTGCTTCGGCGGCAAGCTTGGTGCGGTCCCAGATTTTTTGTTCGGTCAACTGACCGTCAGATGCCCATTGGCCAAAGGTCACATCACAGGCGGCCGGCTGGGATTTGCCGGTCATCCACAGCTTTTCGGCGGTCTTGTAGCCCTCGGCCTTGAGGTTGTGGGTCAGTTGGTACTGGCCATGCAGGCAGTCCAGCTCGACGAAGTTGAGCTTGGTATCGTAGTACTTTTCAAAGGTTTGCCAGTCACCCCGTTCGGCCAGCCAGCGCAACCAGCGCAGCTTCATCCAGTTGGCTTGGGGCAGGTCGCCGTTTTTGGCGAGGAACTGTTCGATTTCCTGGTTGCTCGCGGTTTTAAGCCGCGCGGTCAGTTCGTCATACGCCAGGTACGGCGTCAGCGGGTAGTCGGCCAGAGCCTGGCTGTATTGCATGTACGGGCCACTGTCACCCTTGGCGAGGGCGCGCTTGGCTTCATCGTAATATTGACGTTGGGTGGTGAGGTCCACGGCCTGGGCAGATTGAACGGCGGTGGCGGAAAGAAGCAGGCAGGATAAAAAGTTGAAAAGGCGACTGCGCATGAGACGTCCGTGCAGAGAAATCACGACTAGCACCGGCATCGCCGACACTGATTGCCCCTAGCTTAGCCTTTTGCCAGCGACCGGCGAAAGCTTTGCCGGCCGGTTGGTTCAAGTTCGCGGCAAATGTCCTGCAGAACGTGTCGGCAGCGAAAATGCAGGCCGCATCCCACCCTCAACTCAGGTAGAATGCGCGCCCAGTTTTTGGAGAAGCGTATGACCCTGCTCAAATTCAGCGATGTGTCCCTTGCTTTCGGCGCTATGCCGTTGTTGGACAAGGTGTCCTGGCAGATCGCCCGTGGTGAGCGGGTGTGCATCATCGGCCGCAACGGCACCGGCAAGTCGAGCATGATGAAGCTGGTAAAAGGCGACCAGAAGCCCGATGAGGGCTCTGTCTGGCGCGCTCCCGGCCTCAAGATTGGCGAATTGCCGCAGGAATTGCCGGTAGCCGACGAGCGGACAGTGTTCGACGTGGTTGCCGAAGGCCTGGACGGGGTTGGCGAATTGCTTGCGCAATACCATCACCTGGCGCAGAACTGCGTCACCGAAGCCGACCTGGACAAGCTGATGCATGTCCAGCAAGACCTCGAAGCCCGCGATGGCTGGCGCTTGCAGCAACTGGTCGACAGCACCCTGAGCCGCCTGCAACTGCCGGCCGACAAGACCCTCGCCCAGTTGTCCGGCGGCTGGCGTCGTCGCGTGCTGCTGGCCCAGGCCCTGGTGTCCGAGCCGGATCTGCTGCTGCTCGACGAACCGACCAACCACCTGGATATCGGCGCCATTGCCTGGCTGGAAGAAGCCCTCAAGGATTTCCAGGGCGCCGTGCTGTTCATCACGCACGACCGTTCCTTCCTGCAAAACCTGGCCACCCGCATCCTCGAACTGGACCGTGGCGGCCTGATCGACTGGAACGGCGACTACGCCAGCTTCCTGGTGCACAAGGAAGCCGCACTCTCGGCTGAAGAGACCGCCAACGCGCTGTTCGACAAGAAACTGGCCCAGGAAGAAGTCTGGATCCGCCAGGGCATCAAGGCGCGTCGCACCCGTAACGAAGGCCGTGTGCGTGCGTTGAAAGCGCTGCGGGTTGAGCGCAGCGAACGTCGCGAACGCACCGGCAAGGCCAATATCCAGCTCGACACCGCCGACAAGTCGGGCAAGCAGGTGATGGTGCTGGAGAACGTCAGCTTCCATCATCCGGAAGGTCCGTTCCTGATCAAGGACTTCTCCATGGTCCTGGCGCGCGGCGACCGTATCGGCCTGCTGGGCGCCAACGGTACCGGCAAGACCACCTTGCTCAAGCTGATGCTCGGCGGTTTGCAGCCAACCAGCGGCACGGTGGAAGAGGGCACGCGTATCGACGTGGCTTACTTCGATCAGTTGCGCCACCAGTTGGACCTGGAGAAAACCGTGATCGACAACGTCGCCGAAGGTCGCGACTTTATCGACATCGACGGCCAGAGCCGCCACGTACTCAGCTACCTGGGCGACTTCCTGTTCAGCCCGCAACGTGCACGTACGCCGGTCAAAGCCTTGTCCGGTGGCGAGCGCGCGCGCCTGCTGCTGGCCAAACTGTTCAGCAAGCCGGCGAACCTGCTGGTGCTCGACGAACCGACCAACGACCTCGACGTGGAAACCCTCGAGTTGCTCGAAGAAGTGCTGTTGACCTTCAACGGCACCGTACTGATGGTCAGCCACGACCGGGCATTCCTCGACAACGTGGTGACCAGCACCCTGGTCTTCGAAGGTGAGGGCAAGGTACGCGAGTACGTCGGTGGTTATCAGGACTGGCTGCGCCAGGGCGGATCGCCGCGCCTGCTGGGCGTGACCGAGAGCAAGTCCGGCAAGGCCGACCTGACCTCTGCGGTCGTCGCGCCTGTGGCCGCCGCTGCTCCGATACAGGAAGCTGCGCCCGCCACCAAGAAAAAGCTCAGCTACAAGCTGCAGCGCGAGCTGGAAGCCTTGCCGGGTGATATCGATGCCAAGGAACAGCAGATTGCGGCAGTAGAGGCCGAGATGGCTGACGCCGGTTTCTACCAGCGCCCGGCAGCGGAAACCGCTGCGGTCATCGCCTCCCTGGAGACGTTGAACCAGGAGTTGGAAGCGCTGGTTGAGCGTTGGGCCGAGTTGGATGCCTGAGTGATCGGCCCGCAATGAAAAAGCCCGGCGCTGTTCTATGAGCGCCGGGCTTTTTCATATGAATGCGATTCAAGTGTGGGAGGGGGCTTGCCCCCGATAGCGGTGTACCCGTCAGCAGATATATCAACTGACAGAATGCTATCGGGGGCAAGCCCCCTCCCACATTGGATCGCCATCGATCTTACGAACTTTTAACCAACTTGACGGCCAGCACATCACACGGCGCGCCATGCAGCACATCATTGGCAGTGGAGCCCAACAGCAACGCCAGGCCATGGCGGCCATGGCTGCCGACCACGATCAGGTCGCAGCCTTGCTCCTTGGCCAGATGATGGATTTCCTGGCGCGGCTGGCCGTAGGTGAGGTGGCACGCGTCTTTAGTCAACTGAGGATATTTGACGATCAACCGCTCAAGACGCTCCTTGGCCTGGTCAAATTGCTGTTGCTGCAACTGGGAAAGATCCATGGGCACGTCGCCGCCGAAGGCCATGGCCATCGGCTCAACGATATGCACCAGCGACAGTTTGGCGCCATTGGCAATTGACGATTCCTGCGCGCGCTTGATCACTGGATCGCACTCTTCGGTCAGGTCGACGGCGACCAGAATATGGGTATAGGGCATGGGGCGTTCCTCCAGGGAGACTGCAATAGGTTCAGTATGGCTGCTTTCAAGCGGATCGGCTTGCGTCAGGTCAAATCCGCTCATCTAGAAATTCGGGAGTACACATATGACGGTCTGGATAGTGGTGTCAATCCTTGTTGTGGTGCTGAGCCCTTTGGCATGGCTGCGCCCCTCGCGCCACCAGAGCGGGCGCATGGCGCTGCGCATGGAGGCGCGCCGCATCGGGCTGGCCATGCAACTGGCGCCCCAGGAATGGCCGCACTGGCTCAAGCAAGAGCCGCCGAGCCCCTGCGCGCAGTACTGCCGGCCACGGCGCGGCAACGCGCCAGCCATCTGGAGTTACTGGCAGTGGGAACCGGGTGTGTGGGTCAACCAATGGCGCGAGGTGTGCGTGGATGAGAAGTTGTTGCCGCATTTTTCAACGATGCCGGCCAACGTCTACAAGGTCGAGGCGGACAAGCAAATGATCGCCTTGTACTGGGGCGAGAAGGGCGATGCCAGTGTGTTGAAGGATATCGACGCGCTGCTCAAAGCCCTGGCCTGATAGGACCCACTCATTGTAGGCGCGAGCTTGCTCGCGAAAAACCCGAGAGCGCCGCGTTAAAGCCGAGTTAGCTGCGTTATGGGTGGCGATTTTCGCGAGCAAGCTCGCGCCTGCAGAAAAACCGGAAGGCCGGGCAATAAAAAGCCCGACTCATCATCGGGCTGGAGCTGGCCAGGCAGGCCGGTAAATCCTCAGGTTGCGGTTAGCCTAGCCGCCAATCCCTTTCTGTACAGCCTTTTCCCGCATCTTTCCTATTATTGGTCCTGTGAATAGCTGGATATTGACGGCCTGCTATCCTGTGCTCCGGGTTCTGAACTGACTGGAAAGTCGCGTTTTTCCTAGCCTTTGGAGCGATTGACAATTGCCCGGAATTGGATGAAGGTGGCGTACCCAAATCAAACGGGCGTATGAATTGAGCGTTTGTCCTACAGACGGCTCTGACATAACCCCGACTATCGCACTGGCGGGTGTGCCTGGCGGATTGGCGTGAGCATTGATGCAGGTGTCAATGTCCAACCAGAGGCCAGCGTTCGGTGTGTACTGTTCAGCTTCCATATCGTGGAGATCAGTTGATGATTTACGAAGGTAAAGCCATCACGGTTAAGGCTCTTGAAAGTGGCATCGTCGAATTGAAATTCGACCTCAAGGGTGAGTCCGTCAACAAGTTCAACCGTCTAACCCTGAACGAACTGCGTCAGGCCGTAGACACCATCAAAGCAGATGCTTCGGTCAAGGGCGTGATCGTCTCCAGCGGCAAGGACGTGTTTATCGTCGGCGCTGACATCACCGAATTCGTCGACAACTTCAAGCTGCCCGATGCCGAGCTGGTGGCTGGCAACCTTGAAGCCAACAAGATTTTCAGCGATTTCGAAGACCTCAACGTACCCACCGTTGCTGCGATCAACGGTATCGCCCTGGGCGGCGGCCTGGAAATGTGCCTGGCGGCGGACTTCCGCGTCATGTCGACCACTGCCAAAATCGGCCTGCCTGAAGTCAAGTTGGGCATCTACCCAGGCTTCGGCGGTACCGTGCGCCTGCCGCGCATCATCGGTGCCGACAACGCCATCGAATGGATTGCCGCCGGCAAGGAAAACCGTGCTGAAGACGCGCTGAAAGTCGGCGCCGTCGATGCTGTGGTTGCCCCGGACAAACTGGCCGAAGCCGCGCTGAACCTGATCAAGGGCGCCATCAGCGGCGAATTTGACTACAAGGCCAAGCGTCAGCCGAAGCTGGAAAAACTCAAGCTCAACGCCATCGAGCAAATGATGTCGTTCGAAACCGCCAAGGGTTTCGTGGCTGGCCAGGCCGGCCCGAACTACCCGGCGCCGGTTGAAGCGATCAAGACCATCCAGAAAGCCGCGAACTTCGGTCGCGACAAAGCCCTGGAAGTGGAAGCTGCGGGCTTCGTCAAACTGGCGAAAACCTCGGCGGCCCAGAGCCTGATCGGCCTGTTCCTGAACGATCAGGAGCTGAAGAAAAAGGCCAAGGCCTACGACGAGATCGCCCGCGACGTGAAACAGGCCGCCGTACTCGGCGCCGGTATCATGGGGGGCGGCATCGCTTACCAGTCGGCGTCCAAAGGCACGCCGATCCTGATGAAGGACATCAACGAGCACGGTATCGAGCAGGGCCTGGCGGAAGCCGCCAAACTGCTGGTGGGCCGCGTTGATAAAGGTCGCATGACCGCTGCAAAAATGGCTGAAGTGCTTAACGGCATTCGTCCTACGCTGTCCTACGGCGATTTCGGCCACGTCGACTTGGTGGTCGAAGCCGTTGTCGAAAATCCGAAGGTCAAGCAGGCGGTATTGGCTGAAGTCGAGGCGCAGGTCAAAGACGACACCATCCTGGCCTCCAACACCTCGACTATTTCCATTTCGCTGCTGGCTCAGGCCCTCAAGCGTCCGGAAAACTTCGTCGGCATGCACTTCTTCAACCCGGTGCACATGATGCCGCTGGTGGAAGTGATCCGTGGCGAGAAGTCCAGTGAACTGGCCGTGGCCACCACCGTTGCCTACGCCAAGAAAATGGGCAAAAACCCGATCGTGGTCAACGACTGCCCGGGTTTTTTGGTCAACCGTGTGCTGTTCCCCTACTTCGGCGGTTTCGCCAAGCTGGTCAGCGCCGGTGTGGACTTCGTGCGCATCGACAAGGTCATGGAGAAATTCGGCTGGCCCATGGGCCCGGCGTACCTGATGGACGTGGTCGGCATCGACACCGGCCACCATGGTCGCGACGTCATGGCTGAAGGTTTCCCGGACCGCATGAAAGACGACCGTCGTTCGGCGATCGACGCGCTGTACGAGGCCAAGCGCCTGGGCCAGAAGAACGGCAAGGGTTTCTACGCCTACGAGGCCGACAAGAAGGGCAAGCAGAAGAAAGTAGCCGACCCGTCGGTGCACGAAGTGCTGGCCCCGGTCATCTACGAGCAGCGTGAGGTGTCGGACGAAGACATCATCAACTGGATGATGATCGCCCTGTGCCTGGAAACCGTACGTTGCCTGGAAGACGGCATCGTCGAGACCGCCGCCGAGGCCGATATGGGCCTGGTGTACGGTATTGGTTTCCCTCCATTCCGTGGTGGTGCGCTGCGTTACATCGATTCGATCGGTGTGGCCGAGTTCGTTGCCCTGGCTGACAAATACGCTGATTTGGGCCCGCTGTACCACCCGACCGCGAAGCTGCGTGAGATGGCCAAGAATGGCCAGAGCTTCTTCGGTTAAGCGCCCAATCGACTAGAGCGAGAATATTTATGAGCTTGAATCCAAGAGACGTCGTGATTGTCGACTTCGGTCGCACGCCGATGGGCCGCTCCAAGGGCGGCATGCACCGCAACACCCGCGCCGAAGACATGTCGGCGCACCTGATCAGCAAGCTGCTGGAACGCAACGTCAAGGTTGACCCGAACGAAGTCGAGGACGTGATCTGGGGCTGTGTGAACCAGACCCTGGAACAGGGCTGGAACATCGCGCGCATGGCGTCGTTGATGACCCAGATCCCGCACACCGCGGCCGGCCAGACCGTGAGCCGCCTGTGCGGTTCGTCGATGAGCGCGCTGCACACCGCTGCGCAAGCGATCATGACCGGCAACGGCGATGTGTTCGTGGTCGGCGGCGTGGAGCACATGGGCCACGTCAGCATGATGCACGGCGTCGACCCTAACCCGCACATGTCGCTGTACGCGGCAAAAGCCTCGGGCATGATGGGCCTCACCGCGGAAATGCTCGGCAAAATGCACGGCATCACCCGTGAAGCCCAGGACGCGTTCGGCCTGCGTTCCCACCAGCTCGCCCACAAGGCGACCGTGGAAGGCAAGTTCAAGGATGAAATCATCCCGATGAACGGCTATGACGAGAACGGTTTCCTCAAACTGTTCGACTACGATGAAACCATCCGTCCGGACACCACCCTGGAAAGCCTGGCGGCGCTGAAGCCGGCGTTCAATCCAAAGGGTGGCACCGTGACGGCCGGTACGTCGTCCCAGATCACCGACGGCGCTTCGTGCATGATCGTAATGTCGGCGCAGCGTGCCCAGGACCTGGGCATCCAGCCGCTGGCGGTGATTCGTTCGATGGCTGTGGCGGGTGTGGACCCGGCGATCATGGGCTATGGTCCGGTGCCGGCCACACAAAAAGCCTTGAAGCGCGCGGGCCTGACCATCTCCGATATCGACTTCTTCGAGCTCAACGAAGCTTTCGCCGCACAGGCCCTGCCCGTGCTGAAAGATCTGAAAGTACTCGACAAGATGAATGAGAAGGTTAACCTGCACGGCGGCGCGATTGCCCTGGGCCACCCATTCGGTTGCTCCGGTGCACGCATCTCCGGCACATTGCTTAACGTGATGAAGCAAAATGGCGGCAACCTTGGGGTTGCAACCATGTGCATTGGTCTCGGCCAAGGTATTTCCACCGTCTTCGAACGCGTTTAACCGTTCGCTTGACGGAAGCCGGGGCCCAGTGCCCCGGTTTTTGTTTTTTGGAATTTTTTAATATTTTTTTTCAACAAATTTTGTACGAGGGCCAGAGCATGAAAGTCGAACCAGGGCTCTACCAACATTACAAGGGGCCGCAGTACCGCGTTTTCAGCGTGGCACGGCATTCCGAAACCGAAGAAGAAGTGGTGTTTTACCAAGCCCTGTATGGCGAATACGGCTTTTGGGTGCGCCCCTTGAGCATGTTCCTGGAGACCGTCGAAGTTGACGGCGAGCAGGTCCCGCGCTTTGCTTTGGTCCAGGCAGAACCCAGTCTTTTTTCAGGGCAATAACCACAGGTCGCGCAGAATACTGCGCTTGACCTCATCTTGTTGCCACTATATATAGCGTTGCCGCGACAGGCGCCAACTGCCTTTCACTTCTCGAATTCAGGAATTTTCCGATCCATGGGCAAATCGCTGGTCATTGTGGAATCCCCGGCTAAGGCCAAGACCATCAACAAGTACTTGGGCAACGAGTACGTGGTGAAGTCGAGTATCGGCCATATCCGAGACCTGCCCACCAGCGGTTCGGCTAGCGCCAGCAAGGAGCCTGCCGCCAAGCGCGGCAAGGCGGCTGCGGGCGAAGGTCCGGTGCTCACCCCTAAAGAGAAAGCGCGCAAGCAGCTGGTCTCACGCATGGGTGTGGACCCGGACCATGGCTGGAAGGCCAAGTACGAAATCCTTCCGGGCAAGGAAAAGGTCATCGAAGAGCTGCGCCGGCTTGCCAAAGATGCCGACACCATCTATCTCGCAACGGACTTGGACCGCGAAGGGGAGGCTATTGCCTGGCACCTGCGGGAAGCCATCGGCGGTGACGACAGCCGCTACAAGCGCGTGGTATTCAACGAAATCACCAAGAAAGCCATCCAGGAAGCCTTCTCCAAGCCGGGCGAACTGGACATTGACCGCGTCAACGCCCAGCAGGCCCGGCGTTTCCTCGACCGCGTGGTGGGTTACATGGTCTCGCCGCTGCTGTGGGCGAAAATTGCCCGTGGCCTGTCCGCCGGTCGTGTGCAATCGGTTGCGGTGAAGCTGGTGGTGGAGCGTGAGCGTGAGATCCGCGCGTTCAACCCCGAAGAGTATTGGGAAGTCCACGCCGACCTCGGCACCGCCAAGGGCGCCAACGTGCGCTTTGAAGTGGCCCGCGAAAAAGGCGAGGCCTTCAAGCCGCTGAACGAAGCCCAGGCCATGGCTGCGCTGGAAAAGCTCAAGGCCTCCAGCTACAGCATCGTCAAGCGTGAAGACAAACCGACCAGCAGCAAGCCGTCGGCACCGTTCATCACTTCCACCCTGCAGCAGGCCGCGAGCAACCGCCTGGGCTTTGGTGTGAAGAAAACCATGATGATGGCCCAGCGTCTGTACGAAGCGGGTTACATCACCTACATGCGTACCGACTCGACCAACCTGTCGCAAGACGCGGTGGCGATGGCGCGTACTTATATTGAAAGCGAATTTGGCAAGAAGTACCTGCCGGAAAAGCCCAACGTCTACAGCAGCAAGGAAGGCGCACAGGAGGCTCACGAAGCGATTCGCCCCTCCGACGCCAACACCGAGCCCAGCAAGCTGAGCGGCATGGAGCGCGACGCTGAACGCCTCTACGAGCTGATCTGGCGTCAGTTCCTGGCTTGCCAGATGCTGCCGGCGCAATATCTGTCGACCACGGTAAGCGTGGGCGCCGGTGATTTCGAGCTGCGTGCCAAGGGCCGTATCCTCAAGTTCGACGGCTATACCCGTGTGATGCCGCAGATCGCCAAGCCTGGCGACGACGATGTGCTGCCGGATATGGCTCAGGGCGATACGTTGAAGCTGATCAAGCTCGACCCGTCCCAGCACTTCACCAAGCCGCCGGCGCGTTATTCGGAAGCCAGCCTGGTCAAGGAGATGGAGAAACGCGGTATCGGTCGTCCTTCGACCTATGCGGCGATCATTTCCACGATTCAGGACCGTGGCTACGTGGCGCTGCACAACCGTCGTTTCTATTCGGAAAAGATGGGCGATATCGTCACCGAGCGTCTGTCCGAGAGCTTCTCCAACCTGATGGACTACGGCTTCACCGCCGGCATGGAAGAGAACCTCGATGACGTGGCCCAGGGCGAACGCGACTGGAAAAACGTGCTGGACGAGTTCTACGGCGACTTCAAGAAAAAACTCGAAGTGGCCGAGAGCCCTGAGAGTGGTATGCGCGCCAACCAGCCGGTCATGACCGACATTCCGTGCCTCACCTGCGGCCGGCCGATGCAGATTCGTACGGCATCCACCGGCGTGTTCCTGGGGTGTTCGGGCTACAGCCTGCCGCCCAAAGAACGCTGCAAGGCCACCGTCAACCTGGTACCGGGCGATGAAATCGCCGCGGATGACGAGGGTGAATCGGAGTCGCTGGTGCTGCGTGGCAAGCACCGTTGCCCGATCTGCAGCACGGCGATGGATGCCTATCTGCTGGATGAAAAGCACAAGCTGCACATCTGCGGTAACAACCCGGATTGCAACGGCTACGAGATCGAAGAGGGCACCTACCGCATCAAGGGCTACGAAGGTCCGAGCCTGGAGTGCGATAAGTGCGGCAGCGAGATGCAGCTCAAGACCGGGCGTTTCGGCAAGTTCTTCGGTTGCACCAACCCGACCTGCAAGAACACCCGCAAACTGCTGAAAAGCGGTGATGCGGCGCCGCCGAAAATGGATCCGGTGAAGATGCCCGAGCTCAAGTGCGAGAAGGTCAACGACACCTATATCCTGCGCGACGGTGCTTCGGGCCTGTTCCTGGCCGCCAGCCAGTTCCCGAAAAACCGCGAGACCCGTGCACCGCTGGTGCTGGAGATCGTGCCGCACAAGGACGAGATCGATCCCAAGTACCACTTCCTGTGTGAAGCGCCGAAGAAGGACCCGGATGGTCGCCCAGCCGTGATCCGCTACAGCCGCAAAACCAAGGAGCAGTACGTGCAGACCGAAGTCGACGGCAAGCCTACCGGCTGGAAGGCGTTCTACGACGGTGGTAAGTGGAAGGTCGAGGACAAGCGCCAGGGCGCTTGATTGAGTAATCTGGGAAATACAAAGGCCGCCTTTATAGGCGGCCTTTTCTTGGTGTAGGAGCGAGCTTGCTCGCGAAGGTCGTTAACGATGACGCGAGAAATCTGATACACAGTGGTGCTCTAAAGTTTTTCGCGAGCAAGCTCGCTCCTACAAGCCAGCATCAGGCCTAATTCGTTGTGGAGATTGCCGTCATGGCCAACGAACTCTATACCCGTACCAATCAGAAAATTTATTTCGCGGGTTTGTCCCTGGAGGCCCTTGGCCGTGCCGAGGTGGGGAAGGAGATGAATGCCATCGCGCTGGTCCAGGCGGGGCGTGAAGCCGCTTTGTTTCACCTGTACGGTGCCTTGCTGGGGCTATGCCATGAAATCGCCGGGTTCTACCGCCTGCCCCAGGCAGGTTCGCCCCGTGCTGAAATGATCATGACCCGGGAAGTATTGGACACCATGGCTATCCCGGAATTGGCCGAGCTGGTGGAAATGGCCCAGAGCCCGGACAGTTGGGTAGCGCGCCTGCTCAAGGCACATGCCGACATGTTCCAGCCGCCCCGTGTCCCTCATGTACCCAAGGGTGACGTGACGCAGCCATTGATCATGGCGGTTTCGTTGGAAGCGGAGGAACCCAAGCCTTTGAGTCGCGAAGAGCTGGAAAGCTGGCGCCAGGCGCTGAAAAAGCTGGCATTGCGCTTTCGCGAAGGCCTGAACGAGTGCTGAGCGGGCAAGCCTGCACGCGACAACACTGATATAATCCCACGCTTTCGTGGAGAACAGACTTTTATGCCAACGTCCTTTCTGGAAATTGTTGAACTGCCTGACGGCCGAATCGAGCTGCGCCGGGCTGAGGACGAAGGTTCTCTGGTCACCCTGAACTTCTCCGAAGACGCAAAAGCGTTCCTGCAAGGCCAGCATGTGGAAGTGGCTAAAGCCATGTTGAGCGTCGGGGTGCAAATGGCCGGTCGCCTGGCTGAAGGCGAGCCGGAAAAGGACGATGGCCCAAGGGTTCTTCACTGAGCCCGGTGTAACCGTTCACCCTTATCCCAATCGAATATTCAAGCTCTGCGCATCACCTGTGTGAGCGGCACTGATCAACTGCTGCTTGGCCGTTGCGCTCAACGGGTTCAGCCAGCTCACCACGGTATGGCTGCGGCCCAGGCGCAAGGCTTCACAGGTCAACTGCTGGGCACTCTGTGCGCCCCTTGGCTGCAGCAACAGAATCCTTTCACGGTTGAGGCCGGCATCCCGTAGCCAAGCCTGGGTCAGGCTGGCGGGCGGGGCGATCAGGGTCAACCAGCGCGCGTCCTGCTCTTCACTGAGTTCGCGAAGGATCGGCGCCAGCAGGCTCAAGCAGCTCCCGGCAGCACCACGCAACGACAATTCACTGAATACCTCGGGTTCACAGCTCCAGGGAGCTTCGACCGTTTCCTTGAGGAGGGGCGCAAGGGGTTGAGCCATGAAGGCCTCGAACAGCGACAGTTGTGTGTGTTGTGGGGTGTGCACGAGCTGCATGATGTCTCCTTTAGCGGCGAATGACGCCGACACTCAAGCCTTCGATCACCAGGTCCTGGTCTTTGAGGTTCACTTCAATCGGCGCGAACTCCGGGTTCTCGGCCATAAGCCAGACCTTGCTGCCTTCACGCTTGAAGCGTTTGACGGTGACTTCATCGCCGATCCGGGCCACGACGATCTGGCCATTGCGGGCTTCGCGGGTGGTGTGAACGGCCAGCAGGTCACCGTCGAAAATGCCCACGTCCTTCATACTCATGCCGTGCACACGTAGCAGGTAGTCGGCACGAGGATGGAAGAAGGTCGGGTTGATGTTGCAGGACTCCTCGACGTGCTGTTGCGCCAGGATCGGTGCACCAGCGGCCACTCGACCGATGATCGGCAGCGTCGATTCGTCGGCCTTGGCTTCGAAACCAGGGATGCGTATACCGCGTGAAGCCCCTGGGGTCATTTCGATCGCGCCTTTGCGAGCGAGGGCCTTAAGGTGTTCTTCAGCAGCGTTGGGAGACTTGAAACCCAGTTCCAACGCGATTTCGGCGCGTGTCGGTGGATAACCGTTGTCATCAAGGCAGCGCTTGATAAAAGCCAGAATCTCAGCTTGGCGTGGCGTCAGTTTTAGCATGTTGATCGCTCTGTCTTTTTATACAGTGACTGGGATTATATACAGTGAATCGCGCTTGGCAATCATCCTTTTTTGCGCCTCCGCTGGACGGTCATTCATCCGCGTTACTGCAAGGCGAAGATAGCGCTGCCTACAGACTGTGGAGGATGTGATTAAATAGCGACGAAATAGATGACTGCCCGGCCGGAAAACGGGCGCGCAGGCTTGACAAGACATACCCTGAAACGTATGTTTCAAACAAGTGTTTGTCAGGCGGAGTAGCCATGGCCCAGTCGGAAACCGTTGAACGCATTCTCGATGCTGCCGAGCAGTTGTTCGCGGAAAAAGGATTTGCTGAAACTTCATTGCGGCTGATCACCAGCAAGGCCGGGGTCAACCTCGCCGCCGTGAACTATCATTTCGGCTCAAAAAAGGCCCTGATCCAGGCGGTGTTTTCGCGCTTTCTGGGGCCGTTCTGCGCCAGTCTCGACCGTGAACTCGAACGTCGCCAGGCTAAAGCCGATAACACGCCAAGCCTGGAAGAACTGCTGGAAATCCTGGTTGAGCAAGCCCTGGTGGTTCAACCGCGCAGCGGCAATGACCTGTCTATCTTCATGCGCCTCCTGGGCCTGGCGTTCAGCCAGAGCCAGGGTCACTTGCGACGTTACCTGGAAGACATGTACGGCAAGGTATTCCGTCGCTATATGTTGCTGGTCAATGAAGCCGCTCCGCGCATTCCTCCGATCGAACTGTTCTGGCGCGTGCACTTCATGCTCGGCGCCGCCGCCTTCAGCATGTCCGGGATCAAGGCGCTGCGCGCGATTGCCGAGACCGATTTCGGCGTCAATACGTCCATCGAGCAGGTGATGCGCCTGATGGTGCCGTTCCTCGCCGCGGGCATGCGCGCCGAAACCGGTGTGACCGATCAGGCCATGGCTGTGGCCCAATTGCGCCCGCGCAGCAAATCCACACCCGCCCTCGCCAAGGTTTGACCGTCGCGGGTGTGCGTGGCCGCTTGCATCCGCTAAGCTAGCCGCCATGCCGATTTCAGCTATTTACGCGCAACCCGTTGTACTTACCGTACCTGGTAGGAGTGACGGGTTGTGCGCGTTATTTAAGGAAGATTTATGACTGCTGCCCTGCAAGGTTCTTTGATGGTCGACGTTGCCGGTACCTGGCTGACGGCCGAGGATCGCCATCTGTTGCGCCAACCTGAAGTGGGCGGCTTGATCATTTTTGCGCGCAACATCGAGCACCCGCGCCAGGTCCGCGAGTTGAGCGCGGCGATCCGTGCGGTGCGCCCGGACCTGCTGCTGGCGGTCGACCAGGAGGGCGGACGCGTGCAGCGCCTGCGCCAGGGCTTCGTGCGCCTGCCGGCCATGCGCACGCTGGCGGATAAACCCAACGCCGAGTCCCTGGCCGAACACTGTGGTTGGATCATGGCCACCGAAGTGCTGGCCGTGGGCCTCGACCTGAGTTTTGCGCCGGTGCTTGACCTCGATTACCAGCGCAGCGCCGTGGTCGGCACTCGCTCGTTCGAAGGCGATCCCGAGCGCGCTGCCGTGCTCGCCGGTGCCTTTATCCGTGGGATGAACAGCGCCGGCATGGCTGCCACCGGCAAGCACTTTCCCGGTCACGGCTGGGCCGAGGCCGATTCCCACGTTGCGATTCCCAATGACGAGCGCAGCCTGGAACAGATTCGCGCCAATGACCTGGTACCGTTCGCACGCCTGAGCAGGCAATTGGCCGCCGTGATGCCCGCCCATGTGATCTACCCGCAGGTGGACAGCCAGCCGGCCGGTTTCTCACGCCGCTGGTTGCAGGACATCCTGCGCGGCGAGTTGCAGTTCGACGGGGTGATCTTCAGTGATGACCTGTCCATGGCGGGCGCCCATGTGGTGGGCGATGCGGCGAGTCGCATCGAGGCGGCGCTGACGGCGGGTTGTGACATGGGGCTGGTGTGCAATGACCGTGCGGCTGCCGAGCTGGCGCTGAGTGCGGCGCAGCGGATGAAGGTCACCCCGTCGGCGCGGATTGCACGTATGCGGGGCCAGGCAGTTGCGTCGACGGACTATAAGCAGGATCCGCGTTGGTTGACAGCGCTTAGCGCGTTGCGCGATGCGCAGTTGATCGACTGAAGACTGCGTCGCGTCTATCGGGGGCAAGCCCCCTCCCACATTTGAATGTATTCGCAATTCAATGTGTGGGAGGGGGCTTGCCCCCGATGGCGTTCCGACAGTCAGCGCTTTTCCTGCTTATTGGGCAACGGCGCAAACAGCGCCTCGATATCCTCATTACCCAACTGCCAGTCCCCAGTCGTACGCCCGTCCAGTACACCCGCTGCCAGGTCGGACTTCTCCTTCTGCAAGTGCTGGATTTTTTCCTCCACCGTCCCCCGGGCTATCATCTTGTAGACGAACACCGGCTTTTCCTGCCCGATGCGATACGCACGGTCGGTGGCCTGGTTTTCGGTGGCGGGGTTCCACCAAGGGTCGTAGTGGATCACGGTGTCGGCTTCGGTCAGGTTCAGGCCGACGCCGCCCGCTTTGAGGCTGATCAGGAAAATCTGCAGCTTGCCGCTCTGAAAGTCCTTCACCGGTGTGCGCCGATCACGGGTCTGGCCGGTCAGCAAGGCGTAGGCGATTTCGCGTTTCTTCAGTTCAGCCTCAATCAAGCTCAGCATCGACGTGAACTGCGAGAACAACAGTATCCGCCGCCCCTCGGCAAACAATTCCTCAAGCATCTGCATCAGGCTGTCGAGCTTGCCCGAGCTGCTGCCGCGGGCGGGTAGAGTGGCGTCGTTGACCAGGCGCAAATCGCAGCACACCTGGCGCAATTTGAGCAGTGCCTCAAGGATGATGATCTGGCTGCGGGCCACGCCCTTGCGGGTAATCTCGTCGCGAACCTTTTTATCCATGGCCAGGCGCATGGTTTCGTACACGTCGCGCTGTGCTTCATTAAGATCGACCCAGTGAATGATCTCGGTCTTGGGCGGCAGTTCCGTGGCCACCTGCTCTTTGGTGCGGCGCAGCAGGAACGGTTTGATCCGACCGTTGAGGTGCTGCAATCGCACTTCACTGGCGCGTTTTTCAATCGGCACGCGGTAATCGCGGTTGAAGCTTTTCACGTCGCCCAGCCAGCCCGGCAGCAGGAAGTGGAACAGCGACCACAGTTCGCCCAGGTGGTTTTCCAGTGGGGTGCCGCTCAGGCACAGGCGCTGCCGTGCATTCAGCTCGCGGGCCGCTTGAGCCGCCTTGCTGGTGGGGTTCTTGATGTATTGGGCTTCATCGAGAATCAGCACGTGCAAGGGCAGGGCGGCGAGATGTTCGATGTCCTTGGGCAGGAGGGCGTAGGTGGTCAGCAGCAGGTCGTGGTCCTGCAGATTGGCGAAGTGCTTCTTGCGCCCGGCACCGTAAAGCGCCAACACCTTCAGTTGAGGGGTGAAGTGCGCCGCCTCATCGAGCCAGTTGGGGATCAGGCTGGTGGGCATCACCACCATGCACGGCCTGTCCAGACGACCGGCGGCTTTCTCGGTAAGAATATGCGCAAGGGTCTGCAAGGTTTTACCCAGGCCCATGTCATCCGCAAGAATTCCACCCACCTCCAATTGGCGCAGCGACTGCATCCAGCTCAGCCCTTCCAGTTGGTAAGGGCGCAAGGTTGCATTCAAGCCTTCAGGCGCCACACAGGTGAAATCCTTGATGTCACGCAGACGCTGGGCAAAGTTGCGGATCTTCTCGCCGCCTTCCCATTGCAGCGGCAGGTCTTCCAGCGGGTTCAGGCGAATCGCATCGGCCTTGGCCAGGCGCAACGTGGTGCTGCCGGCTTCCTGCAGGTAGAACTCGCCGAGCGTCGCCAGTACCGGTTTCAAGCGTCCATAAGGCAGCGCCACCTGCAGCGGACCGTGGCCGTTGGGCAGGCTGGGAATATTCACCAGGATGAGTTCATCATCGCGACGTCGGGCGAGTTTTTCCGGATTGAGGATCTCGGTGTGGGAGCGCATCAAGTTGAGCAGGATCGGCAGCAGGCTCAGCCGTTCGCCGTTGACGATAATCCCAAGCTCCAGGTCGAACCAGTCACGCTCGGGGGCTTCATCGACGCTGGCGTACCAGTCGTCTACCGGGCTGAGGTCGAAACCGAAGTCTTCATCGATCTGCAGCTCCCAGTCCGCGGCCCGCAGCGCGGGGGATGCGTTGAGGGTGAAATTCAACCAGGCGCTGTCATTGACCATCTCGAACAGTTCGCCGGCACTCTCCGGCAGTGCCTTGCTCTGGCGCGTGGCGATCTTGAAGCCGAGCAGGCGCAGTTGCTCGCGATACGCTTGTTCCAGCTCCGGATGGCGCTTGATGCGCAGGCTCTGGGTTTCCTGGCGCACGATGATGTCGGCGTTCTTTTGCCCGCTGACATAATTGCCCAGATAGTTGAACGACAGCGCCGCGCGATGCTGGATGTAACGCTGCATCTTGCCATTGCGCGGCTCGAACGCGCTGAACTCCACACTGGCCAGCCACAGGCGCGGCACGGGGCGCACATCCTCCATGACCACCTGCGGCAGCACCACGCGGTTATCCAGTACCGCCTGGAGTTTGCCCAGCAACTCGGCGTCCTGGGCCGCCGCCGGGTAGGCCAGGGTTTCCTGGACCTTGAGCAGCACTGCAGCGATATGTTTGCAGTTGGTGTGCACCGGGCAGGTACAGCGGCTGTCCACCAGAATCAGCATGCCCTTGGCCGATTCGCGCAACGAGATGGTTTGCCGGTACACGTTGCTGCCCGACCCTTCGCAACTGGCGGTGATAGTGCTGTCGCCGGACTCGACGATGCGCACCCGATTCTCCAGCGCATAACGCCGCCCGCGCTCCAGGCTTTGTTCCTTGAAACGATTGGCCCAGGAAGGGGCCAGGGGTTTGGTCAGTGATGACGGGGGCATGGCGCTGGATCAGTCCTGCAGGTCGGGCGGTGGTGCGCTGGGCGGCTTGGCGGTCAGCGAGGTGATCTTGATCAGCAGCGCCAGGTGGCCGCCATCCAGGTAGTTGAGCTGGTTGTTCTTGGTGCGTACATCCTTCTGGCTCAAGTGTTCGCTGGCGATCACGCTGCCGTTGCTGTCGAACTGGTTGATCCAGAAGTCGGCATCGATGTCGGTGAAACGACCCAGCTGCAGGTTCAGCACACCCTCGATAGGGAATTGGCCGAACTGCTCCTGGCCATCGGTGATGGCGATCTTCACTGGTTGCTCGCCCAGGTTCTGTTCCCAGGCTTTGTGCGCGAGCACGGTGTAGTTGGAATCGGCGCGCAGCTTGTCGACGATGTTACCCAGGCGCGGCGGGCTCATCCGCTCGCCCAGGCGCGGCGCACCGCCATCCCAGTTTTCCGGGGCCGCGCGGCTGTTGATCACAGGCTCCGCATTCTGGCGCACCAGGATCATTTCCACGTGGTAGGGGCTGTCGGCAAAGGCTGAAGGCGCGAGTACCACCAACAACAGGCTCAGAATGCGGAACACGCGCATGGAGGCGTCCTTCAAGCGGATTTCGGAATGAGGCGCTCAAACAGCGCCTCCAGGGTATTGAAGCGTTCTTCGGCACGTTCCATCGGCACCATGAACTTGAACAGCGTAGCCCCTTCGAACTTGTAGCGGTTGGGCTGGCCCTGGATCAGCTTGATCAGTACCAACGGGTCCACCGGCGTCTGGGCTTCGAATTCGATACGCCCGCCTTGCGGCCCGGCGTCGACCTTCTTGATGCCCAATTGCTCGGCCTGCAACTTGAGCAGGGTCAGGCGCACCAGGTTCTTGGTCGGCTCCGGCAACAGACCGAAGCGGTCGATCATTTCCACTTGCAGGTCCTTGAGACCTTCTTCGTCGGTGGCCGAGGCAATGCGCTTGTACAGGATCAGCCGCGCATGCACATCCGGCAGGTAGTCTTCGGGAATCAGCGCTGGCAGGCGCAGGTTGATTTCCGGGCCACCGCCCAGCGGTTGATCGAGGTTCGGTTGCTCGCCCTTGCGAATGGCTTTCACCGCGCGTTCCAGCATCTCCATATAGAGGGTGAAACCCACCGCCTGGATCTGCCCGCTCTGGCCGTCGCCGAGCAGTTCGCCGGCGCCACGGATTTCCAGGTCGTTGGTGGCCAGCACAAAGCCTGCGCCCAGGTCCTGGGTGTTGGCGATGGCTTCCAGGCGCTTTTCCGCATCGCTGGTAATTTGCTGGCGCGGCGGCGTCAGCAGGTAGGCATAGGCTTGGTGGTGGCTACGCCCGACGCGGCCGCGCAACTGGTGCAACTGGGCCAGGCCGAACTTGTCGGCGCGCTCGATGATGATGGTGTTGGCGCTGGGCACGTCGATACCGGTCTCGATGATGGTCGAGGCGATCAGCACGTTGAAGCGCTTGTGGTAGAAGTCGCTCATCACCTGTTCGAGTTCGCGCTCGCGCATCTGCCCGTGGCCGATGGCGATACGCGCTTCCGGCACCAGTTCGGCGAGGTCGGCGGCGCACTTCTCGATGGTCTTCACATCGTTGTGCAGGTAATACACTTGGCCACCGCGCAGCAATTCGCGCAGCAGCGCTTCCTTGACCGTGCTTTTGTTCTGTTCCATCACGAAGGTGCGCACCGACAGGCGGCGCGCCGGCGGCGTGGCGATGATCGACAGGTCGCGCATGCCCGACACCGCCATGTTCAGCGTGCGTGGAATCGGCGTGGCGGTGAGGGTGAGGATGTCGACTTCACTGCGCAGGGCCTTGAGTTGCTCCTTCTGGCGCACGCCGAAGCGGTGTTCTTCGTCGATGATGACCAGGCCCAGGTTCTTGATCTTCACATCGTCCGACAGCAGCTTGTGCGTGCCGATCACGATATCGATCTTGCCTTCGGCCAGGTCGGCAATCGCGGCATTGACTTCCTTGGCCGATTTGAAGCGGCTCATCACTTCCACCGTCACCGGCCAATCGGCAAAGCGGTCGCGAAAGCTGTTGTAGTGCTGCTGGGCGAGCAGGGTGGTTGGCACCAGGATCGCGACTTGACGGCCACCGTGCACCGCAATGAAAGCTGCGCGCATCGCCACTTCGGTCTTGCCGAAGCCCACATCGCCGCACACCAGGCGGTCCATCGGCTTGGGCGCGAGCATGTCGGCGCGCACCGCTTCGATGGTGGTCTGCTGGTCGGGGGTTTCTTCGAAGGCGAAGCCGGCGCTGAAGGTGGCGTAGTCGGCTTTCGGGTCGGCGAACGCATAACCTTCGCGCGCGGCACGGCGGGCGTAGATGTCGAGCAATTCGGCAGCCACGTCGCGCACCTGTTCGGCGGCCTTGCGCTTGGCTTTCTGCCAGGTTTCGGAGCCCAGGCGATGCAAGGGCGCCAGCGCGTCATCGCTGCCGGTGTAGCGCGCGATCAAGTGCAGGCTGGCCACCGGCACGTAGAGCTTGGCGCCTTCGGCGTATTCCATGGTAAGGAATTCGGCGGCCTGGTTGTCGATTTCCAGGGTTTGCAAACCGAGGTAGCGGCCCACGCCGTGGTCGATGTGCACCACGGGCGCGCCTTCGCGCAGTTCGGTGAGGTTCTTGATCACCGCATCGTTATTGGCATCGGCGCGTTTTTCGCGGCGGCGACGCTGCATCACGCGTTGGCCGAACAGCGGGCTCTCGGCGATCAGGGCCAGGGCCGGATCATCCAGCGACAGGCCTTCATCCAACGGTGCGATGGTGATCGCCAGGCGTTCTTTACTGTTTACAAAATCCGGCCAGCTGTCGACGGTCTTCGGTCGCAGCTTCAGGCGCTCCAACAACTCCAGCAGCACCTCGCGGCGGCCGGCGGACTCTGCGGTAAACAGCACGCGGCCAGGGAAGTCGCCGAGGAAGTTGGACAGCGCCTCCAGCGGCTGTGTGGCTTTGGCCTGGATAGCCAAATCCGGCAGCGCCGCTGCGGGGAAGCGCTCGCGGCCACTGCCGGCGTCCACATCCTGCTGGCTGGCCACAACGCGCGGCCAGCTTTTCAGGCGGGCGAAGCAGTCTTCGACCGGCAGGAACAATTCGGCAGGCGGCAATAAAGGCCGGGACGGGTCGACGCGGCGCTCTTCGTAGCGGTTGCGTACGTCGTTCCAGAAGTTTTCCGCCGCCTGTTCGATGCCCGGCAGCGAGAACACCTGGGTGTCCTGGGGCAGGTAGTCGAAGAGGGTGGAGGTTTCATCGAAGAACAGCGGCAGGTAGTACTCGATACCGGCCGGGGTAATCCCGCTACTCAAGTCCTGGAAGATCGGGCAACGGCGGAAGTCCACGTCGAAGCGCTCGCGAAAGCGCGCCTTGAAACGCGTGACCGCGTCTTTTTGCAGGGGAAATTCCCGTGCCGGCAGCAACTTGATCGACTCGACTTTATCGATGGAGCGCTGGTTTTCCGGGTCGAAGGTGCGCAGCGTTTCGATCTCGTCATCGAACAGGTCGATGCGATACGGCAACTTGCTGCCCATCGGGAACAGGTCGATCAGCGCACCGCGCACCGCGAATTCACCATGCTCGTACACGGTGTCGACGCAGCGGTAGCCGCTGGCCTCGAGGCGCGTGCGCATCTGCTCCACATCAAGCTTCTGGCCGATGTCCAGCACCAGGCTGCTGCCGAGCAGGAATTTGGTCGGCGCCAGGCGATGCAGGGCAGTGGTGATCGGCACCACCAGCACGCCGTGAGCCAGTTCCGGCAGGCGGTACAGGCTGGCGATGCGCTGGGAAATGATGTCCTGGTGCGGCGAGAACAGGTCGTAGGGCAGGGTTTCCCAGTCCGGGAAATGCAGCACCGGCAAATCGGGGGCGAAGAAGCTCAGCTCCTGCTCCAACCGTTCGGCGCTTTGGCTGTCCGCGGTCAGCAGCAGGGTAAAGCGCTTGGCTGCACTGGCAGCCTCGGCAATGGCCAGGCTCAGGGCGGCACCGGGCAGGTTGCCCCAGTGCTGTTTACCTGCCGCGGCAGGGAGTAGCGGTAGACGCAGAACGGGCACGGAAGGTTGAGCTCCAAGCGTTGCGACAAAGTCGGTAATTGTAACGGCCAGAGGTGCCGCCTGTCAGTTGCTGACTGTGCCTATTACGGTTTGTTGGAAATGTAGTGGCTAAGACAAACAATCGTGGGTTTTGACTCAATATGTAGTGCCAAAATGCGCGAATGTTTAGGAGGGTTACGGACAAGTCGGCCTGCTCGTGAAACTAGTGGCCTTCTGGAACCCGCGTATTTCCTGGGCTGTAGCGCGGTGGTATTTTTTTGCAAGGGGTTTTTGTTGCCTGTCGCGCATTGCTCAACGGTCAGTCGGACGACATAATGTAGCCCCTTTTTTCAGCCCCTACATGTGGAAGGTTCCCGTGACTCAGAAGCCCGACCAGTGTCTTGGTGAATGGATCGACCGTGAAGCACTCGCTGAAGCGATGATTCCGCTTATCGGTCAGCTGTACCGCAATAACAATGTGGTGAGCTCGATCTATGGCCGCAGCCTGATCAACCAGTCCGTCATCGCGATTCTCAAGGCGCACCGCTTTGCGCGCCACCGTTCTGCCGACGACAGCGAACTCTCCGTCCACGAAACATTCCCACTGCTCAAGGCCATGAGCGAGCTCAAGCTCGGCGCGGCTTCGGTCGACCTGGGCAAGCTGGCCTACAAATTCCGCAAGGAAGGCGCGGGTCGCAGCGCCGAGCAGTTCGTGCGTGAAGAAATGACCGAGGTGGTCGGCCAGCAAAACGCCGCTGCCCGCAAAGGCACCGACGTGGTGCTCTACGGCTTCGGTCGTATCGGCCGCCTGCTGGCGCGCATCCTGATCGAAAAAACCGGCGGCGGCGACGGCCTGCGCCTGCGTGCCATCGTCGTGCGCAAAGGCGCCGAGAACGACCTGACCAAGCGCGCCAGCCTCTTGCGCCGCGATTCGGTACACGGTCCGTTCAACGGCACCATCGTCATCGACGAAGCAAACAACACCATCACCGCCAACGGCAACCTGATCCAGGTGATCTACGCGAAGAACCCGTCCGAGGTGGATTACACCCAGTACGGCATCAAGGACGCCCTGCTGGTGGACAACACCGGCGTATGGCGCGATGCCGAGGGCCTGGGCCAGCACCTGGCCTGCCCGGGTGTCGACCGCGTTGTTCTGACCGCGCCTGGCAAGGGCAAGCTCAAGAACATCGTGCACGGTATCAATCACGCCGAAATCACCGCTGACGACAAGATTGTGTCCGCCGCTTCCTGCACCACCAACGCCATCGTGCCGGTGCTCAAAGCTGTGAATGACAAGTTCGGCATCGTCAACGGCCACGTCGAGACTGTTCACTCCTACACCAACGACCAGAACCTGATCGACAACTTCCACAAGGGCGACCGCCGTGGCCGCAGCGCCGCGCTGAACATGGTGATCACCGAGACCGGTGCCGCCACCGCTGCCGCCAAGGCCCTGCCTGAGCTGGCCGGCAAGCTGACCGGTAACGCGATCCGGGTACCGACGCCGAACGTGTCGATGGCCATTCTCAACCTGAACCTTGAGAAAGCCGCCACCCGCGAAGAGATGAACGAGTACCTGCGCTACATGGCGCTGCACTCCGATCTGCACAAGCAGATCGACTTCGTCAATTCCCAGGAAGTGGTGTCTACCGACTTCGTCGGCTCGCGCCACGCCGGTGTGGTGGACGCCGAAGCGACCATCAGCCAGGACAATCGCGTTGTGCTGTACGTGTGGTACGACAACGAGTTCGGCTACAGCTGCCAGGTGGTTCGCGTGATGGAAGACATGGCCGGGGTCAACCCGCCGGCGTTTCCGCGCTAAGCCTGAGTGTTGAATGAAAAAGGCCCCGACTGGTTCGGGGCTTTTTTATGCCTGCGGGTTTTGTGGTGCCTGGGAGGGCCTCATCGGGGGCAAGCCCCCTCCCACATTGGTATGTGTTCGCAAATCAAACTGTGGGAGGGGGCTTGCCCCCGATGGCGGTGTTAAGGCCGACCCTAATTGAGCAACTGGCCGCGCAACTCATCAGACAGCCCACTGGGCGCCAGCCAGATGCCCAGGTAAGCCCTCGCCAGTGCGTCATCGCCACTGCTGAACACCACCTGGCCATTGATCTCCAGGTTCAAACCACGGCCCGGGCGAAAATCCAGGGCATAGCGGTCACCGCTGCGAATATCCCGAAAGCGGGCGTGTAGCTTGTCTATCTCTGGATTCAAGCCGGCATTGGCTTGCTGGCGTTCCAGGGTGGCGCTGGCCGCCTTGATCACATCCGCGCGATCGATGTTGCGAAAGTAATACAGCATCAGGCGCAACGCTTTCTGTTGGTCCCAGGCTTGCTTTGCGGTCAGATCAGCCGGCGCGTACAGCGCCGCCGCATACACATCCGCCCAGAGATAATTGAGCACCGCCTGGTTTTTCAGCGCCAACCCCTCGACCTGCGCGGGGAAGCCAGCCTGCTTGAGTCGATCTGCATCACTGGCCTGGGCCGTGATCGACATCATCAGCATCAAACCGATAAAGAGTTGTCGCATAATGGCTGATCCTTGAATCGACGCTGCTTTGCGCCCTGTTAGTATGGCAACACTGGCCTACGACGCGACCAAGGGTTAATGTGCGCGGCGTTGAGCCTTATATAGACTGTGCCCCGGTTCACACACTTGAGCCAAATTGTCCTTCATGCCCGCTGGCCGCGGCATGATTTAGCCAGGCGTCCAACCGTACGCCTGGCCTGTTCTGAGGAGTACGCATGGCTGTCTACAACTACGACGTGGTGGTACTGGGTTCCGGCCCGGCTGGAGAAGGCGCGGCGATGAACGCTGCCAAGGCAGGACGCAAGGTGGCGATGGTCGACAGCCGTCGCCAGGTCGGCGGCAACTGCACCCACCTGGGTACCATCCCGTCCAAGGCGTTGCGTCACTCCGTGCGCCAGATCATGCAATTCAACACCAACCCGATGTTTCGGGCGATTGGTGAGCCGCGCTGGTTCTCGTTCCCGGACGTGTTGAAAAGCGCCGAGAAAGTCATTTCCAAGCAAGTCGCGTCGCGCACCGGCTTCTATGCCCGCAACCGCGTCGACCTGTTCTTCGGCACCGGCAGCTTCGCCGACGAGCAGACCGTCGAAGTGGTCTGCGCCAACGGCGTGGTCGAGAAACTGGTGGCCAAGCACATCATCATCGCCACCGGCTCGCGCCCATATCGCCCGGCGGACATCGATTTCCACCACCCGCGTATCTACGATAGCGACACCATCCTGAGCCTGGGTCACACCCCGCGCAAACTGATTATCTACGGCGCCGGCGTGATCGGCTGTGAATACGCCTCGATCTTCAGCGGCCTGGGTGTACTGGTGGAGCTGGTGGACAACCGTGACCAGTTGCTGAGCTTCCTCGACTCGGAAATTTCCCAGGCGTTGAGCTACCACTTCAGCAACAACAACATCACCGTGCGTCACAACGAAGAGTACGAGCGCGTTGAAGGCCTGGACAACGGGGTGATCCTGCACCTCAAGTCCGGCAAGAAGATCAAGGCCGATGCCTTGCTGTGGTGTAACGGGCGTACCGGCAACACCGACAAGCTGGGCATGGAGAACATCGGGGTCAAGGTCAACAGCCGTGGCCAGATCGAGGTGGACGAGAACTACCGCACCTGCGTGACCAACATCTACGGCGCCGGTGACGTGATCGGCTGGCCAAGCCTGGCCAGCGCCGCCCATGACCAGGGCCGCTCGGCGGCCGGCAGCATTGTCGACAACGGCAGCTGGCGCTACGTGAACGACGTGCCGACCGGGATCTACACCATTCCCGAGATCAGCTCGATCGGCAAGAACGAGCACGAACTGACCAAGGCCAAGGTGCCGTACGAAGTGGGCAAGGCGTTCTTCAAGAGCATGGCGCGTGCGCAGATTGCCGGTGAGCCGCAAGGCATGCTGAAGATCCTGTTCCACCGTGAAACCCTGCAAGTGCTCGGCGTACATTGCTTCGGCTACCAGGCGTCGGAGATCGTGCACATTGGCCAGGCGATCATGAATCAGCCGGGTGATCTGAATACGCTCAAGTATTTCGTCAACACCACGTTCAACTACCCGACCATGGCCGAAGCCTATCGGGTAGCGGCCTACGACGGCCTCAACCGGCTTTTTTGAGCGGCTCCGGCCGGTGGCCTGAGCCGGCCGGGGAGACCGATTTCAGTAATTCCCGAGGGTGGCAGTGGCCAAACCGGGAAAGTCTGTAATCAGGCTATCTACGCCGAAGTCGGCGAGCCTGCGCATCAGCGCAGGTTCGTTGACCGTCCACACGGATACATGCAAACCCTGGCGCTGGGCTTTTTCCAGCCGCTCGGGGGTGCACAGCGTCCAGTTCAACGCCAGATACTCACAGCCATAGTTCTGCGCGACCTTCAACGGGTCGAGCCAGGCATATTCGGCAACCAGCCCGCGTGACAGGTCGGGTGTGAGTTCAACCGCCGCTTTGAGCACTTCCCGCGAACTTGAGGTGACGGTGACTTTGTCCATCAGGCCAAAGCGCACGGCCATCTCGCGGATCGCCAGCACGGTGGTGGTGGCGCGGGTGCGCGAAGCGCTTTTGACTTCCAGCTGCCAGTGGTCGAAGTCGCACTTTTCGAACAATTCCTCCAGGCGCGGAATCGGGCAGGGGCTGACCCAGCCCGGGCCGCCTTTGCGCGCATCCATGTTCACCAGGTCCGCCGCCGAGTACTCGACGACTTTGCCGCGTCGGTCGGCCGTGCGCTTGAGGGTGGGGTCGTGGATGACCATCAGTTCGCCGTCCATGGACAGGTGCAGGTCCAGTTCGCAGCGGCGTACGCCGTGCTTGAGGCATTCCTGAAAGCTGGTCAGGGTATTTTCCGGTGCTTCGCCTTTGGCACCGCGATGGCCGTAAATCAGGGTCACAGTTGCTCCTTTGCGCCAGGATGGCTGGCGTCGTGAATACGCATTCAGAGATCGTCGTTTTGTTCTCGCGCCAGGCGGCGTTCCTGGGCCTGTTTCTGCAGGATGTAGCGCGCCAGCAGCTGGCGTTGGGCGTCGGTCATGGATTCGAATTCCGTGCCCACATCGAAGCCGTCGCCCTTGGGATCGCAATGGGTCACTCGCGCGCGCAACAGCAGGCCGAGCGCCTGGGGCATCAGCACCAGCTTGACCGCCAGGTGCGTGTCGGGAGCCAGCGGCGTAGGGTGCTGGAAGTCGATGCCGCCTTCGGAAAGGATCACCGGCTGCGGCGCGCCTACCTCACTGAGCAGCCCGCGGGCCATGACCTGGCTGAGCAGGTCCAGGCGCTTGTTCTGCACTTTGAGGAACGCCGCCAGGCTGCGGTCTTTTTCGTTGATCTGGCGCAGCAGGTGCTGGGCTTCGAATTCGCTGAGGTGCAATTCACTGAGCAGATTGAACAGCGGCGAATCATCCAGCAACACTTCCTTGCTCGCCGCGTCGGGAGCCGACAGGCTTTTGATTTGGAGTGCGATCATGTCGTCGATACGGTAGTATTCGCGGCGCTCTTCTTCATCTAATGTCGACATGGCGAACCCCAGGTAACGGTAATGGTCTGAGTGTAAAGCTGCTGACCAGACCCCGCCACCGGGACGTCTTCTTTTCCTCCGAACAAGCCCCGACATGTTCAGACCTCTCTTCGTATTTATCGGCACGCGTTATACCCGTGCAAAGCGTCGCAATCATTTTGTGTCGTTCATTTCGCTGACCTCGATGATCGGTCTCGCCTTGGGCGTGGTCGTGATGATCGTGGTGCTGTCGGTGATGAACGGCTTCGATCATGAGATGCGCACCCGCGTGCTGGGCATGGTGCCCCACGCGACCATCGAGGCCGAAGCGCCCATCAGCGATTGGCAAAGCCTGGCCGCCAAGGTCAAGCAGAACCCCAAGGTGCTGGCCGTTGCGCCGTTTACCCAGATGCAGGGGCTGCTGACCAATGACGGCAAGGTGCAGAAGATCCTGCTCAATGCCGTCGACCCGGCCCAGGAGCGCAACGTCTCGATCATCGACAAGTTCATGCTGCAGGGCAGGCTCGATGACCTGGCGCCCGGCAGTTTCGGCATCATCATCGGCGACAAGGCGGCGGCCAAGCTCGGTGTGAGCGTTGGCGACAAGCTGACCTTCGTCGCGCCGGAGGTCACCGTGACCCCGGCCGGCATGTTCCCGCGCATGAAGCGTTTTACCGTGGTCGGCACCTTTCATGTGGGCGCCGGCGAGATCGACGGCTACCTCGGCTTGACCAACCTCACTGACCTGGCCCGCCTGCACCGCTGGCAGCCGGACCAGGTGCAGGGCCTGCGCCTGAAGTTCAACGACCTGTTCGATGCGCCACGCGGCGCCTGGGAGATTGCCCAGCATCTGGGTGAATCCGAGTACTACGCCCGCGACTGGACCCGCACCCACGGCAACCTCTACCAGGCCATCCGCATGGAAAAAGCCATGATCGGCCTGCTGCTGTTGCTGATCGTCGCCGTGGCCGCCTTCAACATCATCTCCACGCTGGTGATGGTGGTGAATGACAAGAAGGGCGACATCGCCATCCTGCGCACCCTGGGCGCCACGCCGGGCCAGATCATGGCGATCTTCATGGTGCAGGGCACGGTGATCGGCGTGGTCGGCACCCTGATCGGCACCGCCGTCGGCATTCTCGCCGCGTTGAATGTCAGCGCCGCCATCGCCCTGCTTGAACAAGTGCTCGGACACAAATTCCTCAACGCCGACGTCTATTTCATCGACTACTTGCCCTCCCAGGTTCAGGCCCAGGACGTGCTGATGGTGGGCGGTGCCGCGTTGGTCCTGAGTTTCCTTGCCACCCTGTATCCAGCCTGGCGCGCGGCACGTACCCAGCCAGCACAGGCATTACGTTATGAGTGAATCGGGCATGAGTGAAAAAGCAATCCTGAGCTGCCGCAACCTGGGCAAATCCTACGAGGAAGGCCCGGAATCCGTGGTGGTGCTGGCCAACCTGCAACTTGAACTGCACCCCGGCGAGCGCGTGGCGATCGTCGGCAACTCCGGTTCCGGTAAAAGTACCTTGCTCAACCTGTTGGGCGGCCTCGACACGCCGTCCCAGGGCAGCGTATGGCTGGCCGGTGAAGAACTCTCGGCCCTGAATGAAAAGGCCCGTGGTCAGTTGCGCAACCGCTCGTTGGGTTTTGTGTACCAGTTCCACCACCTGCTGCCGGAATTCACCGCCCTGGAAAACGTGTGCATGCCACTGCTGATCGGCAAGACCGCGATCCCCGAGGCGCGCCAGCGTGCCACCGCCTTGCTGGAGCGCGTCGGCCTCGGCCATCGCCTGGAGCACAAGCCGGCCGAGCTGTCCGGCGGTGAGCGCCAGCGCGTGGCCATCGCCCGTGCGCTTGTGAACAACCCAGGCCTGGTGATGCTCGACGAGCCCACCGGCAACCTCGACTCCCACACAGCCCAGGGCATCAAGGACTTGATGCTGGAGCTGAGCACCCAGATGCGCACCGCGTTCCTGGTGGTGACCCACGACATGAGCATGGCCCGTCAGATGGACCGCGTACTGCATTTGCAGGAAGGTCATCTGGTCGCTATCTGACCGGCTGCAAGCCCGGTTTTTCGAGGCCGGGCTTTTTTATTTTTTCAGGCGGTGCACGCGAATGTTCAGACCGTTATCGATTTTCATCGGCACGCGCTATACCCGCGCCAAACGCCGCAACCGTTTTGTCTCGTTTATCTCGATGACCTCGATGATCGGCCTCGCCCTGGGCGTCTTGGCGATGATCGTGGTGCTCTCGGTGATGAACGGCTTCCAGCGCGAAATGAGCTCGCGCATCCTTGGCATGGTGCCCCACGCTACCATCGTCGGCGTAAAGCCGATCGATGACTGGCAGCCGGTGGCCGCTGCCGCGATGAAGAACCCGCAAGTGACGGCGGCGGTACCGTTCACACAGATGGATGGCATGTTCTCCTATAAAGGCGCGATGCAGCCGATTGAGATCAGCGGCGTCGACCCGGCCCAGGAAGGCAAGGTGTCGATCGTGGCCCAGCATATCGTGCGCGGCAAACTGGACGACCTGAAACCCGGCGAGTTCGGTGTGGTGATCGGCGACATCACCGCGCGCCGCTTTCGCCTGAACGTGGGCGACAAGCTGACCTTGATCGTGCCGGAAATCAGCACCGCGCCGGGCGGCATCACGCCGCGCATGCAGCGTTTGAACGTGGTGGGTATCTTCAAGGTGGGTGCCGAACTGGACGGTTCCATGGCCTTGATCAACATGGCCGACGCGGCCGAAATACAGCATTGGCAACCCAACCAGGTACAGAGCGTGCGCCTGGCGGTGACCGACCTGTACGCGGCGCCCAAGGTCTCGGCGGATATCGCCGCCAGCCTCGGCGCGGCGTACAAGGCCGACGACTGGACCCACACCCAGGGCAGCCTGTTCAGTGCGATGAAGATGGAAAAGACCATGATCGGCCTGTTGCTGCTGATGATCGTCGCGGTGGCCGCCTTCAACATCATTGCCACCTTGATCATGGTGGTGAACGACAAGGGCGCCGACATCGCGATCCTGCGTACCATCGGCGCCACGCCTCGGCAGATCATGGCGATCTTCATGGTGCAGGGCACGGTGATCGGCGTGGTCGGCACCCTGATCGGCG
>NZ_KZ477989.1:0-47834 GCF_002837185.1 Pseudomonas fluorescens | reverse complement strand
TGGCGATCTTCATGGTGCAGGGCACGGTGATCGGCGTGGTCGGCACCCTGATCGGCGGCGTGCTGGGCGTGATTGCGGCGCTGAACGTGAGCGAACTGGTGGGCTGGCTGGAGCGGGTGAGCGGGCAGCATATCTTCAGTTCGGACGTGTACTTCGTCAGTAACCTGCCTTCCGAGCTGCAAGGTGGCGATGTGTTGCTGATTTGCTCGGCGGGGTTTGTGCTGAGCTTCCTGGCGACGATTTACCCGGCATATCGCGCGGCGAAGATCGAGCCGGCGCATGCGCTCAGGTATTCGTAGTCGTTGAGACCGCTATCGGGGGCAAGCCCCCTCGCACATTTTGACCTCATTTCTCCTGAATAAATGCGGTCCACTGTGGGAGGGGGCTTGCCCCCGATAGCGCCGGCCCGGCTTGCATCAATCTCCCCTGGGCAACTCAATCACAAACCGTGTCCACCCCGCCTCAGATTCACAATAAATCCTCCCCCCGTGCGCTCGCACAATCGATTGGGTAATCGCCAGCCCCAGCCCCGCATGCTCGCTGCTGCCCTCGCGCCGCGCCGGATCGGCCCGGTAGAAGCGATCGAACAGTTTAGGTAATACATCTTTCGGAATACCTTCCCCGGTGTTCTCAACCGTCAGCCTCACGCCGCGTTCATCCTCTGCCAAGCGCACCCGCACCTCGCCGCCCGCCGGGGTAAACCTGAGTGCATTCTCCAACAGATTGGACAGGGCCCTGCGCAACATGCCGCGATCACCGGCCGCGTGGGCGTGGCCTTCACACCCCAACGAAACCTGTGCGTCTTCGGCCAGCAGCGCAAAAAACTCCAGCAGCGCCTCGACTTCATCGGCCAGTGCCAGAGGTTCGCACTTGGGCATCAGCAAACCGTGATCGGCTTTGGCCAGGTACAGCATGTCGTTGACCAATTGCGCCATCCACTGCAATTCCTCCAGGTTGCTGTGCAGCGCTTCACGGTAATCCTCCAGTGGGCGCGGCTGGGTGAGGATGACCTGGGTCTGGGTCAGCAGGTTCGACAGCGGTGTGCGCAGTTCATGGGCGATATCGGCGGAGAAGGCCGAGAGGCGCTGGAATGCGTCGTCCAGGCGGCCCAGCATGGCATTGAAGGTCTGCGCCAACTCCGCCAGTTCGACCGGCATCTGTTGCTGCGGCAAGCGTTGCGTCAGGGAGTGGGCGGACACGCCGGCGGCGACTTCGCCCATACGCCGCAAGGGCCGTAACCCGCTGCGCGCCGCCCAGGCGCCGAGCAGCGCGGTGGCCAGGGCCGAGAGGCCGACGGTCAGCCAGATCAAGCGCTGCATGCGTTGCAGGAAATGCTGGTGGTGGGTGATGTCGAGTATCAGGGTCAACTGCGCTGAGCCAGGTTGGCCGGGGCTCAAGGGCGCGTTGTACACGCGATAGGCGATGCCTGCCTGTTGCAGACTGTGCAGGCCGGGTGCGTCGGGCAACGCAACGCCCGGCGCCTGGTCAAGCCAGCGCTGGCCGGCTGCGGTGATGCGCAAGGTGAGGTCGGGTTGATGGCTGAGGTCGGCGCGCAGTTGGGGTTCGCGTTGGGCGAAGGCCTGCGGCGAGTCGACACCCTGCAACGTGTTGCGCAGCACCACCAGCCGGCTGTCCAATTGCTGTTGGTCCAGCTCGATAAAGTGCGCCTCGCTGGCGTGGTTGAACAACACGCCGGCGAGCAGCGACACCACGGCGGTGCACGCGGCAAACAGCAGTGCCAGGCGGCTGGCGAGGGACAGGCGCTGGATCACGTGAAACGCTCCTCCAGTACATAGCCCATGCCGCGCACGGTGTGGATCAGCTTGTTGGGAAAGGCATCGTCGACTTTCAGGCGCAGGCGGCGGATCGCCACTTCGATGATGTTGGTGTCACTGTCGAAATTCATGTCCCACACCTGCGAGGCGATCAGCGACTTGGGCAGCACTTCGCCCTGGCGGCGCAGCAGCAGCTCCAGCAGGGAAAACTCCTTGGCGGTGAGGTCGATGCGCTGGCCGCTGCGTTCGACGCGGCGGCGGATCAGGTCCAGGCGCAGGTCGGCCAGTTGCAGGTGGGTGTCCTGCGGCGCGCTGCTGCCACGCCGTAACAGGCTGCGCACGCGGGCGAGCAGCTCGGAGAAGGCGAAGGGCTTGACCAGGTAATCGTCGGCGCCCAGCTCCAGGCCGTGGACGCGATCCTCCACCGCGTCGCGTGCGGTAAGAAACAACACCGGCATGTCGAGGCCGGCGCTGCGCACCGCTTGCAGGATTTGCCAGCCATCACGGCCGGGCAGCATCACGTCGAGGATCAACAAGTCATAGTCGCCGGTCAGCGCCAGGTGCTGACCGCTGGTGCCGTCGGCCACCAACTCGGTGGTAAACCCGGCTTCTGCCAGGCCCTGGCGCAAATAGTGGCCGGTTTTCGGTTGGTCTTCGACGATCAGCAGTTTCATGTAAGGCTCTTGGCAAAGGATGGACGCTTCCCTGTAGGCGCGAGCTCGCTCGCGAAAAACGTCAACGATAACGCGTACTCTCTGGCTTGACGCGGCGTGCTGATGTTCTTCGCGAGCAAGCTCGCTCCTACCACAATAAGCGGCTGAGCGCGCCAACGGGGTAACCTGACAAAGTTGTAATCTAGCAGTCAGCTCGCTGGCAGCGGGCTTATCTTAGAGTGCTGCCCAAGCGGGTTATGTATTTTTGGAGAAGAGAGATGGCGTTGCGTACACCCCTGTTGCTGGCGGGCTGCCTGCTGGCGTTGAGCTTCAATGCACTGGCTGATGCGTCTCGCACCTACGCGTTTGGCCAACCGGCACCGGCTGACAAAGCCACACGTACGGTGGAGGTGACGCTGCAGGATATTTCCTTCTCGCCCAAGTCCCTGGACGTAAAGGCCGGTGAGACCGTTCGTTTTGTACTGGTCAACAAAGGCCAGTTGCTCCACGAATTCAACCTGGGCGACGCGGCCATGCACGCCGAACATCAGCAGGAAATGTTGCAGATGCAAGCCAGCGGCATGCTCACGGCCACCGGTATGGGCGCTATGGACCACAGTAAAATGGGGCATGGTGCGATGAAGCACGATGATCCCAACAGTGTGCTGGTCGAGCCCGGCAACACCGCCGAGCTGACCTGGACCTTTACCAAGGCCACGGGCCTTGAGTTCGCCTGCAATCTTCCCGGCCATTACCAGGCGGGCATGGTCGGCACGCTGACCGTTGAGTAAGGCGTTCCTTAAGGGCGGGAGCAAAGGCTGGTAGACTGGCGCGGTTTATTTAGCCAGGTTTCCGCTATGCATCCCGCAGCCGAACATTCGCCGCTGGGCAAGTCCAGTGAATACATCTCCACGTACACCCCTTCGTTGCTGTTCCCGATCCCTCGCGCCGCCAAATGGGCCGAACTGGGCCTGAGCGCCGAGACCCTGCCTTACAAGGGTGTGGATTTCTGGAACTGCTTCGAACTGTCCTGGTTGCTGCCGTCCGGTAAGCCGGTGGTGGCCATCGGTGAGTTCAGCATCCCGGCCGACTCGCCGAACATCATCGAGTCCAAGTCCTTCAAGCTGTACCTCAACTCGTTGAACCAGACCGCGTTCGCCGACACCCACGGTCTGGAAGAGACCCTGCGCAACGACCTCAGCGCCGCCGCCGGCAAGCCGGTCAGCGTACGCCTTCGGAGCCTGGCCGAAATCGAGGCGCAAGGCGTGATGGCGTTGCCGGGCGTGTGCATCGATGATCTGGATATCAACGTCAGCAGCTACGAACATCCGCGTCCGGAACTGTTGCGCTGTGATGACTCGCGTGTGGTGGAGGAGAGCGTGCACAGCCACCTGCTCAAATCCAACTGCCCGGTCACCAGCCAGCCCGATTGGGGCAGTGTGGTGGTGGAGTACCGCGGTGCGGCGCTGGATCACGCGAGCCTGTTGGCGTACCTGGTGAGCTTCCGTCAGCACTCGGACTTCCATGAACAGTGCGTGGAACGCATCTTCCTGGACTTGCAGCGCTTGCTCAAACCGGAGAAGTTGACCGTGTATGCGCGGTATGTGCGGCGGGGTGGGCTGGATATCAACCCGTATCGCAGTACCGAGGATGTGGCGTTCCAGAACGTACGCTTGGCGCGCCAGTAAGCCTGCACACAAACCAAATGTGGGAGGGGGCAAGCCCCCTCCCACATTTTGCATCGGTGCTTGGTTGGCAGGCAGATTAGATGCCGATGTTGCCCAGGGTGATCATGATATTGCGCAATGTCCCGGAAATGACCGGGTGTTCAGCGTCGAACTCTATGGCCGCTTGATTCACGTCGTCGGAAATACTGGGCGACTGGGTGGCCGGCTCCAGTTCAAGTTGCACTTCAAACTTGGCAATCAAGGCTTCCAGCGCTTCACGTTTTTCTTCCGGCAGCGGCGGTTCCTGTTCCAGCTGCCCGCGCAGGATCTCGACCTGTTCTTCCAGTTTTTTGCGATCAGGCATGACATTCTTTCCTTTTATCGATAGGCACTGGCATAGACCGCGGCACGCCGGGAAAGGTCTACGAACTGACCTGTAGATTAATCCACCGGCGCCAACTGTGCATGATCCTTGTCAGGGCTTCTCGCCTTTGAGGCGGCGCAGGCGGATGTCGGCCAGGCAGGTGCCGAGTTCGCCGAGGTGATCGATCACCGAGTGCACACCTAATCCATAGAGCGCCACGGTGGCTTTGCCGCGCTTGTACTCGCGTTCCTTTTCGCTCAGCGCCTGCCATTGCTCCGGCGCCACGCCGCACAGCGAGCCACAGGAGGCCAGGCCGATGGTCCACAGCCCGGCGTTCAAGCCCGATTGCAGCAGGCGCGGTTCGCCGCTGACCAGCACACAGCCCTCCAGGCGTTCGATGTTCAGCTCCATCAAGGCTTGCCAGCAGGCGTGGGGCGCCGGCCAGCGGATGGTGGAAGGCGAGGTGGCCCTGAGCCAGGCGGGCAGGGTAGCGGCCAGTGGGGCGGTGACAGAGGCGGGTAGTTCATCCAGCCAGGCGCAGGGCACGCCTTGTTCCTTCAGGCTGCGCAGGATTTTCAGCGCCCCGGGCGTGGCCTGCGAGTCTGGGGTGGGTGTGTCGCTACGGGCCTGGGAACCGAAGTCCACCAGGCAGCCACTCAGGCCAAACAACACGGCGGTCAACGCGGGGGCAGTGGCGACGGCTATCTCGGCATGTGGCATCTGAACGTCCCTGAAATAGCTGCAACGCTATCGGGGCGGCATGACAAGTGGATGACATGAGGGCGTATTTGTAGGAATTTTGTCCAAATCATGAAAGTCGTTTCCATGCGGCTGCCTAAATCGACACTTCCGTCATATACTGACGGCCTTATTCAGGGCATAGCGCCCATGACAGACCATTCAAGGAGCAAAAGCTATGCGCTGGAGCCAGTACTTCGCTCAGTTGTCGCTGTGTGCCACCGTCCTGTTGGCACCGTTCGCCGCCCAGGCCGCGACGGAAGATGATCCATGGGAAAGCGTCAACCGCCCTATCTTCACCTTCAACGACACCGTTGACACCTACGCCCTCAAGCCAATCGCCCAGGGCTATCAGTTCGTCACCCCGCAATTGGTGCAGGACGGCATTCACAACTTCTTCCGCAACATCGGCGATGTCGGCAACCTGGCCAACAACGTGCTGCAACTCAAGCCGCATAACGCTGGCGTCGACACGGCCCGTCTGCTGGTCAACACCACGTTCGGCGTGCTGGGCTTTATCGATGTCGGCACCAAAATGGGGCTGCAGCGCAGCGATGAAGACTTCGGCCAGACCCTCGGCTACTGGGGCGTCGGCAGCGGTCCTTACGTGATGATCCCGTTGCTGGGCCCAAGCACGTTGCGTGACGCGCCTTCCAAATACGTGGACAGCTACACCCAACCGTACCGCTACATGAACGATATCGGCTGGCGCAACAGCACCTTGGGCCTGAACGTGGTCGACGTCCGTGCCAGCCTGCTCGACAGTGAGAAGCTGATCAGCGGCGACAAGTACACCTTTATCCGTAACGCTTACCTGCAGAACCGTGAGTTCAAGGTCAAGGACGGCAAGGTTGTCGACGACTTTTAAGCTGTGACGTTTTGAAATGAAAAAAAGGCGACCTTTGAACGGTCGCCTTTTTTGTGCGCGCTGATCAGCGCATTTTCAAAATCTTCAGGCCCAGATGCTGTTCGTCGCCCGCTGCCCTGGCCCACACCACCTCTGTATCGGCTTCAAGGCCTTTGAGTGCGGCGTGGTCGGAATCAATGCGCACGGTAAGCAAGTCACCGACGCTGAACTGGCGAGGTGCCTGCACCTGCATGCCGGAGCTGGAAAGGTCCAGGCAGACCCCTGCAATTTCCTGCCCGGCGTGGATCAAGGACACATCGGCATCCACCCGCATGCGGATGAAGTCGCGTTTTTCGGCGTAGTCGCGCTCATGTTCGCTCACAGCATCCATCCTTACTTTGGGTTGTGGTCATGAGCGTTCTTATAACTCCCGGTGATTTGCGGTGTAAAGACGTTCGGCGACCATCGGCATGAGCTTGAAACCCCTCACGGATGGGAGTACCGTCTGCGCCTTAGAAGGGCACCTCTGCTTTACGGTTGTGCATGGGGTAAATCCCAATGCTTTGTAGGACAGAGAGGCTAGAAAGCGAATCCAGTACGTGAGCCCGGCCATTGTCGAGCCACCTACGCCAACCTAATTCTGGCGCCGTTTGCCCACATGCAAAAAACCAGTGCCACGCTGCTGATAATCGATGACGACGAAGTAGTGCGCGCGAGCCTCGCGGCCTATTTGGAAGACAGTGGCTTCAGCGTCCTGCAGGCCGGCAACGGCCAACAGGGTCTCCAGGTATTCGAGCGCGACCAGCCCGACCTCGTGATCTGCGACCTGCGCATGCCCCAGATGGGCGGCCTCGAGCTGATTCGCCAGGTGACCGAGCTTGCTCCGCAGACGCCGGTGATTGTCGTGTCCGGTGCCGGGGTCATGAACGACGCCGTTGAAGCCCTGCGCCTGGGCGCCGCCGATTACCTGATCAAACCCCTGGAAGACCTGGCGGTGCTGGAACACTCGGTGCGTCGCGCCCTGGACCGTGCACGCCTGCTTCAGGAAAACCAGCGCTACCGCGAAAAGCTCGAGACCGCCAACCGCGAGCTTGAAGCCAGCCTGAACCTGCTCCAGGAAGACCAGAACGCCGGTCGCCAGGTGCAGATGAACATGCTGCCGGTGAGCCCTTGGACCATCGACGATTTCCAGTTCGCGCACCAGATCATCCCGTCGTTGTACCTGTCGGGGGATTTTGTCGACTATTTCCGTGTGGATGAACGGCGTGTGGCGTTCTACCTGGCCGACGTGTCCGGCCACGGTGCATCCTCCGCGTTTGTCACCGTGTTGTTGAAGTTCATGACGACGCGGTTGTTGTTCGAATCCAAGCGCAATGGCACCTTGCCGGAGTTCACCCCCTCCGAGGTGCTGGGCCACATCAACCGGGGCCTGATCAGCTGCAAGCTGGGCAAGCACGTGACGATGGTGGGCGGCGTGATCGATGAAGAAACCGGTCTTTTGACCTACAGCATTGGCGGTCACCTGCCGATGCCGGTTTTATACACTCCTGACAGTGTGCGTTACCTGGAAGGGCGTGGCCTGCCGGTGGGCTTGTTCAATGAAGCCACCTACGAAGACCACATCCTGGAACTGCCGCCGACCTTCAGCCTGACGCTGATGTCCGACGGCATCCTGGACCTCCTTCCAGAGCCTACACTCAAAGAGAAAGAAGCCGCCTTGCCCCAAAAGGTCAAGTCGGCGGGCGGCAGCCTGGATGGTCTGCGGCAGGTTTTTGGATTGGCCACGCTAGGGGAGATGCCGGATGATATCGCCCTATTGGTGTTGAGCAGGAATCTTTGATGAGTACCGGAAGAATCCAATTCGCCGAGCAAGACGGGACCTTCGTCCTGAAGTTTGTCGGTGAAGTGCGCCTGACCCTGTGTTCGGCGCTGGATGCGACGATCGAGCGGATCTTCACAGCGCTGAACTTCTCGGCGATCGTGATCGATCTGACCGAAACCCGCAGCATCGATAGCACCACCCTGGGCCTGTTGGCCAAGTTGTCCATTCTGTCGCGGCAGAAGGTCGGCCTGTTGCCGACGGTTGTCACCACCCACGAAGACATCACCCGGCTGCTGCAGTCCATGGGTTTTGACCAGGTGTTCAACATCGTTGACCGCCCGATCCCCTGCCCGGAATGCCTGACCGACCTGCCGTCGCAGGACCAGTCCGAGGAAATCGTACGGATCAAGGTGCTCGAAGCGCACAAGATCCTCATGGGCCTGAATGAGTCCAACCGCGAAGCCTTCCACGACCTGGTCAACGCCCTCGAGCGCCACTGACGACCTCCCTGCCGGAACACATTTCAATGTGGGAGGGGGCTTGCCCCCGATTGCAGAGGTTCACACACAGACTCTGTGCCTGACACCCCGCTATCGGGAGCAAGCCCCCTACCACATTTGATTTGTGACTGGCTAGAGACTGGCGCACACAAAAAAGGGCGGCACCCGCGAGGGTGCCGCCCTTTTTGTCGCCGTCCGCCTTACAACTTGGCAGTCAACAACGCTTCAAGCTTCTCCTGGTCCCGAGCAAACTGACGAATCCCTTCCGCCAGCTTCTCGGTGGCCATCGCATCCTCGTTGGACTCCCAACGGAACTGCGCCTCCGTCATATGCACGCGCGCTTCACCGGCATGGCCTGGCGACAACTTGCGCTCCAGCTTGCCTTCATCCGCCGCCAACTTCTCCAGCAGGTCCGGGCTGATGGTCAGGCGATCACACCCGGCCAGTTCCTCGATCTGGCTGAGGTTACGGAAGCTCGCACCCATCACCACGGTTTTGTAGCCATTAGCCTTGTAGTAGTTGTAGATACGCGTCACCGACTGCACGCCCGGGTCATCGGAACCGGTGTAGTCGTTGCCGTTGGCCTTCTTGTACCAGTCATAGATACGGCCCACGAACGGCGAAATCAGGAACACACCCGCTTCAGCGCAAGCCACCGCCTGGGCGAAGGAGAACAGCAACGTCAGGTTGGTCTGGATGCCTTCTTTTTCCAGCTTCTCGGCGGCGCGGATGCCTTCCCAGGTGGAGGCGATCTTGATCAGCACACGGTCACGGCCAACGCCGGCTTTGTCGTACAGATCGATCAGACGGTGCGCACGCTTGAGAATCGCGTCTTCGTCGAACGACAGACGGGCATCCACCTCAGTGGAAATACGGCCCGGCACTACTTTGAGAATCTCTTGACCCACCGCCACCGCAAACCGGTCACTGGCCAGGCCCACGTCGCCGTTGCAGTCCTGCACACACTCATCCAGCAGCTTGGCATAGCCTGCGATCGACGCGGCCTTGAGCAGCAGGGAAGGGTTGGTAGTCGCGTCTTGCGGCTTGAGCTTGGCGAGGGTAGAAAAATCGCCGGTATCGGCTACGACGGTGGTGAATTGCTTGAGTTGTTCCAGCTTGGAAGTCATGGGCGTGCTCTGTCCTTTGGGTCTGATGACATTACCCGAGCGCTGGCAGGCGCTCAAGGGCGCAAATGCGTCAGGTCGTTTGCGCAGGGCAACAACCTGAAAACAGCCGTTTGAATACCGGCCGTACTGCTCAATAGGAGGCCAGAATCGATGGCAGGTTCAACCCAACTGCCCGATAGCGCCTTCATAGCCAAACACCACCCCAAATGTGGGAGGGGGCTTGCCCCCGATAGCAATGTGTCAGCCAATCCAAAACTATCTGACCCTCTGCAAGCTCACCAGTCACCGCCCTTCCAACAACTCCCCAGCCTGATCCAACAACGCCAACGGGTCTGCCGCCTTATGAATATCCACCGACAACAACTGCCTGAACTTGCGCGCCCCCGGGAACCCAGTGCCCAACCCCAACACATGCCGGGTGATGTGATGCATCGTCCCACCACTGGCCAAATGCTCCGCAATATAAGGCCGCAACTGCGCTAAGGCTTCTGCCCGACTGATCACCGGCGCCTCGCTGCCAAACAACCGCTGATCCACCTCCGCCAACAGATACGGATTGTGATAAGCCTCCCGCCCCAGCATCACCCCATCAAACGTCTGCAAATGCTCCTCGCACTGCTCCAGCGTCTTGATCCCACCGTTGAGATTGATCTCCAATTCCGGAAAGTCCCGCTTCAACTGCGCCGCCACGTCATAACGCAACGGCGGAATGTCACGGTTCTCCTTGGGCGACAACCCCTCCAGAATGGCAATCCGCGCATGCACGGTAAAACTGGTGCAATCGGCGTCCTTCACCGTCCCGACGAAATCACACAACTCGGCATAACTGTCCCGCCCATTGATGCCGATACGGTGCTTCACCGTCACCGGAATCGACACGGCATCGCGCATCGCCTTCACACAGTCCGCCACCAGGGCAGGGTGCGCCATAAGGATCGCGCCGATCATGTTGTTCTGCACCCGGTCACTGGGGCAGCCGACGTTCAGGTTCACTTCGTCGTAGCCGGCGGCTTCGGCCATACGGGCGCAGGCGGCCAGATCAGCCGGCACACTGCCGCCTAATTGCAGCGCGAGCGGGTGCTCGGCTTCGCTGTGGCGCAGGAAGCGCTCGTGATCGCCGTGGAGGATCGCGCCTGTGGTGACCATTTCGGTGTAGAGCAGGGCGTGTTTGGAGAGCAGGCGCAGGAAGTACCGGCAGTGGCGGTCGGTCCAATCCATCATGGGGGCGACGGAGAAGCGGCGGGAGAGTGGGGCGATTTGTAAGGGCATGGGGGATCTGAGTCAACGAGGCGAATGGTGCGCAGTTTATCAGGGATGGGGTGTCGGGAAGCAGTTCGTACCCTTCACCATTTCGAACGAGGGCGTTGCCGTGTGTGAAATATGCCCAGGATCTGTAGGCGATCACCGCGCACCCGATAGGGGATTAGATAAGACCAGTTGGGCACAGCCCATTCCCGAGTCTGTTTAACCCGACCTTCACGGCCCATTAAGGGAAATTGAGCGAGTTTGTCGACGCTGGCGAAAATGGCGTCGGAGAAGTCGTCGGCCGCCTTGGGATTTTCGAGGGCAATGTAGTTTGCTTCGTCTTCCAGATTCTTGAGTGCTTTTTCAAGCCACTCAACCCTCATTCCGGCTCCAGCGCCTGGCGCGCATGGCCACCACTTGATCATCGGTGGCGAATTTGCCTTCGTCTGCGTCTTTTACTGCCAGCTCGATCTGAGCGGTTAGCGTTTTTTCGTGCTCGATGTAGTCGCGAAGAACGTCCATCGCCAGGTAGCTCGCTGTCTGACCATTGGATTTGGCCAGGTCAGCGAGAGAGTTGGATAGGTCTTCCGGCAGGTTTAAGAATATCCCAGTCATGGCGGCCTCGATGGTGGACGGATGTTGGGCATCTTACACCGTGAAGCGTCGGGTTGAATCAGCAGGCCGTCGCGACATGTGTCCGGGGGTGAATCGTTTGCTTTTCCTCTGCCAGCTCAAAGCTGGGTATCGTGGTCTGCCCCCGATATCGATTTGAGAATTACGAGCGCATGGCCGACTTTATGCGGCGCTGCAAAGGCAAGGTGATGGTCAGCATCAACGATCACCCTGATATCCGGCGGGTGTTTGAGGGGTTTCACTTTGAGATGTTGGACATTCGGTACAACACCACAAACCAACGGCAGGGAAGGGCCGAGATCAGCGGAGAGTTGGTGATCATGAACTGGGGGCCAGCGGAGTTAGGGGCGCTGTTTTGATGGTCTCAAGCGTCGATCAGATGGGCCTGCTATGTGTCGCAACTCGCGTTTGAAAACACACGGCGTTGCATTCAGCGACGTTTATGGCTCACGTTAACGGCAACCAGTCACGGGCTTCGGATCACATTATTGCAACTGGGCATGACCCTAGCGCTAACCTAATAATCCAGAAAATACGCACCGGCGTTGAGAACGAGCTTCCATGTCGTGCTCAATGGCAGGCATAATATGCATAAATGGGAATGCCAATCACTAGCACTTGCTGATTTATTTATGCACAAATGCATTATTTGTTGCGTGTCATGCCTGGATGGATATACAGTCGCAGTGTGACAAGCTCAAAGGCGCGGAAAACGGGATTCTGTCCGTTGAGCCTTCACAGAAGCCGGAAACCTGAAACCGTTCGTCAGAGAGCAGTAAGGTGTCGGAAGAATAAGCCGCCCATTTTACTGTGATCTGCAGCGCACTTACACTGGACTAGCGAAAAGGAAATCACTATGCCCAATGGCGACATAATTTATCTTCCAGATATTGAAATCAACGTTATTAATAAATATGAACCTCAAACATTCGGAGGTGGGGGTCTTGATAGTGATTTTTCACACAGTCACACAGGGCAGCTAAGTAACGTTGCCACGCGTACTTACATACTTAATACGTATCCACCAATCATTGCCCAAAATGTTAGGGATCAAGAGGCAGCTTTTGCAGCGAATCTTCAGTCTATGCCAGCGGCTATCGCGCAAAGCATTAATTCAATAGAGCAGAGTGCAGGAGGCTCTGAGAGTGGAGTCGAAAAAATTGAAAGGCATATTCAGTCGATTGACACTCTTATTGTTCAAAAAACACAGGCGTACACGACTCAGAAAGGAGTTGCTGATAAGTATTACTATGGTCATGATTTTTTTGGCTATCCAACTAGCCGGTTCATCTCTGATGCGATCAGCGGCAGTAAGACAAATTATCCTCCAGATAAGAACTATAAAGAATGGTACGCATCACTGGCGGCTGCGTATGCTGCGAAATATACCAGTCGTGAAATCGATTATTTGAATGCTTTAAAGCGGAAGCTTCAAGAACCCGTTAGGCTACTTAACGAAGCTAGGGAAAAGGTTCGACTTAACCAGTATCCAATCGCTCCACCAGGGGTGTGGTTGGATGGAAATTTACAAGAGACAAAAGCACAAGATAGCTATTATCCTAGTAGCGGCTCTGCTTTTATGTACACATGGTTCTATATGAAAGTCCGAAATAAAGGGCCTTGGGACTACAAACAACAAGGACGCCAGTATGCAGATTTCGGGAATTTCAATTATGGAGCCGTAGGGACCGCTGCGGGGATTCCAGAGCAAGTTCTTCTAAGAGGGGCGGGCGCTGCGCAAACTGTAGCTGGGACATCCTCTACGGAATTTGGTGAGTGGTGGGCAGGAGCGCCTTACGGCGATGACCCTGTTGATCAAGTTTGGATTAAATTTGGGATAGGTTATGCAAAAGCAAAGGGTTATTAAATGGCTAGTCTGGGGGTTGTTGCTTGTTTGTCTGGCGCAGGCATTGTATATTTTTGTGTCCTCGCCATTCAGACCAGATCCTAGCAAAGTTATTTCAGTCACCAAAGTTGCTGAAGGTGGTGCTATTTATGAAGTATTGTATGAGTCCGGCGGGGCCACCAATGGAGATGTATATCGGTATTTTCTCATGGAGATTCAGCCGAGCGAAGAGATAGCTTTGGAAAGGACAAGAAATAGCACTCCTTTTCTTGTTACTAAGAGTGAAAATGCTGTCAAGAAGATCGTGGGAGACAGAGTTAAGTTAAAAACTAATGATACGGTTTATGAATTTCATAGCATATCATTATTCAAAATCAAAGGCGAAATCCAGACGGTAGGTTTCGATCTTGATGCTGCACTTCCATAGATAGATATAAAAAAACACCGGCCAATGCTGGTGTTTTTTTTTTGTTTTAAATCTCAATGGAATTCTCAAGAAAGGATTTTCAGAGCTTCTTATTATTGTGTCTATATTAAATGGCGAGCTGTTGAGCTATCACTCAATTCGCTGACCTCAGAAGGCATGCTGTTAGGCTGAGTCGGTGCTCCAGGCAGTGAACGAATACCAGCGGTGTACCATAGGCGGTCTCCTTCAACGAGACGTTAAGTAAAAGCCTGTCCGGTATCATGGGGCCAAAATGGGGCAACCCGTACGCCCATCTATGCCATCCAATGCCCATTATGCATTTATGCAACCTGCCTTGAACGAGCGTTACAGCCCGTAATTACGGGCCTATCCCTCTAAATTCCCCACATACTCCTACACAATTGGGGTGTGCCTCAATTGCGTCATAGCGCGCCTCCTTTCTTGAGCACCGTGCATGACCCTTCAAAGGAATGAATGGCCCCCAGCTCATGTGTGTACCCGTAATAGCTCTGCTTGGCCCAATCGATATGGAAAAAACCTGATCCTGAGTCAGCACGCAGTATCAGGATGCCGCTGCTGTTCGCCCATCCAGGATCAGAGTACAAAAAAACGTCGTGCTGAATGTTAACGAAGTCCTTTGAGTAAGCATTCTTCTCTTTGACGTGGTAGAAATCCTGGCCCTTTCCGTATGAATAATGAGTTTGGTAGCCTTCCTGGGTGATTGTGACTTTGCCGCCGTACTCGACCAAATGAGCGGCAGGCCCCGGCAGGTCGAGTTTCTCAATGCCGGCGCAGTGATATTCATCGGGTGTACAGAGTATCTGAGCTGGAAGCGGTGATGTTGCTGCGCTTGCGCTGGTGGTGAAAACCAGACAGGCGAAAGGTCCAAGCTTTCCCTGTGTCTCACCATAGATTTCCCCGCTGACAGTTACCTCAAAAATGCTTTGAAGCGCTGCGGGGCAAGTAAGTCGATGGCTGCTTAAAGTTTGCTACAGCAGCAGCGCCCAAGTGTTTTTTGAGTGGTAATTCTAGGAGGTAAGCGGAGACATACGTCCAATCCATCATCGGGACGACTTACCTAGTGTGGAGTAATTTCGGGAACAGGTTAAATCGTCTAGGAAATTTCCCACGCTTTTCTCGGCTTGCCCCTAAGACTGCCCCTAGCTAACCTCCTCAAGCCGCTGCCAATCCAGCGGTCGGATGTGGAAGTCCGTACCAAGCTAAGACGCAATCGTCACAAACACCTACCGGCGTTTTTTTACGCCTGTATCATGTGTTACGGCGGCTGTGCGCGGGGCACTTCGGTGCGCCGGGTCCTTAGCCCTGGTCTTCCACACCTGCGTACAGCTGCCACCTCTCATGTGGAAGTGAGACTGGTAGTTCCTGAATAGTTAAGGAGCTTCGCCATGTACAAGGTCACACCTAATCCGCCTTATGCTTCAAACGCTGCATCTTCTGATCCCAAGCTTCAAGCCGCAGCCCAGCGAGCAATCAATCATCACTTTCCCCCATCCGACGACGCTGCGCCCGCCGAGCGCCCGATCGAAAACCTTTTCCTCGTCAACCCAACCCTCGACCCCGAAACCCTCCTGGCCAACGCCGCCGAGAACCTCGCATCCGCCAACGAAATGGCCGCCTCCTTGGCGTTCGATCTCGACGACTCCCAACGCGCCATCGCTCTGGGCATTCAGCAGTTAATCGAGTTGAGCTCGCTGCTTGTCGACCGAGCCCAGGAGCAAGTTGCGCCTGTAACCCAACCAGTCAAAGCCTGACAACCAACCCCGCCGCCTTACCCAAGGCGGCAACCTGAACCCATCCTGTCCCCCAGCAAAGTTTCATAATTCCCTGCGCCGTTGAGGTCTACGATTCCCTGCAAGAGAAGACCCCAGCGCCTCCAGCCCACAGGGAACTGCAACCATGATCTCGAACCTCATCAAAGTCGCAATGATCACCGGCACGTTGCTGTTGAGCGCCTGTTCATCTTCACCCGCCGTGAGCAGTGACCCGTGCTTCTCGGGTGGATGCCAGGCGTTTGGCGACCACAGCCCCAACAAAGCCGCCAAGATGAATTTTGGTGGCAGCGGGCTGGGGAGTAGTTATGGGGAGTATGGGTCGGGGTTGTTGCATGATGATTGATGGGTGGTGGGTCAGTCAGTGGTGTGTTGACTGACCCATTGCTATCGGGGGCAAGCCCCCTCCCACAGTTTGAACCCCAGTGAAGCGGGTGGCGTCAGTGGCCGCCTTTCATGCGCCGGGCGATTAGGTAGAGGCCCAGGCCGACCAAGGCTGTTGCGGCGCCGATGTAGCCGGTACTGGTCCACCCCAACCCCGCCGTAATAGCCATACCGCCAAACCAAGGCCCCAGCGCATTCGCCAGGTTAAACGCCGCATGGTTGGACGCCGCCGCCAGGCTCGGGGCTTCGTGGGCGATGTCCATCAGGCGAATCTGCAACGGTGCCGCCAAGGCGACCATGGTGCCCACCAATCCCATGCTCAGCAGCACGCCCCACAGCGACGCCGCGGCGAAGGGGAAGAACAGCAGCACGGCTATCGACCACACCAATATCAAGCCCACCGCCCGAAACTGCAGGCGATCAAACAGTTTGCCGCCGGCGATGTTGCCGATGATGCCGCCCGCGCCAAACGCTGCCAGGCCGAACGGAATCCACTGCGGTGACACTTTGGTCACTTCCAGCATGGTCGGCGCGAGGTAGCTGAATACGCAGAACATGCCGGCAAAGCCAATCGCGCCGATGGACAGGGCCATCCAGACCTGGGGTTTGGTGAAGGCGCGCAGTTCCTTGCGCGGGTCGCTGCGTTGTTCGTCGTGGCGGTGGGGCACGAATTGCCAGACCAGGGCGATGGTGAGCAGGGCGATCACGCTGACCAGGGCGAACGCCGAGCGCCAGCCCAGGTGTTGGCCGAGGAAGGTGGCGATGGGGTTGCCCAGCAGCATGGCCAGGGTCAGGCCCATCATGACGCGGGCCACGGCGCCGGCGCGTTTGTCGGTGGGCACCATGCTGGAGGCGACCACGGCGGCGATGCCGAAGTAGGCGCCGTGGGGCAGGCCGCTGATAAAGCGGAAGGCCACCAGCGAGCCGAAGGTGGGGGTGAAGGCGGTGGCGAAGTTGCCCAGGGCATAGAGGCCCATCAGCAACAGCAGCATGTGTTTGCGCAACAGCTTGGCGCCGAGGATGGCCAACAGCGGGGCGCCGACCATCACACCGAGCGCGTAGGCGCTGATGGCGTGGCCGACTTGCGGTTCGCTCAGGCCCAGGTTCTGGGCGATATCGGGCATCAGGCCCATGATGGCGAATTCGCCGGTGCCGATGGCGAACGCGCCCACGGCCATGGCCGCTTCCATTTTGGCGGCACTGCGCGCGGGCAGCAGGTGCCCGGGTGTTTGCTGGATAGACATGGATCGCTCTGTTTGGATGAGGTGCACGAAAGACAGTCGCCGATGCTACGCAGGCGACTGTGAAGGTGTCTAGAACAGCCTCGAGCACGAGAGTTCCGGGCCTGTGACCCCACGTCGCGGCTGGCAGTCTTGACACTGGCGCGATAAAAGCCGCGATTTAGCGGTGTCAATTGGCCAAACGGCGCATAAACGCCGTTTAGCGTGATATTCTGCGCGCCGTCCTGGTCTAGGCTTTCCTTGGTGCGTACACCCGTATACGTCCCAGCGGTTGGCTGTCGCCCAGGTAGCTGAAGCCAATAATGATAAGAAGTCAGCGCAGAAGGGACATAACAGTGAGGTCGATCCATCGGCCTTGTGTGCCCACCCTGCAGCCTTTATGTGAATGTGCAGACCCCGCGGTACGTTGCCTGACGTAGCGTGGTCGAGGGTTACTCATGATCGGGGGCGGTAGGGCGGATGGCGTTTTATCATAGGTGCTACTGATGTTTAAAAAAGTAAACACTGCCCTGCTGGGGCTGGCTTTGTCGATGGGGATCACGTCCGTTCACGCGGAAGAGGCAAAGAAAGTCGATGTGCTGCTGATCGGCGGCGGCATCATGAGCGCGACCCTGGGTGTCTGGCTTAACGAGCTGGAACCGGACTGGTCGATGGAGATGGTCGAGCGCCTCGATGGCGTGGCCGAAGAAAGCTCCAACGGCTGGAACAACGCCGGTACCGGTCACTCGGCCCTGGCCGAGTTGAACTACACCCCGGAAGACAAGAACGGCAACGTTGAGATCCCTAAAGCGGTCGAGATCAACGAAGCGTTCCAGATCTCCCGTCAGTTCTGGTCCTGGCAGGTCCAGCAGGGCGTGTTGAAGAACCCGCGTTCGTTCATCAACTCCACACCGCACATGAGCTTTGTGTGGGGCGATGACAACATCAAGTTCCTGAAAAAGCGCTATGAAGCGCTGAAGGCGAGCCCGCTGTTCGCCGGCATGCAGTACTCCGAAGACCCGGCGCAGATCGCCAAGTGGGTCCCGCTGATGATGGAAGGGCGTGACCCCAACCAGAAAATCGCGGCCACCTGGAGCCCGATCGGCACCGATGTCAACTTTGGCGAGATCACCCGCCAGTTCGTTGCCCACCTGCAAACCACCCCTAAGTTCGACCTGAAACTGTCGAGCGAAGTGCAGGACATCACCCGCAACGAAGACGGTTCGTGGCGTGTGAGCTACAAAAACCTCAAAGACGGCACCAAGACTGAAACCGACGCCAAGTTCGTGTTCATCGGCGCTGGCGGCGGTGCCCTGCATCTGCTGCAAAAGTCGGGCATTCCTGAAGCCAAGGAATACGCCGGCTTCCCGGTTGGCGGCTCGTTCCTGGTGACCGACAACCCGACCGTCGCCGAGCAGCACCTGGCCAAGGCCTACGGCAAGGCTTCGGTGGGCTCGCCACCGATGTCGGTTCCGCACCTGGACACCCGCGTGCTGGATGGCAAGCGCGTGATTCTGTTTGGCCCATTCGCCACCTTCTCGACCAAGTTCCTCAAAGAAGGCTCGTACCTGGACCTGCTGACCAGCACCACCACCCACAACATCTGGCCGATGACCAAAGTCGGTATTCGTGAATACCCACTGGTCGAGTACCTCGCCGGCCAACTGATGCTGTCCGATGACGACCGCTTCAAGGCGCTGCAGGAATACTTCCCGAACGCCAAGCAAGCCGACTGGCGCCTGTGGCAAGCCGGCCAGCGCGTGCAGATCATCAAGCGTGACGAAGAGCAGGGCGGCGTGCTGAAGCTCGGTACCGAAGTGGTCAGCTCCGCTGACAACTCCATTGCCGGCCTGTTGGGTGCATCGCCAGGCGCGTCGACCGCGGCTCCGATCATGCTGACCGTGCTGCAGAAAGTCTTCAAGGACAAGGTAGCAAGCCCGGCCTGGCAGGAAAAACTGCACCAGATCGTGCCAAGCTACGGCACCAAGCTGAACGACAGCCCTGAAGCGGTTGCCAAGGAATGGGCCTACACGGCCGGTGTGCTGCAACTGACGCCACCGCCAGCGATCCCGCAACTGGCTGCTCCACAGGCCACCGAGGCTGCCAAGCCTGCGGCTGAGCCTGGCAAGCCGGCGTCTGACCTGGCGCTGTAAGTAACGCCTGATAAAAAGCCCGCTGAACCGGTGACGGTCAGCGGGCTTTTTTGTGCGCGGCGTTCAGACCCTGAAGTGCCTGACTTGCTCATACACGTGCAGGGCCAGTGCGTTAGCGGTGTCGCACAGCAGATACAGATGCTGCGCGGGGAGGGCCGCCAGCTCTGTCATTTGCCTCAGCCCTTCGCCCATGCGGCTCTCCTCCATCAGGCCCACGGCCACGCCGCTGAGTACGAAAGCCTCTACCGCCGATGAGTTAGGGCTTTCCAGCAGTACTCGATGGTAAATCCCGTTATCTTTCAGCGCCTGTAACGCTGCCGCTCGATAGGGGCAACCAGCGATGGGCACGGTGATGGGCAGCGGCGCGTTTGGCGGATAACTGAATTGCTCTGCTGCCACCCATAGCGGTTGCACCGGCCCCAAGCGCTCACCCTGTGCCAGCGGCTGTGCGCTGACGGTGATTGCCAGATCCAGTTGGTTTGCCGTGAACAGATTCAACAGTTCGCCACTGGTGCGCGCTTCGATTTCCAGCTCCAGCAGCGGGTTGTCGGCAATCAGTCGCGGCACGAATGCCTGGATGAAGGCGGGCGCGTAAGTATCGGGCACACCCAGGCGGATCTTGCCCTGCATGCGCTGGGGCATCAGCGAGATCAGCAGACGGTCGTGGCTTTTGAGAAATTCGGTGGTTTCGCCCAACAGTTTTCTGCCGTACAGCGTCAGGTCCACGCCCTGGTTGCTGCGGCTGAACAGGCGCTGGCCGACCTGATCTTCCAGTTTCTGAATCTGCGTGGTCACGGTGGAAGCGCTGCGGTGCACATGCTCGGCCGCTTCATTGAAGCGACCAAAACGCGCGACGGCGTGAAAGGTACGCAGTAGATCGATATTCAGCTGTTTGGCCATGGTTCGACTTTTACGGATTGATAGTGCAGGTTATTCAAATATACAGAAGAGTCTCCTGTCCCTAGCCTTGAAGTCAATCGACTAAGGCTGGAGGGCTGCATGAAGCGATCAACCCTGGGTTTGCTGCTGTTGCAAGGGGCGTTTGTCCTGTCGTGGAGTTCGGGCTATATCGGCGCCAAGCTTGGCACCCAGGACGGGGGGGCGTTCAACCTGCTGTTCTGGCGATTCCTATTGGTATCGCTGTGCCTGGGGCTGTTCCTGAACGTCAGATTGTTGAAGGTTTCATGGGCGCAGATCCGCCATTACGCCGTCATTGGTTGCCTGTCGCAGTTTTTGTACCTGAGTTGCCTGTATGTGGCGATCCAGAACGGTCTGCCGCCAGGCATTGCGGCGATCATCGCGGCGTTGCAGCCGTTGATGACAGCGGTATTGTCGACGGGCAGCGCCACCGAGCGCAGCGGCGGCTGGCAATGGGTGGGGCTCGTGATCAGCTTTGCCGGCGTTGCGATGGTGATAGCCGGGCAGTATAGCCATGGCCCAACCCAGGTAAGCCTGGCCATGTATGGGCTGCCACTGGTGTCGGCACTGGGGCTGACGCTGGCGACGCTGTACGAACGCCGCTCGGTGCAGAGCGAGAATGTCGGTTTGCTCATACCGCTGTTTATCCAATCGCTGCTGAGCCTGATCGGCTTCACAGGCGCTGTGTTGTACACCGATACCTTGAGCATTCCCCATGACACCGACGTACTGGTTTCGATTGTGTGGTTGACGGTGTTTTCCACCTTTGCTGCTTACTTGAGCCTGTGGCAGTTGCTGCGCGTGATGACGGCCACCCAGGTTGCCGCGTTGGTCTACCTGGAGCCCCCGGTCACCCTGGTATGGGCGGCTTTGATGTTCGGCGAGCGGATTCATGCCTCGACCTATGCCGGCATCGCCGTCGTCATTGCCGGGCTGGTTTTATTGCGCCTGAAGCGACCGACCGTCGCGTGCACGTCTTGAGGCCTGGGGGTTCAGCAATCTGACAGACATCTCCTGTTAAAAATAAACCATGCCCGAGCAGGAGGCCTGGCTGCAACAAAGGGGGAATTCTTACTGATGCAGGTACGGGGCGATTACGCCCGAGGATTTTGTATGTTGCTACGTTATGCGGCAATGGCGGCGTTAGTCGTCGCGTCATCCGGGTGTGTGCAAGAGCGTGTCGTACATGAACGTCGGCCGGTACAGCATGAGTATGTGGAAGTCGTGGCGCCCCAACCGCCGCCGGTGCAAGTGATCGAAGTCGAGCCGGCGGCGCGCGAAGGTTATATCTGGTCACGCGGCTACTGGCGCTGGCAAGGCGGGCGATATGTCGCGGTGCACGGCCATTGGGAGCCGGTGCGCGAGGGTTATCGCTATGTGCATCCGCATTGGGTACAGCGTAATGACGGGTATCACTGGCAGGTCGGTGGCTGGATTCGCTGAACCCCGAAACAAACCGACTCAACCAATGCGCTTCATACCCGTCGCCTTGACCGCGTTGAGGTCGAAGGTGGCGGTGTACTCGCAGCCGGCCGCATGGGCGCAACGCTCGATCAGGCAGTCGGCAAAGTCTGCCTTGTTCGCCACGAACTTGCGCAGCGCCTGCCAGATGATATCGGCGTGCTCAACAGTGAGCTCGCGCGTGTGCAGCAGGGTTTCCAGCACCATCACCACATCGCTCTTGGCTGATTGATAGCAGGACTGCAGTACCCACACCAACTCCACAATGGTCACCAGGCTGACAAAGCCCGGTGACGCGGCAGTCAGTGATTCGATCAGTCTGGACGCCTTGGCTGATTGCACCGGCTCGTCCTGGGTGACGTAGCGCACCAGCACGTTGGTATCCAGGCCGATCATCCGGCTTTTGCTCCTTGGGCCGCGATGGCTTGGTTCATGTCCTCGATGGACACCGCATTGGCAGGCTTGCGAATCAGACCCTTGAGGTCGGTGACGGTTTTGCTCGCGGCGATCATGGAAAACTTGCCGTCTTCCATTTCGACGAATTCCACCCGGTCGCCTGTTTCCAGGCCGAGGGCTGTCCTGACCTGGACAGGGATGGTGATTTGCCCTTTTGATGTAAGCGTGGCGGTTGCCATAGTGAAGATCTCCATCGTGATATTCCTTACCTTAGGGTAAGGAGTGATAGAGGACAATATCCGTTGGTCCATGGGTTGCTCGCAGGTGTGGGTGAGTCGGTACTAAAACCCTAGTCCGAACCCTCGATCCCCACACCTTTGGCCATGCGCCAAACCGATACAAACTATGACCGGCCGCGCCGGCTCATTGCACCACGCGATAGCACGGCACATACGCCGCGCCGCCCGGTAGCTTCATGCGGTGCTGGGCGACAAACGCTTTGAGCAGCTCATCCAACGGTTTCATGATCGCCGGGTCGCCATGAATCTCGTACGGACCGTTTTCTTCGATCAGGCGAATACCTTTGTCCTTCACGTTACCTGCAACGATCCCCGAGAACGCGCGACGCAGGTTGGCCGCCAGTTCATGGGGCGGCAACGCATGGCTCAGCTGCAGGCTGGCCATGTTTTCGTGGGTCGGGTCGAAGGGGCGCTGGAAACCTTCGTCGATCTTCAACAGCCAGTTGAAGTGGAACGCGTCGTTGCGCTCGCGCCGGAACTGTTTGACCGCCTTGAGCCCTGCGGTCATCTGGCGCGCGACTTCGGCCGGGTCGTCGATGATGATCTGGTAATGCTTCTGCGCCGCTTCGCCGAGGGTAGCGCCGACGAACGCGTGCAGTTGTTCCAGGTAGGGAGCCGCATGTTTGGGCCCGGTGAGCACCACCGGGAACGGCAGGTCGCGGTTGTCCGGGTGCATCAGGATGCCCAGCAGGTACAGGAATTCCTCAGCGGTGCCCGCGCCGCCGGGGAAGATGATGATGCCGTGGCCGACACGCACGAAGGCTTCCAGGCGTTTCTCGATGTCCGGCAGGATAACCAGCTCATTGACGATCGGGTTCGGCGCTTCGGCGGCAATGATGCCAGGCTCGGTCAGGCCCAGGTAGCGGCCACTGGTGATGCGTTGTTTGGCGTGGGAAATGGTCGCGCCTTTCATCGGCCCTTTCATGACGCCGGGGCCGCAGCCGGTGCATACGTCGAGGCTGCGCAGGCCCAACTCGTGCCCGACTTTCTTGGTGTATTTGTATTCTTCGGTGTTGATCGAGTGGCCACCCCAGCACACCACGATCTTCGGCTCGACCCCCGCGCGCAGCGTACGGGCGTTGCGCAGCAGGTGGAACACGTAGTCAGTGATGCCCTGGGAGTTGCTCAGGTCGATGCGCTGGCTGTCCAGCTCGTTCTCGGTGTAGACGATGTCACGCAAGGCGCTGAACAGCATTTCGCGCGTGCTGGCGATCATCTCGCCATCGACGAAGGCGTCGGCGGGAGCGTTGAGCAGTTCCAGGCGTACGCCGCGGTCTTGCTGGTGGATGCGCACTTCAAAGTCTTTATAGGCATCGAGGATGGTCTTGGCGTTGTCGATATGCGCGCCGGTGTTGAGGATCGCCAGGGCGCACTGGCGAAACAGGGCATAGACGCTGCCGCTGCCGGCTTCACTCAGTTGCTGGACTTCACGTTGTGACAGGGTTTCGAGGCTGCCCTTGGGGCTGACGGCGGCGTTGATGACTTGACGTTGGGGCATTCTGATTCCTTGAAAGCACAGCCACCGCATCCACGAAAGACGCGATGGCTTGAGAATGATGGGCGCCGTATACGGTCGCACGAGACGGTTATTTACCTCAGGCGCAAGGCCGAGCGCAAATGCCGTCCAGCACCATCATGCCGCAGAACTTACTGGATCAGCTTCCAGTTTTTGTAGAAAACCCGACGCAGGGTAAACACCAGGCCGGCAAAACCCGCGATCACGGCGTTAAGCACGGAGGGCACCCGGGTTGGCCGCACGATATCAATGAACAGGCAGTAACGTTTCGCATCGTTCTTGTTGAAAGACGCATGCATCAGCGTGTCATCGAAGATAAACAGCGGGTCGTCGTGCCAGTAGTGCTTGTGCTTGCCCACCTGGATATACACGCCTTCATGGTGCGGTGCCGGCGCCATGTTGTAGAGCACTCGGAACATCATGCGCAGGGGCCCGAAGTGGAACGACGTCGAGCGGTTCTCATTGAACACCGACACGCCGATGGTCTTCACGAAGGGCAGTTTCTTGCGCAGTTGCGGGATGTTCAGGGCGGTTTCGATGGGCCGACCGTACCACTGGAAAAACAGCATGCCGCGTTTCTTCTCGGCCATGCGGGCGTCCAGGTAACCGATGATTTCTTCCTTGCGTGCCATGGCGTCGTTGATGACCTGTTGCAGGTCTTCGCGCCATTCGGGCGGCAGGTCTTGCATCGTGTAGACATGCCGGTTGCGGGCGCTCAAGAGGTCGAGCAGGGTGTTGAACGGCGCCAGCACCCAAGTGTTGCGGCCGTTGCCGATGAAATATTTCTTGATGGTGCTGCGGTCGTAGAGGCCGTTGCGCAAAAAATCATAAACACCGCAGAGCACCACCAGCAGTAGAAACACCAGGCAGGTGCGCGGAAAACAGTAGATCAATAGCAGAACGCCGACGACCCAGGCGAGGGACACCAGCTTTTTGCCGACAGCGTTTTTGCTCATGAAACCTGGCTCCAAACCTGAAACATAATGAAACAATATCGTCATCATAGGGGTTTCTGTCGTCCTTGAGCGTTTTAAATAGTTCGAAAATTGTTAAGTCGGTGCACAGTTTGTAACGGACATCAGGGCTGTCAGGGTCTGCGGATTGAATTTTGAGATCGGAAGATTTGCGTCTATCGTGACGCTTCGGTTTTTCAGGCGTCATAGACCGGTACGATTGAAGTTGAATGGCCACCATTGGCCTTCGGCACCTTGGAAGAGGCAGAATTTTTATGATCATCAAACCGCGGGTTCGTGGCTTTATCTGTGTGACCGCTCACCCTGTTGGCTGTGAAGCGAACGTCAAGGAGCAGATCGACTACGTGACTGAAAACGGCACCATCGAAGGCGGCCCCAAGAAGGTGCTGGTCCTCGGTGCTTCCACCGGCTACGGCCTGGCCGCGCGCATCAGTGCTGCGTTTGGCTGCGGCGCCGATACCCTGGGCGTGTTTTTTGAGAAAGAAGGCGAAGAAGGCAAGTTGAGCTCCGCTGGCTGGTACAACAGCGCGGCGTTCGAGAAGTTTGCCGTGCAAAAGGGCCTGTACGCCAAGAGCATCAACGGCGACGCGTTCTCCGACGAGATCAAGCGCCTGACCATCGAAACCATCAAGAAAGACCTGGGCAAAATCGACCTGGTGGTCTACAGCTTGGCCGCGCCACGCCGTACCGACCCACAAGGCGTGGTGCACAACTCCACCCTCAAGCCGATCGGCAAGGCTGTGACCCTGCGTGGGATCAATACTGACAAGGGCGTGGTGGTCGACACTACGCTGGAGCCGGCGACCCAGGAAGAAATCGACGGCACCGTCAAAGTCATGGGCGGTGAAGACTGGCAGCTGTGGATCGACGCCCTGCGTGACGCCGATGTACTGGCCGAAGGCGCCAAGACCACCGCGTTCACCTACCTGGGTGAGAAGCTGACCCAGGACATCTACTGGAACGGCTCCATCGGCGAAGCCAAGAAAGACCTGGACAAAAAAGTCCTGACTCTGCGCGACAACCTCGCTGCGCTCAAGGGCGACGCCCGTGTGTCGGTGCTCAAGGCCGTGGTCACCCAGGCAAGTTCAGCAATCCCGATCATGCCGCTCTACCTGTCGCTGCTGTTCAAGGTGATGAAAGAGCAGGGCACTCACGAGGGCTGCATCGAGCAGGTGTACGGCCTGTTCAAGGACAGCCTGTACGGCAGCGAGCCGAAACTGGACGCTGACGGCCGTCTGCGTGCCGATCTGGCCGAGTTGGAGCCAAAGGTTCAGGACGCCGTGGCGGCGCTGTGGAACCAGGTTACCGACGACAACGTCAACGAGATCAGCGATTTTGCCGGCTACAAGGCTGAGTTCCTGCGCTTGTTCGGTTTTGAGGTCGATGGCGTGGACTACGAAGCGGACGTGAACCCGACCGTCAAGATCAACGGTCTGGTTCAGGCGTAATTAAATGATGTAACGGTGGCGGCCTCGATAACTCGATTATCAGGCCGCTGCTTGCTGCTGCCGATATCAGGCATATCTGGATTCAGCCAGGCGATGTTTTGCCTGGGTGAAGTCTGATCGCCGGATATTCACCAGCTCATTCTCCCAGAGAGGATTGAGCGGCACGTGAAAACCGCTGTCTTTGGCGGTTTTTATCAGCTCAGCCATTTCCCTGCTGTCATGGATGATGCTTATTTCATCGAATCTGCCTAGTTTTGACGGCAGGAAAAACGTCGCCGGGTAGTTCGCGGCCACTTCCGTCGCCGGGCTGCCCGAGTCCGCATTGTGGTGGACCACCCGCTCTGCGTCCCCGACCAGCGTTTGATTGATGATGCCGATCATCTCCCGTATTCGCGGCGTGGCATTGCCTAGATCGGCGTCCTCTTTCTTGTAGAAATTCGCTGCGCTGGCAAAGTCTGCGCGCAGCTCCTCCGGCACCTGTTTATACGCATTGATTCGTTCCTTGAACACGCTGTGAGCGACATCCGGTACCGGGAGCTTATCCTGGGCCCCGTAGTCACTCAGGTGCGGTGCGACCATGTGCAGATCGTAATCGGCAGTCAACGGCTTGCCCTCTGCCTGTTTGGCCAGTACTTCAAGCGGCTTGCCCTGGTGGGTGATCAGATAAGTGTCGGCGTCAGGCGAAACAGAACGGGCTTGAAATGTATAGCGTTGCCCGCTCGGCCCTTGGGCGCTCAATTTCAGCGTGCCTTCCTCGCCTGTTGCGGCCAGTTCAGTGATATGGCCTAGGTTCACCAGTTCATTGAGGCGATGGCTCGAGAGTTTCAGCGGGATCGGGACTGCGTGGCGTCGCTCGACGCACTCCAGAATCTGCGCGTTGGCCTTGGCGACTTTTTCCGGTGCACTCTCCAGCTTGCTGAATGCCTGGTCGGTACAGATCAGACCTGCCTGCGGCCCCCAGTTGGCACTTTTGCCCTTGATGTGGAAGTCCTTGGTGGGGTGTCCGGCTTCTATCAGTCCGGTAGCCACGGACTCGACTGGACGTATGCCGATGATGGAGTTGGTGGTTGCCGCGATCTGTTGCAAGGGTTCAAGGTGGCTCGAAACTATCCCTGTTTGCTTTTTTACCCGCTCGATCAGGGTCTGGCGCGGGCTGTCGGACTCCCCGGCAACGCTGTGTTCCTGAAGGGACTGATTGCGTTGCAAGGCTTCCAGGCTGAGTGCGGAAGGTGATGTAACACTGAGACTCGTGGCTATCATCGGAATACCCCTATGTCACGTCTTGCGGCAGTGTTGGGTGATTCCGTTCAGTCAACGTTTTCCTTGATAGGGCTGACATTAAAAGAGATTGGCCCCGGATGGGGAGGCGTGGTGAACATTCAGAACGATCCTACTCGTGCCTGCCTTCTGCTGCGCCTCCTAGTGCGCCCACTTCTCCATGACAAAATCGACCAAGGCCCGCAGCTTGGGCAGGCGATAACGGTCTTGGCGATACAGCAGGTGCATGGGGCGGCTGGGGAGGTTATAACCGGTCAGCAAGGCAACCAGCTTGCCGCTCTCCAGGTCCGGTTGCACCAGGGCATCAGCCAGCATGATGATGCCCATGCCGTTTACCGCCGCCTGGCGCAAGCCTTGGGAGCTGTTGATGGTCAATGAGCCGGCCACCGGAACCTCTACCTCGCCTTCGTCCCCCGTCATGCGCCACAGTTTGTCGGTGTCGCGCCAGTTGTCGGTCGCAGGGTAGGCGAAAGCCAGGCAGTCGTGATGCTGCAGGTCAGCCGGAGTCTGCGGCGTGCCTCGCCGCGCCAGGTACGCAGGGGATGCGCAGAGGGTGAGGGTGTAGGCCTGCAGGGGTCTGGCGATCAGGCTGGAGGTTTCCAGTTCGCCGAGGCGGATCGCCACATCGAAGCCGCTGTCGACCAGGTCCATCCGCTCATTGCTCAACACCACATACAGGTTGATCAGCGGGTAGCGCTGGGAAAACTCGCTCAAGGCCGGCACGAGACGTTCGGTGCCGAACACGGGCGGCGCGGTGATACGCAGGCTGCCTTTGGGCGCTTCGCTGTGAATCTGCTCCGCCAGTAGCTCGGAGTCGGCCACCAGCCCCAGCACTTCCAGGCAGCGCTGATAATACTGCCCGCCAAATTCCGTAAGGCTCTGTTTGCGGGTGGTGCGTTTGAGCAAACTGACGCCCAGTCGGTGCTCCAGCGCACGCAGATGGTTGCCGACCATGGTCGTCGACATCCCGCACTCGTGCGCGGCGGCGGTCATGCTGCCGGTCTCGACAACCTTCACATACACCGACATGGCCTGGAACAGATCCATTATCAAGTCCTGGTTTAAAGTAATTGTAGGAATTCGCAGTTTATCCAGCTGTGGTGGCTAACGATACTCAAACACCACAACGATGCACTGGAGCCTGCCCCATGACTGCCGCCTGCCTGATGAGCACCTATCAACCCTTGGCCCTGAGTTTCACACGCGGTTTGGGCACGCGTCTGTGGGACCAACAAGGTCGCGAGTACCTGGACGCGGTCGCGGGCGTGGCCGTGACCAATGTCGGCCATTCCCACCCCCGGCTGGTAACGGCCATCAGCGAGCAGGCCGGCCTGCTGTTGCACACCTCCAACCTCTACAGCATTGACTGGCAACAGCGTCTGGCCCTGCGCCTGACCCAACTGTCCGGGCTTGACCGCGCGTTCTTCAACAATTCAGGCGCTGAAGCCAATGAAGCAGCGCTGAAACTGGCACGCCTGCATGGCTGGAAAAAAGGCATTGAGCAGCCCTTGGTGGTGGTGATGGAGAACGCTTTCCACGGGCGCACGCTGGGCACCATGGCGGCCAGTGACGGGCCATCAGTGCGCCTTGGATTTCAACGTCTGCCGGGGGATTTTCTGAAGGTGGGTTTTGGTGATCTGGACGCATTGAAGCGCATCACCCAACAGTTGGGTACGCGCATCGCCGCCGTGCTGCTGGAGCCGATCCAGGGCGAAAGTGGTGTGTTACCGGCACCGCCCGGCTACCTGAAAGCCCTGCGCGATCATTGCACGCGTCACGGCTGGCTGATGATGCTTGATGAAATACAAACCGGCATTGGCCGTACCGGTGCCTGGTTCGCCTTTCAGCACGAGGGCATTGTCCCCGACGTGATGACCCTGGCCAAAGGGCTCGGCAACGGTATACCGATCGGCGCCTGCCTGGCCCGCGCCGGCGTCGCCGAACTGTTCACGCCAGGCAGCCATGGCAGCACGTTCGGTGGCAACCCGCTGGCGTGCCGCGTCGGCTGCACGGTGCTGGACATCATCGAAGAGCAGGGGCTGTTGCACAACGCTGCGCGGCAGGGCGAGCGCTTGCTCGATCGCTTGCGCATGGAACTCGATGGGCACCCGCAAGTGCGGGCGATTCGCGGCAAAGGCTTGATGATCGGGATTGAACTGGCCAGCCCTTATCGCGACCTTGCCCAACGTGCCGCCCAGGAGCACGGGCTGTTGATCAACGTCACGCGGGGCAAGATCATTCGCCTGTTGCCGCCGCTGACGTTGCACAGCAAGGAAGTGGAGATGATCGTACGAGCCATCACCCGACTGCTGGCTTGAAATGCAGCCAAATGTGGGAGGGGGCAAGCCCCCTCCCACAGAGTTCTGCGCTGCTTTTCAGATTCCATTCAACCACTCCTGATTCAGGGTCTCGGTATCCCCCAGGTACTCCAGCAACCACGCCATGGCCGGGGACAGTTTGTTCTGTGCCCAGGCCACGCAGGATGGGCTGGCCGGGAAGGGGCGGTGCAGTTGCAGCGCCACCAGTTCGCCGCGCTCGATCCACGGCAGCACCTGATGCGCCGGGGCCATGCCGACGCACAAACCATCGCGCAGGCAATCGAGCGCCGAGGACCAGTTGGGCACCACCAGGCGGCGCTGGTTGTCCAGGGTCCAGGTGTCCCGTTTGGGCAGGTTGCGCGAGGTGTCGGTCATGCACAGGGAGGCAAAGGGGCGCAGTTGATCGTCACTGAGCAGGCCGCTGACCGTTGCCAGGGGATGTTTGGCGCTGACCACACACAACCAGTTCAACAAGCCCATGTCACGAAAGCTGAAGTGGCTGGCCACCGGCACCGCGCTGGTGGCGCCGATCACAATGTCGGTGCGCTCGTCCGCCAGCGCATCCCACACACCGTTGTACACCTCGTACTCCAGCAGTAATTCCACTTCGGGGAACTGTCGATAGAAGTCCAGCACCAGTTGCCGACAGCGTTGCGGCTTGACGATGGAATCCACCGCCACCTTCAGCTGACCGCTCCAGCCATTGGCCACTTGCTGGCACAGGCGCCGGGTGCCGAGCATTTTTTTCATTACCCCGCGGGCTTCGTCGATAAACAGGCGGCCGGCGGGCGTCAGCTCCACGTCACGGTGGCGTCGTACAAACAGCGGCACCGCCAGCCACTCTTCCAACTGACGCACCGTATAGCTGATGGCCGACGGCACGCGATGCAGTTCCTGGGCGGCGGCGCTGAAACTGCCGTGGCGTGCGACGGCATCGACCACATCCAGGGAATATTCGGACCACATGGCAGCTGCCTTCAAAATTATTGATCAGACTGTCCAATTATTATCGCTTCACAGGAAAACTACCAGCTTCATAATGGGCGCCAGTCAGCAAATAGTTTGATGGCAGGTTCTACAAGGCTTCAATGAAAAATTCATTTGGTTTCACTTGGTATCTGGCGGGGCTGAGCATGCTCGGTTATCTCGCCATGGACATGTATTTGCCGGCGTTTGGCGCCATGGGCGAGCAGTTGCAGATTGGCGCCGGGGCCGTGGGCGCCAGCTTGAGCATTTTCCTTGCCGGTTTTGCGCTCGGGCAGCTGCTGTGGGGGCCATTGTCCGACCGGCTCGGGCGCAAGCCGGTCCTGCTCATGGGGTTGAGCCTGTTTGTGCTGGGGTGCCTGGGCATGTTCTGGGTGCAGACCGCGCCGCAGCTCTGGGCATTGCGCTTTATGCAGGCGATCGGCGTGTGCTCTGCGGCGGTGAGTTGGCAGGCCCTGGTGATTGATCGCTACCCGGCGGACAAGGCTCACCGCGTGTTCGCCAGCATCATGCCGCTGATGTCGCTGTCGCCGGCGTTGGCGCCGTTGTTGGGCGCGATGGTGTTGAATCATTTTGGCTGGCAGGCGATTTTTGGCGTGTTGCTGGGGGTGTCGCTGCTCCTGCTGTTGCCGACGGTGTTCCTGCGCAGCGCGCCGAAGCGTCAGACGCACCAACCCGTGCGCCTGGGCTATGCACAGCTGTTCACTTCACGGGTATTTACTGGCAACGTCATGATATTTGCCGCCTGCTCCGCCAGTTTCTTTGCCTGGCTGACCGCTTCGCCGTTCATCCTCGGTGGCATGGGCTACAGCCCGAGTGACATCGGCCTCAGTTACGTGGTGCCGACCCTGGCCTTTCTCGTCGGCGGCTACAGTTGCCGCAGCGCCTTGCAGCGCTTGCCGGGCAAGACCTTGCTTCCGTGGTTGCTTGCTTTCTATTGCCTGAGCATGGTGGCGTTGTACCTGGTTGCAACCCTGACAGTGCCGACCCTCACCACCTTGCTGATTCCGTTCTGCCTGATGGCGCTGTGCAACGGGGCCAGCTACCCGATCGTGGTGGCGAATGCGCTGATGCCGTTTTCGGAAAACTCCGGTAAAGCGGCGGCACTGCAAAACACTCTGCAACTGGGCCTCTGCTTCCTGGCCAGCTTGTTGGTGTCGTCAATGATCGAGCAACCGTTGTTGATCACGGTGATGGTGATGCTGGCGACCGCGCCGTTGGCGGTGTTGGGTTACTGGTTGGCGCGGCCGAAGGCGCAGTGCTCTGAGCTGGCAACTGATCTGAAGTGACAATGCGGTCGAAAATGTGGGAGGGGGCTTGCCCCCGATAGCAGTGGATCAGCCAGCACATTTGGCGCTGATATAGCGCAATCGGGGGCAAGCCCCCTCCCACATTTGGATTGAGTTTCTTCAGCTAGAACGTCACTTCCATGTTCAGCGTCGGCGTTGATGTACGGCTGCCCCGACCGCCGTCCACGCCGAACTTGTTATGCCAGTATTCATAGCCCACGCCGAAGTACAGGTTCGGCTTGACGCTCTTGCCCGGCCGCACCGCCACCATCAATGCGGTGCGCATCAGGGCTTCCGGCGCGGTATCGCGGCCATGATAGTCCTCGCCTTTCTCCCCCACGTAATTGATGAATCCCTGGAATTTAGCCGCATGGCTGGCGATCTCGAACGGGCGCATCCAGGTCAGGTTGAGCATGTAGGTGTCGTCGAAGGTGTGGTTCGATTCCCTGGCGCCGGGAATCCCGGTGTGGTTCTTTTCCTTGTAGTACATCAGGCTCAGGTCCAGCACACCGACGGTGTCCCACTTCAACGTAGGGCCGATGACCAGAGCGCGTTTTTTCGCGCTGGCGAAGTTGTTGTTGCGGTTCGCATCGAAGCCCAGTGTCAGTGCGTAATCCTTGATCAGCCCGGTACCCTGCGGCATAGCCAATACCCGTGAAGCGTAGAGCTGATGGCGGTACACCGCGTACACCTCGCTGCCACCGCGGTCGGTGCCCTTGCGTGGGTCCTTGCTGTCGGACAGGAACACATCGAGATTCAGAAAATTGCTGCCGTATCGGTAGCCGCTGGCGTGGGTGAAGCTGTAGATGCGCTTGCTGAAGTCGTCGGGGTTGTTCGGGTTGGTGAAGTGTTGGCCGTAGCGAAAACCTACGCTGTTGTTCATCCATTCCACTGCGACAGCCTCCCCGCCGCCGAAGAGGGTCAATGCGACGGTTGCGCCTTGCAATGCCTTTTTCATTCTGTTGGGTCCTTTGGCGTTCTGGCTCGTGACGGCCGGATTGTTTTTGTAACGCCGCGGCAGGGTATCTTGTCTGAATGATTGTATACAACTCTATGGACATACAGTCTTAACATTGCATACAGTGAGCGCACAACAAAAACAGAGATCCCCTCACCATGACTATCCCGAAGGCGTCACCGCAGCGGCCCGAAGATGAAAATCTGGGCGTCGCCGCCAACATGGCTTACGGCCTGCAGCATGTGCTCACCATGTATGGCGGCATCGTTGCCGTACCGTTGATCGTCGGCCAGGCGGCCGGGTTGTCGCCAGCGGATATCGGCCTGTTGATCGCCGCGTCGTTGTTTGCCGGTGGCTTGGCCACGTTGCTGCAAACCCTTGGCCTGCCATTCTTCGGGTGCCAGTTGCCGCTGGTGCAGGGCGTGTCGTTCGCCGGTGTGGCGACCATGGTGGCGATCGTCGGCAGCGACGGGGCAGGGGGCGTGCCGGCGATTCTCGGGGCGGTGATGGCCGCGTCGTTCATCGGTTTGTTGATCACCCCGGTGTTCTCGCGCATTACCCAGTTTTTCCCGCCGCTGGTGACCGGTATCGTAATCACCACCATCGGCCTGACCCTGATGCCCGTGGCGGCGCGCTGGGCCATGGGCGGTAATAGCCGCGCGGCGGACTTCGGCAGCATGTCGAATATCGGCCTGGCTGCACTGACGCTGGTGCTGGTGTTGCTGCTGAGCAAAATCGGCAGCGCAGCCATCTCGCGCCTGTCGATTCTGCTGGCGATGGTAATCGGCACGGTGATCGCGGTGTTCCTGGGCATGGCCGACTTCTCCGGCGTGACCCAGGGGCCCATGTTCGGCTTTCCCACGCCGTTCCATTTCGGCATGCCGACCTTTCATGTGGCAGCGATCATTTCCATGTGCATCGTGGTGATGGTCACCCTGGTGGAAACCTCGGCGGACATTCTGGCAGTGGGTGAGATCATCGACACCAAGGTCGACTCCAAACGCCTCGGCAACGGCCTGCGCGCCGACATGCTGTCGAGCATGTTCGCGCCGATCTTCGGTTCATTCACGCAGAGTGCGTTCGCCCAGAACGTCGGCCTGGTGGCGGTTACCGGGGTGAAGAGCCGTTTTGTGGTGGCAACCGGCGGGGTGTTTCTGGTGGTGCTTGGCCTGCTGCCGTTCATGGGCCGGGTGATTGCCGCCGTGCCTACCTCGGTGCTCGGCGGCGCCGGCATTGTGTTGTTCGGCACGGTGGCGGCCAGCGGTATTCGCACCTTGTCCAAGGTGGATTACCGCAACAACATGAACCTGATCATCGTCGCCACGAGTATCGGTTTCGGCATGATTCCCATCGCCGCGCCCAGCTTCTACGACCAATTTCCCAACTGGTTCGCGACCATTTTCCATTCGGGCATCAGCTCGTCGGCGATCATGGCGATCTTGCTCAACCTGACGTTCAACCACTTCACCGCCGGTAACTCTGACCAGCAGTCGGTATTCGTGGCGGGGACGGAGCGCAGTTTGTGCTTTCGCGACGTGGCGGCGTTGCGCGATGGCGATTACTACCGGGGTGGCAAACTGTTCGATGCCGAGGGCAAGGAGATTCCTTTGGTGGCGGATATGCCGAAGAGAACAGTGAAGGCTGAAACCAGCAAGGTCTAAATGTGGGAGGGGGCTTGCCCCCTCCCACATTGGAAATCAACTGGCTTTGAGTGCTGCGTGCCGTACTGAACATACTTCATCCAAGAACTTCACCACGGTCCCCATGCACGCCTGGCGTTCTTCTACGTGGGGCATGTGGCTGGAGTCTTCGAACAGTGCCCAGCGCACGTCCGGGATTTCGTCCAGGAAAGGCTTGACCACCAACGGCGTGGCCTCGTCGTGCCGGCCGGAGATCACCAGGGTCGGCACGTTGATCGCAGGCAAGCGACCGATCACGTTCCAGTCCTTCAAGCTGCCGATCACATGGAACTCCGTCGGACCGCTCATGGCGTGGTACACCGTCGGGTCGGCATCGACCTGGGCGAAGGTGCGTGCGACTTCTTCCGGCCACGGGTTGACCCGGCACACATGCTGGTCGTAGAAGATCCGCGAGGCGGCCTGGTATTCCGGGTCCTGGTAGGTTCCGGCGGCTTCATGCTTGAGCAAGGTTTCATGCACACCTTCGGGCAACAGCTTGCGCAGTCGATTGGCCTCGCTGACCCAGGTGCGCATGCACGTCGGTGAGTTGGCCGGGATAAAGGCACGCAGGCCCTTGGGCTGCAGAATCGCATGTTCGCTGCCGAGCATGCCGCCCCAGGATTGCCCGAGGATCGCGTAGTTGTCGCTGATGTGCAGGTGGTCGAGCAGGTTGTTCAACTCATTGAGGAACAGGTCGACGGTCCAGAACGATGCCGGTTTTTCCGGCAGATGCGTTGAGCGACCGTTGCCCAGCTGGTCGTAGTGAATCACCGCGTGGCCGCTGGCGGCAACGTCCTTGAACGCGTCGACGTAATCGTGGGTGCAGCCGGGGCCGCCATGGATGATCACCAGCGGTGTGCGGCCTGTGGCCAGCTCACCGGTGATGCGATACCACGTCTGATAGGCGCCGAAGGGGGCGTAGCCTTCGCGGACTTTATCGATGAATTCCATTTCGTACCCTGCTCTGAAAAAAGGATCAGGGCTACGATAGTCTGCACGCGACGTTTAGGTAACTAGCAAAACAGCTAGGTTTTGCGTAAGGGTCAATCGTCCAGCAACCGATAGTGCGTGGCGCGCACCACCGCCTGCACGCGGTTCTTGGCGCCCAATTTGTGCATGGCCGACGCCAGGTGCAGGGTCACTACCGCCAGCGAGCGGGTCAATTGCGTGGCGATCTCGGCCGCGGTCAAGCCCTCGGCGGCCCATTTGAGGCACTCGCGCTCGCGTTTGGTCAGATGGATATGCGGGTAGGTGCGCAACGCTTTGTTGAACAAAGGATAAGCCGCCTCCTGTAACGCGTGGCCGATCACGCTGAAGTCCGACAAGGTGTGCTGCGCATCTTTCAATACCGTGCTCGCCTTGCCGGTGCGCAGCCCGGTCAATGAGGCGAAGCCACCGCGGGGCAGGTGGATGGGCACGCTGACGCCGCAGGTCAACTGTTGTTCGTGCAGGTAGGAACAAACGGGTGCATGGCAGGGGTCGATGATCGTTTGCAGTGCAGTCTCGGCTTTTGCCTCATACGACCAGACAAACGGCGATACGCTGCGCAAGGCCAGGTGTTGCACCGGATCAATCTGGTAGAACCCTTCGCTGCACCACAAGGCGTGCCAGTCGGTCGGTGTGTTGCGCAGTTGCAGCACCGAGGGCGTGATCAGCGCACCATTGAGGTCGATGGGCACCGGCGTGTAGTCGTACACCAGCGCATCGAAGCCCAGTTGTTGGGCGAGGATAAACGTGTTGTCTATCTGCTCGTCCAGGCTCCTGCCCGGCATCAGACGACTATTGAAGGCAGTTAGCCTGGCCAGCATCCGTTCTGCTCCCGAATTCATTTGAATCTCGACTTGCTGCAAGTAGAATGCCACGCCCCGGCGAAGGACTGCCAGGCCAAACCTATAAGAAACGCTAGGTTATGGACGCGCGGCATCCTCGGTAGTGTTGACGTGACAAACGGCCACTACCTGCCAGGCCGATACAACACAAGGAATGTATGCATGTGGCGTGAAATTGCCCCCGACCAGCAGTACAACGTGCAAGTCGACGGCCATAATCTCGTGGTCTACAGCTTTGGCGAAGGCGATGAGGTGCTGCTGTGCCTCAACGGCGGGCCGGGCCTGCCGTGTGACTATTTACGCGACGCCCATGGCTGGCTCAAAGAGCATAACCTGCGAGTGGTTGCATTCGACCAGCTTGGCACGGGCGCATCAGCCAGACCGAACGACGTTTCCCTGTGGGAAATCCGCCGTTATGTCGAAGAAGTCGAGACCGTGCGCCAGGCACTGGGCCTGGGCCCTGTGCATCTGCTCGGGCATTCCTGGGGCGGTTGGCTGGGCATCGAGTACGCCATCCATTACCCCGATGCGCTGAAAAGTCTGATTCTGGAAAACACGGTTGGCGATATTCCCCACCTGTCACGGGAACTTGAACGCCTGCGCGGCGCCCTTGGCAGCGAAACCGTGGCCATGATGCAGCGCCATGAAGCCACGGGCACGCTCGATCACCCGCAATATCAAGCCGCCATCACCTTGCTCAACTATCGCCACGTGTGCCGGCTGGACGAATGGCCGGAGCCGGTCAAACGCTCCCTCGGCGATTGGAACATGGGGCCTTACGAAACCATGCAAGGTCCAAACGAATTCCTCTATATCGGCAACCTCAAGGACTGGAACCGCATTCCTGAAATGGCCACGTTCAAGATGCCGATATTGATCACCACCGGCCAGCACGACGAACTCACGCCGGCCTGTGCCATGCGCATGAAGATGGCGGCCCCGCACGCCGAACTGCATGTATTTCCCAACAGCAGCCATATGCCGTTCTACGAAGAACCCCAGGCGTACTTTCCGGTGCTGCTGGACTTTCTCGCCCGTCACCGAGGCTGACGAATGAACCTGGCGCGTTATCGCTTCGTACTGTCCCGGCCCCTGCAATTGTTGCCGGTGCTGGTGGGCATCAGCCTGATCACCTTTGTGCTGGTGCGCTCGATCCCGGGCGATCCGGCGCGCGCGCTGCTGGGTTCGCGCAGCACGCCGGACGCGTTGCTGAAAATCCGCGCCCAGTACGGCCTCGATGAGCCGTTGTGGCTGCAATATTTCTACTTCCTGAAGAACCTGCTCAAGGGCGACCTCGGCCAATCGCTGCTGTACAAGGTCGACGCCCTCAAGCTGATCGTCACGCGCATTGAACCGACGCTGGTGCTCGTGCTCGGCAGTGTGTTGCTGGCGCTGTTGATCGCGGTACCGCTGGCGACACTGGCGGCGCGCAATAAAGGCGGCTGGCCTGACAACCTGATCCGTATATTCACCACGGTCGGCCTGGGCATGCCGGCGTTCTGGCTGGGCCTGATGCTGATCCTGTTGCTGAGCGTGCAGTGGGGCCTGTTTCCGGTGTCCGGTTACGGTCGCACCTGGCTGGACAAGGCCCACCATATGGTCCTGCCGTGTCTGACCATTGCCCTGGCGCTGTCGGCAGTGCTGGTGCGTAATTTGCGCGCGAGCATGTTGGTGGAACTGCAGGCTGATCATGTCACCGCTGCACGGGCGCGGGGGCTGTCGGAAGCCGCCGTGTTCCGCCGCCATGTCGTGCCCAACTCGCTGGTGCCGGCCGTCAACCTGCTGGCTGTGAATATCGGCTGGCTGATCAGCGGCACGGTGGTCATCGAAAGCCTGTTCGCCATTCCCGGCATCGGCCAGTTGCTGGTGCGCGGTATTTTTACCCGCGACTACATGGTGGTACAGGGCGTGGCGATGGTGCTGGCGTGCGCGACGGTGGTGGTCAACTTCATCGCCGACGTGGTCACGGTGGCGCTCGACCCACGGGTGAAAATGCAATGAATAGCCGCCCATTGATAGCGCCCTGGCGTCTGCGTCTGCGCCTGGGTTTTCGCAACGGCCGGCTGACCGCTGCGTGGGGCCTGCTGATACTGCTCACGTGGTTGATCCTGGCGCTGTTCGCGCCGTGGATCGCGCCCTACGACCCGATTGCGCAGAACACCGATATGAGCCTGCTGGCGCCCGGCGCTGCGCACCTGTTCGGTACCGATAACTACGGCCGCGATGTGCTGTCGCGGGTGATCTGGGGCGCGCGCATCGACCTGCAACTGGCGATTGTCGGGGTGATCTTTCCGTTCATGATCGGCACCTTCATCGGCGCGGTCTCCGGTTATATCGGCGGGCGCCTGGACAGTGTGTGCATGCGCGTGATCGACGTGGTCCTGGCGTTCCCGTTTCTGGTGTTGATGCTGGCGATCATGGCCATTCTCGGGCCTGGACTGCAGAGCTTTTACATCGCCATGGCGCTGGTGGGCTGGGTGTCGTATGCGCGGTTGATCCGTTCACAGATCCTGGTGCTCAAGGAGAGCGACTTTGCCCTGGCCGCCAAGAGCCTGGGGTTTGGTCATGGGCGCATTCTGTTCCGGCATTTGCTGCCCAATGCGCTGTTTGGCTCGATCGTGTTTTCCATGTCCGACGCGGTGCTGGTGCTGCTCAACGGCGCTGCGGTGAGCTACCTGGGCCTGGGCGTACAGCCACCGACCGCCGAATGGGGCACGATGGTCGCCGAGGGCCAGGCCTTTATCACCACCGCCTGGTGGATTTGCACCTTTCCGGGCGTGGCCATCGTGACCCTGGCCATGGGCTTCAGCCTGCTGGCCGATGGTGTGGCGCACGTCCTGGGGGATCGCTCATGAGCCTGCTGCAAGTGCGCGATCTCAGCGTGATTGCCGATAACGCCGGGCACGCGCTGACCCTGGTCGACCGCGTGTCCTTTGACCTGGCCGAGGGCGAAATCCTGGGGTTGGTCGGTGAAAGCGGTTCGGGCAAGACCCTGGCGTGTCGCGGCCTGATGTGCCTGTTGCCATCGCCCAGCCTGCGCGTGCACGGCGGCACGGTACACCTGGCCGGCCAGGACCTGTTGCGCCTGGATGAAGCCGGCATGCGCGCCGTGCGTGGCGGGCAGTTGGGCATGATCTTCCAGAACCCCAGCAGTCACCTGGACCCGTTGATGCGTATCGGCGAGCAGATCGCCGAGGGCATCCGCCTGCATCAAGGCGCCTCGAAAAAAGACGCGCGCCTGCAAGCCATCGACGTGCTGCGCCAAGTGGGTATTCCCGACCCGCAAGCCCGTGTCGACAACTATCCCCATGAGTTTTCCGGCGGCATGCGCCAGCGCGCGATGATTGCAGTAGCCCTGGGATGCAACCCGAAGGTGCTGATCGCCGACGAACCCACCACGGCCCTGGATGTGACGGTGCAGGCGCAAATCCTGCGCTTGTTGCTCGACCTTCGCGACAGGCGTGGCCTGTCGATCATCATGATCACCCACGACCTCGGCGTGGTGGCGCAAAGCTGCGACTCCATCGCGGTGATGTACGCCGGGCGCCTGTGCGAACACGCCAACAAATACGAACTGCTGGCCCAGCCACGGCATCCGTACACTGCCGGCCTGATCGATTGTCAGCCGGCCCACAGCAGCGGCCATGCGTTGTTGCGCACCATCCCTGGCCAGCCGCCGCTGCTCGACGCATTGCCTGACGGTTGCCGCTTCAACCCCCGTTGCCCGCAGGTCGGCGCCCTGTGTACCGAACTGTTGCCGGAAGGCGCACGGGTTGCCTGTCACTATCCCTTGGGAGGGCGCCCATGAGCCTGTTGCAGATCAAGGACCTGGAGGTCCGCTTTACCGCATCCGGCAGTGGCCTGTTCGGGTTGAGCAAGCAGTGGGTGAGGGCGGTGAACGGGGTGTCGCTGAATCTGGCCGCCGGTGAAACCCTCGGGCTGGTGGGCGAGTCCGGCAGCGGTAAAAGCACGCTGGGCCGGGCGATTTTGCACCTCAACCCGATCAGCGCCGGGCAGGTGCTGTTTGAGGGGGTCGACATGGCTCAGGGCAGTGCTATCGATATTGCACGGTTGCGCCGGGAAACCGCGATGATCTTCCAGGACCCCTATGCCGCCCTGAATCCGCGTCACACCGTCGGCGAGACCCTTGCAGAAGTGTTGCGGGTGCAGCGCAAGGTCGCGCCGCACAACATCCGCGCCCGTGTCGATGAACTGCTTGAGCTGGTTGGCCTGCGCCCTGAACTGGCCTCGCGCAAACCCGGCTCCCTCAGTGGCGGCCAGTGCCAGCGCGTGGGGATCGCCCGGGCGCTGGCGGTAGAGCCGCGCCTGATCATCGCCGACGAATGCGTGGCGGCGCTGGACGTGTCGATCCAGGGCCAGATCATCAATCTGCTGCTGGAACTGCAACAGCGCATGAACCTGGCGATCCTGTTTATCGCCCATGACCTGGCTATCGTGCGTCGCCTGTGCGACCGCGTGGCGGTGATGTACCTGGGCAAGATCGTCGAGGAGGGGCCGGTGGAAGCGGTGTTCACTGCCCCGCGCCATCCTTATACGGCGGCGTTGATCGAGGCAATTCCGCAGATTGACCCCCATCATCCGTTGCCTGCGCAGCCGTTGCCCGGCGAACCACCAAGCCCGCTGAATTTGCCCACAGGTTGCGCGTTTCACCCGCGTTGCCGCTATGCCCAGGCCAGGTGTTCCGTGGTGTTGCCGCCCACCCATTCACTGCATGAGCATCGGTACAGTTGCGTGCTTGAACACCCTTTGACCCTTCCTGCCCATCATGAACAAGGAGTTATGACATGCAATCGCGCCATCTGAAATTGCTCGCCGCCGCCACGCTGACCGCCTGGTCCCTCACTGCCGGCCTGGCCCAGGCTGCCGGTGTACTGACCATCGGTTGCCGTGAAGACAGCACCACCTTTGACCCGATCAAAAGCGCGCAGAACCGCGATACCTGGGTTTTTGCCAACGTCTACGACACCCTGGTGCGGGTGGATAACCTGGGCACCAAAATGCAACCGGGCCTGGCGCAAAGCTGGGAGATTTCCAAGGACGGCCTGACCTACACCTTCAAGTTGCGCGACGCGAAGTTCTCCGACGGCTCGCCGATCACCGCTGGCGACGCGGCGTTCAGCCTGTTGCGCATCCGTGATAACAAGGCATCGCTGTGGAGCGACCCGTTCAGCCTGATCGACACCGCCAAGGCCAGCGATGCGAAAACGCTGGTGGTTACCCTGAAAACGCCGGCGGTAGCGTTTCTCTCGCAATTGGCGTCGCCAACGGTGTCGATCCTGTCGGAAAAAGCCATGACGACAATGGGCGAAGACGCCTACTCGGAAAACCCGGTGACGTCCGGCGCCTTCACCGTGGACGAGTGGCGCAAGGGCGACCGCGTGATCCTGAAGAAGAACCCGAACTTCTGGCAGGCCAGCAACGTCAGTCTGGACGGTGTGGAGTGGGTGTCGGTCACCGACGACAACACACGCATGCGCATGGTGCAGAACAACGAGCTGGACACGGCGATCTTCGTACCCTTCTCCCGCGTTGAGGAGCTGAAAAAAGACCCGAACGTGGTGATCCATGCCGACCCGTCCACCCGCGAAGACCACCTGCTGATCAACCACGCTCACGGCCTGCTGGCCAAGCCAGAGGTGCGTGAAGCGCTGGACATGGCCATCGACAAACAATCGCTGGTGAAGACCGCCACTTACGGTCAAGGCACCGTGGCCTATTCCTACATCCCGAAAGGCTCGCTTTATCACTACGCCAATAACCTGCAGCGCCCGTACGACCCGACTGCCGCCAAGAAGCTGCTGGAGCAGGCCGGCGCCAAGGACTTGAAGCTCAACTACGTGGTCAACGCCGGCAATGAAGCGGACGAGCAGATTGCGGTGATCATCAAGGATCAACTGGCCAAGGTCGGCGTCACCGCCAACCTGCAAAAGGTCGACCCGACCCAGAGCTGGCAGATGCTGGTGGACGGTGAGTACGATATTTCGGTGATGTACTGGACCAACGACATCCTCGACCCGGACCAGAAGACCACCTTCGTGCTGGGCCACGACACCAACCAGAACTACATGACCCGTTACCAGAACGACAAGGTCAAGGCACTGGTGGCGCAAGCGCGCATCGAGGCCGACCCGGCCAAGCGTGAGCAGATGTACGTGGAATTGCAGAAACTGGCGAAACAGGATGTGAACTGGATCGATCTGTATTACAGCCCGTACATCAATATCTCACGCAAGAATGTGAGCAACTTCCTGCAGAACCCGCTGGGCCGCTTCACGCTCGAGGAAGTGGTGAAAAACTAAGGTCTACAGAACACCGCAATACAAAATGTGGGAGGGGGCAAGCCCCCTCCCACATTTGATCCAGGTCTTGTCAGGGGTTACTGCGCGTCAAATGCCTGCCCATTGATGCCCGCACTGTCCGGCCCCATCAGGTACAGGTACACCGGCATGATTTCTTCCGGCGCCGGTCTTTCCATCGGGTTTTCCCCTGGGTAGGCCTGGGCCCGCATGCTGGTGCGCGTACCGCCCGGGTTGATGCTGTTGGCGCGCACGGCGGCTACGTCTTCCAGTTCGTCGGCCAGGGTTTGCATCAAGCCTTCAGTGGCAAACTTCGACACACCATAAGCGCCCCAATACGCCCGGCCCTTGCGCCCGACGCTGCTGGAGGTGAACACCACCGACGCATCCCGGGACAGCTTGAGCAACGGCAGCAAGGTGCTGGTCAGCATGAACATCGCGTTGACGTTGACGTGCATCACCCGCATGAAGTTCTCGCCGGACAATTGCTCGATGGGTGTGCGCGGTCCGATGATCGAGGCGTTGTGCAGCAGGCCGTCGAGGTGGCCGAATGCCTTTTCGATCATCGCTGCCAACTCATCGTATTGATGGGGCAGGGCGGTCTCCAGGTTGAACGGGATCACCACCGGTTGCGGCTGGCCGGCGGCTTCGATCTCGTCATACACCTGGGCCAGGTTGGCTTCGGTCTTGCCCAGCAGCAGCACGGTGGCGCCGTGGGCGGCGTAGGTTTTCGCCGCGGCCGCGCCGATTCCGCGACCGGCGCCGGTGACCAGGATGACCCGGCCTTTGAGCAGTTCTGGAGGGGCAGAATAATCAAACATAAATAACCTCAAATTCGAAAATGCCGAAGATCCCCTGTGGGAGGTGGCTTGCCCCCGATAGCGGCGGATCAGTCAACAAATGCAGTGACTGACACACTGCAATCGGGGGCAAGCCCCCTCCCACATTGGATCTTCATCGATCAGTTAAATCAGCAACTGCACACCGCGTTATCCAGCACCTTGCGCAGCTCCAGCGGGTGATCCACCACCACATCCGCCCCCCAGTGACGAGGGTTATCGTCCGGGTGGATGTAGCCGTAGGTGACCGCCGCCGTGCGCGTACCGGCATCGCGACCGGATTCGATATCACGCAAGTCATCACCGACGAACAACACGCTGGCCGGGTCGAGGTCGAGCATCTTGCACGCCAGGATCATCGGCTCAGGGTCCGGCTTGCTGTTCTTCACGTGGTCCGGGCAGATCAGCACGGCCGAGCGTTCGGCCAGGCCCAATTGCTGCATGATCGGCTCGGCAAAGCGCAGCGGCTTGTTGGTGACCACGCCCCAGATCAGCTTGGCTTTCTCGATGTCTTCCAGCAGTTCGGCCATACCGTCGAACAATTTGCTGTGCACCGCGCAATCCTTGAGGTAGCGCTCGAGGAACTCCTGGCGCAACGCTTCGAAACCTGGCGACTCCGGGTCCATCGAGAAGGTCACGGCGACCATCGCTTTCGCGCCACCGGAGATTTCATCGCGGATGTGCTGGTCGTTGACCGGCGGCAGGCCACGGTCGGCGCGCATGGCCTGGCAGATGGCGATAAAGTCCGGCGCGGTGTCCAGCAAGGTACCGTCCATGTCGAAGAGAACCGCTCGCAACTTCACAGGCTTACTCCTCGCGCAGGGTCTGGATCATGTAGTTGACGTCAACGTCGTTGGCCAGCTTGTAGTGCTTGGTCAGCGGGTTGTAGGTCAGGCCGATGATGTCCTTGACGGTCAGCCCGGCCTGGCGGCTCCACGCGCCCAGCTCGGACGGACGGATGAATTTCTTGAAGTCATGGGTGCCGCGTGGCAGCAGCTTCATGATGTATTCGGCGCCGATAATCGCGAACAGATAAGCCTTGGGGTTGCGGTTGATGGTGGAGAAGAACACCTGGCCGCCGGGCTTGACCATACGAAAGCAGGCGCGGATCACCGAAGACGGGTCCGGCACGTGTTCGAGCATTTCAAGGCACGTGACCACATCGAATTGCTCGGGCATTTCCTCGGCCAGGGCTTCGGCGGTGATCTGGCGGTATTCCACGCTTACGCCGGATTCCAGCTGGTGCAGCTGGGCCACGGCCAGCGGTGCTTCACCCATGTCGATGCCCATGACGGTGGCGCCGCGCTGGGCCATGGCTTCACTGAGGATGCCACCGCCGCAACCGACGTCCAGCACTTTTTTGCCGGCCAGGTTGACACGTTCGTCAATCCAGTTGACCCGCAGTGGGTTGATATCGTGCAGCGGCTTGAACTCGCTCTCACGGTCCCACCAGCGGTGGGCCAGGGCTTCGAATTTGGCGATTTCGGCGTGGTCGACGTTGCTCATGGTGAATCCTCTGAATCTGATAAATCGGTTTATTCGCTGTGCCCGCTGATGCGTTGGCCCCAGGCAATGGCCGTGGCGGTCAACTGTGCTTCATCCATGCGGGTCAATCGTCGGTCGTCGAGCAACTGCTTGCCGGCGACCCAAAGGTGTTTCACGCAGTCGCGACCGGTAGCATAGATAAGCTGTGAGACCGGATCGTAGATCGGTTGTTGCGCCAGCCCCGAAAGGTCGAAGGCGACGATATCTGCGGCCTTGCCAACTTCCAGCGAACCGATCTGGCTGTCCAGGCCCATGGCCCGCGCGCCATTGAGGGTTGCCATGCGCAACGCGCGATGGGCATCCAGCGCGGTGGCCGAACCGGCGACGGCCTTGGCCAGCATGGCGGCCGTGCGGGTTTCGCCCAACAGGTCGAGGTCGTTGTTGCTGGCGGCGCCATCAGTGCCTATAGCCACATTGACGCCAGCCTGCCACAGGCGTTCAACCGGGCAGAAGCCGCTGGCCAGTTTCAGGTTCGATTCCGGGCAGTGGATGACACTGGTGTTGCTTTCTACCAGCAAAGCCAGGTCATCCTCGCTGATTTGGGTCATATGAACGGCCTGGAAGCGCGGGCCCAGCAAGCCAAGGCGACCCAGACGGGCCAGTGGCCGCTCGCCAGTCTGTTCCACGGCTTGCTGCACTTCGAAGGCGGTTTCGTGCACGTGCATATGGATCGCGGCGTCCAGCTCTTCAGCGATGATCCGGATCTTTTCCAGGTTGTCATCGTTGACCGTATAAGGCGCGTGGGGGCCGAAGGTGATCTTGATGCGTGGATGATGCTTGAGGTCGCCGAACAGCTCGATGCCCTGGCGAATCGCCTCGTCGGCGTTGCTGGCGCCCGGGATCGGGAAGTCCAGGATCGGAATGGCGATCTGCGCGCGCATGCCGCTGTTGTGCACGCAATCGCTGGCGACCTTGGGGTAGAAATACATATCGGAGAAGCAGGTGATGCCGCCCTTGAGCTGCTCGGCGATGGCCAGGTCAGTGCCATCGCGCACGAAGGCTTCATCGACCCACTTGGCTTCTGCGGGCCAAATGTGTTTTTCCAGCCAGGTCATCAACGGCAGGTCATCGGCCAGGCCGCGAAACAGGCTCATCGCCGCATGTCCGTGGGCGTTGATCAGGCCCGGGCTGAGCAGCATGCCCGGCAGTTCGCGCACTTCGCTCGCCTCAAGCTTCAATGCCGCCGCCCGCGGCCCGATAAACACGATGCAGCCGTCGCGGATACCCAGGCCGTGCTCCTTGAGCACTACGCCAGCGGGTTCGACGGGTACCAGCCAGGTCGGCAGCAGTAATAAGTCGAGCGGGGCGGCAGTGGGCGTCATCGCAGGCTTCTTCCTGGGCAGCTATAAAAGAAGGGCGAAGTATACCCGAGCGTCCCGGCTGGCGGATCGCTATAATCGGCGGCTTTTGTTCATGAGTACGGGGTAAGGGATGCGCGACCGACTGTTGGCTGCGGAGAAGGTGAAGGCCATCGAGTGGCGTGATGGCGTGCTGCACCTGCTCGATCAGCGTGCGTTGCCGGCCCGGGAAAGCTGGGTGGCGTGCTCGACCGTCGACGAGGTGGCCGCCGCCATTCGCGCGAGGGTGGTGCGCGGCGCGTCAGCCATCGGGATCAGTGCGGCCTACGGCCTGGTGCTGGCTGCCCGCCAGCGCATTGCCGAAGGCGACGACTGGCAGGCGGCATGGGAAGAAGACTACGCATTGCTGGCCGATACCCGTCCCACCGCATCCAACCTGTTCTGGGCATTGAAGTGCATGCGCGACCGCCTCGACCGTCTCAGGCAGCACGCCGACCCGTTGGCGGTGCTGGAAGCCGAAGCCCTTGCGATTCATGAAAGCGACCGCGAAGCCAATGTGGTCATGGCCCAATTGGGCCTTGAGCGAATACGCAAGCACCAGGGCAATGCCCAGGCGATCCTGACCCATGGCAACGCCGGCGCTTTGGCCACCGGCGGTGTCGGCACGGCGCTCGGGGTGATTCACGCGGCGTTCCTGGAAGGCCTGGTCGAGCAGGTGTATGCCAATGAAACCCGTCCGTGGCTGCAAGGCTCGCGATTGACCGCGTGGGAACTGGGCGGCGCCGGCATTCCGGTTACGGTAAATGCCGACTCCGCCGGAGCGCATATCCTCAAGACCAAAGGCGTCACCTGGGTGGTGGTCGGCGCGGACTGCATCGCGGCCAATGGCGATGTGATCAGCACGATCGGTACCTATCAACTGGCCGTTTGCGCCATGCACCATGGCGTACGCTTCATGGTGGTGGCGCCGAGTTCGACCCTCGACCTGATGATGGCTACCGGTGATGATGTGGCCCTGGAAGAGCGTGATGTCGGTGAGTTGCTGGAGGTCAATGGTCAGCGGTTGGAGGCGCAGGCCTTTAATCCGGTGTTCGATGTAACGCCGGCTGATCTGATTGATGTGATCGTGACTGAAAAAGGCGTTGTGGAGCGGCCGGATACCGCCAAGCTGGCCAGGTTGATGTGCCGTAAGCGGCTGCATTGAGGGCTGTGGTGTCTGTGAAATAGCTATCGGGGGCAAGCTGAACTGGCCTAATGATTTTGGACACTTCAATCGGGCGCTATGATAGCGCCCAAA
>NZ_KZ477988.1:173299-263723 GCF_002837185.1 Pseudomonas fluorescens | reverse complement strand
CGCCGCAATGGGCCATCCATGGCCCAGTGCGGCTAACCCGGCGTCCTGCCGGGTTACCCACGGATTCAAGCCTGCGTTCGGCCAGCGTGGTTTAACGGGGCGCCTGAGATCAAAAGCAGATCAAGATCAAGGGCGACTCGCTTCGCATCGTGGTTACCGACTCGCGTTGCATCGTGGTTACGGTTGAGCGCTGCAGCGTTTTGTAGATACCTATGCTCATCGCGGGCTCGCCCACTCCCACATTTACGGTGTTTATATTTCAAAATGTGTGAGCTGGCTGGCTATCAATACAAATCGACCGGGTCTACATCCAGTGACCATCGCACCTGCCGGCCGCTGGGCATTTGCTCCAGGGCCAGCAACCAGCTGCTCAATAGCCGATGCAGCGGCGCGCGGGACGTTGCCTGCAAGAGTAGCTGAGCGCGATACCGTCCGGCGCGGCGTTCCATGGGCGCGGGCACCGGGCCGAGCAATTCGATGCCGCTCAGACCCAGCTCTACCCGTAAACGTTCAGCGGCGCTGCAGGCTTCGTCCAGAAAGCTCTCGGCCTGGCCCGGTTTATGTGCCTCGGCGCGCAGCAGCGCCAGGTGCGCAAACGGCGGCAGCCCGGCGGCGCGGCGCTCGCTCAACGCCTGTTCGGCAAAGGCAAAGTAACCTTGCTCGGTCAGTTGAATCAGCAGCGGGTGGTCGGCCAGGTGCGTCTGGATAATCACTCGGCCCGGCTCTTCGGCACGCCCTGCGCGGCCGGCGACCTGCACGATCAGCTGCGCCATGCGCTCGCTGGCGCGAAAGTCGCCGGAGAATAAACCACCGTCGGCATCCAGGATCGACACCAGGGTCACCCGTGGAAAGTGATGCCCTTTGGCAAGCATCTGCGTGCCGACCAGGATGCACGGCTGGCCTTTCTGGATGGTGGCGAACAATTGGTTCATCGCGTCTTTGCGCGACGTACTGTCGCGGTCCACCCGCAGCACCGGGTAATCCGGGAACAGAATGCCCAGGCGCTCTTCGGCGCGCTCGGTGCCCGCACCGACCGGGCGCAGGTCGACCTTGCCGCATTGTGGGCAGTGGCGGGGCACGGGCTCCACATGGCCGCAGTGGTGGCAGCGCAGTTCGCCGTAGCGCTGATGCACGGTCATGCGCGCATCGCAGCGCTCGCATTCGGACATCCAGCCACAGTCGTGGCACAGCAGCGTCGGCGCAAAACCGCGGCGGTTGAGGAATACCAGGACTTGCTGGCCGGCGGCGAGGGTCTGACCGATGGCTTGCTGCATCGGGCCGGAAATACCGCTGTCCAGCGGTCGGCTTTTTACATCCAGGCGCAGGAAACGCGGTTGCTTGGCGCCACCTGCACGCTCATTCAGGCGTAGCAGGCCATAACGACCGGTGTAGGCGTTATGCAGGCTTTCCAGCGATGGCGTGGCCGAACCGAGCACAATCGGGATGTCTTCCTGGCGCGCGCGCACCAGGGCCAGGTCGCGGGCGTGGTAGCGCAGGCCTTCCTGTTGTTTATACGAGCCGTCGTGCTCTTCGTCGACGATGATCAGGCCCGGATTTTTCATTGGGGTGAACAGCGCCGAGCGCGTGCCGATAATAATGTCGGCTTCGCCGTCCCGCGCCGCCAGCCATGACTCCAGGCGCTCACGGTCGTTGACCGCCGAGTGCACCAGGGCGATGCGGGCGTTGAAACGCTGTTCGAAACGCGCCAGGGTTTGCGGGCCGAGGTTGATCTCGGGGATCAGCACCAGCGCCTGTTTGCCGGCTTGCAAGGTTTCGCGGATCAACTGCAAATACACTTCGGTCTTGCCGCTGCCGGTGACGCCGGCCAGCAGGAACGCGTGGAAACTGTCGAACCCGGCGCGGATCGCTTCATAGGCGGCGCGTTGTTCGGGGTTCAGCGGCAGCTCCGGCTGGGCCAGCCAGTGTTCATGGCGCGGGTCGGGGGCGTGCTTGCGGATTTCCACCTGCACCAGGCCTTTGGCGAGCAACAGGTCGAGGCTGTCCTTGCTCAGCATCAGCTTGCTCAACAGCTGATGGGCGACGCCATGGGGGTGCTGCGCCAGGGTGGCCAGGGCTTCACGCTGGCGCGGCGCGCGGGCGATGCGCGGGTCGTCCAGGCGCGCGCCGGGCACCATTGACCAGAAACGTTCCTGGCGCGCTTCGGCCAGTTCGCCCTGGCGCAGCAGCACCGGCAGCGCCCAGCTCAAGGTATCGCCCAGGCTGTGCTGGTAATACTGCGCGGTCCACAGGCACAGCTTGAACAGCGCGGGCGGCAGCGGTGCGGTGGCGTCGAGGAGGGCGATGGCCGGCTTGAGCTTTTCGGCGGGCACTTCGCTGTGGTCGGTGACTTCCACCAGGATGCCGATCATCTCCCTGCGCCCGAACGGCACGCGCACGCGCATGCCGGGCTCCAACTGCGCACGCGGCACACCCGCCGGCGCCCGGTAATCGAACAGGCGGCGCAGGGGCGAGGGCAGGGCGAGGCGCAAAATGGCGTCGGGCACGCGGAGGGTCTCATCTAGGCAGGTGGTGGCGCAGGGGCGGGAGCCTAGCAGACAGGGGAGGGCTTGGGTATGCCGTGGTTTTCTGATGAAAGGCGGTTTTCAGGCGGATGTGCGGCTTGCGTGATTGAAAAGGTCTGTTAGAATTCGCGGCCTAATTACGTGCGGTATTCGACAATAGTGTCGAGTGGCGGCACGCTAGCCCGAGGAAGTGCCATGAAAGCCGATATCCATCCAGCGTACGAAACCATCGAAGTCACCTGCAGCTGCGGCAACAAGTTCGAAACCCGTTCGAACCTGTGCAAGCCACTGGGTACTGACGTATGCAACGAGTGCCACCCGTTCTACACCGGTAAGCAGAAGACTCTGGACACCGGCGGCCGTGTACAGCGCTTCGCAGATCGCTTTGGTGCTTTCGGCAAGAAGCCTGCTGCTGCTACTCCGGCAGAGTAAGGCTCAAAAGCCTTATGGGCTTTTGCCAGCTGTTGAAAAAGGCGTCCCTTGCGGGCGCCTTTTTTGTGCCTGGGATTTGGCTTTCTGCCGCCCAGGCCCAGGTGTTCTGCCCCGCGCCAGCTTCGGTGGCCCCTGTGCACGTGCAGCGCGTAGTGGATGGCGACACTGTGCGCCTCAAGGATGGCCGCAGCGTTCGGATGATCGGTATCAACGCGCCGGAGACCGGTAAGAAGGGTCGCTCCGGCGAGCCGTTTGCGGTTGCCGCCCACCAGCGTTTGCAGGCTTTGGTCAATGCCAGTGACGGGCATCTCGGGCTGGTGCCGGGGCGCGAGGGTAAAGATCGCTACGGGCGAACTCTTGCCCACCTGTATGGCGCTGACGGCAACAACCTTGAGGCACAGTTGCTGGCTGAGGGCCTGGGGTTTCAGGTGGGCGTCGCGCCCAATGTCGCGCTGGTCGCCTGTCAGCAGGCTGCTGAAAACAGTGCGCGTAACGCGCGGTTGGGGCTCTGGCGGCAATCGCCGGTACAAAGCGTGACGCAACTCAAGCGGTCCGGTTTCGCCCTGGTCAGCGGACGGGTCAGCAAGGTCGAACGCAATCGCGGTGGAGTCTGGATTGAGTTGCCGGGCTCACTGGTATTACGCATTGCACCCGACCGGGTCCGTCTATTCGATGCTGCCATGCTCAATGGTCTGCAAGGCAAGACAATCGAGGCGCGTGGCTGGGTGCAGGACCGCTCCAGGCGCGGCGGGTTGAAAAAACCTCAGGCACGTTGGCTGTTGCCGCTCACCGATCCGAGCATGCTCGGATCGACGCCATAATAAAAAATTGTAGACATTTTTTAATGCGATTGTGAACAGTCAAGCCCTTGTATCCCGTGGCTTTAGACTAAAGTACGCCGCTGCAGGGCCTTGACACCTGTGACTGACCAGTCTTGTAGGGGCTTTGCGACACGCGTATCCTCGGCGGTCCGTCGACCAACAGTAAAAGCGGAATGCCGATATGTCTGATTTGAAAACTGCCGCTCTCGAATATCATGCCAATCCTCGTCCAGGAAAGCTGAGTGTAGAGCTCACCAAAGCCACTGCCACCGCCCGTGACCTGTCGCTGGCCTACAGCCCTGGCGTTGCCGAGCCCGTACGTGAAATCGCCCGCGACCCCGAGCTGGCGTACAAGTACACCGGCAAGGGCAACCTGGTTGCAGTGATTTCTGATGGCACCGCGATCCTGGGCCTGGGTAACCTCGGCCCATTGGCGTCCAAGCCGGTCATGGAAGGCAAGGGCGTGCTGTTCAAGCGCTTTGCTGGAATCGACGTTTTCGACATAGAAGTCGACTCCGAAAGCCCGCAGGCTTTCATCGACACCGTCAAACGCATTTCCATCACCTTCGGTGGCATCAACCTGGAAGACATCAAGGCACCCGAGTGCTTCGAGATCGAAAAGGCCCTGATCGAACAGTGTGACATCCCGGTATTCCACGATGACCAGCACGGCACCGCGATTGTTACCGCGGCCGGCATGATCAACGCCCTGGAAATCGCCGGCAAAACCCTGGGCGAGGCGAAGATCGTCTGCCTGGGCGCCGGCGCTGCGGCCATTTCCTGCATGAAGCTGATCATCAGCATGGGCGCCAGGCTGGAAAACATCTACATGGTCGACAGCAAGGGCGTGATCCAGTCCGAGCGTACCGACCTGAACCAGTACAAGGCGATGTTCGCCCACCCGTCCTCCAAGCGCACCCTGGCTGACGCCCTCGACGGTGCTGACGTGTTCGTCGGCCTGTCCGGCCCGAACCTGCTGAGCGCCGAAGGCCTGAAGTCGATGGCGCCGAACCCTATCGTGTTCGCCTGCTCCAACCCGGACCCGGAAATCTCGCCTGAGCTGGCGCACGCCACCCGCAGCGACGTGATCATGGCCACCGGCCGTTCGGACTACCCGAACCAGGTCAACAACGTGCTGGGTTTCCCCTTCATCTTCCGCGGTGCCCTGGACGTTCGCGCCAAGCGCATCAACGAAGAAATGAAAGTAGCGGCCGCCAACGCCCTGCGTGAACTGGCCAAGCTGCCGGTGCCGCAGGATGTCTGCGACGCCTACGGTGGCGCCAAGCTGGAATTCGGTCGTGAGTACATCATCCCGAAACCTATGGACAAGCGCCTGATCACCCTGATCTCCGATGCCGTGGCCAAGGCTGCAATCGAGACCGGCGTGGCAACCCTGCCGTATCCGAAGAACTACCCGCTGCAAAGCGTGGATGATGTGTTCAACGGCTAAGCTGTTGTAGCGCACCCACAAAAAGCCCCGGCTCTCGCGAGTCGGGGCTTTTTGTTGGGTGGCAATAATCTCGAGGTTGGCGAAGGCCCAAATGTGGAAGGGGGCTTGCCCCCGATGGCGGTGTACCAGTCAACACATGCATTGGCTGTCAGCCAGTAATCGGGGGCAAGCCCCCTCCCACATTGAAGCGGTGTTGCGGCCAGGATTGGGTTAGAAGAGATGGATCGGCACGTCTTCATCATCCGAAGAACTATCCGCTCAAAAGCGTTGTGCCTGGCGTTTTAGTTGAGCCTTGTGGACATCTGAATGTGGGAGTGGGCTTGCCCCCGATGGCGGTGTATCAGCCACCAGATTCATTGGCTGAAAGTCCACAATCGGGGGCAAGCCCCCTCCCACATTGGAACTGTGTTGTGCCCAAGAACGGGTCAGAACAAATCGATCGGCGCGCCTTCGTCCGCCGGCAGCGGGCTGCCCGGTACAGCTCCGTTGCCCAGCTCGTTGACCGACGGCGGGGTGTCTTCGCTCTTGAACAGTTCGAAGTAGGCGTTCGGCGTGCTTGGCGAGGCCGCGCGGCCACTGACCGGGTCGATGCGCAGGCTGAGGATGCCTTCCGGTTCCGGCTGGGTGTGCAGCGGCTTGTCCTTCAATGCCGCGCCCATGTAACTCATCCAGATCGGCAGCGCCACGGTCCCGCCGAATTCGCGACGACCCAGGCTTTCCGGCTGGTCGTAACCAGTCCATACCGTGGTCACGTAGTCACCGTTGTAGCCGGAGAACCAGGCATCCTTGGATTCGTTGGTGGTACCGGTCTTGCCCGCGATGTCCGCACGGCCCAGGGCCAATGCACGCCGACCGGTACCCTTCTTGATCACGTCTTGCAGGATGCTGTTGAGGATATAGGTGGTGCGGCCATCCACGATGCGTTCAGCCACCGCCGGTGCCTGTGGCTCGCCCGGAGCTTGAGCGTTTGCGGCAGGCGTCGTACCGGGCGTCGGCTCAATGGTGATGCCGCCGTTGCTCGGCGCGGCGAGACCATCGGTTGCCGCCACGCCATTGACCACATCGCCGGGTACCCGTGGCGGGTTGGCGGTGAACAGTGTGTCGCCATTGCGGCTTTCGATCTTGTCGATCAGGTACGGCGAGATCTTGTAGCCGCCGTTGGCAAAGGTGCTCCAGCCGGTGGCAATTTCCATCGGCGTGAGGGTTGCGGTGCCCAGGGCCAGGGACAGGTTCGGCGGCAGGTCAGACTTGGCGAAGCCAAACCGGGTCATGTAGTCGATGGTCTTGCCCACGCCCATCGCCTGCAGCAGGCGGATCGACACCAGGTTGCGCGACTTGTACAGCGCCTCGCGAATGCGGATCGGGCCGAGGAAGGTGTTGGTGTCGTTCTTCGGACGCCAGACCTTGTCCAGGTACTCATCGACGAACACGATCGGTGCATCGTTGACCAGGCTGGCCGCGGTATAGCCGTTATCCAGTGCAGCGCTGTAGACGAACGGCTTGAAGCTCGAGCCCGGCTGGCGCTTGGCCTGGGTGGCGCGGTTGTAGTTGCTCTGCTCGAAGGCGAAGCCGCCAACCAGGGCGCGGATCGCACCATTTTGCGGGTCGAGGGACACCAGGGCGCCCTGGGCGACCGGTACCTGGCTGAATTTCAGGCTGTCATCCGCCTGGCGTTGCACGCGGATCAAATCACCCACTTGTGCCACATCGGACGGCTGCTTGGGCATCGGGCCCATGCTGTTGGTATTGAGGAATGGACGGGCCCATTTCATGCTGTCCCACGCCACATGCGCTTCGCCGGTGCGGGTCAGTACTTGCACGCCATCTTTCTTGACCTGGGTGACGATGGCCGGCTCCAGGCCGCTGATCGAGCGTTGTTTGCCCAGCTCGGTGGTCCAGGCGCTCAGGGTCTTGCCCGGCAGGCGCGATTCAGGGCCGCGATAACCGTGGCGCTGGTCATAGGTGATCAGGCCATCGTGCAGCGAATGATTGGCAATTTCCTGCAAGTTGCTTGGAACGGTGGTGGTCACGCGGAAACCTTCGGTGTAGGCCTCGCTGCCATACCGGCCAACCATTTCCGCACGGGCCATTTCGGCGATATAGGGCGCATTCACTTCCGGCGTCGGCACGTGATAGCTGGCGTTCAACGGTTCGGCCACGGCACTTTCGTACGCCGTCTGGTCGATCTTTCCGAGCTTGTACATGCGCCCCAGGATCCAGTCGCGACGCTCCTTGCTGCGCGCCGGGTTGGCCAACGGGTTGAAGCGCGACGGCGCCTTGGGCAGGCCGGCAATCATCGCCATTTGCGCAAGGCTGGCATCACGAATCGACTTGCCGTAGTACACCTGGGATGCCGCTTCGATGCCGTAGGCACGGTTGCCCAGGTAAATCTTGTTGACGTACAGCTCGAGGATTTCGTCCTTGGTCAACTGGCGCTCGATCTGCAGCGCCAGCAGGATCTCGGTGGCTTTGCGCGAAAAACTGCGCTCGCTGGTGAGGAAGAAGTTCTTCGCCACCTGCATGGTGATGGTGCTGCCGCCGGATTGAATGTGTCCGCTTTTTACCAGTTGCGTGGCTGCACGTACCAGGCTGCTGGGGTCGACGCCGTAGTGATTGGCGAAATTATCGTCTTCAGCCGAAAGTAACGCGTTGATGAAATTGGGCGGAATGTCGGCGAAACGGATCGGTGTACGGCGCATTTCGCCGAACTCCGCGATCAGTTTTTCATCGCTGCTGTAAACCCGCAAAGGAATCTGCAACTGGATACTTCTGAGGGCCTCTACCGACGGCAAACCCGGACTAAGGTAGAGGTAGGCCCCGCTGAGTACGAGCAGCAGCCCGCAGACGATCGCGACAATGGAGTACCCGAAAAACTTCAGCAGACGAATCAAGGCTTTTGGATTTCCAGAGAAAAGAAAGAGTTACGCGTCGGGGCATGCATGGCGAACGATGGATCGACCCGGGCAGCAGATAAAAAGCGGGAAAAAACGCTGGGCATTAAAGCATTTTCGCCTCCGGGCGTCATTCGTACGGCTCAAACAAGTCGACCGAATGCACTGCCCGGAGGCAATCAGGCGGTAAGACAGGCAAAGCTTTAGGGAGTTTTATGGGAAAGGGATTTTTCAGGCGAAAACACCACAGCGTTCTCGGCGTTGACATCAATGACCGAGGTATCAAGCTGATCGAGCTGGGCCGTTCGGCGCAGGGTTTCAGCATTCAAGGCTATGTGACACAGGGATTGCCGGCGCATGCGGTGGTCGATGGCACCGTGCTCGACCTCGAAGGCGCAGGGCGGGCGCTGCATCAGGCATTATCGCGGCTGCACAGCCGCGCCAGGCACGCAGCCGTGGCTGTGTCGGGCTCGTCGGTGATTACGCGGGTGATCGAAATGGACGCAGGCCTCAACGATGAACAAAGGGCCTGGCAGATACACATGGAGGCCGACCAGTACATTCCTTATCCTCTGGATGAAGTCGCCATCGATTTTCAGGTACGCGGCCCGTCGTCCCAGGGAGCGGGGCGGGTCGAGGTATTGTTGGCCGCATGTCTGCGCGAACAGGTCGAGGCGCGCGAGGCGGTCCTGGGCCTGGCCGGGCTGGTGACGCGGGTGGTGGATGTCGAAGCATTTGCATTGGAGCGCGCTTGCCGTCAGGATTTTGCCAGCTTCACGCCGGGTCATCGAGTCGATGGCGCACAATGGGCCGCCGATGCCCAAGGGATGGGAGTGGCTTGCGGGTTGGCCCTGAGGAGTTTCGCTGGATGACACGAATCAATCTTTTGCCTTGGCGCCAGCTGCTGGCAGAACGGCGCCGCAAGTATTTGCTGGTACTTCTACTGGCGTTTGCCTGCCTGGCGCTCGCGGCGGTGTGGCTGGCCGACCAAGTGATCGACCAGGCGATAGACCGGCAGGTAACCCGCAACGTCCGCCTGGACGGCAATGTCGCCGTGCATGACTCGCGGATCAAGACCATCGACGACCTGCAGGAACGAAGCCAGCAATTGGCGCAGCGCATGAAGGTGATGCAGGACCTGCACGACGCTCGCTCTTCCGGCGCTCGGCTGTTCGATCAGTTGGCGCGCACGATGCCCGATGGCGTTCACCTGCATGAGGTGGTAGCCAATGGCGATACCGTCAGCATCCGCGGCAGTGCAGACAGCAACCAGGACATCGCCCAGTTGATGCGTCGGTTGGAGGCGTCGCAAGGCGGCCATTCCGCGCGGCTCGAGCGTGTTCAGGCAGAAGGTGAGCGCGGCGCTCATCAGTTTCAGTTGATGGTGCGCCAGGGGGAAACCATCGAGGCGCAACCATGAGCCTGCCCGGGCTCGACTTTTCCGCACTCACCTACAACGCTGCAAAATGGCCCTGGCCTGGAAAGGTCCTGCTTGGCTGCACGCTGGGTGGCCTGGTGCTGGTGATAGCCGAGGTGTCATACCTGGGCGCTTCGCGAGAGCGATTGCACGGGTTAGAGGCGCGGGAACAGGTGCTGCGCGAGCAGCTTGAAGAGCAAGCCGGTGTGGCCGCAGACCTTGAGGCGTCCACCGAGCACGTCAGGACGATGGAAGACACCGTCGCGGACCTTCAACGGCAACTGTCCGGTGATGCCGCAGTGCCGGCCTTGCTTGAAGACATCGCTCGGCTGGCGATTGCCAACGGCGTGTGGGTCGAAAGCGTTGCGGTGTTGGATGAGGCGTCGCAGCCGTTCCATGTCGAACAGCCCTTGAAGGTTGGCCTTACAGGGGCTTATCACGACCTGGCGGCGTTCGTCAGCGCCCTGGGTGGTTTGCAGCGCGTTGTCACGGTGCATGACCTGGCGTTGCGGTCGCAAGGGGCTTCGTTGCGTCTGGAACTGCTGATCAAGGCCTATCGAGGTGCCGTTCAAGGGGGCAACGCATTACGGGCGGTCGTCCCGGCCCCGCGCTTTGTTTATGACTCGGCATCCCTGCGCGACCCGTTTCAACTCACGGCCCTGCAACCGCATCACCCGCCTGGGCGGCCCGCCCCTGCTCCGGATCTCACGCGGCCCCGCGGGCTGCTGGAGGGCATCGCAATCGACCAGTTCGCCATGGTCGGTACGCTGTCGGGCGGCGGGCAAGCCTTCGCATTGCTGCGTGCCGGATCAACGGTGCATCGGCTGGCGGTCGGCGACTACCTCGGGCCGGATCATGGTCAGGTCACGTCCATCCAGGACGGCCATGTGGAACTGGTCGAGCGCTTTCCCGATGAACGGGGCCTTTGGCTGGAACGCTTGCGAACGCTGGTGCTGGACGTCAACTCATAACGGAATCAACCAATGAAAAGGATTTTCTCGCCCTTCGGCGTGGCGCTATGGATAGCGTTCACGGTGCCGCTGGCTGCTGCTGTACCCAATCGCGTCGACCTTATCCACCTGCCTGCGCCCGAAAGCGCGTCATCGGCCGGCTATACGGGCGACACACTGAACCTTAATTTCCAGAACATCGATTTGCGCGCGGCATTGCAGCAAATTGCCGATGTCGCCGGCCTCAACCTGGTGGCCAGTGACGAGGTGCAGGGTTCGATCACCCTGCGGCTCAAGGACGTGCCCTGGGACCAGGCGCTGGACCTGGTGTTGCAAGCCAAGGGGTTGGACAAGCGGGTGAAGGCCGGGGTCTTGCTGGTGGCCCCCGCCGACGAATTGGCCGCACGCGAACTGCTGACGCTGGAGGCGCGCAAGCAGATGGCCGAGCTGGCGCCGTTGCGCCGGGAATTGCTGCAGGTCAATTATGCCAAGGCGGCAGACCTGGCCAAGCTGTTCCAGTCCGTGAGCGGCTTTGAGGGCACGACCGACGAGCGCGGCTCGGTGGCGGTGGACGACCGCACCAACAACATCATCGTCTACCAGACCGCAGAGCGGCTGGAAGAGCTGCGGCGGATCGTGGCGCAGTTGGACGTCCCGGTGCGCCAGGTGATGATCGAGGCGCGCATTGTCGAGGCCAATGTCGATTACGACAAAAGCCTGGGGGTGCGCTGGGGCGGGCGGCTCAATCGCGGCAATTGGGGCGCCGGCGGTATTGCCAGGCCTGTGGCGGATGACGCGCAGCCACCGCAGGATCCACCCAGTTCACCCTTTGTGGACCTGGGTTCGCTGACCGGCACCTCGGGCCTGGGGCTGGCCTTTATCACCGACAACCTGCTGCTGGACCTTGAGCTGACCGCCATGGAAAAGTCCGGCAACGGCGAAATCGTCTCACAGCCCAAGGTGGTCACCTCGGACAAGGAAACCGCGCGCATCCTCAAGGGCACCGAGATTCCCTATCAGGAATCCACGTCCCGGGGCGCCACCTCGGTGTCGTTCAAGGAGGCTTCGCTGTCGTTGGAGGTCACGCCGCAGATCACCCCCGACGATTATGTGATCATGGAGGTCAAAGTCACCAAGGACGAACCCGACTATTTGAACAAACTCAACGACGTGCCGCCGATCAAGAAAAACGAGGTCAATGCCAAGGTCCTGGTCAAGGATGGCGAGACCATTGTCATCGGCGGGGTTTTCTCCAATACCCAGAGCAAAGTGCTAGATAAAGTGCCATTTTTGGGCGATGTGCCGTATCTTGGCCGCCTTTTCCGGCGCGATGTGCGGGCGGAGAAAAAATCCGAGCTGCTGGTATTCCTGACTCCGCGTATCATGAATAACCAGGCGATTGCTGTGAGTCGTTGATTCTGTGCGAAATTTGATTCTTGTAGGGCCGATGGGGGCTGGAAAAAGCACCATCGGCCGTTTGCTGGCCAAAGAGCTGCGCCTGCCGTTCAAAGATTCCGATAAGGAGATTGAATTGCGCACGGGTGCCAATATCCCATGGATCTTCGATAAGGAAGGCGAACTGGGCTTTCGCGACCGCGAGCAGGCAATGATTGCCGAGCTGTGCGGCTGCGATGGCGTGGTATTGGCCACCGGCGGAGGCGCAGTGATGCGTGATGAGAATCGCCGCGCCCTGCATGCCGGTGGCCGGGTGGTGTACCTGCATGCCTCGGTCGAGCAGCAGGTGGGCCGCACCGCCCGTGATCGCAATCGCCCATTATTGCGCACGGCCAACCCGGAAAAGACCCTGCGGGACCTGCTTGCGCTGCGCGATCCGCTGTATCGGGAAATCGCCGACCTGGTGGTGGAAACCGATGAACGGCCGCCCCGAATGGTGGTGCTCGACATTCTTGAGCGCCTGCAACGGCTACCACCCCGTTAAAGCCTGGCCGCAAATGCGCTATTCTCGGCGGCGCGCCATGACCTCGCGGGGTATGGCGCAGAGCCATCAGGCAACGCCTATCCAGGCGTTACCGGTTGTCAAAATATCTTCAACGCGGGGACACATGCAGACACTTAAGGTCGATCTAGGCGAGCGCAGCTACCCGATCCATATTGGCGAAGGTCTGTTGGACCTGCCCGAGCTGCTCGCACCGCATATTGCCGGTCGGCAAGTGGCGATCATCTCCAACGAAACGGTGGCGCCGCTGTATCTGGAGCGTCTGAGCCGCAGCCTGGCGGCGTACTCGGTGATCTCCGTGATCCTGCCCGACGGTGAAGCCCACAAGAACTGGGAAACCCTGCAGCTGATCTTCGATGGCCTGCTGAGCGCACGGCATGACCGCCGCACCACCGTGGTCGCCCTGGGCGGCGGTGTGATCGGCGACATGGCTGGCTTCGCGGCCGCCTGCTACCAGCGTGGCGTGGACTTTATCCAGGTGCCGACCACGCTGCTGTCCCAGGTTGATTCGTCGGTGGGCGGCAAGACCGGCATCAACCATCCGCTGGGCAAGAACATGGTCGGCGCGTTCTATCAGCCGCAGGCCGTGCTGATCGACACTGCGACCCTCAACACCCTGCCACCGCGCGAGCTGTCGGCGGGGCTGGCGGAAGTCATCAAGTACGGGCTGATCTGCGACGAGCCCTTCCTGACCTGGCTGGAAGCACACATGGACGCCCTGCGCGCCCTCGACCAGGTGGCACTCACCGAGGCAATTTCCCGCTCCTGCGCGGCCAAGGCGCTGGTGGTGAATGCCGACGAACGGGAATCCGGGGTACGGGCTACCCTGAACCTGGGCCATACCTTCGGCCATGCGATCGAAACCCACATGGGCTATGGTGTGTGGCTGCATGGGGAAGCCGTGGCGGCTGGCACCGTGATGGCATTGGAGATGTCGCAGCGCCTGGGCTGGATCAGCGCCCAAGAGCGTGATCGCGGGATCCGTCTGTTCCAGCGCGCCGGTTTGCCGGTGATTCCGCCGCCTGAAATGACCGAGGCGGATTTCCTGGAGCACATGGCAATAGACAAGAAAGTGATCGACGGTCGGCTGCGGCTGGTGCTGTTGCGCCACATGGGCGAAGCGGTGGTGACCGACGATTATCCGAAAGAGATTTTACAGGCCACGCTGGGAGCGGATTACCGCGCCCTGGCCCAGCTTAAAGGTTAATAAGATCCCGATGACTAGTTTGCATGCCGACGAGGCGTTCCTCGGCCATTATCACTTGAGCCACGACCCTTTCGCTCCACGGGTGCCTGGTTTCAAATTCTTCCCCGCCCAGCGCAAGCCGGTACTGGGGCAATTGCACCACCTCGCGCGCTACAGCCAGTTGCTGCTGGTGGTCACGGGGCCGTTGGGCAGCGGCAAGACGTTGCTGCGCCAGGCGCTGGTCGCCAGCACCAACAAGCAATCGGTGCAGAGCGTCGTCGTCTCGGCCCGTGGCGCCGGTGATGCGGCCGGCGTGTTGCGCCAGGTGGCGCAGGCGTTGGACGTAGCCAACGCTGAGCCGAACGCGATCCTCAAGCAGGTGGTGCAACTGGGCCTGACCGGCCAGGAAGTCTATCTGCTGGTGGATGACGCCGAGCAACTCGACGAGTCCGCCCTGGAAGCGTTGCTGGCGCTGGCGGCGGGTACGCCGGAAGGTCGTCCCCATGTGTTCCTGTTCGGTGAGTCGTCGCTGATCGCCGATCTGGAACAGATCAGCGGTGATCAGGAGCTGTTTCACGTCATCGAATTGCAGCCGTACGAAGAAGAAGAGACCCGCGAATACCTGGCTCAGCGCCTCGAAGGTGCAGGGGCCGGTATCGAACTTTTCTCCGCTGCGCAGATCTCTGATATTCACGAAAGCTCCGATGGCTGGCCTGGCAATATCAATCAGGTTGCCCGCGATGCAATGATCGAAGCCATGATTGCCAGCCGCTCTGCGGTCAAGCGTCCAAAGATGGGGTTCACTATGCCTAAGAAGCACGTATTGGCTATTTCCGCCGTTGTCGTGGTCGCCGTTGCCGCCGCCTGGTTGATTCCAGGCCGCAGCAAGGCCCCGGCCACCGCCGGCGCGCCAACCGAACAGGCGCAGTTGCCACTGGGCAAGCCCACGCCAAATGTCGAGTTCGCCAATTCCGGCCAACCGACCAACCTGCCGATGGTCGGCCAACCTGTCATGCGCGGCCCGTTGGCCGAGGAAGCCGGTGGCATCTCCGAAGGCGACGATGGCGTGCCGGTGGAAGGCTCCAGCGCCACGCCGCCGACCGTTACCACCACCGCGCCACCTGCGGGCGTCCCTGCCGGCACGCCAGCGGCGCCGGTTGCACCGGTTGCTCCAGCCGCTCCAGTTGCCAAGCCGACGCCTGCGCCGACGGTTGCCACGGCCAAGCCTGCGCCGGTCGCCAAACCTGCTCCTGCCCCAGCGCCAGCGGCCAAGCCTGCTGAAAAACCTGCCGCCACCGTCGCCAAGGCCGGCGCCGCCGGCAGCAGCTGGTACAGCAGCCAGCCCACCGGCAACTTCGTGGTGCAGATCCTTGGCACCAGCTCCGAGGCCAACGCCCAGGCGTTCGTCAAGGAGCAGGGCGGCCAGTATCGTTATTTCAAGAAAGTGCTCAACGGCAAGCCTCTCTACGTGATCACCTACGGCAGCTTCCCAAGCCGCGCCGCAGCCGATTCTGCCATCAAAGCCTTGCCAGCGAAGGTTCAGGCTGGTAAACCTTGGCCTCGCACTGTCGCCAGCGTTCAACAAGAACTCGCGACAACTCGCTGAAGATCCGGCGGCCTTACCCAGGCCGCCCTCCCGGCACCTCAAAAAATCCGCAAGTGCGTGCTGCCCTTACAGGCCGCGCGCTTTGTGGTGTCTGCGTCACGGTAGCTTTTGAGTCGTAGCGGTCAGAATTAAAAAAGTTTTGACTAGCACAGCATATCGCTTTAAACCTTTCATAAATGCGACATAGATTTGCGACATTTCGTCGCTAAATTTGTGAGCGTCTGTGTCGGTGTGTACAATGACCTCCCTTTTGCCCCCGCTAAGCCGGCGTACGTTCGGCGTGGAAGGTAACCGGTTGAATTGAAAAGAAATTTGCCTCGATAAAAGAGGCAGCCTGGTGAGAAAGTGTCTATGAAAGCAGGTCTGTACCAACCCGATGAATTCAAGGATAACTGCGGTTTCGGCCTGATAGCCCACATGCAGGGCGAGCCCAGTCATACCCTCTTGCAAACGGCCATCGAGGCCCTGACCTGCATGACCCACCGCGGTGGGATCAACGCCGACGGCAAGACCGGTGACGGTTGCGGCTTGCTGATTCAAAAGCCCGACCAGTTCCTGCGCGCTGTCGCCAAAGAGCATTTTGCCGTCGACCTGCCCAAGCAATACGCCGTGGGCATGGTGTTCTTCAACCAGGACCCGGTCAAAGCCCAAGCGGCTCGCGAGAACATGAACCGCGAGATCGTCGCCGCCGGCCTGCAGCTGATCGGCTGGCGCAAAGTGCCGATCGACACCAGCGTGCTCGGCCGCCTGGCAAACGAGCGCCTGCCGCAGATCGAACAGGTGTTCATCGCAGGCGACGGCCTGAGCGACCAGGACATGGCGATCAAGCTGTTCACCTCGCGTCGTCGTTCGTCGGTGCTCAACGCCGCCGACACCGACCATTACATCTGCAGCTTTTCCCACAAGACCATCATTTACAAAGGCCTGATGATGCCGGCGGACCTCACCGCCTTCTATCCGGACCTGAGCGATGAGCGCCTGCAGACCGCAATCTGCGTGTTCCACCAGCGCTTCTCCACCAACACCCTGCCGAAATGGCCGCTGGCCCAGCCGTTCCGCTTCCTTGCCCACAACGGCGAGATCAACACCATCACCGGCAACCGCAACTGGGCCGTGGCCCGTCGCACCAAGTTCGCCAACGATCTGATGGACCTCGAAGAGCTCGGCCCGCTGGTCAACCGCGTGGGTTCGGACTCCTCCAGCATGGACAACATGCTCGAACTGATGGTCACCGGCGGCATCGACCTGTTCCGTGGCGTGCGCATGATCATTCCGCCTGCGTGGCAGAACGTCGAGACCATGGACCCGGACTTGCGGGCGTTCTACGAATACAACTCGATGCACATGGAGCCGTGGGACGGCCCGGCCGGCGTGGTCATGACCGACGGCCGCTACGCGGTGTGCCTGCTCGACCGTAACGGTCTGCGCCCGGCACGTTGGGTCACCACGACCAACGGCTTTATCACCCTGGCCTCGGAAATCGGCGTGTGGGACTACAAGCCTGAAGACGTCATCGCCAAAGGCCGTGTCGGCCCTGGCCAGATCCTCGCCGTGGACACCGAAACCGGGCAGATCCTCGACACCGACGCCATCGACAACCGCCTGAAGTCGCGTCACCCGTACAAGCAATGGCTGCGCAAGAACGCCCTGCGCATCCAGGCGACCATGGAAGACAACGACCACGGTTCGGCTTTCTACGACGTCGATCAGCTCAAGCAATACATGAAGATGTACCAGGTCACGTTCGAAGAGCGCGACCAGGTCCTGCGCCCGCTCGGTGAGCAAGGCTATGAGGCCGTCGGCTCCATGGGCGACGACACGCCGATGGCCGTGCTGTCCCAGCGCGTGCGCACGCCATACGACTACTTCCGCCAGCAGTTCGCCCAGGTGACCAACCCACCGATCGACCCGCTGCGCGAAGCCATCGTGATGTCGCTGGAAGTGTGCCTCGGTGCCGAGCGCAACATCTTCCAGGAGTCGCCGGAGCATGCGTCCCGTGTGATCCTCAGCTCGCCGGTGGTTTCCCCGGCCAAGTGGCGCTCGCTGATGACCCTGGAACGTCCAGGTTTCGACCGCCAGATCATCGACCTGAACTACGACGAGAGCCTCGGCCTTGAAGCCGCTGTGCGCAACGTCGCCGACCAGGCCGAAGAAGCCGTGCGCGCCGGTCGTACCCAGATCGTGCTGACCGACCGTCATATTGCGCCAGGCAAGCTGCCGATCCACGCTTCGCTGGCCACCGGTGCTGTGCATCACCGCCTGACCGAAAAAGGCCTGCGCTGCGACTCCAACATCCTCGTCGAGACCGCCACTGCGCGCGACCCGCACCATTTCGCGGTGTTGATCGGTTTCGGCGCGTCGGCGGTTTATCCGTTCCTCGCGTACGAAGTGCTGGGCGACCTGATCCGTACCGGTGAAGTGCTGGGCGACCTCTACGAGGTGTTCAAGAACTATCGCAAGGGCATCACCAAAGGCCTGCTGAAGATCCTGTCGAAGATGGGCATTTCCACAGTGACCTCGTATCGCGGCGCTCAGTTGTTCGAAGCCATCGGCCTGTCCGAAGAAGTCTGTGAGTTGAGCTTCCGTGGCGTGCCGAGCCGCATCAAGGGCGCGCGTTTCGTCGATATCGAAGCCGAACAGAAAGCGCTCGCGGCTGAAGCCTGGAGCGCGCGCAAGCCGATCCAGCAAGGCGGCCTGCTCAAATTCGTACACGGTGGCGAATACCACGCCTACAACCCGGACGTGGTCAGCACCCTGCAAGCCGCCGTGCAGCAGGGCGACTACGCCAAGTTCAAGGAATACACCGCGTTGGTGGATAACCGCCCGGTGTCGATGATCCGCGACCTGTTCAAGGTGAAAACCCTGGACACACCGCTGGCCATCAGTGAAATCGAGCCGCTGGAGTCGATCCTCAAACGCTTCGACTCCGCTGGTATTTCCCTGGGCGCCTTGTCGCCTGAGGCTCACGAAGCCCTGGCCGAAGCCATGAACCGCCTGGGCGCGCGTTCCAACTCCGGCGAAGGCGGCGAAGACCCGGCGCGCTACGGCACGCTCAAGAGCTCGAAAATCAAGCAGGTGGCAACCGGCCGGTTCGGTGTGACCCCGGAATACCTGGTCAACGCCGAAGTGCTGCAGATCAAGGTGGCCCAGGGCGCCAAGCCCGGTGAAGGCGGCCAGCTGCCAGGCGGCAAGGTCAACGGTCTGATCGCCAAGCTGCGTTATGCCGTGCCGGGCGTGACGTTGATCTCGCCACCGCCGCACCACGACATCTACTCGATTGAAGACCTGTCGCAGCTGATTTTCGACCTCAAGCAAGTCAACCCGCAGGCGCTGGTCTCGGTGAAACTGGTGGCGGAAGCCGGCGTCGGCACCATCGCGGCCGGTGTGGCCAAGGCCTATGCCGACCTGATCACCATCTCCGGCTACGACGGCGGCACCGGTGCTTCGCCGTTGACCTCGATCAAGTACGCCGGTGCGCCGTGGGAGCTGGGCCTGGCCGAAACCCACCAGACCCTGCGCGGCAACGACCTGCGCGGCAAAGTGCGGGTACAGACCGACGGCGGCCTGAAAACCGGCCTCGACGTGATCAAGGCCGCGATCCTCGGCGCCGAAAGCTTCGGCTTCGGTACTGCGCCGATGATTGCCCTGGGCTGCAAATACCTGCGCATCTGCCACCTGAACAACTGCGCGACCGGCGTGGCCACTCAGAACGAAAAGCTGCGCAAGGATCACTACATCGGCACCGTCGACATGGTGGTGAATTTCTTCACCTACGTCGCCGAAGAAACCCGTGAGTGGCTGGCCAGGCTGGGCGTGCGTTCGCTGCAAGAGCTGATCGGTCGCACCGACCTGCTCGAAGTGCTCGAAGGCCAGACCGCCAAGCAACAACATTTGGACCTGACGCCGCTGTTGGGCAGCGATCACATCCCGGCAGACAAGCCACAATTCTGCCAAGTGGACCGCAACCCACCGTTCGACAAAGGCCTATTGGCCGAGAAGATGGTCGAGATGGCCGGTTCCTCGATCAATGATGCCAGCGGTGGCGAGTTCGCCCTGGACATCTGCAATTGCGACCGTTCCATCGGCGCGCGCATCTCCGGTGAAATCGCGCGCAAGCACGGCAACCAGGGCATGGCGAAAGCGCCGATCACCTTCCGCTTCAAGGGCACCGCTGGCCAGAGTTTTGGTGTGTGGAACGCTGGCGGCCTGCACATGTATCTCGATGGCGACGCCAACGACTACGTGGGCAAGGGCATGACCGGCGGCAAGCTGGTGATCGTTCCGCCTGAAGGCAGCGTCTACAAGACCCAGGACAGTGCCATCATCGGCAACACCTGCCTGTACGGCGCCACCGGTGGCAAGCTGTTCGCCGCCGGCACCGCCGGTGAGCGTTTCGCCGTGCGTAACTCCGGGGCCCACACGGTGGTGGAAGGCACCGGCGATCACTGCTGCGAGTACATGACCGGGGGCTTTGTCGCGGTACTGGGCAAGACCGGTTACAACTTCGGTTCGGGGATGACCGGCGGTTTCGCCTACGTGCTCGACCAGGACAACACCTTCGTCGACAAGGTCAACCACGAGTTGGTCGAGATCCAGCGGATCAGCGGCGAAGCCATGGAATCCTACCGGAACCACTTGCAGCACGTGCTGGACGAGTACGTCGAGGAGACCGGCAGCGAATGGGGTCGCAACCTCGCCGAAAACCTCGATGATTACCTGCGTCGTTTCTGGCTGGTCAAGCCCAAGGCGGCGAGTTTGAAGTCCCTGCTATCCAGCACGCTTGCGAGTCCGCAATGATGACGCTGCTGCAAGTAGCAAGCTTCAAGCCGCAAGCCAGGAGCAGTGCGCGGTGTGCCGGTTCAATCGATTTCTTGCAGCTTGAAGCTTGTAGCTCACAGCTGTCGTGTACGAGGTTTTAACATGGCTGAACGTCTGAATAACGACTTCCAGTTCATCGATGTCGGGCGCAAAGATCCGAAGAAGAAACTGTTGCGTCAACGCAAGAAAGAGTTCGTGGAGATCTACGAACCGTTCAAACCCCAGCACTCGGCCGAGCAGGCCCACCGCTGCCTGGGTTGCGGTAACCCGTATTGCGAATGGAAGTGCCCGGTGCACAACTTCATTCCCAACTGGCTCAAGTTGGTGGCCGAGGGCAACATCCTCGCCGCCGCCGAGCTGTCGCACCAGACCAACACCCTGCCGGAAGTCTGCGGCAGGGTGTGCCCGCAGGACCGTCTGTGCGAGGGTGCGTGCACCCTCAACGACGGCTTCGGCGCGGTGACCATCGGTTCGGTGGAGAAGTACATCACCGACACCGCGTTCGCCATGGGCTGGCGCCCGGACATGTCCAAGGTCAAGCCGACCGGCAAGCGTGTTGCCATTATCGGCGCAGGCCCGGCGGGCCTGGGTTGCGCCGACGTGCTGGTACGTGGCGGCGTGACGCCGGTGGTGTTCGACAAGAACCCGGAAATCGGCGGCCTGCTGACCTTCGGTATCCCCGAGTTCAAGCTGGAAAAAACCGTGCTGAGTCACCGTCGTGAAGTGTTCACCGGCATGGGTATCGAGTTTCGCCTCAATACCGAAATCGGCAAAGACATCACCATGGAACAGCTGCTCGCCGAATACGATGCCGTGTTCATGGGCATGGGCACCTACACCTACATGAAGGGCGGCTTTGCCGGTGAGGATCTGCCGGGTGTGTACGACGCGCTGGATTTCCTGATCGCCAACGTCAACCGCAACCTGGGCTTTGAAAAGTCGCCGGAAGACTTCGTCGACATGAAAGGCAAGAAGGTCGTGGTGCTCGGCGGTGGCGACACCGCGATGGACTGCAACCGCACCTCGATCCGCCAGGGCGCCAAGTCGGTGACCTGTGCGTACCGTCGTGACGAAGCCAACATGCCCGGTTCGCGCAAAGAGGTGAAGAACGCCAAGGAAGAAGGCGTGAAATTCCTCTACAACCGCCAGCCGATCGCGATCGTCGGTGAAGACCGCGTCGAAGGCGTGAAGGTGGTCGAGACCCGTCTCGGCGAACCGGATGCCCGTGGCCGTCGCAGCCCCGAGCCGATCCCGGGTTCCGAAGAGATCATTGCGGCCGACGCCGTGGTGATCGCTTTCGGTTTCCGCCCAAGCCCGGCGCCGTGGTTCGAGCAGTTCGAAATCCAGACCGACAGCCAGGGCCGTGTCGTCGCCCCGGAACAAGGCCAGTACAAGCACCAGACCAGCAACCCGAAAATCTTCGCCGGTGGCGATATGGTTCGTGGCTCTGACCTGGTGGTCACCGCGATCTTCGAAGGGCGCAATGCCGCTGAAGGGATCCTGGATTACCTGGGCGTCTAAGCACGGCTGAGCAACACACAAAAGCGGGCTTGCTCTTGACGGACAAGCCCGCTTTTTACGTTTCAGCGACGGCGGGTTCTCACTCGCTTCATCACTTCCACAAAAAACACCGGTACAAACACCACTGCCAACGTCGCGGTGATCATCCCGCCGATCACGCCCGTACCGATGGCCTGTTGGCTTTCCGAGCTGGCACCGGTGGCAATGGCCAGCGGCACCACGCCAAGGATGAATGCCATGGAGGTCATCACAATCGGCCGTAACCGCTGCCGCGCGGCTTGCAGGGTGGCGTCGACCAGGTCGTGGCCTTCGTCGTGGAGGCTCTTGGCAAACTCGATGATCAAGATCGCGTTTTTCGCTGACAGGCCAATAATGGTGATCAATCCGACTTTGAAAAATACGTCGTTGGGCATCTCGCGCAAGGTCACCGCCAGCACGGCGCCGAGCACGCCCAAAGGCACCACCAGCAAGACGGATGTCGGGATCGACCAACTCTCGTACAGGGCCGCCAGACACAGAAACACCACCAGCAGCGACAAGCCGAACAGGATCGGCGCCTGGTTGCCCGACAAACGTTCCTGCAATGACAGCCCCGTCCATTCATGGCCCAGCCCGGCAGGCCCTTGCGCCACCAGGCGTTCGATTTCCGCCATGGCTGCGCCGGTGCTGTAGCCGGGCGCTGGTTCGCCGGAAATGCTGATCGACGGGTAGCCGTTGTAGCGGTTCAGTTGCGCCGGCCCTTTAATCCAATTGGCCTGTACAAAAGCCGACAGCGGTACCATTCGTCCCTCGTTGTTGCGTACGTGCATCTTCAGCAAGTCCTCCACCTGCCTGCGTTGCTCGCCTTCAGCCTGGACCACCACCCGTTGCATACGTCCCTGATTGGGGAAGTCATTGACATAGGCCGAACCGATGCTGGTGGACACGACGTTGCCGATATCGGCAAAGGCGACACCGAGGGCATTGGCATGTCGGCGATCGACTTCCAGTTTTACCTGGGGCGCTTCGGCCAGCGCGCTTTCGCGCACATTGATCAGGATCGGGCTGGCTTGAGCGGCTTCCAGCAAATCGCTGCGCGCCTGCATCAATGTCGCGTAGCCAAGACCGCCACGGTCTTGCAGGCGGAACTCAAACCCGCTGGAAGTGCCAAGACCGTCAATCGGCGCAGGCAGTACGACGAACACTTCGGCGCCCTTGATCTGGCTCGCCACCGCGTTCGCCCGTTCGGCGATGGCGGCCGCTGTGTCATGACTGCCCCGCTGCGACCAATCCTTGAGCACCGTGTAACCCAGCCCGGCATTCTGCCCGCTGCCGGAAAAGCTGAAACCGAGCACAAACGTGCTGTTGTCCACGCCTGGCTCGGTGGCGTTATGCGCTTCGATCTGCTTGATGACCTCGATCGTGCGGCTTTGGCTCGCCCCGGGAGGTAGTTGAATATCGGTGATCGTATAGCCCATGTCTTCGACCGGAAGAAACGAGGAGGGCAGACGATTGAAGCTCACCACCAGCATGATCAGCAGCGCGGCATAGATGAACAAATAGCGGCCACTGCGTTTCAACGCATGTGCGACCCAGCCCTGATAGCGCTCGGTCAGCTGTTCGAATCGGCGGTTGAACCCGGCGAAGAATCCGCGGGCCGTGTGATCACCCGGCGCAACGGGTTTCAGTAGCGTGGCGCACAGCGCCGGTGTGAGGGTCAGGGCCAGGAACGCCGAGAACAGAATGGATGCGGCCATAGTCAGGGAAAACTGCTGGTAAATGATCCCGACGGAACCTTGCATGAACGCCATCGGAATAAACACGGCCACCAGTACCAGGGTGATGCCAACAATGGCGCCGCCAATTTGTGTCATCGCCTTGCGCGTCGCGTCCTTGGGCGAGAGGCGCTCCTGGAGCATGATGCGCTCGACGTTCTCCACCACCACGATGGCGTCGTCCACCAGGATGCCGATGGAGAGCACCATGCCGAACATGGTCAGCACATTGATGGAGAACCCCAGCACCTGCATGAGTGCAAACGTGCCCATCAGGGCCACTGGTACAACCAATGTCGGAATCAATGTATAGCGGATGTTCTGCAAGAACAGGTACATCACGGCAAACACCAGTACCATCGCTTCGAGCAAGGTGTAAATCACTTTGGTGATCGAGACTTTGACGAAGGGCGAGGTGTCGTAGGCGATCTGGTATTTCATGTTTGCCGGAAAGTAGCGCGTCAACTCATCCATTTTCGCGCGCACCAGCGTCGCAGTGCTCAATGCGTTGCCGCCGGGTGTCAGTTGCACGCCCAATTCACTGGAGGACTGGCCGTTGAGCCGGGTGCCGAACTGGTATTCCTGGCTGCCGATCTCGACCCTGGCGACATCGCCTATGCGTACGCTGGCCCCATTGGGCTCGGCACGCAGCACAATATCGGCGAATGCTTCAGGGCTCGATAGTTGGCCTTCTACCAGAATGCTCGCGGTGATTTCCTGGCTGCCGGCAACCGGCAATTCGCCGAGGCTGCCGGCTGCTATCAGGGCGTTCTGCGCGACGATCGCGGCATTTACGTCAGCCACTGTCAGGTTGAAGGCGATCAGTTTTTGCGGGTCGACCCAAATACGCATGGCCCGCTCGGAGCCGAACATCTGCACCTTGCCGACGCCGTCCAAACGTTTGATCTCATTGACCACGTTACGCGCCAGGTAATCGCTGAGGGAAACGTTGTCGACGTCATCGCTGGTGCCAATCAGCGAGATAAACAGCAGGAACCCCGTGGAAACTTTCTCCACGCGCAAGCCCTGTTCTATCACCGCTTGCGGCAGGCGTGACTCGATGACCTTCAAGCGATTGAGCACGTCGACTTGTGCCAGCTCAGGGTTAGTGCCGGGTTTGAAGGTCGCGGTGATCGTGGCCGAACCTTGGCTGCTGCGCGATTCGAAGTACAGCAGGTGATCAGCCCCGCTGAGCTCTTCTTCGATCAGGCTGACGACACTTTGGTCCATGGCCTGCGCCGAAGCGCCGGGGTAGTTGGCGACGACTTCGATTTTAGGCGGCGCGATGTTGGGGTATTGCGCCACGGGCAACTGCGAAATCGCCAACACACCGGCCAGCACGATAAACAGGGCAATCACCCAAGCGAACACTGGGCGGTCGATAAAGAACTGCGGCATAAGCTAGCGTCCTGCTGACTGACCAATGGCCTGGTCGAGTGGAAGAGCGGCGTTGTCGAGCACCACGTGTTCGCCTGGGCGGGCATGCTGCAGGCCTTCGATGATGATGCGGTCGCCAGCGGTGAGGCCGTCGGTGACGACCCAGCGGTTCTGGTACGCCGCGCCCAGTTGCACGGTTTTCAGGCTCACGCGCAGCTCGTCATCCACCAGCAGCACCTGGGCCAACCCTGCGCTGTTGCGCAGGATGGCGCGCTGCGGCACGCTGATCCCTCGTTGATCGATGGCGTGCTCCAGCCGCACACGCACAAAGCTGCCGGGCAGCAAGTCGAGGTCGGGGTTGGGAAATTCGCTGCGCAGGATGATCTGGCCGGTGCCGGGGTCTACGGCGATGTCGCTGAACAGCAGCTTGCCGGGCAACGGGTACGCGCTGCCGTCGTCCTGGAGCAAGGTGGCTTTGGCCTGGCCCTGGCTCAGTTGCTGCAACTGGCCGGAGCGCAATGCGCGGCGCAGCTCGTTGTGTTCACGGGTCGATTGCGTGAGGTCGACATGGACCGGGTCCAGTTGCTGGATCAGCGCCAGCGGGGTCGACTCGTTCTGTCCGACCAAGGCGCCTTCGGTCACCAGTGCACGCCCGATGCGGCCGGAAATAGGCGCGGTAACGGTGGCGTAACCCAAGTTAAGACGAGCGCGTTGCACCATGGCCTCATTGGCCGCGACGTCAGCCTCAGCCTGCCGGGCAGCCGCGCGCGCGTTGTCATATTCCTGGGCACTGATCGCATTGCCCGCAATCAACTGGCGGTAACGCTGTTCCTGCTGACGCGCCCGTAGAGCATCGGCTTGGGACCTTTTCAGCCCTGCCAGCGCGCTGTCCAGGTCAGCCTGGAGCGGCGCCGGGTCGATGTAGAACAGGACGTCGCCCTGTTTCACGTCACTACCTTGCTCGAACACACTGTTGAGCACCACCCCAGCCACCCGTGCGTTTACCTGAGCGGTTCGGGGTGCCGCAATGCGCCCACTGAGCTCGCTGCTGATAGGCAGGGGTTTGGCTTCCAGGGTTTCGGTGCTCACCTTTACGGGGGCGGATGCCTGCGGCTCGGATGCCGGAGTGCAGCCGCTCACAGCAATCGCCAACACCAGTGAACCTGATGCGAAACGCAGTTTTCTATTCATCGACACGCCTCCATGAAGAGGCATGGATGCTAGGAATGGGCGGTTAATTTGCTGTTAAGTCGACGTTGCAAGAGTGCGAGCAAATGTGACGCTTAGTTTCAACTCATTGCAGCGAAGAGGCTCAGGTGCGACGTCCAATCACCGCGACAAATTGACCCGATAGACAAAAGGCACGGCGCATTCCGTGCCTTTTGCGTCTGGCTCTGAGAAAATGCCCGCACTTTTTTTGCGGATGCCGACATGACTGCCCTCAAGAACGACCGTTTCCTTCGTGCCCTGCTCAAGCAACCCGTAGACGTCACGCCCGTGTGGATGATGCGTCAGGCCGGTCGCTACCTGCCGGAATACCGCGCCAGTCGCGCCAAGGCCGGCGACTTCATGAGCCTGTGCATGAATCCTGCGTTCGCCTGCGAAGTCACGATGCAGCCGCTGGACCGCTACCCACAGCTGGACGCGGCCATTCTCTTCTCCGACATCCTCACCATCCCCGATGCCATGGGCCAAGGCCTGTACTTTGAAACCGGCGAAGGCCCGCGTTTCAAGAAAGTCGTCAGTACCCTGGCCGACATCGAAGCCCTGCCGATTCCTGATCCGCACAAAGACCTTGGCTATGTGATGGATGCCGTCAGCACCATTCGCCGCGAGCTTAATGGCCGCGTACCGCTGATCGGCTTCTCCGGCAGCCCGTGGACCCTGGCGACCTACATGGTCGAAGGCGGCTCGTCGAAAGACTTCCGCAAGACCAAGGCCATGCTCTACGACAACCCGCAAGCCATGCACCTGTTGCTGGACAAGCTGGCGCAGTCGGTCACCGCCTACCTCAACGGCCAGATCATGGCCGGCGCCCAAGCCGTGCAGATTTTCGACACCTGGGGCGGCAACCTGTCGGCGGCGGCCTACCAGGAATTCTCCCTGGCCTACATGCGCAAGATCGTCAGCGGCCTGATCCGCGAACACGAAGGCCGCAAAGTGCCGGTCATCCTGTTCACCAAGGGCGGCGGCCTGTGGCTGGAAAGCATCGCCGACGCGGGCGCCGATGCATTGGGCCTGGACTGGACCTGCGATATCGGCGAAGCCCGCCGTCGCGTTGGCGGTCAAGTTGCACTGCAAGGCAACATGGACCCCACCGTGCTGTACGCCAAGCCGGAAGCGATCCGCACCGAAGTCGGCCGCATCCTCGCCAGCTACGGCAAGGGCACCGGCCACGTGTTCAACCTCGGCCATGGCATTACGCCGGAAGTGAACCCGGAGCATGCGGGTGCGTTCCTGCGCGCGGTGCATGAACTGTCGGCGCAATACCACGAATAAAACACAGTGCAAAATGTGGGAGGGGGCAAGCCCCCTCCCACATTAAAAGCCAGAAACCTTCAGACCTGCCCCAACGGCGGCAACTTCGCCAGCTTCAGGGCCACCAGCAACGCGCCAATCAGCAGCGCGACGATAAACCCGCCAATCCCGTTCCATCCGCCCAAGTGCCAGAAGAACCCGCCCGCCGTCCCGGCAATGCTCGACCCTGCGTAATAGCAAAACAGATACAGCGACGACGCCTGTCCCTTGGCCCTCACCGCACGCCGGCCGATCCAACTGCTGGCTACCGAATGCGCGCCGAAGAAGCCGAAGGTAAAGATCAGCATGCCCGGCACCACCAGCCATAGTGGGGTGAACAGCGTCAGGGTGATGCCGGCGAGCATCAGCACAATGGTGCCCCACAGCACGCGACGGCGGCCCAGGCGGTCGGCCAGAGAGCCAATTTTCGCCGAGCTGTAGATGCCTGACAGATACACCAGCGACAGCAGGCCGACCACGGCCTGGCTGAGGTCATACGGATCGGCCAGCAGGCGATAGCCGATGTAGTTGAACATCGTTACAAACGCACCCATCAACAGGAATGCTTCAAGGAACAACCACGGCAGGCCCGCGTCCTTGAAGTGCATTACGAAGCCATCCAGCAGGTTGCGCGGCTTGAGGCTGCTGGCGCGGAAGTTGCGCGATTCGGGAAGGATTTTCCAGAACACCGTCGCGGCGATCAGCGCGAGGCCGCCGATGATCAGCATGGCGGTGTGCCAACTGACGAAGTCGATCAATACCCCGATGATCAACCGACCGCTCATACCACCAATCGCATTGCCGCCGATGTACAGGCCCATGGCCAGGCCGATGTGCTGCGGATGGATCTCTTCGCTCAGGTAGGTCATCGCCACGGCGGCCAGGCCGCTCAAGGACAAGCCCACCAGCGCACGCATGAGCAGGATGCCTTCCCAGCTCGGCATCAAGCCGCTGGCGATGGTGGCCAGCGCTGCACAGAACAGCGCAGCGACCATCACCGGTTTGCGTCCCAGCCGGTCGGAAATCGGCCCGGTGATCAGCAGGCCGCAGGCAAGCATCGCCGTGGCGACCGACAGGATCAGACTGCTTTGCGCGGCATTGATGGCAAATTCGTGGGACAGCGCCGGCATCATCGGCTGCACGCAATACAACAGGGCAAAGGTGGCGAACCCGCCGGAGAACAGCGCCAGCACCGTGCGCATGAACATCGGCGTGCCTTTTTCGATGTACTCGTCATTAAGCTGCGCAACCACATCATCGAGGGCTGAGGGCGGGGTGCGTTGGGCAAGTGGAGCAACAGCAGGATTCACGGGGGACCTCGGGGAGGAAAGTCTGCCAGGACTGACAATGCGAAAAAGAATATAGCTGGCTAATGATTCTTTCCAATATATTGTTCGACCTGTTTAATAGGTTTTACGACCTAATGAGGTGTGCATGGAATTACGTCACCTGCGGTACTTCATTGCCGTCGCCGAAGAACTGCATTTTGGCCGCGCCGCGCAAGTGCTGGGCATTTCGCAACCGCCGTTGAGCCAGCAGATCCAGGCATTGGAGCAAGAGGTGGGGGCGCGGTTATTTGAGCGTACCAATCGTCGGGTCGAGCTGAGCGAGGCCGGGCGCCTGTTCCTGCAAGAGGCACGGCTGGTGCTGGCCCAGGTCGACAAGGCGGCGGATGTGGCGCGCAGGGCACAGTTGGGCGAACTCGGCGAACTGAAGATCGGCTTCACGTCTTCCGCGCCGTTCAATTCCAGCATTCCCCAGGCGATCTTTGCGTTTCGCCAGGCTTTCCCGGCCGTGCACCTCAACCTGCAAGAGATGAGCAGCACCCAGGTGGCCGAGTCGCTGCTGGATGAGTCGATTCAGGTGGGGCTGATGCGGCCTCTGCCGTTGCCGGACTCACTGAGCGTGATCGAATTGATGCGCGAGCCATTGGTGGCCGTATTGAGCGCCGGACACCCCTTGGCGCAGGGCAGCGAGCGCGGCTTGCACCTGGCGCAATTGGCAGAAGAACCCTTCGTGTTTTTCCCGCGTACCTACGGCAGCGGTCTCTATGCGCAGCTGCTCAGCCTGTGCCGTGACGCCGGCTTCAGCCCGCATGTCGCCCAGGAGGCGGGGGAGGCGATGACCATCATCGGTCTGGTGGCGGCGGGATTGGGCGTATCGGTATTGCCTGCGTCGTATCAACGGATACGGATCGATGGCGTGGTGTATCGCACGTTGCTGGACCCGGAAGCGGTGACCGCGGTATGGCTGGTGCAGCGCAAAGGCGTGCAAACGCCGATGGCGAAGGGGTTTGTGGCGTTGTTGACGCGTAGGGGGTTGGAATAACGCCCTTCAGAACAAGGCATATTTCATGTGGGGGGGGGGCTTGCTCCCGATAGCGGTGGTTCAGTTAGAGGTGCTGAGACTGAAAAACTGCTATCGGGAGCAAGCCCCCTACCACATTTGGCTTTATTGCATTCCCGCCGAGCGCAACCCCGCCAAGATATCCCGATCCAGCATGCTCACCCAACGGTTGTAGTTGCGATGGATCTTGCCGTCCTTGTAGCCCAGTTCGCGGCTGTCGCGATAGCTGATGGCGTAGCTGTTGCGGGTGTAGCGGATGTCGATGGCCGCATAGAACTGGCCGCGTACGGTGATGTCGGCCTGCACCAGCTGCGGGCTCAGGCGTTGTACCGTCCACTCGCGTTTTTGCAGGGCGGCGACGATCACCTGTTTCATTTTTTCTTCGCTGAGCTGGGTCGTGGCCGGCAGCTCGTGCTGGGTGTTGAGCACCGGTTTACTGGTGCACCCGGCAGTGGTCAACAGGGCCAGGGCGATCAGGGTGGCGCGTAGCAGGGAAGACATTCCGTTTTCTCCAATCGATTAAAAAGTCAGGACCAGCGGCGAAAGATCAGCGAAGTGTTGACGCCGCCAAAGGCAAAGTTGTTGTTCATCACGTAGTCGTTGTGCATCTGGCGAAAGCCACCTTGCAGGTAGTCCAGCTCACCGCATTGCGGGTCGACCGAGTCCAGGTTGAAGGTGTGCACGTACTGGTCGCGGTTCATCATCTCGATGCTGAACCACGACTCCAGCGCCCCGCACGCGCCCAGGGTGTGGCCCAGGAAACTCTTCTGCGAACTGATGGGCATGCGGCTGCCGAACAGGCTGCTGGTGGCCAGGGTCTCGGCGATGTCGCCCTGGTCGGTGGCGGTGCCGTGACCATTTACATAGCCGATGGCGGCCGGTTCAAGCCCGGCGTCTTCCAGCGCCAGCTCCATGGCGCGGCGCATGGTTTTCTGTTCCGGGCGGGTGGTGTGCTGGCCGTCGGCATTGCTGCCGAAACCGACGATCTCGGCATGGATATGCGCACCCCGTGCCAGCGCGTGTTCCAACGCTTCCAGCACCAGCATGCCGCCGCCTTCGCCGATCACCAGGCCATCGCGGCCGCTGTCGTAGGGGCGCGGGCTGGTTTGCGGCGCGTCGTTTTTCAGGCTGGTGGCGTAGAGCGCGTCGAACACCATGGCCTCGGTGGGGCACAGCTCTTCAGCGCCGCCGGCAAGCATCAACGGCAGGCGGCCGAACTTGATGGCCTCATAGGCATAACCGATGCCCTGGCTGCCGCTGGTGCAAGCGCTGGAGGTGGGGATCAAGCGCCCGGTCAGGCCAAAGAAGATGCTGATATTTGCCGCCGTGGTGTGCGGCATCATGCGCACGTAAGAGTTGGCATTCAGCCCCTCGGCCACCGAGTTCAGCAGCATATTGCCGAACGCCTTGATCTCATCGGTGCTGCCGGTGGACGAGCCACACGCCACGCCCATGCGCCCGTCCTTGATCGACGCATCGCCAAGCAAGCCGGCGTCCTGCAACGCCTGCTCCGCCGCCCACACCGCCAGGCGCGAGACGCGGCCCATGCTGCGCAGCTGCTTGCGGGTCCAGTGCGCGGGCACCACGAAATCGTCAATCGGCCCGGCCAGGCGCGTATTCAATTCGGTGAAACGGTCCCATTCATCCATGCGCCGGATGCCACTGCGGTTGGCGCGAAAGTTGGCCGCGATGGTGTCCCAGTCGCTGCCCAGGGAGGTCATGCCGGCCATGCCGGTGACGACAACGCGTTTCATCAGCACAGGCCCCCATTCACGGCCAACACCTGGCGCGTGATATAGCCCGCCTCGGCCGACATCAGGAAGTTCACCGCGCCGGCCACTTCTTCCGGAGTGCCCATGCGCTGTGCCGGGATCATTTTCATCAGTTCTTCCACCGGCACGTTTTCGTCCAGCATGGCGGTGTCGATCAAACCCGGTGCCACACAGTTGACGGTGATCTTGCGCTTGCCCAGCTCGATGGCCAGCGCCTTGGCCGCGCCGATCAACCCGGCCTTGGAGGCGCTGTAGTTGACCTGCCCACGGTTGCCGATCAGCCCGGACACCGAGGTGATGCACACGATGCGCCCGGCCGCGCGACGACGGATCATCGGCATCATCACCGGGTGCAGCACGTTGTAGAACCCGTCGAGGTTGGTGCGCATCACGACGTCCCAGTCGTCCTCCGAGAGCGCCGGGAACGCGCCGTCGCGGGTCAGGCCGGCATTGAGCACCACGCCGTAATAGGCGCCATGTTGCTCAACGTCGGCCTCCAGGATCTGCTTGCACGCCGCGCGATCGGCGACATCGAATTGCAGCACCCGCGCCTGGCGGCCCAGGGCCTCGATCTCGAGCTGTACCGCGTCGGCTTCGGCACGGCCGTTGCGGCAATGCAGCACGATGTCATGCCCGGCCTGGGCCAGGCGCAGGGCAATGGCGCGGCCGATGCCACGGCTGGAGCCGGTGACCAGTACGGATTCAGTCATGGCGTTTCGTCCTTCGATTCATCTAAATAATTGGCCGCCTGGGGCGGTCGAAATACGTTCAAGCGTGCGCTGGCCTGGATGCCGTCGCCGGTGAGGTGGCATTCGAACACCCCCATGCCATTGTCGTCCTCCAGCGAGCGCAGGCCGTGGATATTCAGCTCGGCGCCAGCGGGAAAGTGCGCCACGTTGCATTCGAATTTACGCGTGCCCAACAGGAAACCCAGCTCCACCGCCAGGCCTTGCTGGCGCGCGCGGCATCCGGCATAGGCGGCGACGCTTTGCGCCATCAGCTCGATACCGACCCAGGCCGGCAGGCTGCCGTCAGCCTGGCTGAACAGGCCGCCGGGCTTGACGGTGAGACGGGTGTGCACCTGCTCTTCATCGAACGACAGCACCTGGTCGATCAGGATCATGTCGCCCGCATGGGGCAGCAGTTCGGCGAGTGGCCAAGCGATCATGGGGCCTCTCCAATAATCAGGCTGACGTTGTTGCCGCCAAAGGCAAACGAGTTGCTCATCAAATAAGGTTTTTTCAAGGTGTCGCCCTTGTGTGCCCACTGCAAGGCGGGCAGCGCCGGGTCGACGTGACCGTCCCACACATGGGGAGGGACGCGGCCGTGCGTCAGGCTCAACCAGCAGAACGCCGCTTCCAGTGCGCCCGCCGCGCCGAGGGTGTGGCCGCTCATGGGTTTGGTCGACGAACAGGCCACCCCGCCCGGAAACAGGCAAGCGACCGCGAGGCTTTCCATGGCGTCGTTGTGCTGGGTGGCGGTGCCGTGCAGGTTCAGGTAGCCGATCTGCTCGGGCGCGAGTTCGGCGTTGGCCAGGGCCTTGCGCATCGCCTGCAACGCCCCTTTGCCGGTGGGCTCGGGTGCGGAGATATGGTGCGCGTCGCTGCTGGCGCCGCAGCCCAGCAGGGCGACCGGTGCCGCCTCGCGGCTCATCACGAACACCACCGCCGCTTCGCCGATATTGATGCCGTTGCGGTTCACCGAGAACGGATTGCAGCGCTCGGCAGACACCGCTTCCAGTGCGGTAAAGCCGTTCAGCGTCAGCCTGCACAAGCTGTCGACGCCCCCGCAGATCACCGCATCGCACAGGCCCAGGTCGAGCAGGCGCCGGGCGCTCATCAACGCGCGGGCGCTGGAGGTGCAGGCGGTGGAAATCACATAGGCCGGGCCGCTCAATTGCAGCCAGTCGGCGAGGAAATTCGCCGGGGCGCTGAGTTCCTGCTGCTGGTAGTCGTAGTCGCCAGGAAAGGCGTTATCGCGCAGGTAGTGGGCAATGCCGCGACTGGCCTCGTCGATGCCCGACGTGCTGGTGCCCAGCACAACGCCAACCCGTGAGGGGCCGTAGGTGTGGATCGCCTGGCGGATCGAGCCTTCGATCTGCAACGCCGCTTCCAGCAGCAACTGATTATTGCGGCTGCTCTGCTGGCCCAACTGTGCCGGAAGGGGCGCCAGCTCGCCGCGCACGGCCGCGACCGGCACCACGCGCTCGGGCACCCAGCCGCTCTCGGCGCGCATGCCGCCACAGTCGCCGGCAAACAGGCGGCGGCTGACCTCGGCCTGGCCGCGACCAAGGGCACAGATCACGCCGAGGGCGTTGAGGTAGGCGCTCATTTGCCCACGCCCAGCGGGGTAATGCGATAGCTCAACGGTTGGCCCGCCATGTTCACGCTGAACACCTCTGAAGACTGATAGACGATTTGCCAATGGCCCGGCAGCGTTCGCGTAAGGTCCATGGCCTGGGCCGCAGGATACAGCGCACGCAGGTCATCCGCCGAGGCCAGGGCAAACAACAGCGCGGCGAACAGCGTTCGGGCCTGGGGATTGGGCGGCAGCAAGCCATCGGCCTGCCACTTGCCGTCGATCAACTTCTGCCGGGCCTGGGGAATGCCCAACGGGTCCATCATCGACCAGCGAATCGCCGCGCCTTCACGCTGGATCACCAGCAGCCAATCCTGGCTGCGGTCGCCCTCCAGGCGTTGCACATGCAGCTGCATCGGCAAGTTCAGGGCCGGGAGGGTGTGCGGCAAGGGCGCCTGGCTGGCGCACGCGCCGAGCAGCAACAGGCAACTCATCAGCAACCCGCGGATCATGAACGCGCGGCCTCTGACGGCTTGCGCGCCACGCAGTTGACCAGGGTTTCCTCGCGCTGGCCCACCGGCGGCGCCTTGCGCAGGCCCCAACGTTCCAGCAGGCCGAAATCGCTGGAGCGGCTCCACCACAGATAGGGGTACGAGACGTTCTGCGCGCCGAATTCAAAGCCCTGCTCGCGCAGCATGTCCAGGTATTGCTCGGCGCTTTTCTGCACATGCATCGGGTGACGGAACAGCCAGCGAATCACCCAGGTGTCGATATAGGCTTCGGTGGACTCGGCAAACAGCAAATAACCGCCCGGCTTGAGGACCCGATAGAACTCCTTGAGGGCGCGATGCTGCTCGACCAGGTGGTGAAAGGTCTGGTGGCAAAACACAATATCGACGCTGGCGTCGGGTACCTCGAGGGTGGCGCAGTCGCTGCCGATCAACTCCACGGCCAGGCCCTGTCGCGCGGCTTCCTCGCGGCTCAGTGCCAGGCTGTGAGGGTCCGCATCCAGACCGATCAGGCGCGCGGGCGCAAATACCTGCTGCAGCAACTTGAACGATTTACCCTGGCCGCAGCCGGCGTCGAGCAATACCGGCGCCACCGGCAGTGGGTCGCTGAACAGGCTGCGCAGGTCATTGATCGCCACGCGCAACACATGATGCTGCCAGGTGTGGCTGCGCAGGAACCAGAAGCCGAAGCGGGTTTCTTCGACGTAGTTTTTACTCAGGTAGTTTTTTTCAACGACAGGGCTGCTCATACCGGCTCACTCGCACAGATTTGCGACAACATCCGCAGGCGCCGCTTGGGCTCGCTGACAAACGGGTTGCGTTCATCCCAGGCGTAGCCGGCGAGGATCGAACTGATCATGCGGCGAATCTGCGGTGAACTGTCGGCGTGGAAAATAACGTCCTGGAACGTCCCGGCGTACCAGCCCTCGACGTAGCAGCGGAAGGTGTCGACGCCGCGCTTGAGCGGTTCGGCAAACTCGGTTTGCCAGTCCACCGCTTCGCCTTGCAGTTGGCGATGCAGCACGCCGGCGGCCATGCTCGCCGAACGCATGGCGATGGTCACGCCGGAGGAGAACACCGGGTCGAGAAATTCCGCCGCGTTGCCCAGCAGCGCAAAGCCCGGGCCGTGCAGGGTTTTGACGTTGGCCGAATAACCGCCGATGCTGCGCGCCGGGGTGTCCCACACGGCGTTCTGCAATACGCCGGACAGGCTTGGGGTTTGCTCGATAAAGCTGCGCAGGCAGGCGTCGAGATCGTGATCGCGGCCGTCGAAATGCTCCTTGGCCGCGACCACGCCCACCGAGCATCGGCCGTTGCTGAACGGGATGGTCCAGAACCAGATATCGCGCTGCTCGGGATGGGTGGTTATCAGAATCTTGGTACGGTCGAAGCCTGGGTGTTCGATGTGGTCTTCGATGTGGGTGAACACGGCCTGGCGCATCGGGAAACCGGACGGCGCTTCAAGGTCCAGCAGGCGCGGCAGCACGCGGCCATAGCCACTGGCATCCAGCACGAAGGTGGTCTTGAGGTGGTACTCGCTGCCATTTTCGCGGCGTACGTGCAGGTAGCGATTCTCGCCGGAAAAATCCACGCCGACGATGCTTTCGCCGTAGCGGATTTCCACACCCTGCAACGCCGCCTGATCGGCCAGCAGCTTGTCGAACTCGGCACGCTGCACCTGGAAGGTGGTCGGTTTGCCGTGGCTGAAGGTGTCACCGAAATCGAACGCACTGTAGCGCTCGCCCCAGGCGAACGCGGCACCGGTTTTCAGTTGAAAGCCGGCAGCCTGCACGGCCTCGAGCATGCCGGCTTCTTCGATAAAGTCGATGCAGTGCGACAGCAGGCTTTCGCCAATCGAGAAACGCGGAAAATACTGGCGCTCGATAATCAATACATCATGCCCTTTACGCTTGAGCAGCGCGGCCGCGATGGCCCCGGATGGCCCGGCACCGATCACCACTACCTGGCGACGTTCCATTTCAACTGTGGGCACGAAGGCTCCTTGCCGCTTTGGCGATATTCACATTCATAAGGCGTGTTTTTGTTGCCCGGCCCAGGGCGCCAGCATAAAGCTGAAGGCCAGGCCGAGGCTGACCGACAGGCCGAAATTGCTCACCGCCGGGGTACTGGAGACGGCCAGCAGGCCGAACGATAACCAAGTGGTCAGCGCGGCCAGCAAGGTTCCCAGCAGGCTGACGGCGGCCCCGCCGATCTGCTCGCGCATCAGGATCGCGTAGTCGACGCTGATGGCCGTGACCAGCAGCAGGCCGAACAGACTGAACAGGGTCAGCGGCTGGCCCAGCCAACCGAGGCTGGCCAGGCTGCACAGCGCCGCCAGCAACGGCAGCGCGACGATGCGCACGGCGCCGGTGAAGCCGAAGGGCAGCATCAACAGCAGCACGATCAGCCCACAGGACAGCAATTTCAATTCGGCCGCGCTGATTTGAGTGTCGGCAAACACGCGGTTCAAATCACCCAGGCGATCCACCAGTTGTACGCCGGGCAAATCCACCGCCTGCACCCGCAGCAACGCTGGGTTGTTCAGGCCCTGCAGGCTGACCATCGCCGCCACGCCGCCGTCTACCGGGCCCAGCCACAGCATGCGCCATGGCTCGGCCAGGGGGCCTTTGAGCGCGGCGTCGATGTCTTCGCTGGGCAGCGCCTGCAGTTGCGCGACTTCAGCTTGCAACGCGGCGGCGGGGACGCCAAGGTCCAGCAACGGTTGCCAATGCTGCGCGAGGGTATTGAGCGCGTCGCGCAGTTGCTGCTGCTCGGCGGGCAGGTTGACCAGTTGATTCAACGCCAGGTAACCCTGGAGCTTGTCCATATTCACCAGTTGATCCAGGCGCTGGCCCAGGGCGGCCTGGCGTTCCAGTAACTGCTGCTGATTGTCGGCCCGCACCAGGAAGAACTGACTGGTGGGCTGGAACCCGGTAATGCGCGCCACGGCCTGGGCTTGCTCGAGCAATTGCGGCGGCGCGCCGATCCACTGGCGGATATCGTTTTTACTGTTCAAGTGCCACAGGCCACCGGCGCAGAACAACAGCACCCACACCAGCAACACCGCGCCGGGCACGCGTTTGATCAATGCCGCCCGCCACTGCCACAAGCGTTCGGCGATGCGCAGCGGCCATTGCGCCGGGCGCAGGTCGACACCGCTGAGCAGCGCGGGCAGCAGGCACACGGCGCACAGATAAGCGCCGACCAGACCGGCTGCCGAGAACACCGCGATTTGCGTCAGCGCCGGGAACGGCGTCCAGGCCAGCGCCAGGTAGCCGATGCAGCTGGTGGCCAGGCTCAGGCTCAGCCCCGGCAGGGTCAGGCGCAATGCCGGCCAACTGCGCCATGGCTGCAGGCTCCAGCTTTTGGACAGGTAGTGCAGCGGGTAATCCACCGCCACGCCGATCAGGCTTGAGCCCAGCACCAGGGTCATCACATGCATATGGCCGAACAGCGCCACACAGGCGACTGCGCCAAACAGCATGCCGACCACCACCGGCACGAACGCCAGCAGCACCCGCCAGCGCCGGAACGCCAGCAGCAGCAATATCAGGATGCCCAGGGTTGCGCCGCCGCCGACCCAGGTGATCTCCCGCGTGGCTTGCTGCTGCCCGTTGGCCGCATAGAGCAAGCCGCTGGCGGCGAGCAGCTGCACGCCTTGCGCGCCGGCCTGGGCGCGGCTGGCCTGGAGCAGATCCGCCACTTGCAGCGGCAGTTTCATGTCGAATGCATTGCCGGTGGTGCGCGCCCGCAGGAGCACCCAGCTTTTGCCGTCGGCGTCGGCAATCAACGCGCCGCTGCCGATATCCAGCTGGACCGCGCCGTGTTGCGGCTGGCTGTTCTGGATGCGCCCGGTCAGGCCCAGCCAGTCGTCCTGGCTCGGCACCAGGCTGAAGCCGGTAAAGGGGTCGAACAACGACTGCACGCGCTGCTGGATGAACGCGTCAGGCTGTTCGATCAGTTGCTCGCGGTCCCTGGCCGACAGCATCGCCAGTCGGCCGCGCAGCAGTTGCTCGCGCAGCGCCGGCAAGTCGGCCTGCAGGTTCCACTGCACCTTTTCGAACAGACCGCTGGCCTGCCAGCGCTCGGCCAGTTGCTGCGCCATGGCCAGCGCTTGCTGGCGGTCGGCATGCCCCACCAGCACCAGCATCTCGCGGTTCAGTGGTTCCTGCATGCGCTGCTCGGCTTGCAGCTCCAGAGCGTCCGGCGTACTGCCGGGCACCAGTTCCATCAGGTTGGCCGACAGCGGCGCACCCTGGCGCCACTGCCAGCCGGCCAGGGCCAATACCGCCACCAGCAGGATCAGGAACAGGCGTGGCAGCAGGCGCTCACTGGGCAAAGTCGTGCTGCTCCGCATCGCTCAATGGCTGGTCGGCGGTGCTGTCCTGCATGCGCAGTACGGTGCTGTCGCCCTGGGTTTCCAGCAGCTCGATGGTCTTCACCAGCGCGCCGCCGTCGATATTGATTTGGGTGAATACCTGCTTGAGCAGCAGTGAGCGTGGGATCAGCGTGAGCTTCCACTGCTGGGCCTGGCCTTGCAGTTGCAGGTCGAAGTCACGCTGCAAGCCGCTGCTGTCGCCCTGGAGCACGGCGAGGAACAGGCGATTCTGCTCGGCGCCGGCACTCTTGTTCGGCAGCAGTTGCCAGCCGTTGGCGTCGCGCCGGGCGATGCCCTGGGCGCTGATGCGGTAGTCCTGCTGCAGCGGAGTTTTCAGCAACCACAACAGGCCGTGGTCCTTGGCGAGCACGAAGGTGCCTTGGCTGACCAGCGGCTGGGGCAGGGCGCGCAGGTGTTTTTCCTGGGTGAAGTTGCCGTGGATCACGCTGGGTTTGGCCAGTTGAGCGCTGAGTTGCTGCAGGTCGAAGGCGTGGGCGTTGAAGCTCAGCAATGCGGCGGCCACTGTAGGAGCGAGCTTGCTCGCGAAGGACCTGAGAGCACTGCGCAGTGACAGGCGACCTGCGTTATCGTTGACGTCCATCGGGGGCAAGCCCCCTCCCACATGGGATCTCATTTCAAGGCCCTTTCGACGGCGTTGGTGAATATTGTCGGGGAGGCAAGCTGCATTTCGCGGCTGGCGATTTCTACCGCGACCTGCACGGTGCTGGCGCGGGTCAGGCGTTCGCCGCTGGCCAGGTCGGTAATCAGGTAATTGATCTTCAAGCGGTTCTCCCACTCCACCAGGCTGGCGCGCACGTTGAGGGTCTGGCCGAAGGTGGCGCCGCGCACGTAGCGCAGCTGCATATCGATCACCGGCCAGGCATAGCCGGCGTCGAGCATCGCGGCGTAGTTATGGCCGATCTTGTCCAGCAACGCGCAGCGCGCCACTTCCAGGTACTTCACGTAATGCCCGTGCCACACCACATGCATGGTGTCGATATCGAAAAACGGCACGAGGATCTGAGTGTCGCAGTGCAACACGCCGGGGCTACGCATGCAGCCTCCAGTGTTGCTCGGCGATGCGTTGCAGGCACAGGCGCAGTTCGCCTTCCAGGGCGCGGTCTTCGATGACCGGCGGGAAGTCCCTGGCCAGTTCTTCGTGCATCGCAGCCAGTGCCGGCGGCAGCGCTCGTGCCTCTTCAGCCTGGGCACGCAGCCACACGCCCTGGTTGGCGGCGAGCAAGGTGGCGGCGGCGACCTGTTCGGTCAGCTCGAGCACGCGGATCGCATCGCGGGCGGCGATGGTGCCCATGCTGACCTTGTCCTGGTTATGGCACTCGGTCGAGCGCGAGAACACGCTGGCCGGCATGGTGTTCTTCAGCGCTTCGGCGGTCCAGGCGCTGGTGCCGATCTGCACGGCCTTGAAGCCATGGTTGATCATTGCGCGGTCGGCCGGCGCGCCCGACAGGTTGCTCGGCAGGCCGTGGTTGTAACGCACGTCCACCAGCAGCGCCAGTTGGCGGTCGAGCAGGTCGGCGACATTGGCCACCAGGGTCTTGAGGCTGTCCATGGCAAAGGCAATGTGCCCGCCGTAGAAGTGCCCGCCGTGCAGCACGCGCTCCTCCTCGGCGTCGATGATCGGGTTGTCGTTGGCGCTGTTCAGTTCGATTTCGATAAACGCGCGCAGCCAGTTCAGGCTGTCGGCCAGTACGCCGAGCACGTGGGGCGCGCAGCGTAGGGAGTAGCGATCCTGCAGGCGGTGCAGCGGGGCGGTCGGTGCATCGATGGCCAGGTCCTGGCGCAGCCAGGCGGCGACCTGCATCTGCCCGGGGTGGGGCTTGGCAGCGAACAGGCGCTCGTCGAAGTGTTCCGGGTTGCCTTGCAGCGCCACCACATTCAGCGCGGTGATGCGCGTGGCCAGTTGCAGCAGGTAGTCGGCGCGGGCGAAGGCCAGGCAGGCAATGCCGGTCATTACCGCTGTGCCGTTCATCAACGCCAGGGCTTCCTTGGGGCGCAGCACCAGTGGTTCCCAGCCCAGTTCGCGGTGCACGTCGGCGGCTTGGCGGCGCTCGCCACGAAACAGCACTTCTCGCTCGCCGGAGAGCGTCGCAGCTACGTAGGACAGCGGCGTCAGATCGCCGCTGGCGCCCACCGAGCCTTCTTCAGGGATCAGCGGCAGCACGTCGTGTTCGAGGAATCCATGCAGGCGCTCCAGCAGCTCCACGCGCACCCCGGACACGCCATGGCACAGCGACTGCAAACGCGCCGCCAGCACGGCGCGAGTGGCTTGGGCGTCGAGTAACTTGCCCAGCCCGCAACCGTGGAAGGTGTACAGATGACGCGGCAGCGCCTCGACGTGTTCGAGCGGCACCGCCACCACGCAGGAGTCGCCGTAGCCGGTGGTCACGCCGTAGATCACGCCTTCCTTGTCCAGCAGCGAATCAAGAAACTGCGCGCCTTTGGCGATGCGCTGGCGATACGCGGCATCGTCCTGCAATCGAGTGGGCACCTGACGGTTGGCCAGGGCCAGGACGTCTTCGATGCGCAGGGGGCGTTCGCCAAAGGTTATCGGCTCAAGAGGCGTGGTCATCGGTCTTCCAGAAAGGGTAAAAGTTGAACCATTGTTGCGGCGCTTGCAGGCAGAACTGGCCCAGGCGTGCGGCGTAGCGGGCGGCCCACTGGGCGATGACCTGCTCACGGGTGCTGCGCTTCCATTCGACCAACGGCGCGAAGGGCTCGATGGTCAGGCGATAGCGGCCCTGGTGCTTGAGGCACATCAGCAGGTTGACCGGGCATTTGAGCAGGCCGGCCAGCAGCCACGGGCCCTGGGGGAATGCGGCCTGCTGCCCGAGGAAGTCCACGCGCACCGTGCGCCCGCCGTGCAGCGGGATGCGGTCGCCGGCAATGGCCAGCCATTCGCCGTCGTCCAGGCGCTGGCTGAGCAGCAGCATGGTGGCCGGGTCCAGCTCGCTGACCTGGATCAGGCGCAAATGCGTCGCACCGGCTTCACCCAGCAGGCGATTGAAACGCTCGGCGTGCTTGGTGTGCACCAGCACGTTCATGGTGACCTGTTCGCCGATCTCCGCCAGCGCGCGGCACACTTCCAGGTTGCCCAGGTGCGCGCCCACCAGCATCTGCCCGCGCGCTCCCCGCAACTGGCCGCGCAATTGCGCGGGGTCGTTGATGTCGATCTGCTCCAGGCGCAGCTTGCCGTTCCACACGTCCAGCTTGTCGAGCAGGGAGTCGGCGAAGGCCATGAACTGGCCGAACACCTTGGCGTGGGTCGGCAGCAGCTCGTCACGCCCGCTCCACTGCCCCAGGCGTTGCTGGTATTGCCAGGCGCTCTGGCGCGCGGTGCGGCCGAACAGGAAGAAGTAGAATACGATGCTGTAGAGCAACGGGCTCAACAGGCGCCGGCCTAGGACCTTTGCCGCGAACGCCGTGAGTTTCATCAGCCAGAAGCTGCCGCGCTCTTCGCGGTCGGCCCAGTGTTTGCTGCCGCCGCTCATGCCTGCCACCGACGCCACAGGATGGCGGGCGCGCGCACCAGCATGCCGAAGAACAGTCGCGTATGCATGGCGCTGATACGCACGTTGTCGTGCAACAGGCGAAAATGCGACAGGCCGTCGGCGGGGTAATGCACCTGGGTCGGCAGCCAGCGCATTGGCTGGTTGCGCCAGGCCAGGCGCACGAGGATGTCCGAGTCGAAATCCATGCGCGTGCCGATGTAGGCCGAGTCCATCAGCGCCAGCGTGGGCGCCAGCGGGTACACGCGAAAGCCGCACATCGAGTCGCGAATCTGCAACGACAAGGTGTTGATCCATACCCACACGTGGGTCAGGTAGCGTGCGTAGAGACGGCCCTTGGGCACGCTTTCGTCGTATTCGGGATAGCCGCAGATGATCGCGTCGGGGTGCCTGCGGGAGGTGTCGATAAAGGTCTCGACTTCGCGCAGGTCATGCTGGCCGTCGGCGTCCACTTGCAGGGCGTGGCTGTAGCCCAGGCGCGCGGCTTCGCGAAAGCCCGCCATGACGGCGGCGCCCTTGCCCTGGTTGTGGGGCAGCGTCAGCAGGGTGACGTTATCGAGGGTAGCCAGTTGCGCCAGTATCGCCGCGCAGGCCGGGCTGCTGCCGTCGTCCACCAGCAGGCAAGGCAAGCCGCTGCCCAGCAGGCTGCGGACCACGGCGGGCACGGCGGCTTCGTGGTTGTACACCGGGATCAGGGCGCAGGGGTTATGCATGCGTGGCCTCCAGCACTATGCGGCCACTTGAGCAGGCAGCATCCCCGTGGCGATAGGCGAAGTACAGCTTGCCGCGCTCTTGGTCAAAGCGCAGGTGTAATTGAATGCGATCACCGGGACGCACCAGTTGCTGGAACTTGAGCACTTCCATGCCGGCAAACGTACTCGGCAAGTCGAGCAGTTGCTGGCCCAGGTTGAACGCCCATTCCACTTGCACCACGCCCGGCAGCACAGGCGTGACTGGAAAATGCCCGCTGAAATAGGCCAGGTCGGGCGGCACGCCCAGTTGCAATGTCCATTCGCCGTCGGTCTCGACCTGCGCCAGCACGTCCGGCGCCTTGGGGCGGGGGGCCAGCAACAGCGCCTCGATATCGGCCTGGGGCAGCTTGCCCTGGCTGTTGAGCGGCAGTTGGCGCAGCAAACGCCAGCGGCGGGGCAAGGCCAGGGTTTCGCAATGCTGGCTCAGGTGCTGGCGCAGGGTTTGGGTCACCGTGCGCCGGCCCTGGTTGCGCAGAGCATGCAGGCCCTCTGCGCTCAGTACCACCAGGGCACCGAGTGAAGCGCGGTTTTCCTGCACCACGCCCAGGCGGGTTTCAGCGACCCACGGATGGGTGATCAATGCCTGTTCGAGCATCGGCAGGGCGATGCGTTTTTCTTCCAGCTTGACGATGCGGTCCAGGCGGCCGAGCAGTTCGAAGCGGCCATCGGCATGGATGCGCGCGGCGTCGGCAGTCTGTTCGATATGCCCGGCGGGCAGGTAGGGCGAAGCAATGCGCAGGGCACCGTCGGCATCCTGGCTCAGGTGCACGTCGGCAAACGGCTGCCAGGGTTGTGCGCCCTGGCGCCAGGCGATGCCACCGGTTTCCGAGCTGCCGAGGATTTCCGTCGGCCACTGCTGCAAGCGGTCATAGAGGCTGCCGGCGGCTTCGACAGGCAAGGCCCCGCCCGAGGAAAACACCCGTGAGACCTGGCTCAGCGCCGGCCAGTCGAGGTTATCGCCCATGCGCTTGAGCAGCGCCGGGCTGGCCACCCAGGCGAATTGCGAATGTTCGCGACTGGCGCGCTGCATGTCCTCGGGGAATGCCAGTTGCCTGCGCAAAAACGTGCGACCGGCGCACAGTGGCCACAGCACGCGGAACAGCAACCCGTAGATATGTTGGGTGGCGACGCTGCCGATGATGCAGGCGTCCTTCAGGTCGGCGCCCCACAGTGCCTCCAGCGCCTGCACCTCATTGGCCAGCTGGCGCAGGGACTTGTCGATACGCTTGGGTTCACCGCTGGAGCCGGAGGTGCACAGGCTCAGTTGGCAGCGATCGAGGTCAAGGGCGGCAGGGCTCAGTGGCGTCTGGTACAACGCCTCAAGGTCCGCAGCCTGCGTCAGCCAGGCATCGACGACGGCATCCCAGCGCTGACGGGTTTGCGGCTGCAGGTCGGCGGGGAGCAGTACGCTGACCCCGGCACGCCAGGCGCCGAGCAACGCAATCGCCAGCACGCCGGCGTCTTCCAGGTGCACCGCCAGGCGCTGGATGCCGCGCGCCTGCAAGCCTGCCGCCAGGCGCAGGGACTGCTCCATCAGTTGAGCATGATTGAGCGCCGGCTCAGTGGTGACCCGGCGTTGTTCCTGCGGCTCGAGCAGCAGGTGCTCAAGTTTCAAACCTTTCATACGCGGCCTCGAACCCTTTGTCGTACCAGCCATTCCACGGCAAACAACAGCCCCATCAGCCCGTAGGCGATCAAGCCGTTGTACAACGTCCACCAGCTCAGCGGCGCCCACAAGGTGAGGGCGGCAGCGAGCAGGCCATTACACAGAAAAAACACGCTCCACACCACGGTGACCTGGCGCGTATACAGCACCGCGTTCGACGGCAGGTCCGGCTCAGTCATGCGCGCCAGGCGCTCGACCATAGGCGGCCCGTATTTCAGGCTCAGGCCGAACAGTGCCAGCATGAACCCACTGACCAGGCTGGGGTACCAGCGCAGCCATTGCGGGTTATCGAACCAGGCCAGCGCCAGGCAAAACACGATCACCACCAGCGCCATCCAGCGACTGCCGGGGCGTCGTGCAGCAGTGAACGCGCGCAGCAACCACAGGCTGCCCAACAGCAGGCCGAATTGCCATGGCGCAAAATGCTCGGTGCCGTAATACACCGCAAAGGGGTACAGCAGCCCCGCCAGCAACAGGCCAAGGCCGATCAGCCGGCTCATGCGGCGGGTTGGACCAGACGGTACACCGCCTCAACCACGTCATTGACGGTACGCACCGCCTTGAACTCCTCGGCGGCGATCTTCTTGCCGGTCTGGCGCTTGATATGGTCGATCAGGTCCACGGCATCGATGCTGTCGATTTCCAGGTCCTGGTACAGGTTGGCGTCCAGTGTGACGCGCTCGGGCTCCAGTTCAAACAGTTCCACCAAGGCGTCGCGCAGGGTGTTGAAAATATCGTCACGAGTTTGCATGGTCCGGTCTCAAGCTGCCTGTCTGGCCGTGACGAATGCCGCAAGGCTGGCCACGTTGGTGAAGTGATTGCGCGTGTCCTTGGCGTCGGCGTCGATCTTGATGCCGTACGTTTTCTGAATCGCCAGACCCAGTTCCAGGGCGTCGACCGAATCCAGGCCCAGGCCCTCGCCAAACAGGGTCTGGTCGCTGCCGATGTCGTCGGCGCTGATGTCTTCCAGGCCCAGGGCCTCGATGATCAGCGTCTTTATGTCGTGCTCAAGGCGGTGTTGGTCGCTCATCTTCGGCGAGCTCCTTAATGAAATAGTGATGCAGGTAATCGTTGAGCTTGCGTGACGCCTGGGGCGCGGGGCCCAGTGCGGCAAACGCGTGTGGTTCTATATCGGCCCCCACGCGCAAACTGAAGTGAAATCGGCATTTGGGAATGCGATACCAGGGCTCGGCCTTGGTCAGGGTGGTCGGGCTGACCTTGATCACCACCGGGGTGATGATCGTCGCACCGCGCAGTGCAATGGCCGCGCCGCCGCGATGAAAGGCCGGCGCGCTGCCTGGCGTGGTGCGGGTGCCTTCGGGAAAGATGATCAGGGTTTGCCCCGCGCGCAGGGCATCGGCGGCGGCATCGAGCATGTCGGCGCTGCCATCGTTGCTGATGTAGCCGGCGTCGCGCACCGGGCCGCGGGTGAACGGGTTCTGGAACAGGCTCTGCTTGACCACGCAATTGGTCTGGCGCATCAGGCCGATCAGGAACACGACATCGATCAGCGACGGATGGTTGGCGACGATCATCTGGCCAGGGCGGCCGAGCTTTTCCGCGCCCTCGACGCTGTACGTGAGGATGCCCAGCCCTTTCATCAGGCGAATGAAAAACCAGAACAGGCAACTGATGGTGTGGCGCGCGCGTCGTTGATGCTGCCTGGCGTCGCCCGGCAGGCAACTGAGCAGCGGGAACACCAGCAAGCGCAGGCACAGCCCGCCGACGCCGAACACAAAGAAGCTGGCGGCCGTGGCGAACAGGCGCCAGTAATAGGCCTGCCGTGGTTTGTCGTTCAGGACTTGCGTCGCCAGTTCCATACTCGGTTCTTCCAGGCATGTTGGCAGGCGCCCTGTTCGGTCAACAGAGTGCGCAGCAGGTTCAGGGCGTGAGGCCACTGGGTTTGAGTGAGTTGGACAGCGCTGCTGTTTAGTTCCAGTTGCCACTCGTCGCCCGGCGTCAGCAAAAGGCCCAGGGCATAGGGGAAGGGCACGTCAGCGATCCAGCTGGCGTACGCCTGGGGCGGTTGTTCTTCGGTCAGCACCAGCAACACGGCCGGGGCGCCTTCGTTGAGCAATGCGGCGGCTTCGAGCACGCCGTGTTCGAGGCCATCACCGGCGGCGGCGAGGGCAGTCATCTCGCTGGTTTCATTGCGCAGGATCGACCACAGGCCAATCACCGCGTTATGCACCGACAGGCTGAACTGGGTCGGCGACAGTGGCTGCTCGTTGGCCAGGTCGCTGAGGATGTCGAGGGTGCGCGGGGTTTCGCCGTGGCGGGAAATGAACACCAGCGGCAGGTCGTCAAGGCCTTCGGCCAGCGGCCAGCCGACGCTGAACGCCATGCGCGCCAGTCGGCTCAGGCGGCGGCGCTGCATAGCTGGCAAAAATGACACATCGGGAGACGCGTCGCTGACAGGCAGCAACACCGGGTCCCGGCACCAGGCGTGCCAGTCGTCCGCACTCTCAAGGCCAGGAGCCCAGGCGCGCCATTGGGCGATGTTGAAGTTGATCACTGAGAAGTTATCCCGCCCCTGCGGGCTTCCATGTGCGGCCAATGGCCCCGGATTCCGGGACAGAGGACAATGGCCGAATGGCGCGCATTATCCCGGTGCTGCGGGGTTCTAGCAAATATTGGTTAAAATTTGTTCACGATTGTTCACAAATAAGTGGGAGGAATTTACAGATCGTCGGCGACCGAGGGGCGAACCGGATTGTGGCAGCGTTCCCATTCATTTGTGAGCCAGACACAGCGGATGGATGAACGAGGTAGCTAACCGGCGCTTTTGCGCTCTACACTCGGGTTATTCATTGATACGCGGAGGTTTTTCCATGCGGCGCGTGGTGTTCAATCAGAAAGGCGGCGTGGGCAAGTCCAGCATCGCTTGCAACCTGGCGGCCGTCAGCGCCAGCGAAGGTTATCGAACCCTGTTGGTGGACCTCGATGCACAGGGCAACTCCACCCAGTACCTCACCGGGCTGACCGGTGACGATATTCCCATGGGGATCGCCGACTTTTTCAAGCAAACCCTGTCTTCCGGGCCGTTTTCCAAGAAGAACAAGGTGGATATCTACGAGACGCCCTTCGACAACCTGCATGTCATCACCGCCACCCCGGAACTGGCGGACCTGCAGCCCAAGCTTGAGGCCAAGCACAAGATCAACAAGCTGCGAAAGCTGCTGGATGAGCTGAGCGAGGACTACGACCGTATCTACCTGGACACGCCACCGGCCTTGAATTTTTATGCGGTTTCGGCGCTGATCGCCGCTGATCGTGTGCTGATTCCCTTTGATTGCGACAGCTTTTCGCGCCAGGCCCTGTATGGGCTGTTGGCTGAAATCGAAGAATTGAAGGAGGACCATAACGAAGGCCTGGAAGTGGAAGGTATCGTGGTCAACCAGTTCCAGGCCCGGGCAAGCCTGCCGCAGCAGATACTCGATGAAATGATTGCCGAAGGGCTGCCGGTGCTGCCGGTGTACCTGGCCAGTTCGGTGCGCATGCGTGAGTCGCACCAGGAGAGCAAGCCGCTGATTCACCTGGACCCACGGCACAAGCTGACGCAGCAGTTTGTTGAATTGCATAACCTGCTGGAAAACGCCTGATCCTAAGGGCTACACAGACCCAATGTGGGAGGGGGCTTGCCCCCGATAGCAGTGTGTCAGCTACAGATAAGCTGGCTGACATACCGCAATCGGGGGCAAGCCCCCTCCCACATTTGGATTGCATTTCAGTTGGGTTTCTGGGACTTATCCTACGAAGGCTGTAGGAGCGGTCTGGCAGCAGGGGATTGGCCTTGTAACCTTGCCTACAGCTACGCCAGAATCCGCCGGCTTGTGCGTCTGGATGGGCGTCTCTAAGGTTTGCCGGTCGCTGAATGTTCAGTGATCGGGTTTAGTAGCCCGCTCAGACGAAAGCATGTGCACCGCTCCAAACCATGGCGTTTCTTGCCTGTCGATGGTAGCTGTGCGCAGGGCACCTTCGGGTGCGCCGGGTTTTGCTTTCGTTCTACCGGTCTACTAACCTGCGTACAGCTGCCGCCCCTTGTTTAGTAGCAAGCAGGCGATGGCCCTGGCAGAGAACGAAAATATGAATTTATTCACCGTTACACCCAACCTCCCCACCGAAGCGCTGGTCATCAACAGTTACGAAACCTTCTCCTCGGTCCGCACCTTATTGCTCAATTTATCCAACGACCTCACCGGTGAATACCGCGATGTGGCTTTGGCTATCCATCAACTGAGCGAGCTGGGCGTCATGCTGATCAGCCAGATGATGGACCGCCAAGCCCCACTGTCCCAAGGCTGAAACACGGACAAAATGTGGGAGGGGGCTTGCCCCCGATGGCAGAGTGTCAGGCACTTATGTGTCACTGCTACACCGCTATCGGGGGCAAGCCCCCTCCCACACTGTCCCGCCTTGTTCTGAAGGTTCGGCTTACACGCCCTGACTACGCAACCAACTCATCAACTGTGGCAATGGGAATGCCCCACTCTGGCGCGCCACTTCCCGGCCATTCTTGAACAGAATCAAACTTGGAATCGAGCGAATCCCCAGCTGAGCCGACAACTGCTGGTTGGCCTCGCTGTCCAGCTTGGCCAACCGGCATTTGCCTTCAAGCTGCCCGGCGGCCTGCTCGAATACCGGCGCAAACGACTTGCACGGCCCGCACCAGTCAGCCCACACGTCCACCAGCAACGGCAGGTCGCCCTTGATCTGGCTGGCGTAGTCGCCCTGTTTCAATTCAAACGGCTTGTTCAACAGCACTGGCTGCTTGCAACGGCCGCATTTGGGCGCATCACCCAGGCGTGCGCCGGGGATGCGGTTGAGACCGTTGCAATGAGGGCAGGGGATTACGAGAGGTTCAGACATCGGAGGCTCCTGGGGGCTGGCCAATAGGTTGTATCTGGTGCCGGGGCTGAGATTTATCAAGGCTGGATGCAGAGACTCATTCGCTCACAGTTTCTTCCGCGCCGAATGAGTCGTCTGTCTAGGCTTGCTGTTGTGCGCCATTGGTCTGTTTACGGCTATAGCAAATTGCGATAGTCGGAAATCAGGTTTAACCTCCATAGCAAGATGCGATAGGGACGTTGCATGCGAGTCATCAGTGAAAAGAGGATCTGGGAAGCAAAGGAAACATGGCCGCGCTCGGCAACGGCTTTGGACCAGTGGTATCGCGTGATCAAGCGCAACGCCCCCAAGGACTTCGCTGCAATGAAAGCCATGTTTCCCGCCACGGACAAGGTAGGTGAATTTCATGTGTTTGATATTGGCGGTAACAAGCTGAGGTTGATCGCGTCGGTGCAGTATCGAATGCAGCGCGTTTACATCAAGCACCTGCTGGACCACCGCGACTATGAGAAGGACAAATGGAAGGAAAAAAACAGATGAGCGCGCTTATGCAAGTAGCGGCAGAACACTGGCAGTTCGTTTCGCCGGTGCTGCGCAAGCCGGAAAACGAGGCGGACTACGACGCACTGGTATGCGGTCTGGATGAGTTGTTGAGCCTCGTGGGTGAAGACGAGGACAGCCCGCTGATGAGCCTGGTCGACATTCTCAGTGACTGGATCGAAGCTTATGACCGTGAACACCGCCCAATGCCCGTCGCCAGCGGGGTCGATGTGCTGCGCTACATGATGCGCGAGCACAATCTCACCCAGAGCGACCTTCCGGGGATTGGGGCACAGTCAGTCGTCTCGGAGATATTGAGCGGAAAGCGCCAGCTCAACGTGCGTCAGATTCGTTGGCTGGCCGAGCGTTTCGGGGTGTCCGTGGAGACCTTTATCTAAGCGGTCAAGACGAACAACTGATCTCCAGATGCTTGCCCCAATCCGGCGGCCGCTGCGCGTACTGCTCCATACCCGCTTGTTCCTCGAACGGCTTGGTCAGCACTTCATGCAGGCGCCGCACTTCGCTGTAGTCCCCGGACTCGGCGGCGGCGATAGCGTTCTGGGCGAGGTAGTTGCGCAGGATGTACAGCGGGTTCACGGCATGCATGCGTTCGCGGCGCTGTGCCTCGCTGTCGTCCCCGTCCCTTGCAACACGGGCCTTGTATCGCTCGGCCCAGGCATCGAAACCGGCCAGGTCGACAAAGTCGTCACGCAAGCGCGCCACGGCCAACGCCGCTGATTCATCGCCCAAACGCCGGAAGAACAGGGCGTAATCCACACCGCTGTTCTGCATCAGTTTGAGTAAGTGCTCCACCAGCTTCTGATCATCTTCTTCGGCGGTCGTCAGCCCCAACCGGCGGCGCATCAGGTCCAGGTAGTGCGCCTGGTACAGCGGCAGGTACAGGCCCAGGGCTTCTTTGAGTGCGTCGACGCTGATAAACGGCGTGAGCGCCTGGGCCAGTGCGCTGAGGTTCCACTGCCCGATCGGCACCTGATTACTGAAGGAGTAACGCCCTTCATGATCGGAATGGTTGCAGATGAAGTGCGCGTCGAAATCATCCAGAAACGCAAACGGCCCGAAGTCGAAAGTGATGCCCAGGATCGACATGTTGTCGGTGTTCATGACGCCGTGGCAGAAACCATACGCCTGCCATTTGGCGATCATCTCGGCGTTGCGCTCGACGATTTCGCGGAACATCGCGAGATACGGCTCAGGCTGTTCGCGGCACTCGGGGTAATGCAGGTTCAGTACGTGTTCGGCCAGCTCGGCCAACTGCTCGGGCTTCTGGGTGTAGTAGAAGTATTCGAAGTGCCCGAAGCGGATATGGCTGGGTGCCAGGCGCAACACCATGGCCCCGCGTTCCTGCTTTTCACGCCACACCGGCGTGCTGGAGCCGATCACGCACAAGGCGCGGCTGGTGGGGATGCCCAATGCATGGAGGGCTTCGGAGGCGAGGAATTCGCGGATCGAGGAGCGCAACACCGCGCGCCCGTCGCCCATGCGTGAATAAGGCGTCATGCCGGCGCCCTTGAGGTGCAGGTCCCAATGCTCGCCGGCCTGGTTATACACCTCGCCCAGCAGCAACCCTCGGCCATCGCCCAGTTGCGGGGTGTAGCCGCCGAACTGGTGCCCGGAATAGACCATCGCCCGCGGCTGCGCTTCGGCCCACAGTTTATGGCCGCCGAACAGTTCGGCAAACACGGGCGTTTCGGCCACGGCCGGGTCGAGGTCGAGCAGGGCCATGGCGGCGTCGCTCGCCACCACCAGGCGCGGCTCGTCGAGGGGCTCGGGCAGCACGTGGGTTGAGAACGCATCGCCCAGGCGTGCGAAGCGGTTGTCGAAGGTCAGTTCGTCGAGGGCTTTCACCGGGCATCTCCAGCAGGATGCCCCAGCATTTCGCTGGGGCTCAGTTCGTTAGTCGAGTTTGCTCGGCGGGGGTTCAGGCGCATCTTCGACCTTTGCGGCGGGCGGCTCGGGGGCATCCTGCTCGGGCGGGGTGATGGTCTTGCGCTCATCCTCGGCCGGCACCAGTTTGTATTCCTGGCCGTGGAGGTTTTTCAGGTAGATCTCCATCTGCCGGAACGAGATGTTGATGTGCTGCTTCTTGAACTCACGGTTGATAAAGCGGTTGACCTCGTCCAGCACCGGGTTGCGGTCGCCCAGGTCGCGCACATGCATGCGCAGCTCATGGTCCAGCGTGCTTTCGCCAAAGTTGAGGAAGTACACATGGGGTTCAGGTTCTTTCAGTACCCGCGGGTTTTCCCGTGCGGCCTTCAGTAACAATTCCTTCACCAGGTCCAGGTCGGAGCCGTAGTCCACGCCCAGCTTCAGGGTGACACGAGTGATGGTGTCGGTCAGTGACCAGTTGATCAGTTGGCCGGTAATGAAGGTCTTGTTCGGGACGATGATGTCTTTGTTGTCAAAGTCGGTGATGGTGGTGGCGCGGATGCGGATCTTGCTCACCGTGCCTGACAGATTGCCGATAGTAATGGTGTCGCCGATGCGCACCGGGCGCTCGAACAGGATCATGATGCCGGAGATGAAGTTGGCAAAGATCTCCTGCATGCCGAAGCCCAGGCCCACCGACAGCGCTGCGACCAGCCATTGCAGCTTGTCCCAGCTCACACCAAGTGTGGACAGCGTGGTGACAAACCCGACGCCGGCAATGATATAGGACAGCAAGGTGGTGGTAGCGTAGGCACTGCCTTGGGCCAGGTCCAGCTTGGAGAGCACCAGCACTTCCAGCAGGCCGGGCAGGTTCCGCGCCAGGGCGAAGGTGATGCCGATGATGATCGATGCACCGAGCAGGTCGCCGATGCTGATGGGCACCATGCTGATATTCGCACCCGTGCCGCTGGTGTATTCGTACAGCGTGACGTTATCCAGGTAGGAAAATACCGAGATCAGGTCCGACCATACCCAGTACAAGGCCGCAATAAAACCGCCGAGCAGGGCCAGGCGGATCAGGCGCAAGGATTGTTCGTTGACCTTTTCGATGTCCAGTGTCGGCTCTTCCACCACGGCCTCGCCTTCACCGGCATCCTTGGCGGCTTGGCGTTTGGCCAGCGCTCGTGCGTAGGCCAGGCGCCGGGCGGCGACGCTCAGCCAGCGTACAAAGGTGGCCTCGATCACCAGCCAGAACATCAGCAGGTACAGGGTGTTGATCAGCCGGTCGCTGAGTTTCAGCGCGGTGTAGTAGTAGCCAAAGCACACGGCAATGAATAACGCGATCGGCAGGGCGGTGAACACCAGCCCGATGGTCTTGCGAAACAGCGAGGCCTTTTCGTGGGTTGGGCTATTGAGCAGCAGGCGACTGAGCAGCCACGCCATCAGGCCGTAGCACGTAAGGACCACGGCGATGCCCAGCACGTCTTCGGCGAGTGCCGCCGGTTGGTGCTCGGCGATGGCCACCACGGCCACCAGGGCCAGTACCACCAGCCCGAGCTTGCGCACCCAGCCCTGGAGGAATTCGACCTGGGGCTTTTCCCAGCGAAAGTGCAGCTCGGCCACACCGCCGGGCGCGAGGATGCGGTAAGCGGTGTAGAACACCAGCCACGCCTGGGCGATCTGCAGCAGGGCCGAGCCCAGGTTGGCGTTTTGCCCACGGGCGTCGATCTGCAAGGCATAGCCGCACAGCGCCAGGCCCAGGGATACTGGCATTGCCAGCAGGATATTGATCAGGATCGCCTGCGGCGTGTGCCACTGGCTGTCGCGCTTGAAGTGACCGATGTCCAGGTGAACCTTGTTCAGGCGCTGATACAACGCCTTGCGCCGCCACAGCAGCGCGCCGATCAACAGCAGCAGCGGCAGGAACAGCAACGGGCGCTGGGTCAGGCCGTCATACAGCTCGCTGACGCTGGAGGCCCAGGGCAGGGTGGTGACTTGCTTGCTCAGGTGCGCCGGTACGGTTTCCAGCCACTCGGTGTCCAGCGGTTTGTTGCTCGGAATCCAGAACATCTGCTCATCGAGCGTGGCGCGCAGGGTGGTCGCGGTGCTGAGCAGTTGTTTCTGGTTCAGTTGCAGGGTGATGGATTCGTTGAGCAGCGCGCTCAATTCACGGCTCAGGCGCTCCAGCAGGTCGCTGCGGGTGATCGCCAGTTCCAGCAGGGTGCGGCGCAATTGCGGGGTGACGTCGTCCGGCGGCTGGTTGGCCAGCAGGTTATCCACATAGGCGCTGGGAGAGCTGATCAGCTCACGCTGTTGGTTGACCTCGAACTGGTACAGGCGAATGTTGGCGATGTCGTCGGCCAGGTCGCGGTCGACGGTCAAGCGCGGCAGCGCCTGTTTCTGTTTGTAGAGGATCTTGGACAGCAGCAGGCTGCCCTTGAGTACGTTGATCTGTTCGTCCAGCGCCGAATCGCTTTGGGTCACGGTGTCCAGTTGCTGCTTGGTCTGCAGGTTTTTCTGGGTCAGGTCGTTGAGGCGGTCGGTGCTTTTGAGCAGGTAGTCGGAGAGCTTCAGGTTGGCCGCGCTTTCCGTGGCCAGCAGGCTGCTGCCGCCGGCTTTCTGCGCTTCGATGGACTGTTGGGTCACCGTCTGCTGGGACTGGGCCAGGCGTTTCTGGTTGATCAGGGTTTGCAGGTCCTGGATTTCCTGCTCCAGGCGCGCGGTTTTTTCCTGGATCAGGTCGTGCTGGCTGTTGCCCAGGTCTTGCAGCTGGCTGTTGCCGGCCAGTTCCTGGCGGCGCAGGGGGATCAGCGCATTCAGGGCGGCGAGTTCGGCGTTGAGCTGGTTGCGCTGGTCGGCGTTGAGGGCTTTGCCGTTGTCTTTGCCGGTCTTGAGGATCGCATTGATTTGCTGGATGCGCGTCTGGCTGCTGCTGATCTCGGTCTGGGCGCGCTCGGGCCGGGTCTGGGCGGCGATGGTCAGGCTGTTGGCGTCGGCCAGCTCTTTTTGCAGGTCGCCTTGCTGGGTGCTGCGCTGCACCAGCAATTGCTCAAGCTGCGGCACGGGCAGGCTGGCGTAGCGTTGGGCCACCGGGACGATTTTGGTGGCCTTGAGCCGCGTCAGCTCGCGCTGGTTTTCGACGGTCTGGCGCGGCGCGTCCTCAAGCTGGCGTTTGAGATCGGCCAGGCGCTGCTCGTAATCCTGCTTGTTGGCCAGGTACGTCAGGGTTTGTTGCAGGATGCCCTGCAATGCCTTCATGTCGGCGTCGGGCAGCTTGCGGTCGGGCAGCTTGTCCAGGGTTTGCTGGATAGCGTCGGCGCTGGGCGGGTCGGCGGCGTGGACGGTGCCGACACAAAGGGTCAGGCCCAGCAGGGCAGTAGCGAGAAAAGTGCGCAGGGTTGGCATAGAGACCGGTCGAGCAAGGTGAAGAATCGGGGCGTTGTCGCCCCGCAGTTTAGAGGAAGAGCCCGGGGCCCGGGCGACTTCCTTCGGGGAATCTGACGCCGACTTTGCCAATCTTGTTCCCGTCCATGACCGCGACGGTCCAGATGGTGTTGTTCCACTCCACCTGGTCGCCCACCACTGGCGCGCCGCCGACTTTCTGGGTGATGAAGCGGCTCAACGGCATGTCCGGGTCGATACCCTCGAGCTTGAGCCCGTACAACGCCGACACCGCGCCCAGCTGGGCGTCGCCTTCAAGGACGAAGTCGCCGAAGAAGCGCAGATCGAGACCCCGTTGCGGTGCCTGGCTGAACAGTTTGCCCAGGGCCGGCAGGTTGTGTTCATGGCCGATGACGCAGAGCAAATCATCGACTTCCAATACCGTACTACCCGACGGATGGAGCAGTTGCTGGCCACGGAACAGCGCGGCAATCCGCGTGCCCTCAGGCATTTTCAGCTCACGCAGGGCAGCACCGATGCACCATTTTTCCGCACCCAGGCGGTAGACGAACAGCTCCCACTCACTGGTGACGTGCACTTCCAGGGCGGCGCGGGAAATCGGCGCCGGGTCCGGCGGTACGGTGACTTTGAGCAACTTGGCCACCCACGGCAGGCTGGTGCCCTGCACCAGCAGCGACACCAGCACGATAAAGAACGCCAGGTTGAAGTACAGCTGCGCGTGGGGCAGGCCGGCCATCAGCGGGAACACCGCGAGGATGATCGGCACCGCGCCGCGCAGGCCGACCCAGGCGATAAAGGCCTTTTCGCGACCGTGGAATGCCTTGAACGGCAGCAGGCCGACCATCACCGACAGCGGCCGCGCAAACAGGATCATCCACAGTGCCAGGCCCAGGGCGGGCAGGGCGATGGGCAGCAAGTCATGGGGCGTGACCAGCAGGCCCAGTACCAGGAACATGCCGATCTGCGCCAGCCAGGCCATGCCGTCGAGCATATGCAGGATGCCGTGGCGGCTGCGCACCGGACGGTTGCCGATCACCAGGCCGCACAGGTACACGGCGAGAAAACCGCTGCCGTGCAAGGCGTTGGTCAGGGCGAAGACAAACAGGCCGCCGGCGATCACCAGGATCGGGTACAGGCCGTTGGCCAGGTTGATGCGGTTGACCATTTGCAGCATCAGCCAGCCGCCGCCCAGGCCAACCAGGCCGCCGATGCCGAATTCGCGGATCAGGTGGGTCAGCAGGCTCCAATGCAGGCCGGTCTGGCCGCTGGCGAGCATGTCGATCAGGGTCACGGTGAGGAACACCGCCATGGGGTCGTTGCTGCCCGATTCGATTTCCAGGCTGGCGCTGACCCGTTCGTTCAGGCCCTTGCCGCCCAGCAGCGAGAACACTGCCGCAGCGTCCGTGGAGCCGACGATGGCGCCGATCAGCAAGCCCTGGATGATATTGAGGTCGAACAGCCAGGCCGCTGCCATGCCGGTGAGTCCGGTGGTGATCAGCACCCCCACAGTGGCCAGGGACAATGCTGGCCAGAGCGCCACACGGAAACTCGCCACCCGCGTGCGTAAACCGCCGTCGAGCAGGATCACGGCCAGGGCGAGGTTGCCCACCAGGTAGGCGGTCGGGTAATTATCGAAGATGATGCCGCCGCCATCGACGCCGGCGATCATGCCCACGGCCAGGATGATCACCAGGATCGGGATGCCCAGGCGCGACGACAGAGAACTCACCAGAATGCTCGCACTCACCAGCAACGCGCCGATCAAGAACAGGCTGTTGATGGTCGTCGCATTCAAAGGCAGTACTCCAGAGCAGGGAAGACAGGGCGCAAACTGACCATGCAGCCTGCGTGCCAGGGATTCTAACCTGTTGAATTGCTGCGCTGTCAAAAAGCTTTTGTGGGGGGAATCCCATAATGAAGGTTCCGACCCCATTCCAAATGTGGGAGGGGGCAGGCCCTGATGCCAGTGTAGGAGCGAGCTTGCTCGCGAACAACTCACAGGCACCGCGTTCATTCAGGAAGCACGCGTTTTCGTTGACGTTTTTCGCGAGCAAGCTCGCTCCTACAGACTGGCATTAGGGCAAGCCCCTCCCACATTTTAATCCCGTGCCGTCAGTCAGAGGCGGAAGCGGCCGACCATCCCGTTCAAATCCACGGCCAGGCGCGACAGCTCGTTGCTCGCCGCGCTGGTCTGGCTGGCGCCTGTGGCCGATTGCACCGACAGGTCACGGATATTGACCAGGTTGCGGTCGACTTCCCGTGCGACCTGCGCCTGTTCTTCCGCCGCGCTGGCGATCACCAGGTTGCGCTCGTTGATCTCGACAATTGCGGTGTTGATGGTGTCCAGCGACAGCCCCGCGCCCTTGGCGATGTTCAGTGTCGATTCGGCGCGCTCGGTGCTGTTGCGCATCGAATCCACCGCATGCTCGGTGCCGGCCTGGATGCTGCCGATCATGCGCTCGATCTCGCTGGTGGACTGCTGGGTACGATGGGCCAATGCGCGCACCTCATCCGCCACCACGGCAAAACCTCGCCCGGCCTCACCGGCCCGCGCCGCTTCGATGGCCGCGTTGAGGGCCAGCAGGTTGGTCTGGTCGGCCAGGCCACGGATCACGTCCAGTACCTTGCCGATATCGCGCGATTCATTGGCCAACTCACCAATCAAGGTCGCGGTGGCTTGTACGTCGCCGCTCATGCGTTCGATGGCGCTGACGGTTTCCTGCACCAGGTCACGCCCGTCGCCGGCGGAGGTGGTGGCGTTGCGCGAGGCTTCAGAGGTGCTCACGGCATTGCGTGCGACTTCCTCGACCGCGCTGGTCATTTCGTTGACGGCGGTGGCGGCTTGTTCGATTTCGTTGTTCTGCTGGGTCAGGCCGCGCGCGCTTTCGTCGGTGACGGCGTTGAGTTCTTCGGCGGCCGACGCCAGTTGCGTGGCCGAGCCGGCGATGCGTTGCAGGGTGTCGCGCAGTTTGTCCTGCATCTTGGCCATGGCGGCGAGCAGGCGGCCGGCTTCGTCGTTGCCATCGACCTTGATCGGGCGTGTGAGGTTGCCTTCGGCCACTTCTTCCGCCGCTTCCAGGGCCTGGGAGATCGGCACGGTGATGCTGCGGGTCAGCAGCCAGGCGAACAACAGGGTCAGCGCGGTGGCGATCACCAGCAGGCCCACAACCATGTTGAAGGCCAGGTTGTACTGGTCTTCGGCCTGCTGGTTGGTGTCCAGGGCCATGGCGTTATTGATTTCCAGCAGGCGGTTGAGTACCCCGTTGACCTGCTCGGAGTTGGTCAGCAGTTCGGTATTGAGCAGGCTGCGCAATTCGTCGACCTGATTGGCCCGTGACAGGCTCTTCATGCGCTCTTCGATCTGATGGTACTGAGCCAGCAACCGCACGTATTCATTGTAGGTCGAACGCTCTTCGCCGCTTTCGATCAGCTTTTCATACACGCCTTGGGCGGTGCGGATCTGCTGGTTGCGCAGGTCGAAGGCTTCCAGGGTCTTTTGCTGCACGTCCGGCTCGCGGTTGGTGAGCAAGCGGTACGACAACACACGCAGGCGCAATGTCAGTTGGGTGAACTCGTCGAGGGCGCGGATGCTGGGTACGCTGGCCAGGGTGATGTCTTCGGTGGCCGCTCGGATCTTGCTCATCTGGTTCAGCGCGAACACGCCGAGAAACAACATCAAGGCGCCAATAAACGCGAAGCCGAGGAAGGCCCTCGGCGCGATATTCATATTACGAAGAGACATGCTGGAATCCTGGGGGGAGCGCGATCCGTGCGGCCATGAGACGGGGTGTGCATCGTGTATCGGCCCTACGACTAAAGTCTTAAGGGGCTGTGCGTTTTTGTCGCATCTGACCAGGGGGTTTGAGCGATTCAGGAACCAGATCGGGTAATTGCAGTCACTAAGGCTCGAAAGTGCGGCCCGGGCCTTTGGAATCGGGCTGCGCGCCAGGGATAACCCTGGCATCCGAGGTGATTTTTCTTTATCGTCACCGCCCTTTTAAAAGCCCGAGAAATCAAAATGTTAGAAGCATCCCTCAGCCAACTGGAACAACTGGTCAGCGACCTCGTACAGCAGAATCAAGACCTGCTGGGCAGCAACGAATCCCTCAAGGCGGAGCTTGCCCGTGCCAGGGACGAAAACGACAGCCTGCAACTGAACCTGATGGAACAGGAAGAAAAACACGGCGCCACCGCCGCCCGTATCCAGGCACTGGTTGAGCGTGTAAGCGCAGGGCCTGTCAGCGCATGAACGAAGGGATAAAGGTCGTTTCGATTCTCGGAGAGGATTACTCGATCAAGGCGCCGGCCGGGGAAGACCAGACCCTGATGCACGCCGTGACCATGCTCAAGGCCTCCCTGGCCACCACCAAGAAAAAGTACCCGACCCTGATCGGCGACAAATTATTGGTACTGGCCGCGCTGAACCTGTGCGCCGAGCAGATCGAAATGCAGCAGGCTCATCAACAGGAACTCGACCGTTACCAAGAGCAAGTCAGCGCCACGGTCGAGGTGATTTCCAAGGCGATCCAGCCCTAGAACCACGCATCCTGCATGCCCAGGCACGTATCGTCGCGTGCCTCCAGAATCGCCAGTTCATGATGGCAGCCTGGTACTTCCCAGGTCAGGAAGTACCGGGCGGCCTGGAGCTTGCCTTTATAGAAGGCCACATCGGCCGCGTCGCCCCTGGCCAGCCCTGCTTCGGCGCGAATCGCCTGTTCCAGCCAGCGCCAGCCAATCACCGTGTGCCCGAACACCTTCAGGTACAGCGCCGAGTTCGCCAGGCTGCTGTTGACCTTGCCCTGGGCGAGATCGCCCAGCAGGCCGAGGGTGACGCGTTGCAGGCCATTGACCAGTTGCTCCAGCGGCTCCCTTAGCACGGTCAGCGATGGGTATTGCTGTGCCCGTGCGCCTGTCTCGGCGATCAGCCGAATCAATTGCTTGAGCCCGGCGCCACCGTTCTGCGCCAGTTTGCGCCCGAGCAAATCCAGGGACTGGATGCCATGGGTGCCTTCGTGTATCGGGTTCAGGCGGTTATCGCGGTAGTACTGCTCCACCGGGTATTCACGGGTATAGCCATGACCGCCAAGGATCTGGATCGCCAGTTCGTTGGCCTTGAGGCAGAACTCCGACGGCCAGGATTTGACGATGGGGGTGAGCAGGTCCAGCAGTTCGTGGGCCTGTTTGCGCTCGGCGTCGGTCGGCAGCGTGGTGGTGTCGTCGAACAGCCGTGCGGCGTACAGGCCCAGGTCGAAGGCGCCTTCGACATAGGCTTTTTGTGTCAGCAGCATGCGCTTGATATCGGCGTGCTGGATGATCGACACCGGCGCGGTGCCTGGGTCTTTGCTGTCCGGCAGGCGGCCTTGCGGACGTTCGCGGGCGTACTCCAGCGAGTAAAGGTAGCCCGCGTAACCGAGCATCACCGCACCCATGCCCACACCGATGCGGGCTTCGTTCATCATCTGGAACATGCAGCTCAGGCCCTGGTGCGGTTTGCCCACCAGGTAGCCGACACAGTTGCCGTTATCGCCGAAGTTAAGCGCTGTGGACGTAGTGCCGCGCCAGCCCATCTTGTGAAACAGCCCGGCCAGCAGCACGTCGTTGCGCTCGCCCAGGCTGCCGTCATCGTTGACCAGGAATTTGGGCACGATAAACAGCGAAATGCCCTTCACCCCGGCCGGTGCGTCAGGCAGCTTGGCCAGCACCATGTGTACGATATTTTCCGACAGCGGGTGGTCGCCGCCGGAGATAAAGATTTTATTGCCCTTGAGTCGATAGCTACCGTCGGCCGCAGGCTCTGCGCGTGTACGAATATCCGACAAAGACGACCCGGCATGCGGTTCGGTGAGGGCCATGGTGCCGAAGAAACGTCCGTCGATCATTGGTTGCAGGAAGCGTTGTTTCTGCTCCTCGGTACCGAAGCTTTCGATCAGGTTGGCAGCGCCCATGGTCAGGAACGGGTAGGACGTGGACGCGGCGTTGGCCGACTGGAAGTGCGCAAAGCAGGCCTGGGACAGCAACGTAGGCAGCTGCATGCCACCGGCGTCGAAACTGCGCGCGGCGTTGAGGAAGCCCGCCTCGAGAAACGCGTCCACGGCCGGCTTTACTTCCGGAATCAGGATCGCCTTGCCGTCTTCGTAACGCGGTTCGTTTTCGTCGTTCTTGCGGTTGTGGGGCGCGAAGTACTTTTCGGCGATGTTGCGCGCCGTGCTGATGGCGGCATCGAAGGTTTCACGATTGTGCTCGGCAAACCGCTCGCGCTGGGTCAGGCCCTCGGCATCGAGGACTTCGTACAGCTCGAAAGCCAGATTGCGGGAACTGAGCAGCGTCTCGGACATGGCGGATTACCTTTTAAAAGTATGCCGCAGTCTAGGAGTGCTAATAAAAATGGGGAAGGAAGATAGATGGGGGTGATGGGGCGGCACAAGTTGCGAGCCTCAAGCTGCAAGTAAGAGCAGGACGCTTTCACTTGCAGCTTGTAGCTTACAACTTGAAGCTGTTGTTTAACCGATAGTCATCAGGCTGGCATTACCGCCTGCCGCAGCGGTGTTGACGCTCAACGCCCGCTCGATCACCAGGCGCTCCAGCGCAATCGCCGTTTCGCCCTGCGACAGACCCTGCACGCCAACAATCGCACCGCCACGCTGCGCCACTTGCTGGCACACCGCGCGCAGTTGGTCGGAGTCACCGTGATGCAGGACCGCGTCGAACACCACGTCGTCCTTGGTCCAGTCGGCCACGCGCTTGATCTTCGCCTGAATGTCTTTCGGCAGGCGTGGGAACAAGGCCTTGGTCAGCTCGGTTTCCGGCCATACCGCCGAACCGCCTACCGCCAATACCGCGGCCAGTTGGGTCAGCAGGTCGCCTTCCACGTCAGCCAGGCACAGCACGTGTTCGCGCGGCAGGATCGCATAACTGTTGCGCTCGCCGGTCGGGCCGGCCAGTTGGCGGGTGATACCGCTTTGCGACTGTGCGGCAAATTGTGTGCACAGGCTGCTCAGTTCGCTGAACGTGTGACTGTCGGCCCAGGTTTTCAGGGCGGTCAGCGGTTGGCTCATGGCGTCGCGCAGGCGCAGGTCGGGTGCGGTCAAGGCGTCGCCACGTACGAAGGATTGCTCGATCGCATCGGTAGGACGGGTCGACAGCAGGCGGTACAGGTACAGCGGGCCACCGGCTTTCGGGCCGGTACCCGACAGGCCTTCGCCGCCGAACGGTTGCACGCCGACCACGGCGCCGACGATGTTGCGGTTGACGTAGACGTTGCCGGCGTTGACGTTGTCGATCACCTTGGCGATGGTCTCGTCGATGCGGGTGTGCACGCCCAGGGTCAGGCCATAGCCGGATGCATTGATCTGGCCGATGAGCTGGTCGATCTCTTTACGCTTGTAGCGCACCACGTGCAGCACCGGACCGAAGATCTCGCGTTGCAGCTCGTCGAAGCTTTCCAGCTCGATCAGGGTGGGCATCACGAAGGTGCCACGCTTGATCTCGTCGCCATCGGCAATCGCCACCTGGTAAACGTTGCGGCCTTTGTCGCGCATGGCCTGGATGTGTTTCTCGATGCCGGCCTTGGCTTCGGCGTCGATCACCGGGCCGATATCCACCGACAGGCGCTCCGGGTTGCCCAGGCGGCATTCGGCCATGGCACCCTTGAGCATTTCGATGACACGCTCTGACGAATCTTCCTGCAGGCACAAGACGCGCAGGGCCGAGCAACGTTGGCCGGCGCTGTCGAAGGCCGACGACACCACGTCGATGACCACTTGTTCGGTGAGCGCCGACGAGTCGACGATCATCGCGTTCTGGCCACCGGTTTCGGCGATCAGCGGAATCGGACGCCCCTGGGCATCCAGGCGCCCGGCGACACTGCGTTGCAGCAAGCGTGCAACCTCGGTGGAACCGGTGAACATTACGCCTTTGACGCGCTCATCACCGACCAGGCGCGCACCGACGCTTTCGCCCTGGCCCGGCAGCAATTGCAGCACGCCTTGCGGAATGCCGGCTTCGAGCAGGATGCGTACAGCCTGGGCGGCGACCAGCGGGGTTTGTTCGGCAGGCTTGGCCAGTACCGGGTTGCCGGCGGCCAAGGCAGCAGCGACCTGGCCGCTGAAGATTGCCAGCGGGAAGTTCCACGGGCTGATACACACCACCGGGCCCAATGGGCGGTGGGCGTCGTTGGTGAAATCGTTGCGTGCCTGCACCGCGTAGTAGCGCAGGAAGTCCACGGCTTCGCGCACTTCAGCGATGGCGTTGGCGAAGGTCTTGCCGGCTTCACGGGCCAGCAGGCCCATCAGTGGCTGGATCTCGCCTTCCATCAGGTCGGCGGCGCGTTCCAGAATCGCGGCGCGCTCGGCGGGCGGGGTGGCCTGCCAGATGGGCGCGGCGCTGATAGCGCACTGGATGGCATTGTCGACGTCTTCGACAGTGGCTTCCTGAACATGACCGACCACATCGCGCAGGTCGGACGGGTTCAGCACCGCCGCAGCCGGTTGTTCGCTGGAAGTGCAACCGAGCATCGGCGCGGCTTTCCAGTTGTTATGGGCGGTGGCCAGCAGGGCACAGGACAGCGATGCCAGGCGATGCTCGTTGGCCAGGTCGATACCGGCCGAGTTGGCGCGGTCGCGGCCATACAGGTCACGCGGCAGCGGGATGCGCGGGTGCGGCAGGCCGAAGCCGCCTTCCACGGTCGCCATCTGCTCGATGCTCGCCACTGGATCGGCCACCAGCTCCTGGATCGAGATGGATTGGTCGGCGATGCGGTTGACGAACGAGGTGTTCGCGCCGTTTTCCAGCAGGCGACGCACCAGGTACGCCAGCAGTGTTTCGTGAGTGCCGACCGGAGCGTACACGCGGCACGGACGGTTCAGCTTGCCTTCGGAAACCTTGCCTACAACCTGTTCGTACAGCGGTTCACCCATGCCGTGCAGGCATTGGAACTCGTATTGGCCGGGGTAGTAGTTCTGACCGGCAATATGATAGATGGCCGCCAGGGTGTGGGCGTTGTGCGTGGCGAACTGCGGATAGATGACTTCCGGCACCGACAGCAGTTTGCGTGCGCAGGCAATGTAGGAAACGTCGGTGTACACCTTGCGGGTGTACACCGGGTAGCCTTCAAGGCCTTCGACCTGGGCGCGCTTGATTTCGCTGTCCCAGTACGCGCCTTTTACCAGGCGGATCATCAGGCGGTGGCGGCTGCGGCGGGCCAGGTCGATCACATAGTCGATCACGTACGGGCAACGCTTCTGGTAGGCCTGGATCACGAACCCGATACCGTTCCAGCCGGTCAGTTGCGGCTCGAAGCACAGGCGCTCGAGCAGGTCCAGGGACAACTCGAGGCGGTCGGCCTCTTCGGCGTCGATGTTCAGGCCGATGTCGTACTGCTTGGCCAGCAAGGTCAGCGACAGCAGGCGCGGGTACAACTCGTCCATCACGCGCTCGTACTGCGCGCGGCTGTAACGCGGGTGCAGTGCCGACAGCTTGATGGAGATGCCCGGGCCTTCATAAATCCCACGGCCGTGGGAGGCTTTGCCGATGGAATGAATGGCTTGTTCGTACGAGGCCAGGTACTTCTGCGCATCGTGCTCGGTGAGCGCGGCTTCACCGAGCATGTCGTAGGAATAGCGAAAGCCCTTGGCTTCGAACTTGCTCGCGTTGGCCAGGGCTTCGGCGATGGTTTCGCCGGTGACGAACTGCTCGCCCATCAGGCGCATGGCCATGTCGACGCCCTTGCGGATCATCGGTTCGCCGCTTTTGCCGATGATGCGGCTCAGGGACGAGGTCAAACCGGCTTCGTTATGGGTGGCGACCAGTTTGCCGGTCAACAGCAGGCCCCAGGTGGCGGCATTGACGAACAGCGACGGGCTGTTACCCAGGTGCGGGTGCCAGTTGCCGGTGCTGATCTTGTCGCGGATCAGCGCATCGCGGGTGCCTTTGTCCGGGATGCGCAGCAGCGCTTCGGCCAGGCACATCAGCGCCACGCCTTCCTGGGACGACAGGGAAAACTCCTGCAGCAGACCCTGAACGATACCGGCACGGCCGCCAGCGCTCTTCTGGTTGCGCAGCTTCTCGGCAATCGTGGCGGCCAGCTTGTTGGTGGCTTCGGCCATGTCGGCCGGCAGGCGAGCCTGCTCGATCAGCATCGGCACCACCTCCGGCTCGGGGCGACGGTAAGCGGCGGTGATCGAGGCACGCAATACCGACTGCGGCAGGATGCTCTCGGCGAACTCGAGGAAGCACTGGTGCGCGTGGTCGGCCTGAACCTCGCCCGCATCGTCGGCGTCCTTGCTGCTCAAGCCATTGAGCTCGTTCAGGGTTGCACCACCCTCGAGTTTCTCCAGGTAATTGAAAATTGCCTGTTTGATCAGCCAGTGCGGCGTGCGATCAATGGAGGACGCGGCGGCCTTGAGGCGTTCGCGGGTCGGGTCGTCGAGTTTGACCCCAAGGGTGGTCGTAGCCATATTCTTATCCTCATGGGTGCCACTACCGAGTGGCATCTGCTGGCGGCAAGATTAGCTTTGCCCATGGCGAGGTGCAACCGGGTGCAACCCTTTTTGTTCATGAAATTTACGACGCTTGATCGGAAAAAAACCGGCCTTCAACCGAATCGGCTGCTTGTCGGTGCATTTGCTTCTGAGATTGAGTGTTCTTGCTCCGAAAAGGAGCAAAAACGCGGTGTTTGTCCTGAAATGCGCCCAGGTGCAACTTATTCGCAAGAAACTGGTTGCACCTTATTTACATTGTTGAATAGCATTCGCGCACCAAGGTGCAACCACCTCTACGGTTTGGTTCATCGGCTGGCGGCTTTCCTGGGGAAACGCCAGTCATAAATGCGCGGCATTCAGCATCGTTTATTGGGTTACTACCGGTAGCGGTCTGACAGACCGTCGCTACATAAAAACAAAGCCAGGGCGTCACTTCTATGAGCGTTAGCAATCCAACCCTGATCACGTTCGTGATCTATATCGCAGCAATGGTGCTGATCGGCTTGATGGCCTATCGCTCCACCAACAACCTTTCCGATTACATCCTTGGCGGTCGCAGCCTCGGTAGCGTGGTGACAGCCTTGTCCGCCGGTGCTTCCGATATGAGCGGCTGGTTGTTGATGGGCCTGCCGGGCGCGATCTATATGTCGGGCTTGTCGGAAAGCTGGATCGCCATCGGCCTGATCGTCGGTGCCTACCTCAACTGGCTGTTCGTGGCCGGTCGCCTGCGGGTGCAGACCGAACACAACGGCGACGCCCTGACCCTGCCGGATTACTTCTCCAGCCGCTTCGAAGATAAAAGCGGCCTGCTGCGGATCATTTCCGCCGTGGTGATCCTGGTGTTCTTCACCATTTACTGCGCCTCCGGCATCGTGGCCGGTGCGCGCCTGTTCGAAAGCACCTTCGGCATGTCCTACGAAACAGCGCTGTGGGCCGGTGCCGCGGCGACCATCGCCTACACCTTTATCGGCGGTTTCCTGGCGGTCAGCTGGACCGATACCGTACAAGCCACGCTGATGATCTTCGCGTTGATCCTGACGCCGATCATTGTGCTGCTGGCCACCGGCGGCGTGGACACCACCTTCCTGGCCATCGAAGCCAAGGACCCGACCAACTTCGATATGCTGAAAAACACCACCTTCATCGGCATCATCTCGCTGATGGGCTGGGGCCTGGGTTACTTCGGCCAGCCGCACATCCTTGCGCGGTTCATGGCGGCGGATTCGGTGAAGTCGATTGCCAACGCGCGACGCATCTCCATGACCTGGATGATCCTGTGCCTGGGTGGCACCGTGGCGGTGGGCTTCTTCGGCATCGCTTACTTCTCGGCGCATCCTGAGGTGGCCGGTCCCGTGACCGAAAACCCCGAGCGCGTGTTTATCGAACTGGCCAAGATCCTGTTCAATCCATGGGTTGCCGGTGTCTTGCTGTCGGCCATCCTTGCGGCCGTGATGAGCACCCTGAGCTGTCAGTTACTGGTGTGCTCCAGCGCCCTGACCGAAGATTTCTACAAGGCATTCCTGCGCAAGGGCGCTTCCCAGCTTGAGCTGGTATGGGTCGGTCGGATCATGGTGCTGGTGGTGGCCTTGATCGCCATCGCCATGGCCGCCAACCCGGAAAACCGCGTACTGGGCCTGGTCAGCTACGCCTGGGCCGGTTTCGGCGCCGCCTTCGGTCCTGTGGTGCTGATCTCGGTCATCTGGAAAAACATGACCCGCAACGGCGCATTGGCCGGCATCCTGGTGGGCGCGATCACCGTGATTGTGTGGAAACACTTCGAGTTGCTGGGCCTGTACGAAATCATCCCAGGCTTCATCTTCGCCAGCCTGGCGATCTACTTCGTGAGCAAGATGGGTGCACCGACGGCCGGTATGGTCGAGCGCTTTGATGCGGCGGAAAACGATTACAACCTCAACAAGTAACAACGCTGGGCGTTGAGCGCCCGGTCATGGAAAAGAAGGCCTGCGTCCGATGGATGCGGGCCTTTTTTTATGCCTGAACGATCAGGCCTTGAGGATTCCGGCATCGCCGATGTAGGACCTTACTTATTTTCCTGAGCAGTGCCCGACTCGGTAAACGGCTGTTGCAGAATCGCTCACTCACCCTTCGCAGAGAAACACCGGATGTTCGCTCCTGCCAATCAAAGTGCCTTTAATCTGACCCTGGATGGGGAGCCTTGTGATCTCAAGGTTCATGGATTCATGGGCGATGAATTTATCAGCCTGCCCTTTCGCTTTGACCTTGAGTTGGTCAGCGAACAACCCGACCTTGACCTCGACAGCCTTCTGCACCGTCAGGCATTCCTGGGATTCGACGCTCAGGGGCACGGTATTCATGGCCAGGTTTACCGCGTCGCACAAGGCGATTCGGGCAAGCGCCTGACCCGTTACCAGATCACCCTGGTACCGCAGTTGGCGTATCTGGAACACAGCACTCACCAGCGGATATTTCAGCAAAAAACCATCCCGCAGATCATTGCGCGGGTGCTGGAGGCTCAGGATATTCAGGCGGATACCTTCGTGTTTCGCCTGAGCGGTCAATACCCCGAGCGCGAGTACTGTGTTCAGTTCGACGAAACCGATTTGCAGTTCATCCAGCGCTTGTGCGTTGAGTCGGGCATTCACTATCACTTTCAGCACAGTCCCGAGCGTCACGTGCTGGTGTTTGGCGATGACCAGAGTGTGTTCAGCCAGCCGGACCAGGACACGTCCTACCTGGCGGGTTCCGGGATGGTGGCCGGGGCCCCGGCGATCAAGCGCTTCACCCTGCGGCTCGAAACCCGCTCCGCCGGAGTGAACCTGCGGGCCTACGACTTCAAAAAGCCCAGCCTGGTATTGGAAAGCACGGCATCCAGCGGGCAACGCCCGACCCTCGACGAACAGCGCTACCCGGGTGACTTTACGGACCGAGCGCGCGGCAAGTACCTGGCGCAACGTGTGTTGGAGCGTCACCGCAGCGACTTTCGCCAGGCCAGCGGTATCAGCGACCAGCCGGCGCTGGTCACCGGGCAGTTTCTGAAGATGGCCGACCACCCGCGTCAGGAATGGAATGATTTGTGGCTGGTTACCCAGTTGCACCATACCGGGCAGCAGCCGCAAGTATTGGAGGAGTCTGCGCCTGAGACTTATGGGGATGACGTGCGCGCAGGCTACAGCAACGAATTTGTAGTCACGCCTTGGGATGTGCCGTTCCGAACACCTTTGATCATGCCCCGGCCCCACCTGTCGGGCTACCAGAATGCGGTGGTCACCGGGCCGGCCGGCAGTGAGGTGCATTGCGACGAATACGGTCGGGTCAAAGTGCAGATGGCCTGGGACCGCGACGGGGAACACAACGAACATTCCAGTTGTTGGCTGCGCGTGGCGAGCGGCTGGGCCCATGACGGTTATGGGGCGGTGCTGACCCCGCGAGTCGGCATGGAAGTGCTGGTGGGCTTCGTCGATGGCGACGTGGACATGCCGCTGGTGATGGGCTGCCTGCCCAACGCGGCGAATCGTTTGCCCCTCGACCTGCCGGCGGAAAAGACCCGCAGTCTCTTTCGCAGCCAGAGCAGCCCCGGTGGCGGTGGCTACAACGAACTGCGCATCGAGGACCGCCAGGGCGCCGAGGAGATCTACCTGCGCGCCCAGCGCGACTGGACACAGCACGTGTTGCATGACCAGCAGGTGCAAGTCGATAACCAGCGCCGGGTCACGGTGGGCGGCGAGTCGCACCATGAATTGCAGGGCGAAGAGCAACGCATCACCCACGGCAATCGCCTGACTGAACTCAAGCAGGATGACCACCTGATGGTCGGCGGTTCGCAGCACATGCGCGCCGCTCGCACGCTTGAACTGGGGGCAGGGCAGAGCATTGTCATCGATGCAGGGGCCAGCGTTACGATTCAGGCGGGAGGGCAGTCGATCACGCTGTCGGCGGGCGGCATTTTCAGCAGTGTGCCGATCCAGCCGGGCGGGGCGCCGGCAGCTACGACGGCGCCGTTGACGCCTGGCTTGAAGGAGGCGGTGCAGGCTGTTTCCCCGCTCCCTCTGAGCCCTGTACAAGTGGCCAACCTGAAGCGCAGCGCGCCGTTTTGCGAAGAATGCGAGCGTTGCCGGGCCGGGCAGTGCGATATCACCGGGCATGCACGGAGTGTTTCCTGATGCGCACACCCATGGACCCCCGCAGTTGGCTGGCACAGCGTCCCCTGCTTGCCGATGAGCGAATCTATGCCGTACTCGGCAATGCCAGCGACGCCAAGCCGCTCGCCGCCTGGCAAGCCACGGCGGCGGCGCCGCTGCCCCAAGCGATCTGGGCAGGCACGGCCTACGCGCACTGGGAGGAGGTGATGCCTTATGTGGGCATCGTCGAGCCGGGCAGCGCGTTTCTCGAGTGGGTAGCCGCCGCAAAAGCCACGGATTGGGGGTGGCTGGCGGTATCCTCCAGTCCATTGGAAAGCGTGGTCGCCCACCTGCAAGGCTTGAGCAAGGTAGTCATGCCCAATGACCAGGCGGTGTTTTTCCGCTTCTGGGACGGCGCCCGGTTTCAGCCGATGTGGCAGCACTTGGGTGACCAGGCAGGGGAGATCATGCCGGTGTTTGGGCGTTACCTGATCAATGGCCAGCCGCTGACGGTGGCAACCGGCCCGGTCACGCCAGCTCAAGCGTGCCCGTGGTGGCGAGTGCCTGCGTCGTTGCTCAGGCACCTGGAGGAACAGGCGCCGGGCGTGCTGATCGACAACCTGCTGCAATGGCTGCAAGAGCAGCGTCCTGATCTGTATGCGGCCTTCACGCCGGCCACCTTGCAGCACAAACTCGGCTGGTTCGTGCGCAGGCCGGGGGCCAGCCATACTGCGCTGGTTGATTACCTCGCTTCGCAGCTGAGTTAGACAAAGACGCCACCCGCCATGCGGCCCTGCACCTTTGTGCCGGTAGAAGGTAAACTTCGCCCCCTGCGCAGGAGCAACCATGAATTATCGTCACGCCTTTCACGCCGGCAACCACGCCGATGTCTTCAAACACCTGACCTTGACCCGCCTCATCGCCCTGATGTCGCGCAAGGAGCAGCCGTTCGCCTACCTCGATACCCATGCCGGCATTGGTCTGTATGACCTGCAGGGTGACCAGGCCAACCGCACCGGTGAATACCTGGAAGGCATCGCCCGCCTGTGGGGCGCAAACGACCTGCCGCCGCTCACCGCCGATTACATGCGCGTGCTGCACGAAATGAACCCGGATGGCCAGTTGCGCTACTACCCGGGCTCGCCGGAGCTGGCACGGCGCCTGACGCGTCCCCAGGACCGTGTGCTGCTCAACGAAAAACACCCGGAAGATGGCGTGCTGCTCAAGGACAACATGAAGGGCGATCGCCGGGTCAAGGTGCACCTGGGCGAAGGCTGGCATGTACCGCGTGCCCTGTTGCCAGTGCCGGAAAAACGCGCGCTGATGCTGATCGATCCACCGTTCGAAAAGCTCGATGAAATGCAGCGCTGCGCGGCGTCCCTCAAGGAAGCCGTCAGCCGCATGCGCCAGACCGTCGCGGCGATCTGGTACCCGGTGAAGGACCAGCGCATGCTGCGCCGCTTTTACCAGGACCTGGCCGGCACCGGCGCGCCGAAACTGTTGCGCGTGGAATTGCTGGTGCACCCGCTGGACACCCCCAACACCCTGACCGGCTCGGGCCTGGCGATTGCCAACCCGCCGTGGGGCCTGGAAGAGGAATTGCGTGAGCTGCTGCCGTGGCTGTCCAGACAGCTTGGCCAGACCCAGGGTGGGTGGCAGATGGATTGGCTTATCGCGGAGTAACCGGCTTTCAAGCAAACACAAAACCAAGTGTGGGAGGGGGCTTGCCCCCGATGGCTGGGTGTCAGTCATTACATCTGTAACTGACACTCCGCTATCGGGGGCAAGCCCCCTCCCACATTTTTGATCTGTGTTGTGCTTTAGATCGGCGAGGTCAGGCCAGTGCGACCGATCCATGGATTGGCTTATCGCGGAGTAACCGGCTCTGAAGCCAAGCACGGACCCAATGTGGGAGGGGGCTTGCCCCCGATTGCTGGGTGTCAGTCATTACATCTGTAACTGACACTCCGCTATCGGGGGGCAAGCCCCCTCCCACATTTTGATCGGCGTTGTTTTTTAGATCGGGCAGGTCACGCCTGTGCCGCCGATGCCGCAATAGCCTTGAGGATTCTTCGCCAGGTACTGCTGGTGATACGCCTCGGCGAAGTACACCGTCGGCGCTTCGTCGATTTCGGTGGTGATCTCACCCAGGCCGGCATTGGTCAGCTCTTGCTGATACGCCTGGGCACTGGCCTTGGCGGCCGCCAGTTGCTCCGGCGTGGTGGCATAAATCACCGAACGGTACTGGCTGCCGATGTCGTTGCCCTGGCGCATGCCCTGGGTCGGGTTGTGCAGTTCCCAGAACATCTTCAGCAGGTCTTCGTATTTCACTTTGGCCTGGTCGTACACCACCAGCACCACTTCGCTGTGGCCGGTCAGGCCTGAGCAGACTTCTTCGTAGGTCGGGTTCGGCGTGAAGCCGCCGGCGTAGCCGACCACGGTGCTGACCACCCCATCGCGCTCCCAGAATTTACGCTCAGCGCCCCAGAAACAACCGAGGCCGAAGATCGCGAAACCCACGTCGTCGGTAAAGGGGCCCAGCAACGGGTTGCCGTTGACGAAGTGAGTTTCCGGCAATGCCATCGGGGTTTCGCGGCCAGGCAACGCTTGTTCTTGAGTAGGCAGCACGTTTTTGTTCACCAGAATTTCCGAGCGCAAGACCATGATCAGTCCTCTCGTCAGGTTGAGTTACAGTAAATTTTCAGACAGCCAGTGTGCCCGAGTGTTACCGCGCTGTCAGGCAATTGGCCCGCGTGGATAGCGTTTAAGCTTTTCCAGCAGCTCTGCACCGGGGATTGGCCGATCGAACAGATAGCCCTGGCCCACGTCGCAACGGTGCCGGCGCAGGAACGCCAGTTGCTCGGCGGTCTCGATGCCTTCGGCTACCACCTTGAGCTTGAGGTTGTGGGCCATGGCGATAACCGCCGAGGTGATCTCCATGTCGTCCTGGTTATCCGGGATTTCGTGGATAAAGCTCCGGTCGATCTTAATGATGTCGATGGGGAATTTTTTCAAGTAGCTCAGCGACGAGTAACCGGTGCCGAAGTCGTCCATGGCCAGGGTCAGGCCAAAGCTTTTCAACTGGTCCAGTTGCAGGCGCGTGTCTTCGGTGGCTTCCAGCAGCAGGCCTTCGGTCAGCTCCAGCTCCAGCAGATTGGCCGGCAACTGTTCTTCCTTGAGGATCGTGGCAATCGAGGCCACCAGGTCCGGGTCGGAAAACTGCTTGGGCGACAGGTTGATTGCCACCTGCAAATTACCCAGGCCCGCCGCCGTCAATTGACGGCTCATGCGGCACGCCTGACGGGCGACCCATTTGCCGATGGGGATGATCAAGCCGGTCTCTTCGGCCACGCTGATGAACTGGTCGGGGCGGATCATGCCCTTGTCCGGGTGGTTCCAGCGCAACAGCGCTTCCATGCCCAGCAGGCGACCACTGCGCAGGCACAGCTTGGGCTGGTAGAACACGTCCAGCTCATTCTGGGTCAGGGCGCGGCGCAGGTTGTTTTCCACAAACAGCTTGTAGCTCGCCTCGGCATTCAGCGCTTCGGTAAACACCTGCACCTGGTGTTTGCCGTTGGCCTTGGCCTTGTGCAGGGCCAGGCCGGCGTTGCGCATCAGGGTTTGCGGGTCGCGCCCGTGCAGCGGCGCGCAGGCCAGGCCCACGGAGCCGGTCACGCTGATCAACTGGTTGTCGACAAACATCGGCTTGTCGAGGGTGGCCAGCAACTGGCTGGCGACCTGCTGGCCGGTCTCCATGTCGGCGTCGTCGAGCAGCACCGCAAACTCGTTACTGGCAAAGCGCGCCAGGCTGCCGCCGCTGCTCAAACTGTTGCGCAGACGGCGGGCCAGGCTGATCAGCAACTTGTCACCGGTCTGGTGGCCGAGACTGTCGTTGATCCGCTTGAAGTTGTCGATGTCCACCAGCAGCAGGCTGATCGGGCTGTCGCTGTCGCGGGTAAAGCGCTCGTCGAGGTTGCGGATGAACGCCGGGCGGTTGCCCAGGTTGGTCAGGTTGTCGGTGTAGGCCAGGCGTTCGATGCGCTGTTGCGCCAGCTTGGTCTGGGTAATGTCTTCGTAGATGCCGATGTAATGGGTCAACTCACGGTTGTCGCCATACACCTTGGAAATCGACAACTGGCCCCAGTAGGGTTCCAGGTTTTTGCGCCGGCTTTTGAATTCGCCTTGCCAGCTGTTGCTTTTGGCCAGGACCGACGGCGCGTCGAACAGCAATTCGCTGAGGTTCTCCAGGGCCGGCAACTGCGCCAGGCGGTGGCCGTGCACTTCTTCGGCGCTGTATTGGGTAATGGCGGTAAAGCTTGGGTTGACGTACTCCACCACGCCATCGCAATTGACCAGCAGAAAAGCGTTGGCGCTCTGTTCCACCGCGCGCTGGAACAGGTGCAGGGCGCTGGTGGCGGTGCGCCGGTTGTGGTTGTTGATGACTTGGGCGAACTGGTCCGCCAGCTCGCCGGCAAAGGCGATCTCATCGGACTGCCATGCCCGCGAACTGCCGCTTTGCTCCAGGCACAGTACGCCGACGACCTGGCCATCCACCCGGATGCTCGCGTCGAGCATGGCGTGGACATCCTTGGCGATCAGGCTTTCGGCCATTTCCCGGGTGCGTGGGTCGCGCATGGCATTGGTGGCATCAATGGCGCGACTGCTGTGCAGGGCTTCGAGGTAATCGGGGAAGCAACTGGCGTCGATCGCTTCGGGCAAATGGTGGCGTTGATCGGCGCGGTGATAGGCCGAAATCGGCACCAGGCGCTGGCCTTCCAGATTCCAGATGCTGGCGCAATCGATCTGATAGATGTCGCAGGCGCTGCGGGTGATCAATTCGGCGGCTTCTTGCAGCGAATTGGGTGTGGTGTAGCGCTGGCGCGCCAGCAGCAGGATCAACTCCTGCTGGGCGCGCACCCGCTCCAGGTGCTGCAGTTGCTCCTGCTGCGCGCGCTGGTTGAGTTCCAGGGCGATTTGCAGGCGGCTGTTCTGGTTTTCCAGGTCGGCGGTCGGCACCGTGACGGGAAGTTCGCTGAACAGGCCATCCACCACCATCAGGTAGCCGCGCAGCAGGTGACGGTTGTGTTGTTTATAGGCCTCGCCCATTTCGAGCAGGCTCAGCGGGCCATCGTTGGTGTGCAGGGTGTAGCGCACCAGGTAGTGGGCGCTGTGGGTCAGTTGCTGCTGGATCGCGTCGTGCAGTTGATAGCGCGCCTGGGGTTCCATCAGGCTGGCGTACGGCGTGCCCAGCAGGGCGCACAGTTCGACCGCCGACAAGCCGAATTGGCGCTCGCAATTGGGGTCGAGGTAGAGCAGCGCCCAGCTTGCCTCATTCAGCCGCTCGAAACGCAGCATACCGAGGCGCGAAGGCACCGGTAATTGCGTCACTACCTCGGTCGCCATTCGGGCAACATCGGGTTGGCTTTTCATGGGGGAAACTCGCTTGGGAAAATGCGCACGACGCCGGGCTCACGCCCCTCTTTACTGTTGCTTGCGGCAAGGTTGCATCATGCGGCACGCACTGACAAGAGAGGATGAAGGCTAAGTGCTATAAGGCTGTTATCGGCCACGCGGGGGATTTCTGCAATCAAAGTGACGGAAGGTGTACAAGCCTGTCCTGTGTGTACAAAAAGCCCAAAAAAAAGCCCCGCCAAGTGGCGGGGTTGAGGTACGAGCGTGGCGCTCGGAAATCGAGGCGGCAATGGCCTCCCATCAGGGGGAGGCCGCTGCGGCTTACAGCAGGATGGTGCGGATGTCGTTCAGCAACTGGCTCAGGCGCTGGGTGAAGCGTGCCGCCGCGGCGCCGTTGATCACGCGGTGATCGTAGGACAACGACAGTGGCAGCATCAGCTTGGGCTGGAACGCTTTACCGTCCCAGACAGGCTGGATGGTTGCCTTGGACACACCCAGGATCGCCACTTCCGGCGCATTGACGATTGGCGTGAAGCCCGTACCGCCAATGTGCCCGAGGCTGGAGATGGTAAAGCATGCGCCCTGCATGTCGTCCGGGGTGAGCTTCTTGTCGCGGGCCTTGGCGGCCAGCGCAGCAGCTTCGCCAGCCAGCTGCAGCAGGCTCTTCTGGTCGACGTTCTTGATGACCGGTACCAGCAGGCCGTCAGGCGTGTCGACCGCAAAGCCGATGTGCACGTACTTCTTGCGGATGATCGCTTTACCGCTTGGCGCCAGCGAGCTGTTGAAGTCCGGCAGTTCCTTGAGCAGGTGCGCACAGGCCTTGAGCAGCAGGGGCAGCACGGTCAGTTTCACACCGGCCTTCTCGGCCACGGCTTTCTGCGCAACGCGGAAGGCTTCCAGGTCGGTGATATCGGCCTGGTCGAACTGAGTCACGTGCGGGATGTTCAGCCAGCTCGCGTGCAGACCGGCCGCGCCGATTTGCATCAGGCGGGTCATCGGCACTTCTTCGATTTCGCCGAAACGGCTGAAATCGACGGTACGGATCGGCGGAATGCCCGAGCCGCCGGTAGCGCCGCCGGCAGCTGGCGCTTCCTTGGCCTTCTGCATCATGGTCTTGACGTAAGCCTGCACGTCTTCCTTCAGCACGCGACCGTGAGGACCGCTGGCCGAGACGGCGCTCAGCTCGACGCCGAATTCACGGGCCAGTTGGCGTACAGCCGGGCCGGCGTGAACCTTGGCACCGCTTGGTGCGGGTGCGGCAGCAGCAGGGGCCGGAGCGGCCTCGGCTTTTGCAGCAGGTGCCGCAGCAGGTGTTGCAGCGGCAGCAGCCGGAGCCGCTTCAGCCTTGGCAGCCGGAGCGGCGGCCGGCGCTGGCGCGGCGGCAGGCGCGGCGCCTTGTACCTTGAGCTTGAGGATGAAGTCACCGGTGCCGACTTCGTCTTCCAGCTTGACCGCAATGCTTTCCACCACGCCGGCAGCCGGCGATGGGATTTCCATGGAGGCCTTGTCGGACTCCAGGGTGATCAGCGACTGGTCGGCTTCGACGGTGTCGCCGACCTTGACCAGCAGCTCGATGATCTTGGCCTTGCCCGACGAGCCGATGTCCGGGACGTGAATGTCCTGGACGGTGGCGGCGGCCGGTGCAGCAGCCGGGGCCGCTGGGGCCTCGGCGGCAGCGGCAGGCTGTTCAGCAGCAGGTACAGGTACAGGTGCAGCGGCGGCCGGAGCGGCAGCCGCAGGCGCTGCATCGGCAGCACCTTCGATTTCCAGCTCCAGCAGTTCGTCGCCTTCTTTCAGGCGGTCGCCCAGCTTCACTTTCAGGCTCTTGACCACACCGGCCTTGGGAGCAGGGATTTCCATGCTCGCCTTGTCCGACTCCAGGGTCAGGATGCTCTGGTCAGCTTCGACGGTGTCGCCAACCTTCACAAACAGCTCGATTACTTCACCTTCACCGCTGCCGATGTCAGGTACGCGAATGAGTTCGCTCACAAAAAATCTCCTCAGCAGTCCAGTGGGTTGCGTTTTTCCGGGTTGATCCCGAACTTGACGATGGCGTCAGCCACCACCTTGGGTTCGATCTCACCGCGGTCAGCCAAGGCTTCCAGGGCTGCCAACACCACGAAGTGACGGTCGACTTCGAAGAAGTGACGCAGCTTCTTGCGGCTGTCACTGCGGCCGAAACCGTCGGTGCCCAGGACTTTGAATTCCTTGGACGGGACCCACTGGCGAATTTGTTCAGCAAACAGTTTCATGTAGTCGGTAGAGGCGATGACTGGACCTTTACGGCCGGCCAGGCATTCTTCGACATAGCTCTTGGCTGGCTTCTGGCCAGGGTGCAGGCGGTTGCTGCGCTCCACGGCCAGGCCGTCGCGACGCAGTTCGTTGAAGCTGGTCACGCTCCACACGTCGGCGCCGACGTTGAATTCGTCACGCAGGATCTTCGCCGCTTCACGCACTTCGCGCAGGATGGTGCCGGAGCCCATCAGCTGCACGTGGTGCGCCGCTTCCTTGGTGTCTTCTTCGAGCAGGTACATGCCCTTGATGATGCCTTCTTCCACGCCGGCCGGCATGGCTGGCTGCTGGTAGGACTCGTTCATCACGGTGATGTAGTAGAAAACATCCTGCTGCTCTTCGGTCATCTTCTTCATGCCGTCCTGGATGATCACCGCCAGCTCGTAGCCGTAGGTTGGATCAAAGGTGCGGCAGTTCGGGATGGTGGCAGCCAGGATGTGGCTGTGACCGTCTTCGTGTTGCAGGCCTTCGCCGTTCAGCGTGGTGCGGCCGGCGGTGCCGCCGATCAGGAAGCCACGGGTACGGCTGTCGCCGGCTGCCCAGGCCAGGTCGCCAATGCGCTGGAAGCCGAACATCGAGTAGAAGATGTAGAACGGCAGCATCGGCTGGTTGTGGCTGGAGTACGACGTACCGGCAGCGATGAAGGAGCTCATGGCGCCCGCTTCGTTGATGCCTTCTTCGAGGATCTGGCCTTTCTTGTCTTCCTTGTAGAACATCACCTGGTCTTTATCGACTGGCTCGTAGAGCTGGCCGACGGAGGAGTAGATGCCCAACTGACGGAACATGCCTTCCATACCGAAGGTACGGGCTTCGTCCGGGATGATCGGGACGATGCGCGAACCGATTTCCTTGTCCTTGACCAGTTGCGCGAGGATGCGCACGAAGGCCATGGTGGTGGAGATTTCACGGTCGCCCGAGCCGTCCAGGATCGCCTTGAGGGTATCGAGTGGCGGCGTCGGGATGCTCATGCTCTTGGCGCGGCGTTGCGGCACGAAACCGCCCAGTGCGCTACGACGCTCGCTGAGGTAGCGGGCTTCGGCGCTGTTCGGCTCGGGCTTGAAGAACGGCAGGTTCTCCAGCTCTTCGTCCTTGACCGGGATATCGAAGCGGTCGCGGAACAGCTTCAGGCTGTCGACGTCGACTTTCTTGGTGTTGTGCGCGGTGTTCTTCGCTTCGCCGGCACCGGTGCCATAACCCTTGATGGTCTTGGCCAGGATGACGGTCGGTTGTTCCTTGTGGTTGACCGCTTCGTGGTACGCCGCGTAGACCTTGTACGGGTCGTGGCCGCCACGGTTGAGTTTCCAGATCTCGTCGTCGGACAGATCGGCAACCATCGCCTTGAGTTCAGGCGTGTTGAAGAAGTGCTCGCGAACGAACGCGCCGTCTTTGGCTTTGTAGTTCTGGTACTCGCCGTCGATGACTTCGTCCATGCGACGCTGCAGGATACCGTCGACGTCCTTGGCCAGCAGTGGGTCCCAGAAGCGGCCCCAGATGACTTTGGTCACGTTCCAGTGAGCGCCGCGGAATACGCCTTCGAGTTCCTGGATGATCTTGCCGTTGCCGCGAACCGGGCCGTCGAGGCGCTGCAGGTTGCAGTTGATGACGAAGATCAGGTTGTCCAGCTTCTCGCGGCCGGCCAGGGAGATGGCGCCCAGGGATTCCGGCTCGTCGCACTCGCCGTCGCCCAGGAAGCACCAGACTTTCTGCTTGCCTTCGGGGATGAAGCCACGGGCTTCCAGGTACTTCATGAAGCGTGCCTGGTAGATCGCCTGGATCGGGCCCAGGCCCATGGATACCGTCGGGAACTGCCAGAAATCAGGCATCAGCCAAGGGTGTGGGTAGGACGACAGGCCCTGACCGTCGACTTCCTGGCGGAAGTTGTTCATTTGTTCTTCGCTGATGCGGCCTTCCATGAACGCACGGGCGTAGACGCCGGGCGAGGTGTGACCCTGGAAGTAGATCAGGTCGCCGCCGTGTTCGTCGGTCGGGGCCTGGAAGAAGTAGTTGAAGCCGATGTCATACAGGGTTGCGCTGGAAGCGAAGCTGGAGATGTGACCGCCCAGGTCCGAATCTTTCAAGTTCGTGCGCATTACCATCGCCATGGCGTTCCAGCGTACCAGCGAGCGAATGCGGCGTTCCATGAACAGGTCGCCAGGCATGCGTGCTTCGTGGGTAACGGGGATGGTGTTGCGGTATGGCGTAGTGATGGCGTAAGGCAACTGCGAGCCGCTGCGGGTCGCGAGTTCGCCCATACGGGTCATCAGGTAATGAGCACGGTCTTCGCCTTCTTTGTCGAGAACCGATTCCAGGGCGTCCAGCCATTCCTGGGTTTCGACGGGATCGAGGTCTTGCATGGCTTGCTCCAGGGCGGAAAGGCTACCAGAATCGGTTGCCTGAAGTTTGCGACTGGCCTTGTGGGCAGACGACATAAATTCTTGGATGGCCGAAGGTTGCTTCGGCGTCCTGTAGTTTTACTACAAATCGTCGGCCATTTCAGCCTTTCGAATGTATATACGAGTAGTAAAACTACACAAGACTGAGCGTATGGCTCGGTCTGGCTGGTGAGCATAATCGTTATTGTTGGTCTATTGCGAACAAGAAAAGGTGAAAGTTTGATGTTGCCTGCCAAGATTAATTTAATTTCAGCTATTTCTAACTTTTGTTCGACAGTCCTTCATCGAGCAGGGCTCCTGCGTTCACAACTACCCGCCATTTACCCGCCGATCAAGGATAGACCATGAGCCTTCCAACGCTGGCCGAACTGCCGGCCATTCTGTTGCCTTATGCCAGCCGGGCCGAGCAGTCATTTCGTGACGCCGTGGCCGCGCTGGACGACGATCATGGCCTTTCTGGCTGGACGCCGCAACGCTGGGCCGACTTCGCGCGGGTGTGCGCCGCCAGTGATTTTGTGATTGAACAGAGTGTTCGTGACCCTTTGATGTTGCTCGAACTGGTGGCCTGGGGCGAGCTGGACCGCAGTTTTGCGCCGGGTGAACTGTGCGGGCAGATTGCCGGTGCCGTGCAACAGGCTGAAACAGAAGACCAGATGGGCCGTGTACTGCGTCGCCAGCGCACGCGCCAGCAGGTGCGCATCATCTGGCGCGACCTGACCCGCCAGGCTGACCTGGTGCAAACCTGTCGCGATCTCTCCGACATGGCCGACGCCTGTATCGACCAGGCCTATCAGTGGCTGTACCAGCGCCATTGCGTGCAGTTCGGCACGCCCACCGGGCGGCGCAGCGGTGAGGCGCAGCACATGGTCATCCTCGGCATGGGCAAGCTTGGGGCGGTGGAGCTGAACCTGTCGTCGGATATCGACCTGATCTTCGCTTACCCCGAAGGCGGCGAGACTGTGGGGGTCAAGCGCTCCCTGGATAACCAGGAGTTTTTCATCCGTCTTGGTCAAAAATTGATCAAGGCGCTCGACCCAATGACGGTCGACGGTTTCGTGTTCCGCGTCGACATGCGCCTGCGCCCCTACGGTTCGGCGGGCGCGCTGGTGCTCAGCTTCAATGCGCTGGAGCAGTACTACCAGGACCAGGGCCGCGACTGGGAACGCTACGCCATGATCAAGGCCCGCGTCGTCGCCGGGGACCAGGTGGCCGGCGCGCAACTGCTCGACATGCTGCGCCCGTTCGTCTATCGCCGTTACCTGGACTTCTCGGCCATCGAAGCGCTGCGCACCATGAAGCAGTTGATCCAGCAGGAAGTTCGGCGCAAAGGCATGGCCGACAATATCAAGCTGGGTTCGGGCGGTATTCGCGAGGTGGAATTTATCGCCCAGGCGTTTCAACTGATCCACGGTGGTCGCGACCTCAGCCTGCAGCAACGCCCGCTGTTGAACGTGCTCGGCACCCTGGAAGGCCAGGGCTACCTGCCGCCGGCGGTGATCGCCGAGCTGCGCAATGGCTACGAATTCCTGCGTTACACCGAACACGCGATCCAGGCGATTGCCGACCGCCAGACCCAAATGCTCCCGGACAGCCCCGAAGACCAGGCGCGCATTGCCTTCATGCTGGGCTTTGCCGATTGGGCCGCGTTCCACGAGCGCCTGATGTATTGGCGTGGGCGGGTGGATTGGCATTTCCGCCAAGTGATTGCCGACCCTGATGAAGAAGAGGGTGAAGAAAGCGAGTTGGTCGTCGGCGGAGAATGGCTGCCGCTGTGGGAAGAGTCCCAGGACGACGACGCGGCCTGCCGCCAATTGGGCGAAGGCGGCTTTACTGACGCGCCCAAGGCGCTCAAAGCCCTGGCCGGCCTGCGCGGTAGCCCGCAACTGCGCGCCATGCAGCGCCTCGGTCGCGAGCGGCTGGATGCGTTTATCCCGCGCTTGCTGGCGCAGGCGGTCGAGCACGCCAATCCGGACCTGGTACTGGAGCGCGTATTGCCGCTGGTGGAAGCCGTCGCCCGGCGTTCCGCGTACCTGGTGCTGCTCACCGAAAACCCCGACGCCCTGCGCCGTCTGCTGACCCTGTGCGCCGCGAGCCCGTGGATCGCCGAGCAGATCACGCGCTTTCCGCTGTTGCTGGATGAATTGCTCAACGAAGGGCGCCTGTTCAAGCCACCGCTGGCGCCGGAACTGGCCGCCGAGTTGCGCGAGCGCCTCACGCGTATCCCCGAAGACGACCTCGAGCAGCAGATGGAAGCGCTGCGCCATTTCAAACTGGCGCACCGTCTGCGCGTGGCCGCGTCGGAAATCGCCGGTAGCCTGCCGTTGATGAAAGTCAGCGACTACCTCACCTGGCTCGCCGAAGCCATTCTCGAGCAAGTGCTGGCCCTGGCCTGGCGCCAGACTGTGGCCCGCCACGGCTCGCCGCAACGGCTGGACGGCAGCCTGTGCGATCCCGGGTTCATCATTGTCGGTTACGGAAAGGTCGGCGGTATCGAACTGGGGCATGGTTCGGACCTGGACCTGGTGTTTATCCATGACGGCGACCCGCAGGCCGAGACCGACGGCGCCAAGCCGATCGACGGCGCGCAGTTCTTCACGCGCCTGGGCCAGCGCATCATTCACCTGCTGACCACCCAGACCAACTCCGGCCAGTTGTACGAAGTGGATATGCGTCTGCGACCTTCAGGGGCGTCCGGCTTGTTGGTCAGTTCGCTGGGCGCGTTCGACCGCTATCAACAAAATGAAGCCTGGACCTGGGAGCATCAGGCGCTGATTCGCGCACGTGTCCTGGTCGGCAGCCAGGATGTGGGCCATGCATTCGAGCAGGTACGCGCTAACGTGTTGGGGCGTGAGCGGGACCTGGCCAAGCTGCGCCTGGAGGTCAGTGAGATGCGCGCCAAGATGCGCGATAACCTGGGTACCAGGGCCACAGCGGCCGGCAGGGGCGCCAATGCCTTTGAAGCCACGGCGCTGTTCGACCTCAAGCAGGACGCCGGAGGTATCGTCGATATTGAATTTATGGTGCAATACGCGGCTTTGGCGTGGTCTGCGCAACATCCATCGTTGCTGCGCTACACCGACAATATCCGCATCCTCGAGGGCCTGGAGCAGGTCGGGCTGATGCCCGCCGCCGATGCTCACTTGTTGCGTGAAGTGTATAAGGCCTACCGCTCAGCCGCGCACCGCCAAGCCTTGCAGAACGAGGCCGGTACGGTGCCCGGTGACCAGTTCGCCGACGAACGGCGACAGGTGATGCGAATCTGGCAAACGCTGGGCTTGAGCTGAAACACTATTAGGGCGGGGAGGCATAAGCCTCCCCGCATCGTTTGTGGAAATGACATGAATATTCTGATCGTTGGGCCCAGCTGGGTCGGAGACATGGTGATGGCGCAGACACTGTTCCAGTGCCTGCGGCTGCGCTATCCGGACTGCCAGATCGACGTGCTCGCCCCTGAGTGGAGCCGGCCGATCCTTGAGCGCATGCCGCAAGTGCGCAAGGCCTTGAGCTTTCCGCTCGGCCATGGCGCGCTGGAATTGGCGACCCGCCGTCGCATCGGCAAAGCCATGGCCGGCCAGTACGACCAGGCCATCTTGTTGCCCAACTCGCTGAAGTCGGCGCTGGTGCCGTTTTTTGCCGGCATCCCCAAGCGTACCGGCTGGCGCGGCGAGTTTCGCTACGTGCTGCTCAATGACGTACGCACCCTGGATAAAGCCCGCTACCCGCTGATGATCGAACGTTTCATGGCCCTGGCCTACGAGCCGGGCGCGCAATTGCCCGAGCCGTACCCGCGCCCCAGCTTGCAGATTGACCCGGTGACCCGCGCTGCGGCGCTGGCCAAGTTCGGCCTGACGCTGGATCGCCCGGTATTGGCGCTGTGCCCGGGCGCCGAGTTCGGCGAGTCCAAGCGCTGGCCGTCGGAGCACTACGCCAACGTTGCCGAGACCAGGATTCGCGAAGGCTGGCAGGTGTGGCTGTTTGGCTCCAAAAACGATCATTCGGTGGGTGAGGATATTCGCCAGCGCCTGATTCCGGGCCTGCGCGAAGAGGCGGTCAACCTCAGTGGCGAAACGTCCCTGGCCGAGGCCATCGACTTGCTGTCCTGCGCCGACGCGGTGGTGTCCAATGATTCGGGCCTGATGCACGTCGCCGCCGCGCTGAATCGTCCCTTGGTGGCGGTGTACGGCTCGACGTCACCCGGCTTCACCCCGCCCCTGGCGGACAAGGTCGAAGTGGTGCGCCTGGGCCTGGATTGCAGCCCCTGTTTTGAGCGCACCTGCCGTTTCGGCCACTACAATTGCCTGCGCCAATTGCTGCCGCAGCCGGTGAACGATGCCTTGCAGCGATTGCAGGGCGACGTGGTCGAGGTTCATTGAGTTGCGGGTACTGGTAATCAAGACCTCATCCCTGGGCGACGTGATCCACGCCTTGCCGGCACTGACCGACGCGGCGCGGGCGATCCCCGGCATCCGTTTCGATTGGGTGGTGGAAGAAGGCTTCGCCGAAATCCCGACCTGGCACCCGGCGGTGGACAAGGTGATCCCGGTGGCGATTCGTCGCTGGCGCAAGAACCTCTGGCAAACCCTCAAGAGCGGCGAATGGCGGCGGTTCAAACAGGCAGTGCAGTCGACCCGATATGACCTGGTGATCGACGCCCAGGGCCTGTTGAAAAGTGCCTGGCTGACGCGCTACGTGCGGGCGCCGGTAGCCGGGTTCGATAAAAGCTCGGCACGCGAACCCCTGGCGGCGCACTTTTATTCCCGCCGCCTGGCCGTGGCCCGTGGGCAACATGCGGTGGAGCGTTTGCGCCAACTGTTTGCCGTGGCGTTGGGTTACGACCTGCCCAAGGGCCTGGGCGACTATGGCCTGAGCGGCGAGAAACTGCTGGGCCTGCCGCCGAAGAAACCCTTCGTGCTGCTGCTGCACGGCACGACCTGGGACACCAAGCACTGGCCCGAGGCCTACTGGCGCGAACTGGCCGAACGCATGGGCCGCCTGGGCGTGGACGTGAAATTGCCGTGGGGCAACGCCGTCGAAAAAGCCCGCGCCGAGCGCCTGGCTCAAGGCCTGGCCAATGCCGAAGTGCTGCCAAAACTGAACCTGGCGGGCGTGGCCCGTGTGTTGGCCGGTGCCCGTGCCTGTGTGGCGGTGGATACCGGCCTCGGCCATCTGGCGGCTGCGCTGGATGTGCCGACCATTTCGCTGTTCGGGCCGACCAATCCTGGGCTCACCGGCGCCTACGGCAAAGCCCAGATCCACCTGGCCAGCGACTGGCCGTGTGCGCCGTGCCTGCAAAAGCAATGCACTTATCAACCCACCGCCGATGACCTGCGGCGGTTCGACATCAAGCGCGAGTCGCCGCTGTGCTTCACGCGCCTGAATCCTGAGCGTGTAGCGAGCCGGCTGAGCACGTTGTTACTGGCTGAGGAGCTGCACTGATGCAACTGGCTTTCGTACTGTACAAATACTTTCCCTTCGGTGGTCTGCAGCGCGACTTCATGCGCATCGCCCTGGAGTGCCAGGAACGCGGACATAAAATCCGCGTGTACACCTTGATCTGGGAGGGTGATATCCCGCCGGGCTTCGAAGTGCTGGTGGCACCGGTCAAGGCCTTCTTCAACCATCGGCGCAACGAAAAGCTCAGCGCCTGGATGAAAGCCGACCTTGCCAGGCGCCCGGTGGATCGCCTGATCGGCTTCAACAAGATGCCCGACCTGGACGTGTACTACGCCGCTGATGGCTGCTTTGAAGACAAGGCGCAAAACCTGCGTCATTCGCTGTACCGCTATTTTGCTCGTTACAAGCACTTTGCCGACTACGAGCGCGCGGTGTTTGCCAAGGACGCCAAGACCGAAATCCTGATGATTTCCGAGGTGCAGCAACCGCTGTTCATCAAGCATTACGCCACACCGCTGGAACGCTTCCATCTGCTGCCGCCGGGCATTGCCCAGGATCGCCGTGCGCCGCCGGATGCGGCCCGGATTCGCGAAGGGTTTCGCAAGGAATTCGGCCTGGGCGAGGATGACTTGCTGCTGGTGCAGATCGGTTCCGGCTTCAAGACCAAGGGCGTCGACCGCAGCCTCAAGGCGCTGGCGGCGTTACCGTCCGAATTGAAGAAACGCACCCGTCTGTTTGTAATCGGCCAGGACGACCCCAAAGTATTCCAATTGCAGAGCGCCACATTGGGTTTGGGCGATAACGTGCAGTTCCTCAAGGGGCGCAGCGACATCCCGCGTTTCCTGCTGGGCGCCGACCTGTTGATCCACCCGGCGTATAACGAAAACACCGGCACTGTTCTGCTCGAAGCCCTGGTGGCCGGGTTGCCGGTGCTGGTCTCGGCGGTCTGTGGTTATGCCCATTACATCGGCGAAGCCGACAGTGGCCTGGTGCTGGATGAGCCGTTCGACCAGACGCAGCTCAACGGGTACCTGGCGCGGATGTTGTCTGATTCTGCACAGCGCGCGGCCTGGGGCCGCAATGGGTTGGCCTTCGCCGAGACGGCCGACCTCTACAGCATGCCGCAGCACGCTGCGGATGTGATTCTGGCGGAGCCAAAACCATGAAATTGATGCTTGCCGAACCGTTCAAAACCCTCTGGGCCGGGGACGATGCGTTCGTCGCTGTCGAGCGCCTGGAAGGCGAGGTGTACCGTGAACTGGAGGCGCGTCGCACACTGCGTACCGAGGTGGATGGCCGCGGCTATTTTGTGAAGATCCACCGTGGGATCGGCTGGGGAGAGATCGTCAAGAACCTGGTCACCGTCAAGCTGCCAGTGCTGGGCGCCGGTCAGGAATGGCTGGCGATCCAGCGCTTGCAGGCACTGGGCGTGCCGACCATGACCGCCGTGGCCTATGGCGAGCGCGGCAGTAACCCGGCCGATCAGCACTCGTTCATCATTACTGAAGAATTGGCGCCGACTGTCAGCCTGGAAGATTTCAGTATCGACTGGCTCAAGCAGCCGCCGCAGCCGCGTCTCAAGCGCGCGCTGATCGCCGAAGTGGCGCGCATGACCGGCATGATGCATCGCGGCGGCGTCAACCACCGTGACTGTTACATCTGCCACTTCCTGCTGCACACCGATACAGCGGTGACGGCCGACAATTTCAAACTCTCGATCATCGACCTGCACCGCGCCCAGACCCGCGACCGGATCAGCCGGCGCTGGCGCGACAAGGACCTGGCGGCGCTGTACTTCTCGGCGCTGGATATCGGTCTGACCCGCCGCGACAAACTGCGCTTTCTCAAGGGCTATTTCCAGCAGCCGCTGCGCCAGATCATCGCCGAGGAAAGCGCCCTGTTGCTGTGGCTGCAAGGCAAGGCCGACAAGCTCTACGCGCGCAAGCAGCGTTACGGGGATGCGCTCTGATGGCGGGTTGGACGCTGGAACCGGCCTACGCTGCGCTCTCGGACGACTTTGGCAGCCTGGAAGCGGTGTTCGCCCTGCAGGGTGAGCGCCTGACCCGCGATCCGCTGTCGGAAGTGATCCGGGTGGAGCGGGGCGGGATCAATTATTACGTCAAGCGCTATGTCGGTGCCGGCAAAGGCCTGCGCCGCTACCTGGGCAAGCCGCGGGTGAAGTCCGAATGGCAGAACCTCAAGCGCTTCGCCAAATGGGGCATTCCCACCGCCGATGTGGTGGCCTGGGGCCTGGATCGCAAGGGCCTGGCCTATGACCGCGGTGCAATGATCACCCGGGAATTGCCCAGGACCGAGGATATGTCGCTGTTGGCCGAGCGTAATGACCCGCGCCTGAAAGACCCTCGCTGGGTTGACGGTATCAGCCGTCAGCTCGCCGAGTACACGCGGACCATGCACGATCATCGCTTCACCCATAACGACTTGAAGTGGCGCAACCTGCTGGTGGACGATCAGCGCACCCTGTACATGATCGACTGTCCCAACGGCGATTTCTGGCGCGGCTTCTGGCTCAAATACCGCATTACCAAGGACCTGGCCTGCCTGGACAAGGTCGCCAAGTATCACCTGTCGGCCACCCAGCGCCTGCGTTTCTACATGCAATACCGCCAACGCACGCACCTGACGACGTCAGACAAACAACGGATTCGCCATGTGGTGAAGTTTTTCGAGGGGCGTGAATGAGTGATTTCCTGGCGGCCGAAGACCGCGCGTTGCTTGAGCGCAACGGCCTGGCTACCTTCGACACGTTGTGGGCCAAGCAACTGGATGCGGTGGATGAGCCCAACACCAGCGGCGACGGATGGAGCAGCGTGTATCGCCTGGAACTTGAAGGTCAGGGTTACTACCTCAAGCGCCAGAGCAACTACCTGACGCGTACCTTGCACCGGCCGTTCGGCGAGCCAAGTTTTGCCCGTGAGTTTCGCAATATCAGCCTGTACCGCAAGCTGGGCATTCCTGCCTTGCAGGCGGCGTTCTTCGGCGAGCGCAGGGTCAAGGGCGAGCGCCGCGCGATGTTGCTTACCCGCGCCCTGGACGGTTGGAATGACCTGGACTCGTTGCTGGAGCACTGGTCGCAGTCGAGCGACGTCCAGCAACGCGCCATCCTGCTGGCGTGCGGCAGGCTTGCGCGTCATTTGCACAGCGTAGGGCAGGTGCACGGCTGTTTTTATCCCAAGCATATTTTCCTGCAGGCCACCGCTGACGGTTACGCCGCGCAGTTGATCGACCTCGAGAAAACCCGCCCGCTGTTGTTCGGCTGGCGTGACCGGGTCAAGGACCTGGAGCCGCTGCTGCGGCGCGCGCCGCAGTGGTCGGATGCGCAGGTGCGACAACTCCTGGCGGCGTATCTTGAGCAACCTGAAGACAGTGCACTGGTCGCCACCTGGTATCAGCGTCTTACCGCGCGCCGCAGCCACAAGGAGAACCGCTGATGCGTTTATCCGAGCTGAAAAACGCCGGCCGTACTCCCAGCCTGCCGCTGACCCTCGACCTGGTCGATGCGGCAGGCCCTGGGCAATTGCAACTGCTCAGCCTGCTGCGGGTATTGCCGGGGCAGCGCTACGTCGGCGCCGCGGTGTGGCGCGGTCGCCCGGTGTTGGCCAAGCTGCTGGTTGGCAGCTCGGCGGCGCGGCATTTCCAGCGTGAGCGCAGCGGGGTGCGTGTGCTGGCCGAACAAGGCCTGACCACGCCGCTGTTGCTGGCCGACGGCTTGCAGGAAGGCGAGGGTGGCTGGCTGCTGTTCGAGTTTCTTGAAGGCGCCCACAGCCTGGCCGACGCCTGGCACGCTGTCGAAGGCCTGCCGCCATTGGCCGACGAACAAACCGCCGTGCTCGCCGAAGCGCTGGGCGCGATTGCGCAAATGCATGCCAAGGGCTTGTGGCAGGAAGACCTGCACCTGGACAACCTGCTGCGCCAGGGCGGCAGGCTGTATCTGATCGATGGCGCGGGGATTCGTGTCGAAGAGGCGGGCAAGCCGCTGTCGCGCAATCGCGTGCTGGAAAACCTCGGGGTGTTCTTTGCCCAGTTGCCGAAAAACCTCGCGCCTTTTACCGAAGAATTGCTGGTGTATTACCTGCTGGCCAACGGCGAACATGCCTTGCCGCTGGAGGCTCTCGAAAAGCAGGTGCGCAAAGTCAGCGCCTGGCGCTTGCGCGACTACCTGAACAAGGTCGGCCGCGAGTGCACGCTGTTCAGCGTGGTGCGTGGCGCCTTTGGCCTGCGCGCGATTCGCCGTGAGGAAGAGGCGGCCATGCTGCCAGTGCTTGAAAAGGCCGATGCGCTGCTTGACCAGGGCCATCTGTACAAGACCGGCGGCGCCGCGAGCGTGGCCAGGGTGAAGGTGGCCGGCCGACCTCTGGTGATCAAGCGCTACAACATCAAGGGTTTCACCCACTGGCTCAAACGCTTCTGGCGTCCGAGCCGTGCCTGGCATTCCTGGCGCGAAGGCAATCGCCTGGCGTTCCTCGGCTTTGCTACGCCCAAGCCGCTGGCGGTCCTGGAGAAGCGCTTTTTCTGGTTGCGCAGCCGTGCCTATCTGGTCACCGAATACCTGCCGGGGCCGGACATCATCGAGCGCTTTGCGCCCTATGTCGAACGCGGCGACGCGCCGGAAGATGAACTGCTGGCGCTGGACCAGTTGTTCGCCGAGTTGATCGAAGCGCGCATCAGCCATGGGGATTTCAAGGGGCATAACCTGTTCTGGAGCGAAGGACGCTGGGCGATGATCGATCTGGATGCCATGTGCCAGCACCCCTCGGTCGCCAGCTTCGCTGCGGCGTATGCCAAGGATCGTGCGCGGTTCATGCGTAACTGGCCGCAGGACAGTGCGTTGTATCAGGTGATCGATCAGCGGTTGCCCAACGAGGTCAGCGTCGCCGGGTGAAGCGGGCCTGCGGCCCTATCGGGGGCAAGCCCCCTCCCACACTGACGGTGTTCACAGCTTCAGATATGTAAATACCGTCAAATGTGGGAGGGGGCTTGCCCCCGATGCGGTGTGTCAGTGGATGCATGTGTAACTGACCCACTGCTATCGGGAGCAAGCTCCCTCCCACACTGGCTGTGTTCACAGCTTCAGATATGTAAATACAGTCAAATCTGGAAGGGGGCTTGCCCCAATGCGGTGTGTCAGTGAATACATGTGTAACTGACCCACTGCTATCGGGAGCAAGCCCCCTCCCACACTGGCTGTGT
>NZ_KZ477988.1:96892-173292 GCF_002837185.1 Pseudomonas fluorescens | reverse complement strand
TACATGTGTAACTGACCCACTGCTATCGGGAGCAAGCCCCCTCCCACACTGGCTGTGTTCACACCTTCAGATATGTAAATACAGTCAAATGTGGGAGGGGGCTGTGTTCACAGCTTCAGATGTGTAAATACCGTCAAATGTGGGAGGGGGCTTGCCCCCGATGCGGTGTGTCAGTGGATGCATGTGTAACTGACCCGCCGCTATCGGGAGCAAGCTCCCTCCCACATTAGAATTGGTATTCAGCCCCAGCCCCCGCATACCAGGAGCGCCCCGGCGCCGCTTCGTAATAGCGACCATTGCCGTCCCCCACAATCACCGACCCCACGTACTGACGATCCAGCAGGTTATCCAGGCGCAAGGTCTGGTGAAACGTCCAGTGCTCCACTTTCTGCTCAAACCGCGCACGCCAGTTGAATACGCTGTAGCCCGGTGCGGCGTGTTGGCGGTTGGTGTCTTCGACGTAGACTTTGCTGCGGTACATGCCTTCGATGGCGGTACTGACCCAGTCCCGCGGTTTCCAGTTCAGTTCGGTGAACAGTGTGGTTTGCGGAACGCCGGGCAGGTAGTTGCCTTTGTCGATGGTATTAGCGCCGCTGGCGAAGTCGCTGTCGTAGGTCGCTTGCAGGCGGGTGTAGGCGAGGTTGGCGCTCCAATGCTCGCTGAGTTGGCTCTCGACCCCAAGTTCGAAGCCACGGCGCAGCGTGCGCCCGGCATTCTGGTAGCTGGTGCGCCCGCCGATGGATTGCTGCACGACCAGTTCGTCTTCAGTGGTGATCTGAAAAAGCGCAGCGTTGATGCGGGTGTTGTTCAGTTGTGCCTTCACACCTATTTCATATTGCGTGCTTTCAGACGGCTTCAAGCCAAAGTTGAAACCCTCCACGTTACCCGGCGCATAGGCCAGCTCGGCCTGGGTGGGCGTTTCGAAGCCTTTGCCGGCACTGACGTAACCGTGCAGGTCGGGCGTGAAGGCGTACATCACGCTCATCGACGGCGTGTTCTTCTGGTAGGTCTTGTTGCCGCTGGCGTCGCCGTTGCCGAGGAATTGATCGTCCACCTCCAGCTCCATGGTGCTGTGGCGAATGCCGGCTTGCAGGGTCCAGCGGTCCAGGGCCCAGTTGGCCTGGAGGTAAGGATCGAGGCTGCGCGCGGTGTCGATTTCATCGCGGCGTAGCTGGCCTTTCACGCCCAGGGTGGCGCCGCTGTAGTTCTGGTAGCCGTGGCGGCTGTCTTCGCTCTGGTCGAAGTCCAGGCCCGCGATGACCGTCAACGCCCCCGGTGCGCTCTCGATGGGTTGCATCCAGCGCGCGCTGCCACCGTAGAACGTGCGGTCAAATTGCACCACGCCACCGCCGCGCTCGTTGGCGGGTGTGCCCCTGGGGATCGACAGGTACTGAATCACACTCCGTCGCCCCGTATACGCATTCACCTGCAGCGTCGCAGCACCGATGTAGCGCTCGTAGTTCATGCCCAGTTGCTGATGATCGATACTTTTACGCGTGTTGTAGGTCAACGCATTGGCGCTCACCGAACGCGGGTCAGCTTTGTACGCCGCCCAGGTCTGCCCCAGCGGGTCCTGCGTACCGTTCTGTTCCAGGCTGCTATAGATCAACGCCAGCTTGCTGTCGTCATCCGGCTGGAAGTTGAACTTGGCGAACGTCTGGTCACGGCGCGCGCTGCTGTGGTCGCGGTAGCCATTGGTGTCCATGCGCGAGGCGTCGAGCACGAAGCCTGCACCCTCGGCTGCGCCTTCGGCGATGAGGTGGTTTTTGTTCAGTCCATCGCTGCCCACCAGGGTTTCGGCGCCGATGCGTGGCGGGCCTTCGCCGTCGCGGGAGAACATCTGGATCACCCCGCCGGCGTTGCTGCCATACAGCGTCGCTGCCGGGCCGCGCAGGACTTCGAGGCGTTCAGCGGTGTCGAGATTGAACGTTGCCGCCTGGCCCTGGCCATCCGGGGTGCTGGCGGGGATGCCGTCGGCAACCAGCTTGATGCCGCGCACCCCGAATGCCGAGCGGGCGCCGAAGCCACGGGAAGAAATCTGCAGGTCCTGCGCATAGTTCTGGCGGTTCTGCACCACCAGGCCCGGGACGCGGGACAGGGCTTCGGAGGCGTTGATGCCCAGTTGGCCGTCGCTGATCTGTTCGCGGTTGATAGCGTCCACCGAGTACGGCAGGTCGAAGGTCGGGCTGGCGCTGCGCGAGCCGGTGACCACGCTGGGGTCAAGCATCAACGGCGTTTCTTCGGCCTGGACGGTGGAGCACAGGCCCAGCAGGAGCAGGGCGAGGCGGGAGGGAGCGGGTAGGGTCATGAAGAGGCCGAGTCCGTGGCGCAACGCATGTTGAGTGGCGTAGGCGCAAATGTCGCAAGTTTAACGATTCCCCTCGATTTTGCCGAACCCGATTGCCGTTGGGCTGAACAGGAAGTTTCCCACGCAAAGCGACGGCGCCAGGCGGCTGGACCGTTAGAGGGGCGATGCTAGATTTTCGACCTCATTCCTGAAAAAAGAGCTGGGTATGTGCACAACACCTATGAAGTTGCTGGTGCTGGCGTGGATTGCGTCAATGATGGTTGGCTGCGGGACCGTCACCACTGTGATGCGTGAAGATGCCGTCACCGTTCGCGCGCTCAAGGCGGATAAAACCTATTGCCAGTCCGTGCCGCGTATCTACAGTGGGGTGACGTATAACCTGTGTGTCCTGCATGGGCCGCCGAATGCGGGGAGCAGCCTGGCGGTCAATAGCGTCCCCTGGACATTCATTGATGTGCCGCTCTCCGGTGTCATGGACACGCTTTTCCTGCCCTATACGCTCTACCGGCAAAGCGTCGATGGCAGCATCGAGATTCGCTAGCCCTTGCCGCTAACAGCTTCCTGCTGCTTTTAAGTTATAATCCCGCCCTTTAGCTGTTTCTCGCCCGGGCGGGAGGCACACTTTTTTCAGGCGCAATGCGCCTGCATGCAGACTAAAAGAGGCTAGACCCCAGTGGCATTGACGATTCTTGGCCTGTCCGGCGCCCTTAGCCATGATCCTTCCGCGGCCCTGTATATCGACGGCAAGCTGATTGCGGCCGCCGAAGAAGAGCGCTTTGTACGCGACAAACATGCAAAGAACCGCATGCCCTACGAGTCGGCGAAGTTCTGCCTGGAACAGGCCGGCATCAAACCTTGCGACGTTGATGTGGTGGCGATCCCGTTCGCCCCGATCAGCCTGTTCGGCGAGGCACGCTGGCACTACGCCAAACGCTACTGGTACGCCCCGGACCGTGCGCTCGACGCGATCCTGATGGGCAATCGCCGTTACAAGCGCTATCGCAACAAGATTGTCTGGTGCCTGGAGCAACTGGGCTTCGATCCGAAGAAGATCAAGATCGAACCGGTCGAACACCACCTGGCCCATGCTTCCAGTGCTTATCACTGCTCGGGCTTCCAGGAGAAAACCGCGATCCTGGGCATCGACGGCAAGGGTGAGTACGCCACCACGTTCTTCGGCTATGGCGAAAACGGCAAGATCCACAAGATCAAGGAATTCTACGATCCGGACTCCCTGGGCGGCCTGTATGGCGCAATTACCGAGTTCCTCGGTTTCGAGATGCTCGACGGTGAGTTCAAGGTCATGGGCATGGCGCCGTATGGCGATGCCAGCAAGTATGATTTCTCGCGCCTGGCCTCCTTCGAGAATGGCGAGCTGGTGATCAACACCGACTACGCCAACGTCATCGGCCTGCGCCGTTATAAGGAGAAGGGCAAGGGTTTCTACTTCTCGCCAAAACTGATCGAGTGGCTGGGGCCCAAGCGCGAAGGCGACATTGCCGACGAGCCGTACATCCACTACGCGGCCAGCATGCAGGCACTGTTCGAGAAGCTGGCCTTGCAGATGATCGACCATTACCTGGGCGACATCCTCAAGGACACCGGCAAGCTGGCCTTTGCCGGCGGCTGCGCGCTGAACGTCAAGTTGAACCAGAAAATCATTGCCCGCGATGACGTCAAAGAGCTGTTCGTGCAGCCGGCGTCGGGCGATGCTGGCACTGCGGTCGGTGCGGCGGCGTATGTGTCCCACGCCCGTGGTGTGCCGGTCGAGAAGATGGAACACGTCTACCTCGGCCCGTCCTACAGCAACGAAGACGTGATTGCCGCGTGCGCCAAGCACGAGAGCAAGCCGAACTGGCGCAAGATCGAGAACATGCCCCAGCGTATCGCCAAGATCATGGTCGACGGCAACCCGGTGGCCTGGTTCCAGGGCCGCATGGAGTTTGGTCCGCGCGCCCTGGGCGGTCGTTCGATCATCGGTTGCCCGAGCGCCACCGGCGTGGCCGACCGTATCAACCACCAGATCAAGTTCCGCGAGCGCTGGAGGCCTTTCTGCCCGTCGATGCTCGACACCGTGGCCCCGCAAATGATCAAGGTCGACCATCCGGCGCCGTTCATGACCTTCACCTTTGAAGTGTCGGAAGAGTGGAAGACCCGCGTGCCGGAAGTGGTGCACGAAGACGGCACCTCCCGTGCCCAGGTACTCAAGCGCGAGTACAACCCGCGCTACTACGACATGATGAAAGAGCTGGAAGTACTGACCGGCAACGGCGTGTCCCTGAACACCTCGCTCAACCGTCGTGGCGAAGCGATGATCTGCTCGCCGACCGACGCGCTGAACATGTTCTTCGGCTCCGACCTGCAGTACCTGATCATGGAAGACATCCTGGTGGTCAAGGATGGCGTGGACCCTTATGACGCTGTGGTTTAAATGCTGAACCGCTTCCAGGGTTGGCGTGAACGTGGCTGGACGCCTGTCGACGCCGAAGTTTATGCCCAGGCCTGGCAGCGTTACGGCGGCAGCGTGGCGACCCATCCCCAGGTGATCGAACGCCTGGCGGGGTTGGCGCAGATTCCGGTGCGTTACCTGGGCTGGGAGCAGGGCGGTGAACTCAAGGGCGCGATAGCCACCTGGGGACGCGACCTGGCCCTGTCCAAGGACGTACTCAAGCGCACCGGCAAGAAGGGCCTGTTTGACCTGGGCAATGCCGAGATCATCCTGCCGATTGCCGCCGATGCGCAGGTGCCGCTGCGTCACCGTGGTCGTTATTTGTCGGCGCTGAACCAGGGGCGCGTGAGCACCCTGAAGCCCCAGGCCGAGCAATTGGCCATGGCGCGTACTCCCGAAGACCTGTCGAAAAAGTTTCGCTACAACCAGCGCCGTGAGTTGCGTTTGCTGGAAGAAGCAGGCGGCGTGGCGCGGCCGGTCAGCGAGTTTTCCGGCGCGCAGCTGGCGGCGATTTATTGCGATCTGTTCCAGCGTCGCTGGGGCTTTCCTGCCACCGGTGCCGAGCGTCTGGCCGAGGTGCTGGAATTGCTCAAGGCGTTCCTGATCGGTTCGGTGCTGTTTCTCAATGACGCGCCGATCGCCGTGCAAGTGGTGTATCGCGTTCAAGCGCCCGAATGGATAAGCGTTGAGTACGTCAACGGTGGCGTCGACCCTGAGACCCGTGCGTTCAGCCCGGGGAGTGTGCTGAGTTTCCTCAATACACAAAGTGCCTGGGAGCATGCGCGCGCGCAGGATTTGCCGCTGCGCTTCTCTTTCGGGCGTGCCGACCGTGAATATAAAGAGCGCTGGTGCAACCCGGTGCCGGTGTTCAGCGTATGAGCCGCAAACAGCAATTGCTCAAGCGCCATCGGCGCAACAAGCGTATCGCGCTGCTGATCGGCTTGCTGGTACTGATCGTGACGGGCGTGCTGGTGGCCTGGTGGCTGCCGCTGATCCTTGCGCTGCTGCTGTGGGTGGCTCACGAAGCCTGGTTTGCCGATCATCTGTTTTATTCGCCCAGGGACGACTATCAGTACCGCTTCGCCCCGGGCGGCCAGCAGGTTGGCCTGCGCCTGGATAACGGGCGGTGGGTGCCGGATACGCCGTTGGAACTGGCAGGTGACGAGACGCTGATCCTTCAAGTGCAGCTCAAGAGCGGTTGGCTCGGGCGTTTCCTTGACCCGGCGGTCGAGCTGCCGGGGGATCGTCAGGCGTTTGAGCGCGGTGTGGCGGGCAAGCGGTACCTCAATCTGACCGGTTCTGCTGTAACGCTGGCGGCTGGCGAGTTGACGTTGCGCGGCCGATTCTGCCGCGTGGTCGGCCAGCCGAAGCTGTGGATTTTCCGTCAGCCGGATCACGCCCGCCAGCGGGTGATGGTGATCGCCCCTCACGCCGACGACGCCGAACTGGCCGCCTTTGGTCTGTACGCCCGGGCGGATGAGAGCTGGATCGTGACCCTCACCGCAGGTGAAATCGAAGCCGAGCATTATCAGCAGATGGGCCTGACGCAGGTCGATGCCGCTCGACTCAAAGGGCGCCTGCGGGCCTGGGACAGCATTTGCGTGCCGCGCTGGGCCGGTGTTCCCGAGGCACAGTGCGTGCAACTGGGTTACTTCTGCCTGCAGCTGCCGGCCATGCAGGCCGCGCCGGATCAGCCCCAGGCGTCCCGCGAAGCGCAATTGGACGATACGCGGCTGTTTCGCCGGTTCAACAGCCTGGCGCTGCCCGGCGATCGGGACGGTGCTCCGACGTGGGTCAACCTGGTTGCCGATCTACGTGCGGTGCTGCTCAAGGCGCGGCCCGAGGTGATCGTGTTGCCGACACCGCTCCTTGACCCTCACCCGGATCATATCTGCGCCTACAACGCCGTTATCGAAGCGTTGCAAGGGCTCGAGTGGCAACCCAACACATTGCTCGGCTATGCCAACCACCTGCATGATAACGACCGCTGGCCCATGGGCGATTCGGGCGCCGGCGTGGCGTTGCCGCCGCAGTTCGATGCCGGCCAGGTGTTTGAACCGTATTGCCGTGTGTTGAGCGTCAGCCAGCAGCAGGACAAGGCCATGGCGCTGGGGATGATGCATGACCTGCAACCCCGGCCGCCTTTCAAGCGTCGCATGCGCCGTCTGCTGCAACAATTGCTGGCGGGTCGTTGTCCATCGCCTTACGGCGAGAATGAGTTTTTTCGCAAGGCCGTGCGCCGTCACGAACTGCTTTGGGTGCTCAAGCAGGACTGAAGTTGATTTTTACGTCGGGCTGCGCGCAGTAGCCTGGTTGCCTCATGGAGCAATATGAAGCCTCGTTTCAAGGTTTTGCAGTTACAGCCGGACTACAACGTCAAACTCCATGATTTTGCTGACCTCGGTGAGCAGATCGTCAAGTCGTTGCCGGTTGAACGGTTCGAGGTCACATCGGCCTTCCTCAGTGGGCGCCCTCAGCCCGGCCAGCCGCTGAGCGTGGCCGACCATTCCAAATATTTCGAATTCCCCGAGAAAGCCCTGAAGGGCATTCGTCTTGGGGCAATGTGGGAAATCTACAAGTATTGCCGCGAGCAGAAGTTCGACGTGGTCATCTGTAACCGCTTCAAGTCGGTGAACATGATGCTGGCGCTCAACCGCTGGTTGAAGATTCCTCTGTGCATCGGCATCTCCCACGGTTTCGGCGAGTATGAGCGGGCCTATCGTCGGCGCCAGATGCGCCGCATGGTCAGTCCGGCCTGGCGGTTTGTCGGGGTTTCGGCGGCGGTGAGGGATTATCTGGTGGGCCTGAACTGTGGCTTTACCCACGAGAACACCACCTTCGTCACCAACGCTATCGACATCCCCCAGGCCGAGGCCTTGCAGTTGCCGCGCGAGCAAGCGCGGCAGGCCCTTGGCCTGCCTCTGAACGCCCGGATGATTGGTGCCCTGGGGCGCCTGGTCCCGATCAAGGGGCACACGCACCTGTTGCAGGCGTTTGCCCGGCTCAAGGACAAATATCCTCAGGCTCAGGTGGGTATCATCGGTTCCGGTCGTGCCGAAGCTGACCTGCGAGCGGACATCGAGCGTCTTGGGCTCGTGGGGCGTGCGCATTTGCTGGGCTTTCGTGAGGACGGTCTGCAGTACGTACGCGCTTTCGACATCTGGACTATGCCGTCCCTGCTTGAAGGCCTGGGCCTGGCGCTGCTGGAAGGCATGAGCGGGCGCCTGCCGGTGATCGCCTCCAACGGGCCGGCCATGTTGCCGCTGGTGGAAGGGGCGGGCGGCTTGTCCCATGAGCCCGGCAATGTGGAGCAATTGGCTGCGGCGCTCGACACTTACCTGGCCATGAGTGATGAACAGTTACGCGCCAAGGGTGAGCAGGTGTTCCGTTACCTGGAGGCAAACCACGCCTTGGCTGAGTTCCAGGGCAAGTACCTGGATTTGATCGAAACCGGTTTGAAAGAAGCAGGTAGAGCATGACAGCGCAACAACCGTTGGTCTCGGTGATTATCGCGTCCTACAACCACGCTCGGTACATCGAGCAGAGCATCCTGAGTGTGCTCGGCCAGACTTACCCGAATATCGAACTGCTGGTGATCGACGATGGCTCCAAGGATGACAGCGTCGAATGCATCCGGCGGCTGCAGGCTGAGCACGGGTTTGATTTCCAGGTGCAACAGAACCAGGGGCTGACCGCCACACTGAACAACGCGCTTGCCCGCGCCAAAGGCAGCCTGATCGCGCCATTCGGCTCAGACGACATTATGCTGCCCGACCGTATCGCGACCCAGGTGGCCTATATGGAAGGCAAGCCGAGGGTGGGGATCTGCGCCGGCAACATCGAGCTGGTCGACGGTGATGGCAACCTGCATCCGGAGAAAAAACAACGCCGTGATGTGCCGTTTCGCAGTCTCGACTTCGACGACATGTTCATGGACCGCAAGCCGTTTCCACCCGCGCCAACCATGTTGATCCGCCGGCAAGCGCTGGAGGAAGTCGGTGGTTTCGATCCGCTGATTCCCCTGGAAGACCTGCTGATTCAATTGAAGATAACCGCGGCGGGCTACACCATCGATGCGCTTGACGTAGTCATGGCGCAGTACCGGCAGCATGCCAGCAATACCTACAAAAACCACCGCTACATGATCCAGAACATCCTCAAGACCTACGCCAAGTTCAGCGACCACCCGGCCTACGATGCGGTGCGCTATAACTTCCTGAACTCGATGTTCCTCAAGACCGCCGACCGTGACCGGCCATTGGCGCGGGAGATTCTCAAGCAGATCCCGCTGAAATTCTGGGGGCGCAAGACCCTGCGTGGGTTGGTGCGGCTGTATCTGACGCCGTTGAAAGGCTGAAGGCCAAGGATGTAAAAAAGGCGACCATCACAGCAGTGATAGTCGCCTTTTTTTATCAGCTGGCCGTGCGGGCCAGGCTGTGTACCTGTTCGCGGAGTTTCGCCGTGGCCGTTGGGCTGGCAACCGTCGCATAGCCTTTTACCAGGTGTTCGAAGTGCGTTTCGAACAGCCAGTTGCGGTCCTGCGGATAGCGCTGCATGTGACGCAAATTACGCTGGCGCAAGGCGTAGCGCAGGGGCGAGGGATAGATGCGCAGGTCAGCGACATCAATCAGGCCGAACTCGCCGTCGTCCATCAGCAACACGTTGCCCAGGTGCAGCGAGCGGAAGTACACACCGCGTTCGTGCAATTGCGCCATGAACCGGCCGAAACGCTCGACCAGCGATTCGCGCAGGCTGCTGTCCAGGCTTTGCAGGGCCTGGCGCAGGGTCAGGCCCGGCAAGGGTGTATAGGCCACGGCACCGCTGGCGTCGGGCAAGTGGTAGAGACCGAGGATGTGTGGGGTGGGAATGCCCAGCGTGCGCAATTGTTCGCTGTTGCTGGCAAAACGCTCGGAGTACGGGTTGAAGCTGCCGGAGGTGTACCAACGGCGCGGGCGGAACAGCTTGAGGAAGCTGCCGTCTTCCAGGCGCAGGACTTTTGGCCCCAGGCCATCGGCTTCAATCACCTGGGCATTGCTGCTCAGCCGGTCAAACGCCGGGCCCTTGATCGATTGCACCGGTATGCGCAGCAGGCTGCGGTGGCGCTGGGCGATACTCAGGCCGGTAATGATCGCCAGCGGGATCCACAGCAGGAACCAATGCTCCTTGGGTCGCGACAGGATGCCACCGCCTTCAGTCAGGCCCGCACCGATGCCGTAGACCAGCAGGGACGATGCCAGGATGAACAGCGGTTGTGCGCGTCGTTGCATGCTCTTGTACAGGGCATAGCCGAGCATGAAGATCCAGGGGATGAAGCCGATGATGCCGACGTAATACAGCACGCCAAGGGCAAAGCTATGGGGCTCGCGCAGCTGGTAGCCGTTGTCGAATGTCAGGTACAGTTCGGAGTCGTAGCTATGGCCGATCCACGGGTGGTCGGCGATGAGCTTCAACGACATTTTCCACAGCTCGACACGCAACGAGTTGCCACGGTCCGTGATCAGTTCCGGATACAAAAGCAGCAGTCCGGCGCTGGCCAGCACCATTGCACCGAGCAGCAGCGCCGAGCGGCGGTTGCGACTGACCAGGGCCATCCACACGATCACCATCATCAGTGCCACCAACGGCGTGCGAGAGCCCGTCGCCAACACCGTGACGCCCATGATCGCCAGTGCCGGGACGCTGAACCACAACACGTTCAGGCGCTGGGTCGTCAGGCAGATAAACAGCCAGTACACCGTGAAAAAGCCGAACAGGTGGGAGCTGAGCAATGGGTTATCGAGGGCGCCAAGGCCGCCGATCATGCGCATGCCAGGTTCGTACGCCTTCGCGAAGGCCACCAGGTTGCCCAGGCACACCACCAGCGCAATCACTGCAGCGCCGAAGAAGATCGGCTTGAACAACTCATTGCGGTAGTGCAACAGCAGCCCACAGCCGCCAAACAGCATGAAGGTGTTCAGCGGACGTTTGAACAGATCGGTGTCGGCACTGGGCTCAGGGCTCCAGAGCAGGCTGGTCAGCGCCCAGGCGGAGAACGCCAGGAACGCCAGGGCGATCGGTTCGCGCAAGAGATCCTTGAGTTCCCTGGGGCGCATGCACAACAGGAACAAGGTGGGCACGCTGAACAGGAGGTAGACAATCCGGTGCAGTACATTGCGGTTGCCGACGAAGAACAGTGCACTCAAGAGCAACAGCAAGCCAACAGGCAAAATCCACAGGACCAGGAAGTCAAAAACGCGATTCGAGCCATAGATAAGGCGCTTGGAGTGCATACGATAGAGCCATTCCAGAAAGAGAAAGCCGACCATCTTAAGGTAGTGGCTATGTAATGTCGTCCGCGTGATCCCACCGGGCCGCGGCGTACGCCGGGTGCAAGTACAACAGAGAAGCTGTGCTAAAGTCAGCCTCCTTTTTCAAAACGCCGCGTGATATGACCGACTCCAGTCCGAGCGCAAGCCCTTCGAGCTTGAAAATATACTTCCGCCTGCTCAGTTACGTTAAGCCTTATATGGGCTTGTTCGCGCTGAGTATCCTTGGATTTCTGATTTTCGCGTCGACCCAACCGATGCTGGGTTACATCCTCAAGTACTTCGTCGACGGCCTTTCCAACCCGGAGGCCGTGCTGTTTCCGACCGTGCCGTTCCTGCGCGACCTGCAGTTACTGCAGGCGGTGCCGCTGCTGATCATTCTGATCGCGGCCTGGCAGGGCCTGGGCTCATTCCTGGGCAACTACCTGTTGGCCAAGGTCTCCCTGGGCCTGGTCCACGATTTGCGCGTGCAGCTGTTCAACAACCTGCTGACGCTGCCTAACCGTTACTTCGACAACCACAATTCCGGGCACCTGATTTCCCGCATCACCTTCAACGTGACCATGGTCACGGGGGCGGCGACCGATGCCATCAAGGTGGTGATCCGCGAAGGCATGACGGTGATCTTCCTGTTCGCCTCGCTGCTGTTCATGAACTGGCGCCTGACGCTGGTCATGATTGCCATCCTGCCGTTGATTGCCGTCATGGTCAGCACGGCCAGCAAGAAATTCCGCAAGCAGAGCAAGAAGATCCAGGTGGCCATGGGGGACGTGACCCACGTCGCCTCGGAAACCATCCAGGGTTACCGCGTGGTGCGTAGCTTCGGTGGCGAGGTCTATGAAGAGAAGCGTTTCCTCAAGGCCAGCCAGAGCAATACCAACAAGCAACTGCGCATGACCCGCACCGGGGCGATCTACACCCCGGCGCTGCAGCTGGTGATCTACTCCGCGATGGCGGTGCTGATGTTCCTGGTGCTTTACCTGCGCGGCGATGCGTCGGCCGGTGACATGGTGGCCTATATTACCCTGGCCGGCCTGTTGCCCAAGCCGATCCGCCAACTGTCGGAAGTCAGCTCGACCATTCAGAAAGGCGTGGCCGGGGCCGAAAGCATTTTCGAACAGCTGGACGAAGAGGTGGAGGTCGACCACGGCACCCTCGAACGCGACAAGGTCAGCGGTCGCCTGGAAGTGCGCAACCTGAACTTCACCTACCCCGGTACCGAACGCCATGTGCTCAAGGACATCAGCTTTACCGCCGAACCCGGGCAGATGATCGCCCTGGTGGGGCGTTCGGGCAGTGGCAAGTCGACCCTGGCCAGCCTGATCCCGCGGTTCTATCACCATGAGAGCGGTGAAATCCTGCTTGATGGCATCGAGATCGAGGACTACAAGCTGCTCAACCTGCGCAAGCACATTGCCCAGGTCACCCAGCACGTGACCCTGTTCAGCGACACAGTGACCAACAATATCGCCTATGGCGACCTGGCCGGCGCGCCACGCGAAGACGTTGAAGCGGCGGCGGCGGATGCCAACGCCAAGGACTTCATCGACCAGTTGCCCAAGGGCTTCGATACCCAGGTCGGCGAGAACGGCGTGCTGCTGTCCGGTGGCCAGCGTCAGCGCCTGGCGATTGCCCGTGCCCTGCTCAAGAACGCGCCGTTGTTGATTCTCGACGAGGCCACCTCGGCCCTCGACACCGAGTCCGAGCGGCATATCCAGGCCGCGCTGGACAAGGTCATGCAGGGCCGTACCACACTGGTGATCGCACACCGCCTGTCCACTATCGAGAAGGCCGACCTGATTCTGGTGATGGACGACGGGCGCATCGTCGAGCGCGGCACCCACGGCGAACTGTTGGCGCAGAACGGCTACTACGCGCGACTGCATGCCATGGGCCTGGATGCGCCGGTAGCGGCCGACATCACCTGATCCAACGGGCGCCACGCCTCGAATGTGGGAGGGGGCTTGCCCCCGATAGCGGTGGGTCAGTCAGCATTTCTACAAGCTGACACTGCGCTATCGGGAGCAAGCCCCCTCCCACATTTGCCCTGTGGTGGGCGCAAGCCATCGCAAACCCTGTGCTAATATCGCGCCCCTGTTCATTTTGTATGTGGGTTGCTCCATGAAGTTGTCCATGCCGCGATTCAATCAAGCCCCTGTCTTGGTGGTCGGCGATGTCATGCTCGACCGTTACTGGCATGGTGGTACCTCACGGATTTCCCCTGAGGCGCCGGTACCGGTGGTCAAGGTCGAGCAAATCGAAGACCGTCCAGGTGGCGCTGCCAACGTTGCCCTCAATATTGCCGCGCTCGGCGCCCCGGCTTCCCTGGTGGGTGTGACCGGTGACGACGAAGCGGCCGACAGCCTGGCCAACAGCCTGCGCGGTGCCGGCGTGCGCGCGTTGTTCCAGCGCATCGCCCATCAGCCGACCATCGTCAAGCTGCGGGTCATGAGCCGTCACCAGCAATTGCTGCGTATCGATTTCGAAGAACCCTTCGCCACCGACGCCCTGGCCCTCGGTGACCAGGTCAACGCGTTGCTCGAAGGTATCAAGGTGCTGGTGTTGTCCGACTATGGCAAAGGCGCCCTGAAGAATCACCAGGTGCTGATCCAGGCCGCCAAGGCCCGCAACATTCCGGTGCTGGCCGATCCCAAGGGCAAGGACTTCTCGATTTATCGGGGCGCCAGCCTGATCACGCCCAACCTCAGCGAGTTCGAAGCGGTCGTCGGTGGTTGCGCCGATGAGCACGAACTGGTGAGCAAGGGTGCGGCGCTGATGGCCGACCTTGAGCTCGGCGCCCTGCTGGTGACCCGTGGCGAGCACGGCATGACCCTGCTGCGCCCCGGCCACCCGCCGATGCACTTGCCGGCGCGGGCGCGGGAAGTGTTCGACGTCACCGGTGCCGGTGATACGGTGATTTCCACCCTGGCCGCGTCCATCGCCGCCGGCGAGGAACTGCCCCATGCCGTGGCCCTGGCCAACCTGGCGGCGGGCATCGTGGTCGGCAAACTGGGCACCGCGGCTATCAGCGCCCCCGAATTGCGTCGCGCCATCCAGCGTTCCGAAGGTTCGGAGCGCGGCGTGCTGGGGCTCGAGCAATTGCTGTTGGCGATTGACGACGCTCGCGCCCACAACGAAAGCATTGTGTTCACCAACGGTTGCTTCGACATCCTGCACGCCGGCCATGTGACTTACCTTGAGCAAGCGAGCGCCCAGGGTGATCGCCTGATCGTGGCGGTCAACGATGATGCCTCCGTCAGCCGTTTGAAAGGCCCGGGCCGACCGATCAACAGCGTCGACCGGCGCATGGCGGTGCTGGCCGGGTTGGGCGCGGTGGATTGGGTGATCAGCTTCTCTGAAGGCACCCCGGAAAACCTGTTGGCCCAGGTCAAACCGGACGTGCTGGTCAAGGGCGGTGATTATTCCGTCGACCAGGTGGTCGGTGCGGACATCGTCAGCGCCTACGGCGGCACCGTCAAAGTGCTGGGGTTGGTGGAAAACAGTTCGACCACGGCCATCGTCGAGAAAATTCGTAACAATGAATAACGCTGATAAATGGGTGTTGATCACCGGAGGCGCGGGCTTCATCGGTTCGCATTTGGTTGACGCGCTGCTCGCCAAGGGCTATTCGGTGCGGGTGCTGGATAACCTGTCTACCGGCAAGCGCAGCAACCTGCCTCTGGATAACCCGCGCGTGCAACTGGTGCAAGGCGATGTGGCCGACGCCGAGCTTTTGGCTCAAGTCGTCATCGGTGCGTCGGCGGTGGTTCACCTGGCAGCCGTGGCGTCGGTCCAGGCGTCTGTGGACGATCCGGTCAGCACGCATCAGAGCAATTTCATCGGCACCTTGAATATCTGCGAGGCCATGCGCAAGGCCGGCGTGAAGCGTGTGGTATACGCGTCCAGCGCAGCGGTCTACGGCAACAACGGCGAGGGTGCTTCCATCGATGAAGAGACGACCAAGGCGCCGCTGACACCCTATGCCTCGGATAAATTGGCCAGTGAGCACTACTTTGACTTCTACCGTCGTCAGCATGGTCTGGAGCCGGTCATTTTCCGCTTCTTCAATATCTTCGGTCCGCGCCAGGACCCGTCATCGCCGTATTCCGGTGTGATCAGCATTTTCAGCGAGCGGGTACAGCAGGGCCTGCCCATTGCCGTGTTTGGCGACGGCGAGCAAACCCGTGACTTCATGTATGTGGAGGACCTGGTGGATGTGCTGGTGCAGGCCATCGAACTGCCGACCATTGCACCAGGGGCAATCAACGTCGGTTGGAACCACGCCACGACGCTCAAGCAGGTGCTGCAGGCACTGGAGCAAGTGGTGGGCACGTTGCCGGTCATCACCTACGGACCGGCGCGCCTGGGAGATATCCGCCACTCGCGGGCCGACAATCGGCGCCTGCTGGCAAGCTTCACCCTGCCTGAACCTACGCCGTTGAAGGTCGGTCTGGAGCGCTTGCTGAAGGGCTGAGTTGCACGTCAGCCCCTGGCTTTTTTCTTCGGCACAATCTTGCGCAGCATCTGCTGCGCCTTGCCGGTCAAGCGCTTGAGCTTTGACTCTTTTTCCGGTTCTGCCAGGCCTTGCTGCCTGAGCCAGTCCTTCCAGCGAATCCGCTCATCACGCACCAGCCAACCGTCCTGCCGGGCGAAGCTCTCGGCCAGGTACAAACCCCGCGTGCTCGCCGGATACAGTTGGTCCTTCTTGACGGTGTACAGCTCGGCGAGTGGCTCGCCGTCCTTGAGCGGCATCAGGTACAGGTCCGGACGCTTGCGATCCAGGCGCGCGACCAGTTGATCACCTTCCAGGCGCTCATCCACATGGAACAGGCTCAGGGACTTGGCTTCCTTTGGCACCTCCAGGCGCAAGTCGTAAATCAGCTGCAGTGACGCCGTCGGCAGGTGCACGTAGGCCCGTGGACGCTCGATCAACTGGGTGGTGGCGCAGCGCACCGGACGCGCGGCGCCGGACAGCGGGCTCAGGCGAAACGGCAGGGCTTCACGGTAATGCAACGCGGAGGAGTAGGGCGCCGGCAGCCAGGTATCGTTGAAACGCCCGCCGAGCCAGCCTTCAGGGGTTTCCAGCAGGCATTCCTCGGCAATTTCCTGAATGGCCGTATGCAGCGGCAGGTTCAGTTCATGGGCCGGGACGTAGCCGGAGATCAGCTTGAGCACTACATCGCCGCGATCCTGGCGACGCTGGCGTACCAGCACCCAGTAATCCTTGTTTTGCCAGTGCAGGGTCAAGCGCACCGAGACACCGAGATTCGCCAGTTCCAGGGCGAAGCGTTCGGCGTCCGGCACCTCGACCGGCTTGCGCCGTTGCAGGGTCTGGGCGAAGTTGAGCGGCATGCCGACGCTCTGGTAGCTCAGGCCTTCGGGAGTGGCTTCTACGTGCAGCGGCAGTGTCTTGAAGTTGCTGGGGTTCTTTCTTATGAGCGTACGCGGCATGTCGGCTCCTTTTTGCGACGGGGTCGGCCGCGTGGGCGGCATCAGAGTTGACGGATGACTCGGGCAGCGGTTGCCACGTTATGGGCCAGGTGCAGCGGATTGATGGTCCCGACAATAGCACTGGCGACGCCCGTTTGCGCAAACAACAACGTGAAACTGGCCTGAATTGGATCCCTTCCAGGTTCCAGGCACACGTGGCCGCTGGCCAGGGCTTTTTTCACCAGGATGCCCTTGCCATGGGCCGCCGCGTAATCAATGACGGCTTTTTCGGCCTGTTCGTTCAGATTGTAAGTCACCATGGCGCAATCACCTTGCTCCAGCGCCTTCACGCCGCCTTCAACGGTCTTGCCGGAGAAGCCGAAACCGCGGATCTTGCCCTCCTTTTTCAGCGCCGCCAGGGTCTGGTAAACCTCGCAGTCGTTGAGGATGTGCAGGTCGTTGCCATCGGAGTGCACCAGCACCAGGTCGATAAAATCCGTTTCAAGTCGTTTCAGGCTGCGCTCGACTGACATCCGCGTATGAGCCGCGCTGAAATTGTGACGGGACACGCCGTCCTCGAATTCTTCACCGACCTTGCTGACGATCACCCAATCCTTGCGCTGGTCACGCAGCAGTGGCCCCAGACGCTCTTCGCTGCGGCCGTAGGCGGGTGCGGTATCGATCAGGTTGATGCCCAACTGGCGCGCCTGGCGCAGCAGCATTCGCGCCTCGTCGTCATTCGGAATCTGGAAGCCACTGGGGTATTTGACCCCTTGGTCGCGACCCAGCTTGACGGTGCCAAGGCCCAAGGGCGACACCAGCAGGCCGGTGCTGCCCAGAGGACGATACAGTTCGTGCAGGGTTGGCAGGCTCATGGCAACAGGTGCTCCCAGGCGGGTTGGCCGATCGCAGGCTTGGGCAGGTCGGGCAGCGGTTCGCTGGCGCCTGGGCGGATGCCCGCGCGCTCCAGACTGTCGATGACCCGGTCGGCGAAGTCCGGCGCCAGGGCCAGCTTGGTCGGCCAGCCCACCAACAGGCGGCCCTGTTCGGCCAGGAAGGCATTGTCGGGACGGCTCAGGCCCGATTGCAGTGGCTCGGCGCGGTTGACGCGCAGGGTGGCCCACTGGGTCTGGCTCATGTCGATCCATGGCAACAGCTGGGCAAGTTCTTTCTGCGCGGTGGCGATCTGCTCTTGCGGCGTGCGGGCCACACCATCGGCCTCGGCGATATCGCCGCCGATGTACCACACCCAGTTGCCGTCTGCGGCCGGGTGGGTGGTCACGGTCAGGCGCGGCTTGGTGCCGCCGCCCAGGCAATGGGCATACAACGGCTTCAGGCCCGGGCCTTTGGCGAGGATCATGTGCAACGGGCGGGTTTGCATCGCCGGCTGGCTCAAGCCCAGGGCCGCAAGCAGATCGGCGGTGCCTGCGCCGGCACTCAATACGATGCGCTGGGCGCGGATTTGGCGGCCATCGACCGTCAAGCCCACCAGCGTGTCGCCTTCGCGCAGCGGTTCTATGTGTTCGCCGGCGAGCAGACCGTCACCGGCCAGGTGCGCCAGGCGTTCAATCAGGCTGGGCACATCCACGACCAATTCTGCCAGGCGGTAGACCTTGCCCTTGAAGCGACGATCCTGCAGCGCAACCGGCAGTTCGTCGCCCTTGACCTGATCGACACGGCCGCGCACGGCCTTGCTGGCGAAAAAGCTGGTGAGATTGCCGGCGAGGGTGCCGGGGGACCACAGGTAATGGGCTTCAGAAAGCAGGCGCACGCCGGACAGGTCCAATTCGCCATTGCCGGCCAGGGCTTCACGCCAGCGGCGCGGCATGTCGGCAATCGCTTCGGAGGCGCCGGTGAGGGCGCCGTGCAGGGCGTATTTCGCACCGCCGTGAATGATGCCCTGGGACTTTACGCTTTGCCCGCCACCCAGGGTCGCGCTTTCCACCAGTACCGTGGAAAACCCCTGGCGGCGCAGGCGCGCATTGAGCCAGAGGCCGGCAACCCCGGCGCCGACAATCAGAACGTCGGTGGAAATAGGCATGCGCGCGGGACCTCATGGGTAGAAAAGGGGGCCTAGTATAGCGCGCAGCTGCAAGTTATCAGCTGCAAGCGGCAAGTTAGCAGCCGACCGTGCTGCTTTTTCTTGCCGCTTGTAGCTTGAAACTTGTCGCTGGGCTAGCGCTTCAATGACCCGCGGTTTTCGAGAACAATTGAATCACCACCACGCCCAGCACAATCAGGCCCATCCCCAGCATGGCCGGGATATCCAGCTTCTGCCCGTAGATGAACAGCGCGGCAATGCTGACCATCACAATGCCCATTCCGGCCCATACGGCATACGCCACGCCGACCGGCACGGTGCGCACGACCAGGGTCAGCATCCAGAACGCGATGCCATAACCGACGATCACCAGCAGCAGCGGGATAGGTGTGCTCCACCCCTTGATGGCTTTCATGGAAACGGTCGCGATCACTTCCGAGCAAATGGCGATGGCCAGGTAACAGTAAGCGGCGTTCATGGTGCGATCCTCAAGGTGAAGCGGGTTTGATAAGGTCGGCATTCTAGAGGTTCAACAGATGCGGTAAAGTCATTACCTATCCGAATTGAAGATAGGTTGAGCCATGAGCGTGCAGTGGGATCTGGAACAGATGCGCCTGTTTGTCAGCGTCGCCGAACAGCGCTCGTTTTCCGCCGTGGCGCGTGGGCAGCGCAAGGCGCAGTCGGCCGTCAGCACCGCGATTGCGCTGTTGGAGGCGGACCTCGGCGTCAGCCTGTTCGAGCGTAGCAGTGGCCGCCAGCCGCGCTTGACCGAAGCCGGCAGTGTGTTGCTGGAGGAAGCGCGTGAAGTGCTGCGCCAATGCGAGCGCCTGACGGGGCGGGCACTGGCGCTGACCCGTGGCGAGGAAGCGTGTCTGCGCCTGGCCCAGGACGAGGCGATGTTGTTCCAGCCGGTGCTCGACAGCCTCGAGGCGCTGGCGGTGCGCTATCCATTGCTGGAAGTGCAGTTGTCCAGTGCAGCGCAAGGCGATGTGGCGCGCAAGCTGGTGGAACGCCAGGCCGATCTGGGCCTGTTGTTCTACCACGACCAGATTCCCGAAGCCCTTGAGCGGCGGGTGGTGGGCAGTGTGGAGATGGTCACGGTGTGCGGTGTGAATCACCCTTTGGCCACGGCACAGTATGTGGACTGCCAACGCCTGGCGCAGTTTCGCCAGTTGCTCATGTCGACCCAGACCAGCGTCTACCCCGGCAGTGAAGCCGCCAGCCCGCTGGTATGGCGGGCCGACAGCTTCTATGTGTTGGCCGAATGGCTGATGAGCGGCCTGGGTTGGGCCTGGTTGCCACGGCACATCGTGCAATACCCCACCTATCAACAGCAGATGGTTGAACTGCACAGCGAATGGACCCCGCCGGCGCTGGTGGTGGAGCTGGTGTGGCGCCGCGATGAGCACCTTGGGCCTGCCGCACGCTTTCTGGCTGAACGTTTTGCCGAGTGCTTGCAGGCGATCGACTGAAAAAGCCGATAAACTCCGCCGCCATGAATAGAACTCTCTACACCTGTCTGTTTTACCTGGCGCTGCCGTTGGTGGTTTTACGTCTGTGGTTGCGCGCGCGCAAGGCGCCGGCCTATGCCAGGCGCGTGGGCGAGCGGTTTTCCTGTGGCTTGCCCGTGATGCAGCCCGGCGGGATCTGGGTGCACGCGGTGTCGGTGGGCGAAAGCATTGCCGCTGCGCCGATGATCCGGGCCCTCCTGAAGCGTCATCCGCAGTTGCCGATGACCGTCACCTGCATGACGCCCACCGGTTCCGAGCGAATCCAGGCGCTGTTCGCCGATGAGCCGCGCGTCCAGCATTGCTATCTGCCGTACGACTTGCCCTGCGCCGCCAAACGTTTCCTCGATTGCGTACAGCCTAAGCTGGCGGTGATCATGGAAACCGAATTGTGGCCTAACCATATTCACGCCTGCGCCCAACGCGGTATTCCTGTGGCCCTGGCCAACGCGCGATTGTCGGCGCGCTCGGCCAGGGGCTATGCGCGGTTCGCCAGACTGACCGCGCCGATGCTGGCCGAAATGAGCTGGTTCGCCGTGCAGACCGAAACCGAGGCCGAGCGTTTTCGCAGCCTGGGCGCGCGTCCTGCCACCGTTGAAGTCACCGGCTCGATCAAGTTCGACCTGACCATCGACCCCCAACTGCCGGCACGCGCCGCCGCCTTGCGCGAACAATGGGGCGCCGGTGAACGCCCGGTGTGGATCGCCGCCAGCACCCACGAAGGCGAAGACGACGTGGTGCTCGACGCCCATCGCCAGTTGCTGGCCAGCTATCCCAATGCGCTGCTGATTCTGGTGCCGCGTCATCAGGAACGCTTCGGGCCGACGTTCGAGCGGTGCGTGCAGCAAGGCTTTGCCACAGTGCGGCGCTCCAGTGGCGAAGCGGTCAATGCCGACACCTGCGTGCTGCTTGGCGACACCATGGGCGAGTTGCTGTTTCTCTACGCCTTGGCCGACAGCGCCTTTGTCGGCGGCAGTCTGGTACCGACCGGTGGGCATAATCCTCTGGAACCGGCGGCGCTGGGCAAACCGGTGATCATGGGGCCACACCTGTTCAACTTCCTGGAAATCAGCGCGATGATGCGCGAGGCCGGGGCGTTGCGCGAGGTGGATGACGCAGAAGGTTTGGCCGAAGCGGTGCGCCAATTGTTCGAACTGCCGCGAGATGCGCGCAGGATGGCAGAGGCGGGATTGAAAGTGATGCAGGCCAATCAGGGAGCGCTTGAGCGTTTGCTGGACGGCCTGGACAGGCTGATCGCTGACTGATTCAACATACATCCGAATATGGGAGGGGGCTTGCCCCCGATAGCGGTGTGTCAGTCACCCAATAGGTGGCTGCCCACTGCCATCGGGGGCAAGCCCCCTCCCACATTGGTTTATGGTGTTTTCAAGAACCCGGGCGGGCCTTGAGCTGCTCGGCGGCGGCTTTGGCCAGGTCCGGTGGCAGGAAGTCTTTATCCGGGTTGTAGTCGGCTTTCAAATAGCGCGTCAGGTCCTGTAGGTCCCCCGGATTCAGCGTGCCCGCTGCCTGCTTCAAGCGCAGGTTGTCGAGGATGTAGTCGTAGCGGCTGTTGTTGTAGTTGCGCACCGATGAGTAGAGCTGGCGCTGGGCGTCCAGCACGTCGACGATATTGCGCGTGCCCACCTGATAGCCGATTTCCGTGGCTTCCACCGCGCTCTGGTTGGAGATGATCGACTGGCGGCGTGCTTGCACCTGTTCCACGTCGGTATTTACGGCGCGGTGCAGGTTGCGGGTATTTTCCACAACCTGGCGGCGCAGGCCTTCGCGTTGCTGCTCGGTCTGGCCCAGGCGCGAGTAGGATTCACGTACCTGGGAGCTGGTCAGCCCGCCGCTGTAGATCGGGATGTTCAAGCGCAGGCCGATGGTGCGCTGTTCGACGTCGCCGCGATAGGGCGTGCCGAACGCATTCGGGTTGCTGAAACCCAGAGCATCGTTATCGCCTTTTTCGTACTGCGCCACCGCGTCCAGGGTGGGCGCGTGGCCGGCCTTGCGCTGCTTGAGGGTTTCTTCGGCAGCGGTGACGGCGTAGTTGCTGGCCAGCAGGTTCAGGTTCTGGCGGCCGGCGGTTTCGACCCAGGCCTTGGCGTCGTTCGGCAGCGGCGGCAACACCGGCAGTGTGTGGACAATGCCCTGGATCGAATTGTATTGGCGATTGGTCAGGGTGATCAGTGCCTCGAACGCGTCTTCCACCTGGCGCTGCGCGAGGATGCGGTTGGCCCGTGCCGTGTCGTAGCTGGCCTGGGATTGCAGCACGTCGGTCTTGTCCGACAGGCCCACATCGAAGCGTTCATTGGATTGGTCCAACTGACGTCTGAAGGCATTTTCTTCGGCCTTGGTCGAGGCCAGGTTGTCTTGCGCGCGCAGTACGGCAAAGTAGCTTTCGGCGCTCTGCAGGATCAGGTTCTGTTCGGTCGCCGAGAGCTGCAGTGCGGCCTGCTCATTGGTGGCTTCGGCGGCTTGCAGCTGGAACCAGCGGTCGGCACGAAACAGCGGCTGGCTCAATGTTGCACGCCAGGAGTGCGCATCGCGATTGGCGGTGGCGGCCGGCGTGTCGATCTGGGTGCGCACGTTATTGATGTCGGCACCACCGGTCAGGTTCGGCAGCAACCCGGCGCGGGCCTGGGGCACCACTTCTTTTTGCGCGCCGTATTGAGCGCGGGCCGCTGCTAGGTCGGCGTTGTTGTCCACCGCTTCCTGGTAGACGCTGACCAGGTCGGTTCTGGCGGACAAGGGCGCTTCAGCTGCCCAGACCATTCCATTGGTCGCACAAGACACGGCAACTGCCAGTGAAAGTTTGCGCAGCATGAGGCGATCCCTGAGTAAATATTACGATGATAATTTATCGCTCAAGGCTACGGTGACGAAACGGGAGCGTCAAGCCTTGAGGCAGCTCAGGAGTGTAGTGGCCGGGCCTCGGCACAACAATCCTGTAATCACGCCATTTATCATCCTGACTACAGCGTCATTGGCAATTTGCCCACGCCCTGGTCTAGACTGGGCAGGTTCTTGTCGGGGTGCCTTGTTGGAAGGCTGAGATCGGTAAATACCGGATCCCGTTGAACCTGATCAGGTTAACGCCTGCGTAGGGAACAAGATTTCTCGTCACCCGGCGAGTCCTCTTGTGCTTCGTCCGGGAAGTTGTTCGACCATCGAACAGCCCTCGTGCGCCAAGCACAGCACTGATTCCAGTGCGTCCGTCCGCCACAGGTTCGCTCCGACAAAAATCCACCGCCTGGATAAGTTGGAGAGCCCGTGATGAGCACAGAAATAAAAAGTACAAAACTCAAAGATACCGTGCACCTGAGTGAATCGGCCAAGGTCGACGCAGGCTCGGTGCAGCCGTTTACCCGCTCGCAGAAAATCTACGTACAAGGCACTCGCCCGGACATCCGTGTACCGATGCGCGAGGTCAGCCTGGACGTGACCCCCACCGATTTCGGCGGTGAAATCAACGCGCCCGTGGTGGTCTATGACACTTCCGGCCCGTACACCGACCCCAACGTGATCATCGACGTGCGCAAAGGCCTGGGCGATGTGCGTTCACCCTGGATCGAGTCCCGTGGCGACACCGAGCGTCTGTCGGGTCTCAGCTCGCACTTCGGCCAACAGCGCCTCAGCGATGCCGAACTGACCGCCCTGCGCTTCGCCCATGTGAAGAACCCGCGCCGCGCCAAGGCCGGGGCCAACGTCACGCAGATGCACTACGCGCGCAAAGGCATCATCACCGCCGAGATGGAATACGTCGCCATCCGCGAAAACATGAAGCTCGAAGAGGCCCGCGCCAGCGGCCTGCTCGACCAGCAACACGCCGGCCACAGCTTTGGCGCCAGCGTACCGAAGATCATTACCCCAGAGTTCGTGCGTGAAGAAATCGCCCGTGGTCGCGCGATCATCCCGGCGAACATCAACCATACCGAACTGGAGCCGATGATCATCGGCCGTAACTTCCTGGTGAAGATCAACGGCAACATCGGCAACAGCGCCCTGGGTTCTTCCATCGAAGAAGAAGTGGCGAAACTCACCTGGGGCATCCGCTGGGGTTCGGACACGGTGATGGACCTGTCCACCGGCAAGCACATCCACGAAACGCGCGAGTGGATCATCCGCAACTCACCCGTGCCGATCGGGACCGTGCCGATCTACCAGGCCCTGGAAAAAGTCGGCGGCGCCGCCGAAGACCTGACCTGGGAGCTGTTTCGCGACACCCTGATCGAACAGGCCGAGCAGGGTGTCGACTACTTCACCATCCACGCCGGCGTGTTGCTGCGTTACGTACCGCTGACCGCCAAACGCGTCACCGGCATCGTTTCCCGTGGCGGTTCGATCATGGCCAAGTGGTGCCTGGCCCACCACAAGGAGAACTTCACCTACACGCATTTCGATGAAATCTGCGAAATCATGAAGGCCTACGACGTCAGCTTCTCCCTCGGCGATGGCCTGCGTCCGGGGTCGATCGCCGACGCCAACGACGCTGCGCAATTCGGTGAACTGGAAACCCTCGGCGAGCTGACCAAGATCGCCTGGAAGCACGACGTGCAAACCATGATCGAAGGTCCTGGTCACGTGCCCATGCAATTGATCAAGGAGAACATGGACAAGCAGCTCGAATGCTGCGACGAGGCGCCGTTCTACACCCTCGGCCCGCTGACCACCGACATTGCGCCGGGCTACGACCACATCACCTCCGGCATCGGCGCGGCGATGATCGGCTGGTTCGGCTGCGCCATGCTCTGCTACGTCACACCCAAGGAGCACTTGGGCTTGCCGAACAAGGATGACGTGAAGACCGGGATCATCACCTACAAGATCGCCGCGCACGCCGCCGACCTTGCCAAGGGCCACCCGGGCGCGCAGATTCGCGACAACGCGTTGAGCAAGGCGCGCTTCGAATTCCGCTGGGAAGACCAGTTCAACCTGGGCCTGGACCCGGACACCGCGCGTGCCTATCACGACGAAACCCTGCCGAAGGATTCGGCCAAGGTTGCGCACTTCTGCTCGATGTGCGGACCGAAATTCTGCTCGATGAAAATCACCCAGGAAGTGCGTGAATACGCGGCCAACCAGCGCATTGACGCGGTGGATGTGGACGTGGCCAAGGGCTTGGCCGAACAGGCGGAGCGCTTCAGGCAGGAAGGCAGTCAGCTCTACAAAAAGGTCTGATCCGGGATTGCAGGCGCCTGTACCGGCCTCATCGGGGGCAAGCCCCCTGCCACATTTGACTGTGTTCACAATTCAAGTGTGGGAGGGGGCTTGCCCCCGATAGCATTCTTTCAAACAACAAATGTCCCTCAGAGATTTCATCCTTGAGCATTCAACCCAGCACTTACTCGCCTGACATCGCGGTGCCTTCTGACAAGCGCGTCTTCGGCGCCCGCGACCTGTTTTCCCTGTGGTTCTCTCTCGGCATCGGCCTGATGGTGTTGCAAACCGGCGCTTTACTGGCGCCGGGTCTGGGGCTGTCCGGCTCATTGTTGGCCATCTTCCTCGGCACCCTGGTCGGCGTGCTGTTGCTGGGCGCCGTCGGCGTGATCGGCAGCGACACGGGGCTGTCCGCCATGGCCGCGCTCAAGCTCAGCCTCGGTACCCGAGGCGCGAGCCTGCCGGCGCTGTTGAACCTGCTGCAATTGGTTGGCTGGGGCGCGTTCGAGATTATCGTGATGCGCGATGCGGCCAGTTTGTTGGGCGCGCGCGCGTTCAGTGAAGGCAGCCTGTTGGCGAACCCCTTGTTGTGGACCGTGTTTTTTGGTGGCCTTGCCACCGTGCTGGCGGTGAGTGGCCCGTTGACGTTCGTGCGGCAAATCCTGCGCAAATGGGGCATTTGGCTGCTGCTCGCGGCCTGTCTGTGGCTGACCTGGAACCTGTTCGCCAAGGCCGACCTCGTCGCGCTGTGGGCCCAGGCCGGTGACGGTTCGATGCCGTTTGCGGTGGGCTTTGACATTGCCATCGCCATGCCGCTGTCGTGGCTGGCGCTGATCGCCGACTACTCACGCTTTGGCAAACGCGCGAAAAGCGTGTTCGGCGGCACCGCGCTGGGGTTCTTTATCGGTAATTTCTGGCTGATGAGCCTGGGGGTGGCCTACACCCTGGCATTTGCGCCCAGCGGTGAAGTGAATGCACTGCTGCTGGCCCTGGCCGGAGCCGGCCTGGGTATTCCGCTGTTGCTGATCCTGCTGGACGAGTCGGAAAACGCGTTTGCCGATATTCACTCGGCGGCAGTGTCGAGCGGGATGCTGCTGCGTTTGAAAGTCGAGCACCTGGCGTTGGCCATTGGTGTGATCTGCACCGTGATCGCCTGCCTGGCGCCCCTGGCGCAATACCAGAACTTCCTGTTGCTGATCGGTTCAGTGTTTGCGCCACTGTTCGGCGTGGTACTGGTGGATCACTTCATCCTGCGCCGTCGGCGCCAGGGCGCAGTGACCCTGCTGCATTGGCCGGCGCTGCTGGCGTGGCTGGGCGGCATCGGCACCTACCACCTGCTGGCGCACTTCTATCCGGATCTGGGTGCAACCCTGCCGGCATTGCTGCTGGCAGGGTTGCTGCAGTTCATCCTGGGGCGGGCGGTCAGTGGCGCGCGGGCATCAGCTCGGGCTTGATCACCCCGGTCAGGCGCGCATAGGGGATGGTGATTTCGATCAGCCCCTGGGCGTAGGGAGCAATGGTGGTGACGTTGTACTTGAGCACCACGCCGCCGCTGGTCAAGGCCACGTTCGGGGTCTTCTGGAACGGCCAGTTCTTCACGAACTCCGGATCGCGGTCCATCTTGGTGTTGATCAACCAGCTGTTGTGGGCAACTTTTGCCGTATTCCAGAAGGCCTGCTCCTGGCCGGGCAACAGCATGTCGGCCAGGCTCAACTCCTTATGCAGCACCCGTGAATAATTGATGAAACCGCGGCCAGGTTCACCGTGGGCCACGCCGGTGTCCAGGTAGCTGGACACCTCAACGATCACCAGTCCGTCATGCTGCTCACGTACCTTGGCCTGCAAGTACATGCTGTGGCGGTCGGGGGATTCGCGCAGGAACTTGTCCCGGTAGGCATTCAGGGTCGCAGGGACGCTGGCGCCGGGCGTGGTGCGGGTCATCTGCAACAGGCGCTGCTCGACCAGGTTGTCGAGTTGCGGATCGGCGGGGAAATGCACGGTGTCGATGTTCACCAGCGGACAATCAGGGCTGCCGCAGCCGGGCTTGATCTGCTCCGACTTGTCGGTGGTGACGTCCAGCGGTTTGAGTTGGCCGGGCTGGAACAGGCTCTGGCAGGCACCCAGGGTCAAGGCAATACAAGCCATGGAGGCGATTTTTAAAAGCGACATGTGTGTCCTTCGTAAATCGATGGAAAGCGAAAAGAGTAGCGCTTGGACTGCCAACAGGGCCGCCAGTTCGCCACTAGACTGATTGGCGTGAGTTTGACGCCCGCCGTCTATCCCGGCAACCGGAAAGGGGCTGCGCCGAGTCGCTTGGGCGCGTTAGGATGGCGCCCATTGCACGGCTTATGACGAGGAAGAATATGACGGACGTTACGAAGGCGACGCCGAAGAACATCGAAATTGTCCAGCGCGACTCTGCCTACAAGGGCTTCTATCAGCTCGATCGCGTGCAACTGCGCCACGAGAAGTTCGACGGCGGCATGAGCCGCGTGATCAATCGTGAAGTCTTTGTGCGCCATGATGCGGTGTGCGTACTGCCCTACGATCCGCAGCGCGATGAAGTGGTGCTGATCGAGCAGTTCCGCGTCGGCGCCATGGGGCGTGCCGACAACCCGTGGCTGGTGGAAATGGTCGCCGGCCTGATCGACAAGGACGAGCAACCCGAGGAGGTTGCACACCGCGAAGCCGAGGAGGAAGCTGGGCTGACATTCTCCGCGCTGTGGCCGATCACCAAATATTTCCCGTCGCCTGGCGGCAGTACCGAATTCGTCCACCTGTACCTGGGCCGTTGCGACAGCTCACAGGCCGGTGGTATCCATGGATTGGAAGAAGAGGCCGAAGATATCCGCGTGACCACTTGGGCATTCGAAGATGCCTTTCAGGCTGTGCGCGACGGCAGGATTTCCAATGCAGCCAGCATCATCGCCCTGCAATGGCTTGCGCTTAATCGCGCGGAAGTGAGGGGGCTATGGCAGTAAAGGCACGGGAACGTTACCGGGTTGACCTGATCGGGCTGCAAGCCGCGTGCGAGGCCAACTATGCGCGGCTGATGCGCCTGCTCCCCGACATGCGCCACACGCCCGAGGCGCGGCGCATTGCCGTGACCCACGGCGACCAGATGCTGGGCGTGCTGACCCTGGAAGTCATCGTCAATTGCCCGTACACCACCACCCTGCGCGTGCGCCAGGAGCACAGCCTGCCCTGGCTGCCGGTGCCGCAGCTGGAAGTGCAGGTGTACCACGATGCACGCATGGCCGAAGTGATCAGCGCCGAACACGCGCGACGCTTTCGCAGCATCTATCCTTACCCGAATATGTTCATGCACCAGCCCGATGAGAAAGCACAGCTCAATGTGTTCCTCGGCGAATGGTTGAGCCACTGCCTGGCCCTTGGCCATGAGTTCGAAGTCGTGCGCTAGATGTGAACTGCGTTTGTTTACCTGGGTTTCCTCTTTGTGTCCTGCCCCAGCATAATTGCCTCACCTGTTTATTCCTGTGACCGCTAGGGAGAGCGCCTTGCCGAGCGTATCCGCCATGAACCCCGACGCTGCGCTGTTGGTGCAACTGTCCGACAGCCATTTGTTTGCCGAGGCAGACGTCACGTTGCTGGGCATGAATACCCGTGACAGCCTGCAGCGGGTGATTGATCTTGTGCGCGAACAGCAGCCGTCTGTCGATCTGGTGCTGGCCACGGGGGATCTGTCCCAGGACGGCACACTGGCGTCATACCGGCAATTTCGCGACATGACTGCGCCTATAGGCGCTCCCGCGCGCTGGCTTCCCGGCAACCACGATGAGCCGCAGATCATGGCGAGCGCTGCCGTGCACAGCGACCTGCTGGAGCCGGTGGTTGACGTGGGCAACTGGCGCATCACCCTGCTGGACTCCGCCGTGCCCGGTTCCGTGCCCGGCTACCTGCAGGACCAGCAACTGCAACTGCTGGTCCAGGCCTTGAGTGAAGCACCGAACCGGCATCATCTGGTGTGCCTGCATCATCACCCGGTGTCGATCGGCTGCGCCTGGATGGAGCCTATCGGCCTGCGCAATCCGGACGCGCTGTTTGCCGTGCTTGACCGGTTCCCCCAAGTGAAAGCCGTTTTGTGGGGGCATGTGCACCAGGAAATCGACAGCGAGCGCAACGGCGTGCGCCTGCTGGCGTCGCCGTCCACCTGCATCCAGTTCGCGCCGGGCAGTGAGGACTTCCAGGTCAGCGACCAGGCCCCAGGCTATCGCTGGCTGCGCTTGCATGCCGACGGGCGGTTGGAGACCGGGGTGGAGCGGGTCAAGGATTTCGCCTTTACCGTCGACTACGGCAGCAACGGCTATTAATAGCTGTAAACGCTGAGCAAAAATGTGGGAGGGGGCTTGCCCCCGATTGCGGTGTGTCAGCTGCCACATGTGCTGACTGACACTCAGCCATCGGCGGCAAGCCGCCTCCCACATGGGTTCTCACACAGGCCCTCGATCCCTGTAAACTGCGCCTCTTTGGCCTGAGTCGCGGAGAGCCCGGCATGTCTGCTTCGATCCTTTATATCCACGGTTTCAACAGTGCGCCGGCCTCCAACAAGGCCAGCCAGTTGATCACCGTGATGGGCAAGCTTGGCCTGTCCGAGCAGTTACGTGTTCCGGCGCTGCATCACCATCCGCGTCAGGCGATTCCTCAATTGGAGGAGGCCATCGCAGAACTGGGCAGGCCGCTGCTGGTCGGCAGTTCATTGGGCGGCTACTATGCAACCCATCTTGCCGAACGCCATGGCCTCAAGGCGCTGCTGGTCAACCCGGCGGTCAGCCCCCATCGGATGTTTGACGGCTACCTGGGGACCCAGAAGAACCTCTACACCGATGAAAGCTGGGAGTTGACCCTCGACCACGTCACGGCGTTGGCCGAGCTGGAAGTACCGGCCCCTCAGGACGCCGCGCGTTATCAGGTGTGGTTGCAGACCGGGGACGAAACCCTGGATTATCGCCTGGCCCAGCAGTATTACCGTGCCTGTGCCTTGCGCATCCAGGCCGGTGGCGACCACGGTTACCAAGGGTTCGCCCAGCAATTGCCGGCACTGCTGTGCTTTGCCGGCATTGGCGCTGATCAGTATCAATCCTTCGATTTTTCGTCACTGTAAAAATCGCAGGTCACTTTTTAATCGAACGACTCACGACGAGACCCCATGGCCACTCCCAGCGCTAGCTCTTATAACGCCGACGCCATCGAAGTCCTCTCGGGCCTCGACCCGGTGCGCAAACGCCCCGGCATGTACACCGACACCAGTCGGCCGAACCACCTTGCCCAGGAAGTCATCGACAACAGCGTCGACGAAGCCTTGGCCGGGCACGCCAAGTCGGTGCAGGTCATTCTCCACGCCGACCACTCCCTGGAAGTGTCCGACGACGGTCGCGGCATGCCGGTGGACATTCACCCCGAAGAGGGTGTGTCGGGCGTCGAGCTGATCCTCACCAAACTGCACGCCGGCGGCAAGTTCTCCAACAAGAACTACCAGTTCTCCGGCGGTTTGCACGGCGTGGGTATTTCCGTGGTCAATGCCTTGTCCACGCAGGTCAGGGTCAAGGTCAAGCGCGACGGCAACGAATATCAGATGACCTTCGCCGATGGCTACAAAGCCACCGACCTCGAAGTAATCGGCAGCGTCGGCAAGCGCAATACCGGTACCAGCGTGTACTTCGCGCCGGACCCGAAATACTTCGATTCGCCGAAATTCTCCATCAGCCGCCTCAAACATGTGCTCAAGGCCAAGGCCGTGCTGTGCCCGGGCCTGTTGGTGAGCTTTGAAGACAAAGGCACTGGCGAAAAGGTCGAGTGGCACTACGAAGACGGCCTGCGCTCTTACCTGGAAGATTCGGTCAGCGACTTCGAGCGCCTGCCCAACGCGCCGTTCTGCGGCAGCCTGGCCGGTAACAAGGAAGCCGTCGACTGGGCGCTGTTGTGGTTGCCCGAGGGCGGCGACAGCGTGCAGGAAAGCTACGTCAACCTGATTCCCACCGCCCAGGGCGGCACCCACGTCAACGGCTTGCGCCAGGGCTTGCTGGACGCCATGCGCGAATTCTGCGAATACCGCAGCCTGCTGCCGCGCGGCGTGAAGCTGGCGCCGGAAGACGTGTGGGAGCGCATCGCGTTCGTGCTGTCGATGAAAATGCAGGAGCCGCAGTTCTCCGGTCAGACCAAGGAGCGCCTGTCCTCCCGCGAAGCAGCGGCGTTTGTGTCCGGTGTGGTCAAGGACGCTTTCAGCCTGTGGCTCAACGAGCACCCGGAGTTGGGCCTGGCCCTGGCGGAGCTGGCGATCAACAACGCCGGTCGTCGCCTCAAGGCCAGCAAGAAGGTCGAGCGCAAACGCATCACCCAGGGCCCGGCATTGCCCGGCAAGCTGGCCGACTGCGCCGGGCAGGACCCGATGCGCTCCGAGCTGTTCCTGGTGGAAGGGGATTCCGCTGGCGGTTCCGCCAAGCAAGCGCGGGACAAGGAGTTCCAGGCGATCCTGCCGTTGCGCGGCAAGATCCTCAACACCTGGGAAGTCGATGGCAGCGAAGTCCTCGCCAGCCAGGAAGTGCATAACATCGCCGTGGCCATTGGGGTCGACCCTGGCGCGGCGGACATGAGCCAGTTGCGCTACGGCAAGATCTGCATCCTGGCCGACGCCGACTCCGATGGTCTGCACATTGCCACCTTGCTGTGCGCGTTGTTCGTGCAGCACTTCCGCCCGCTGGTGGATGCCGGTCACGTCTACGTCGCCATGCCGCCGCTGTACCGCATCGACCTGGGCAAGGAAATTTTCTACGCCCTGGACGAAGCGGAACGCGATGGCATCCTCGACCGCCTGGTGGCCGAGAAGAAGCGCGGCAAGCCGCAGGTCACGCGATTCAAGGGCCTGGGTGAAATGAACCCGCCGCAATTGCGCGAAACCACCATGGACCCGAACACCCGGCGCCTGGTGCAGTTGACCCTGGAAGACTTCGCCGGTACCTCGGAAATGATGGACATGCTGCTGGCGAAAAAGCGTGCGCCGGATCGCAAAGCCTGGCTCGAATCCAAGGGCAACCTGGCCGAGGTGCTGGGCTGATGCGCACAGGCGTCGCCCTGGCGATCCTGATGGTGTGCGGGTTGGCGACCACCGATGTGGCTGCCGCGCCCGTGGCTGAGCTCAAGTGGGTGTCGGAACATCCGGTAGACGGCATGCGCGGCGGCAACCTGTCGGGCCTGGCGCTGTGCGGCAAGGACCTGTGGACGGTATCGGACCGTGATGATGAGCAGATTTATCGTCTGGACACCCGCGAGCCGACCTGGAACGCCGAGGTATTGAAGATCGATGTCCCCCCCGTGCCCGAATCCGGCCTGCCGTGGGGGCTGCGCTCGCGCACCACGGCGGCTTCGTTCATTCGCGGTGGGGACCTGGATTTCGAAGGGATCAGCTGTGATGCCGCAGGCAACCGTTACATCGTCAGCGAAGCCCATGCGGCGGTGTTGCAGGTACCGGCAGCCGGTGCGCCCGAGTGGTTGAAAATCGCCCCGGGCATGGTGCGCGAGGCGCGGGCCAGCGGCATGTTGCTGCACTTCAATGCGTTGTTCGAGGGCCTGACGGTGAACCCGCAAGGCAATCAGATCTGGCTGGCCGCCGAGCGTGAGCGCCGTGGCCTGATCTCGATCAAGCGCGGGCAGAGCGTGTGGGATTGCGAGGGGGCTTGCGTATTGTTGAGCGAGGCCGGGCTGGAAGTGCAGCCGGCGCAGTTCACCAACGCCAAAGCCGTGTCCAAGGATTTTGCCGACCTGGCGCTGTTCGACGGCAAGCTGTTTACCCTGGAGCGCAATGCGTTCCAGCTTTGCCGACGCGATACGGTGACGGCCAAGGTTGAGCTGTGCTGGTCGTTTGCCGACGACACCCTGACGCCCGAACGGCGTTACCCCCAGCCCTATGGCCTGGCCGAAGCCCTGGTGGTGGACGCCGACGGCGCCTGGATTGGCATCGACAATAATTTTGGCGCACGTGCCGACGGTGAAAAGCGCCCGGTGGTCTATCGTTTCGCCGCGCCGGCCGGTGGCTGGAGTGCCCAGCCATGAGCCGCGACTTTTTTGAATTGAATCAGCGCAGCGGCAGTTCCGCTGCGCCTTACCCAATGATGAGGCCCGCATGAGTGACATCCTCGCAGACAGCTTAGATGGCGTAGAACGCCGATCGCTGGCTGACTTCACCGAAAATGCCTACCTCAACTACTCCATGTACGTGATCATGGACCGTGCCCTGCCGCATATCGGCGACGGCCTGAAGCCGGTACAACGGCGCATTATCTACGCCATGAGTGAGTTGGGCCTGGACGCCGACTCCAAGCACAAGAAGTCGGCGCGTACCGTCGGTGACGTGCTCGGCAAGTTCCACCCCCACGGCGATTCGGCGTGCTATGAAGCCATGGTGCTGATGGCCCAGCCGTTCAGCTACCGTTACACCCTGGTCGACGGCCAGGGTAACTGGGGTGCGCCGGATGATCCCAAGTCCTTCGCCGCCATGCGTTACACGGAGGCGCGTCTGTCGCGCTACTCCGAAGTTCTGCTCAGCGAGCTGGGCCAGGGCACCGCGAACTGGGGGCCCAACTTTGACGGCACCCTCGACGAACCCCTGGTATTGCCGGCACGTTTGCCGAACATCCTGCTCAATGGCACCACTGGCATTGCGGTCGGCATGGCCACCGACGTGCCGCCGCACAACCTGCGCGAAGTCGCCTCCGCCTGCGTTCGTCTGCTGGATGAGCCCAAAGCCACGGTCGAGCAGCTGTGTGAGCATATCCAGGGCCCGGACTACCCGACCGAAGCGGAAATCATCACGCCGCGCGCCGACCTGCTGAAAATGTACCAAACCGGCAAGGGCTCGGTGCGCATGCGCGCGGTGTATCACGTCGAAGACGGCGACATTATCGTGACCGCGTTGCCGCATCAGGTGTCCGGCGCCAAAGTGCTGGAGCAGATCGCCGCGTTGATGCAGGCCAAGCCGTCGAAACTGCCGCAAGTCGCCGACTTGCGCGATGAGTCCGACCACGAGAACCCGTGCCGCATCGTAATCATCCCGACCAACAGCCGGGTGGATCATGAAGTGCTGATGCAGCATCTGTTTGCCAGCACCGACCTGGAGTCCAGCTACCGGGTCAACGTCAACATCATCGGCCTGGACGGCAAGCCGCAGCTCAAGAACCTGCGCAATCTGCTGGTGGAATGGCTGGAGTTCCGCGTGCAGACCGTGCGCCGCCGCCTGCAATTCCGCCTGGATAAGGTCGAGCGCCGCCTGCACCTGTTGGACGGCTTGTTGATCGCTTACCTCAACCTGGATGAAGTGATCCATATCATCCGCACCGCCGAGCACCCGAAGGCCGAGTTGATCGCGCGTTTCGAACTGAGCGAAATCCAGGCTGACTACATCCTCGACACCCGCTTGCGCCAGTTGGCGCGACTGGAAGAAATGAAGCTGCGCGACGAGCAGGACGCATTGCTCAAGGAACAAGCCAAGCTGCAAGCGCTGCTGGGCAGTGAAGCCAAGCTCAAGAAGCTGGTGCGCAGCGAACTGATCAAGGACGCCGAAACCTACGGCGATGACCGCAGGTCGCCAATTGTCGAGCGTGCTGAAGCGAAAGCTCTGACAGAAACCGAGCTGTTGCCCAACGAGAAAATTACCGTCGTTCTGTCGGAAAAGGGTTGGGTTCGCTCCGCCAAAGGGCATGATATTGACGCCACCGGTCTTTCGTACAAGGCCGGTGATGGCTTCAAGACTGCGGCGGCTGGGCGCTCCAACCAATTTGCAGTGTTTATTGATTCTACGGGGCGCAGTTATTCGGTGCCGGCCCACACGCTGCCTTCCGCACGAGGGCAGGGCGAGCCGCTGACCGGGCGCCTCACGCCGCCACCGGGGGCGAATTTCGAGTGCGTGCTGCTGCCGGACGATGATTCGTTGTATGTCATCGCTTCCGACGCCGGTTACGGATTCGTGGTCAAGGGTGAAGACCTGCAGGCCAAGAACAAAGCGGGCAAGGCGCTGCTGAGCCTGCCGAACAATGCCAAGGTGATCCTGCCGCGACCGGTGGAGGATCGTGAGCACAACTGGCTGGCCTCGGTGACCACCGAAGGGCGTTTGCTGGTGTTCAAGATCAGCGACCTGCCGCAGCTGGGCAAGGGCAAGGGCAACAAGATCATTGGTATCCCGGGAGAGCGGGTGGCCAGTCGCGAAGAGTACGTGACCGACATCGCCGTCATCCCCGAAGGCGCTACGCTGGTGCTTCAAGCCGGCAAGCGCACGCTGTCGCTGCGCCCTGACGACCTTGAGCACTACAAGGGCGAACGCGGTCGACGCGGCAACAAACTGCCTCGGGGCTTCCAGCGAGTGGATGCTTTGTTGGTGGAAACGCCTGCTTAAGGCGAACTAGAGGCCTCGATCTACGATTTAACGCGTAGATCGACGCTTTGGCGCTGGAGTCATGGCGCATATTCACGGATGATATGGCCTTTCCAGCGCCGGCGTGGCCGAGCGTGTTTAGGTTATTTTTAGTATTACATTGTGGTTCGCCTTGTGGCAGCCACCTGGATGGGATGATGACTGCTCCACGCCTTCCTCTATTTTTGATGCTCGCTGGCCTGTTGGGGCTGGCGGGTTGCAGCACGCACCAGCCGGTGTCGCTGTACCAGCTGGACAGCGGAAGTCCGGCTCAGCCGGCACAAACCGCCGGCATGGCGGTCCTGCTGGGTCCGGTTATCGTTGCTGATTACCTGCAACGCGAAACCCTGCTCCAACGTCAGAACGACGGAAGCCTGCAAGGTTCCACGGATGGTCGTTGGGCGGGCAGCCTTTCTTCCGATATCAATCAATTGATGTTGCGTCAGGTGGCCGGTCAGTTGGACAGCCAGCGCGTGGTCCTGGCGCCAGGCCCATCCGGGTTCTCCCCGGATGTGCAGGTGTTGCTGACTATCACGCGGCTTGACTCCGGCAAGTCGCAACCGGCGATCCTGGATGCACAGTGGCGCTTGATCGACCGTCGCGGGCAAGTACGGGACAACCGTATCGTGCACCTGCAGGAAGAACATGCCGGCACCACGGCGTCTCAGGTCCAGGCCCAGGGCGTACTGTTGCAGCACCTGGCGCAGCAGTTGTCGGTGGCGCTCAAGCCGCTGGCCAACCAGCCGCCGATTGCCGAGGCACCGCGCAAGCAGGCGCCGGCGCAGGCCAAGCCCGCAACGCCGGAAAAGCCGAAGATGCCGATGGCAACCCCGATTCGTACGGATCTGGAAGTGTTCAGGTTTTGATCTGAATGCCAGACAAACAAAAGGCCCGCTGAGTAAGCGGGCCTTTTGTTTGCGCTGCAATTTAAGCTGCACCCCACATCAAATGTGGGAGGGGGCTTGCCCCCGATGACGGTGGGTCAGTTAATGCATCTCTGACTGGACTACCGCTATCGGGGGCAAGCCCCCTCCCACATTAATGCCTCATTGTGCTTCAGGGCTTGCGGGTCTCATGCATGCGCGCAAGTTGGCGCTCCAGCATCGACGGATACGGCTCCATCAGGCGCTCCACACAGCTGGCGCCCTCAGGGCTGGCAATCGGGCGGATGCGTGCGCGCTGGCGGATCAGCGTGTCTTCACTGATCTTGCGCTCCACCAGCAGCAGGTTGCGGCTGTGCTGCGACAAGGCCAGGGCGTCCTGGGCAATCTCGGTCAGCAAGAGGTCGATCTGGCTGATGCCGAACAGGCCATCGCCCACCGTCAGGCCCAACTGCAATTGCAATGTAATGCCGCTGTCCGCCACTTCGATCTGCAAGGCATGGCCCAGGGCGCGCAGCAACTCGCCGCAGCAGATGGCGTTGGTCAGGTAGTCTTCGCCGCTGTCTTCGCTGTGGAACAGCATCAACGTGCTGCCATCGTTCAGGGTGTGCAGTTCGCTCTGGTAGAGCGAGGCGGCCTGGTCGAGACAGTCGCGGTAGCGTTCCAGCAATTCCGTCAAGCGGGCGCGGGGCAGGCGGCGCAGTTGGTCCTGGGCACCCAGCTGCACGGCGAGTACGGCGCTGTACTGGGGCTCGGTGCTGTTGGCCGCAAGCGGTTTCGGCGCTACGGCGGGCGCGGTATCGGCGGTATCGCGCAGGTCGGCGAACGGGTCTTCGTCGTCCAGCTCGTCTTCTTCGGCCTTGACTACATGTCGCGGCGCAGGCTTCAAACCCGCCACCGGAGCGCTTTCGTCGAAGCCTGGGTCACGCAGGTCACGCACTTCAAACTCAGGCTCATCGTTGTAGTCGGCGTCGTCGTACTCAGGCTCAGGTTCAACCTCAGGTACAGTCGGCTCCGGGGCGAAGCTGGCATGCAGCTGGCGCGCGAGGTCGCCGATTTCGTCCTGGCGGTCGGTGGCCGGGGTATGTTCGTCGATATCGCGCAGCCAGATGCGCAGTTGCATCAACGGCGTGGAGATATGCCGCCCCAGGCGCAGGCTCAAGGCCAGGGCCAGGGCCAACAGGATCGCGCTCAGGATGCCCATGCTCTGCAGGCTGATGGTCATCGGTTGCTGGAACTGTTGCATGTCCAGGCTGATGCGCAACTGGCCGGCTTTCACATCCTGAAAGGTGATATTGCTCTGGTACAGACCCTCGGCTTCGCCCAGCAGGCCGTTTTTCGGGCGCTGCCCGGCTTCGGCCATGATCCGGTTGTCCACGCTATAGATAGCGGCGTGGGCCACCAACGGGTTCTTGGTCAGGTTGTTGAGCAGCACGTTGAGGCTGAGAATGTCGTTGGACACCAGCAACTCAGTCGCCGAGGTGGCAGTCTGGGTGGTCAGGCTCTCGCCCAGGGCGTCGGCTTGCTCATGCATGGCCTGCTTGAATTGCAAACCCATCACGCAGGCGTAGATCACCAGGGCCAGAGCGACCAGGATCACGTTATGGCTGGCGATGCGTAATGCGATCGGTACACGGCGGTGGCGCAGTGCCCGGAAGATCAGCAGGAAGAAGTTATCGGTTTTTACTGGCGTGGGCCGGTTCACTTGCGCTCGGCTCTTGGTCCGTGAAGTTGACGCGCAGTATAGCGACAGGCCCATGACCGGCAAAGCGCTGGCTGTGCCCGATGGTCACTGAAAGTGGGTAGAATGCGGTTTTTTTCCAGCCTGGGGGTGCGCTTTGCGCGAAATTGTCCTGATCAACATCACAGGTCTTGACCGACCGGGTCTCACCGCTGCCATTACCGGTGTTCTGGCCCAGGGTGGTGTGAACATTCTCGACATCGGCCAGGCGGTGATCCATGACACCCTGTCGTTCGGCATCCTGGTGGAAATTCCCAGCACCGAACAGGCATCCTCGGTCCTCAAGGACATCCTGTTTACGGCCTACAAACTCGATCAGCAGGTGCGCTTCACGCCGGTGTCCGAAGCCGATTACCAGCATTGGGTCGAAGGCCAGGGCAAAAAACGCCATATCGTGACGTTGCTCACCCGCAAGGTCACGGCCGAACAATTGCAGCGCGTCAGCTCGATCACGGCGCATTACGGTTTGAATATCGACCATATCGACCGCCTGTCGGGGCGTATGCCGCTGGACACGCCGGCGGACAAAGGCAAGGGCTGCATCGAGTTTTCGGTGCGCGGGGAGCCGGCCGATGCGCAAGCGCTGCGCGCCGAATTCCTGAGCGTGGCCCAGGAGCTGAATGTCGACATCGCCTTCCAGGAGGATTCGCTGTTCCGGCGCAACCGTCGTTTGGCGGTGTTCGACATGGACTCGACCCTGATCGAAGCCGAAGTCATCGACGAGCTCGCCAAAGCGGCGGGTGTGGGCGAGCAGGTCAGCGAGATTACCGAGCGGGCGATGGCCGGCGAACTGGATTTTCGCGCCAGTTTCAAGGAACGCCTGGCGCTGCTCAAGGGCCTGGACGTGAGCGTGCTCGATTCCATCGGCGCTTCCCTGCGCCTGACCGAAGGCGCCGAAACCCTGTTCGCCGAACTCAAGCGCCTGGGCTACAAAACGGCCATCTTGTCCGGCGGCTTCACCTATTTTGCCAAGCAACTGCAGGCCAAGCTGGGCATTGACTACGTGTTTGCCAACGAGCTGGAAGTGGTGGATGGCAAAGTGACCGGCGTGGCGGTGGAGCCAATTGTCGACGCACAACGCAAGGCGGACCTGCTCAAGGAACTGGCGCATAAAGAAGGCTTGCGCCTGGAACAGACCATTGCGGTCGGCGACGGCGCGAACGACTTGCCGATGCTGGCGATTGCCGGGCTGGGTGTGGCATTCCGCGCCAAGCCGTTGGTCAAGCAATCGGCCAAGCAGGCGATTTCGACCTTGGGGTTGGATGGGGTGCTGTATCTGCTGGGCTTGCGCGACCGTGACGGCCAGCTCTAGCTGAAGAAATACGGGCAAAAATGTGGGAGGGGGCTTGCTCCCGATGGCGGTGGGTCAGTCAATACAGCTCTGACTGGACTACTGCTATCGGGGGCAAGCTCCCTCCCACATTTGGTTCAGCGTCAGGCCTTGGGTGTTGCGATGCCCTGGCCCATCTGCACGGGTGAACCCGCCAGCAACGCTTCGGTCCATTTCACCTGATCCGGCCCGAACAGCACGATAGCGGTCGAACCCAGCTTGAAGCGACCCAGTTCAGCGCCTTTTTCCAGATGGATCGGCGCACGGGCAGCTTCGTCGTAACGGAAGGTTTTCAGTTCACGCTTGGGCGGCGTTACCAGCCCGGCCCACACTGTCTCAATCGATGCCACGATCATCGCGCCCACCAACACCACGGCCATCGGGCCGCGTTCGGTGTCGAACAGGCAGACAACCCGCTCGTTACGCGCAAACAGTTCCGGTACGTTCTCGGCGGTGGTCTGGTTCACCGAGAAAATCCGCCCTGGCACATAGACCATCTCGCGCAAGGTACCGGCCAGTGGCATGTGCACCCGGTGGTAGTCCTTGGGCGACAGGTAGATGGTGGCGAAGTCGCCGCCCATGAACGGCGCAGCCAACGCAGCGTCGCCGCCCAGCAATTCCAGCACGCTGAAGCTGTGGCCCTTGGCCTGGAATACACGGCCATGCTCGATCGGGCCGAGCTGGCTGACGGCACCGTCGGCCGGGCTCAGTACGGCTCCCGGCGTTTGATCCAGCGGGCGCGCGCCGTCTTTCAGTGCGCGGGTGAAGAAGGCATTGAAGTGCTCATAGGCGGTCAGGTCTTCAACCAGCGCCTGGGACATGTCCACCTGGTAACGCTTGGCGAACCAACGGGTGAAGGCATTCTTGAACCAGCGCACGCGGCACTCGGCAATGCAGCCGGCCAGGCGCGAGAGCAAGTGGTGTGGCAGCAAGTACTGGCTGAGGATAAACAACTGCTTTTTCATAACTGTCCTTAAACCTTAAATCTCAACGGGGGTGTCGGGGTGGTTGCCCCATTCGCCCCAGGAACCGGCATAACCTTTGACTCGTGGGTAACCGAGCGCCTTGGCCACCAGGTAGGTGAAGCCAGAGCGGTGGTGAGTCTGGCAGTGGGTGATGATTTCTTTATCGCGGGTCAGCCCGAGGTCTTCGAGGATTTGCGGCATGTCGCGGCGGATGCGCAGGCTGCGCGCTTTGTCCATCCCGGCGGTCCACTCGAAGTTCACGGCGCCGGGGATGTGCCCGGCTTTGGCCGCGAGGACTTTTTCGCCGGAGTACTCCAGCGGGCCGCGTGCGTCCCAGATACCCAGGTCGGCCGCGCCGAGCCGGCTTTGCAGGTATTCGCGGGTGGCGGTGGGGCCGTCGTGCAAGGTGAGGCTGACCGGGCCGCCAGCGGGGGTGGGCACCTCGGTGGACACCGGGTGTTTCTCGTCCAGCCACGCCAGCAGGCCGCCGTCGAGGTAGTGGTATTTCTGATGGCCGATCACGTCGAGCATCCAGATAAAACGCCCGGCCCAACCGCCGCCTTCGTCGTCATACACCACATAGGTGGCATCGGGTGTGTGGCCCAGCTCGCCGAACAGCTTTTCCAGGTCAGCCTTGTGCGGCAGCAGGCCCGGTGCGGGCGGTTGGCCCAACTGGGTGCGCTTGGGGTCAACGAAATGCGCGCCGGGGATATGCCCTTCGGCGTAGCGGGCGGCACTGGTGAGGTCCACCAGAATCAGGTGTTCGGCATCAAGGCGACCTTGCAGGTCGCTGGATTCGATCACCAGCGGCAAACCAGAGAAGTCAGGCATGTGAGGTCTCCTGGGCACAAATGTTGGCGATAAAGGAGGGCGATTGTAGCGCAAGCATCAGGCGCTGCGGTTGGTAAAGCTGTGCAGGGCTTTCTCGACGCATTGCGCGGTTTTGCCAAAGGCTTGCACGGTGGTTTCCGAGAACGGCCCGCCACCCTGGTCAGCCACCATCAGCATGACTACGCGGCCATTACAGCTCAGCGAGCGCAACAGCAGGTGCTCGCCGGTAAACAGGCGGCGCAGGATCGGTGGCAGCAGGGCGGCGAACTGCGCATGGTTGTCAGGACCGAGACGCACCTGGGCGGACTTTTCCAGCAAGCGTTGCAGCAATGTACTGTTGACCACATCCAGGCTCAGGTTGGCAGCGTCCTTCGGCAAGCCATCGGCCTGATGCACGCGCAAGGTGCTCAAGGCGCGATCCGCCATGAACAGCAATACGCGCTGCATGCCGCTGGCGACCAGGGCTTCCTTGGCGCACGTGGTCAGGTGCATCGCATTGGCAAAGCGGCTCGGCTCGACCAGCAGTTCCGTGCAACGGTTGCGCCACAGTGCCAGTGCTTCGGCCGTGGGCGGCGGCGCGGGCAGCAGGCCACGATGGACCTTTTGCACGTGCCACGGCCAGATCAGCGACAGGGCCGGGTGCCAGAGATCAGGCATCAAAGTGCTGCGAGCGCTGGTGACCGCTTGCTGGTGAACCTGCTGCTGCACATCGCCCAGTGGCTCCTGCAGGTACAGCGCAGTGAGGTATTGCCAGCGCTCGGTGTGCGGGCAGGTCCAGGACTCCTGCGCCGACAGCGCCAGGCCGTTGGCCAACAGCACCGTGTTGGCCGGCTGATTCAGCCAGCGGCGCAGGTTGGGTTCGGCGTCGAGTAACTGCTGGTGGCGCAGCGGGTCGTCTTCGCGGGCGATACGCAATGCCTTGACCAGCAGACGCCGCTCGCCCAGCAGCAGGTTATAGCCCTGGGATACCCAGATCGGCAGGTGCCACGCCGCAGTCAGGCCAAGGCACAGGTCCAGCAGGCGCACGCCGAACACGTGCTGCTCGACCTGGCGCGCCGACTCGCCCTTGTGGATCACCCGCAGCTCCCATTCCTCAAGCAGCTTGGGGTAGGCCACGGCCATCGGCCACAACGGTGACAGAAACAGCAGGCTGCCCCAATGGATGTCCTGCCACAGGCGCGCCAGGCGGCTGCCGAACAGGCCGTTGGCTTGCTGGGAAGCGTGCTGGCTGACCAGCAGCAGTTGGCGCAGCGCGACGGGAATCTCGCGGGCCGGCACCGACGGCAGGCGCACCAGCAGTTCTTCGGCGCGTTTAAGGCCGAGGCGATTGAGCGCCACTTCGAGGTTTTCCGCCGGTTCCGCCAGGCTGCCGTGGGTGTGGCTGTTGGCCTCGCGCATCACGCTGAGCACCAGGGCCGGGCTGTCTTGCATCAGCTCGGCGATGTCCCTCAATGAGCTGCGACTGTCGCGGATGGCTTTGCACACCCGCTCGTGGCTGGCCTGGGGAACGGGCAGCAGCACGTCGTCCAGGCACTTGATCCAGGCGGCGAGGGTGGCGGGTTTTGCAGTTGGGACTGTCGTTTCATTAGCCATGATTGGGGCGCGATCATCATATGTGTTCAACACACCCGTAACGGGCTGAATTGGCTTTTCGCCTTAACGGGCTATAGTCTGGCGCAGTTTTGCCGATAAGTAGAACAAGAGTTTTTCAGCTGCACCCACTATGTCCATGAACCCGACGGCGCAAGTACAGATCCCCTATGGCTAAAATTATCGGCATCATTGTCGTCATCGCAAGTGTGCTCGGTGGGTACGTCCTGTCCCACGGTAAGATTGCCGCGCTGATTCAGCCTTTCGAAGTGTTGATTATTGGCGGCGCCGCCTTTGGCGCTTTCTTGCAGGCCAACCCCGGCTACATGACCATGCACGTGATCAAGAAGTCGCTGGGCATGTTCAGCTCGCGCTTCTCCCACACGTTTTATCTGGAAGTGCTGGGGCTGGTCTACGAAATCCTCAACAAGAGCCGCCGCGAAGGCATGATGGCCATTGAAGGGGATATCGAAGACGCCGCCGCCAGCCCGATCTTCGCCAAGTACCCGGCCGTGCTCAAGGACGAGCGCATGACTGCCTATATCTGCGATTACCTGCGCATCATGTCCTCCGGCAACATGGCGCCCCATGAGCTCGAAGGCCTGTTCGACATGGAGCTGTTCAGCCTCAAGGAAGAACTGGAACATCCTTCCCACGCCGTGACCGGCATCGCCGACGGCATGCCTGGTTTCGGTATCGTCGCGGCGGTACTGGGTATCGTGGTGACCATGGCCTCCCTGGGTGAGGGCGATCAGGCGGCCATCGGCATGCACGTCGGTGCGGCGCTGGTGGGTACCTTCTTCGGTATTCTCGCGGCCTACGGTTTCTTCGGCCCGCTCGCCACCTCCCTGGCGCATGACGCCAAGGAAGAAATCAACCTCTACGAAGCGATCAAGGCGTGCCTGGTGGCGTCCGCGTCGGGCATGCCGCCGTCGTTGGCCGTGGAGTTCGGGCGCAAGGTGCTGTACCCGAAACATCGCCCAAGTTTCTCCGAGCTGGAACAAGCGGTTCGCGGTCGCTAAGCCATGGAAAACAACCAGCCGATCATCATCAAGCGCGTCAAGCGCTTCGCTGCGGGGCACCATGGTGGTGCCTGGAAAATCGCCTTTGCCGACTTCGCCACGGCAATGATGGCGTTCTTCCTGGTGCTGTGGCTGATGTCCACCGCCACCCCTGAACAGAAGATCGCCATTGCGGGTTACTTCAAGGACCCGATTGGTTTTTCGGAAAGTGGTACGCCCTTCGTGATCGACCTGGGCGGCTCGCCGCAACTGGCGCCGGAGCGCACCATCAATCCGGAAGTGCAGACCGAATCGCCCCAGGAAAAAATCCCGATCGAGCGCGATAGGGTCGAAAGCATGGCCGAACAGGTCGAGAAAGAACGCCTGGAGCTGTTGCTGCAAGAGCTGCAGAACAAGGTTGAGGAAAACCCGCAACTGCTCAAATTCAAGGATCAGATTTCCTTCGAAATTACCCCGGAAGGCTTGCGTATCCAGATCACCGACGCCGCCAACCGGCCGATGTTCGATTCCGGCAGCGCGCGCTTGAAGCCGTACTTCGAAGATATCCTGCTGGCCATGGCCGACACCATCAAGGCCGTGCCGAACAAGATCAGCATCAGCGGCCATACCGATGCCAAGCCCTATGCGGGGCAGGGCGACTTCGGCAACTGGGAACTCTCGGCCAACCGCGCCAACGCCGCCCGCCGCGCGCTGGTGGCCGGTAGCTATCCGGACCCGCAAGTGGCGCGGGTGGTGGGCTTTGCGTCATCGCAGCTGTTTGATCCGAAAGATCCGTTCAACCCGATCAACCGGCGCATCGATATCGTCGTGCTGACCAAAAAAGCCCAGCGAGCGATTGAGGGCGATCAGCCGCCGCCACCGCCTGCACAGGGCGAGGGCGCCCCCGGTGAGGTGCCGGCGGACCCGAATGCGCTGCCGCCAGGCCAGGAGCCGCTGCCGGCCCATGAGCTGCGTCAAAAGCTGAACCTGTTTGATGACGGTGGGGTGAAGGATCCGACGGCGCCTGTGCCGGGGTCGTAAGCTCTAAATACAACAAGGCCGCGATTATCGCGGCCTTGTTGTATCTGCCCGTCTCGTTGTAGGAGCGAGCTTGCTCGCGAAAAACGTCAACGAAAACGCCTGTATCCAGGATGCCCGCGTTGCTCTTGGGGCCTTCGCGAGCAAGCCCGCTCCTACAGAGGTGGAGGCAGCTTAGTAACTGCTCTCAGGCAAGCTCGCAATAATCGACCGATAGCTGTTCATCCGCTGTTGCTGCACGCGGCCATCCTCCAGCGCCTTGAGCAATGCACAGCCTGGCTCGCGGTCGTGTTTGCAGTCGCGGAAGCGGCAAGTGCCGATCAGGTCGTTGAATTCGATGAAGCCCGCTTCCACGTCGCTGCGGCTGACATGGCCGAGGCCGAATTCACGGATACCCGGGGAGTCGATCAACTCACCGCCACCTGGGAAGTGGAACAGCCGTGCGGTCGTGGTGGTGTGCGTGCCCTGGCCGGACAGCTCCGACAGCGGGCCGACGCGGGTGTCGACTTCCGGCAGCAGGCTGTTGACCAGCGACGACTTGCCCACACCCGACTGGCCGACAAACACGCTGATGCGCCCGTCCAACTGCTGTTGCAGCTGTTCCATGCCGTTGCCGTGATGGGCTGACACTTCCAGCACCGGGTAGCCCAGGGTGCGGTAGACCGCCAGCAATGCATTGAGCGCCGGAGCGTTCTGCTCGTCGATCAAGTCGAATTTGTTCAGCAGCAGCAGCGGGCGAATCCCGGCATGCTCGGCGGCGACGAGGTAGCGGTCGATCAGGTTGGCGTGGGGCTCGGGCAGCGGCGCGAACACAATCACGATCATGTCGACGTTGGCCGCCACCGGCTTGAGCTGGCCACGGCTGTCGGGGCGGCGCAGTTCGGTGCTGCGTGGCAACTGGGCGACGATCACGCCGATGCCCTGGTTACCGGCGCGCCACACGACTTTGTCGCCGGTCACCAGCGCAGGCAGGTTGGCGCGCAGGTGGCAGCGGGACACAGAGCCGGCGAGTTCGCCTTCCAGCGCCTCGACTTCGACCTGCACGCCGAAGTGCGCGATCACCAGGCCCGTTTGTTCGGGCCCCAGGTCGCCGCCCTCGAGCGCTTCCACGGCGGAGGATTCACGTTTGGCGGCGCGCGCTGCGCGTTCACCTTGAATCTTTTCGATGCGCCAGTTTTGGCGACGATTGAGCTGGCGTTTGGCCATTGGTGTTCCGTGTCGATAATGCAAAAGTTGGGTAAAACGGTCGCGAGTCTAGCACGGCCCCGCCTGCTAAACTGCGCAGCTACGCCAAGGTGCCAAGAGAATCAAGCCATGCAAAACCCACAGAACCTGATTTGGATCGATCTGGAAATGACCGGTCTGAACCCCGACACCGACGTTATCATCGAGATGGCGACCATTGTCACCGACAGCAACCTCAACACCTTGGCCGAAGGTCCGGTGATCGCCATTCACCACAGCGATGCTGTGCTCGCCACCATGGATGAGTGGAATACCCGCACCCATGGCAACTCGGGCCTGACCCAGCGGGTACGCGACAGCCGCATCAGCATGGCCGAAGCCGAAGCCGAAACCATCGCCTTCCTGGAAAAATGGGTGCCCAGGGGCAAGTCGCCGATCTGTGGCAACAGCATCTGCCAGGACCGTCGCTTCCTTTATACGCACATGAAAGGGCTGGAAAGCTACTTCCACTATCGCAACCTGGATGTGTCCACGTTGAAGGAACTGGCTGCGCGCTGGGCACCGGAGGTCAAAGACAGCTTCCACAAAGGCAGCACCCACCTGGCGCTGGACGATATCCGCGAGTCGATCGCCGAGTTGCAGCATTACCGCAAGCACTTCATCAAGGCCTGAAATCGGCGCGACCGCTGGACATGTGGGAGGGGGCTTGCCCCCGATGGCGGTGTGTCAGGCCCGGATGCATGGACTGACACTCCCTTTTCGGGGGCAAGCCCCTCCCACATTTGAATGGTTTTGCAAACCCAAGTGCGGGAGGGGAGGCGGGACGGCGATTATCCTTGCCCCCTTCTGGTGCCATCTGCAAATGATTAGACTGCCGGCCTCCCTGCAAGGATCGCCATCATGCTGCTGATGCTCTACCTCATCGCCATCACCGCCGAAGCCATGACTGGCGCCTTGTCCGCCGGTCGACGCGGCATGGACTGGTTCGGCGTGGTGTTGATTGCCTGCGTGACGGCGCTGGGTGGCGGGTCGGTGCGCGATGTGCTGTTGGGACACTACCCACTGACTTGGGTCAAGCACCCGGAATACCTGGTGCTGACCTCGGTGGCCGCGCTGGTGACCATCTTTATCGCACCGCTGATGCGCCGCCTGCGCTCGCTGTTTCTGGCGCTGGACGCTTTGGGCCTGGTGGCATTCACCCTGATCGGCTGCATGACCGCCCTGGAAATGGGGCATGGCATGCTCGTGGCGTCGGTCAGCGGCGTGATTACCGGCGTATTTGGCGGCATCCTGCGAGACATCTTCTGCAACGACATCCCGCTGATCTTCCGCCGTGAGCTGTACGCCAGCGTGTCGTTCCTGGCCGCCTGGTTCTACTTGCTGTGCCTGTATCTGCAATTGCCCAGCGAACAGGCGATTCTGCTGACCCTGTTCAGCGGCTTTCTACTGCGCCTGCTGGCGATCCGGTTTCACTGGGAAATGCCCAAGTTCGTCTACAACGACGATGTCCACTAGCGTGCGGCGTGTTGCTTGAGCGCCCACTCCACATGTTCGCGCACCAGTTCCGACGGGTAATCGCGCCGCGCCTTCAAGGCTTCCAGTACCGCAATGCTCGACGGCGCATTGCCCAGGCCCACCGCCAAATTGCGCAGCCAGCGCTCGTAACCGGCGCGGCGCAAGGGTGAGCCTTCGGTGCTGCTGAGGAATTTATCCTCGTCCCACATAAACAATTGGGCAAGTTCCGCGTTATCCAGATTGTGCCGTGGCTTGAAATCGCTTTCGGCGGTGGGCCGGGCGAAACGATTCCACGGACAAACGATCTGACAGTCATCGCAGCCGAATACGCGGTTGCCGATCAGAGGGCGCAGGTCCTCGGGGATTGCGCTCTTGAGTTCGATGGTCAGGTAGGAAATGCAGCGCCGGGCATCCAGCACGTAGGGACCGACGAAGGCGTTGGTAGGGCAGATGTCCAGGCACGCGGTACAGCGGCCGCAATGTTCGGTGGCGTGGGGTGGGTCCACCGGCAATGGCAAATCGACAAACAGTTCGCTCAGGAAGAAATAGCTGCCGGCCTTGCGATTGAGTACCAGGGTGTTTTTGCCGATCCAGCCGAGGCCGGCCTGTTCGGCGATGGCTTTTTCCAGGACCGGTGCGCTGTCGACGAAAGCGCGAAAGCCGAACGGCCCGATCTGCGCCTGGATACGGTCAGCCAATTGCTGCACGCGCTTGCGGATCAGCTTGTGATAATCGCGGCCCAGGGCGTAGCGCGAGATATAGGCTTTTTCCGGCTGGGCCAGCAGTTGCGCCATCTGGGTGTCGCCGGGCAGGTAGTCCATGCGCAGCGACACCACGCGCAAGGTGCCCGGCACCAGCTCATCGGGGTGGGAGCGTTTGCTGCCGTGGGCGCCCATGTAGTCCATCTCGCCGTGGTAGCCCGCGTCGAGCCAGCGTTGCAGGTGCTGTTCATGCTCGGCCAGGTCGAGGCCGCTGATGCCGACTTGCTGGAAGCCCAGCTCGCGGCCCCAGTCTTTGATCGATTGGGCGAGAGCAGGCAGATCGGAGGTAATAGCGGGCATGAGACACGGGAAACCACAGGTTAGATGCGTATAATTCTGCCAGACATCGGAGCTTGAAGACGCATGCCTCAGACAAAACACGAAATAACCGACGTTCAGCTGTTGTTGCCGGGCCACTTGCCGCAACTGGCTGCGCGTTCGCTGGACGCTCATAAAGGCCAGTTCGGCCACCTGCTGGTGATCGGCGGCGACCGAGGCTTTGGCGGGGCAGCGTTGCTCAGTACCGAAAGTGCCTTGCGCAGTGGTGCGGGGATGGTGTCGTTGGCGACACGCGTTGAGCATGTTCCCGCCGCGCTGGCTCGTCTGCCCGAAGTGATGACAAAGGGTGTGAATTCGGCCAACCAGCTGATGGGCCTGCTGGAAAAGATCTCGGTCATTGTGATCGGGCCCGGTCTGGGTGACGCATCCTGGGGTAAAAGCCTGCTGTCCGTCGCCGCCAACGCGCCCCAGCCGCAAGTCTGGGACGCCGACGCCTTGAATCAACTGGCGACGGGCAGCGTCAGCCTGCCGGCCAACTGCGTGATTACCCCGCATCCAGGCGAAGCCGCACGGCTGTTGGGCATCTCGACAGCCGAGGTTCAGGCCGATCGCCTCAAGGTGGCGCGCGCGTTGAGCCAGACATTCAATGCGGTGACTATCCTCAAGGGCGCCGGCAGTTTGATTGCAAGTCCGGACGGTCGTGTTTCACGCTGTGACCAGGGCCATCCCGCCATGGCGACGGCGGGGCTGGGTGACGTATTGGCCGGCCTCGTCGGTGCATTGCTGGCCCAGGGCATGCACGGCTATGAGGCAAGCTGCCTGGCCGTGTGGTTGCACGCCACGGCAGGGGATCGTCAGGGCACGTTCGGTCGCGGCCTCGCCGCCAGTGACCTGATACCGGCCATTCGTCAATTGTTGGAGGAGCAGTCGCCGTGCCTGAAGTAATTCTTTTCCTGGCGGATGAAGAGGCCATGGTCGGCCTCGGCCAGCACATTGCCCAGGTCACGGCCGGGGCAGGGCTGATCTTCCTCGAGGGCGACCTGGGAGCGGGCAAGACCACGCTGTCCCGAGGCATCATTCGCGGTTTGGGGCATGCCGGTGCGGTAAAAAGTCCGACGTTCACACTGGTCGAACCCTATGAGATCGGTAACATTCGCGCCTTCCACTTCGATCTCTATCGCTTGGTGGACCCTGAAGAGCTGGAATTCATGGGCATCCGTGATTATTTCGACGAAGACGCGTTATGCCTGATCGAGTGGGCAAATAAAGGCACAGGCTTTTTGCCAAAGCCGGACATGACCATTACCATTACGCCGCATGAGCACGGACGTCAGTTGAAGTTGTTGCCCCAGAGCGCGCGCGGCCAGTCGTGGTGCGCCGCTTTGGCACTGGAATTCAAATAATTGGTGGGGTTAGGTATGCGCTTTCGCGCGTTGGTTGCTGTCGTGGGGGTGTTGCTTGCGGCAATGACTGTCAATGCTCTGGCTGCTTCACAGGTGAAAAGTGTGCGCCTGTGGCGAGCGCCGGATAACACGCGACTGGTGTTCGACCTGTCTGGCCCGGTCCAGCACAGCGTCTTTACCCTCACGGCGCCCGATCGCCTGGTGATCGACATCAACGGTGCGAGCCTGGCCGCGCCGCTGAAAGTCTCCACCGCCAATACACCCATTACCGCCATGCGTTCGGCCCAGCGCACGCCGACCGACCTGCGCGTGGTCATCGACCTGAAAAAGGCGGTCACCCCAAAAAGCTTTTCCCTGGCCCCCAACGCCCAATATGGCAACCGCCTGGTGGTCGATCTGTTCGACAACCCCGCCGATGCCGCGCCGCCGCCTGTGCCGACGCCCAGCGTCGCGACAGTGCCTGCGGTGCCGGTCAACCCCTCGCAACCTCAGGTCAAGTTGCCACCGCCGCCGCCCGCTCCGGCAGGCAAGCGCGACATTATTGTGGTGATCGACGCCGGCCACGGTGGCGAAGACCCGGGCGCCTCCGGTTCGCGCGGCCAACATGAAAAAGACGTGGTGCTGGCCATCGCCCGCGAACTGCAACGCCAGGTCAACGGCATGAAAGGGTATCGCGCCGAACTGACCCGTACCGGCGACTACTTCATTCCGTTGCGTGGACGTACTGAAATCGCACGTAAGAAAGGCGCAGACCTGTTCGTCTCGATCCACGCCGACGCTGCACCTTCCACCGCCGCTTTCGGTGCGTCGGTGTTTGCCCTGTCGGATCGCGGCGCGACGTCCGAGACCGCGCGTTGGCTGGCCGACAGTGAAAACCGTTCCGACCTGATCGGCGGGGCCGGTAACGTGTCCCTCGACGACAAGGACAAAATGCTCGCCGGCGTACTGCTCGACCTGTCGATGACCGCCTCGCTGACCTCCAGCCTGAACGTCGGCCAGAAAGTCCTGAGCAACATCGGTCGCGTCACGTCGCTGCACAAACAGCGCGTTGAGCAAGCCGGGTTCATGGTGCTGAAGTCGCCGGATATCCCGTCGATCCTGGTCGAGACCGGATTCATCTCCAACGCCAACGAGGCATCCAAGCTCGCCAGCGCCGGCCACCAGCAAGCATTGGCGCGCTCGATCAGTGCCGGCGTGCGCCAGTTCTTCCAACAGAACCCGCCACCGGGCACTTACATCGCCTGGTTGCGTGATTCCGGCAAAATTGCCCAGGGCCCGCGTGACCACCGCGTGCAGCCCGGCGACACCGTGGCCATGTTGGCCGTACGTTTCCAGGTCACGCCCGCCGCCTTGCGCAGCGCCAACAACCTGAAGACCGATGAGCTGAAGATCGGCCAGGTGTTGACCATCCCGGGCACCGAATTGGCGGCGCAGTAATGAGCGAATCTGTTTTGAATAGTGGCTCGCGTATCGAATTGCTCAGCCCGCGCCTGGCTAACCAGATCGCTGCGGGCGAGGTGGTCGAGCGCCCGGCCTCGGTGATCAAGGAACTGCTGGAAAACAGCATCGACTCCGGCGCCAAACGCATCGACGTTGACGTGGAACAGGGCGGCGTCAAGCTGCTGCGGGTGCGGGACGATGGCAGCGGCATTTCTTCGGATGACCTGCCGCTGGCCCTGGCCCGTCACGCCACCAGCAAGATCCGCGATCTGGAGGACCTTGAACGGGTGATGAGCCTGGGCTTTCGCGGTGAGGCCCTGGCCTCCATCAGCTCCGTGGCCCGCTTGACCCTGACCTCGCGTACACGCGGCGCCGAGCAGGCCTGGCAAGTGGAAACCGAAGGCCGCGACATGGCGCCCCGGGTCCAGCCGGCAGCCCATCCGGTGGGCACCTCGGTGGAAGTGCGCGACCTGTTCTTCAACACCCCGGCGCGGCGCAAGTTCCTCAAGGCCGAAAAAACCGAATTCGATCACCTGCAGGAAGTGATCAAGCGTCTGGCCCTGGCGCGTTTCGACGTGGCGTTCCATCTGCGCCACAACGGCAAGACCATCCTCAGCCTGCACGAAGCCAATGACGACGCCGCGCGCGCTCGGCGGGTGGCGGCGGTGTGCGGTGGTGGCTTCCTGGAGCAGGCGCTGCCGATAGAGATTGAACGCAATGGCTTGCGCCTGTGGGGTTGGGTCGGTTTGCCGACCTTCTCCCGCAGCCAGGCGGATTTGCAGTATTTCTTCGTGAATGGCCGGGCGGTGCGCGACAAGCTCGTGGCCCATGCGGTGCGCCAGGCGTACCGCGACGTGTTGTTCAACGGGCGGCATCCGACGTTTGTGCTGTTTTTTGAGGTCGATCCCTCGGTGGTCGACGTCAACGTGCACCCGACCAAGCACGAAGTGCGCTTTCGTGATGGGCGCATGGTGCATGACTTTCTGTATGGCACCTTGCACCGTGCCTTGGGCGATGTGCGCCCGGATGATCAGTTGTCGGCGCCCATCGTGACGGCGGTAGTTCGCCCAAGCGGCCCTGAGGCCGGTGAGTTCGGCCCCCAGGGCGAAATGAGCCTCGCCGCTAATCTGTTGCAGTCACCGCAGCCGCAGCCCAATTACACGGCGCCCAACGCGGGAGCCGGCGCCGGTTATCAATATCAATACACACCGCGCCCGCAATCGACCGTGCCGGTGGCCGAGGCCCAGGCGGCTTATCGTGAGTTCTTCGCGCCGCTGCCGGGTGCCGAGCCAGGCACCGTTGCCTTGCCCGAGGGTGGCGGTGATATTCCACCGTTGGGCTACGCGCTGGCACAGCTCAAGGGCATCTACATCCTTGCGGAAAATGCCCACGGCCTGGTGCTGGTGGACATGCATGCGGCTCACGAGCGCATCATGTACGAGCGCTTGAAGATCGCCATGGCCAGTGAAGGGCTCAGTGGCCAGCCATTACTGGTACCGGAATCCCTGGCGGTGAGCCAGCGTGAAGCCGATTGCGCCGAAGAGCACCACGGCGTGTTCCAGAAGCTGGGCTTCGAACTGCAACGCCTGGGCCCGGAAACCCTGGCGATCCGCCAGATTCCCGCGCTGCTCAAGCAAGCCGAGGCTAACCGCCTGGTAGCCGATGTATTGGCCGACCTGATGGAGTACGGCACCAGCGACCGTATCCAGGCGCATATCAACGAGCTGCTCGGCACCATGGCCTGCCACGGCGCCATCCGCGCCAACCGTCGCCTGGCCCTGCCGGAAATGAACGGCCTGCTGCGCGACATGGAAAACACCGAGCGCAGCGGCCAATGCAACCATGGCCGCCCGACCTGGACCCAGATGGGCCTGGATGATCTGGACAAACTGTTCCTGCGCGGTCGCTGATGAGTGCCTTGCCCCCCGCGATTTTCCTCATGGGCCCAACGGCCGCCGGCAAGACCGACCTGGCCATCGAGCTGACCAAGGTCTTGCCGTGCGAACTGATCAGTGTGGACTCTGCCCTGGTTTACCGGGACATGGACATCGGCACGGCCAAGCCTTCGAAAGACGTGTTGGCCCGGCATCCGCATCGTTTGATCGACATTATCGACCCGGCCGAGAGCTATTCGGCTGCGGATTTCCGTACCGACGCCCTGGCCGCCATGGCCGAGATCACCGCGCGGGGTAATATCCCGTTGCTGGTCGGCGGCACGATGCTCTACTACAAGGCTTTGCAGGAAGGCCTGGCGGATATGCCGCCCGCCGATGCCCAGGTGCGTGCCGAACTCGAAGAAGAGGCTGCACGCCTTGGCTGGCAAGCCCTGCACGACCAGTTGGCGGCGGTGGATCCGGTGTCGGCGGCGCGCATTCACCCCAATGATCCCCAGCGTCTGACCCGCGCGCTGGAAGTCTGGCGCGTCAGTGGCCAGACCATGACTGAACACAGGCTGAAACAAACTGCGCAAAGTGCTGATGCAGGCGCATCTGGCCGGTCACAATTGCCCTATACTGTGGCGAACCTGGCCATCGCTCCGGCAAACCGCCAGGTGCTGCATGAACGAATTGCACAAAGATTCACAAATATGTTGGAACAGGGGTTTGTGGAGGAGGTCGTAGCACTGCGTTCCAGAGGTAATCTGCATGCAGGTTTGCCTTCGATACGTGCTGTAGGCTACCGCCAAGTCTGGGATCATCTGGATGGCAAGCTGACGTCAGCCGAAATGCAGGAGCGCGGCATCATTGCCACGCGCCAATTGGCGAAGCGCCAGTTCACCTGGCTGCGCAGCTGGAGCGATTTGCACTGGCTGGACAGCCTGGACAGCGACAATCTGTCACGCGCCTTGAAATACCTGGGAACGGTCTCCATATTGAGCTGAGTCCTTGCAATTGCCGTCTATCCTTGGGGGTGTGGCGGCCATGAGCTATTTATTTTTCCGATTTTTTATTATTGATCCTTAAAGGAGTGCGGCACATGTCAAAAGGGCATTCGCTACAAGACCCTTACTTGAATACCTTACGTAAAGAGAAAGTGGGGGTTTCCATTTATCTGGTCAACGGTATCAAGTTGCAAGGTACGATCGAGTCGTTCGACCAGTTCGTGATCCTGCTGAAAAACACCGTCAGCCAGATGGTTTACAAACACGCTATCTCGACAGTCGTTCCTGTTCGTCCAATCCGTCTGCCTAGCGCAGCAGGTGATGAAGCAGCTGACGCTGAGCCAGGTAACGCCTGATAGGAGTCTCCTTTGTTCTTTGAGCGCCACGGTGGTGGTGAGCGAGTAATCCTCGTTCACTTGGATGGACAGGACCCTGAGGCGCGCGAAGATCCGCAGGAGTTTCAGGAGTTGGCAAATTCGGCCGGCGCCGAGACCGTTGCGTTTTTTAACGTGCCGCGTCATCGGCCAACCGCCAAATACCTGATTGGCAGCGGCAAGGTCGAAGAATTGCGCGACCTGGTCCATGCCGAAGAAGCCGATCTGGTGATCTTCAACCACACCCTCACGCCCAGTCAGGAACGTAACCTCGAACGTGTCTTCGAGTGTCGCGTGATTGACCGCACCGGCCTGATTCTCGATATTTTCGCCCAGCGCGCGCGTACCCATGAAGGCAAGCTCCAGGTCGAACTGGCCCAGCTTGACCACATGAGCACCCGGCTGGTCCGCGGCTGGACGCACCTTGAGCGCCAGGGCGGCGGCATCGGCATGCGTGGCCCGGGTGAAACCCAGCTGGAAACCGACCGGCGTCTGTTGCGGGTTCGCCTGCGCCAGATCAAGGGCCGCCTGGAGAAAGTCCGCAGCCAGCGCGAGCAATCGCGCCGTGGCCGTTCCCGTGCGGATATTCCCACCGTGTCCCTGGTGGGCTATACCAACGCGGGCAAGTCCACGCTGTTCAATAACGTCACAAAGTCGGACGTGTACGCGGCCGACCAACTGTTCGCGACGCTCGACCCGACCCTGCGCCGCCTGGATCTGGACGACCTGGGGCCGATTGTCCTGGCCGATACGGTGGGGTTCATTCGTCACTTGCCGCACAAGCTGGTCGAGGCATTTCGGTCTACGCTCGAAGAGTCGAGCAATTCCGACCTGCTGTTGCACGTGATCGATGCGGCCGAGCCGGATCGCATGCTGCAGATCGAGCAGGTGATGCTGGTGCTGGGCGAGATTGGTGCCCAGGACTTGCCGATCCTCGAGGTCTATAACAAACTCGATTTGCTTGAAGGCGTCGAGCCACAAATCCAGCGCGATGAGAATGGCAGGCCCCAGCGGGTCTGGCTGTCGGCGCGTGATGGCAGTGGTCTTGAGTTGCTTGAGCAAGCCATCGCCGAGTTGCTCGGCGGCGATTTGTTCGTTGGCACCTTGCGCTTGCCGCAGCGTTTTGCTCGACTGCGTGCACAGTTTTTCGAGCTGGGCGCGGTACAGAAAGAAGAACACGACGAAGAAGGTGTCAGCTTACTGGCCGTTCGATTGCCACGCGCGGAGCTCAATCGACTGGTCAGTCGCGAGGGTGTTGTACCGGCGGAGTTCATCGAACAACACACTTTGCAATAAAAGCCTGAGAAAGCGGTTGTGCCGCGGTAGCAGGCATTCTGTAGCATTGGTCGGCGCGCCGTGGGTGCGTCTTTGCTTTATCAGATGGAGAGCGCTATGGCTTGGAATGAGCCGGGTGGCAACTCGAATAATCAGGATCCTTGGGGTGGTAAGCGCCGCAATAATGGCGACCGCAAGGGGCCACCGGATCTCGACGAGGCCTTCCGAAAGCTGCAGGAAAGCCTGAATGGGTTGTTCGGTGGTGGGAAAAAACGCGGTGGTGACGATGGCGGTCGCACAAGCAAGGGCGGCGGCTATGGCCTGCTGGGCCTGGGTCTTGTCGTGCTCGCAGCCGTCTGGCTGTACAGCGCGGTCTACGTGGTGGATGAGCAGGAGCAAGCCGTTGTGCTGCGCTTCGGCAAGTATTACGAGACTGTCGGGCCAGGCCTGAACATCTATTTCCCGCCGATCGACAAGAAGTACATGGAGAACGTCACGCGTGAGCGTGCCTACACCAAGCAGGGCCAGATGCTGACTGAAGACGAGAACATCGTCGAAGTGCCGCTGACCGTGCAGTACAAGATCAGCAACCTGCAGGACTTCGTGCTGAACGTCGATCAGCCGGAAATCAGCCTGCAACACGCAACCGAAAGTGCCCTGCGCCACGTGGTCGGTTCCACCGCCATGGACCAGGTACTGACCGAAGGGCGTGAATTGATGGCCAGCGAAATCAAGGAGCGCCTGCAACGCTTCCTCGATACCTATCGCACCGGTATCACCGTCACCCAGGTCAACGTACAGAGCGCAGCCGCACCGCGTGAAGTGCAGGAAGCCTTTGACGACGTGATCCGCGCCCGTGAAGACGAGCAGCGTTCGCGCAACCAGGCTGAAACCTACGCCAACGGCGTGGTGCCGGAAGCCCGTGGTCAGGCCCAGCGTATCCTTGAGGATGCCAACGGTTACCGCGACGAAGTAGTCTCCCGCGCCAAGGGTGAGGCGGACCGCTTCACCAAGCTGGTTGCCGAGTACCGCAAGGCGCCCGAGGTTACTCGTGAGCGTCTGTACCTGGACACCATGCAGGAAGTCTTCAGCAACACCAGCAAGGTTCTCGTGACCGGCAGCAAGGGTGGGCAGAACAACCTGCTGTACCTGCCGCTGGACAAGATGATCGAAGGTGGTCGTAGCGGCGCCAACGCGCCGTCCACCGGTTCGAATGCCGCTGCCAACGAAGCGAGCGCCCGTGCGGCCGCTGACTTGCTGCAACAGCAAACACGTACCAGGGAGAGCCGTTGATGAGCAATAAATCGCTGACCGCCCTGATTGTGGGCGTCGTCGTGGTCATCGCTGCCTGGAACTGCTTCTACATCGTCGCTCAAACCGAGCGCGCGGTGCTGCTGCAATTCGGTCGTGTGGTCCAGGCGGATGTCCAGCCGGGCCTGCATGTGAAAGTCCCCTACGTCAACCAGGTGCGCAAGTTCGACGCGCGCCTGATGACTCTGGATGCACCGACACAGCGCTTCCTGACCCTGGAAAAGAAAGCCGTGATGGTTGACGCCTACGCCAAGTGGCGCGTCAAGGATGCCGAGCGCTTCTACACTGCGACCTCGGGCCTCAAGCAAATTGCAGACGAGCGTTTGTCGCGCCGTCTGGAGTCGGGCCTGCGTGACCAGTTTGGTAAGCGCACCCTGCACGAGGTGGTATCCGGTGAACGCGATGCGCTGATGGCTGACATCACTCGTTCGCTGAACACCATGGCGGAGAAAGAACTGGGTATCGAAGTGGTCGACGTTCGCGTCAAGGCTATCGACCTGCCCAAGGAAGTGAACCGCAGCGTGTTCGAGCGCATGAGCACCGAGCGTGAGCGTGAAGCCCGTGAGCACCGCGCCAAGGGTAACGAGCTGGCCGAGGGTATCCGTGCGGATGCCGATCGTCAGCGCCGTGTACTGTTGGCGGAGGCCTATCGCGAGTCTGAAGAGGCTCGTGGTGATGGTGATGCTCAAGCCGCGGCGATCTACGCCAAGGCGTATGGCCAGGACCAGGAGTTCTACGCGTTCTACCGTAGCCTGCGCGCCTACCGTGAAAGCTTCGCGAACAAGACCGACGTGCTGGTGCTGGACCCAAGCAGCGATTTCTTCCGCTACCTGGAAAAGTCCAAGTAACAGGCCTGTGATTCTGTAGGGACCACTCCGTCGGGCGGCTAAAATGCCTGGCGGGGTGATCCTTTCAGAAAACGGGTGTATGATGCGGCAGCCGGGAAATTCCCGGCTTTTTTGCGTCTGCGTGTTCGATTCGGCAGGCGTGACAGGTTTTTCGAGGAAAGTGCCCGACGAGGCCGGTGACAGGTCGTTCGTCACGTCGCTCTTGCGCGTGGTTTATGCAGGCAGCGGGTATTTTCTGCTTCACTCAAGGCTCGGCCGAGGGCTGGCCGCCCGGATCAAAGGGGAATGGCGTAATGGCAACGGTAGACCGCTGGCTGCTGCCAGATGGCATCGAAGAAGTACTGCCACCAGAAGCTGCGCGTATTGAAATAGCGCGTCGCCAGGTGTTGGATCTGTTCCAGAGCTGGGGCTACGAGTTTGTCGTGACCCCTCATATCGAGTACCTGGAATCCCTGCTGACTGGCGCGGGCCAGGACCTGGATCTGCGCACCTTCAAGGTCATCGACCCGCAATCGGGCCGGCAAATGGGGTTTCGTGCCGACATCACGCCGCAGGTGGCGCGTATCGATGCGCATACCCTGCGCCGCGAAGGCCCCAGCCGCTTGTGCTACGCCGGCAGCGTGCTGCATGCCCAGCCGCGTGCCTTGTCATCGTCGCGCAGCCCGATCCAGCTGGGCGCCGAGTTGTATGGCGATGCGAGCCCGAGCAGCGACGTTGAAGTGATCAGCCTGATGCTGGCCATGCTGCAACTGGCTGATGTGCCGGACGTGCACATGGACCTGGGCCACGTGGGTATCTACCGCGGCCTGGCACGTGCGGCCGGCTTGTCCGGTGAGGTTGAGCAACAGTTGTTCGATGCGCTGCAACGCAAGGCCATCGATGAAGTCATTGCCCTGACCGCTGGCGTGCCGGCTGAACTGGCCGACATGCTGCGTGCGCTGGTCAACCTGTGCGGCGGCCGTGAAGTGCTGGTCACTGCACGTGAGCGCCTGGCCAACGCACCGGCGCCGGTGTTGGCCGCCCTGAACGATGTGCTGGCGATTGCCGAGCAATTGTCGGCGCGCTTCCCGCAGTTGCCGCTGTATTTTGATCTGGGCGAGTTGCGCGGCTACCACTACCACACGGGTGTGGTGTTCGCGGTGTTTGTTCCGGGTGTTGGCCAGGCCATCGCCCAGGGTGGTCGTTATGACGATATCGGCGCCGACTTCGGTCGCGCCCGTCCGGCCACCGGCTTTTCCACCGATTTGAAAACCCTGGTGACCCTGGGGCGTGCTGAGGTCGAGCTGCCGTCTGGTGGCATCTGGATGCCCGACAGTACGGACGCGGCACTCTGGCAGCAGGTCTGCCAGTTGCGCAGTGAGGGTCAGCGTGTCGTCCAGGCCTTGCCTGGGCAGCCATTGGCCGCCGCCCGTGAAGCGGACTGCGACCGGCAATTGATTCAGCAGAACGGGCTTTGGCAAGTATCGCCACTGGCTTCTTGAGTTTTCCTGCCGGCCATCGCCGGCACCAAGTTTGCGCGAATGAGGACAAGTGTTATGGGTAAGAATGTCGTAGTCCTGGGCACCCAATGGGGTGATGAGGGCAAAGGCAAGATCGTTGATCTGCTGACCGAACATGCTGCCGCCGTAGTGCGCTACCAGGGTGGCCACAACGCGGGCCACACCCTGGTCATCGATGGCGAAAAAACCGTCTTGCACCTGATCCCTTCGGGTGTACTGCGCGAAGGCGTACAGTGCCTGATCGGCAACGGCGTGGTGGTTGCGCCGGACGCCCTGCTGCGCGAGATCATCAAGCTGGAAGAGAAAGGCGTACCGGTGCGCGAGCGCCTGCGTATCAGCCCATCCTGCCCGCTGATCCTGTCCTTCCACGTGGCGCTGGACCAGGCCCGTGAAAAGGCCCGTGGCGAGCTGAAGATCGGCACCACCGGTCGCGGCATTGGCCCGGCCTACGAAGACAAGGTTGCACGTCGTGGCCTGCGTGTGGGCGACCTGCTCAACATGCCGCGCTTTGAAGACAAGCTGCGTGAACTGGTGGATTACCACAACTTCATGCTGGTGGGTTACTACAAAGAGCCCGCCATCGAGTTCGAAAAGACCCTGGCCGAGTGCAAGGAATACGCTGAGCTGCTCAAGCCGCTGATGCTCGACGTGACGGCCGAGCTGCACGACCTGCGTCGCGCTGGCAAAGACATCATGTTCGAAGGCGCCCAGGGCTCGTTGCTGGACATCGACCACGGCACCTACCCGTATGTGACCAGCTCCAACACCACCGCCGGCGGCGTGGCCACCGGTTCGGGCGTGGGCCCGATGTTCCTGGACTACATCCTGGGCATCACCAAGGCGTACACCACCCGTGTAGGTTCCGGTCCGTTCCCGACTGAGCTGTTCGACGACGTCGGCGCTCACCTGGCCAAACAAGGTCACGAATTCGGCGCGACCACCGGCCGTGCTCGTCGTTGTGGCTGGTTCGACGCCGTTATCCTGCGTCGCGCCATCGACGTGAACAGCATCTCGGGCATCTGCCTGACCAAGCTGGACGTGCTCGACGGCCTGGAAGCCATCAACATCTGTGTCGGCTACAAAGACGCGCAAGGCAACGATGTTGCGCCGACCGACGCTGACAGCTACGTGGGACTGCAGCCTGTATACGAAGAAGTGCCGGGCTGGACCGAATCGACCGTGGGCGCCAAGACCCTGGAAGAGCTGCCAGCCAACGCCCGCGCCTACATCAAGCGCGTCGAAGAGCTGATCGGCGCACCGATCGACATTATTTCGACGGGCCCGGACCGCAACGAGACCATCGTTCTGCGTCACCCGTTCGCTTAATAAGCTGTTGATGTAAAAAGTAAAGGGCTCCTTCGGGAGCCCTTTGTCGTTTCTGCCTGGCAAGCGGCACGACCCTTGCTGTGTTTCTCTTTTTCGCGGTGCTATCAATTTAATGGCACCCGTGGTGGAGGGATTTCCAGTGTCTGCCGTTCTCTCGTTGTTACAAAGCCGTCTGCTGCGGCCGGTGTTCGTTACCCTAGGTATCGCTCTTTTGGTGCAAGTGCTGGTGGCCGTCGCGCTGACGCGGAGCACGGTCACGGCCCTGGAGGCCGATTTGGGTCACCGCCTGGGCATCGACAGTCAGAAGCTGTCCGGCGAATTGGCCCAGGCCGGCAAGGAAGTTACCTCCAGCCTGGATAGCCTTTCCACCAGCACCCGCCAGCGTCTGACCGCAGGGCTTTCCACGCGTCTTCAGCAAGAGCAGAAGCAATTGCGTGCGACCCTGGAAAAAGACCTGCAGGACTCCGCCAATGACATGGCGCAGTTGCTGGCTTCGGTGGCGCCGCGTGCCATGTGGGACAGCGACGTGCCGACATTATCGGAGTTTGCCCGGCGTGCGCAGCGTAATCCCAACGTGTTGTTCGTGGTGTATGACGACGCGGCCGGCGAGCATTTGACCCGCTACCTGAACCGTGAAAATCCGATCAACCAGGCCTTGTTGGCCAAAGGCGCGGGGGAGCGTGCCCTGGATAAAGTACTGGACGCGGCCAAGGCTGATCCTTCGGTGTATTACGTCGAAGCCTCGATCAGCCCCAACGGCGTTGAGATCGGCAAAGTCCGCATGGGGGTGTCGACCGCATCGGTCGAGGCCGATCTGCAAGCACTGGACACCCGTTTCGCCGCGCTGATTGCCAGCGGTGATCAACTGGTTGGCGACAGCCTCAAAGGCGCCGCGGCCGATAGCGCTGCCGCCATGGGCGCGCGCCTGCAATCGGCGCAAGTCACGGCCACCCAGATGGCGGCCAATACCACCAGTGCGGTGCAAGAGGCTGCCGGCACCTTGCGCTGGCGTATCGGCATGGGCCTGGCGCTGGTCGGTCTTGGCGTATTGCTGCTGATCGCCATTGTGCTCGGCCGCCGCGTCGTCAACCGCCTGAAGCTGTTGATTGCCGCCATGGATGACCTGGCGGCAGGCGAGGGCGACCTCACCAAGCGTGTACAGATCAGCAGCAAGGATGAAATTGGTGACATGGCTTCGGCGGTCAATCGCTTTGTGGATAAGTTACAGCCCATCGTGCGCGAGGCGGGCGATGTGGCCCAGCGCACCGGCATGGAGATCGGCGCGATGACCTTGCGCAATGCCGGCGCCGATGCAGCGGCTGGACTGCAGCGCGACGAGGTTGGAGAAAGCCTGCGCGCACTGTCGCAAATGGCCGACGAAGCCCAGGCCGAAAGCCATGCCATGCAGGCGGCCTTGCAGCAGGTGGTGGAGATTCGCCAGGCCACGGATGAGAACTCGCGCACGTCGGCTGAGGTCGGCAGCTTGATCGAGGCGTTGGCCGGGCAGGTGCAGGCCGGGTCCCAGGTGATCGAGCGGTTGGCGCAGCAAAGCGAGCAGATCGAGGTAGTGCTGACGGTGATTCATGGCATCGCCGAGCAAACCAACCTGTTGGCCCTCAACGCGGCTATTGAAGCGGCACGGGCCGGCGAGACCGGGCGCGGCTTTGCGGTGGTGGCGGACGAAGTGCGTGCGCTGGCCAGCAAGACCCAAAGCTCCACCGGCGATATCCAGGCGCATATCGTGGCGTTGCAGCAGGGCGCGCGTGAGGCGGTGGAAACCATCGGCAAGGCGGGGCGCCAGGCCAATGAAGGCTTGCTGGTGCTGCGCGACAGCGTGCGCTTGCAGCAGACGGTGCAGGCGTCGGTGGAGCAGGTGCATGCGGCAATCGGTCTGGCGACACGCGCGGCCGAGCATCAGGCCCAGGGTGCGCATGCGGTGCGTGGCCGGGTCGAGGTGATTCATGCCCAGGCTGAGCGGGCCGCGCAAGCGGTGGTGGAGACTACTGCCAGTGGCAAGGTGCTGGATGGGTTGGCGGCGCAGTTGAAGGCGAGTCTGGGGCAGTTTCGGGCTTAGTGTTGTCTGTGCCGGCCTCATCGGGGGCAAGCCCCCTCCCTCATTTGAATGTGTTCACAACTCAAGTGTGGGAGGGGGCTTGCCCCCGATAGCCATTTCAGCGACTCAGATACATCCGCGTCGTAAGCAGATACACCGGCAACCCCGACACCAGAATCAACAACGCCGCATACGGCGCCGCTGCCGCAAACTCCACATTCGAGGTATGCGCCCACACGGCAGTCGCCAAAGTATTCAACCCCGTGGGGCTCAACAACAAGGTGGCCGTCAGCTCCTTCATCGCATCCAGAAACACCAGCGCAAACGCGGCACCCAATGCCGGGAAAATGATCGGCAGCGTCACCCGGCAGAACGCACTGAACGACGATGCGCCGAGCGTGCGCGCTGCCTCCTCCAACTGTGGCGCGGCCTTGTTCAGAGCCGTGCGAATCGGCGCCTGGGCCAGGGGCAAGAACAACAGCGCATAGGCGATCAGCAACAGTGCCGACGTCTGATACAGCGCCGGCACGTAATGCAGTGCGAAATACACCAGGGTCAATGCAATCACCAGGCCGGGCAGGGCGTGCAGCAGGTACGGCAGGCGTTCAGCCCAGATCGCCAGTTGGCCTTTGTAGCGCACCACCAGCAGGCCCACCGGCACCGCCAGTGCCAGGCACAACGCTGCGCCACCCAGGGAAAGCGCCAGGGATGATAACAGCGCCTCACTGATTGCAGCGACCGGAAACGCCGCCGATGAACCCACGGCCAGCCAATAGCCAAGCATCCCCAGCGGAATGCCGCTGCCAATGATCGCCAGCGCCAGGCAATAGAGCTGGCCAAAAAACGCCCACTTGCCCAGTTTCACCTGCTCGGCATGTCGCGCCGCACCCTGGCCGATCCGCACATGGCGGCCCTTGCCGCGCACGCGCAGCTCCAGCCACAACAAACTCAGGCACATCACCAGCAGCACCGCCGAGAGCATTGCGGCGTTGGCGTTGCTGAACTCCAGTTCGAACTGTTGGTAGATCGCGGTGGTAAAGGTCTGCAAGCCGATGATCGACAGGGCGCCGAATTCCACCAGCATGTGCAACGCAATCAGCAGCGCTCCCGCGACCAGCGAGGGCCACAGCAGCGGCAGGGTAATGCGCCGGAACACGCCCCAGCGATTCAACCCCAGGGTGCGCGCCGACTCTTCCAGCGCGGGGTCAAGATTGCGCAGCGTGGCGGCCACCGGCAGAAATACCAGCGGATACTTGGACAGGCTCATCACCAGGATCGCGCCGCCGAGGCCTTCGAAGTTGGCGCTCAGCGACACCCAGGTGAAGCTGCTGACAAACGCCGGTACCGCAAACGGCAGGCACAGGATCACGCCCCAGATGCGTCGCCCCGGCAGATTGCTGCGTTCCAGCAACCAGGCCAGGGACAGGCCGACCACGCCGCACACAACCGTCACGCCGACCATCAGCGACAAGGTATTGCGCAGCAGCCCGAAGACATAAGGCCGCCACAGCAGATGCACCGCCTGTGCCCAGCCGGCCTGCCAGGCCTTGAGCCCGACATACACCAGTGGCAGCAGGCTCAGGCCAACCAGCAACAGCACCGGCAACAGCAGCCAGATTGAAGGGCGTTTGCGCCGGGGGCGAAAGCCTGCAGCGCGAAGCGTTGGGGTCATCAGTTCAAGCCAACGTCACGTTCCAGTTCCAGGGCTTCTTCCGCATTGCCCAGGTCGGCAGGGGTGACTTTCGGCGGTTGCAGTTCGTTGAAGGGCTTCAGGCCGCGATTGGATTGCATGCCCTTGCGCAACGGGTATTCCGCCGAGGTGTTGGTGATCACGCGCTGGCCTTCTTCACTGGCCATGAAGGCCAGCAGTTGCTGGGCTTCCTTGGGGTGTTTGCTGGATTTCAGCGCGGCCGCCGAAGACACGGTGATCAGGCCGCCGGCATCGCCGTCGGTGAAATAGTGCAGTTGGGAGTCGAGGTTGGTTTTTTCTTTCTTCAGGGCGAACCAGTAATAGTTGTTCACCAAAACAGTGGCCACTTCGCCATTTTCAACGGCCTTGAGGGCCACCATATTGTTGCTGTACACCTTGCCGAAGGCGCGCAGGCCGGTCAGCCACTCTTCAGCGGCTTCACGCCCGTGCAGCTTGATGATCGCCACCGCCTGTTCCTGGAAGGCACCACTGGTGGGCACGAAGCCGACCTTGCCTTGCCACTCGGGACCGGCGAAATCCAGCACCGATTTGGGCAGGTCTTTTTCGGCAATCAGCTTGGGGTTGAAGGCGACAACGCGGGTGCGTGCAGTCACGCCCATCCAGTCGCCATTGCTGCCGACGTAATCCTTGGGCAGCACGTCGAGGGTGCTGGCATCGATTTTCGCCAACAAGCCTTGCTCGCCGAGTTTGTTCAGCGGCGGCGATTCTTCGGTATAGATCACGTCGGCGGGGGAGCGGTCGCCTTCTTCGACGACTTGGCTGGCCAGTTGGTTACTGCTGCCTTTGCGCACGTTGACGTGAATGCCGGTCTTGGCTTCAAAGGCTTTGGCGAGCTCATCGCCGACTTCCTTGTGCTGGCCGTTGTAAAGGGTCAGGGAGATCTTGTCAGCGGAATAGGCGTTGGGTGAGAGCAGAGTCAGGCCGAGCAGGGTAAGAGACAGGCCACGCAGAAGGGATGTCTTGAGTCGGTTATCGCGGATCATCATCCGAAGTGTTCCTCGCTTATGTGCAACAAATCACTACAAGGATAAACGATAAAGCTTCTCAAGTGCGGGCTTGAGGCTGACGGTGGGTAAAGTTTTCCAGCCAAAGTTTCCAAACCCCGGAAACGAAAAAACCCGCTTTCGCGGGTTTGATCTGAATTTGGTGCCCAGGAGAAGACTCGAACTTCCACGACCTTGCGATCACCAGCACCTGAAGCTGGCGTGTCTACCAATTTCACCACCTGGGCATTATCTGACAACGTTGCCGCTGTTGATGGGGCGAACTATACGGCGGGCTTTTTGATCTGTAAACCCCTGATTCGAAAAATATAAATCAATTTTTCCGTTAAAAATCAAAGGTCTGAAACGAAAAAACCCGCTTTCGCGGGTTTGATCTGAATTTGGTGCCCAGGAGAAGACTCGAACTTCCACGACCTTGCGATCACCAGCACCTGAAGCTGGCGTGTCTACCAATTTCACCACCTGGGCATTATCTGACAACGTTGCCGTCGTCGATGGCGCGCACTATACGGAGCGATATTTACGCTGTAAACCCCTGCCATGAAAAAAGCCTGGAAAATTTCGCCAATGGTCGTGCAAGGTGCGCACCGGGGGCTGCAAAGGCCTTTTAAAAGGCTTGATGACGTCTGAAATTTCCCGTTTCAATACGCGTATGCCAAACTAACCCGCATATAGACAAGGTGAAAACTCTCTAATGGCCGATTGGCAGTCCCTCGATCCCGAGGCCGCTCGTGAAGCGGAAAAATATGAAAACCCTATTCCTAGCCGCGAACTGATCCTGGCGCACCTCGCCGATCGTGGTTCGCCTGCTAGCCGCGAGCAGCTGGTTGAAGAATTCGGTCTGACCACCGAAGACCAGCTCGAAGCCCTGCGCCGCCGTTTGCGTGCGATGGAGCGCGATGCTCAGTTGATCTACACCCGCCGTGGCACTTACGCGCCGGTCGACAAGCTCGACCTGATCCTGGGCCGCATCGCCGGCCATCGGGACGGCTTCGGCTTCCTGATTCCGGATGACGGCAGTGACGACCTGTTCATGAGCCCGGCGCAGATGCGCCTGGTGTTCGACGGCGACCGTGCCCTGGCGCGTGTTTCCGGCCTGGATCGTCGTGGTCGTCGTGAAGGCGTGATCGTCGAAGTGGTGTCGCGTGCCCACGAGTCCATCGTCGGTCGTTACTTCGAAGAAGGCGGCATCGGCTTTGTGGTGCCGGATAACCCGAAGGTCCAGCAGGAAGTGCTGATCACCCCGGGCCGCAATGGCGCCGCCAAGGTCGGCCAGTTTGTCGAGGTGAAAATCACCCACTGGCCAACTGCGCGCTTCCAGCCCCAGGGCGATATCGTTGAAGTGGTCGGCAACTACATGGCGCCGGGCATGGAAATCGACGTGGCGCTGCGCACCTACGATATTCCTCACGTCTGGCCTGATGCCGTGCTCAAGGAAGCCGCCAAGCTCAAGCCGGAAGTCGAAGATAAAGACAAAGAAAAACGCATCGACCTGCGCCATCTGCCTTTCGTCACCATCGACGGCGAAGATGCTCGCGACTTCGATGACGCGGTCTACTGTGAAGCCAAGCCGGGCAAGCTGCGCCTGTTTTCCGGCGGTTGGAAGTTGTATGTCGCGATTGCCGACGTGTCCAGCTACGTGAAGATCGGTTCGGCCCTGGATAACGAAGCCCAGGTGCGCGGCAACTCCGTGTACTTCCCTGAGCGCGTGATTCCGATGCTGCCGGAGCAGCTGTCCAACGGCCTGTGCTCGCTGAACCCGAAAGTCGACCGTTTGGCCATGGTGTGCGAGATGACCATCTCCAAAACCGGCGAAATGACCGACTACCAGTTCTACGAAGCGGTGATCCACTCCCAGGCGCGCCTGACCTACAACAAGGTCAGCACCATCCTGGAAACGCCGAAGACCGGCGAAGCCAAGGCCCTGCGCAGCGAATACGCCGACGTGGTGCCGCACCTCAAGCAGCTGTATTCGCTGTACAAGGTGTTGCTGGGCGCCCGTCACACCCGTGGCGCGATCGATTTTGAAACCCAGGAAACCCGGATTGTCTTCGGTTCCGAGCGCAAGATTGCCGCCATCACCCCGACCACCCGTAACGACGCGCACAAGCTGATCGAGGAATGCATGCTGGCGGCCAACGTGGCCACCGCGGAATTCCTGAAGAAGCACGAGATTCCTGCGTTGTACCGCGTCCACGACGGTCCGCCGCCGGAGCGCCTGGAAAAACTGCGTGCGTTCCTCGGTGAACTCGGCCTGTCCCTGCACAAAGGCAAGGACGGCCCGACGCCGAAGGATTACCAGGCCCTGCTGGCCAGCATCAAGGACCGTCCGGATTACCACGTGATCCAGACCGTGATGCTGCGTTCGTTGAGCCAGGCGGTGTACAGCGCCGATAACCAGGGTCACTTCGGCCTGAATTACGAGGCGTACACCCACTTCACCTCGCCGATCCGCCGTTACCCGGACTTGCTCACGCACCGCGCGATCCGCAGCGTGATCCATTCCAAGCAGAACACCCCGCACGTCAAGCGCGCCGGTGCCATGACCATTCCGAAGGCACGGATCTATCCGTACGACGAAGCGGCGCTTGAGCAGTTGGGCGAGCAGTGCTCCATGAGCGAGCGCCGCGCCGACGAAGCTACCCGTGACGTGGTGAACTGGCTCAAGTGCGAGTTCATGAAAGATCGCGTGGGCGAGTCGTTCCCGGGTGTGATCACCGCCGTGACCGGTTTCGGCCTGTTCGTCGAGCTGACCGACATCTACGTCGAGGGTCTGGTGCACGTCACCGCCTTGCCGGGTGACTACTACCATTTCGATCCAGTGCACCACCGCCTGGCGGGCGAGCGCACCGGTCGCAGCTTCCGCTTGGGCGATACCGTGGAAGTGCAGGTCATGCGTGTCGATCTGGACGAGCGCAAGATCGACTTCGGCATGCCTGACAAACCTGCAGAGCCGGCTGGCCGCAAAAAGCGTGGCAGCGAAACCGCAGCGCCGGCTTCCAAAGGCAAGGCTTCCAGCGTGAAGACAGCTGCCGAGCCTGCACCTGCCAAGACCGGTCGTCGTTCTTCGGCCAAGGACAAGGCCCCTGAAGCCTACCGTCCAAGCGATGCCGCGGCGAAAAACGCCGAGCTGCGCAAGAGCCGCGAGTTGAAGCAGCAGTTGCTCAACGAAGCCAAAAGCGGTGGTAAAGCGGCGTCTGGGGGAAAGTCCCAGGGGGCGGAAAAACCGTCGAGCAAACCGAGTAAACACCGTAAAGGCCCGCCTAAAGCGGGTTCGGCCCCCGCGAAAAGCGGCGGGTCGCGCAAACCTAAGGCCAAGTCATGAGTCTGGAAAAAATCTACGGCGTGCACGCCGTAGAAGCACTGCTGCGTCACCACCCCAAGCGCGTCAAGCAGGTGTGGCTGGCGGAAGGTCGCAGCGAGCCACGCGTGCAAGCGCTGGTCGAGCTGGCCACCCAGAACAAGGTTGCCATCGGCCAGGCCGAGCGCCGTGAAATGGACGTGTGGGTAGAAGGCGTTCACCAGGGCGTGGTGGCCGACGTCAGCCCGAGCCAGGTGTGGGGCGAAGCCATGCTCGACGAGCTGCTCGACCGTACCGAAGGCGCACCGTTGCTGCTGGTGCTGGACGGCGTGACTGACCCGCACAACCTCGGCGCCTGCCTGCGTTCGGCGGATGCGGCCGGCGCGCTGGCAGTGATCGTGCCTAAAGACAAGTCGGCCACCCTCACGCCGGTCGTGCGTAAAGTGGCCTGCGGCGCGGCGGAAGTGATTCCGCTGGTGGCCGTGACCAACCTGGCGCGCACCCTGGAGAAGCTTCAGCAGCGCGGCTTGTGGATTGTCGGCACGGCAGGCGAGGCCGAAGTCAGCATCTACGACCAAGACCTCACCGGCCCGACCATCCTGATCATGGGCGCCGAGGGCAAGGGCATGCGTCGCCTGACCCGCGAGCATTGCGATTACCTGGTGCACTTGCCGATGGCCGGCAGCGTCAGCAGCCTGAACGTGTCGGTGGCGACGGGCGTGTGCCTGTTCGAAGCCCGGCGTCAGCGCGGTGCCAAAAAGGCAGTCGCTTCGCGCAAGTCGTAAGCCTCAAGCTGCAAGTTAAAAGCTAGGTGGTCGACCACTTGTAGCTTGTAGCTTGCAGCTTCCCCCCTGCTCCTCTACTATTGCGCCCCTTGCCCACCTGGCAGGCACGCATGTGCCTCCCCTGCGGCAAGATCCATAAGTGTCATTCACTCCTTGTCTGACCGTTTTTGAGCGGCAGGCTACAACCCGTAAGGAGCATTCATGCGTCATTACGAAATCATCTTTTTGGTCCACCCGGATCAAAGCGAGCAAGTCGGCGGCATGGTTGAGCGTTACACCAAGCTGATCGAAGAAGACGGCGGCAAAATCCACCGTCTGGAAGATTGGGGCCGTCGTCAACTGGCCTACGCAATCAACAATGTTCACAAGGCTCACTACGTGATGCTGAACGTTGAATGCACCGGCAAGGCCCTGGCCGAGCTGGAAGACAACTTCCGCTACAACGATGCAGTGATCCGTAACCTGGTCATCCGTCGCGAAGAAGCCGTTACCGGCCAATCCGAGATGCTCAAGGCTGAAGAAAACCGCAGTGAGCGCCGTGAGCGTCGCGACCGTCCTGAGCACGAAGGCGCTGATAGCGCTGACAGTGATGACAGCGACAACAGCGATAACGCTGACGAGTAATCCACGGACCTTTTAAGGAGCCTATCAAATGGCACGTTTCTTCCGTCGTCGTAAATTCTGCCGCTTCACCGCTGAAGACGTGAAAGAGATCGATTACAAAGATCTCAACACTCTGAAAGCCTACGTATCCGAGACCGGCAAAATCGTTCCAAGCCGTATCACCGGTACCAAAGCACGTTATCAGCGTCAGCTGGCCACCGCTATCAAGCGCGCCCGCTTCCTGGCCCTGCTGGCCTACACCGACAGCCACGGCCGCTGAGACCGGGCAGTCGACAAGTAGTAAGGGATTGAATGCATGCGCGCCTTAGCTGAGTTCATCATGCGCGGTCGTGTGCAGGCCACTCTGGTAGTGGCTGGCTGTGCGGCATTGCCGTTGCTTTATTGGTTGGGTGCTGCCGCAGGTTGCCTTGTGCTCCTGCGGCGCGGTTTGAAGGACGCCCTGGGCGTTCTTGCCCTGGGTTTGTTGCCGGCCTTGATCTGGTGGCTGCAAATGGGTGATCCACGGGTACTTCTGGTACTGCTGGGGTCATCGAGCCTTGCGTTGGTTTTACGCGCAAGTGAGTCCTGGGTCCGTACGCTGCTGGTCAGCGTGGCAGTGGGGTTGGTGTACTCAGTGATGCTTGGCGCGGCTTTCCGCCCGCAAATCGAGGCGCTGGCGCAGGAGATCGTCAAGATCCTGCCGCTGGCCCTCGGGGATCTCTACCAGCAATTGTCGGTAGATGAGCGAGCGCGGTTTGCGTCACTGATTGCCCCGGTCCTGACCGGCCTGATTGCGGCTTTGTTGCAGGTTGTCAGCGTGCTGAGCCTGATTCTTGGGCGTTATTGGCAGGCGTTGTTGTATAACCCGGGTGGTTTTGGTCGCGAGTTTCGCAGTATCAGGATTCCCGCGGGGCCGGCGATGTTGCTGCTGGCGTGCATGGTTGTCGGACCGAACTTCGGTCCACAGATGGCCTTGCTGGCGCCGATTTGCAGCGTACCGCTGGTGTTTGCCGGGCTGGCCCTGATTCACGGGCTGGTTGCGCGAAAGCGCCTGGCCAGGTTCTGGCTGGTGGGGTTGTACGTGACGCTGTTGCTGTTCATGCAGCTGATCTATCCGTTACTCGTGGTCCTGGCCATTGTCGACGGCCTGATTGATTTTCGCGGACGTCTGGCGTCGAAAGACGCCGATAGCGCGAACGGTGAAGGTTAAAAGTTAGAGGATTTTCACATGCAACTGATCCTTCTGGAAAAAGTCGCCAACCTGGGCAACCTGGGCGACAAAGTGAACGTTAAGGCCGGCTACGGTCGTAACTACCTGCTGCCATACGGCAAAGCCACCGCTGCAACCGCTGCCAACCTGGCTGCGTTTGAAGAGCGTCGTGCTGAGCTGGAAAAAGCCGCAGCAGACAAAAAAGCTTCGGCCGAAACTCGCGCTGCCCAACTGGCTGAGCTGGAAGTGACTATCACTGCCACCGCCGGTGACGAAGGCAAGCTGTTCGGTTCGATCGGCACCCACGACATCGCTGATGCACTGACCGCCTCCGGCGTTGAAGTGCAGAAGAGCGAAGTTCGTCTGCCGAACGGCACCATCCGCAACGTAGGCGAATTCGACGTAGCCGTGCACCTGCACGCCGAAGTTGAAGCCACCGTACGCGTTGTCGTGGTAGCAGCTTAAGTCGCACCTAACTGACTGGCACCTCGTGTGCCAGCCGGTTAACATCGGGCACGATCCTGTTTACAGGTCGTGCCTTTTGTTTTTCTACACACCCTTAAATTCCAAGTGGCCATGAACGAAATCTCCGCTCCTGAGCAATATGACCTGCAAACCGCTGCCCTGAAGGTGCCGCCGCATTCCATCGAGGCCGAACAGGCTGTGCTCGGTGGCTTGATGCTGGACAACAACGCCTGGGAACGCGTGCTGGATCAAGTCTCGGACGGTGACTTCTATCGCCATGACCACCGCCTGATCTTCCGCGCCATCGCCAAGCTGGCCGACCAGAACTCACCGATCGACGTGGTGACCCTGGCTGAGCAGTTGGACAAGGAGGGCCAGACCTCCCAAGTGGGCGGCCTCGGTTACCTCGGTGAGCTGGCGAAAAACACGCCGTCTGTCGCCAACATCAAGGCGTATGCGCAGATCGTCCGCGAGCGCGCCACCCTGCGCCAGTTGATCGGCATCAGCACCGAAATCGCCGACAGCGCCTTCAACCCCGAAGGTCGCACCGCCGCCGAGATCCTCGACGAAGCCGAGCGCCAGATCTTCCAGATCGCCGAAGCACGGCCCAAGACCGGCGGCCCCGTCAGCGTCAACGACCTGCTGACCAAGGCCATCGACCGCATCGACACCTTGTTCAATACCGATGCCGCGATCACCGGTATTTCCACCGGCTATACCGACCTCGATGAGAAGACCAGCGGCCTGCAGCCGTCCGACCTGATCATCGTCGCCGGCCGTCCTTCGATGGGTAAGACCACCTTCGCCATGAACCTGGTGGAGAACGCCGTACTGCGCAGCGACAAGGCGGTGCTGGTGTACTCCCTCGAGATGCCAGGTGAATCGCTGATCATGCGTATGCTCTCGTCCCTGGGTCGTATCGACCAGACCAAGGTGCGTTCCGGCCAATTGGAAGACGACGATTGGCCACGCCTGACCTCGGCGGTCAACCTGCTTAACGACCGCAAGCTGTTCATCGATGACACCGCCGGTATCAGCCCTTCAGAGATGCGTGCGCGTACCCGCCGCCTGGTGCGTGAACACGGCGACATCGCCCTGATCATGATCGACTACCTGCAGTTGATGCAGATCCCGGGTTCCAGCGGCGACAACCGCACCAACGAGATTTCCGAAATCTCCCGCTCCCTGAAAGCCCTGGCCAAGGAATTCAACTGCCCGGTGGTGGCGCTGTCCCAGCTCAACCGTTCCCTGGAACAACGCCCCAACAAGCGCCCGGTGAACTCCGACTTGCGTGAATCCGGAGCGATCGAGCAGGACGCCGACGTGATCATGTTCGTGTACCGCGACGAGGTGTATCACCCCGAAACGGAACACAAGGGCATTGCCGAGATCATCATCGGCAAGCAGCGGAACGGGCCTATCGGCTTTATCCGCCTGGCGTTCATCGGCAAGTACACGCGCTTCGAAAACCTCGCGCCGGGCAGCTACAACTTCGACGACGACGAGTAAGCCGTTTGCTCAATTCCGACCATTACCGTCGGAATTGGTCAAAATTTGTGCTATATTCCGCGCCCGCGATTTTTCATCTCAACACCGGTCACCGTCATGCAAACAGCCAAGCCGTTATTTGACTATCCCAAGTACTGGGCCGAATGTTTCGGTCCTGCGCCATTCCTGCCCATGAGCAGGGAGGAGATGGATCAGCTTGGCTGGGATTCCTGCGACATCATCATCGTCACCGGTGATGCCTACGTTGACCATCCGTCGTTCGGCATGGCGATCATCGGCCGGCTGCTGGAGTCCCAGGGCTTTCGCGTCGGGATCATTGCCCAGCCGAACTGGCAGTCCAAAGACGATTTCATGAAGCTCGGCGAGCCGAACCTGTTCTTCGGCGTCGCGGCCGGCAACATGGACTCGATGATCAACCGCTACACCGCCGACAAGAAAATCCGCTCCGACGACGCCTACACCCCTGGCGGCATGGCCGGCAAACGCCCGGACCGCGCCAGCCTGGTGTACAGCCAGCGTTGCAAGGAAGCCTACAAGAACGTGCCGATCGTGCTCGGTGGCATCGAAGCCTCCCTGCGCCGCATCGCCCACTATGACTACTGGCAGGACCGCGTGCGTAACTCGATCCTGATCGACGCCACCGCCGACATCCTGTTGTACGGCAACGCCGAGCGCGCAATTGTCGAAGTTGCCCAGCGCCTGTCGTGGGGTCACAAGATTGAAGACATCACTGACGTGCGCGGCACTGCGTTCATTCGCCGTGACACGCCGGCAGGCTGGTACGAAGTGGACTCCACGCGTATCGACCGTCCGGGCAAGATCGATAAGATCATCAACCCGTACGTGAACACCCAGGACACCCAGGCTTGCGCCATTGAGCAAGAGAAGGGGCCGGTTGATGATCCGGACGAAGCCAAGGTCGTGCAGATCCTGGCCAGCCCGCGCATGACCCGCGACAAAACCGTAATCCGCCTGCCGTCGGTGGAAAAAGTCCGTGGCGACGCAGTGCTCTACGCTCACGCCAACCGAGTGTTGCACCTGGAAACCAACCCAGGCAACGCCCGCGCTCTGGTGCAAAAACATGGTGAAGTGGATGTGTGGTTCAACCCGCCGCCCATTCCCATGACCACCGAAGAAATGGACTACGTGTTTGGCATGCCTTACGCCCGTGTCCCGCATCCGGTGTACGGCAAGGAAAAGATTCCGGCCTACGACATGATCCGCTTCTCGGTGAACATCATGCGTGGCTGCTTTGGCGGCTGCACCTTCTGCTCGATCACCGAGCACGAAGGCCGCATCATCCAGAACCGTTCCGAAGAGTCGATCATTCGCGAGATCGAAGAGATCCGCGACAAGGTCCCGGGCTTCACCGGGGTGATCTCCGACCTCGGCGGGCCGACCGCGAACATGTACCGCATCGCCTGCAAGAGCCCGGAAATCGAATCCGCGTGCCGCAAGCCGTCGTGCGTGTTCCCTGGCATCTGCCCGAACCTGAACACCGATCACTCGTCGCTGATCCAGCTGTACCGCAGCGCCCGTGCGTTGCCGGGTGTGAAGAAGATTTTGATTGCCTCCGGCTTGCGCTACGACCTCGCCGTCGAGTCGCCGGAGTACGTCAAGGAGCTGGTCACCCACCACGTCGGTGGCTACCTCAAGATCGCCCCGGAACACACCGAGGAAGGTCCGCTCAACCAGATGATGAAGCCGGGCATTGGCAGCTATGACAAGTTCAAGCGCATGTTCGAGAAGTACACCAAGGAAGCGGGCAAGGAGCAGTACCTGATCCCGTACTTCATCGCCGCCCACCCCGGCACCACCGATGAAGACATGATGAACCTGGCCCTGTGGCTCAAGGGCAACGGTTTCCGCGCCGACCAGGTGCAGGCGTTCTACCCGTCGCCGATGGCCACCGCCACCGCGATGTACCACTCGGGCAAGAACCCGCTGCGTAAGGTCACCTACAAGAGCGACGCGGTGACCATCGTCAAGAGCGAAGAGCAGCGCCGTCTGCACAAGGCGTTCCTGCGTTACCACGACCCCAAGGGCTGGCCGATGCTGCGTGAGGCGCTGACCCGCATGGGCCGTGCCGACCTGATCGGGCCGGGCAAGGACCAGTTGATCCCGCTGCATCAGCCGAGCACCGACAGCTACCAGAGCGCGCGTCGCAAGAACTCGACGCCGGCCGGCAGCCACAAGGTCGCCAGGGAAACCACCACCAAAATCCTCACCCAGCACACCGGCCTGCCACCGCGTGGCAGCGACGGCAGCAACCCGTGGGACAAGCGCGAGCAAGCCAAGGCGGCGGCTCAGGCGCGTAACAAACAGGCGGCGAAGGAACGTACCGATGCGGCCAAGGGCAAAGGCGGCAAGCCTGCGCGCAAGCCGGTGGTGCCGCGTTGATCGCAGCCTGACATGCAAAACGCCAGCCTCGTGCTGGCGTTTTGCTTTCTAGTCGGTGGTGAGCCTGTTTGGTAAGGTGGCGCCTATCAGATTGCTATCGGGGGCAAGCCCCCTCCCACACTTTGATGTGTGAATACATTCAAAATGTGGGAGGGGGCTTGCCCCCGATAGCGTCAGTTCCGTCACCCCCCTTCAAGGAAGAGCACCCCCATGAGCAACCCCCTGCTCAGCATCGGCATGGACTCCAACCGCTCCCAGTTCATG